>CAYYTK010000029.1:0-40340 GCA_964474695.1 uncultured Anaerolineales bacterium
CGCGCGCCAGGGTCACTTCGGCGCCGATGATGGGCCGCACGCCCCGCTCGCGCGCGGCGCGCCAGAACTCGACCGCGCCGATCAGACCATCGTGGTCGGTGATCGCCAGCGCCGGCATGCCCAGGTCCACGGCGCGGTCCAGCAGCGCCGCCGGCGAGGACGCGCCGTCCAGCAGGGAGTAGTAGGTGTGACAGTGCAGCTCGATGTACATAGGCAAGACGGAAGGATGAAGGATGAGGGATGAAGCAAAAGGGCAGTTTCAGCCTTCATCCTTCCGCCTTCCGCCCTCAGTCATACACTCGGATCATGCGCCACGAATCGGCCCGCAGATCGTGCGCCAGGATGCAGAGCAGGCCGCCGGCGGTGGCGAGCTTGACGTACTCCTGCCAGGTCTCGCCCTCGGGCAGCCACCACTCGGTGCGCACCCGCCAGCGCTGCGCCACGACCGCTACGACATGCCAGGCCCCGCGCCAGGCGAAGCTGTGCGGCGCGCCCGCCGGGTCCAGCAGCATCTGCACGGGCTCGCCGTGCGGCCAGAAGCGCGTCATGTCAGTGCCAGGGCGCGAACGCGGCCCGCCGCTCCAGCAGCACGTGATCGGGGTCCGGCACGCAAGCCAGCCGGAAGGCGTCGGCGCCAAAGCGCCCGACCAGGCGGTCCACCGTCGCGGTCAGCCGGCTGCGCGGGGCCGCGGCCGTGTCCGCGAACAGGGCCAACTGCTGGCCGGGCGTGTCGGTGATGCCCGCCAGCGTCAACGTCACCTCCGTCACGCCCTGGCCGTCCGCGGGCAGCCGGGGCAGCAGCCCGGCCAGCGCCAGCCGGATCGCCTCCCACGCAGCCGTGGGCAGGGGAAAGGTGTGGGCGATCGGGATGGTGCGGCCGTCCGCGCGCGTGACCGCCAGCAGGAGGCGGGCGATCGCCTGCAGCCGGCCGCGCAGGGGGCGCAGCAGCCGTTCGGCGCGCTGTTGCAGCGCCGCCAGCAGCCGCGTGCTGTCGGCCTCCGGCGTCTCGAATGCCACGCGCGCGCTGCACTCCGGCGCCTCCCACGGCGGCGTCACCGGCCGGTCGTCCAGCCCGAGCGCCCAGCGCTGCGCCACACGGCCGGCCGCGCCGAAGCGCGTCAGCACGCCGGCGGTGGGCAGCTGCGCGTAGGCGCCCAGCGTGCGGATCCCCAGGTGGCGCAATTGCCGCAGCGCGTCCCCATCCAACGGCAGGAGTTCGGCCGGCTGCCCGGCCAGGAAGGCCCGCTGCGCGGGCGGCGCCAGCACCGGCTCCCCGCGGCGCGCGGCCACCTGGCCCGCCACGCTGGCGCCGAACTTGCTGCCGGTGGCGCCGATGGCCAGCTGCCAGCCCGGCAGCTGCGCGGCTGCCGTCACCGCGCGGCACCAGGCGCCGGCGTCAGCGGCGTGCTGGGCGGCGGGACTGTGTGCGATCACGTGCGTGGCGTCCAGGTAGGCCCGGCCCAGGCCGTCCGGCTGCCAGCGATCGGTGAAGGGCTTGAGGCGGTCGAGAAAGCGTTCCTGCGCCTCCCACAGCGGAAAGCGGGCCGCGGGCAGGAGCGCGGCGGCCGGGCAACAGAGCGCGGCCTGGCGCTCCGCAAGACCCGGACGCACCCCGGCGCGGGCAGCCGCCGCATCCACGGCCAGCACGCGCCCCTGGTCGTCGAGCAACGCCAGCGGCCCCGGCCTCAGCCCGGGCGCGGCGCGCCGCGCGACGGCCGCACCGAACTCCGGTGCCCACAGATAGGCGATCAGGCGTGCGTCACTGGCTGGCTGTCCAGACATCTTATCCCCCCACCGGAAACTCGACGCGCCACGCGGCGCTCTCCTCCGCCAGACCCAGACGGTTCTTCAGCACCCGGATCTGCCCCTCGTAGCCGCACACGTCGCTGCCGCGGCGCAGCCAGCCGCCGCGGCGCAGCTCCAGGCGCAGCGCCGCCACGTGCGCCAGCGTCTGCATGGCCGCGGCCGGCTCGGTCAGAAAGAGCAGCGCGGTCGGGGTGCGGACCACCAGGGCGGCCAGGTGCTCCAGGCTGTCGGCGACCAGGCCCGCATCCGCCTCCGCCAGGCCGGCGCTGGCGGCGACGACCAGCACGCTCAAGGTGTTGCTCTCGACCAGATGCCGGGCGACTGCCAGCCCGTCTTCCGCCGCGGCCGGCCGCACCACCAGCAGATGCTCCAGCGCCACGCCGCAGCCGCGCAGGTGCTCCGGGTCGCAGGTCCGCGGCAGGTCGAGCCACGCCGCCAGCGCCGGCTCGTCCGCGGGAGCCGCCGCCTGCGCCTGGCCGATGATCCGGGCGGCCAGCGTGGCCTTGCCGCACGTCGCTGCACCGAGGAGCTCCGTGATCCGGCCGCGCGGCGCGCCGCCGCCCAGGAGGCGGTCCACCGCGGGGCTGCCGGTGGCCGCGCGGGCGACCTGCTCCGCCGCCGCGGCCTTCCGGATGGCGACCGGCCCGTACTGCACCTGCAGCCGCTCGACCACTGCCTCGAGCTTGCGTTGACGCCTGGTAACCACCGCTGAATCCCCCCTTCTCACGGATGCCGCGCGGACCCGCGCGAGCAGACTACTCGCGATCGATGTTCACCGGCTTGCCGGGCGCCGCGATCAGCTCCCGGAAGTCCTCCACTGCCAGCAGGACCGCCATCATGTCGCCGTTGCGCATGACCACGTAGCGCCGGCGGAAGTAGTGTATCGTCTCCAGGATGCGCCGCAGATCGTCGCGCAGCTCGCTGACAGTCACCGGCTCCGGGAATTTCGCATCGTCCATCGCCCCGCTTCACCTCACTCTGGCTTGTTTGCGGCCTGCGGAGACCTGGCCCGCCCCCTGCCTGGCCGCCGCTCGATAGCGCGCCACCTGCTCGCGCATAGCATCGGTGGCCGAGAGATAGATCACCCGGTCCACGACTACGGCCGCCGAGGCCGGCGCGGTCGCGGTGGCCGGCGTCGAGCGCAGCCAGCCCTCGATCGCCACATCCAGGTTGCCGTCGGTCAGCGCCCAGTAGGCCAGCACGTCGGCCGCGTGCTCCTCGGTGAAGAGGACCTGATGGTGGCCGCCGTACGCCAGGTGGTCGGTGACCAGCGTGGCCGAGACGTAGCTGCCGGTAAAGGCCTGTCCCTTCACGGTGTTCAGGGCCGGCTCTGCGCCCGCCGAAGGAACCTGTCCTGAGCCTGTCGAAGGGTCGCCGGCCGTGACCTGGCTGGCCCGGACGCCCAACAGCGTGCCGGTGAGCGCGATGCCGTTCTGTCGTTTCATAGGTTTTGCGCCTCCTCCGCCGGTGCGGCCGCGGGCGCACCGAGCAGCCCCTGCAGCACCTTGAGATGCGGCATCAGCCACTGCGCACGGACCGCCTGCCAGGCGGCCGCGTTCATCTCCCCGCGCAGCAGGCGCCAGGCCGGTTTGGCGCCGCCGCTGGAGGCGATCGCCGCGCCGCAGCACCGGATCCCGACCAGCGCGCCAAAGACCCCCTGCGGGTCGGCCCCGTCGCGGCGGTAGGCCAGCTCCAGCAAGGTCAACCAGCGCGCATGATCGGCAGCGAGGTCCGGCCGCGGGTCGGCCCAGGCCGGCTCAGGCGGCGCCGGCGTGAACTGGCCCTGGGTCTCCAGGACAAGAACCAGCCCGGCGCAATCCTCCCGGCGCAGGGGCGCCGCGCTGGGGGCGCGCACTGCCTGCCTGGCAACGCCGCTCCTGGTTTGTGTCTCCGCGGCGCGGCGCCTGCCGGATGGGACGGCCCTGCGCCCCGGCTGTCTCGGCGTCGCACTCGTCTGTAAGGCACTCACGATCATGATACCTCCTCGAACCGCACATCCAGGCCGTCCTGCCCGGTAAGGCTGGCCAACGTGCGCAGGACCAGCTTCTTCAGGCGCAGGGTCAGCCACTCCACCGCGTAGCCACTCTCCACCTGCACGACCAGCGTCCGCTCGCCCTCCAGGCCGGCGCAGCGGCTCCCGCGCAGCCACGTCTCGAAGGTGCTGCGGGGCAGTTGCAGGCGCAGATGCGCCAGCATCACGTCCCACAGCTCCCGGTCGGAGCAGGCCCGGCCGTCGCCCATGATCCACGGCCGTTCCTCCGGCTCGGGTGCGCCGACGGCCCACGCCTCCCCGGCGCCAGCCGCGTCTGTCTCCGCCCGCTCCTCACCAGCGGACTCGGCGTCCGCCGCCCGCTCCCGCGCCGCCAGGGCGTTCTCGGCCTCCTCGACGGCCCAGCGCGGCGGGGTCGCGCCATTCCGCAGCCGCGCCACCCAGCGGCCGATGATCTGCTCGCCGTAGATGCGCCGCTGGCGCACATCGGCGCTGCTCTCGATGGCCGTCAGGAGCGCCAGCGCGTAGACCTGCGCCGCATCCGGCGCCAGCCGGGCCAACAGGACCGGGGCCAGCCCGGCCGCCACCGGCGGAAACGCGCCCTGCTCGACCAGGAACGCGGCCAGCGCTTGGGTCGGGCTGGCCGGCTCGGACGCCGGACCTGCCAGCGCCGCTGCGCCGGCGCCGACTGCCCCGGAATTGACCGGCACTCCATTTCCGGTGAAATGGGTTTCGGGTGAAATGCATTGCAGCTCAATTCCCCCCGGACCCCCCTGGTCGTTAACGCGCGCGTCTTGTGTTATGTCACCCTGTGGATTAACGCGCGTTTCAGGAGGAGGAGGATCGGTATTGGTATTAATCTTAACGCGTTTAACCTCCTCCTCCTCGGGAAGCGCATTTCGGGTGAAATAGATTTCACCTGAAATGGCTTGCGCCGCAATGACCGGCTGGGGGACCAGGCGCCGCGCGCCGCCCGACCCCCTATTCTGGATCACCAGCAGACCGGCCTCGACCAGCATGGCCCGCAGGTTGCTGATCTGCCGCGCGCTCATCCCGCCCATTGCTGCACACAGATCCTGATCGGTGAGATCGCACCCGCCGTCCTGCCAGGCGTGCGCCCGCATCACCGACCACAGACACACGGCCGCCGGCGTCACGCGACCCTCCCGCAGCGCGACCAGCGGCGCCAGGTGGCTGATGTAGTAGCCTTTGGGCGGCAGGGTCGCGGTGACGACCCTCGGCTGACGGCCGCGTGGCATGGTGCGTTCATCTCTCCTCTCGCCGGAATGCCGGGCGGCGCCCCGTTTCAAGCCTGGCCTTCTAGCTCACATCAATCGGCGCTCTGCCGAACGGCTATGCGTGAGCCAGGCTTCGTGTGGTCCGGCCGCCGCCGGGAGCGCCACGCCCGCCATACAGCGGCCAGCCCTGGTAGGCTGGCTGCGCCAGCCCAGCAGGGTTAGCTCTCACTGAGGCATGTACGCTGCCCGGCTGCGGAGCGCTGCACACATCCACAGCGGCGTCGCCGCGCGCCCCGGGCGCGCGGCCAGCATTAAGTGTCGTGAATGCGCGCGGTCTGGCGCGCTGGTCTGGAACAGCTCGATCCGTTCAGCGCCGCGCGCGGGCCGGGTACCCCGTCACCACTGCGCCGTGGTCCACCACAAAGATCGCCAGCCCGTAATCGGGCAGGAGCACCAGCAGGTCATACCGCGCCGCGCGCCGGTGCAACAGGCGGCCGCGGCCTAACGCAACCTCCAACTCATTGCGGCCCAGCCGCGGCCAACGCTCTTGCATGCGCCGCATGGCGTGCCGGGTCCAACGCCAGTCGATCGTCTCCAGGGGCTCAGGCCGCCGGCTGAGCCGGCGCGGGCGGCGTGTTGCTTGGCTCATGAGATACCTCCGCAGGCAAGTCCAGGATGGTCAACGCGCGGCGCAGATCGCGCAGCGCTGCGCACAGGCGGGCCGAGCCCAGGTCGAGGGCGTCGGCGTAGGCCAGCACGACCAGCTGCCGGGTCAGCGAGAGGGCCGGCGTGCCGGACACGAAGCGCGCGGCGCGCACCTGGGCCTCGGTCAGCTCCCGGCCGCGCAGATGGCGCAGGTTGCGCTTGAGCACCACGGACGTGCTGGTCGTTTGGTCGGGGATGCCCAGGTCGGCCAGCGGCCGGCTCATGAAGGGCAGCAGCCAGGCCGGCGTGGGGAAGCGGCCGCCGACGCGGCGGTAGAGGCCGCGGTCCTCCGCTTCCGGGGCCGGCGCGAGCGCAGGCGCCGGGTCGGGTCCGACCGGTTGCGCTGCGGCAGCGTGCTGGCTGCGCGCCTCAAGCGCGTCCAGTCCGGACGCTGCGCCGCGGCGGCTGTAGGCGTAGCGCGGCTCAGCGTCAGCAGGGCCGCGATGGAAATGGCCCTGCAACGCGCGCAGGTCCATCAGCCGGCCGGGCGGGACGCCCATGAGCTGCACGATCTCGGCGTCGGTCAGCTTGAAGCGCTCGGCGACGATGGCGGCCTGCTGCCAGTCCACCCCGCGCAACGGCAGGCCGTGCCGGCTGTTCTCGGCCAGCGCCAGCCGGACCGCCTCGCCGTCGCTGACGTCCAGCAGCCGGGCGGGGATGATCGCATCCGCGCCCAGCTCCTCCCGCCAGGCGTACAGCCGGTGCCAGCCGTAGATCAGCTTGCGGGTGCCGGCCTGCACCGCGATGGGCGGCAGGGTCGCGCCTGCGCGCTGCGCGTCGCGCAGCCGCTGGATGTTGGCCCGATCCAGCGTCGGGTAGCGCGTGCGCAGGTCGTCGCTCTCGATGATGGTGTTGATCGGGATCTGCTCGACGGGGAGCTGGTCCACGCCGGCCAATGTGATGTGCGCCATGTCCTATCTCCTGTGCTTGTGAATGCCGCTTGCCGCGTCTCGGTGCGCCATGTCTGACCATACGCCACCCGTCCCAGCTCGGGTCCGCTCCGCCACACCCCCAGTGACTGCCCTGCCCAGCGCAGCCTTGCCATACCCGGCCTAACCCAGCCGGAACTGACCCGGCCATGCCGCAAGATGCGCCGGCAGCCGATTCCCCGGCCCTGCCTCGCCACACCTGGCCTCGCCTCGCGCTGCCGAGCCACGCCCGACCGTGCCTAGCCATGAGCTCAGGACGATCCTGGCCGGCGCGGGTATCCCAGCCGCATCCGCTGGCCGCAGCCCCTCAACGATCGCGCCGCGTGTTGCGTCTGCCGGCAAACGCCCTCGCCCGGACGTGCCTAGCCCAGACTTGCCGGTCCTCACCCAGAGTGTCAGGTGCGTCACGGTTGTGCCCTCGCCCCGCCTCGCCAAACCTGGGCCTGCGCCGCCGTGCCGAGCCACCCCCGGCCACGAATCAATCATCTGCCTTGCCATGCCTGGCCGCACCTGGCCGAGCCACGCCGTGCCAGCCCGAACCATGATGCAAAGCTGCCGGATCCTGCCCCGGGCGCCTTGTTTTGCCAGACCTGAACTTGCCAGGACGTGCCGATCCATGCCATACGGCAAGCCAAACGTTTGATCCCTGCCTGGCCCCGCCAGGCCTCACCTCGCCTAAACAAGCCCAGCCTCAAGCGACGGCCTGCCGGGTTCTGCCCAGCCTCAGCACTCCTGGCCTCAACTCGCGCTGCCGAGCAACGCCCGACCGTACCCAGCCCCAAAGGTCAAGGGGCCCTGCCTTGCCTTGCCGCGCCAGACCGAACCTTGCCAGGCCCCGGCCGGCGGAGCCACGCCCCTGCCCGAACAATCGCCCTCACCGCGCCAGGACCAACCAGGCCTAGCCTTGGTGCACCTTGCCCCACCTTGCCGCGCCGCTAAAACCTGACAGCCGTTCTTCCGACTCCACGCCGAACCCCGCCGAGCGACGCCATGCCAGGCCGTGCCACGCCGGACCCTGAGTCAACGCAAGGCTGCACTTCGCTTTGTATGACCGGAGCGGGACCTTGCTATACCAGGCTGCGCTCAGAGCCAGCCGGGCGCAGCTGGCGTGCTGAGCCTTACCCTGCCGCACCAAGCCAGAGCGCACCCGGCCTTGCCTCGCCGGAACTCGCCGCAAAGACCAAGGCGAGCGCAACCTGGCGCCCTTGCCAACCCCTGCCTTACCCAACCGTGCCGTACCCCGCCTTGGCGCATCCCGCCGCGTCCCGCCTTGCCTGGCCCAGCCATCCCATGACAGAAGCCAGGGAGCGCGCCATGTCGATGACGCCAGGCGCAGCCGGGCCGCTCAACCGCCCAGTTGCTCATAGAGCGGCGCCAGCTCGGCAATCGCCACCTTGAACTGCCCGTAGGTGCCCAGCCGCGCGGGCCGGTAGTCGCCGATGCCCACCGTGTGGCCGGCGAAGTTGAAGAGCTCCCAGATCTGCGCCAGCGCCTGCGGCTGCCGGTAGAGCGCCGCGTCCACCAGCACGGTGAAGGCGATCTCCCACCCTTCGGCGATCCGCGGCCGGCTGCGGATGATGCCCGCGCGCTGGATCACCGCGCGCATCTGGCTGATCTCGTAATCCGTCTCCATGATCGGCGCGCCCCCGCGCGTCAGCGGCAGCTTCTCGCCGGGGATGATCAGCCCGGAGGCCAGCGGCACCTTGAGCGGCTTGCGGCCCACCCGGAAATCGCCGCGCGAGCAGCCTTCCAGGAAGCAGTTGCGCAGCGCCAGCGCGGGCATGTAGAGCTGGCCGGTGGGCAGAATGTACGCGCCCTGGCGGGCCTCGTCTTCGGGGGTCGGGATGTTCTTGCCGCGCGTGCTGGCGCCCACTCCGCGGCCCTCCCACATGCTGGCCGGGTTGTGCTGCAGGAGCGGGGTCACGCCGGTTGCGACGGCGTGCAGCTCCCAGTAATCGAAGCCCGGCCCGTAGGGCTGGGTCAAGGCCACCTGGATGTCAGGCAGCGAGCTGGTGGCCGGGAGCACGGTCTCGGCCTCGCGGGTGGTCTTCCTGGCTGTCATGGTGTGTATCCTCCGGTGTTGTGATAGCGCCGGCGCGCGGGCGCCGGCCGTGTGGTGGGTTGGTCGGTGATCAGGCTGGGCTGCCCGGCCAGGCCGCGTAGCCGCGCGGCGGTTTGGCCACGGTGAACAGCGAGCGCCGGCTTTCCAGGTCGCGGCGCAGCGCTTCCTCGTCGGCCTGCGCCAGCCAGCGCAGCCGCCGCGCGTTGTGCAGCGGGTCGATGGCGTCGAACAGCACTTCCGGGTCCATGCTGGCCAGCAGCTGCCGCCCGGTGCGCGTGTTGGGCAGGTGCGAGGTCAGCAGCAGGATCGGGCTCCAGCCGTGCGCGTGCAGCGCCTGCGCCTCGGCCAGCGCTTTCTTCAGGGTGTCGGTGCGCTGCACCCCCGGCCGCTGGCCGCGGTACGAGCCCTTGCAGGTGCTGTAGAAGCTGATGGCATGGCGGTTGGTGGCGATCAGGTCCACCTCCACGCCCGCGTCCGGCATATCAACGTGCTCGCCGTCGATGGTGAAACCGCAGTCGATCAGAATCGCGCGGCACAGGTTCTCGAACCAGATCCCCTGCGAGTGGCTAGCGGCTTGAAAGTTCACGCGCACACCTCCTCTGCGCCAGCGCACAGTAGCTGGCATCGATGTCCACCAGCGTCGCCCGGCACCCCAGGCGCGCGGCGGCCAAACCGGTCGTGCCGGAGCCGGCGAACGGATCCAGGATCTGGGCGCCGGGGTAGGCATAGAAGCGGATCAGCCGTTCAGCGAGCGCCACCGGGAAGGGCGCGGGATGGCCGACCGCGCTCGCGCTTTCAGGCGCGATCTGCCAGTGGTCCTGCGCCAGCGTCATGAAGGTGTCGGCGTCGGGCATGAACGGCGAGTAAGGGCCGGAGGCGTCGCGGCGCAGGCAGCCGTCCGGCACTTGGAGGTGACTCGACCCCTTGTGCGCCACCACGATCGTCTCGGTGGTGTCGCGCAAGGACGGATCGGTGGGCAGGCGGAAGGAGCCCCAGGTCACCCGGTTGCCGCAGGTGCCCTTGTCCCAGATGATCTGTCCCCGTAACGTCAGGCCAGCTTCCGCCAGCAGGCCGGCCACCCGGCTGGCCAGCGGCCGCCAGGGGTTGCGCCCCACGCCCGCCGGCACGATCACGGCGATCCGGCCGCCGTCCACCAGGATCGCGCGGCACTCGCCGAACGATTCCCGCAGCAAGGCGATATACGCGTCGTCAGCCAGGCCGTCGTCGTGGCTGTGATAGTCGATGCCCACGTTGTAGGGCGGCGAGGTGATGATGAGGTGGACGGAGCCGGGCGGCAGGAGCGCCGCCAGCCGCCGCGCGTCTCCCCGGATGATGCTGATCGGGCCGAGATCATAGACGTGGTTCATGGGCCAGTCGAGGATGGCTTCCGGGGTCAGAGAACAGGGGTCGGTGGCCAGAAGACAGGGATCAGGCGCTGGTCCAACCGCGACCTGCTGATCCCTGACCGCTGTCTCCCCGCTCTGAGCACCTTTGGTGTGACCACTGTCTCCTGACCACTGATCACTGTCCCCTGCTTCCTGACCACTGACTCCTGCCGCCTGGTCACTGACCGGCAGGCTGGCCTGCACGATCTTGCAGGCCGCCAGGACATCGCGGTTGCGGAACGGCGCCGGCAGCGCGCCGCTGGTCAGCAGCGCATTGAGATGGTCCAGGCCGGCCGTGCTTCGGGCCGCGATCTCGGCCAGGATCGCCGTGCGGGCCTCCACAAGGGCGGCGGTGCTGGCCAGCCACTCCTCGATGCCTGGCACCAGCGCCTCCGGTGTGGCCGCCGCATCCCGTTCGGACGGCGGCGCCGGGTCCGGGGGCATCTCATCCGTCATTGCTTGATTTATGTCAATATAAACTTCGGTCTGCCCATCCCACAGCGTCACGCCCGTGCTGGTCTCCGTCTCCAACGGCTCGTCCTCCGGCAGCGGTGCGGCCTGGTGCAGGGCCACGATCTCCAGCGCCCGGCTGTAGGTGATGGCCTCCCCCGCGGCGGCCCGCGCCAGCGCCTCGGTGCGCGCCATCGGTGGCGTAGCGGGCGCAGCCAGGAGGTAGAGTGCGGAGGGGGCAAATGTCGCAATTTGCGACATTTCAGAATCTGAAAACGTTTCAGCCACCTGCATGAAGCGATTGGCGGTGCTGCGATGCCAGCCGAACTCGACGTTCAGCCAATCCAGGAACTGGCCGTGGCCCAGCTGTGCTTTCACCTCGGCCAGCTTGCGGCCGATCGCGATGATGTC
Source organism: uncultured Anaerolineales bacterium (assembly GCA_964474695.1). Taxonomy (GTDB): domain Bacteria; phylum Chloroflexota; class Anaerolineae; order CG2-30-64-16; family CG2-30-64-16; genus DAOUBP01. The sequence goes on from CAYYTK010000029.1 coordinate 10,977, forward strand.
CTCGGCGCTGCGGCGCAGCAGCGACTGGATTTCCTGCGTGCGTTGCCGCACCAGCGCGCCGGTTTCGGCGTCGAGTGCGGCGTAGTCAAACAAGGGGGTCTGGCTCATGATCATCCTCACGGTGCGTAGTGCGGCCCACGCGGCCGGTGTTGCCTTGGCAGGTGCGTGCTGTGGCGGCGGGTAGGCTCACACCCAGCCCGCCAGAAGCGCGTCGTCGGCCACGGCCGTGGTCAGGCGCGTCAGGTAACGCTGCGTCACGGACGGTCGCGCGTGCTCCAGCCGGCGGCCCAGCCCGTTGGCGTCGCCGCCGACAGCCAGGTACTTGCGGGCGAAGGTGTGGCGCAGGTCGCGCAGGTGATACTGCTGCGGCTGAGCCACCCCGGCCAGCCGCAGCCGCCGGCGCAGGATGTTGTTGGCCTGCCGGCCGCTGATGGGCCGCCGGGCATCGGGCCGCGCGTTGCGAAAGTTCGCCACGCCGTCGCAGCGCAGCGGCAGCCACACGGGCTCCCCGGCAGCCAGCGGCCAGCGGCCGGCCAGCGCCAGGTAGTGACGGATCGCATGGCCGGCCGCGGGCGGCAGCGGCGCCTGCGCTTGGGCCGCACCCCGCTGCCACAGATCCACGACCGTCCCATCCTCTGCATCCGCCCGGCCTGCCCAGCGCAGCCCCACCAGGGCCGCCGTCTGCCAACCGGTGGTCAACGCGGTGAGCAAGAGCGCCTGGTCGCGCGCGCCGTTCAGGCTGGCGGTGTCGATGCGGCCGAGCATGTGCTGCACGGTGGCATCCGGCAGGGGTTGGGGGCCTTTTGCTGACACGACCCGGGGCCGCCGGACGGCTTCGTTGCGGAAGGGATTGCTGCGCAGCCGGCCGTGGCGGTCGGTGAGCAGCTCAGGGGCTTGGCGGGCGATAAAGTCGTACAGGCTGGCGCAAGCGGCGAGGCGCGAGACGATGGTGCTGGCCGCCTGGCCGCGCGCCCGCAGGCTGGCGATCCAGGCGTTGACGTCGTCGCTGGTGATGCGGTGCGGGTCGCAGTCCGCGCCCATGAACTGGCGAAAGGCGGCCCATGAGGTCCGATAATGGCGGCGGGTGTGCGGGCTGACCTGCCCCGTGAGCCAGGCGCGCTCGGCGGCCGGCCAGGCGGACGGCAAGGGGTCGGGGGGTGTCCGTGTCCCCGCAGCAGCAGGCCGGGCGTGGTCGGCGGGGGGCAGCGTCAGGCGGGACCCAGCGCCGTGCCCAGGCGCCGGCAGGTCCCCAGGCGCGCCCGGTGTGGCCACGCCCCTCCCTGTTCTCGCACAAGATGTGACATCAAGCCGTTGTGTCATAGCCCGCCTCCCTGCAAAGGTGACCTGCGTGAACGATCTTGTTGTAGCCACTGGCAGCGCTTGGGGACCACTGGCTACTGTGACGCTGCGCCAACTTTATGGTATGATTGTCTTCACCTGATACATGTGTTCCGCCAGCCAGCTGGCGTCGGGGCTCCGCCTGTCTACGCAGATACGCGATCTGTTTTACCAGACGACGACCCCGTAAAAAAGGCCGTCGGAACGGCATGCTGGAGCAGGACTTCACCGGTTCGGTAGACAAAAGTCGGTAACTGCGACTTGGCCGCAGTTGGCTTGGCGCGTGGCGTTGGCTCGCTACCCACTGCGTAACGCGACTGCGCGGGCGACGCTGCCCACGGCTGTCACGTCATACCGAGTAAGCCTTCCCGAACAGGTGTTCTTTATCCTACACGATCTACGCGCTGCTGTCAAATCCGGTCCGGGCCGCTTGCGCGTCCAGGCTGGCGGCACAGCGGCTCGCACAAGGAGCACACACATGACCCAGTCGCAAAACCCGCTGGCTGACTGGTTGATCCAGGCCTGTGAGACGCGCGGCCTCTCATGGGCCGAAGCCTCTCGGCGGGCCGGCCTGTACCACGGCGCGATCTCGGCGATCGTACGCGGCACGCAGCCCGGCCTGGAGATCTGCAAGGGGCTGGCCGCCTTCTTCGGCGTCCCGCCGGAAGACGTGCTGCGCATGGCCGGGCACCTGACGCCGAACCGCACCAAAACCTGGCCGCCAGAACTGATGGCGCTGGTGCAAGAGGTGGAGCGTCTGCCACTCCCGATGCAGCGCGCCGCGATCCGGGCCTGGCGCGCCGTGCTCGAAGGCATCGCGGCCGGGCGAGTGACCGAATAGGGCGACAGGCCTGCCCCCGGCCGCTGCGCGCGCCCGGCCTCTCCGCGACTCGCAGCAGGCGTCCCGATCAGCGGATGTTGGCGCCCGCGCGTGCTGTTGTCTCCGATTTGCATTCCGAACATTTGTTCACTATAATCCTCTTGCTGACCAGCGTGTGAACTGGTCGACAAGAGGGCTTATGGCAACGGATACGAATCGGGAAACGGCAGCCCCCGCGCTGGAAGCTCAAGTCTGGCAGCTCACGCTGGCCAACGGTCTCCGCATTTGGGGCGAAACCAGGCCGCACAGCGCCACCCTCGCCGCTCACCTGGTTGTCGGCGCCGGCTCCCGACATGCCGCCCGCGGCCAGGCGGGCCTGCCCCATTTCGTCGAGCACCTCCTCTTCAGTGGCACAGAGCGCTGGCCCGAAGCGCGCCTGCATGCGATCCTCCAGGACAAGGGCGGCGAATTCGGCGGTTGGACGGGCCTGGACATGGCCGGCTACTGGGTCCAGATCCCGCAACGCCGGCTGGCGTTGGCCCTCAAGTGGCTGGCGCAACTGGTTTTCCACCCCAGCTTCCCGGAACACAAACTCGCCAAGGAACGCCAGGCCATCGCCAGCGAACGCTCGCTGCTTGACCCCCAACTGCTCCGGATCTTGCGGCGCCTGCGCCTGACTGAGGAACTCGACCTGGCCATCGACGCCCGGCTTTTCGGGTATGACCCGGCGGACGCCCTCGGCGACGACGCGCACATCGGCGGCTTTACCCGCGCTGAGTTGGTGGACTTCCATTGGCAACGCTACACGCCGGCCAATGCCGGCCTGGTCATCGTCGGCAACGTCGCCCAAGAGCAAGTCGCCGCCCTGGCTGAGCGCTACTTCGGCGACCTGGCAGCGCGCGCTGCGCCGCCCGTGCCGCCTCCGAAATACCTCGTGGGTCCCCACACGGTCGCGGTGCACGGCCCCACCGAACACCACCAGGTCACCCTGGCGATGGGCGCCCGCACGGTGGGCTGCACCCACGCCGATCGCTGGCCGCTGGAGCTCCTGGAGGACATCCTGAGCCAACGCCTGCTCGCCGAATTGCGGTTCCGGCGCGGCTTGACCTATACGCCGTGGGCTTACAACGTCTTCCATCGCGCGAGCGGCTACTTTGCGGCCGAAGTCACAGTCGCGGATCGCCACGAAGAATGGGCGCGCGACACACTGCAGGGCGAGATCGCAGAGATCGCGCAAGGCAAGGGCACGTTGAGCCACCGCGCGGTCCGCCAGGCGGCGCAACGCGTCTGGGCCAATTGGGGCGCCAACGACGAAAACAACTTCGCGCGCAGCGAGACGCTGGCCGATCTGATCCTGGACTGGCCGGCGGACCAGCCACCCCCCGACATCGCGGCCGCGCTGGCGGCCGTGACGCCGGCCGACATCACCCGCGTGGTGCGGACTTACTTCGTGCCCGAACGGCGGTTCCAGGGCCGCCACAGCCCCATCTTCGCCCTGGACAACCTGGAGGAGAGCCTCGCAGCCCGGGTGCGCGACGCCAAACGGCTGGCGCTCTTTGGCCTGGGCGCCGCGGCGGTTAACCTGATCTGGCGCCGCGTGGTGCGGCCGGGGAGGCAGTGAAACAGCATGGCAACCGATACTCGAAAATCTACGACCGACCCGGCGCCCAAAGCCGGCGCCACTACCTCCCCACGCACAAATGAAGAAGCACGCCCCGGCGCAGAACGTGCCGGGAAGCAGCAAAGCGCCGATCCGGCCAAACGCGCCAAACCGCCCACTCAGCAGCCGCGCAAGACCGCACAGAAGCCCAAACGCCAGCCCTATCATGTGGAGATCACGGCGCTCGCCGACAACACCGCGGAGTTGCCGTCGCCCGTGCGCGAGCGCGCCATCCAGGCTGTGCGTGCGCTGGTGGGCCTGTTCGGATGGGTCTGGCGGGAGTTGCGCCGTCGCATCGCGCATCAGGACACCGGTGAGGAGCTCGCTGCGCCGGATGACGCCGGGCCGCCAGAGCGCGACTGAACATCCCCTACGGCTATTGCGCGTGCGCGGATGGCAGCGCCGCGTCGCTGGCGCAGGCAGCAGAGACCGTCCGCACGATCGTGGATCTCGCCAGCGAGGGCTTGAGCGAGACTGCAACGGCCAAGAGAAACGCCCGACGGGTGTGTCGGGCGTAAGGTGGCAGGCTGGTGAGCTCGCCGTGGGTGTGACCGCGGGTGTGCGTGTCACATGATAGCCGGGTCGGACCCGATCTGTAGATCAGGCGTGGACTCCGGAGCGGTCGCTGGTCGGATGATGCCGGCGGTGAGCTGGATACGGTAGTCAGGCGACGCCACGGCCGGTGCGGTTGCCCTGGCACGAGCGTGCTTTCCAGATCGTACGCGCCGCCACAGGTCTGGTCTGCGACGAGTTTTCAGACTGTGCCAAGGCCATTCCGCTTGTGTCTCCCGTCGCCAACGGCTATCGCCATTGCCGCGGCATTTGTCAATTCGAGGGTTATCCCGGTATAATCCGTCTATCGGAAGCACGATAGCGGGCAGACATGGTTGTCCCACCAGATGTCCGCTGGCCACCGGTTACTGAGCTGCTGCAATACAGCCTTCCTCTACAGTCTCCGTTGCGAGCGGACAGCTTCGATGGCGTCCTGCGCGCCCGCCTGCCCTTTCACCTCAATAGGCCATGATAGCCAACAATCGAGCATTCCAGAGTTGCGACATACGGAGGTAACCCATGTCTTTTCGACGCGCCAACACCGTCGTCTCCCTGGTCGTCCTGCTAACCCTCTTGATCCAACCACTGGCCGTAGGCGCGGCCGCGCCCACGCCTCAGTCTGGCTCAAGCCTTGCCCCAACACCCGCGACCGCGCAACCTGGCCAGGGCTTTCTGTTCCGCGCGTCCGTGACGCTGGCAGGCTCCCGCAACCTGGCGCGCCTGGAGAAAGTTGGCGTGTTAGTGCTGGGCACCTCCGACGATAATGGCAAGCTGACCGCACTGGTGCTGGCCGACGGCGAGCAACTTGCCGACCTGGCGCGGCTCGGCTTCCGGCCGCAAGTCGCGGACGAACTGCGCCTCCTGGTCTCCGCGCAAGGGCCGGAGAAGGCCTGGCTGATGGAGAGCTTGCAGCCGCTGCTGGCCCAGGCGGACGCGGTTGTGGCGCTGCAAGCAGTTGCCGGGGCGGCAGGCGTAGCCGCCGCACCTGACGCTACGGCTGAGGCCGTGGCCCTTCAGGCCTTGCGGACCTCCCTACAGGCGCTGACACCGGAGCAGATCGCCGGGATGGCGAGTTCTGCCAGCATCGATGACGACGCGGACGGGTTAACCAATACTGAAGAGCTTTGGTGGTGCACCGACCCGCTGAACCCCAATAGTGACGGCGACGCGAACGGCTACGCCGACGGCCAGGAGGTCGCCGCTCTGCTTGACTTCACCTTGTCGCGCACCGTGCGCTGGGGCTATGGCCCGCCATTCGGGCCACCGGCCGCCTGGCCCAACTATAATAATCGCGACGGAACCGGTATCAAAGTCTGCAATGACGGCGACAAAGACTCGATTCCCGACTACGCTGAGGTCTACATGGTCGGGACGCGCGTCCCCGAGGAATCCACCGATCACGACAAGTTCGATGACGGGCAAGAGTTGTTCGGCACGACCTTCTGCCCTGGCGATGCGCCGAATCCCTGTTGGGGCATACTTCCAGCCGGCGAGTACTGGAACTTTATCCCAGCCTCCATGCCCAACTGGGTGTTGCCGCCCGGCGACAACCCGCTGGTCGCGGCCTTCCCGGTGCCGGAGGTATACGTGACCCCAGGCTCCTGGCACGTGGAGCGGGTGACGACGATCACCACCTCACAAGGGGCGATGACGCAGACGAGCAATACCTACGAGACAAGTGTAATGCGCGGTCAAGGGACCAGCATTGCTGACACAGTTATGTGGAACAGTTGGGAGGAGACGTCGCAGGCGGTTGAGACTCCACTCATACAACAGATGTCAACCGCCACCGCGCCCAATTTCGACTTAGGCAAGTTCCTTTGGGGCGGAACAAAGCTGCTGGGTGGCGCAGTAGGCACGGTGGGGGCGGCCGGAGCTACTGTTTTGGGTGGGGTGGCCTGTCCAGAAACACTTGGCGCCGCGTGTCTGGTAGCCATCGGTGGCACGGTTGCAGCCCCTGTCACTTACGATGTCGCCAAGAGCGGCTGGCAGGATATCAGAGATTCGTTCAAAAAAGATGAGATTCAGAATCAGTATCCGGTCAGCAAGTACTCAATCACAAACGTCAACAACCTCTCTTCATCGGCTACGGCGAACGCGTCTGTTGTTCTTAATCAAGTCTTTGACTTCCAGGGCGTTGCCGGATCGCTTGATGGCGTACAATACGCTATCAACCGTCAGGGTGATCTCTTGGCACGCGGCCTCCAGGATGTCAGTTACCAGCTCTCTCGCCCCCGCTTGACTGAAACGCGCACAAGCGGTCACTCCTGGGGCGGGGAGCAAACCACCACTCAAGAAGAATACGAGGAGCACAGCATCTCCGAAGGCCAGGCTTTCACCACCGGCCAAAACTGGAGCACCGCCTGGGCGGTGGATTCGAGCCACGCGGCCGACCTGACCTTTGAGTTCACCGTCAAGAACACCGGCACTGAGTACGCCCGCGAACTGTCAGGCATTGTGGTCAACGTCTACATCGGCGACGACACGAGCCCGGCCATCTCCTACCCGGCCTGGGAGAAGTTCCCCAACGGCAAGCTTGAGAACCTCTTCCCGGTCGGCCCCAACACGCCGCCCGGCCAATTCAGTGAACGCACCTTCACCACCAACCCCATCACCCTGACCCTGGAGCAGATGAAGCGGATTGACCTGGGCGAGCGGCTGACGGTCAAGGTCGAGAGCTACAGCTTCGGCGCGGACGAGTTGTTCTACACCAATGCGGTCACCGGCGGCGTGACGGTCTTCATCGAGGACGGCGTGGAGGACGGCGACGAAACGGTGGATTCTTACGTGATCCCCACCTGGGGCGTCGAGAACATTCAGGACGTGCTGACCCGCTACTTCCGCTGCCCATCCGGCCAGACCTGCACCGACGCCGATGGCAACCTGAACGCGCTGTGGACGCCGGAGTACGATGGCATCAACCCTCCGACCTGGCATGAGCACTACCTCTCCGATATTGCCTGGTGGAATGTTTACCTGACGCAAGCTGACGCAGGCGACACCTCGCTGCACGACCTGCCTGCCCAGGCCGGCTCCGGCATCCTCTTCCGCTTCAACCGCGACAGCGATCGCGATGGCTACAACGACCGGGCAGAGTTCCGCTACTACTGTGCTCTGCCGGCGAGCGATCCTGACCGCGCCCACTGCTCCGACGGTCACTTGCGCGCCGACATTCATCCGCAGCCGGAGGTGTCGGCCGGCTATGTGACCGAGCGCAGCGGCAACGTCGTGACGGTCAAGCTGGCGGTGGAGAATACCGGCACCTTCGACGCCTACGGCATTGACGCGGTAATGTACTCGCCCGACGGCACGACCACTATCGGCAACAACACGGTGGGCGGCAACGGACGAATACGACCCGGCAACCATGTGGCGGTCGGCAGCCTGATCAAGCCGCCCGATCTCGCGAACTGGGGGGCGTCTACGGCCAAACCCTACGCCGGCGGGCAGTTCAGTGGCGCGGTCGATCGCACTTTCACCTTCACCGCAGCCACGCCCGGGGTGGTCGGCCAGGGTGCGACCGCGATGACCTGGAGCGACGGTGCAGGCGGGAGCGGCTCGATCAGCCTCGGCAGCAGTTATCACGCGCCGCTGCCTGTGGAAGTGGTTCAGGGGCTTCAGATCGGACTCAACACCGGCACGATCGCCACCGGCGCACGCTTCACCGTGCCGGCGCTGACCTCACGCGATACCTTCACCTACACAGTCGTTAGCGAGCCGTTTACCCCACCAGTGATCGCCGTCAGCTACAGCGACCCCCAGGGCAGCCACCGCTTCGTGACCCCGGTCGTGCTCCCCAGCCTCAACGCCAGCATCGCTGCCGGCCAGATGCTCGAAGGCTTGCAGGTCGAGGTGGTGACCCCCGCGGCGTTCAACGTTGCCGGCGCCAACACAACCCACCTGGTGGTCAACAACCCACACCCGGCCACGATCCAGGGCGGTCATCTCTACCTGAACTTCGTCTCCGACGGCGTGTTGGTATTGGAGAAGCCCTACACCCTGGACATCCCCGCCGGACCCACTGTCTTCCCCGCCGATTGGTCAGTGACAGAGTTCTCGGCTGACTATCACCCGGACGGCGACAACATCCTGATCGCATTCTGGACCGATAGCGAGGGAAACATCATTGATTCGGCTGCCCGGCCGTTCAATAGCTTTGCTGCGGATCCCAAACCGGCCTTCGCCATGACCGGTGCCGACGCGATCTGGGACTTCGGCACGGCGGCGCAGGGCACGATCCTCAAGCGCAGCTTCACCTTCGCCAACACCGGTGCGCTGGACCTGCTGACTTACGTCAGTGGGCCCGCGGGGCTGACCGTCTCGCAGACCGGCAGCCGCCGCGTGTCCCCGGCCGACATGACGACCTACGAGATGGCCTTGAACACAGCCAACCTGGCGGTGGGACCGTACGATGGGACGATCACCATCCGCACCAGCGACCCGGACAATCCTGCGCGTACGGTGCACGTGATGGGTACGATCACGGCAATGCCGGCAGATACGCCGGTAGGCGCTATGCAGCGCCCCCTGGACTGGCCTGCAACCGTCTCCGGCACACAGGGGCAGTGGGTGGAGTTCGCACATACGCTCGGACCGGAGCCATCCAGCTTGCACCCGGTGAAGGTGTATAGCCAGGATTACGCTGCATTGAAAGGCGTGGGGAAGTACGCTACGCCGTTCAGTTCAGGGACTGCGCCAGGTGATATGTTTGGTGACGGACGCGATGGGGTGATGCCCTCCAGTGGCAACCTCGACAGCAATACTGGTGTCGGCGTCGGCATCGTCAACAGCGGCGTAGTTGGGACTTATTCCATCAACGTAACAGATGCCTATGCCGGCTGGCGAATCAACATCGGTGATGTGGTGCTGATTCATCAGACTCAAGGGACCGGTGCTGGCTGTTGGGAACTAAACAAGGCAGCATCGGACTATACTGGCGGTACAGCGGCTATCCAACTGACAAGACCTCTGCAGTGCAATTACACCAATGGCGGCAGTAACCATGCCCAGATTCAGCGCGTGCCACAGTACACAGATTGCCCTGTTAGCGGGTCAGTGATACCTCTGACGAAATGGAATGGGTCGTGGGGTGGAATTCTTGCCATCATGTGCAATGGTACTATGAACCTAACTGGAAGCATTTCCGTTACTGGATATGGTTTTCGCGGCGGACCTAAAGACGCACCTGTCAACACACTTCAACAGGGCTATCAAGGTGAAGGTTACCCTGGCTACTACTCCCGTTCCACAGCCGCCAACGGCAACGGAGGAGGCGGAGGAGCAGACCAAGCCACACCCGACCGGAAAAGCGGTGGCGGTGGTGGTGGCAATGGTACCGCAGGAACTCCCGGACAGGCGATGGGCGGAAACGTTGGTGGAGCAGGAGGCGGCACAAGTGGAAATGCGGCACTTACTAACTGGATTTTCGGCGGTGCTGGCGGGCAAGGGGCCTATTGGTGGGATGGTTCTGGAACGGTATCCCCAATGAGGGCAGGCAGCGGTGGCGGTATCCTCTTTGTCTCCTCTAGACTCCTCCAAGCAACAGGGACGGTCACAGCTAACGGAGAAAACGGATCCAATGCTGCTCCGGCTGGTGGAGGAAATGGCGGTGGCGCGGGGGGCTCAATCCTAATCCGAGGTCAGTCAGTCTCGCTGGGAACTCTCACCTCTGCCATTGGAGGCACAGGAGGAACCTCCGCAGATCCAGAGGAGGGTTACGGTGGTTCAGGTGGCGTTGGTCGTATTCGCGTGGAGTACTGCAACTCCGTGTCTGGTATTGCGAATCCTTCTGCCTCAATTCAACAACTCAATTGCTGGATTACTGAACAAGTCGAATCCTCTCCTTACGATCGCACTCGGCTGAACCTGCCCGCTTCCGGCACAAACACCTACCAGGTGCAATACGGCCGCAAGCTTAACTGGAGCACCGCGACGACTCGGGAGACCACGTTGCGCGTGCCGGCCGGTCTGTTCACCGCGGCCACGCTCCAGGCCCTGATCAGCGACCTGCCCAGCAACGCTGCGTTTTCGCTCGATGTGGGCGCCACTGGCACTCCTTCCTGGAGTGGAACGGTTAGCAACAACAGTGAAAACACCAGCCCTAACCTGGCTGCGTACTTCAACACCTACTCGGCCAGCCACGGCAGACCTACTACAGGCTATCTCGACGTACCTGTACGCGTCACCCTGGATCGCGCCGGCCAGGTGCTCCTGACCAATCTGAAGGTGACGCCGACCGGCAGCAAACTTCGCTACATCCGGCTGCCTGTCCGTCCGCTCGGCTACAGCAGCGTCACGGCCAGCTTCACGGTCAGCGGTGGATCCGGTCCCCTGGCAGTGGGCGTTGACGTGGGAGCAAACGGCTCGGTGGAATGGACGTACACTGGCTCCCCAACCTATCCCGCAAGCCTGGTTACCGGGGACCTGGCGACCGCGGTCGCCGCATACCTGGCCGGTAAGTCGGGCGAGGTGGACGTGCCCATCCGCTTCTACCTGGCGCCGTTCGCCACGCTGAACCTGACCGGTTTCAGCGCCACACCGACCGGCCAGCCGAACGCGCAGGTGGGCGCCAGCGACGTATCCTTCAGTGCAACGTCGCCGACCGAAGGGGAAGAGGTCACCGTCACGGCCCTCCTGCACAACCCCGGCAGCCTCGACACCGGACCGATCGTCGCCAGCTTCGTGGCAACAGCGACGGTGACCGGGCAGCCGCAAGGGCTGCCCCTACAGATCGGGAATGTGTTCGTGCCGAACGTGCCGGCAGGCGGTACGGCACAGGCCGAGATCCAGTGGAACACGTTCGGGTTCACCGGTGTGACGCCGGTGTGCGTCACGGCTGATCCGTTCAACCGACTGGCCGAAAGCAGTGAGACCAACAACCAGGCCACAGCCAGCCTGACGATCAAGACTCGGCCCGACCTGCGCGTCGCGGCAATCGCCTTATCCGACACGGAGCCGGTGGTGGGCCAGGTAGTGACCGCCACCTTAACGCTTCACAACAACGGGCAGACCGGCGCTGGCCCCTTCACCATTGACCTTTACGACGGCAACCCTGCCTCCGGCGGGATGCTGGTGCAGGCGCTGGATGTGGCGGCGCTGGCCGGAGGCACGTCGTCCAACCTGCTCGCCTCCTGGACGCCGGCCGCTCCTGGCGAGCACCGCCTTTTCGTCGAGGTTGATCCCGGTCTGGCGGTAAACGAGTATGCCGAGGACAACAACGAGACCTGGGACGACGTCTACGTGGGGTTGGCTGGGCCGATCCTGATCGACAGCGGTGGCGGCGATGCTTATGACCCTCCGTACTCCCCTGAAAACGGCTTCGGCTACCTTGACGGCGAGACGAGCACCTTCTGCGGCGACGAGCCGGACAAGACGCAGCGGAGCGACTACGATGCCCAACTGCAGTACCGGTTCGATCACCTGCTGCCCGGCCACTTCTATCACCTGGACGTGACGCTGTTCGAGTGCGACGGCACGGGACGCCAGGAGAAGATCGCCGTGGACGACAACGTCATCGAACCGCTGATTGATCTGGCCGATGGCGCGGTCCACCGGCTGTCGTACCTGCTCGACCCCGCTTTCTATGCCGATCGCAGCGTCCTGATCAGCATCGCCGAGATCTACGGCAACGATGTCGTGGTATCGGAGGTCAACCTGTACCACGTGGACTACCGCTACTCGGATGCGGGCGGCGGCAACGACCCCGCGTACTCGCTCGCGACCGGCTGTGGCTGGCTGGATGGGGTGGCTCAGACTTCGTGGGGTACCCTGCCCTATCAGAGCCGGCGCACTGATATCCCCGACAGTAACCCCGACGACGATCCTGACAACGAACTCCGCTACCGCTATGACAGATTGGATCCGGCGAGGCGCTACCAGTTGCACGCCACCGTGTACCAGGGCGCGGGCACCGGCACCGTAATCGAGAGCATTGCGGTGGATGACGTGGATACCGGGACGACCATCACCGTGGTAGGGGTGCAGCGGCGGGATGTCACATTCGCCATCCCGCCGGGCACGTACGCGAGCGATCGCAGTATCGTGGTGCGAATCATCCGCACCAACGCTTCAGCGAACGCGTTCGTGAACCTGATCGCGCTGGAGGAGCTGACCCTGAGCCAGGGGGGCGACGAGACCCAGAACCTGACCCTGCACGGGACCAGCCCCAACTGGATATCCTTCAACATCAAGCCGCCGGTGCGGCCCGCGCTCTACTGCGCCGGCGTCACTGCCACCTCGGCGTTCACGATCCTGGCCGGCGATGCCCTCCTGGCCGGCGCAGCCGCGCCCGTTAACAGCCTGGTTGAGGCCTACACACCGGCCGGCGTCAAGGTCGGCTGCCACAAGGTCACGACTGCGGGCCAATACGGTTACATGCGCGTCTACGGCGCCGAAGGCGCAACGCCTGGCATGGCGCCCGGCGAGCCGGTCCAGCTCAAGATCAACGGCATCGCCAGCCAGCCGTCCCCCTACCCGGTGATCTGGCAAAACGACAAGCTAACCCGCGACGTAGATCTGGCCGCGGCCGACGTGATCCCGGTAGAGACCTTCCTCGACCCTATCGCTGGCCGGGTGGTCAAGCTGCAATCCGAGACCGGCACCTACCTGCCCCCGCCGGCCGACCCGCGCTTCAACACCACGACCACGGTCGCGCCCGGCTGGGGCTACCTGCTGTACACCAACGCCGCCGCGACCCTGGCGGTGACGGGCGATCGCATCCCGGCCGACACGCCGCTGGCGCTGCACGCGGGCTGGAACTGGCTCGGCTACCTGCCCACCTGCGAGCTGCCGGTGGCGACCGCCCTGACGGGCATCGCGGGCCGGTATGATCTGTTGCATAATGAGGTCGGCACGTACCGGCCGCCGCCGGCGAATCCGGCCTACAACACCTTCAACACGATGGCGCCAGGCAAGGGTTACATGATCCACATGACCGCGGCCGCGACCCTGACCTACCCCGCGACCGGGTGTGGTGCGGCCGCGGGGACTGAACCGGGGGCAGAGCCGATCGGTGCGACGCCCGCCTGTCCAGCCGTCGCCACCGGCGTCTTCACGCACTACTACGGCGCCGCCATGAACGGCGATCGCCCCATGCCGGCCGGCGCGGTTATATTGGCCTACAGCCCGCGCGGTGAGGTCGTGGGTTGCGGAGCGGTCCAGGAAGGCGGCCTTTACCCGTACCTGCGGGTCTATGGGGCAAAAGACGCGCAGCCGGGGTTGCAGCCCGGAGAAGCCGTGCACTTCACTGTGGACGGCCGGCTGACGCAGCTATCGGCTGCAGCCATCTGGCAGAATGACTGGGACGTCTATCCGCTGGACCTGGAGATTGGCGGATCAGATTACTACCTGCCGCTGATCGTTCGCTGACCGTTGCGCTTACGGGCCTGGCATCACCCCCTGCTCGTCGTGATGCCAGGCCGCGAACTACCACACCCACGACGAGGGAATGTCAAGCCATGATCACCCATCCTACTGCACGCCGGCTCACCCGAGCCAACATCAGCCTCGCGACTATCGCCATCATCTGCTGCGCCCTGCTCTCCGCGCTCCCGGCCACGGCGCAGGACACGTGCCCCGTCGCCAATACGCCGTACTACACCGACTACTACGGCAACGTCACGGTGGACGGCGCGGCCGCGCCGATCGGCGCGCGGGTCGAGGCCTTCAACTCGACCGGGGTGCGCACCGGCTGCTTTGAGGTGTCATACCCCGGCCTCTATGGCTACATGCGCGTCTACGGCGCGGACGCGGCCACAGGGACGCCGGGCATGGGCAACAACGAAGCGGTCACCTTCAAGGTCAACGCTGCGCTGGCGCAGACCAACCCCGCGCCGGTGAACTGGACTGGCGACTCGGGGATCCACCAGGTGCACCTGACAGCGCTGAGCTTGCCGGCTGCGGTGAGCGATCTCGCGGCCGAAAAGACCACCAGCGGCGTCCGACTTACCTGGACGCACGTGGGCGGCAGCCTCCTCCGCTACGAGGTCTGGCGCGGTGAGACGCCATATTTCACGCCTGGGCTTTCAGGCTCCATCAAGATCGCACCAAACATCGCGCCGCCTGCCCACATCGGCGACCCGCTGGAATTTACCGACACGGCCAGCCACGTGGGCAACACGGCCATCGAGGATTACTACGTGGTGTTGGCGGTCGGCACGAACGGCCAGACCTCGTTGGTCTCCAACCGGGTGGGCGCGTGCGACTTCAGCCTGCAGCCTGGTAGCTGAGGCAGTTCGAGTATCAGCCAGCGTCATCACGAATGAGGTGAACCATGTCGTCTCGTCGAGCCAATCTGCTTCTGTCGGTCATCGTCCTGCTGTCCCTGGTCATTCAGCCGCTGGGCGCGGTTGCGGCCGTTCCGGCCGTCGCTGCACCCGGCAACGCTGCCGATCCCGGCGCGCATCCGGATCCTGGCTTCTTGTTCCGCGCGACCGTGACGCTGGACAGCGTCCGCAACCTGGCGCGATTGGAGAAAACCGGGGTGCTCGTGCTGCGCGCTCTCGACGGCGAACAGGCTGCCCTGGTGTTGGCCGATGGCGATCAGTTGACCGAGTTAGCGCGTCTGGGCTTCAAGCCGAGAGGGGCCGACGAGCTGCGCCTGCTGCTCAGCACGCAGGGGCCAGAGAGGCACTGGCTGGCCGAGAGCCTGGCCCCTGTGCTGGCACAGGCTGATGCGATTGTCGCACAGAAAGCGGCGGCTGGGGTGGCCGGCGCGGCGGCCGCGCCTGACCTGACGTCCATGGTGGCTTCGCTCCACGCCGCCCTGAGTACGCTGACGCCGGAGCAGATCGCCGGGGCCGCGAGCTCGATCAGCGTGGACGATGACGCGGATGGGCTGACTAACACCGAGGAAGCGTGGTGGTGCACCAACCCGCTCAACCCCAACAGCGATGGCGACGCCAGCGGCTACACCGACGGCCTGGAGGTCGCCGCGCTGCTCGATTTCACCCTCTCCCGGACGGTGCGTTGGAACTACGGTCCGCCCTTCGGCCCACCGGCTGCGTGGCCCAACTTCAACAATCGTGACGGGACGGGCCTCAACATCTGCAACGACGGCGATAAGGACACGATCCCTGATTATGCCGAGGCGTACGTGGTAGGCACCCGTATAGGCGTCGGTGATTCGGAGAACACGGACGGCGATAAGTTCGACGATGGTCAGGAGTTCTTCGGTACAACCTTCTGCCCAGGTGATCCGCCCAATCCGTGTTGGGGTCTCTATCCTCGCACCCAGGATTTCAGCTTCATCACCTATGCCATGCCGAGCTGGGTGCGTCCGCCCGGCGACAGCCCATTCGTCGCCGCGTACCCGGTCATTGACTTCCTGGTGGACCCGGCGACGGTTAAGGTCACAGCGAAGGAAATCCGAACGATCGAGCGAACGATCACACAGGGCGAAGAAATCTCGACCGGGTTTGCGGAGACGGTAGGGGCCAGCACGACCGTCGGCACGGTGGATACGAACACGCACAGCACGTGGCAGGAGAACTCGACGACGGAGGGGGGGATCGAGCCGGAAAGCGCAGCGCCCTCTCTTTCCGTTGTGGACCCAATCAACGCAATCCGCAATCTCGCCAGCATCCCCAGACTGAGACTACCTGATGCCATTGAGGCCAGCGCGGAGCCAGCAGCGCTGCTGGCACCCACACCTCTGATCACGCCTACAATCGCTCTGGACGTAGATGTGGCCGAAGCCACCGAAAGGGCGCTGTATGACGCAAGGGTCGTGTTGCCGCGCTCAGAGCATTACGCGATTACCGGCATCGACATCCTGGGAGATTGGCAATTCATCTCCGTTGCAGGCCTGGTTGGAGTCTCAGATCTTGCTCGCTGGAATGTATTGGATAGTGGCAATTGGTATGGGTTGGTGTTGGTCCACACGGCAACAGATGGCAGCATCAGTGCGGCCGCAGAAGGCACTGTCGCGTACACGGAATTACTTGGACAGGTGCCGGACAGCCTTCTACCGCAGAGCTCCAAGCTCGCCCTCGATCCCTTGTCAAGCTCGAATCAGTGTTCGATCTTCTACGGGTACCAGTGCTCAACATCCTATCGCTTCCCCTGGGAACTCAACAAACAGTGGGAATTTGGAGCACGGAGCGTTCATTTTGCGGAGTATGGCTATCCGGACACCGCCGGCTGGGCAGCAGTAGATGTCGGCATACTCGGTTACGACGCATCCAGGCCTGCGTCCAACACCGTCTATGCCGCTCACGACAGCATTGTGGGATGGAAGTGCGACACTGATCCGAACAGCCACGCTTACAAGATCGGCAATTTCATCTACGCACATCTTGAGCCCACAGTGACATTGACGACTGCCCAGGTGTTCAGGTCCGGAGAGGCAATTGGGCCACTCAAGAAGGGCAACATAACTTCGGGCGGGTGCGGCTATGCGTCGCAGGGGGCCAATCAGTTCCACCTGCACTGGGGCTTTCCCAATAACGGATCCCTGCAGGTCAGCGGCTGGACGTTAAAGTGGGATACCTCCCTCAACGATACGTGCTGGGGGGGAAGCTGTGATAAGGAGGCAGCCTGGACGCGCACCGGCAAAATGGTTGCTACAGGAGGCCGCCTCTCTGCTGAGTACTTTGACGGGTCAGACGACATCGTCTGTTCAGTGACCAACGTGAGTTCCGCCCAGGTAGCCCCGCCCAGCAGCCTGAACCAAGGGACCAAGACTAGCAGCTTTTTCGAAAGGCTGGGACAGAGCGTACGGAATTTTGTGGGCAAGCTCGTCAGGAGTGGCGGCAACACCGCATTGAGCATTGAATCAACATCATTGACTGGCTGCTCAACGAGTTCATGCTCAGATCAAGTAGGCTTACTCGGTTCGAATTCCTGGAACTTCTCCGATAATCGGACCTCGGGGCAATGCCCGAGCAGTCCTGGAACTGGCGACGGCTCTGATAGTTGGGCTGGTGGCGGCGGCGCCGGTATTGCCATCAATAACAACGGCGACGGCACCTGGGACAGGCTCCGCATCTGGTCTCAAACGCAAACCACCGGTGAAGGCTGGTCAACCAGCCACTCCGAGCTCCGCAGCGAGACGAGCTACCGGGAGATCACGCGCTCCTCGACCAACACCCTGGTGTCCAGCGAGGCCTGGTCCACAGCCACCACGACCGACCCCACCGATGCGGGCCGACTCACCTTCAACTACAATCTCTACAACACCGGCAGCGACGCGGCCGTCAATCTGACCGGGTTGAGGATCAACGTCCTGATCGGCGACCTGCCAGTTATCACCTGGAACGCGCCGGACAGGTCTGACATCCTGCCCGGCCAGGCCAAAGGGCCTTTCAGCAGTGACCCGCTCACGCTGACTCTGGAGCAGTTAGCCGCCATTGACAACGGCGCGCCGATCCGTGTCGTGCTGGCGGATTACGGCTATGACGACAACCTGTACGACGCCAACGCCTGGGGCCGCAGCGTGCTGTTCCACGTGGACGATGGCCCCGGTGACGGCGATGAGACGGTGGACACCTACCTGATCACCACGAACCTGGTTCAAGGGGAAACGTACCAGGACACCCTGGCGCGCTACTTCGACGCCACCACCTTCCAGGGCGCGCCCGGCGACGAGCGCAACGGCACAATCACGGGGATCCGCACCCCCGAGTTCGCCGGGGACGGCGAGATCACAGGCTGGCAGGACCACCCGGTGAACGAGCATGCCTGGTGGGAGCTCTCGATCTCGCTCGATGGCGAGACGGACGGGGTGCAACACTTCCGCGATATGCCTGCGAAAGCCAAGACCGATGTCTATCTGCGCTACGTGCTGGATACCGATGCGGATGGTTTCTCCGACCGCGCCGAGCTGGACGCCGGCTCCGACCCCAACGATCCCGACATCCATCCCCGGCCCTTGTTGACGGTCGCCCAGCACACGACGGTGAGCGGCACGAATGCTTCGGTGCAGGTAACACTCCAGAACGACGGCAACCTGGACGCCAGCAGCGTCGAGCTGTGGGCCATCGCGCCTGACGATTCGATTACGATCACCGATAACCTGGTCGGCGGTGGCGGCCGGGTGCGCGCCGGACGGCAGGTGGTGCTCGGGTCCCGCATCGGCAAGCCGGACCTGGTCGCCTGGACCACCAGCACGGCCAAGCCCTATCCTGACGGGCAGTTCGAGGGCGCCAGCCCGAAGACCTTCAAGTTCCAGGCGCTCGATTCCGGCAACGTGGAATCAGGCACGCTGCGCGTCAAGTGGAGCAATGACAACGGCGCCACATGGCAGACGGCGCCATTGGCTTTGGGAACCGGTTATACGAAGTGGACGCCGCTCCCGCTGTCCGATGGCCTGACGATCGCGTTCTCCGGCGGCTATATCACCACAGGCGAGACCTTCACCTTCGCGACGGCGCTGCCGATTGACACCTTCGCCTACACCATCAACAACACGTCCTACACGCCGCCGCTGATCATCGCGTCCTACAACGATCCGGAGGGCAACCACAAGTTCGTCAGCGCCGTGGAACTACCCGACATCCAGGCCGACCTGGCGCCCTACCTGGGCGATATGCGCTACGGCTTCCAGCTCGACGTGATGGCCGCCGCCCCATTTGCAGCCGGCGCGAACACCGCCTACCTGGTCTTCAACAACCCGGCCGCGCAGGCCATCACCGACGCGAACCTGTACGCGGAGTTCGCCACGCCCGATGGCACGGTGGCCAAAGAATACGTGCTGACAAACCAGACCCTCCTGCCCGGCCCGAACGTCGTGACGCTGGCGTGGGACACCGCCGACTTCAGCCCGGCCTTCGACCCGACCGCCGATTATCACATCCTGGTCTTTGCGGCGGATCGCCAGGGCACGATCTTCGAGAACACGGTGAAGGGCATGGATCAGGTGGGCAAAGACCGCTTGCCCACGGCCGTGCTGCCGCAGGAGGATTGGAACTTCGGCACTGCGCAGCAGGGCACACTCCTGCGCCATACCCTGGCCGTTGCCAACACCGGCTACCGGGATATGCTGACCTTCGTCGCTGCCAGCGACCCGGCGATCGAACTGTCGGACGAGGGCAGCAGGACCGTCGCGGCCGGCGACGTCACGCAGTACGAGATCGCGCTTAACACCGCCGACCTGCCTGTCGGGTCGGTTGATCAGACCGTCACCATCCGCGCCAGCGATCCGGTCAATCCCACGCGCACGGTGCATGTGGTAGGCACGGTGACGGCGATGCCGGCAGATACGCCGGTAGGCGCTATGCAGCGTCCCCTGGACTGGTCTGCAACTGTGTCCGGCACGCAGGGGCAGTGGGTGGAGTTCACGCATACGCTGCAGCCAGATCCTGTTAGTCTGCATCCAGTGAGGGTTTATAGCCAAGATTACGCGTCGCTGAAGGGTGTGGGCAAATATGCGACGCCGTTCGGCGCGGGCACGGCATCCTATGACATGTTCGGCGATGGACGGGATGGGGTGATGCCATCCAGCGGAAACCTGGACAACAATAACGGCGTGGGTGTCGCGGTGGCCAACAGCGGGAGCGCCGGCGCATATACCATCAACGTGACTGATGCCTACGCCGGCTGGCGCATCAACCCTGGAGATGCGGTACTGATTCACCAAACGCAGGGATCTGGCGCCGGCTGCTGGGAACTAAACAAGGCCGTCTCGGATTACACCGGTGGAACAGCAGCCATTCAGGTGACGAAGCCGTTGCAGTGTAATTATGCCAGCGGCGGCAACAACCATGCCCAGATTCAGCGCGTGCCGCAGTACACTCTCTGTCCGATCAGTGGAACTGTAACTCCCTTATCGGGATGGAATGGAACATGGGGGGGTATTCTGGCCGTAATGTGCCGAGACAGCATGACGATTACTGGTGCTATCAACGCCAGTGGCGCTGGGTATCGAGGCGGACAAACCGGAACACTTATCGAAAACTCATGGAGCTATGCTGGTGAAGGATTTGCCGCCCCTTCAACGAAACAACGAACCGCAAATGGCAACGGGGGTGGCGGCGGGAAGCACAAGATAGGCAGAACTGGTGGCGGAGGTGGCGGTGGAAGTCTGTACGTCGGTACTGATGGATGGCAGACGTCTGAGGGAAACGACAACGGGTATGGCGGCAGTTCAGTAGGCAATGCTGAGTTGATGATTGCAGTGCCCGGTGGTGGTGGCGGGGGTGGCGGCCATTCAGATGGGCCTGAAGTAGGTGGTGTTGGCGGTAACGGCGGAGGGCTGATACTGCTGCATACCGGTCAACTCAGCATACCTGGGCTGTTGGCTGCAAACGGTACGAATGGCACTAACGCCGCTGCCGGGCAGTTTGGCGACGCAGGCGGAGGAGGCGGAGGAGCGGGAGGCGCAATTCGGGTGGTTGCTAGAGTCGTTGATGTTGGATCATCGCGTATGCAAGTCAGCGGCGGCGAAGGCGGTATTTCGCCCGGTTATGGAGGACGAGGTGGCGGCGGTTCTATTGGTCGCATTCGGATTGAATACTGCGAATCGATCACTGGCACAATCAACCCTCCCGCCAGCACCCAGAAACTCAACTGCTACATCGCTGAGCAAATCGAATCATCGCCGTACGCCACGACGCGCCTCAATCTGCCAGAATCTGGCACACACACTTACCAGGTGCAATACGGCCGCAAGCTCAACTGGAGCGGCGCAGCCAACCAGGTCACAACCCTGCGCGTGCCGGCTGGCCTCTTCACCTCGGTCACGCTGCAAGCCCTGGTCAGCGATCTGCCTAGCAACGCCTGGTTTGCGCTCGACATCGGCAACACCGGCAGCGATTCCTGGAACGGTACGGTGGGCAACGGCGGCGAGTACACGAGCCCCAACCTGGCGGCCTTCTTCAACGCCTACTGGGCCAGCCACGGCGCGCCTACCACAGGGTATCTGAACATACCCATCCGCGTCTACCTGGATCGGGCCGGTCAAGTACTCTTGACCAACCTGAAGGTGACGCTGACCGGCAGCAAGACCCGCGCCATCCGGCTGCCTGTCCGTTCGCTCGGCTACAGCAGTGTCACGGCCAGCTTCACGGTCAGCGGCGGGTCTGGCCCCCTGGCAGTAGGCGTTGACGTGGGAGCCAACGGCTCGGTGGACTGGACGTACACCGGCTCACCAGCCTATCCGGCCAGCCTGACCACAGGTGACCTGGCGACCTCGGTCGCCGCATACCTGGCCGGTAAGTCGGGCGAGGTGGACGTGCCCATCCGCTTCTACCTGGCGCCGCTTGCCACGCTGGCTCTGACCGGTTTCACCGCCCTGCCGGCCGGTGCAACTGATTCTGGCCTCAGCAACACCGACCTGACCTTCGGCGCCGCGACACCTTCCGAGGGCGACGTCGTTACCGTCACGGCAGTCGTCCACAATGCCGAAAGCTTGGACACCGGCCCGCTGGCGGTCTCCTTCTATGCCACGCCTGCGGGCGGTATCGAGACCCGGATCGGCAGTGCGTTCGTGGCCAATGTGCCGGCCGCGGGCACGGCGACCGTGCCCCTCCAGTGGAACACCCTCGGGTTCACCGGCGATGTGCCCGTACGCGCACTGGTTGATCCCTACAACCGGCTCACCGAGGCAGATGAAACCAACAACGGCGCCATGGCCACCCTGCCCATCAAGACCCGGCCCGATCTGCGCGTGACGGACATCGCCATCACCGACACCGGACCGGTGGTGGGACAAACCGTGACCGTGACGCTCACACTGCACAACGCCGGCCAGACCACAGCGGCGGCCTCCGTGCTCGCGCTGTACGACGATCATCCTGACCAGAGTCGCGTGCTGATCTGCGAGGATGACGAAGGCACACCTGCGAACGCGACCCGCACCGTTGCCTGCCAGTGGATCCCCACTGTGCCCGGCCAACACCGTTTGTTCGCCGAGGTGGATCGCGACCAGGCTGTGAACGAATCCAACGAAACTAACAATGCCGCCTGGCGCGATGTCTACGTCGGCTTCGCCGGCCCGATCCTACTGGACAGCGGCGGCGGAGACGCCTATGACCCGGCCTACTCGCCTGAGAGCGGCTACGGCTATGTAGACGAAGGCACGCCCGATATCACCTTCTCCTGCGGCGCCGCCGGCTCACCGGACGACACCCTGCGCCTGGACCCGGACGGCCACCTGGTCTATCGCTTCGAGCACTTCCAGCCAGGCCACTTCTACCACCTCGACATCGTGCTGCGCGAGTGCGATGGGGCCGGTCGCCAGCAGACGATCAGCATTGACGGCAACCGGATCGAGGGCCCGGTGGACCTGCTCGACGGGGCGGCGCATTCGTTCTCGATCCTGCTCGACCCCGCTTTCTATGCCGACCGGGCGATCACGGTCGCCATAGATGCGCCCGGCATTGACGGCGCGGTCGTCAGCCAGGTCAATGTGCACGACATTGACTACCGCTACGCCGACGCCGGCGGGAGCAACGATCCCGCTTACTCGGCCGCGACGGGCTACGGTTGGCTCGACGGGGTCAAGAACACCGGCTACGGCACTCTCCCCTACCAGAGCGTGCGCGTCAATCAGTCGGGCAACACGCTCAGGTATCGCTTCGATGGGCTGCTGCCGGGCGCCAAATACTGGTTACGGTTCACCTTCTATCAGAGTTCCGGCGGCGCGCGCATCCAGGAGGTGGAGGTGGATGGCGTCTGGACCGGGCTGGAGGTGAACACCGGCAACTATCAGCCGCACCGTGAGACCATCGAAGTGCCGGTGGGCGCCTACCAGGCCGACGGCTCGATCGTGGTGGGGATCCGGCGCACCAACGCCTCAACCGGCGCCTTCGTCAACGAGATCGCGCTGGAAGAACGGACACTGCCGGGCCAGGTGACGCAAAACCTGACGCTGCACGCGACCACGCCCAACTGGGTCTCCTTCAACATCAAGCCCGAGGTGCGGCCAGCGCTCTACTGCTCCGGCGTGACCGCGACCGCGGCCTTTACCTCCGTTGGCGGCGACGCAGTGCTGGCCGGCGCGGCCGCGCCGGTGAACAGCATCATCGAGGCATTCACCCCGGCGGGTGTGAAAGTGGGCTGCTTTAAGGCGCACACGGCCGGCAAATACGGCTACATGCGCGTGTACGGCGCGGAGGGGACGACACCTGGCATGCAGCCCGGCGAACCGATCCAGTTCAAGGTCAACGGCATCGCCGCCCAGCCGGCCCCCTACCCCGTGATCTGGCAGAACGACAGGCTGACCCACGTCGTGAACCTGGATGCGCCTGATGTGATCCCGGTCGAGACCTTCCTCGACCCCATTGCAGGTCAGGTGGTCAAGCTCCAGTCCGAGACCGGCACTTACCTGCCGCCGCCGGCCGACCCGCGCTTCAATACGACCACCACGGTCGCGCCCGGCCAGGGCTACCTGCTCTACACCTCGGCCAACACGCCTCTACCCGTATCGGGCGAGCGCGTGCCGGCTGACACGCCGCTGGCGCTGCACTCAGGCTGGAACTGGTTGGGCTATCTGCCGACCTGCGAGCTGCCCATCCCAACGGTGTTGGCCGGCATCGTTGGGCAATATGACCTGCTCAACGGCGAGACCGGCACGTACAGGCCGCCGCCCGCAGACCCGGCCTTCAACAACTTCAACACCATGGCGCCGGGCAAGGGGTACATGATCCATATGACCGCGGCCGCGACGCTGATCTATCCGGCCGACCAGTGCGGCGGGGCGCTGAGGGCCTGGGAACAAGCCGCGCCGGCCTTTACTTGTCCCGCCGTGCCTACCAGCCGGTTCACACACTTCTACGGCCACGTGACGCCGGTCGAGGACGCCCCGCCAGGCGCCGCGATCCTGGCCTACAGCCCCCGCGGTGAAGTGGTCGGCTGCGGACAGGTCGGGGAAGGCGTCCTCTACCCGTACCTGCGGGTCTACGGGGCAGAGGACGCACAGCCGGGGATGCAGCCTGGAGAAGCCGTGCGCTTCACGGTGAACGGCCGACGGGTGCTGCCATCAACTCCAGCGATCTGGCAGAACGATTGGGATGTCCACCCGCTGGACCTGGAGGTGGCTGGCGTGCAATATCAATATCTACCGCTGATCGTGCGTTGACGCACTGAACGAGATGTGGACTGGCGGGAGGGCGGAGCTGTAGGCGTGCAATTGCCTGTTGGCATACCAGGACGCAGGCAAGGCCACATACTACTTCCTGGTGCCGGATATACAGGCGCGCCCGCATTTGATGCGGGCGCGCCCGTATTCCTGAAGCAAACCAAACAGGAATCGGTATCTGAACAGGCCAGGCACCTCTTAGCGCGGATGGAGGAACGCGGCCTGCTCATCCAAGCAGAAACGCAGGCGGGTGCACATTACGAACTTGCACCAAGAATTTATAGGCGCGCCCATAAGTCATTTGGGCGCGGCCCATATGACATGGCGCAGCGCGATGCCTTGTCGAACGGCATAACGTGGTATAATCATGGTGTAGAAGAAAGGTGCTGGCCGAGCCAGCCTGCCGCACTGAGGCATAGCTATGACCGTCTTCTCGCCACCGAGACATGTCGTCTGGAGCACCGACCGGCTCGATCTCGCCGATCCATTCCAGCGCAAATGGTACATCCGCCAGGTCATCGAACACGGCAGAGCGGACGACATCGCCAGCCTGGACCTGGATGAGGTGGCGCGCCTCCTGGACGAATTGAACCTGCCGCCGCACCTGCACAGCCTCTGGGCGCGTTTTCTGGGAGCTCGCTCCAGGCTTGTGCAGCAGACCGCCGCTCAAATCGTAGTATAGTGCTTTCGGAAAGAGATGAGTTAACAATATGGGCCGAGCACGAATCCCCATCCCGAAGTCGAAGATCACCGACTTCTGCCGCCGCAACCAGGTGAAGTCACTGGCGTTGTTTGGCTCCGTTTTGCGCGCCGACTTCCGGCCGGAGAGCGATATCGATCTATTGGTGGAGTTCGAGCCTGAGGCAAGGATCGGATTCATGGCTCTGGGCCGGATGCAGCGCGAGCTGACTGCGCTACTGGAACGCCCGGTGGACCTGGTGCCCAAGGATGGACTCAAGCCTCTAGTCCGCGAGGAGGTGCTGAACAGCACCGAGGTCATCTATGCGAGATGAAGAGCTTTACCTCAGGGACATCGTCGAGGCAACGAATGCGATCGACCGTTTTCTAGCTGGCGTGAGCGAAGACGAGTGGATCGACGATGAGGTCCGCCAAAGTGCCGTGATGCACCAGTTGATTATCATCGGTGAGGCTGCGTCAAGGTTATCATCCGAGTTCCGGGAAGTCCATACCGGGATTGCATGGGCCGACATCGTCGGCTTCCGCAACCTGGCCGTCCATGCGTACTTCTCGGTGAGCTGGCCCATCGTTTGGGTGACGGCAACTGAAGATGTACCTGTCCTGGGCGCCCAGATCGCTGAGATCCTGGCCAACGAGTATTCATCGGATTGATGATCTGACAGTCACTCCAAGGTCATAGTACTCACGGACGCACGCCTTACGAGGAGGGTATATCGGGGATTATCGCAAGACACCGGCACACTATCATAAGCCTACACGGAGATGCTACGCTGCGATAGTGCGCACGGATGGTACCGTTGGAGTACTCACGGTCTGCTGAAACAGCCTGACCGTGTAATCTGGCGGGGGCCGATTCGAACACCTGGTTCACATCCGTGAGGTCATGGGTTCGAGTCCCTTCCCGCCCACTGTAGACCTCAAGGGTAGTCAAAATAGCTACCCGTGAGGTCTCCGGTCAGGAAATCCTCACTACCGCAGACCACACGGTTCCTCGGTCCTTTGGTCGCTCTCTGGGTCAAAAAAACGCAGCCGCCGGTTATCGGCATTCAATTTGCCGGTTATCGGTATTGCTGCCCGGAGAGGAGACCACACGGATGAAAAAGAACATCACACTCAGCCAGGCATGCGATGGCGTGGTGCGCTACAAGAGCGCCACCGGCCTGAGCCCCAACACTATCCGCAATTATCGCACGACCTTCGCCAAACTCCAAGCCTATTTCGCCGGTCATCCTGAGCGAAGCGAAGAGGAGTCGAAGGATCCCCCGTTCGCGTCCATCACGCGCGACCAACTGATTGACTTCTTCACCTGGCTACGCGACGAATACCTCAGCGAGCCGGACGGCGCAGCCCCGCGCGGGCAGATCAGGCTCTCGCCGAAGACCATCCTCAACGTGCATACCGACCTATCCGGGCTGTGGAGCTGGGGCGTGGAGGAAGGCTTCGTGCCGGCCAACATTGTACGGACGATTGACCCGCCCGATCCCAAGGCGCCGGTGGTGGAGACGCTGACCAAAGAGGAGATCGACGCGCTGCTGGGTGCCTGCGACCGCAGCAAGACCTGGAAGAGCCGACAGATCACTGCCAACGATCGTCCGACCGCCGATCGCGACCGCGCCATCATCCTGCTGTTGCTCGACACCGGCCTGCGCGCCTCGGAACTGTGCGGCGTCAAGTTCGGCGACATCAACATGACTGCGAACAGCATCAAGGTGTTGGGCAAGGGGCAGAAGGAGCGTCTGGTTTACTTCGGCAAGCGGACCTCGAAGGCGCTCTGGAAGCTGCTGACCCCGCGCCTCAGGGATTCCAAGTCAGAAGACCTGGTGTTCGCCGTGGGGTCGGAGGACGATCTGCGGCCGCTGACGCGCGACGTGCTGCGCCGGCTGCTCGTCCGCATCGGCGAGCGGGCGGGCGTGGCGAACGTCTATCCGCACCGGTTCAGGCACACATTTGCCATCACCTACCTGCGCAACGACGGCGACCTGTTCACCTTGCAGGACTTACTCGGCCACTCAGACATGGCGATGGTGAAACGCTACGCTCGTATCGCCCAGACCGACTGCGCCAAGGCGCATCAGAAGGCGTCGCCGGTGGATAACTGGAGGTTATAGTTCTTCCTGATCTTTACCTGCAGACGACTCAAGCCCCTGAGGCCCCGGGGAAGGCAAGTATCAGAATACTTTGAAGAAAAGTATCCAAGTACTACCAGGTCGGCCTGAAACTGTGATATACTCATTAAGGACATCCCGTCAAAAGGAGGATCCCATGAACGAACTGGCTGTAGCGATCTATCGCGCCGTGGCAAACAATAATGAGCACCCTGCAAACGAACCGCCCGTGATCGCCGACAAAGAACGCCCTGCTCTGGCTGCCGTGCTGCCATTGCTGAGATTGGCGCCCGGGGCACTGGCGAGTCTTCTGGCGGAGGGTGCTCCACCAGAACCATGGATGCGCGCCCCTCGGGCAACAAGACCTATCGGCTGATGTCTCCACAGCCTCCAGAGCCGCCGTCTCTTGAGACACCTGTGATCTTGGATCAAGGCGTGCTCCGCAACCTTCTGCGCGATGCTGTAGACCACATACCCGGCCCTCCCGCGTTTCGGGTGTATTTGTGGCATCTGCTGGAACAACGCCTGCTGTCGGAAGCCGAGCAAGGAGGCGTTGACCTGCTCCCCATTTTGACTTATCAGGCGTGTGGCAGAAGCGAAACACATGGCTGTTCAGTGACAACAGCCTGGCAGGTGGTCCGCTTATCCGCCAAGATGCTCGATGACATTGAGGACGACCAATGCGATGGCGCTGGAGGGCTACTGGCGAACGCAGCGACTGCGCTATTGCCCTTAGCGCAAGTTATCTTGCAACGCGCGTCTCCCCAGTTAGCCAAGGCGCAGAACTGGCAAATAGTCACCAGCCTGCAAGACGCGCTGCTGCGCGCAGCCGCCGGTCAGCATGTTGATCTTGCGCTAGGCACAGAGCCGGATTGCAACAGCCTCAGCCCAGCATCTTGGCTGCGTGTAGCTTCGGCCAAGACCGGCTCACTAGTGGGATGGGCTGCAGCTGCGGGGGCCATTGCGGCGGGGGCGTCTCGGCCGGCGGTGGCAGCCCACCGAGCTTACGGGCGTCACCTTGGGGTGCTGGTGCAATTGGCTGACGATTTCAATGATGCATGGGGCGCGGATCAACGCTGCGACTTAACAAGGGGCGGTCTCAACCTGGCCACAAGCTATGCCTGGTGGGTTGGAAACGCCACACAGGTGACTCTGCTCCGCGAGCGCTTGTATGCTGCCAGCGCAGGCGATCGCTCGGCCCTGTCAGCTGCTCGTCAGATCTTGATTGAGATGGGCGCGCAAGCCTATTTTGTCGCCGTGGCGGAACTGCACCGCCGAAAAGCAATCGCCGCGATCCACCAAGCTGCGCCATGTTCAGACACAACCGCTGAGGTCTTGCGCGAGCTGGTCGAACGAGTATTTCCCACGCCACAGGCGCGAGGCCCAGGATGATGCGACCAGCCAAGCACGAACGGCAGCTCTGGCAGTTGGTCAACTGCGCGATCGCCGTAGCGACTCTCACACTGCTCACGTGGGTGGGCATTCGTGGGTGGCAATGTGCGAACGGGATTGCCGATGGCGCGCGCTGCTTAAGTGTCGCTGGACTGCTGGCGCCGCTGCTGACTGCGCTGGGGGCCTGGGCCATCGGCCTGGCAGTCTGGCGCAACGAGAAGCACGGTCCGGCCGCGACGTTTTTCTGGCTGATTGCCGCATGCCTGGCCAGCGGCACGCTCGCATCGGCCGGCGACTTTGCCAGCGGCCGGCTTTTCTACATCGTGCTGGCATGGTTGGCGCCGCTCACCCTGAGTTTCCACCTGCACTTGCTCAAACGTCCACTGTCCGACCTTGCGCAGAAAATCCAACGGATCTGCCTGGTCAGCGCGGTCGCACTGAGCGTCCCCTTCCTGGTGGCCCCCATCCCACAACTGCAAACGGCAGGATGGTTCCCCTGGTTACGAATGGCGATCCGCCTGACATTGGTCATGGCGCTGGCGACCGGTATCGCAGCTTTGCAGCGCGACACCCGAGCCGGCCTGCCGCTTCCAGCCAGGCGGCGCGTCCAAATCCTGATTTTCGGCAGCCTGCTGGCATTTTCTCCCTTTGTGCTCCTATCGCTGCTCCCAGAGACATTTCGGCTGCCCGTCTTCGTGCCTTACGAGATTACGCTGCCCTGGGTCCTGTTGAGCCCGCTCGCGTATCTGTATGCCGATCATCGGAGGCGCTGGGGGCAAGCGGA
>CAYYTK010000029.1:40440-67200 GCA_964474695.1 uncultured Anaerolineales bacterium
TGAGCCCGCTCGCGTATCTGTATGCCGATCATCGGAGGCGCTGGGGGCAAGCGGAGTCGCTGCTGCGCCGTTTCTCAGTCAGTTTTTCTCTGGCGGTTATTTTCCTGGCGGTCTACCTGGCAACCTTCGCGCTGACGGGCGCGCCACCCGGCTCGCCGTCGCGGTTGCTGTGGGCGGGCGCTCTGGTGAGTGCCGCGGCCGTGCTGATTTTCGCTTATCTTCAACCAGAACTCGCGGCGTTGACCCGCTGGTCCCTCCAGGGGAAACGCACGCCGGAAGGCCTGGTAGAAGAACTGACGGGGCATCTGTCAATGGCCCACGAGCGTACACAGCTCCGAAAACTCCTGTGGGAAGCTGTGCCGGCCGCGCTGGGCGCGCCGCCCGTCGTACTGCTGACTCGTCACGACAACGTGTTGATCGGTGAATCACCCGCGGCCGGAGCGGAAGGCGCGACGCCGCCGCTTTCGCTGGCGCTAGATTCCACCCTGGCGACCGCCCTGACTTCCGGCCGGCCCAGCACGCGGGACAGCGTTGCCGGGCAGCTACGAGGCGCATCGCCGACGGAGGGTGAAAGCCTCCTGCTGTCACTCACCGCGCTCGACCTGTTTGTGCCGTTGGTGGCAGGGGGCGCATTGCAGGGCGTCTTGGGCCTTGGCGCCAAGATATCGGAAGACGCGTGGACTGCCGATGATCAACACGTGTTGGCGGTCCTCGGCCGACAGGCCGGCGCAGCGCTGCAAGCTTTGCATTTGCTGGAAGCGCTACAGGCTGGTCGCGACGAGGTGGCGCAGGCGCACCGCCGGCTCCTCATCCAACAAGACCACCAGCTGCGCCAACTGGCCCGCGAGCTGCATGATGGCCCCATCCAGCAACTCCTGGGGGTCGGCTACCAACTGGCTGCGGTGGAAGACCGGGAAAACTGGCCGGGGGCAGCACCGGTTCCCCCTGGTCTCCAGCGGGCAGCGATCCGCCGCGAAGTGCTGGCAGCAGCCGATCAATTGCGGGCAGTCGTCAGCCAGCTGCGCCCAGCCGGGCTGGATGAGTTAGGACTGGAGGCGGCGCTCCGAGATTACATCGCCCAGCTTAGGCGCACGATTCCTCCCCTGGGGCCTCGGATGCAGCTACAGGCGGATTTGGGGACGGTCACATTGCCGTCCGATATCGCGCTTTGCCTGTATCGAGTTGCCCAAGAAGGCCTGCGTAACGCCCTGCATCACGCCGGGGCCACGAATGTCGCCATCAGGCTATATGCTGAGAATGGGGCTGTACGGTTGATCGTGAGTGACAATGGCCGCGGCTTCGTGGTGCCGGAGCGGTTGGGTGAATTCGCCCACGCCGACCACTACGGACTACTGGGCATGCAGGAACGCGTCGCGTGGGTCGGCGGCCACATGCAGATCCTGTCGCAGGTGCCGGGGGGTACGGTCGTTACGGTTGTTTTGCCGCTGCAGGGAGAAGATCACAATGAAACGCGAACCGATTAGCGTGGTCCTGGCTGACGACCATCCTTTGATCCGCTCAGGGCTGCGCGTGGCACTGGAGTCAGCCGAAGGCATCCAGTTGCTGGGTGAGGCGACAAACGGCCAGGAAGCGCGCCAGATGGCTCAGGAATCTCAGCCAGATGTCCTGCTGCTTGACCTCAGCATGCCCGGCCCGCCGGCGGCGGAAACAATCGCATGGTTGGCCCGGCACTGTCCCCAGGTGCGCATTCTGGTGCTGACCGCGTATGATGATGACATCTATGTCCGCGACGCTGTGGGCGCCGGCGCATTAGGATACATTCTGAAGGACGAGCCACCGGAAACGGTGCTGCGAGCGATCCGTGCCGTGCAAGCCGGGGACACCTGGTTCAGCCGCCGGGTGATTGCCAAGCTGCTGCACGCAAACGACTTTGACGATGATTCCACAGTGGAAGCGTTTCTCACGGAGCGCGACAAGCAAGTGCTACACGGCCTGGCGCAAGGCTGGGACAACGCGCGTCTGGCCGCCGAGATCCAGGTAGCCGAACAAACCGTTCGTAATTACGTCAGCCGACTTTACGCCACGCTGGGCGTGAAGACACGCACCGAGGCCGCCATCTGGGCCAGAGAGCACGGCCTGGCCTGATTCTCCCGTTGCCTCGGTCGCTGAGAAGTCGCCCTGCTGCATCCGCGTCCCACTTTCCCTCCCCTGGTCTTCGCACGCATAAGCAGTGACAAATGTACTCGCGACCTGAGTATTAATGCATCTATTCAGACGGCGTCAACCGTGCTATGGTGGAATCGTAATCCGCACGGCCTATCAACTTCCTCCTTCGCAGCCATGGAGTAGAAACATGACGGACACCCGCGCCAACACTCTGCTGCTGATGCTCATGGCGATTATCATCTTGCTGATGATCGCCATCGCCGGCCTGTTCCTGCGCATGAACCAGTTGCAGGAGCTGATGCTGGCGTCAGTGGGCGAAACTCGGCCTGGCACGCCCAGGCAGGAGTTGGGCTTGCCGGCGGGGACACCCGCTCCCGACTTCACGCTGCGCGATCTCAGCGGAAAGCCCGTTTCTTTGTCCGACTTCGCAGGCAAACCGCTCTTGCTAGCCTTTTCCTCGACCTCCTGCTCGGCATGCCAACAGACCTATCCACAGCTGCAGGCATTTAGCAATCAGCAAAGGGACCTTCAGATCGTGATGATCTCGCGCGGTACGCTCGACGAAAACCAAGACATGGTAGCGAAGCAAGAGTTTGCCTTTGTTGTGCTGGGTTGGGAAGACGCTGTGGCAAAGGCTTACCAGGTGCCCGGCACGCCGTTCTTCGTGGCGGTGGATGAACAGGGGGTCATCACGGCGAACGGGTTTGCCAATAAGCAGGCTGAGCTGACTCGATTGACGGGAGGGCAGTAGACAGCATATAGTCTGTAACCCGGAAAGGAGGTTCCAGATGGTGGCTTCTGTTTTTACGTATCAACCAACGTTGCGATTCCTGAGAGTGATGCTGATCGCCTCCGCAATTCTTGCGATCGCGAATTTGGCGACGCCGATGCTCGCTAGAGCTTGGCACTATGAGTATACAAACTGTCACGAAATATCCTGTGGAAACTGCTGGCAGTACGAGCAATGCGATGAGTACATTTGTCCCGATGGCTGCACGATCGGAACATGTTGCTTTTTCTCCGGCAATGTGCGTATCACAAAACTTTACCCGGTAGCACATTGTTGTGGCATCCCCGCAAAGGTAACACCGTAAGCCATGAAAGCTTATTCGCGTTGTTGTCCTTTGCCCAAAACCTGGTGGCTCATGTGGCAGGTGATCCGGGTTGTATTGATCTCAACCCTAACCGCTTGTACTCTGACTACTAACTCTCACCCTGCTGTGAGGGTTGAGATTTCCTTTGCTTGCCCACCTGAAGATGTCATCACTGTTCAAGTCGCCGCCGAGGCATTTCACACGGCTAATCCAGATGTTCTGGTGCGCATTATTCCCACAACTGATATCAGAAGACCTATTGCAGGAGGAATCGACGGCGACTTCGTCGCGGCCAATACGGCCACTGCTAACCTAGAACAATTGACCTCCCAAGTCGACAGTTTTGTGTTTTCCGAACAGGCTGTCGAAGCTGGCCCCGCTGGCCAGCTTCTGGACCTAACCCCGTTGCTAATTGAGGAACCGAGAGTCGTGGAGACAGATTTTTTGCCAGGTCTCTTGACGCGTTTCCGATATGCTGGTGGCACCTGGGGTCTGCCAGCCGGCACAGAGCCTGCTGTGGTATTTTACGAGCCGGCTAGTTTGAAGCGTATCGGCATTGCGCCACCAACTCCTGGGCAGTACAATCTTCCCTGGACTTGGGACGAATTTTTCTCACTGGCGCAAAGTCTGATGATACGCGGGAACGAGGGAGTGGAGCGTTTCGGATTCACCGATAACGGATATTTCGGGGCTTTCTCGGTGCTGGACGAGCGGAGCAGACTATTGTTTGATCTGTCATCTTCGCCGCCACGTGGAGCGCTTGCACCCGAGTTGGCTCCGGCCATCTCTTGGTACGTTGATCTGAGTGATCGGCATGAAGTCATGTCTAGGCCCGAACGCCGTGCTTCACTACTGGCTTCTCTACGAAGCGGCAAGGCCGCACTGGCAATAGCCAATGCGCTGGCGGTCGGCGCTGTTACTGATAGCAGTAGCGCCAATGGGATTAAGATATTTCCGCTGCCTGGCCGCACTCCTCTCCGGGTCACAGGTTATTTCATCAGTGCGCGAACTCCTTATCCTGAAGCGGCCTGGCGCTGGTTGCGCTTCCTCAGCGAACGCGTCACGCCTGCGCGGGAGTTACCCGCTCGCCCAGGATTGATCGCTAACTCCCCCATCTCCCGCTCGCTCGATGCGGAGAGTCTCCAGGTTTGCCTTTTCGCTGTGGAGCATGGCTTACCACCTATCCGCCCCTCAAGCGTCACTGCCGCGCTCGAAACAGTCCTAGACAGCGTCTTCGCTGGAACGCCTGCGCCTGACGCGCTTGCGTTGGCCCCACAGCAAGCGCTCACCATCTCAACGGGCACAACACGGGTGCTGCCAATGGCATCAACCCCGTTTCCGTCCGATACTTTAACTCAGATCACCTTCTTGAAATCATCCCGCAGTCAGCAATATCCGACACTAGCCCAGGCCTTTCACGAAGCCCATCCAGACATCACCGTGAAAGTCATTGACGAAGTCTCTTTGCGTGTGGCTCCAAGCTCTGGGCGAGCGCAGACATGGGAGGTGGGTGAGCTGATTAAGGCTGGCCACGCCGATTGTTTTTCCTGGATGGCCTCAGTGCCAGCTTCTGAAAGAAATGCGTTTTGGGATTTACAACCTTTGATCGAGGTTGATCCCAGTTTCCCCTTGGACGATTATTACCCTCAGACGCTGGCGCTTCTACGCGGCGACGGGCATCTTTGGGGGCTACCCGCTGCAGTCACTGTGGCCGTAATCTACTATGATAAAGCCGCGTTTGACGAAGCGGGGTTGCCCTATCCCACAGCAGGCTGGACCTGGGAACAGTTTTTTGCTACAGCAAATGCACTGGCTTCAAGCCAAGGGCGAACGCAGCGATACGGTCTCGCCATCTGGCCACCGTGGCTGGAATTGCTCGAAGCAGTAGGCGGCGACACACTTGTAGCGGCGTTGACCGACCGCGCACGCGCACATGCCACCTTTCGGTTTACTGCATCTGAGGTGGTTACAACGGCATCAACCCTGGCCAGCTTAGCAAAAAATGGCACGATCGCTGTTCCACAGACACAGGACCTTGTAGGGGCACAAGACGAAATAACGGACCTTGTACTGTCGAGCCGGGTCGCGATGTGGATCAATCCGAGCGTGTGGCAATTGTCGCTGGTCAAGAGCGTTCAGGGCCGCGAGATCGGTATTGCGCCATGGCCATCTGGCGGAAGCTGCCTGAAACCAATGGTGTCCCGCGCATACTACATTGCGGCTCAAACGCCACATGCGTCGAGTTGCTGGAAATGGATCATGTTCTTAGCTGATCACACGCCTGCCGATGTCGAGGGTATCCCACCGCGCCAATCACAAATAGCGTCAAGTAATTTCCGCACGCAGGTTGGAATTGAGGCTCAACAGGTGTTCCAGGCTGCGCTTGAATGCAATACTACTGTTGCTGGATACGCGGACCTGCCGGGACAGCGCTACTCTTATCTCGCGTACTTCTGGCTCGAGGACGCCTTGCAGCAAATTATCTTCGAAGAAGTAGATGCTCTGTCCGTCCTGGAACTCGCCCAAAACAAGGCCGAAAAGTATCTGGCTTGCCTGAACGAGCGTTCGGACAAGGATGATTTCGACAGCGCATTACATTGCGCCAGACTTGGCGGGGATCCTTGGTAAACCTGGCCTGGGGCTATCAAGTTAGGCTGTAGTGGCTATCTGTATTCGACGCCCTGTACAGGTTTACTTGGCGCAACTAACGCACACACTAGGCCCTTGGTGGCTGCACTCGCAATGGTGCAACGCCTGCGACCAAAAACCCCGAAGCATCTGGACCGCATCCAGGGTCCAAATGGAACAAGCGAAGTAGATTTGGGCCCGAAACACAGGCCATTTATCTGGCCGCCGCTGAATGCGAGCCGGATGAACCCGGCGCAGGCTGGGATGCCCTACCGAAAGGCGCATCGAACACGTTGTCCCTGCTTGCCTCGACGCATGAGCAAATCGTGTGGCACGGAGCCGATGCTAAGGGCTCATTGAATCAGGTGCAAGAAAAAGCCGACGCTTATGTGGCATGCCTGCGGAGATGCGTCGCTGCCGAAGGCGACACGTGCCTCAACGCGTGCGCGCAGTAAGGAGACCCAGCGATACCGCGTCATGCGCAGCCAAAATGCGGCACCTGGTGCTGACGGAGCACAGACAGCACTCCTCACCTCCGACAGTGGTAGTCGAACTTCCAGAGAATCAGAATCACATGACACCAGCAAAACAACTCCACCTCTCTCGAATCTCTTTAGTCATCGCAGTAATCATCGGCGCCGTCTTTACGAGCTCCTGTCAGCGGGGTGCTCCGTCAGAGATCAGCTCTAGAATGAGTATGGTCCCTTCCGCACAACCTGTTGAGCGCACAATCATCCGTTTCGCTGTGCCTGACACAGATATGGCACGATATGAGAGCCTGAGCAGAAGGTTCGAACAGGAGAACAGCGATCTCAAGGTTGAGTTGGTTTCTATCGAAGCAAGTTTGGGGCAGCAACAGGTGGTGAATAGTTGGGCAGTGTTAGCGAAAGCAAGTGATGCTTTTGCCTATACGCCTTTGCTGGAAGGCTCCGAACAACAAGCGCTCTATGACCTAACGCCCCTGATCGCGGCAGACGCGCGTTTCGAGGTGCAGGATTTCTCCCAGGTTGCATGGTCTGGGGTTCGGTGGCAAGAGGGTATCTGGGGTGTGCCTCTTGCCCTTGATACCAGCTTGGTTTTCTATAGGGATGAGATCCTTGCGGCGGCCGGACTAGGCGCTCCGGAATCTCACTGGTCAACAATCGATTTTTCGATCCTGATCACGTCACTTCAACAAAAAGCAGACGAGGCGGAGGTACAATATAGCTTTGCGCCACACGCCGCAATCATTAACACAGAACTTGTCATGCGACAAGCCGGGCTATCCAACAAACCGAATACGATCGCCTTGGATGGCCCACAGGTCGTCCAAGCAGTAAACTGGTATCGTGATCTGCTGCGAACCGGCGCTGTTGCTGATCCAGTTGATGGTGATCGCCTCATCGGTCGCCGGGATCTGATCGAAAGTCAGCGGGCGGCGATGTGGAGTGGTTCGCTGGCAGACCTCGCCGATTTCGCATCTCGACCAGAAATCGGTATGACGCTGCTGCCCTGCTCCGAGAAAGGGCAATGTGATACAGAATGGTCCACCATCGGCTGTGTCATGAGCGCATTCACGAAGCAGCCACAGGCTACCTGGCGTTGGCTTGCGTTTCTGACGCGCCAAACGCCGGAACAACTGACCGGGCGCGCGTACTTGTTGCCGGCACGCCGCTCGATCGCTGAAGGCACGGCGTTCTGGCAGAAAGTGCCCCCCTCGCTCGCCGCAGCCTTACGGACCACGTTAGGCGCCAGTCCACCAGCTGGGGAGGATGTTTCCTATCTCCAGCGAGAGGAGCTACACAGCGCTCTGCTTGAGATCCTGAAGGGCGACGCCCCTGTCACTGCACGATTGGCGTTAGCCCAAAAGGCCGTCCAGGATCGTACGCGCACCGCCAGCCCTGCTCGTCCCCCGGCCACCGCAAGCGACAGTGACGGCACACCAGGTACTGCAACCGGAGGTGAGCGTACCACAATCGTGTTTGCTGTGGATCGCCCTGAGGAACGCGCCTTCTACAGGAACCTGGCGGAAACCTACGAACAACAGCAGGATAGGGTTCATCTGGACATCGTGCAGCCCCACTTCGAGCCCGGGTCGCCTGACTTCGGCCTGCCCGCGCTCGCTGCGCAGGCCGATTGTTTCATCTGGTATGGTGAAAACGGGGAAGCACGCTACGCAGACAGCCTGCTGCCCCTGGACCCTTTCGTACAGAGCGATACGGCGTTTGACGTGGAGGACTTTTATCCACAGTGGCTGGCACAGTTTCGTCTGGATGGTAAGCAATGGGCGATCCCCGCAGCGATTTCGCCTGCCGTCTTACGCTTCAATCGCAGCCTTTTCGCGGCGGAGGGGATGGCCGCGCCCGGCGCAGATTGGACACTAGAAGACTTCATAAGCGCAGCGGCCAGGTTGACGGACGTGGAGAGCGACCAACTCGGCTTCGTTCCAAACGCTGACTGGACCAGCGAACTGGTCTTCTTTCTCACTCAACAGGCAGGCCCCCTGGTCGACTTTGAGCAGACGCCGCCGCGAGCGCGCTTTGGCGACCCGGAAATGCGCCGAGCTTTGCGCTGGTATCTGGAATTGACCCGGCTGAGCAGTACGAATTCCGCGTTTCGGATTACGCCGCAAAGTCTGGGCGACAGCACGGCGCTCAAAAACTGGGACATCGTGCGGACAAGGCAAATTCAGCAGGGCAAGGTCGCGATGTGGATCGATCTGCCGCCCTACTACGGCGGCAAGGCGATCGACGCAAAGACGCTGGATGCAGGGATAGCATCGCTGCCGAGTGGGAAAGGGCGCACCAATATCTTGGCAGTCACCGGCTATTTTATTGGGCGAAGGACTTCAAACCCAGAGGCGTGCTGGCAGTGGATCAGTTTCCTATCGCGCCAGCCGACGAGTATCGCGAACGCGCCACCGAGACAATCAGTGGCGGAAGCGCCGGAATACCGTAACCTGGTTGGCGCAGAACGCACAACCGCATTTGTTGCAACCATCGCGGGCACAGGTCCAACTGGGGTGACCTACCGGGGTCAGGAATGGCTTGCCCCATGGTTCAGGTGGTTCATGGATGCCTCTGCGCAGACGCTGGCTGACGGCGACGTTGACCAGCATCTTGAGTTGGCAGAACAGCAGGCCGAGCAGTACGCAACCTGCGTTGCGGAGCGCTCGGGCTTCAACGAGAAGACTGTCTGGCAAGAGTGCCTGGCCAAAACGGACCCCAGCGTTCCGAGTTCGTTGTGGTAACCGATATGTTTCCGGCAAGTTGATCCGCAGGCGGCCGGAAACTGACCCGTGGCTCGATTGACTTCTATTGCCACGCCGAATTAACAAGGTGACAAATGTACTCGCGGCCTGAGTATTAATGCACCTATGCGCGCCGCGGTATTTGTGGTAGGTTGAAAGAAGGCAGTGACTGGCTAACCTGTCGGCTTGCGACATCAGTTGTATGTAGCCAGCAAGGTTGCGTAAGGCTGCATCGTAGTGCGAGAGGTCCGAAATGTTGACCTACTTCCGCGG
Organism: uncultured Anaerolineales bacterium; assembly: GCA_964474695.1. Lineage (GTDB taxonomy): Bacteria > Chloroflexota > Anaerolineae > CG2-30-64-16 > CG2-30-64-16 > DAOUBP01. The sequence continues at coordinate 49,792 of CAYYTK010000029.1, forward strand.
GCGCTATGGACGTTACGGCCCACCTGACGGCCAGGGCTACACGCCCAATGAGTATTTCACGTATCAGTTGGATGCTGAGCACATCCTCCTGACGACGCGTCATCGCGCCTGGGTCATCCTGAATCCGGCCGAGTATGAGCTTTTCCTGCGCCGCCGCATGGATGATGACCCCGCCTTGTACGAGCTGCTGGAAGATCTCGGGGTGATCCTGACGCCGCGCAACACCCAGGACATTGCTGTCGCTCACTGTCGGCGGTACGCCTTTCTGCACAGACCGCCGTCGCTCTTCATTATGGTGGTTACCAATCGCTGCAACATGGCCTGCGTCTATTGCCATGCCCAGGCGCAGGCAGTCGCGCAAAAAGACTGGGACATGAGTGAGGAGGTCCTACGCAGAACCGTCGAGTTCTTCTTTTCTGTGCCGACCGGTGGGCGGCGCGACCTGCGTATCGAGTTCCAGGGCGGTGAACCACTTCTGCGCTATGATTTGGTCCAGCAGGCTATGGATTACGCCAGCCAACTGGGAGAAAGCGCCGGCTTGAAGACCCATTTTTCAATCGTGACTAACCTGACCCTGATGACTGATGCGATTGCCGCCGACATCCAACGGCGCAGGAATGTGTCATTATGCTCATCCCTCGATGGGCCAGCCAGCGTGCATGATCAGCAACGGTGTTTTCCGAATGGCGCTCCCACGCACGAGTATGTCATACGCTGGGCCAGACGCCTGGCCGTGGAGTATGGCATCAAAGTGCCGTTTCTGCCAACATTTACACGCAATGGGTTGGGGCATGAATGTGAGATCGTCGATGAGTTCCAGACGCGTGGCATGAACGGTCTTTATCTGCGCTATGTCAACCGCACCGGTCGCGCGCATAACAGTGGTTACGATATCGGGCTTTCGGCAGCGGAATATGTATCGGCGTGGCGCAAGACCCTGAACTATGTGTTGGCCAAGAATCATGCCGGCTATCCTATGCGCGAAGAAAAGACTGCGCATCTCTTGCGCAACATGCTGATGCCAACCGCCGATTACATGTGCCTGCGCCGACCGTGCGGCTGCGGGGTCTCACAAATTACAGTGGGCCACGATGGCGCGATCCACGGCTGCGATGGTGGCCGCAGCGTGCCGATGTTAACGCTGGGTAATGTGCTGACGGACACCTACGATGCCGTGTACGCCAGTCCGCCGGTGATGGCATTACGTTCTTTGGCGGGGGAGACCCTGCCGCAATGCCAAACTTGCGCGTTCTCGCCTTATTGCGGCTACTGCGTGGCCCGCGGCATTAACCAGCATGACACACCCGTGCCACATACGGCGCTCGACTTTGAATGCCAGGTTTATGAAGCTATGCTGCAGGATCTCTTTCGCAAGTTGCTCGTGAGGCAGGATGCAGCAATTCTCACTGGTTGGGTGTAGCGGCATGCTGGTCAAGCTACACTTGCCGGCAGGAGGTGATGTTCATCGGATGTTCTCATCATGAACGCCAAGCCTCGACTCGTTGTGTAATCGCCCGCTCGCAAAAGGAGAACAAAAATGAAAACCAATAAACGGATAACCGACTTCATCGTCCTTGAAGATGGCAACATCGGACACAAGGCGGCGGTTGCAACAGGTGCGCTGTTGGCATCAGCGATGACAAGTGCTCTGCTGGTATCACAGGCGGAAGCAGCCTCTTGTCATTGCAACCATCACGATGATTTTATGAGTTGCATCTACTTCCAATGCCATTACGATGCTCATGACAATCGCAGTGGAGTCTGTCCATTACCATGTTAGCGTTTGGTTGGGTGCAACTGGGATTCGATCACCGTAGATAGCCGTTTCGATGCTGTTTCCAGTGCGCAAACGGTCGATTGTTGCCCAGACTACCGATCACCTAAGGGCTTGTCAAGAACGGGTTCCCAGGCTCGCTCTGTCGGAGACCCGGCCAGAGTGGGAAGCTATTCTTTGACGGATCCTGACGATTACGATAATCACGAAATCAAGGCGTTTGAGGCGCCAATTCGGATTGGGCCTCGCCAGCAGCAAGATCATTAGTCTGATGCCTGCTGATATGAACATTTGGAGTACTTCGACTTACACGCGAGTGTAGGCTTGCCCCATCACAAACAATCAGTTGCAGAAATTCGGTTGCGCGTGGCTGTTGGATTACTAGGCAACACATCGATAACGTGTTCTCTTTAGGAGGGATAGTCATGAACCTCAACAAGAAAGTCACGGATTTCATCATCCTCGAAGATGGTAGCATCGGACACAAAGCAGCGGTTACAGCCGGAGCGTTGCTGGCATCAGCACTGACAAGCGCCCTGTTGGTATCGAACGTTGAAGCTTCAACCTGCCATTGTAACTATCACGAAGACGCTTGCAATTATATATGTGGGCCAGGCTCTGGAGGCGTTCATACAAACTGGCATGATAACCGGACTGGAACCTGTCCTCTACCGTGTTAGCGGGATCAATGCTCCCGATTTTGTGTTCCAATGCGTTGGAACGATGTCGCCCGGTCCAGATGTCGCCCGGTCCAGTTGTAGAAGAATGAGACCCATTAGGTTGGTGCTGAGGCTCATATGTGCGCTTGTGGTCTACAGCCTCTCTAAGTACTTGGCCGGTTAAGCATTTAATAGCGCGACCGGTTAGTTTTGCTTGAGGATTATTTGGCTATGCAGTTAGATTATTGCGCGTTGCAAAGCTCGATGCGTCATCTTCGGGCGGCTTATCGGATTCTGTCGGTGCTGTTGCTTGGAGTTGTGCTGTTTTCTGGATGCAGCCACCCATCGAGCATCGACGCGCCCGCTGATTTCCTCCCTACCCCACGTATCGAGGTGACGTTCGGCTGTTTCGATGTCGATAGCTCTAAATATGAGAAGTTGATCCAGCAATTTGAGGAACTCCATAAGGGGATTCATATTGAGTTAGTCGCCCTTGATAGCCTACCCGATACAGCCCCCGTTGAAGGCCGCTATCCGGACGACGTCTGGCAACGCTGGGTCGCCGCGGCCGATACGCTCGCAATGTCGCCGGATTGGGATGCCACGAAGCAGGGTCTCTTGCGGGATCTTACGCCGTTCGTGCAAGCCGATCCTGCATTCGCGCCGGATGACTTCTCTGCTGGTGTTTTCGAGAGCCTGCAATGGAATGGCGGCATTTGGGGGGTTCCGATCACGATCTCAGGCTTCCATGGGGTGGTCTTCGACAAGGAGGCTTTCGCCGAAGCGAATGTGGCCTTGCCACGGCCTGGCTGGACATGGGATCAGTTTCTAACTGCCGCGCAAGCATTGACGATAAAGGAGAATGACCAGGGAGCGCGCTGGGGCTACGTGGAACGCGTGTGGGACCCGACACCCTTTGTGGTAGGACGAAGCGCGGCCTGGGCGGATCCAACGACAAATGAGGGCCAGCTCGCGCTGGAGCATCCGCAGGTCAGGGAGGCCGTGCGATGGTACGCGGACTTAGCTCTGATCCATAAGGTCATGCCGGTCCCAGATCTGGATTCCCAGTCAGCTACGGAACTCGTAGGCCGCGGACAAGCTGCAATGTGGAGCGATAACACAGCAAACTTAAAGCTTTCGGACGCACAGCGCCAGTTGGGCTGGGTGCCTTTTCCCGTGGACAGCTCAACCGCGCGTACCACGCCCTTGGCATTGGATAGCGCCGTCATGAGCGCTCAGACAACCCATCCAGAGGCGGCCTGGGCCTGGCTGGCTTTCTTAACTCGCGAACCACCCGCTATCAAAGCCTTGCCGGCTCGGCGTTCAGTAGCTCAGGAACGTAGATACTGGGACACGCTAGATGCGGAAACTGCCTCCTCGTATCAGTATGCACTCCAACACGGATTCTTCCGCGATCGGGCCTTGTTGGGCGTAGGCGAAGCACTCTATCAGGCGTTGCAAGCCATCTTCAGTCAACAACTCAGCGTAGAACAAGCACTGGCACAGGCTCAGAGTCAAGCCCAGGCAGACGGTTGGGCCACCATTGCACGGTCGCCAGCGGCGCCACCCACCACAACGTCGCCTCGAACTGCTGCCACAAGCCAGCCATCTGCACGGAAGATCACCTTCTCGCCGAGCGACTTCAGAACCGATCCTTACCGGGCAGCAGCGCGGCGATTTCATGACTCCCACCCAGAAGTGGTAGTAGAGATCTTGCCATTGAACAGCATAATCAGCGGCAACTACCTCTATAGCGATGCACTACCAAAGGTGGCAAAGCAAGCCGACTGTTTCATGCTTCCTTGGACAACCTGGAATGATGAAGTCCTTGCTTCACTGTTGCCGCTGGACCCGCTGTGGGAAACAGATACGACTCTGGAAAAAGACGACTTCTACCCAGTCGCATTGAAGGTGCTCCGCATCGATGGCACACTGCGGGCAATGCCGATCATCCTGTATCCTCGAATGATGTATTTCAACCGTCAAATCTTTGACGCGGCGGGATTGGCTTACCCGTCCATCGATTGGACCGTCAGCGACTTCCGCTGGTTAGTCACTCAGCTAGCGCAGAAGGAGGAATTGGGACTACAGTACAGCTACCTGCCGCTTCCTTATCTGCTCGGCGACGCGCCGCCTTTCATCGAGCGACTAGGCGGTCCACTTATTGACACGACGACAGTGCCGACCTCGTATCGGTTTGACACTCCGGAGGTGCTGGCAGCGGTCCAATGGTATGTTGGCCTAACACGCGAAGGCCGGGTGATGCCGCCGTGGAAAAGAGGGGAGGTGGATTTTGAAGTTTGGCTGGGACTACTGAAAAGCAAGCAGGTCGCCCTCTGGTCCGCCACTGCACTAAACCTACCTGAAAGTACTTTCTCGACTACTACTGGGATGGTGCCTATGCCGCGGGGAAAACAGAGTATCACTGATTTCGGGTTGAAGGCAGGTTTCATTTCCGCAAACACGAAGGAAGCTCAAGCATGTTGGGAGTGGCTGAAGTTCCTGACCAACCAATCCATACTCTTCAGCAGCAGCGCCAGCGGCGTGCCAGCAAGACGTTCCCTGCTCGAGTCGGCAGAATACTCCGCAAGAGTGGGAGGGCAGACTGCCACCGCTTATCGCAGTGCCGTTTCGGGAGACTCGCGACCGGTGAGCGCCAGCCTGGCAGGAGGTCTGGAGGCTGAACAAATGCCCATTCCAGAATGGTTTACCGATGCGCTACAAGCAATCATCGACGGTGCTGATGCGGCCATAACTCTACAGAAACTGCAGCAGAAAGCTGAAATCTATTCGGCTTGTATCGAGATTCAACAGAATTTGGACAGCAAGGCACGAATCGAGACTTGCACGAGGTCGGCAGACTTGGACGCTACCTATTGAGTATCTCTATGAAGCTTTTGACGTGATTATAGCTGGCATGCCGATAGAGCTGGCCGTGTCGCATCGGTGAGGGACGCGGTGTTCAGAAGATGCATGGAAGGTGCGCCTGTAAACGATGTCGGTTTTGGAAGTATTCCTACTCACAGCAATATTAGTCATCGGCGTATTCACCGCGTACACCGATACCAGGCTGCGCAGGATCAGCAACACCTGCACTTTCGGCTTGGCGTTCTTGGGCGCGCTCGGCCAGGCCATCTTTGTTTACTTGGGGCTACTGACGATCCTTCAGTGTCTCTGGCTCATCTTGGGCGGCCTGTCCATCGCCTTCCTGTTGTTCACGCTTGGCGTCTGGTCGCCCGGCGACGCCAAGCTGTTCTGGGCTGTCGCGGTGGCACTGCCGCCTACGGTGTTGGCCACTTCGCGCTGGAACTATCCGCCTTTCGTCATCCTGGTCAACACCTTCATCCCCTACTTCTGCGCGATGGCGATCGTGATCCTCATCCGCACCTCCGCTCAGCAAAAACTGCAGACGTTGCGCAGCATCCTGGCGCCGGGCTTCCTGCTCCGCTACGCCTTGTCGCTGCTCGCATTTGGCAGCGTTGCGCTCTTGGTTACCCGCTGGCTGCCCATCCGCCTGGACTACTTCGGATCGATCTTCTTGTTCATCTTGCTCTACTCGCTCTTCGACCGCGTCGTGACGAAGCGCTGGCAGCCCTATGTATTGGCGCCGATCGCGTTTGTCTCGCTGATCCTGGTGGGCAAAGCGCTGCCGAATTACCTGGTGCTGCTTGCGATCACCGGGCTGCTGTTCCTGGTCTTGCGGTTTTTTCTTGCTTCGCTGGGCGACAATCTTTTTGTCCATGAGATAGCGGTACAGAACTTGCACAAAGGCCATGTGCCCGCGCACATCATCGTGCGCGATCAAGCTGGCGCCTACCGCACACACGAGGTGGCTTTCACCAGCTTCGTCGCCCTGGCTGCCCGCCCCAGGGATACCGAGGTAGTCATGGATATGGCGCCGCAGGGCTTGTCGTCCAGCCAGGTTAGCGAGTTGCAGCGCCTGGCCGCTGCCGGTCAGTTCACTGGTTTCGGTAACAAGGTGAAGGTGCAAACCACTATGCCCTTCGCACCGCTGATCCTGATCGGGGTGATTTTGACCCTGGTCGGCCGAGGCCCCATCATCGAAGCCATCATCAACTGGTTGCGCTGAGACTGGAGATGCGATCTATGAAAGCACAGGAATTCACCATTGACTTACAAGTTTTCCCACTGCACATCATTAAGAGCGCACTGTATGGGCTCAGTGAGCGCATCGATGGTCGTATCGGCACGATCACTGATGAGAAGGTGGCGGTTACTTTGCTGTTTGCTGAAGAGAAGGCCGATGCTGCGGAAGTTGAGCGCGTCTTCAATCAAGCCCTGATCGCGGCCAGCGTCAATGAGCGCGCGTTCCAGGCGGCCGCGCCCATCCGCAACTACCTGGCGCAAACCGCACTCTCCATCACCTCACAAAGCCAGCAGACGCTGGCCGACTTTGCCGCCAGCATGGGTCAACAGCCTGCCGCGGCGCAGCACGCCGGCTCGACCAGTGAGCATGTGAATGTTGTTGCGCCGGAGTTCGATGCCGAGTCAAGCCCAACCCAGGCGGGCAATCGGATCATGATTGAAGAGGAGCTGGGCCGTGTCCTCCTGTTCGTCGATTCTCAGCGCTATCATTTGCCCGACGTTTTGTGGGCAGCGCACTTGGCGCGCCGAGCCATCAGTTGTGGCATTGACTACCTGGCCGGTAATCGGTTGATGGTCCGATTGCGACCGTCAGGCCAGACGGATGATTTAGCGTCCCTGACGTCAGCCTTCGAGTACTGGCTTGAGATCGCCACAGAGCAACCACGATGAAACGCTGGTATATATTCCTGGCTGGCCTTGTTTTGGTTGTCACGGTGGCCGCAGGCTGGTACTGGCGCTTGCCACTGCTCCCGGCCGGGCAAGAAACGATCACCTTGCTCTATACCGGCGATGGGCAGGGCTATCTCGTGCCCTGTCCCACCTGAAGCGGCCGCGCTCCGGTTGGGGGTCTGGCCCGGCGGGCCAGCTACATTGATCTGACCAGGAAACAGCATCCCGCGCTGATCCTGGTGGATGCAGGCGGCGCCTTTGCGCCATCGACGGCTGAGGACGCGCGCGACACTCACACCTTGATCGCGGCGATGGGGCTGATGGGCTACGACGCCCTAAACGTGGGGCGTGACGAATTGCGCCAGGGTCTCAGGTGCCTCGAAACCCAACAGCAGCAGGCGGCCTTTCCATTCCTATCGGCCAACCTGGTGAACCCGGACTCGGGACGGCGCCCCTTCACCGCCTATAGGCTCAAGCCCGTGGGGCGGCTCAAAGTGGCGATCCTCGGATTGATCGCACCTGAATTCAGCGACGTAGCGGAGTTGGCCGCGGAAGCGCCAGCCATCGCGTTGCAGCGCGGTCTGTCCCAGCTTTCGGGCCAAGCACAGGTCATTGTGGTTTTAGCCCACATGTCCCTTGCGGAGGCGCGCCAACTGGCCGAACAGGTGGCCGGCATCCATGTGATGGTTGTGGCCGGGGAGGGGCAAGTTACGCAGCAACCCGCCGTCGTCAATGACACGCTGATCGTACAATCCGGTAACCAAGGCAAGTACGTGGGCAATCTCTCCTTCACAGCCGATGCCCTGGGGCGACTTCACGATTTTCGCAATGAGGTCGTTATCCTGGACGAAACCTACGCGGATGATCTTCAGATCAAAGCGCTCCTGGATGCGCCGTGATTCCGTATTGTCTCATGCAGCAAGGAGGACTACATCCATGTACGAACATTTCGGCCGGCCTTAACGGTTGCAGACTTGGGCGCACATCAATCAGTGACAAATGTACTCGCGACCTGAGTATTAATGCATCTATACGCGCCGCGGCGTTTATGGTCGGCTTGGAGAAGGCAGTGACTGGCAAACCTGTCGGCCCGCGACATCCGTTTCCGGAGCTATGCTACAGGATCTCTTTCAAAAGTTGCTCGCAAGACAGACTGCGGCAATTCTCACCGGTTGGGTGTAAGTGAGTCAAACTATCCAATCGTCTCACGGTTTTCGGAGCTGCGCTGACATGAAGCAACCCAGGGTCCCGTTCCGTTGTTTACTCCTCCTACTCCTCACCCTCGCCGCTTGCCGCGGCGCAGACCCGAACAGCCGCCCCATCGAAATCCCTACTTCGCGCATGATAGTTAGCTTCGGATGTTTTGAATCCCAGCGAATCGCCTACGAGGGATTGATCCAGCAATTTGAGGAACTCCATAAGGGGATTCATATTGAGTTAGTCGCCCTTGATAGCCTACCCGATACAGCCCCCGTTGAAGGCCGCTATCCGGACGACGTCTGGCAACGCTGGGTCGCCGCGGCCGATACGCTCGCAATGTCGCCGGATTGGGATGCCACGAAGCAGGGTCTCTTGCGGGATCTTACGCCGTTCGTGCAAGCCGATCCTGCATTCGCGCCGGATGACTTCTCTGCTGGTGTTTTCGAGAGCCTGCAATGGAATGGCGGCATTTGGGGGGTTCCGATCACGATCTCAGGCTTCCATGGGGTGGTCTTCGACAAGGAGGCTTTCGCCGAAGCGAATGTGGCCTTGCCACGGCCTGGCTGGACATGGGATCAGTTTCTAACTGCCGCGCAAGCATTGACGATAAAGGAGAATGACCAGGGAGCGCGCTGGGGCTACGTGGAACGCGTGTGGGACCCGACACCCTTTGTGGTAGGACGAAGCGCGGCCTGGGCGGATCCAACGACAAATGAGGGCCAGCTCGCGCTGGAGCATCCGCAGGTCAGGGAGGCCGTGCGATGGTACGCGGACTTAGCTCTGATCCATAAGGTCATGCCGGTCCCAGATCTGGATTCCCAGTCAGCTACGGAACTCGTAGGCCGCGGACAAGCTGCAATGTGGAGCGATAACACAGCAAACTTAAAGCTTTCGGACGCACAGCGCCAGTTGGGCTGGGTGCCTTTTCCCGTGGACAGCTCAACCGCGCGTACCACGCCCTTGGCATTGGATAGCGCCGTCATGAGCGCTCAGACAACCCATCCAGAGGCGGCCTGGGCCTGGCTGGCTTTCTTAACTCGCGAACCACCCGCTATCAAAGCCTTGCCGGCTCGGCGTTCAGTAGCTCAGGAACGTAGATACTGGGACACGCTAGATGCGGAAACTGCCTCCTCGTATCAGTATGCACTCCAACACGGATTCTTCCGCGATCGGGCCTTGTTGGGCGTAGGCGAAGCACTCTATCAGGCGTTGCAAGCCATCTTCAGTCAACAACTCAGCGTAGAACAAGCACTATATGAAGCGGACAGTGGTAGCCCAGTGAACCGTAACAATGTTCCAGTCACAACCGCCGCCATCAGTACTCCAATGACGACCGTAGAGACACCCGCAACCCGACACCTAACCTTCTTTGTGTGGGACTTTAACACTACGGCCTATCAATTGGTTGCCAGCCGCTTCCACGCACATAATCCTGACTTCACCGTGGCAGTGCTTTCTATGACGACCGCCCTACGCTCTGCGCCTTTTTCGGAGAGATTCTCCGAATTGGTACAACGCGCTGACTGTTTTGTAGCACCTTGGGCAAGGCTAGACCCCAGGGAACTTGTCCTGACTTTGCCCCTGGATCCGCTGTGGGATGCAGATACATCTTTGCTGAAAGAGGATTTTTACCCAGTAGCCATTGACATGCTACGGCAGGATGGGCAACTCAGAGCACTGCCGATTCTCATATATCCCAGTATGATGTTTTACAATCAAGACCTTTTGAATGCGGCGAACCTAACTGCCCCCCCACTAGATTGGACCGTGGATGATTTTCAAACGTTAGTGGTTCAATTGGCAGATCACCCGGAGCAGGTTGGTCCATACAGCTATATGCCGTCTCCGTACTCGCTCCTGCTGGATGCAGCATACTACATTGAGGCTCAGGGAGGGCCATTAATTGATCAAACCCAGTCTCCGCCGTCCTATCGGTTTGTTGCTCCAGAGATTCTACAGGCCGTCCAGTCGTATGTTGCTCTATCACAGAAGAACGGCGTCATGCCTCGCTGGCAATCAAAAAAATACTCGGATGACCTCTGGCTCACCGCTCTGAAGAACAAGCAGGTGGCCATTTGGACGGGATCGACGCTTTCGACACCCGCTACAGCATTCGATGACGCCATCAAACTCGTTCCGATGCCGCGTGGCCGTCAGCAACGCGTTACCGATTATCGGTTTCAATCTGCATACATCAGTGTTGAGACTGAGCAAGCCCCCTTGTGTTGGACATGGCTTAAATATCTCACCGAGCACGCTGGATTCCTAGGAGGACAGACGTCTGGAATACCGACACGACGTTCTGTACTTGAGTCGGCGGAATACGAAAAAAGGGTAGGCAAGGCGGCCACGGCAGCATATCGAAGCACCATGATGAATGATTTTCGCCCTTTGAGCATCAGTTTTGCCGGAGGCCTCAGAAAGGAGCAGTATCCAATCATAGATTGGCTAGAAAACACATTGCAGGCTATCATTGACGGCGCAGATGCAATTGCGTCGCTACAAACACTTCAAAGCAGGGCCGAAAGGTATTCAGCCTGTCTCAACACACGACAAGAATCAGATTTGCAGACGCGCATTAGCGAGTGCTCAAAATCGTAGGTGTTCACTCTTGCATCCGAAATCTTAACAGTCATAAAAACACTGGGAGGCTACCACATGAATCTTAGCCGAAAACTCACCGATTTTATCCTGCTTGAAGATGGCAGAATTGGGCAGAAGGCAGCTCTGTTCACAGGGACGATGCTGGCCTCCGCCACATTAGGTGCCGTGTTAGTTCAGACTGTTCATGCGGCTAACTGCCACTGCAACCATCACGACAATTGGTGCCCAGGCTGCACCAATTGCGATTGTTGGATGGAGGGCACTCATACGGACGCACATGATAACCGTTCTGGGCCATGTCCGTTGCCGTGCTAACTTTCACTCGTTCTCGATCGAACCTGCTCCACAGCCTGATGATACTTGTTTTGATCATCGTAAGCACCGCCTGCCAGGGTCGCGCGACTATCGTCGCACCGACGCCGATAGCGCGCCTGTCGCCGGTCACCATCACCTTCGCTTGCCGCGACTTCGAGCGCGAACACTACAAGCAATTGGCCGCTGAGTTTCATACGACTCAGCCCATTTACCAGGTGCAGGTCATCTCATCAGAGGAGCTGGTAGGTGAACAATGGGACGACGCCACCCGAATTCTGGCCAACGGCGCGGACACCTTCACGGGCTGGTCGCCCTCTCAAAATGAGAGCGCTGCCGGCCTCCTGCGTGATCTCAAACCTCTCATCGATGCGGATCCTGGTTTCGCCAGCACGGTTGCCGATTATTACCCCGGCGCACTGGCGGAATTCGAGCGCCGGACAGGCCTGTGGGGACTGCCAGCATACATCGATCCGCTGCTGGTGTTTTACGACCGGGCCGCGTTCGATGATATAGGCATGACGAAGCCGGCGGCCGGCTGGACCATGCCAGAATTCGAAGCCGCCGCCGCGAAGCTGACTGCTCGCACGAGCGCCGCGGGACGATATGGCGTGGCGCTGATCTCGCCGGAGGCAGCCGCCGCGCTAGCCCTTCGCCATGATACGACCTGGTTGTCGAGTGCAAATGACCAGGATAGCAGCATCCTGGAGGATCCGAGCGTCATCGCCTCCGCAGAATGGCTGAGTGCACTTGCGCGCGAGCAGCACGTCATGCCTGACCCTAGCACGCTCGCGGGAGAGCATCCCGTATCTGACCTGGTGGGCGAAGGTCAGGCAGCTATGTGGATCGCCAAAATGAGCCAGCAGCGCGCGTTGCTGCGTTCGAGTGGCATGAACGCCGCCACCATCAGCGCCGCACCGTTACCTGAAGGGCCCAGGTTGCCTCAAGAGATCGCCGCATACGGCTTCATGATGAGCGCGGGCGCGCAGCAGCCTCAGGCTGCGTGGGCCTGGCTCGCCTTCATTGGTCGCCAGTCCGGCTCGGGGCAGTGGGATGGCGTGCCAGCCCGGCGCACATTAGCCGAAGCAGATAGGGACTGGCAGGCGCTAGATCCGACCTGGCGGCAGAGCTGCGTGGATGCCCTGGCACAATCGCAGCCGTCACTGTCCGAAGAGACAGCCGCCACCCTGATCAGCATGCTAGACACCAGCCTGAAGGAAGGTCGCGAGCCGGCGACCTTGCTGCCGGTTGTCACAACTGCAGCGCCACCTCAACCTACTGCGGCGAGTGCAGCGCCCAGCGTGCCCACGGCCGCACCTGCAACGCAGGTCGCGCCGCAACACACCATCCGTTTCTGCGCGACGGCATATCCATCGACCGTATATGAGGAGCTGGGGAAAGAATACAGCACAACGCATCCTGATACGCGGATCAAAGTGAGTGGCGGCGGCAGCTTCAGCTACGAGTCGTCGTCCCTCAAGTTAAGCAGTTGTGACTGCTTTGCCTATTTCGTCCACGGTCAGTTTCACGAATCCAAAATGCGCGACGCGATCGTCAATCTGCAGCCGTTCGTTGACGCCAGCAATGACTTCCCCCAGGATTTTGTCCCGTCCGTGCTTGAGACGCATCGCTGGGAGAACGAATTGTTCGCCATCCCGGCCTATTCGAATGTGCGGGTACTGTTCTACAACAAGGACTTGTTCGACAAGGCTGGTCTACCGTATCCGAAGGAGGGGTGGACGCTGGACGACTTCCGCCAAACAGCCCTCCGTCTGACATCGGGAGACGGCGCAACACAAGTGTACGGTTACCTGCCGCTGGATGCTGGACTTCAGGACTTGGGTTATTTCGTAGCTCAGCAGGGGGGCTTCAAGCCGTTCGATCCGACAGAGTATCTCCAGGCGCCGGCCGCGTTGGATGCAGCGCAGATCGTGGATGCCGTTCGCTGGTACACCGGGCTGGCATTAACGGACAAAGTGATGCCGGAATTCCAAATCATTAAGGGCGAGTATGCGAACTACCAGGACCTTCGCACTCGACGGCTGCAGCTGATCGCCCGCGCGCAGGTCGCCATGTGGACCGACGCGCTGGCGAGCAGCCGTACTCCGGCCCCGGCCTTGCGTTTCGGCATCGCGCCCTTGCCGCGCGACAGCGACGCTATGTACATCAGCCACCCCGTCGGCTACATGATCTCCAGCGCATCAAAGGAGCGTGAAACGTGTTGGAGCTGGATCACCTTCCTGACCGGGGAACCAATTGCTGTCCGCAGTGCGCCGGTGCGCCAGGCGTTCCTGGATAGCCCTGCGCAGCTTCAACCAGGGTTCGGCAGCTTCAGACCTGTGGACAGTGAGGCCGACGCGGCGCGAACCGAGCTATTGGCGGCCTACGCGGCCAGTCTCCCGTTGGCCGCACCTCAGCCGGGGCGCGAGAATGGCTACCTGTTCGAAGCCTTTGACGCCGTTATGGAGGGTGTGCCGATTGAAGAGGCGGTAGGAGCCGCGCTGACGAAAGACGCGACATTCCAGGCGTGTATGACCGATGCGAAAGATCAACCCGTTTTCGAGCGTGTGGCCTTTTGTAAACGCAAGGCCGAGACACCTGTGCCTTGAGGCGCGACCCAGGCATTGTACATCTAGTCGCTATGACCCTTGGGAAATGCGGTAGGTGATGTCTGTTCTTGAAATAGCCTTGATCGCGGTGGTGTTGGTCATCGGCCTCTACACCACATACACGGACACCAGGTTCCGCACGATCGGCAACGCCTGCACTTGCAGCCTCATTACCGCGATCTGGGAGAACGTTCATGAAAAACTTGCTCTGTCCGTTGTTACTGGTTTGCATGGCCTTGTCTTCCTGTCACACACCTGGACTTGGGGTTCCTGCCGCTGATTCTACCGCTAAACAGATCACCCTCACCTTTGCCGTGCCTGATTGGGAACTGGAGCAGGGTTCGGTGAGCAAAGTCGTAGCTGAGTTCGAGCGGCAGAACCCGGACATTCACATTGTCCTCAAGTCAAGCTCCGAAATCCTGGGGTTGCCACCCAACAGCTTCTCATTCGAGGAGGACACCTGGCGCCGACTCGCGGCCGCGGCCGATGTGTTTCGGGTGCCAATGTCGTATGGGGGCCTGCCCCGTCAAGCGGTGCGAGAGCGCGCGGTGCGTGATCTCGTGTCGTTCATTGAGGCGGATCCCACTTTTCAGGCTGCCGACTTCCAGCCCGGCGCATTGGCAGCCGCGAGTTGGGACGGCGGCATCTGGGCACTGCCTACGGCGCTGGATTACGAAGTCATCCTCTACGACAAAGCCGCGTTCGCTGCGGCCGGCCTGGCCCATCCTCAACCGGACTGGACCTGGGCTGAACTGGCGCAGGCGGCCACAGCACTTACTATCCGCGACGGTGCACAAGTGACACGCTGGGGCTTTGTGAATGAGTTGTTCGGCTACATGCCTGCCTACTATGCGGAGTTGCGCGCCGGAGCGCTGCTCGAGCAAACAGGTGTGACGCCGGCGCCCCTGTTCACCAGCCCGGAAGCTGTCGCCGCCACCCAGTGGTGGGGCGATCTGATCGTCAAAGCCCAAGCCGCACCCTTCCCTGACGCGCCGCGCGGGGACGGCTCGGGCCGCACCCTGGTCGAGCAAAAACTGGCCGCGCTGGCCGCCTACTCCCTCCAGACCGCTACGCTGCGTGTGCGCATGAAGCCTCAGGAGTTCGGTGTTGCACCCTATCCCTCCGCATCCCCCATCAACATCGAGCAACTCTGCATGAGCGCAGGCACGGCGCACCCCGAGGCCGCCTGGCGCTGGCTGAACTTCGCGACGCGTCAAATGCCGTTCTCCATGCCGCCGCAGATGACCTATAATCGTCTGCCTGCGCGGGTTTCGGTGGCCGAAACGGCCAAGTTCTGGACTGACCTGCCGGCCGATGTGGCGGACACGCTGCGTCACGCCGCGGCGCATCCCGCGCGTTCGACCCTGTTCGATTGGCCGGTTGCCTATCAAGCCCTGAATGACGCGCTGCTGGCTGTTTTCCGCGGCGAGCAGCCTGTCGAAGCTGCCCTGGCCGCGGCCCAGGCGCAGGCGCTGACCGCGCTGCAAGCCGAAGCCAGCCGGCTGGCGGCCATCACACCGGCGCCGGTGATCATTACCACCGCCGAGCCGCCAGCGCCGGCAAATGCGACCCGCATCACCTTCTTGACGACCGGTGACATAGGCAATACGGCCGCGTTGCGCGCGGCCGCGCAGCAGTTCCGTGGCGCACACCCTGACGTCGTGGTTGAAGTCAAGACGGATAACGTCGCAGCCACCGATCTGGCGGCCCTGGCCGGTCAAGCCGACTGCTTCCAGGCGATGCCCAACCTGGACCAACCGGAGATCACTCGGGCCCTCTTGAGCCTGGAGCCTTTCCTGGAGGCCGATACGACCCTTGCCGGCCAGGACTTCTTCCCCGTGCTGCTGGCGCAGTATCAACGGAATGGTCAACGGTGGGGCCTGCCGGCTGCAGCGCAGCCCTACGTGATCGAATATAACCCGGTGCTGTTCGCCGCGGCCAACGTCGCCATGCCCCCACCCACCTGGTCGCTGGCCGACTTCCTGGCTCTGGCGCAGCAGCTCACCGGCGGCACAGGCGACACCAAACGCTACGGCTTTGTCAGCACCCGTGAGCCGCTCGATTTGCTGGCTTTCGTCGAACAACATGGCGGTCGCTTCCTGGATGACACGCAAACGCCGCCGGCCGCGGCCTTCGCCGATCCGGCCACGGTCAAGGCGGTGCAGTGGTATGCCGATCTACGCTTGCGCCACAGCGTCATGCCGGCAACGACAGAAGACGCCCAGGCGCTGATCGCCGCTGGCCGCGCGGCGCTGTGGGTGGGGCCACTCGCTGACAACGGACTGCCAGATGTGGGCGTACTGCCTTTTCCTCAGGGTGCCGCGCGTACGCCGGCTGCACTGTTGCATACCACCGGCTACTTCATCTCGGCTCAGACGGCCGCGCCCCAGGCGTGCTGGGCCTGGATCCGCTTCCTCGCGGATCAACCCGGTGTGACCGCCGGACTCCCCGCGCGGCGCACGGTCGCCACGTCCGACGCCTTTCGCCAGCGCGTGGGCGCAGCGCAGGCGGACGCCTACCTGGCCGCAGTAACCAACCGAGAGCGACCTTCGACGCTGGTGCGCCTGGCCGGGCAAGATTGGCTGGCCCCTTATCTCGCGTGGTTCGAAGAAGCTTATCAACGCATCATCAAGGAAGAGGCACCAGCCGATGCAGCACTGGCGGAAGCCCAAAAGAAGGCCGATGCATATCGCCGTTGTGTAATCACAACGGACGCATCGCGTGCGTCCGCAGGTTATCAAGTCTGTTTCCGGAAAGTTGATCCGCAGGCAGCCGGAAACTGACCCGCGGCGCGCTTGACTCCTGTTGCCACGCCGAACTTATGAGGTGACAAATGTACTCGCGGCCTGAGTATTAATGCATCTAGTCGCACCGCGGCGTTTATGGTAGGTTAGTGGCGTCATCAATCAATTCATGCACAGTGACCCCGCGCCTTTACGCAGTTAGTGAGTAATGAAACCTTCAGAAAGGAGAAATCCGACATATGGGCAGAATGTACCGCGGAGTCAGCGTAATCGTAGCCCTGCTCCTGGTCGCGTCCTTAGCAATGACAGCGAGAGCAAGCTGCTATGGCACGGCCTGCTTCAACCTGGACCCATACAGCCAAGGTTGTGTGAGTGGGTCGCAGGAGAAGGGAAGAGACCAAACCGGTAACCTTGTAACCCTTCTCAAGTACTCGCCCAGTTGTGGATCTATGTGGACAACCGTTGGGAGCAGCGACTGGACGAACCATCATTTCTACGGGGAGACCTATAGTCTGTATCTCGAGACGTCTGAGGAAATGTACAACACATCTGGTATCTGGACCAATATGGTGAGTGGGGTGAGCGGACAGAAATGCGCAGGGGGAGCCATGGGACCTGCCAACGATGACCTGAATGTCTTCGCAAGTACGAGCCCTTGCTGGTCTCCTTGACTTCTACGCAAAGCCGAGCCCTTACTCTCGAGGTTCACCCAAACGATAGATCACTTTCTA
>CAYYTK010000030.1:0-66981 GCA_964474695.1 uncultured Anaerolineales bacterium
GGCCAGCAGTGCGGCGGTCTCGGCCAGGCGGGTCGAGTAGCCCATCTCGTTGTCGTACCAGGCAGCGACTGACAGCAGGTCGCCCATCACCGCGGTCAGTGGCAGGTCGACGATGCACGAGTGCGGATCACCGATGATGCGGCTCGACGCCCATTCGTCTTCGAGCACGCCCATCACACCTTTCAGCGGCGCCTCGGCGGCTGCTTTGCGGAAGGCATTATTCACCTCTTCGACTGTCGCCGGTCGTTCGGTGAGCAGGTTCAGCTCCGCGATGCTGCCCGTGCGGGTCGGCACGCGATAGGCCTTGCCGGTGATCTTGAGCCCTGGCCAGACGTATCCCAGCGCCCGCGCTGCACCCGACGAAGACGGGATGATGTTCTCGGCTGCGGCCCATGAGTCGCGGCGATCCTTCATCGGCTGGTCGGTCAGCGACTGGGTGTTGGTGTAGGCGTGGACGGTCGAGAAGAGGCCGTACTTGATGCCGAAGTTCTCGATAACCACCTTCACCACCGGCGCCAGGCCGTTGGTGGTGCAGCTCGCCATGCTGACGATGAAGTGCTTCGCGGGGTCGTAGGTCTCGAGGTTGATGCCCGGCAGCAGAACCTTATCGCAGTCGTCCGCCTTTTTGCTTGGCCCGCTCACCAGCACGCGCTTCGCACCCTTATCCAGGTGAGGTTGTGCGCCCGCCCGCGTGACCGCCCGGCCCGTGCAGTCGATTACCAGGTCGATGCCCATCGCGCCCCAGTCCGGCAGCGCCTGCAGCGTGTTGAAGTAGGGGATCTCGCGGCCGCCGACGGTGATACTGTTCTCCGTCGACTTGACCTCTTCTGGCCAGCGGCCGTAGTTCGAATCCACTTCGAAAAGCGCGGCGAATGTGGCGGTGTCCCGAATGTCCGAGATCGAGACCGGCGACCACAGGTTGCTCTTCAGCGCCGCCTTCATCAGCGATCTTCCGATTCGACCGAAACCATGAATTGCTATTCGAGCCATATGAGTTTCTCCTTTCCTGTGGTGGACCTTACAGGCCTCCGGGACCTGTAAGGTCTGAATGACATTCAGTCGATGTCCTCGAGAACAGGACCGACCGGCGCTTTCTTCTCGACTGTGGCGCCACTGGGCACCTGCAGGTCGGCATAGTCGTCAGCCGAGGTGCTTGGGTCGATGCGGCAGTTGCGGCCGATGGCAACCTTTTCAGGGATGTTGGCGCGCTTGCCCACGATGGTGATCCCGGTGTCGATGTTGCCAGGCTCAAGCTGGTTGGGCGTCATGTCATCGCCGGCGCCCACGATTGCCCCCGCGCCCACCTCGACCTCTTTATCGATCACGCACTTGTCAACCTGCGCACCGGCGCGGATCACGGTGTCGTTCATGATCACCGAATTGCTCACCAGCGCGCCGCGCTCGACGCGAACACCGGGCGAGAGTACGCTGTTGATCACCGTGCCGTCGATGACGCAGCCGTTACAGAGCAGGCTGTCGCGCGATTGCCCTGCCGGGCCCAACTTCACTGCCGGCCGTTCTTCCGAGCGGGTATGGATGACCCACTTCGGGTCGTACAGATCGAGATCCGGTTTCTCTTTCACCATCGCGAGGCTGGTTTCCCAGTAAGCCTGGATCGTCCCGACATCCACCCAGTAGCCCTCGAAGGGGTACGCGAATACCTCGTCGTTCTTAACCATCTTCGGAATCAGGTTTTTGCCGAAGTCATGAGATGAGTTCGGGTCCGCGCCGTCCGCTTCCAGGTTGTCCAGGAGGAAATCCATGTTGAAGACGTAGATGCCCATCGATGCCAGAGTGCTGTCCGACTTCTTCGGCTTTTCAACGAACTTGACGATGCGCTGTTCTTCGTTGACGGTCATGATGCCGAAACGGAAGGTCTCTTCCGGCGCCACGTTCATCACGGCGATGGTCAGGTCGGCCTTCCGCGCCTCGTGAAAGCGGAGCATGTCGCGGTAGTCCTGCTTGTAGATGTGATCGCCTGAAAGAATCAGGACGGTGTCACACCCGCTGTCTCGCATGAAGTTGCGGTTTTGGTAGAACGCGTCGGCAGTGCCACGGTACCAGTTCTGCTCGCCGCGCCCGCGATAGGGCTGCCAGAGCTGGATGCCGTTGGGCCAGCGGCGGTTGAGGTCCCACGGCTCGCCGATGCCGATGTGCTGCATGAGCGAGTGCGGCCTGTATTGAGTCAACACGGCAACCTTGGTCAGGCCCGAATTGACGGCGTTAGAGATCGGGAAGTCAATGATGCGATACTTGCCGGCGAACGGCACGGCGGGTTTGGCCCGCTTTTCGCCCAGGATGCTCAGCCGGCTGCCCTGGCCGCCTGCCAGGATCATGGTGAGTACGTCCATGGTGTCCTTCCTTTTTGGTCTAAGTAGGGGCGGGTTTCCCCTCATCGATACGTGCCCGCGGTAGTGCGGGAAAACCCGCCCCTACTGCTACCGCATGGCCTTGATCGCGTTGATCAAGCCGTTCGTCGATGAATCGTGGGTGTCAACCTCATCGTCGCTCTTGAGCTCGGGCAGGATCACCTTGGCAAGCTGCTTGCCGAGTTCAACGCCCCATTGATCGAAGGAGTTGACATCCCAGATCGCCCCCTGCGTGAAGATCTTGTGCTCGTACAGCGCGATCAGCGAGCCCAGGACTGCCGGCGTCAGTTTTGGATAGAGGAAGGAGTTGGTCGGCCGGTTGCCTGGGAAGGTCTTGTGGACCGCCAGTTTCTCCAGCTCCTCGCCGTGCAACCCGGCGGATTGCGTTAGGAGCTCAGCGCGCGCCTCCTCGGTCGTCTTGCCCCGCATCAGCGCCTCGGTCTGGGCCAGGTAGTTTGAGAGCAGGATCGGATGATGATCGCCGCGCGGGTTGTGGCTCTGCGCTGCGGCCAGGAAATCGCACGGGATGAGCTTGGTGCCCTGGTGGATCAGTTGGTAGAACGCGTGCTGTCCGTTGGTGCCCGGCTGCCCCCAGATGATCGGACCGGTGGTATAGTCCACCCATTCCGCTTCTTTGGTGACGCCCTTGCCGTTGCTTTCCATGTCGCCCTGCTGGAAGTAGGACGAGAAGTGCATCAAGTATTGATCGTAGGGCAGGATGGCCTGCGACTGGGCGCCAAAGAAGTTATTGTACCAAACGCCCAGCAATCCCATGATCACCGGGAGGTTCTTCTCGAACGGCGCAGTGCGGAAGTGTTCGTCCACCGCGTGCGCGCCGGCCAGCAGCGCCTCGAAGTTGTCCATGCCGAGGTAGAGCGCGATCGAGAGGCCGATGGCCGACCACAACGAATAGCGGCCTCCCACCCAGTCCCAGAACTCGAACATGTTCTTCGGGTCGATGCCGAACTTCTTGACCTCGACCGTGTTGGTGGACATCGCGGCAAAGTGCTTGGCGATTGCGGCCGGGTCTTGCGCGGCTTCCAGGAACCAGGCCCGCGCGGTTTGCGCGTTAGTCATCGTTTCCTGGGTGGTGAAGGTCTTGGACGCCACGAGGAAGAGCACCGTCTCGGGGTTGACCAGTTTCAGGGCCTCGACCAGGTCAGTGCTGTCCACGTTGGAAACGAAGTGGACGCGTAGGGGCGGGGTTTCCTCGCCCATCACCCCCTTCCTGCCGCCGTAGGGTTTCAGGGCTTCACAGACCATCTTGGGACCCAGGTCGGAGCCGCCGATACCGATATTGACCACATCGGTGATCGCTTTGCCCGTGTAGCCTTTCCACGCGCCGGAACGCACCTCTTCGGTGAACTCTCGCATGTGGGCCAGCACGCGGTTGACCGCGGGCATCACATCGACTCCATCTACCAGGATCGGCCGGTTGGAGCGGTTGCGCAGGGCCACGTGCAGCACCGCGCGTTTTTCGGTGTTGTTGTATTTCTGGCCGCTGAACATAGCTTCCAGCTTGCCGGCCACGTTCGCCTGGCGCGCCAGGTCCAGCAGCAGGGACATGGTTTCTTCGGTGATGCGGTTCTTGGAGTAGTCGAACAGGATGTCGCTGCCATCGGCTGATTGCAGCCGCAGCGAGAAACGCTTAAAGCGCTTTGGGTCTTGGGCAAAGAGATCCCGCATGTGCACGCCGGCGATCTCTTTTTGATGGGCGTCCAACGCCTGCCAGGCAGGCAATTCCCTGAGTACGGGCATATTCGCCTCCTAAGACTAAGGTTAAGGCTAAGGCCGAGGCCAAGAATAGCCTCAGCCTTAACCTAAGCTCCAGCCTTCCTACCTCCACATTACGCAAACTCGATTTGCTCCGTCAGCCTGGTTTCGATCTTCTTGGCCCGCGCGCGCAGGTAGATCTTGGTGAGCTCAGCAGCGACCGACGCCATCAACGCGAACGGGATGATCACCAGCAAGTCAATCGGAGGGATGGTCACCGTGTTGAAGATTTTCTGCAGGAACGGCACGTACATTACCGCGATCACCAGCAAGATCGAGAAGATCACGGCCATGTTCATCGTCCGGTTGGAGAAGAAGCCGAGCTTGAACACGGAGATGCGTTCGGAGCGGGCTGTGAACGCCCGGATCAGCTCGGACAGCGTCAGCGTGCCAAATGCCACCGTCCGCCACGTAGCGAGGTCGGGATGGTTCAGGGATGCGCCCGGCCGAGCGCCTGCCATGATGTAGGACGCGAGGATCGCCACCGTCATCACCACGGACTGCACCGCGATGCCGATCAACATCTCGCGGTTGATGATGGGCTCCCCGGCGGGACGCGGCGGCCGCTCCATGATGCCGGGCTCGCCCTTTTCCATGCCCAGCGCCAGCGCAGGCGCGCCGTCGGAGACCAGGTTCAGGAACAGCAGCATCGTCGGCGTAAGCGGGGCGGGCAGGCCGGCCAGCATCGCCAGGAAGATGATCAGGATTTCGCCGATGTTGCACGAAATCAGGTAGAAGACGAACTTGCGGATGTTAGAGTAGATGATGCGGCCTTCTTCGATGGCGGCGACGATGCTGGCGAAGTTATCGTTGGTCAGCACCATATCCGCGGTCTGCTTGGTCACATCGGTGCCGGTGATGCCCATGGCCACGCCGATGTCGGCGCGCTTGAGGGCCGGCGCGTCGTTCACGCCGTCGCCGGTCATGGCCACCACCTGGCGGCGGCGGCGGAGAGAGTCCACGATGCGCATCTTGTGCTCCGGCGAGCTGCGCGCGCAGGTGTTCAGGTGCAACACCATGCTGTCCAGCTCATCGTCGCTCATTGCGTTGATATCTGCGCCGGAAACCACGTGGCCGCCCTCGGTGAGCATGCCGATCTGGCCGGCGATGGCTGCCGCGGTGTCCTTGTAGTCGCCGGTGATCATGATCGTCCGCAGGCCCGCCTTATGGGCCACGTCCACGGCTACCTTAACTTCGGGCCGGGCCGGATCGATCATGCCCTGAAGACCCAGGAAGGTCATATTGCGCTCGAGTTCCTCGGGCTTTGGCTCGACAGGCATTTCCTTCAGCGTCTTGAAGGCGCCGCCGAGGACGCGCAGGGCGGAGGTGGCCATGCCCTTGTTGGCGGCCAGGATTTCTTCGCGCATCTCAGGGGTCAACGGCACGATCTTGTCGCCCCATACGACGTCATCACAGTAGCTGAGCACCAGGTCGGGTCCGCCCTTGACAAATGCTACGTAGGGGTCTGGCTTTGGCGCTGCGCTGCCGTTCTTCAGGTCATTGATTTTGGCGCCCAGATCGCCGGCCTCATGGATGGTGCTCATCATCTTGCGGTCGGAGTCGAAGGGGATCTCGGCGACGCGAGGGAAGGCTTTCTTGGTGGCTTCCAGGGTCATGCCCGCCTTGGCTGCAGCGACGACCATGGCGCCTTCGGTGGGATCGCCGATCATCTTCCAGGCGGTCTTGCCGCCCTCGCCGGGCTGTTGTTCAAGCTTCGCATCGTTGCACAACATCATGCCGTGAAGCAGCAGTGATGTGCCCGCGTCGGTGTGCGGTGCAAGCGCGGCACCGGCGCGTGAGAACTCGCCTTCGGGGTTATACCCCTCCCCGGTCACTGCGAATTCGTTGCCGCCGGCCCAGCCGCGCGTCACGGTCATCTGGTTTTGGGTCAGGGTGCCGGTCTTGTCGGAGCAGATCGTCGTGCAGGAGCCCAGCGTTTCCACCGCAGGCAGCTTACGGATCAGCGCCTGGCGAGCGACCATGCGCCCCATGCCCATCGCCAGACAGACGGTGACGACCGCAGACAGGCCCTCGGGCACGGCCGCGATCGCCAGGCTGACGGCGGTCATGACGAGCTCGATGACTTCCTTGTTGTGTTCGGTCCAGTAGGCGCCGAACCCCTCTTTGAAGATCATGCCGGGGTTCGTGTCACGGATGAGGCCGAACAGCAGGATGAAGGCACAGACGGAGAGCGCCACGATGCCCAGCGTCTTCCCCAACTGATCCAGCTTGATCTGGAGCGGGGTTTGTTCGTCTCCGCCGGTCTGCAGCATCTCGGCGATCTGGCCCAACTGCGTATCCATGCCCGTTTGGGTCACGATACCGCTGCCGCGGCCGTAGGTGACCAGCATGGAGCTGAACGCCATGTTATCGCGGTCGCCGAGCGGCGCGTCGGGCTCCAGGATGGCCTTCGCGTTCTTGTCCACGGGCACCGATTCGCCGGTGAGGGAAGCCTCCTCCGACTTCATGTTGACGGTTTCGACCAGGCGCAGGTCGGCCGGCATGTAGTTGCCCGCTTCCACCAGCACCAGGTCGCCGACCACCAGCTCGCGCGCAGGGACGGTCATGTCCTGGCCGTCACGAATGACGCGCGCGTTGGGTGCAGACATCTTCTTCAACGCGGCCAGCGATGCCTCCGCCTTGGACTCCTGCACGACGCCGATGATGGAGTTGAGCGCCACGATCGCCAGGATCACGATCGCATCGATCCACTCATTCAGGAAGATCGACAGGACGGCGGATGCGATCAGGATGATGATCAGGAAGTCCTTGAATTGGTCCAGCAGCAGAGCGAAGAAACCGGGCCGCGGCTTCTCTTTCAGCTCGTTGGGTCCGTACTTCGCGAGGCGGGCCTGGGCCTCAGCGCTGGTCAAGCCCTTGGTCAGATCTGTGCCCAGCTCTCTCGCAGTTTGTTCGATGGTCCAGGCATGGGCGTTGATTTTCTCTGCCATGACTCCTCTCCTATTTGCTACTTTTTCGGCAGCTCGTGGTGCCCGCCGAACTGGAAGCGCATCGCCGATAGCAACTTGTTAGCGAAATCTGCCTCGCCGCGTGACTCAAACCGCGAGTACAGCGAGCTCGCCAGGACCGGCACGGGCGTGCCCGTGTCGATGGCGGCCAGGATGGTCCAGCGGCCTTCGCCCGAATCGGAGACGCGGCCCGCAAAGTTCGAGCACTGCGGATCTTCGGCCAGGGCAATGGCGGTGAGGTCGAGCAGCCACGAGGCCACGACGCTGCCGCGACGCCACAGCTCGGTGATGTCGGCCAGGTTCAGGTCGTATTGATAGTGTTCGGGATGGCGGAGCGGCGTCAGTTCGGCGCTGGCTTCCTGGCTGGCCTTTCCCACGTTGGCATGGTGGAGCAGGTTCAAGCCTTCAGCATAGGCCGCCATGATGCCGTACTCGATGCCGTTGTGCACCATCTTGACGAAGTGCCCCGCGCCGCTGGGCCCGCAGTGGAGGTAGCCTTCTTCCGCGGTGCCGCCGAGTGCTTCGCGGCCCTTCGTCCGGTCGATCGTGCCGCGCCCCGGCGCCAGCGTCTTGAAGATCGGATCGAGGTGCTCGGCTGCTTCTTTCGGCCCGCCGAACATCATGCAATAGCCACGCTCCAGCCCCCAAACGCCGCCGCTCGTGCCGACATCCATGTAATTGATGCCCAGGGCAGCCAATTCCTGCGCGCGGCGGATGTCGTCGATGTAGTACGAGTTGCCGCCGTCGATCACGATATCGCCGGCAGACAGCAGCGGCACCAATTTGCTGAGCTGCGCATCAACCACCGCTGCGGGCACCATCAGCCAGATGGCCTTGGGGGCTTGCAGTTTGTTGACGAAGTCCTCCAGCGACGACGCGCCGACCGCACCTTCGCTGGCTAACTGCTGGACGGCAGCGGCGCTGAGATCGTAGACGACGCACTCGTGCCCGCCGCGCATCAAGCGCCGCACCATGTTTGCGCCCATCCGGCCCAAACCGATCATTCCGAGTTGCATGTGATAGCCTCCTGTTTTGATCTTATGATTAGTCTGCTGGTCGTAGATCGTTGGACAAACCAGGTTTCTCCGAGAAACCTGGTTTGTCCAACGATGGATTGTCAATCTCGCTTTAGCACCTTGATACCTGAAGCGCCGGCGACGATCACTTCATTCGCCAGCCCCAGGAACAGCCCGTGGCACACGATGCCTGTCCGAGCGTCCAGGCGTGCGCCCAGGCTGACGGGGTCTGCGATCGGTCCGAACGCGCAGTCCAGGATCGTGTTGCCCTGGTCCGTCACGAACGGCGTGCCGTCGCTGTTCAGGCGCAGCGTGGGCCGCGCGCCCAGCCCTTCGAGATAGGCGACCTGTGTCCGCCAGCCAAAGGGGATGACCTCGACGGGCACCGCCCAATGGTTGCCGAGCGCCGGCGAGAGCTTGGACTCGTCCACGATGATGACCTCGTAGCGGCTGGACTGCGCGACCAGCTTTTCGCGCAGGAGGGCTCCGCCGCCGCCCTTGATCAGGTTCAAGGCCGGGTCGACCTCGTCCGCGCCGTCGAAGGTGAAGTCAATTACCTGATGATCCTCCAACGTCGTCAGTGGGACGCCCAGGCGCCTGGCCTCTGCCTCAATCACGCGCGAGCAGGGGATGCCGAGGATGTCGGTCAATTCGCCGCGCGCGAGCTTCTTGGCCAGGCCGCGCACGGCCAGGATCGCCGTGCTCCCGGCTCCGAGACCCACGATCATGCCCGATTTGATGTACGTGAGAACCTGGTCGGCGGCCTGCTGCTTCAACTGCTGTTCTGAGAGCATTAACCACCTCTTGCTCAGTCAGTGCGTTGGTGCGTTGGTGAGTTAGTCTCACTATCTCACTATCGTACTATCGCACTACTGCACTTCACTCCTCACCGAGCGCGGCCTTGCGGCTCGCCTCCATCGCATCCATCAGCGCGGTCCAGGCGCTGGCGAAGGATTTGACGCCTTCGGCCTCCAGCTCAGCCGTGACATTCGCCATCGAGATGCCCAACGCTTCCAGCCGGGCCATGGCCTGATAGGCCCCCGGGATGTCCTCTTCCAGGCTGTCGGCGCGCGCCACCCCGTGATCCAGGAATGCGGCCAGGGTCGCCGGCGGGACGGTATTCACCGTATTCTTGCCGACCAGCTCTTCGATGTAGATGACGTCGCGGTAGGCCGGGTTCTTGGTGCCGGTGGAGGCCCACAACGGGCGCTGCGGACGGCCGCCCAAGGCAGCGAGCTGGGCGAAGCGCTCTGAGCCGAAGATGGTCTTGTAGTCGGCGTAGGCCAACCGGGCATTCGCGATCGCGGCCTGGCCCACGGCTTGCGCCGCTTTCTCGGCCCGGAAGCCCCCGCGATCGATCATGCCGTTCAAGAGGCCGTCCACCTTGGTGTCAACGCGCGAGACGAAAAAGGACGCGACCGAGGCAATGGAGTCGATCGGCAGCCCCTTGGCCGCACGCCGCGCGAGGCCGCTGATGTACATCTCCATCACGGCCCAGTAGCGCTCACGTGAGAAGATCAGCGTGACATTGACGTTGATGCCCGCCTCGATCGCTTGCAGGATGGCCGGCAGGCCCTCCAACGTCGCGGGGATCTTAACCATCAAGTTCGGCCGGTTCACCCATTTCCAGAGCCGCTTGGCTTCGGAGAGCGTGGTGGCGGTGTCATGGGCCAGATTGGGATTAACCTCCAGGCTGACGTAGCCGTCCCCCTTGTTGCTCTCCTCGTAGACCGGCCTCAGCAGGTCGGCGGCCGCCCGGATGTCCTCGACCGCCAGCTCCCAGAAGATCTCTTCCCCGGTCTTGCCGGCCTTTGCCAGCGGCGCCAACCCCTCGTCGTAATCATGCGACTTGGTGACCGCATTCATGAAGATCGTGGGATTGGAGGTGACCCCGCGGATTTCGCCGCGGGCGATCATGGCGGCCATTTCGCCGTTGCGCAGCAGGCGGCGCTCGACGTTGTCGTACCAGATGGATTGACCGAATTCGTGCAGTTGCTGAGATGTGTTCATGTGCTTCTCCTTGTGATGGTAGATTGGTAGATTGGTAGATTGGAACTTGGGGGCTGTTTACCAACTTACCAACCTACCAATTTACCAAGTTACCAAATTACCCTTTACCGAGTTGGTCTTTGGCTGCGGCGATGACAGCATCCACGGTGAAGCCGAATTTTTGCAGCAGCGCCTTGAGCGGCGCGGATGCGCCGAACGTCTTCATGCCGATGACGGCGCCGGTTAGCCCGACCCATTGCGCCCAGCCGAAGGTCGAACCCTGTTCGACCGCCACACGCGCGATCACCTGGGGCGGCAGCACCGCGTCACGATAGGCCTGAGTCTGCTGCTCGAACAGCTCCCACGACGGCATGCTGACGACGCGGGCCTTGATGCCTTCGGCGGTCAGTTGTTCGTAGGCCGCGATAGCCAGCGCCAGCTCCGTGCCGGTGGCCAACAGCAAGACATCCGGTTTGCCATCGGCCGCATCGGCCACCACATACGCGCCCTTGGCGACGCCTGAGGCCGGCGCATACTTCGTGCGGTCCAGCGTCGGCTGCGCCTGGCGGGACAGGACGAGCATGGCCGGGTGGTGCTTCAACTGCATCACCACGCGCCACGCCTCGGCCACTTCGTTCGGGTCGCCGGGGCGCAAGGTGATCATGCCCGGCATCGCGCGGAAGGACGCGATCTGCTCGATGGGCTGATGGGTGGGACCATCCTCGCCTACGCCGATCGAGTCATGGGTCCAGATGAAGACCGTCGGGATTTCCATGAGCGCGGCCAGGCGAATCGGCGCGCGGCAGTAATCGGTGAAGATAAAGAAGCCCGACACGAAGGGGCGCAACTTGCACAGCGCCAGGCCGTTGCCGATCGCAGTCATGGCATGCTCGCGCACGCCGAAGTGGAAGTTGCGGCCGCTGTAGTCGTCGGCCTGGAAGTCGCCCGCGCCGGGGAACGTGAGCCGGGTCTTGGTGGAAGGCGCCAGGTCCGCCGCGCCGCCCAGGAGCCACGGATGGTTCTTGGCGATGGCGTTCAGCACCTTGCCTGATGACTCGCGGCTGGCCAGGCCCTTGGGGTCCGCCGGGAAGACGGGCAGGTCCTTGTCCCAGCCGGCCGGCAGCTCACGCCGCTGCATCAGCTCGATCTCGAGGGCCAGCTCGGGATACTCCTGCTTGTATTGAGCAAACAGCCCTTCCCAGGCGGCATTGAGCTGCGCGCCGCGCGCGCCGATCCCGTCCGCGAAGTTCTTCACGACTTCGTCGGGCACCAGGAACTTGGCGTCTTCGGGCCAGCCGTAGAAAGCCTTCGTTTTGCGAATGGTCTCCTCGCCCAACGGTTCGCCGTGCGCGCCGCTCGTGTCCTGCTTGCCGGGTGCGCCGTAGGCGATATGGCTGTCCACGATGATCAGCGTGGGCCGATCGTTGGTCTTCTTGAAGATTTCAAAGGCGTCACGCAGCCGCTCGAGATCGTTGGCGTCACCGACGCGCCACACGTTCCAACCGTAGCTGAGGAAACGCACGGCCACATCTTCGGACATCGCCAGGGCCGTGTTGCCCTCGATCGTGATGTGGTTGTTGTCGTAGATCCAGCACAGATTGGAGAGCTTGAGATGACCGGCGATCGAGGCGGCCTCGCTGCTGACGCCTTCCATCATACAGCCGTCGCCGGCGAGCGCGTAGACGTCGAAGTCGAACATCTCGAACCCGGGCTTGTTGTAGCGTGCTGCCAGCCAGCGGCTGGCAATCGCCATGCCCACGCTCGTCGCCACGCCGTTGCCGAGCGGGCCGGTGGTGGTCTCGACGCCCGAAGTCATGTGATACTCGGGGTGCCCGGGGCATTTGCTGTCGGGCTGCCGGAAGCGCTTGATATCATCCAGCGTCACCGACGGCGTGCCGGGGATCTCGTAGTCGGGGTCAACGGACTTGACGCCGGTCAGGAACAACATGCTGTAGAGCAACATGGAGGCGTGACCGGCCGATAGGACAAAACGGTCACGGTTGGGCCAGATCGGGTCGGCCGGGTCGAAGCGCAGGTAGCGCTGCCACAGCGTGTACGCGACCGGCGCCATCCCCATCGGCGTGCCGGGATGGCCTGAGTTGGCCTGTTCGATCGCATCCATCGAAAGTGTGCGGATGGTATTAATGGATAACTGATCAATATTGATTTCTTGGCTCATAGGTTGTTTTCCTCTCTAGCCTAAGGATCGCCAACTTTTCGAAAGTTGGCAACCCTTTGTACTAACGTTGAATGCGCGCCGAGCCGCCCTTGGCGAACGCACGCACCTGTTCCACCGTAGCCATCGTCGTGTCGCCGGGGAAGGTGGTGAGCAGCGCGCCGTGCGCCCAGCCCAGGTTCACCGCCTCCTGTTCGGAGGCGCCGGACAACAGGCCATAGAAGAAGCCGGCGGCATAGCCATCGCCGCCGCCGACGCGATCCACCACATCCAGCTCGCAGGTGGGCGCCTGGTAGGTCTTGCCGTTGACCCAGGCGACCGCGCTCCAGCTGTGGCGGTTGGTCGAGTGCACCTCACGCAGGGTGGTTGCCACGACCTTGACGTTGGGGTACATCTCAGTCACTCTGTCGATCATGCCGAAGAAGGCGCTTGGGTCAAGCTTGGACGCAACGTGAACGTCCTGCCCCTCGATGCCGAGGCCCATCTGCAGATCCTCTTCGTTACCGACGATCACATCCACGTTTTCCACGATTCGTCTGAGCACCTTCAGCGCGACCGCGTGCCCGCCCCAGAGGTTCCAGAGCTTGGCGCGGTAGTTGAGGTCGATCGAGGTGATGGCGCCGTGGGCCTTGGCGGCCTTCATGCCTTCGATGATCAGCTCGCCCGTGGTCTCTGACAGCGCGGCGAAGATGCCGCCGCTGTTGAACCAGCGCACCCCGCCGGCAAAGATCTTGTCCCAATCGAAGTCGCCCGGCTTGAGCTGCGCGGCGGCTTCGTTGGAGCGGTTGTAGAAGACGACCGGAGCGCGCACCCCCTGGCCCCGATCGCTGTAGACCGTCGCCATGTTCGGCCCGTTCACGCCGTTGTGCTCGAAGTGTTTGTAGAACGGGGTGACGCCCATGGCGCGCACGCGCTCGGCGATCAGGTCGCCGATCGGGTAATCCACCATCGCGGTCACGATGCCCGTCTTGAGCCTGAAGCAGTCCGCCAGATTGGCGGCTACGTTGAACTCGCCGCCGCTCACATGGATGTCGCAATGGGTGGCTTTGCGGAAGGGGATGATCCCCGGGTCCAGGCGATGGACTAGCGCGCCCAAAGAGATCAGGTCGAACGCGCCTTCGGTCTTCAAATTCATGCCGTATTTCATGCGTTTCTCCTCGTCTCTGGTAGATTGGTAAATTGGTACACTGGTAAACCCGCCGTCTCCCAATTTCCCGATCTCCCAATTTTACCGGACCTTGTACAGCATCTCGCCGGCCCTGGGAACGTAGAGGAAGCCATCATCCTCGCGGTTCATCCAGTCGGCCGGGTTGATGGTGGCCGGATCCCGGTAACCCAGGTTCAGCTTGGCACAGTCCTCGGGCGGGATCTTGCTCGCCAACGTCAGCCGGACGTTGGGCTTTTCGATGCCGTTTTCCATCACGCCGGAGCCGCGCACATGGGTGCAATGCG
This sequence comes from uncultured Anaerolineales bacterium, assembly GCA_964474695.1. GTDB lineage: Bacteria > Chloroflexota > Anaerolineae > CG2-30-64-16 > CG2-30-64-16 > DAOUBP01. Next base: position 13,745 of record CAYYTK010000030.1, read on the forward strand.
CCAGTGCACCGAGCGGCAGGTGCTTGTATTTGTCCCAGTCCGCCAGGAAGTAGGGCAGGATGTGGTAGCCCGCCTCATAGATATATTTGCCGTGGACCGGGCTGACGACGTCCAGGTGGGGGGCATAGATGATGAGCTCGCCGCCGATTTCCACCGCGGACTCCATCTTGTACATGCATTTGCCGGCCGTCCACAACTCATCGTACATGGGAGGGCACCCGGACAGTACGCTCTTGTACGGATGGTCGCACCATTTGACGTGCAGTTTCTCGGCCTCATCTGCCGCGGCGTTCCACGTTTCGTACACATCGCCGATCAGCACGCCCGCAATCTCGGCCCCTTCGGTGATCAGAGCCGCCAGCGTGGTCGGCGTCTGCAGGCGGTGCGTCGCGGCGTGGATCACAGCCCGCACCGGCGTATCCTTGATGCCGATCGTGCCCCGCACCGTCGCCAGCGCCCCCAGCCAGTGGGTGAAGTTGATGACGTCCGGCCCCGAGATGCCGGGGAAGAAGTACTTCGCGCCGCCGGAATAGCCGACAACTTCATGCGGCAGGGTCGGGCCGAGGATGATGATGGCATCGTGCTCCAGCACGGCCTTATTGATGCGGATGTTGATCTCGGTCGGCAGCGAATAGTGGTAGCTCGCGCCGGCAAGCTGTTTGATCTCATCCGCACCGATGATGCCGAGCGAAGCCAGCGCCGCCGGATCGTCCCAGGCGTGGTTGAGCAGGCCGACGTGCTTATAGGTTGTCGCGCGTTCCTCCGCAGTGATGCCCACCAGGTGGTTCAGGCCCGCCTCGGAGTACCCCGGATGCGTGCCCAACGCGACCATGACGTTGAGCTCGCGCACGTCGTCGAGCACCTCAACGATCATACGGAACAACTCGGGCAGAGGTACGGCCCGGGTGTGGTCGGGGATGAGCACCAGCACCTTCTGCCCCGTGAACTTGCCGCCGAGGCCCCTTGCCAGGGTCGCCAGGATGGCGTCGTGCGATAGAACACCGTGCTCTGCGATTTTCTTGGCAACAGTCATGTGTTCAGATCCTCCCGTGTAGGGGCGGGGTCACCCCGCCCCTATGCTCGCCCTATACGCCCGCGTACGCCGAGAAGCCGCCGTCCACCGGCACCGTGATGCCCGTGACGAAAGCAGAGGCGCCCGACAGCAGGAAGAGCACGCAGCCCATGGTATCGTCATCGTTGCCCAAGCGGCCCATGGGGGTGTGGTCAAAGATCTTCTTACCGCGTGGGGTCCACTCACCGGTTTCCTTGTCGGTCAACAGGAAGCGGTTCTGATCGGTCAGGAAGAAGCCGGGTGCGATTGCATTGACGCGAATCTTGCCGGAATAGTTCTGCGCCATGTGCACGGCCAGCCACGAGGTGAAGTTGGTGATCGCGGCCTTGGATGCCGAGTACGCCGCGATGTTGGTGAGCGGGCGGTATGCGTTCATAGATGAGTAGTTCAGGATTACGCCTTCCCCTGTCTCAACCATCTGCTTGGCAAGGATCTGGCAGGGCATGATGGTGCCGAGGACGTTCAGGTCGAGCACGAAGCGCATCCCATCCTCCGGGATGTCGAAAAAGCTCATCGTCGGGCTGACCGTGGCCTTCGGGCTGTTGCCGCCGGCCGCGTTGACCAGGCCGTAGAGGGTGCCGAAGCGCGCTTTGATGGCCGCGCTGGCCGCCTCGAGGCTCTCGCGGCTCATCACATCGACCTGGAATCCGTCGATCCGCGCACCATCGGCTCCGGCAGCTTCCTGGATGACTGAGAGCCTTGCCAGGCTGCGGTCGAGGATCATTACGTTTGCGCCGCAGCTCGCCAGCAAGGTGACCACCCCACTGGCCAGCACACCGCCGCCGCCGGTGACCGCAAAGGTCTTGCCGGTGAAGTCGTACATCTTAATGAGATCGTCACGGTTCATAAAAAGCTCTCCTTTAGGTTTTCCAGTGTTTCGCCCATGGCCGCCATGCCGCGACGCAGGGCTCGGTATTCGCGATGGTGTTGTTTGTAGAATTGGTGGCGATTCAAGTTAGGAGTATAGACCGGGCCAGCTTCAACCGTGGCCGCTATCTCGTCGGCGCTGATCTGGCCCAGTGCATACATGCCCAGCAGCGCTGCGCCGGTGGCTGAGGTGTCGGCCACTTCCAATGCCATCAGTGGAACACCCAACATGTCGGATAGGATCTGAACCCACAGCGGCGTGCGGGTGATCCCCCCTGTGATTCGCACCATCTCGCTGCTTGTCTCTGAGCCGTATAGCGCGTCCCAAACATCAGCGAGGCAGTTCGCCACGCCCTCCATAGCCGCGCGCGAAAAGTGCGCCCGGTTATGCTGCATGCCCAGCCCGTACATCATCCCTTTGTCCTTGGGCGCCCAGTGCGGGCTGCGCTCGCCGGCAAAGTAGGGCAGCAGGAAGACCCCTTCTGCGCCGGGCTGGACGGTTGCAGCATCCACCGCCAACTGCTCATAGCCGGCAGCTCCGATCAGGTCGGGATAAAGTTTCTCGCGCACCCATTGCAGCGTCAGCCCACCGTTGTTGATGGCCCCACCGATGAACCAGAGCGGTTCGGGCTTGTCGGTCAGCAGATAACAGAAGGTGCGCTCGCCCGGGTCGAACCAGGGTTCCGCAACGACCTTGCGCACCGCGCCGCTGGTGCCCACGGTGATCACCATCTGGCCGGGCGCCGCGATGCCGGTGCCCAGGCTGGCCATGGCGCCATCGCTGCCGCCGGCGATCACGGGCAGTCCGGCCGGCAGTCTGGTGACGGCCGCAGCCTCAGCGGTCAGCCCCCCAACCACCGCGGCCGGCGAGACCAGGGGCGGCAGCCGATCAGCCAGGACGTCAGCCAGGCGCAGAACGCCCGTATCCCACTTCAGAGATTGGAGGTTAAGCAGCCCGGTTGTGGATGCCAGGCTCAGGTCGGACGCCCAGACGCCGGTCAGCGCGTGCAGGATCCAATCTTTGATCCCCACCCACAGATGCGCCCGCTGCATTTGCTCAGGCTCCACTCGCTCCCACCACCTGAGGCGCTGGAGATGGTAGGTCGAGTGCACGGGGCAGCCTGTGCGCCGGTAGAGCGCATGGACGTCCGTGTCGGCAATCAGGCTGCGGTACACGGCGGTTGCCCGCGCGTCGGCCCAGGTCATGGCGTTCGAGATGGGCGTGCCGGCCTCGTCGCTGACTGGGAACAGGCTGTGCATCGCGCCGCTGAAGCAGATGCCTGAAGGCTGCCAACTTTCCGAAAGTTGGCAAGCTTGCTCCGCCACTGAGCGCAGCACCTTCTGAACGGCTGCCCATACATGCCTGACGTCCAACTCGGCTGCGCGCGGATGGGGGACTTGCAGCCTGTAGCCCTCGGAGGCGGTGGCACGCACGCGGCCATCTGCATCCAAGAGCACCGCTTTGCAGTTCGTGGTTCCGAGGTCCAGCCCGATCATCCTTTCCTCCCTGTAGGGGCGGGATCACCCCGCCCCTACCTGGGTCACTGCCTAGCCGAGTTTGAATGTCCGCCGTCCGAGGCCGTTGGCCAGGTCAGGCGCCATTTCGGCGGCATCGCTCATGTCGATCAGCCCGCGCACGACCAGGCCGGCCAGCCAGTTGGCCGACGCGCGGCGCCAGACATCGTGCCGAGCCGGGATCGAGACGAAAGCCCGCGTGTCGTCGATGAAGCCGATGGTGTTGTAGAGGCCGGCGGTCTCCATCACCTGGTCGAAGTAGCGCGCCATGCCGTTCAGGCTGTCCTGGAACCACCAGGGCGGCCCCAGCTTGAGCGCAGGGTAATGCCCGGCCAGCGGCGCCATCTCGCGCGAGTAGCCGGTTTCGTCCATGGTGAAGAGCAGCATCGTGAACCGCGGGTCATTGCCGAACGCATCGGTGATCGGCTTGATGTTCCGCACCCACTCGGTCTCCACCGGGATATCGTGGCCCTTGTCTGCGCCGAACCGCTCGAACACGAGCGGGTTATGGTTGCGGTAGCAGCCCGCATGGAATTGCATCACCAGCCCGTCCTCGACGCTCATGCGCGCCATTTCGTATGCCATATAGCCCGTGAAGCGCCGCGCATCCTCGGCTGTCGCCTTCCCGGACAGCGCGCGGGCGAAGATCGCCTCGGCATCGGCAGAGGACATGTTTTCAGTGTAGGGGGTCTCCACGCCGCTGTCGGTGGAGGTGGCGCCCACCGTCTTGAAAAAGGCGCGCCGCTCTTCGAGCGCAGTGACGAGTGCCTTAGCGGTGGTGATCTCCCGGCCGACGACCGCGCTCAAGACGTCGAGGTTCGCCTTCCAGGCCGGCAGCGCCAGGTTCGTCACTGCATCGGGCCGGAAGGTCGGCCGGACGACCCCCTTCCACCCCGATTCCTTGATCTTCTTGTGGTGCTCGAGCGAATCTGCGGCCCCATCGGTGGTGCACAGGACCTCGATCTTGAACCGCTCGAACAGTGCACGCGGACGGTATTCGGGGGTAGCCAGCTTGGCGGCCAGCTCATCGTAGGTTGCCTGGGCGGTCGCGCCGTTCAGCTTCTGCTTGATGCCGAAGATTTCGTACAGCTCGTGCGCCAGCCAAACGCCGCTGGGCGTGCCGCGGAAGAGGTAGAAGTGCTCGGCAAAGGTCTGCCAGATCTTCCGGTGATCGGCCTCGACCGGACCCCCATCCCGGGCGGACTCCGTCCGCTTCGGGATGCCCAACGCCTCCAGGGGGACGCCCTGGGAGTAGAGCATGCGGAACACGTAGTGATCGGGGATGATGAACAGATCGGCAGGCGTGCCGAAGGTCGCGTTTTCATCGGCCAGCAGTGCGGGATCGACGTGGCCGTGCGGCGAGACGATGGGCAGGTCTGCAATGCTCTCGTAGAGCTCGCGCGCTACGCGGCGCTGCCCAGGGTCGGGCGAGAAGAAACGATCCGGAGACAAAAGCGGTTCTGGCATGTGTCCTCCCTTTCAGGTAATCGGTAAGTTGGTAGATTGGTACACTGGTAATTGGTGAGCGACGGGGCAGGTTTCCCAGTTTACCAAATTACCAATCTACCAATCTACCGATCTAGTTCACCCAAAACTCGCGCAGCACGTGCGCGGCCATCTTCGGCGTGCGGATGCGGGTGAAGATGCCCTTGTGGTTCAGCCCGCCGACCCGCATGATGCTCTGCACCGCGGCGAAATCTGCGAATTGCCACACCTGCATGCCCGCGACGAAGTGCCGCTCGGCCGCCGCTTCCAGGTGGAACCGGATATAGTCGGCCTGGTAGTCTTCCGTCCACATCACGTTGGGCTTGCCGTGGTACCCGGCGATGGTGTCCGCGCCGAACTCGGTCATAATGATCGGTTTGTGGAAGCGGTCCCAGACCTGATCCAGCTCCGCTTCGAGCTTTTGCCGGGCTTTGTCCAACTGGCCGCCGAGCGTGTACCAGCCCCAATAGCGGTTCATGCAGATGACATCGCACTGCTCCATCCAATTCTGCGGGCCGCCCATCACGGTCACGATCGTTACCAGGCGCGTCGGGTCCAGCTCGCGCACCCGGGCGATCTCCGTATCGAGGAACTGCTTGCCCGGCAGGTTGACATCTTCAATGGAGCGCTTGCTCTCGCCCAGGGCGCCGACGGCGAACCCCTTGGGCATCGGCTCGTTGGCCACACACCACATCACCACCGATGGATGGTTCTTGTCGCGAGCGATCATCTCCCCGATCTGCTGCAGGCACATGCGCAGCCGCTCGGCAGCGTTGGCCTCGTCGGCCATCTGCAAGCTGACGGCGGGGATCTCATCGATGATCAGGAAGCCCTCGCGGTCCGCCATCTGCATCTCTTCTTCGCTGTAGGGGTAGTGCGAGGTGCGGTAGGCGTTGGCGCCGACCCATTTCATGAGCTGGTAATCCTTGACCACCAACGGCAGGTTCAGGCCTTTGCCGCTGGCGACGAAGTCCTCGTGGCGGCCGAAACCGTTCAGCTTGACCGGTTGGCCGTTCAGCAGGATCTTGCCGCCGGTCACCGCGATGGTGCGGATGCCGACCTTGAGGCTGTAGGCATCGTTCTCAGTCCTGACGGTGAGATCATAAAGGTATGGGTCCTTGTCTGACCATAAATGGGCTTCAGGGACAGCCAGCGTCACCTCGGCGGCGCCGTCGGCGAAGGTCAGGTCCGCCACGATATCCGTCTCGCCGCCCTTCAGTTGCACGGAACCTGGGCCTGATAGGGCAGCATTCAGCTCAACCGTAACCTTAACCTCTGCTCTCGGCTCGATAGTCGTGGCGACGGTGACATCCGCGATGTAGTTCTGCGGGACGCTGTAGAGCACCACCGGCCGGTGGATGCCGGCGAACGGGTAGAAGTCGTAGGTGGTCCGCGGGGTGCTGGCGAACATGCCCATCTCATCGCCGGGCATATTGCCGGAGGGCACGCGTTCGGGCTTTAGCACGTTTTCGACGCTGATGGCGAGGACGTTCTCCTCGTCCCACTTGACCTGGTTGGTGATTTCGAAAGCAAAGGGGAGATGGCCACCCTCGTGCGAGCCGATTTTGACGCCGTTGAGATAAACGGTCCCCAAATAGACCGCCGAGCCGACGCGGATGAACACACGCTGGCCCTGCCAGCACGACGGTATGTAGACCTTCTTGACGTACCAGGCGAGATCCAGGTAGCTGAAAAGATCATCGTACTGCTCGTTCCAACTGCCGGGAACAGCCATCGGCCGGCCGCCGGTCAGGCCCTTAGCCCAGCCGCTGGCCTCCCCCACGCCATTGGGGTCGCATTTGAAGTCCCAGATGCCTGAGAGATCGAGCTTGTTGCGGACGTTGTTCTGGACCGGGTACAGCATCATTGCCTCCTAATGGATTGGTTGCAGGTTGCAGGGATAAGATTAAGGGTTACTGATCGAATCTCAGGATCATCACGCCATTCACTATGAGACAAGCCGCTCACGCTTGGCGCAGTCACCCGAGTGGCTGCGCACGTGGGGGCCTGGGTGTTTGCGATTTAAGTGCGCCACTTCGTTTTTCAAACCGGGTTTCTTGAACGACCGCAGGTCGCAAAACCACGGTTTGGAAAACGAGGTTGCCGCTGCTTGTAGTCGGCGGGCGAGAACGGGTTTTGGTTTGGTAGGGGCGGGGAAACCCCCGCCCCTACGGGTCTTTCAACCCCGGTTTGGAAAACCTATGTCTTTACTTCAGCGTGCCGGCGGCACGCGCCGCCATGCGGGCCTTGCGCTTTGCCACGTCCTTGGGATACGTAAGGTAGAACAGGAACCAGAAGACGCCGTTGACCGCATACGGGATACAGAGCATGTAGAGGAAGACCTTGTCCAGGCTGCCCAGCGCAGTCGCCAGCGGCTTGATCAGCAGCAGGTAGATGGCCGTGATCGCGCCCTGGATGAACGAGAAGAGCAGGGCGAAGGTGGTGGCCGCGTACTGCGGCTCCACAATCTGGCCGACCATCGGCAGCACCGCGCCCGAGAAGCCCCACGAGCCGATCAACCCGACCAGGAAGGCGATGATGTAAACCACGATCCCCTTGCCCCAGTCGATCTGCGTGAACAGGTAGGTCCCGATTGCCCAGCTAAACAGGTAGATCTGCATGAACATGACGCGGCCCTTATCCCCGAACTTCTTCTGGAAAAGGTCGCCGAGGGTGCCGCCGGTGAAGCCGCCCACCGCCCAGCCGCCCATGAAGGCCGTGTAGAGGACGGCCGCTGCGGCAGTTTCCCACCCGCGCACCTTCACGAAGTAGGTGACCATGAAGGCGAAGAACACCATCGAGGTGACGAAGAGCAGCATGACCGCCAGGAGCCAGAACGTCGGGATCTTGACGATCTCTTTGATGTCGGAGAGCTTGAACTTGCCGGCGTCCGGGTCGCCAGCCACGATGCGGCGGGGCGGCTCCTTGAGGAAGACCTGGAGCAAGAGGCCGCTCAGGACGCTGAGGCCGCCCATGATGTACATACCGATGCGCCAGCCGTTTTCCGGCGTGGGCCACGTGGAGAGCCGGCCGATGAGGGGGGTCAAGACGAGGCCGGCGGCTACGCCGATGGTGCGGAGGGTGCCGTAAGCCTTGCCGCGCTCGTCTTCATCGAACATGTCCACCATGAGGCCGTTCTGGATGGGTTCCGCGGCCACGGTGCCGATGACGCCGATGGTATAGAGGATCAACAACTCGGTGAAGTTCCGAGCAAAGCCGGCGGCCGCGGTCCAGAGGCCCCAGAAGCCGGTCATCCAGACCAGGATCTTTTTGCGGCCGAACTTGTCGCCGGCGATGGCCCACAGCGTGCCGAAGAGCATGCGGGCCCATTTGCTGATGCTGGACAGGGTGCCCAGTGCGCCGATATCCAGCCCCAAGGCCTTGCTGATCACGGGGAACAGGGTGTTGATCAGGCCGCCTTCCATGCTGTCACTCATCGTGCCAACGGCGAAAGCGAACATTGCCCCCGGGCGCGTCTTTTTGTACTCCGGGGTGAGAATGGAGGTTGGTGCTTGTACTTCTTCTGCCATGAGATACACTCCTAAGGGCTTGAGTTTATGTGGTCAAGCGGAAAACCCACTTGCCGACAACGATGAAAAAGCGTGCGTCCTAGACCGCAACCGCAGGTGGCGTCCGCAAGAACTCGTCCACCAGCAGCATGGCCACGCCCAACATACAGGCTTCAGGGCCGTGCGCCGCATAGACGATGGCCGGGGGTGTCACCCCCCGATGGGCCAGTTGCTGGCGGACGGCCGCCGGTATATCGAATTCCGGCATACAGATCATGGTTTGCATACGCGATTTATAGGGCGGTGGGAGGGCCGCGTTGGCAAAGCCGATCACCACCAGCTCCGGATCGAAAAGACGCACAAGGTTGGCGATGCCGAGCGCATGATTCATGATCACTGTGCTGGCTACCTCCAGCGCAAGCGCATCGCGTTCTACCGCTGCCTGATGGATGGTCCGGTGGTCGAGTGCGTTGTCGCTCGACCCAACCTGGCCTTGCAGCGAGCTGGCCTCGCCCCGTATCAACCGTTGGCTGGCCAGATCAACTTCGCGATCGACATCCACCATGGCCTGCCAGCAGCCCCGCTGGCCGCACGAACACGGCGGGCCGTTGGGGTCGAGGATCATGTGGCCGGCGTCCACCGCCATCCCGCGAATGCCTCGATACGGAGAACCTTCGTTGATCATCGCGGCCTCGACACTGGACCGCACATCCGTGCCGATATTGACGTAGATGAAGCTGTCGGCGTTCTGTGCGTTGCCGTTGATGGACTCGGCCATCGCCGCAGCCCTGGCTTTGTTCTCGACGCTCACCGTCAGAGAAAACCGTTGCTCCCAGATCTGTTTGAGATGCACCTCCTTCCAGCCTAGCGCTGGCGCATCAACGCGACCATCCTCACCGGGGTATACGATGCCGGGAATCCCAACCCCGATGCCCAGCAGGGGGATGCCGTAGTCGCGAGCCTGTTGGATGGCTTCGGCAATCAAGGTTTCGGCCTGCGCAAGGACGGCTTTTTGGCTGCTGCCAACGGCTGTCAAGACGCTGTTTTGCCACAGCGTCTGTCCGCAGAGATTGGTCAGGATTGCTGCGGAGTAGTTGGTGCTGATCTCCACCCCGATCGCACAACGTGCCAACGGGTTGAGTTCCAGCAAGTAACCGGGACGTCCAAGGCCAGTGTGGTCCTGCCCAGCCTCCTGAATGAGATCGAGGGCGCGTAAATCGCCACAGATGGCCGAGACTGTTGCCTTGGTCAGGCCGTTGCGCTGCGCCAGCATCGCCTTGGAGAGCGGCGCATGGCGCCAAAGATCGCGTAAGAGAGTAGAGGTATTCTGCTGGCGAGCTTCTCTCTGCTGTGAGTATGGCGTCTTGGGCATTGATAACCTGCTTTGTGCGGTAACCAGATCTCACATCTCTACGCACATCAACGGGGCCACCGTTCGTGGCCTGCTGTTTGCGGCCCAATAGTGGGCCCTACTGTTCGGGCTGCGTTACGGCTGGGCGTTCGCAAACCAGACGAACTTGCCATCCTTGATCTGTAAGACCACAGCGCTCTTGGCCGGGTCGCCGGTGCCGGTCTGGAATCTGATGGGCCCCGTCACGCCGTCGATGGATGCTCTGGCCAGGTTGTCGCGCACGGCCTCGCGGTCGACTTTCGCCGCGCCTTGCAGCGCCGAGAACAGCAGTTGGAAGGAATCATAGGTCAAGGCAGCCACGTCATCTGGGATGGCGCCGTACGCGGCCTGATAGGCCTCAATGAACTTGGTGGCCACCGGTGAGGGTTTGTCGGCAGCATAGTGGGCGGTGAAGTAGTACCCTTCGCAGTCAGCCCCACATTGTCTCAGCAAGTTCACGCTGTTCCACCCGTCGCCACCCAGGAAAGCCGCGGTGACGCCCAGGGCTTTTGCCTGCTGAATCTGCAGCGGCGCCTCGTTGGCGTAGTTGGGCAGGAATATCACGTCCGGGTTGGCTGCCTTGATCCGGGTGAGTTGGGCCGTGAAGTTCTGATCGCCGGTGTGGAAGCTTTCGAAAGCGACTATCTGGCCGTTGCCGACGGACCGAATCTCGCCCACAGGCGCGCCGTCGAGGCCCATGAAGATGACCGCGTCGCCGGTGCCCGTGGTGAAGGACGCTTTGAACTGCTCAGCGAGGATCCTGTTATAGGCCGAGTCGGTGTCGTAGAGCACAGCCGCTCTTTTCGCCCCCAGTTTACTCCAGGCAAAGGCGGCAGCCGCACGGCCCTGGAAATCGTCAGTGAACGCGGCGCGGAACACGTATTTCTTGGGCGCATTGGTCTCGGTATCCAGGGTAGTCTCGGGACTCGTCGACCACGGGCTGATCAGCACGGTCTTGGTGTTCTCCGCGATCCAGGAAGCCGGAATAGCCAAGCGGCTGGCGTTCGGCCCGACGACGGCCACGACGTTATCCAGGGTGATGAGCTTCTGCGCAGCGGCGATCGTTTGCTCCTCTTTGCTGGCGTTGTCTGCGACGATCAGCTCGATCGGGTATTTCTTCATGCTGATTTCCAGACCGCCGGCGTCGTTGATCTCCTTGACCGCGAGCTCGGCCGCATTTTTGCACGATGCTCCCACGACGGACTGATCACCGGTCAGCTCGGCAATCACGCCGACCTTGATGGCCTTCGGCGGCTCAGCTTGTTGCGCGGTGCAGCCTGCCAGCACCAGGCTGACGAAAGCTATCAACACTGCCGAAACAAGGTGCGTTTTTCTCATGAATCTCCTCCTTGACCGGACATCCCTGGAGAAGTAGCCTGGATTCGAGGCTTTAGCCGGTCTGCTGTCTGATGCAAGAGACCGGCTGAAGCCTCTACTCCGGACCGCACCAGTTTACCAAGCTACCAGCCCCAACTACAGCTTCGCCTGCCACTTGCCGGCCCACACCAGATCGTTCGGCTTGCCCTTGAATTCGGACTCGCCCATGATTTTGTCGACGACCTGCTTGATGATCTCGGTGTTGTTGTGGTAAGCGTTGATGAAGCACTTGACCATCGTCGCATCGTGAAGGTGGGTGGTGAAGTTCAACGACACCATGACGGTCGGCACCTCCCAGACGTACCAGGGGCACTCGTTGCTCATGGCGGTCTTCCACACGATGCGGTAGTTGTTCTGCGCGCCGTAGCCGACGACGTCGGCAATGACGAGCGCCGCATCCACCTCTTCCCGATACTTCAGTGTCTTCCCCTTGACGCGGGTGGTGCCGTCGTTGACTGTGACCTCGAAGCCGCGTTTCTCCAGCTCGGCCACGAAGTTCTCAAGCGTTTTCGATCCGGCGGCGTGGATGCCGCCCTTTTCGCCTTCCAGATAGTACACGCGGAGGCGCTTGTGGGTCTCGGGACGGATCGGCAGTTGGTCCAGGGTGTTCTTGACGAGGGTGATGCCCTTATCGGCCGCATCCGCGCGCATCGCCAGGTGCTCCGTACAACCGACGACCTCCAGCTCCTTCTCGGCCTTCAGCAGCGTGCCCTCGGCTTGCTTCACGTGCAGGTTCAGCTTTGCCTTGAGCCCCAGGACCCGGCGGACCGCGTCATTCATACGTTCTTCGGTGATGACGCCCTTCTTGTACCCGTTCAGCATGAAGTTGAAGTCTTCGTCCATGTCGTTGAAGAACAGGAACATGTCGCAGCCGGCAGCGATGGCGCCAGGGACGTAGTCCTCGCGGCGCATCGCGGAGGTCATGCCCAGCATGTGGCTGGCGTCGGTGATCACCATGCCGTTGAAGCCCAGTTGCTCCTTCAACAGGCCCGTGATGAGCTCGGGGGCCAGGGTCGCCGGCATGATCTCCTCATCCAACAGCGAGGGATTCAGGAGCTTCGAGTAGTACGGCAGGGCGATGTGGCCCGCCATGAACATCTCGACGCCGTTGTTGATGTGGTGCCGGTAGACGCGGCCGAACGAGGCGTCCCATTCCGCAGGGGAAAGCTCGTTCACGCCCAACACCAGGTGCTGATCGCGCTCCTCGGTGCCGTCGCCGGGGAAGTGCTTGATGCAGGTGACCATGTTGCCATCGGCACCGGCGCGGTAGCCGTCGATGTAGGCGCTGGTGTACTTGATCACGTCATCCGCATTGGTGCCGTAGGCGCGGGTGTTGACAATCGTGTTGCGCCAGTTGAAGAGGATGTCGACACAGGGGTCGAAGTTGACGTTGACACCCAGCGCGCCCGCTTCGCGGGCCGACACGTATCCGGCGTTGTAGGCCACCTTCGGATCGCGAGCGGCCTCGGACTGGGCGCCGGACGCGATGTAGGTGCCATCCCCACAGGCGCCATTGCCGCCTGAATCGCAGTTGGCTGCGATCAGCAAGGGGATCTTCGAGGCTTTCTGCAGGCTGTTCAGCAGTTCCTGGCAGGCTTTCGCCTTGCCGCCCTGCCAACGCGCACCGCCGATGTGGTACTTCTCAAGGATCTGCTCATTGGTCAGCGCGTTGCCGCTGAAGGTGTCGACACCGAACCAGAACAGGCTGGTGAACAGCTGGCCGGTCTTCTCCTCCGGCGTCATGGCGGCCAGGGTGTCTTCCACCCATTTGATCTGTTCGTCTGACAGGTTATAGGGTTTGGCAGTCAGGTCTACGAGTCTTGGCATGATGATTCTCCTCTTATTCCCACTCCACTTTCTCCAGCTTCTGCCACGGGGGCGTTTCGGGCAGCAGCCTTTCGAATTCGGCGATCAGCGAGGCTTCGTAGTCGCCGGCATAGGTGCCGTTCAGGAATCTGCCGAGGGCCTCATCGTAGAACCGCTTCCAGGACTTGTCTTCAGCGCCCGGGTTGATGGGGTAGTAGAGGACGTCGACGCCCTTGGCCGAGTCACGGTCTCCCGGCGCATCGCCGATCAGCAAAATCCGGTCGTCGTCGTACTTGCCCTTGGCTGCGAACTGGAGGTGCTGTTTCTTGGTGCCCATCTCCTGGCCGGCGATGACAGTCATGTACTGGGCGATGCCATGCTCGCCCCACTCACGCTCCAGCGCCTCGACGGGGGTGGCCGAGACGACCATCAGATCGATCTTGCCCTGCATCTTTTGCAGGCTTTCGCGCACCCAGGGGAAGGGGGGCACGCCGTGCACCATCTCGGCGATGGCCTCGTCCACTGCCAGCGACCACTGCACGGCTTGTTCGAGCTCCGGGTGCGGATAATCGGCCGCGTATTGGACCATGCCCTTGTGGCTGAGCGGGTAGCCGGAGGCGATGAACTCCTTGATCTTATCGCCTTGGGGCACCTTGGCGTTGCGCGCTTTGACCTCGGGGCGTTCCCGCAGGAGGTCGAAGACACGCGTCAGCGCGATCCAACGGTTCAGGCCGCGGGTCTTGGAGTAGAGGTTGACGAACTCGCACGTCTCGCGCGCGAACTTCGAGACGGACTGCAGCCCCCAGACACGGACGATCGTGGGGGTGAAGCACTCCTTGTGCTTAAGCTCCATCGCGTCGAACGCGCAGCCGTCGGAGTCGATGCCGACGAAGAAGTCGTGCTGGGGCTTGAAATCGATCAGCACGTGGGCCGCTTCCGGGACCTTGGCAGCTACCTTAGCCATCGCAAATCTCCTTTTTTGATTATGTGTGACGCAATCCGCTGGATCGTGCACGTAACGCAATCCGGCGGATTGCGCATGTCAAATCCTCGTATCCGGGAAGCCGCAGAACGCGTCGACCGGGCTGACGCCCACAAACGCTTTCACGCCTTCAGCCAGCTTCTTCGCCGTCACCTCAATGGTGGCCGGCCGCGCGTCGTAGGCGTTGATATAGCACTTCACCGCCGGTGCATCCGCCAGCAGGAACGGCGTCGAGAAGGAGATGAAGATCGTTGGGATTTCGTGGACGTACCACGGCAGATCGGGCGTGCCCTTCGAAGCTGGCCAGCTCACCCGTTCGACCGGCTGCATGCCGCCCACGACCTGGGCGACGTTGATGATCAGGTCGTATCTACTGGTGAGGTTTGAGATCGGCGCCTTGCCGGCATACATATTCCGCAGGCCCTTGGCGCGGTCCTCCTCAGGCAGCTTGAGCAGCTTCTCGATCGCGGACTCGAAGACCTCGACCTCGTGGCCGGCCTTACGGAGTTCTTCCGCGAACGTTTCCCAGGGCGGGGTGCCGCCGCCGCCGAAGATAGACGCGGCCGCGTTCGGCGGGCCTTTGACGGGGATGATGAGGACGCGCGGGTAGCGTTCCGGGGTGACCGGCAGAATATGCTCCTGGACATTCTTGACGAGGGTGATGGCGTGATCGGTGACCTGGGCGGTGATGGCTTTGTTCTCCGGCAGGCCGATCTTCTTCAGGGCGGTCTCAGCCGGCTCCACGATGTCTTTCTTATCCTTTTTGTGCAGGCCGAGGGCGGCCTTGGCGCCCAGGATGGCGCGCAGGGCCTCGCGTAGCCGTTCTTCGGTGATGATGCCGTTCTGGTAGCCCTCAGTCATCCACTTCAGATCCTCTTCGGGATCGTTGAAGAAGAGGAACAGATCGCAGCCCGCGGCGATGGCGGTGGGCAAGACGAGGCGTCGCGGCATCGCGGAGGTCATGCCGACCATGTGGGAGGCATCGGTCACAACCAGGCCATTGAAGCCGAGCTTGCCCTTCAGCAGGTCGGTGGTGAGCTCTTTGCACAGCGATGCGGGCAGCAGATCGGCATCCTTGGCGCCGGGGGAAAAGTGCTTTTGGTAGGCCGGCATCATGATGTGGCCGACCATGACCGACTGCACCCCTGCCTCGATCATGCCGGAGTAGACCTTGCCGAAGGTGGCATCCCACTCCTCGCAGGTCATCGAGTTCGCCGACGACGACAGGTGGTGGTCGCGCTCGTCCACGCCGTCACCGGGGAAGTGCTTCATGGCGCAGGCCACGCCGGACTCGGCCATGCCCTTGAGGTAAGCCTTGCCGTACGCCAGCACCAGGTCAGGGTCAGCGCCGAAGGCGCGGTTGGAGATGATCGGGTTGCGCCAGTTGATCAGCAGATCAACGACCGGCGCAAAGGCCCAGTTGCAGCCGATGGCCGAGGATTCCACGCCCGAGATGCGGCCCATTTCGTAGGCCCACTTCGGATCGTCGGCCGCACCAAGCTTGATCGGGTAGCCCACGTAGGTGCCATCCGTGCAGGCGCCATTGCCACCAGCCTCGGCGTTAGAGGCGATGAGGAGCGGGATCTTGCTGTTCTCTTGCAGGATGCGGTTTTGCTCATGGACGGCCGCGGCGGGACCGGGATTGTAGCGCACCGCGCCGAACTTGTAATCGCGCAGCACCTGCGTCAGGTATTCCTCGGTGCGGCTGGCCCCCATGTTGACAAAGAGCTGGCCGATTTTCTCTTCCAGCGTCATCGAGTCGATGGTGTCTTCGACCCACTTGATGCCTTCTTCATCCAGAGTGTATGGTTTTGCTTTTAGGTCTACCATGAGGCTCTCCTTTGAGGATGTTGATCGATCGGGAGACGCGGACATGCCCGGGCTTATGTTTGGGGCCCGCGATTGGATGAGAGATTATCTGGCGGCGGTTGGTCTTGTAGACCTGCGGTCCACATGCGTGAGCGAGTGAGAAGTGGTGTGCTGTGCCTAAAGCAACACCGCAGATCGGAGGGGATCTGCTGGCGCAGCGCCGGGTGGGGCGCGCTGCACGGCGTAGTTGCTGGTGGAGAGAATAGCACCTTTGGCATATCTCAGTGCGCTCAGATCAAGGTCGTTAGTTTGTACAGTGGCTAAACTATATCACAACCAGATAGCCGTGTCAAGCTGTCGGACCTTAAAAAGACGCACTGAGATACAACTGGTTTCGTCCGGCGCTCAGCCACATAGACATAGGCCCCACAGATCATCCGTGGGGCCTATGTGGGCTTGCAGGATCAGGCGCCTCAACGCCTTATTCGATCATGTAGAGTTCCATCTGGTTGCCGAGCACGATCCCGACCTGCTCCGCCCCCAGGGCCTGCCACTCGGGGTCCTGCTGGGCCTTTTCGATGGTGGTCAAGTAGGCTCCGAGGCTGCTCCAGTCGCGTTCGATCACGCGCACATTGGTGTCGGTTGTGCCAATGAAGGCGCGGTATCGCCGTGAAGGCGGGTAGCCCAGTCGCGCTTCGACAACCTCGTAGCGCTTCTCGATGGCGATCTTCTTCGACCAACTGCTGCGGTCTACCTTCTGGGTCAAGCGTTCCATGATTCTCATAAGGTAACCTCCTTACTTATGACCAAGTGCGGCAGCGCTATTTGCCCTTGGTCGGCAGAGCGGCCAGCGCCTTGACGATCAGGTCGGCCGCGGCCGCCTGCGAGAGCTTTGCCGTGTTGACGACCACGTCGAAGAGCTGCGGGTCGTGCGAGTCGAGGTCAAAGTGGCGCTTGATCCAGGCGACATCACTCACATCACGCGCCTTGACCCGCGCCCTCGCCTCTTCCAACGATATTTTCTCTTGATCTGCGATGCGCTTGACGCGCAGCTCAAAGGGCGCCTGGATGCGGACGTGCAGCACATCGGGCTTGTCCTTCAGGGCAGCCATGCCGCCGCGGCCTACGATCACCACGTTGCCCTTCTTGTAACCCGCGTTGATCACCTCCATGAGGTTCACTGCCGAGATCCCCTCGAGGGCGTCGCTGCGCGCCCCGAAAGTCCAGCTCGAAGGATCGCCGCCGGTGAGCCTCTGGGTGGTGCCGATCGCCTCCAGGATGGACTTCGGCCCCTGCGGTTTGAACTCCGTGGCATCCTTGACGCGCGCCGCCATGATGCCCATCTCCTGGCCGACTTGCGCCATCAGCTTCTTGTCAAAGTACTGGTAGCCGAGCTTGTCGCAGACCATGCGCGCGACGTCGTCGCCCAAACTGCCCCATTGCCGGGAAATCGTGATTACTGCCATGGTAGTCTCCTCTCTGATGTGTTCGTTAGTTTTTGATGAAACGGTGCGCAATGCTACAACCATCAAGAAGACTATACGCGAGGCCGCGCTTCATAAGCGCTTCAGGAAGGCAGTCCTGGGGTTAGGTGGTGTTTGCAGATAGCAGTTATGAGTCGAACGAGCTCTCCAGCTCGGCGACCAACTGAACCAGATCCTGGCCTTCCGGTTCGTCAGGGATCAACTCCGAGATATCGGGCAAGGGCAACGGGTCGAGCAGTGTCTCGCCTGTCAGGTCCTGGTGCTGGCTCCGGCACTCTTCAGCGCCTGTCTCGGCGTGTTCCGTGCGGTAGAAGGTCGCCGCGCTGCGCTGTGCCGCGGGATCGGCTGTCAGTCTCCACAGCTCGCAGTTGAGCGCCGCCTGCCGGTGGGGTGCGCTTTCGTGGTGCAACAACTCCCGGATCGCTGTTGCAGCTTCCGCCACAGTACTTTTGCCCATCATAAGGCGGAGTCGGATGCCCAACACCAGCGCATCGAAGCGCGTGTCCTCACCAGCCAGGCGTTCGCCCGCCACGCTGGATATCTTCGCCCACGCCTCATCGTAGAGGCCGGCCGCCTCGGCCGTGCGGCCGCGCGCCAGCAACAGCCGCGCCAAACCGATGAGCATGCCGGAGAGATAGCTGGGAATGCCCAGGCGTCCCCCGAAGCCGATTGCCTTGCGATACAGCGATTCGGCCAGGTCGAGCCTGCCTCGGCGTTCGTTGATTGCCGCCAGGCCCGCAACGTTCAGACAGGCAGTCCAACGATCGCCGATCTCGATGGCGTTGCGCAGGCTGCGTTCATAGCCCGCGGCAGCCTGCGCGTACTCGCCGCGCTTCGCCAGGACCAGAGCGATGTTTGAGGTGGCCCACGAGATCGCCTGCCTGTCATCGATCTCTTGGGCCAGCACGCCCGCGCGCAGGTACCAATGGACGGCTTCCCCGAACCAGTGTTGCGATGCTCTGACATTTCCCAGGGTGATCGACGCGCGCGTGAGTATCAATTTGTGTCCCAGCGGCTCGGCGATCCTGATGGATCTCAAGCAACAGTCAGCGGACTGCTCCCAATCGCCCTGACTCCAGTAGACCATGCCCATCGTCTCGAGCGCCTCGCAGATGCCGCGCTGATCGTCCATGTCCGTGGCGATCTGTAGTTGTCGCTCCAGTACGGCGAGAGCCTGCTGCTGGCATCCCCGAAGCCAGTAGATCTGGCCCATAGTCCACAGCGCGCTCACCATCCCGCGGCCCTCGCCAGCCGCCAGAAAGCCTTCCTCAGCTTTGGCCAGCCATTCCAGCGCCTCATCGTAGTAGCCCAGCAACTGCAGCACGTCGGCCAGTGCGCGCTGGGCCTGGGCCGCCAGGCGAACGTCTCCCAAGGACTCGGCGATCGCGATCGCTTCCTGCGTGATGGTCCGCACCCGGGCCCAATGCCCGATCACCCGCAAGACCTCCGCCAGCGCAAGTATCACCTGGCATCGCTCGCTTGCCGACAAGCTTGGGGCGAGCTCACCTTCCAGCAGGTGACGGTAAAAGCGTACAGCCTCGCTGTTGGCGTAGAGTCGTTGCGCGTTTGCTGCCGCCCGGCGATAATACGTGATTGCCGGCTGTGTCTCGCCGGCCTGCGCGTAGTGGATGGCGATCTGGCCGCTGGCAGCATCCAGGTGATCACTGTGGAGCGCCTCAAGCGCCCGCGCCACGCGCAGATGTGCGCCGCGACGGAGGACCGGGCCGATGGCTTCGTATGCGACGGCGCGAACACCGTCATGACTGAAGTCGTAAGTGTCGTCCCCCTGATCGCGTACGAGGTGGCGCCTCCACAGTTCATCCAGTCCCTGCATCACCGCGGCCTCTTCCTGGCCGCTGGCCTGGCACAACACATCGTAGCTGAACCTGCGACCGATCACCGCCGCGGTCTGCGCCAATGCTTGCGCGCCCGGCGAAAGCATAGCCAGCCGCCACTGGATCACCGCCCGCACTTTGGGCGGCAGCGCCGGCGCAGCGGAGACGGGTAACAGGGGTTCGTCTTGTTCGCTCTTTTGCTCGCCCTCTCCCTTTCTCCCCCGCTCCCTGGCTTCCCCACTCTCTTTTCCCCTGCGCCCAAACCCGGCGCGCACCATTTCGACGACGAAGAGCGGGTTTCCCTCGGTGTCGCGGTAGAGTTGGGCGGCTTCGGCTGCATCAACAGCCCGCCCGGCTGTGTTTGCGGCCAGAGCCGCGGTTTCGACGGCGTCCAGCGGCGCCAGACAGATTTCGCTCAACAGCCCCGCGCGCGTCAATGCCAGCCGTGAAACGGTCCAGGGATGATCTTCTCCTACCTCGTGCGGCCGCAAAGTGCATACTACCAACAGCGGCGCACCGCGGTTGTGGTGTAGCAAATAGACGAGCCAGTCAATCGTCTCGGGATCGGTCCATTGCAGGTCATCCAGGAATAACAGCAGCGGATCGCGGCCGGTCGGACCTGTTCCGAGAATGGCGCGCGCCAGCGCCTCGAACAACCGCGTGCGCTGCCAGGCCTCGGTCAGCGGCGCGGGAGGTGTAAGGCGCGGACGCTCGGCCAGCAGCGCGGGGAGCAGCCGGCCGACTTCGACCCGCCACGCATCCTCCAGATCGGCCAGCCGCGGCCGGAGGGCTGCCGCGTTGAGCCACTCAACGACAGGCGCGTAGGCGAGCGTGTCTCCGCCCGCATAGCAGCGCGCGGTTGCCGTGGCAGCTCCCTGCAGCTCGACCCAGGCGCACAGCTCTTCGGCAAGACGCGTCTTGCCGATGCCGGCTTCGCCGCTCATTAGGACGATCAGCGGCTTGCCCGCAGCAGCAGCCTGCCAGGCAGCCGTCAGCCGGGACCATTCATCTCTGCGGTCCACCAGGGGCGGGTCGGCCGAGCGTGCGCCTGCGCTTCCCGTGCTTGCCGCTTCAGCGCGCTCCCGCATTTTCAGCAAGCGCGCGTGAAGATCACGAGTAGCGCGTTCCGGCGCGGCCCCGAACTCCCGCTTCAGCATCGCTGTGCACGCGCGGTAGATGTGCAGGGCCTCTGTCCAGTCGTTCTGCGTCATATGCAGGCGCATCAGATGGCGGTAAGCGGCCTCGTGCAGTGGGTCATGGCGCAGCAAGTGCTGTGCGTACGGAATGGCGCCGTTGAAGTCGCGTCGCTCCTCCAGCGCAAGCACCAACTGCTCCAGGGCTGCGCCGTAGGCCTGATGCATTCGTTCGCGCAGGGGAATGATCCAATCATCGTAACAGTCGGGCAGCAGATCGCCGGTGTATGCGGCGACTGCGGCTGCCAGCGCCTGCGCGGCCTGGTCGCCCTCGCCGCGTTCTTTCGCTGCGGCTGCCCTGGCAATAGCCGCCTCGAAGTCGGCCGCATCCACCGTACAGGGCGCATCCGGTCGCCATTGCAGCACCTGGGCCGTGATGAAAACAAGACGATCTGCATCCGGCAGCGCCTGGCGCAGCCGGGTGAGCAGCGTGCGGAGGTTTTTGAAGGCTTGTTGATCGGTGGTATCCGGCCAGAATGCGAAGGCCAGTTGCTGGCGAGAGATCGGCTGGTCGCGCTGCAGTGCCAGGTAAGCCAGCAGGTGCTGGAGCCGCGCCTGGTCGAAGCCGGCCACTGGCTGATCGCCTCGGAGCAAGCGAAACGGACCCAGGAGGTGTAGGTGAAGGCGCTCTTCAGGCATCGTGATTCTATTATCGCATGGACATTGCCGCGCGTCAATGCGCCCTCGCAGCGCCGATCTGCGCTTTTCGTGTTTTGGACGAAAGGTAGTACACTTGGCACGTCTTGCGGTGCATCGGACGAACCCAATTTTGGCTGCACGAATCTACACCTGATATGGAAGGATGAGCGCTGATGAGCGGGAGCAACGGTCTGGTATGGGTCTTATCTGCCGTGTTGGCGGTGGTTTTTGTTCTTGTAGGCTTAGTCAGAGCCTACCGCTACGAGACGGCCAAGAAGATATGGCCCTGGGTCAGCGAGTTGCCCCAGGGTCTGGTCCAAATCATCGGTGTGGTGGAGTGGGTCTGCGGCCTGGGCCTGATTTTGCCGGTGGCGCTTGGCCGGTATACTTATCTCACTCCTGCAGCCGCCAGCATTCTCATGCTGCTTTTGGTCTCGGCTCTCACCTTCCACGTGCGGCGGCGTGAGTTTGATAATGTGTGGCTGGTCGGGCTGTTGCTGGCCCTGGTGGGGGCGGTGGCCTATCTCCGCCTGGATTTGTTGGTATGGTAGCTATTACGGCCACTGTAACGCATGGGCCGGCGGTGCATCGAAATGCTTGTAGCTCCATACATTCAAAAATGAGGATAAGGCCATGAACGAGTTCATTATCGATTTTCCGGGCGGTGCGCGTGTCGACGCCCATTTCGGCCCGTACACCGTTAAAACCGATCAGCCGCCCTCGGGCGGCGGTGAAGGCGCCGCGCCGGCGCCCTTCTCTGTATTCTTGGCTTCCATCGGCACCTGTGCCGGTATCTACGTGTTAGGCTTCTGCCGCCAGCGCGGCCTGTCGGCCGATGGCATCCGCATTGTGCAGCGGATGGAGATGGATCCGCTGACGCACCTGGTAGGCAAGATCTACCTGGACATCCAGGTGCCCCCCTCCTTCCCTGAGAAGTACAAGGAGGCGTTGATCCGATCTGCCGAGCAGTGTGCGGTCAAGAGGCACCTGGAGAACCCGCCGAAGTTCGTGACGACGACGAGCGTGGTGGGGTGAGCCGGTCCTGGCCCTTCGGAGCCTTGTGGGCCATGAGTATGCGTTCCTGAGCTTGTGTGTGACCGATGATCGGCCGAGGGTCGTTGCTGCCGATCATCGACGCGCGTTTTGTTGCATTTCGGCCTGGAGGCAATCATGCGTGTGATCATTGCTGGCGGGACCGGGTTGATTGGCCTTGCGTTGGCCGCGGAGTTGGCGGGCGCCGGCTACGAAGTCGTCCTTTTGAGCCGCTCGCCTGAGCGCGCCGCCGGACTGCCGTCTGGGGTGCGCGCTGAGCGTTGGGATGGCCGCACGGCGCAGGGTTGGGGCAAGCTGGCCGACGGCGCAGCAGCGATCGTGAACCTGGCAGGCGAAAACCTCGCCGGGGAAGGTTTCTTTCCCAGCCGGTGGACGCCGGAGCGGAAAGAGCGGATCGTCCGGAGCCGCCTGAACGCCGGCGCGGCCGTGGTTGAGGCAGTTCAGGCCGCCGCGGCCAAGCCGCGTGTCGTGATCCAATCTTCCGGCATCGGCGTCTACGGGCCGCGCCAGGACGAGGAGATCTCCGAAGCGTCGTCCGCAGGGAGCGATTTCCTGGCCACCCTGGCCGTGCAGTGGGAGGCGTCGACGGCCGGTGTCGAGGCGCTCGGGGTGCGCCGTGCGGTGATCCGCACCGGCGCCGTGTTGAGCAAGGCAGGCGGCGCGCTGACACGCATGGTGCTGCCCTTCCGTCTGTTTGCCGGAGGCTGGTTCGGGAACGGCCGCCAGTGGCTGTCGTGGATCCATGTGGCCGATCAGGCCGGGGCCATCCGCTTCCTGATCGAGAACCCACAGGCGAGCGGCCTCTTCAATCTCTGCGCGCCGCAGCCGTTGACCGGCCGCGATTTTGGGCGGTGCATCGGCCGGGTGATGGGTCGGCCGGCGTTCTTGCCCGTGCCCGCGTTCGCGATGCGTCTGGCCTTTGGGGAGGTCGCCACGGTCGTCCTCGACGGCCAGCGCGCGCTGCCGAAGCGGCTGCTCGACCTCGGCTTTCGCTTCCGTTTCCCCGATGCTGATGCGGCGCTGCGCGACTTGCTAAAGCCGTGAGGGCTGTGTCCTGATCGCGGTTCAAATGAGAGGCTGATCAATGGCGAATTCAGCGGACGAACTGATCCTGACCAACGGCAAAATCCACACCATGAACCCGGCGCAGCCCTTCGTCACGGCGTTGGCAATCAGGGACGGCAAGATCCTGGCTGCCGGAGACGACTCGGCCACCAGAGACGCGTTTCCTCGAACCGTCCCAAAGAACATTATCGACCTCAACGGCGCTTGCGTGCTTCCCGGCCTGACCGACGCGCACCTCCACCTCATGTGGTTCTCCGAAGGCCTGGTGCAGGTTCAGGCGGAAAAACCCACTCTCCAGGATGTCTTGGACATCGTCGCCGAGTTTTCCCGCCGCAAACCGGCCGGGACCTGGATCACCGGTTTTGGCTGGAACCATAACGCCTGGGGCGGTCGCTTCCCCACCGCGGCCGACCTCGACCGGGTCGCGCCGGAGCATCCGGTCATCTTGACCGCGAAGAGCGGGCATGCAGCCTGGGCCAATTCCCTGGCCTTGCGCCTGGCGCAAGTCACTGCGCAGACGGCCGACCCGCCCGGCGGGGCCATCATGCGCGATGCGCACGGCGTTCCGACCGGCATCCTTCTGGAAGAAGCTGCTATCAGGCTTGTCGAGCGGCTGGCGCCGGCGCTGGGCGCAGAGGACGCGGCCGAGGCGTTGAGCCAGGGCACTCAAGCGGCTCACCGGGCCGGGTTGACCTGCGTGCACGACATGGACGGCGTTGATTGCTTCCGGGGGCTGCAAATCCTGCGCGCCGCGGGCCGGCTGACGCTGCGGGTTGTCAAGAGCATCCCCTTGGCGCACCTCGATGAAGCGATCAACCAGGGGGTGCGCACGGGCTTCGGCGATGACTGGCTGCGCATCGGCGGGGTGAAGATGTTCACCGACGGTGCGTTAGGTCCGCGCACGGCCTGGATGTTGGAAGGGTACGATTCGGCGCCGGAAAACACCGGGATCCCGACCACACCGATTGCAGAGATGCGCGCCGCGGTGCTGAAGGCGAACGCGCACGGTCTGGCCGCCACGATCCATGCCATCGGCGACCGCGCGAATCGTGAGATCCTGGACATCTACGCCGAAGCGCAGGCTGTAGGGGCGGGGTCACCCCGCCCCTACAATCGCTTGCGCAACCGCATCGAGCATGTCCAACTGCTGCACCCGGACGACGCGTGCCGACTGGCCGAGTTGGGCGTGATCGCCTCCATGCAGCCGCTCCACGCCACGTCCGACATGGATATCGCTGAGCAGCACTGGGGCAAGCGCGGCGCCGGCGGCTATGCGCTCCGGACGCAGCAGGATTGCGGCGCAGTGTTGGCTTTGGGCTCCGATTGCCCGGTGGAGACCCTCGACCCGCTCGCCGGGATCCATGCCGCGGTCACCCGCCGGCGGACGGACGGCTCGCCCGGACCTGAGGGGTGGCATCCCGAACAGCGCCTGACCGTCGAGCAAGCAGTCCGCGGGTATACCACCGGGCCAGCGTACGCGGCCGGCATGGAGGACCGCCTGGGCTCCCTGGCGCCCGGCAAGTGGGCCGATCTGACCCTCCTGGATCAGGACATCTTCGCCATCGATCCGATGGAGATCCTGAATACCCGCGTCCTGGCCACCCTCACTGCCGGGCGTTTCGTCTGGCGGGATTCATCATTGTGAGAAATGAGAAACCAGGTTTCTCGCAGAAACCTGGTTTCTTTGATACTACGAAGAGCAAGGAGAAAACACATGAGCAAACCGATTCGTGTCTGCCAGTGGGGCCTGGGCAACATGGGCGCCGGCATGGCCCGTCTGATGCTGCAAAAGCCGGGCCTGGAAGTGGTCGCTGCGATCGGCCGGCCGCGCCATGCCGGCAAGGATCTCGGCGAGGTGCTTGGCCTGGACAGGAAGCTGGGCGTCATTGTCACCGATAACCCTGATGATGTCCTGGACAAGGAACAGGTCGACTGCGTCGGACTGGCGACCACCTCATGGACCGCAGATCAACTGCCCGATCTGCGCAAGATCCTCGATGCTGGGATCAACTGCGTCACCATCGCGGAAGAGCTGGCCGATCCGGAGGCCCAAAGCCCGGAGCTGGCTGCGGAGATCGACGCGCTGGCCAAGAAGAACGGCGTAACTGTGCTGGGCACGGGCGTCAACCCCGGCTTTGTGTTGGACCTGCTGATCGTCACGCTGACCGCGGGCTGCCATTCCGTCGAGCGCATCGAGGCCTCGCGCGTGAATGACCTCAGCCCCTACGGCCACACGGTCATGAGAACCCAGGGCGTCGGCGCCACCCCCGAAGCCTTCCGGGCCGGCGTCGCCGATGGCACGATCGTCGGGCATGTGGGCTTCCCTGAGTCGATCCACATGATCAGCGAAGCGCTCGGCCTCGGCGTGGATCGCATCGTGCAAAGCCGGGAGCCGATCATCAGCAACGTATATCGCGAGACGCCGCATGTGGTGGTGGAGCCTGGCATGGTGGCGGGCTGCACGCATATCGGGATCGGCTATCGCGGCAACACGGAGGTCATCCGCCTGGTGCACCCGCAGCAGATCCACCCGCATCTGGAGAACCAACCCACCGGCGATTTCATCCACATTTACGGCAATCCTGAGATCAATATGGCCATCAAGCCCGAGATCGCGGGCGGCAAGGCCACCATCGGCATCGCCGTGAACATGATCCCGCATGTCGTGGCAGCTACGCCCGGCCTGAAGCGGATGATCGACCTCCCCGTGCCGGCCGCGCTGATGGGCGAGAGCGCGTACAGCCGGAGTGTGTGACGCGGAGTGGGGGTGTGGGGGTGTGGGAGTGCGGGGGTGGGGGAGTGCGGGAGATACGTACCACGCACCACGCAATACGCAATACGCAGTACGCAGTACGCAACACGCAGTACGCAACACGCAGTACGCAACACGCACCACGTAGCACGCACCACGCACCACGTAACACGCAAGAGGAGACCATGGATCAAATCCAACCCGGGACCTGGGTCGAGATCAGGCAGGTCGTGCTGGCCCCCGAGCAGCGCGCGCCGACCCTGCCCGAAGATACCAAGGGGGTGCCCTACGTGCTGCTCGTTTCCGGCTTCCTGGTCGAACCCGCCGAGCTGGGCGGCCAGGCGCTCGTTCGGACGATGATCGGCCGCGAGTTGAGCGGGACGCTCGTGCGGGTCAACCCCAGCTACAGCCACAGCTTCGGCAACACCATCCCCGAGCTGCTGAGGATAGGACGCGAATGACCAATTTACCAACCTACGAGTCTACTACTCGCGACACCTCCTATGCCGCCGTGATGGCGCGCAAGAACGAGATCATGAAGGCGTCGATGGGCATCGACTACGATGACTTCATCCACAGCCCGATCGCCTTCGACTACGAGCGGATGATGGCCGAGACCGGCTATAGCCATGCGGATATCGCCCGCATCCAGGGGGAGACCAAGGTCGGCAATACGCCGCTGTACGAGCTGCGCAACCTGACCGAGGCCGTGCGGCGCATCTCACCCCCGGGCAAAGGCGCCCGCATCCTGGTCAAGGACGAAGCCGCGAACGCTTCGGGCAGCTTCAAGGCCCGCCGCGCTTCGATCAGCGTCTATGAAGCGGCTCGCAAAGGCTACAAGGGGGTGATTGCCGCCACCAGCGGCAACTACGGCGCGGCGGTCGCTTCGCAAGCTGCCCAGCGCGGCCTGAAATGCATCATCGTCCAGGAAGTCTTCGACAGCCGCGGGGTCGGTCAGCCCGAGATCGTTGAGAAGAGCCGCGCCTGTGAGGCCTACGGCGCCGAAGTGCTCAGGCTGAGCGTCGGCCCGGAGTTGTTCTACGTGCACCTGCTCACGCTCGAGGAGACCGGTTTCTTCAACGCCAGCCTGTACACCCCGTTCGGCATCCGCGGGGTGGAAACGCTGGGGCTGGAGATCGCGCAGCAGGTGCGCGCCCGCTACGATCAGGATCCCGACGCGGTGGTCATCACTCATGCGGGTGGGGGCAACCTGACCGGCACCGCGCGCGGCCTGCTGGCCGCGGGCTGCGACCGGACGCGCATCGTCGCCTGCTCCGTGGACCTGAGCGGGCTGCACATGGCCTCGGACCGCGACTTCAACCGCAAATCGTTCACCACCGGCCACACCGGCTTCGGCGTGCCCTTTGCCACCTGGCCGGATCGGGCGGATGTGCCGCGCAACGCGGCCCGCCCGCTGCGTTACATGGATGAGTACCAGCTTGTCACCCAGGGCGAGGTCTTCTACGTGACCGAGCTGCTGACCAAGCTGGAAGGGCTGGAGCGCGGCCCGGCCGGCAACACCAGCCTGACCGCGGCGGTGACCCTGGCGCGCCAGATGGACCGCGACCAGATCATCGTGGTGCAAGAGACCGAATACACCGGCGCGGGCAAGCATCACAACAGCCAGCTTTCCTTTGCCCGTGAGAACGGCATCGAAGTGCGCCGCGGCGATCCGGCGGAAAACGTGCCCGGCAAGGCGATCGTCATCCCGGAACGCCTCGACCAGGTCCGGGGCAAGGTCCAAGATATGGATCGCCTGCGCCTGTCGTACCTGAGGAACGCGGCCAAGGCCTATCCGGCCGCGCAGTGGGATGAATACGACGTGGCCTTCCTGGCCGCTGACCTGAAGGTGGACCCGGAGTGGATCAGAGGACACGTTGAAATGTAATGATAGAAGGGTGCACTTCGTGCTGAAGATATGCCTTAGCGGAGCATCCTGAGCGGAGGCGCCGGGCAGCGGCCCGGCGTCCGCAGTCGAAGGGTGCGGAGCGGCCGATAGTCAAATCGCGTCCTTCGACTGCGCAGCGCGTCCTTCGACTCCGCTCCGCTGCGCTCAGGATGATGCGCTGCTCCGCTCAGGATGCTCCGTCAACCACGGGGGAGATCGAAATGACCGATGAACGCATTGCCCGCTTCGAGGAGCGCCGGGCAGAACTGGCACAAATGACCGACGAGCAGCTCAAAGCCCGTTTTTGGGAGCTGTGCAACCAGGTGGTGGCCCCCATCGTGGAGCTGGCCCGGGTCCACACTTCGCCCTCCATCGAGCGCTCCGTGCTGCTGCGCATGGGCATCGACAGCCTGAGCTCTCAGGGCGTGGTCGAGCGCATCTATCAGGCCGGTCTGCTCGGCAAGGGCGCGGGGCATGTGCTGCTCAAGCTGGCCGAGCAGAGGGACACCGATGTCAAGGCCGCCGCGGCCGCGATCCTGGCGGATAAAGAGGTCCTGCGCGGTCTGTTCCCCGAAGCAGAGAAACCAGGTTTCTCCGAGAAACCTGGTTTCTTGGGTGATCGCCAGGAGGTTGCGCGATGAACGATCCCAAGCCCCTCGATCCTCATCAGAAGCTGGATATCGAAGAGATCGTGAGCGACCTGGAGAGCTACCGCCCCGCGCGCAAGGGCTGGACCTGGCGCAAGGTTCCCGTCTCCGGCGTCAAGGCGGCAACCATGCCGATGGGCCCTTTCCGCTATCGCAACATGTCGGAGCCGCTCAAGAACAGCATTGGCCTGCCGGCCTCCAAGCACTTCGACCATATCGACCCCCAGCCGAGCTGCGTGATCACCACCGAGATCGCGTCCGGCCGTTTCGAGGATGACCTGCGCCGGATGCGCATGGCCGCCTGGCACGGCGCCGATCATTTGATGGTGATCCGCACCACCGGCCAGAGCCACATCGACGGCCTGATGGAGGGCACGCCTGAAGGGGTTGGCGGCGTCCCGATCACGCGCAAGCAAATCCGTGCCAGCCGCAAGGCATGTGACCTGATCGAGGCGGAGGTCGGCCGGCCGATCAACTTCCACAGCTACGTCTCCGGCGTGGCCGGGCCTGAGGTGGCCGTGTTGTTTGCCGAGGAAGGCATCAACGGCGCACACCAGGACCCGCAGTACAACGTGCTCTACCGCAACATCAATATGTACCGCTCCTTTGTGGATGCGGCCGAAGCCAAGCGCGTCATGGCCAGCGCCGGCATCTTCCAGATCGACGGCGCACACAACGCCAACGCCACTGCCAAGGCCGGATGGCTGGTGATGCCGGAGTTGATGGTGCAGCACGGGATTAACTGCGCCTTCTCGGTGGCTGCGGGGATGCCCAAGGAACTGATCGGCCTGTCGACCGTTCCGCCCGACGCGCCGCCCGCGCCCAAGCTGTGGTACGACCTGCCCTATGCCGTCGCGCTGCGCGATTTATTCTCTGAATACAAGATGCGCGCCCAGCAGAACACCCGCTACATCGAGGCGGACGTAGAGGAGGCGGTGCGCACCCACACCATCGACACGCTGATCTCGATGCTGACCCGCGCCGACGTCCAGAGCACCATAACCCCCGACGAGGGCCGCAATGTGCCCTGGCACTACAACAACATCCGCGGCATCCAGACCGTCAAGCAGACGTGGGCCGCGCTGGACGGCATCAAGGAGCTGCTCTCGCTCAACTTCGACGGCCCGCTGGGCCAGATGGTCCGCGACCTGAAGGAGCGCGCGGTCGCGTTCCTTGAGGAAGTCATCGAGGTCGGCGGCTATTTCGCGGCGGTCGAGCAAGGCTTCTTCGTGGACTCGGCCCAGTATCCCGAGCGGAACGGCGACGGCATCGCCCGCGACGGCCAGGGCGGCGTCGCGGCCCACACCATTGTGCGCCGCGACCCGGACTACATGGCCCCGGTTTGCGCGCATTTCGGGGAGAACCACTTGGCAGACAAACCAGGTTTCTCCGAGAAACCTGGTTTGTCTGCCAAGCCCTGTGACCTCATCGGCGGCTGCACGCTCTGCAATCCTGAGAAGATCGTCTATATCGATGAACTGGACCCGGAGGACTCGGCCGCCCGCCGGCTTGAGAAAACGCTGCCTTACCGGAAGGGCGGCCTGATCCGGCCGGAGGCCGAATGGGCCGGCGACGGCACCGTCCTCGTGCAGCTCATGATCCCTGAAAGCGAGGCCGTCGCGCGGGAGGCGGCGCTGGAAGTTGCCCGTCGGATGGGGCTACAGGACCCCCAGGTGATCAACCTGATGGTGCTGCACCCGGCCGAAGGCTGCTTTGTCGAGGTGAAGGGCAAGGTGGCGTTCGACATCGACAAGGCGAGCCTTAAGATCCCGCCCAAGGAGGAGCTGCTCCCTGAAGAAGAGCTGCGAGCCGCAGTCAAGCAGGCCGGGCTCAAGGTCGTGGCCGGCACGGTGGGCGAGGACGAGCACTCGGTCGGCCTGCGCGAGATCCTGGACATCAAGCATGGCGGGATCGAGAAATACGGCGTCAAGTATCACTACCTGGGCACCTCCGTGCCGCTGGGCAAGCTGATCGACGCCGCAATCGAGACCGGCGCCCATGCGATCCTGATCTCGACCATCATCAGCCATAACGATATCCACCGCATGCAGATGCGCAAGCTGGCAGAGCTGTGCCAGGAGAAGGGCATCCGCGAGCGGGTGATCCTCATCGCCGGCGGCACCCAGGTGACGCGCGACATGGCCGCTGAGACCGGCCTGGATGCCACCTTCGGCCGCGGCACCAAGGGGATCCACGTGGTGGATGCGCTGGTAAAGAACCTGAAGGCGCGCGGCGTCGTTGCCTGAGGGACGGTGGAGGACAGCGGATGTGCTTATGGCAGCCGCTGAACTCAAACGTTAGGCTGTGAACAAGCTGGCATTAATATGACATGCTGCCAGAGTCGCTGCAATCACGGTATGCAATATGCAAAGAAAGCACTTTTCAGGAAAAGTACAGGAATTAGTTGATAGGGCAAATAGTGGAAGCATGGAAGATGTTGATTACATCCTAAGCCACCTAACGCCGGATGTCACTTTGTCTGTAACGAGATTTGTTGACTACGCATTGAGCCTTGTTGTAAGCGATGTAGGTGTTGAAAGAATAGAATACTATTTATTCAATGGCACGCAAATGCAGCGCAATTATTGCTCTTTGTTTTTCAATAGGAGAGGAGATTGGCCTATTGTTAAAAAAGCATATGAGCGCGGTCTAATTGACAAAATCCAGGCATACGCTAGATAAGATCGAGGTGGAAATGATATTTCAGAACAAAGTCATCGTGATCACAGGCGGCGGGAATGGCATGGGACGAGAATTGGTCCTTAACCTGCTTTCCAAAGGCGCGCGCGTGGCCGCGGTTGATGTCAACCAGGCCGCGCTGCAGGAGACCGCCGGGCTGGCAGGGGATAAGAGCGACCGGCTCTCTTTGCATGCTGTTAACATCACCGACAGAAGCGCGGTCGCTGCGTTGCCTGAACAGGTCATCGCCGCGCACGGCGCGGTGGATTGCCTGATCAACTGCGCCGGCATCATTCAGCCCTTCGTACGAGTCAATGACCTCGACTATGCCGCCATCGACCGGGTGATGAACGTTAACTTCTACGGCACCCTCAACATGGTCAAGGCGTTTTTGCCCCACCTTCTTAAACGACCCGAAGCGCACATCGCAAACGTGTCGAGCATGGGCGGATTCCTGCCAGTTCCGGGGCAGACCATCTACGGTGCATCGAAGGCGGCCGTCAAGCTGTTGACCGAGGGCCTGCACGCCGAGCTCATGAACACCCATGTTAAGGTCACCGTCATCTTCCCGGGCGCGATCGGCACCAATATCGCAGCGAATTCCGGGGTGGGGCACATGGTGAGCGCGGAGAGCCAGGGCGCGCAGAAGCGATCCATCAAGATGTTGGCGCCGAGCGAAGCAGCCCAGATGATCTTGGCTGGCATCGAGAAGGGCAGCTACCAGGTCTTTGTCGGCCGCGATTCGCGAATGATGGATCTCTTTTACAGGATCAGCGCTAGACATGCTGCAGGGACCATCGCCAGGCAGATGGCATCGCTGTTGGCGGACTAGTCAACCGCGCGGCTTACTCATTGATGACCCACGATGTGATGCGGCACATAAGGTTCTTCCAGATAGGCGACGTCTTCTGGGGTGAGCTTAACGGATAGAGCGCCGACAGCCTCTTCCAGGTGGCTGATCTTAGTCGCGCCGACGATGGGCGCCGTCACCGGCTCCTTCTGCAACAGCCAGGCCAGCGCGATGTGGGTGCGCGGCACGCCGCGTTTTTGCGCAAGTTCCGCCACCCGCTCGATGACTCGGTGATCGGGTTCGGCGGTTGTATCGTATTTGCTCTTGGCGATCTGATCGGTTTCGGAGCGCAGCGAGCTCTCCGCCGACCAGTCGCGCGTCAAGCGTCCCGAGGCGAGTGGGCTGTACGGGGTCACTCCGATTCCCTCCGCGCGGCAAAGCGGCAGCATCTCCCGCTCTTCTTCGCGGTAGATCAGGTTCAGGTGATCCTGCATCGAGACGAAGCGCGTCCACCCGCGCATCTCGGCGACGTGCAGCGCCCGCTGGAACTGCCAGGCGAACATGGCCGAAGCGCCGATGTAGCGCGTCTTGCCCGCGCGCACCACATCGTTCAGCGCCTCCATCGTCTCCTCGATGGGTGTTTCGTAGTCCCAGCGATGGATGATGTAGAGATCGACGTAGTCCGTCCCGAGCCGCCGCAGGCTGTGGTCGATCTCGCTCAAAATCGCCTTGCGCGACAGCCCGCCGCCGTTCGGCCCCTCGCGCATCCGGCCGTGCACCTTGGTGGCGATGACGACCTCGTCCCGCCTGGCGAAGTCCTTCAGCGCGCGGCCGAGGATCTCTTCGCTCGCGCCGATGGAGTAGACGTTGGCCGTATCGAAGAAGTTGATGCCCAGCTCAAGGGCCTTCTGGATGATCGGCCGGCTGTTTTCCTCATCCAGCACCCATTTGTGGATCCAACGCGCCGCGTTTCCGAACCCCATGCAGCCGAGGCAGATGCGTGAGACCTGCATGCCTGTTGAACCTAAACGAGCGTATTCCATTGTGTGCTCCTTTATAGGGCTATTCCGTTCTCATCGATGAACCTGGAAAAGTCCCCCCCTGTATAGCCGCGCGGCAGCGGGGGGGTCTTTTCGAACGTGGACTGCATGACCTGGTTCGACCCGGCTGCACTGCTCTTGACGATCCCATGCAGCACTTCCAGTGCATGGTAAGCCATTTCCTTATTGGCACGATTTCTTCGTCCCCGTCTCATGGACCACGCCATTTCGGCCACGCCGAGCCCCCGGCATTCGCCGCTAAAGGCGTGACTCGGCGGCATGATGAAGGGATCGCTGGTTCCCTTCAGAATCACTCTGACATCTCCCCCGAACTTGTTGGGATCTGCCATATACATGATGCCCATTGTTCCACACAAAACCAGGTGGGGCTTTTCCGGCTGAATGAAGATGGAATTCGAATCAAACAACATGTTGCCGACCGTGCCGCAGTCGAACTGCAGCGTGCCGGCCATGAGGTTTTCGCATTCCAGCGGATAGGGCTCGCCAAAACGTTCGAGCGTATAATCCGTTCTCTCTGGATTTCTTGTTCGAACGATCCCGGATACTTCAGCAACGGGGCCTAATATGCTCAACAGCGCGGTGATATAGTAAATTCCGACATCGAACCCGATCCCTCCGCCCGGCCTGGTCGTGAACGGGAATGCCCGGCCCAGTAGATCGCCGTCCCGGGTGAGCGCGCAGTAGCAGGAGGTGACGTCGCCGATCAAGCCGCTGTCGACCACGTACCGGGCGGTTTGTATCGCGGCGCCCAGAAAGGTGTCCGGGGCAGCTCCCAGATACAACTGCTTTTCATCGGCGATCTTTACCAGCTCAGCCGCCTGCGCCAGCTCCACTGCCAGAACCTTCTCGGTGTAAACGTGCTTGCCGCCTTCCAGCAATTGTTTGATCACCGCGTAATGGGCCACCGGCGCGGTCAGGTTGACTACCAGCTCGATCGAATCGTCCGCCAGGATTTCTTCGACGGTTAAGGTTTGGATGCCGTATTTTTGCGCCTGTCTTTGGGCTTTGTCCGGGTTTCGGTCGCAACAACCGACGACATCCAATACCTTGAACTGGTTAATCATCGTGTTCAAATAGGCATCGCTGATGTTTCCGCAGCCTACCACTGCGGTTTTGACAGGGTTGATCACACTGATCCTCCTTTCCGCTAGCTTATTGTTTCAGCCGATACGAAACGAACGCCAGCCTGCGACTGTCCGGCGACCAAGAATTTACATTGATTGTCCCCTGCCCGCCGAACAGCTTGACGATAGTGTGCGACGCCCCTCCGTCGGCGGGGATCAGGCGAATCTCCACGTTCTTGTTCGGGGGATGATCCCCCGGCGCCACGTCATCTTTGCCATAGGCAATGTAGGCCACCTGTTTGCCGTCCGGAGAAACATGCGGGAACCAGCAATTGGCATCCTCCCTGACCATGTGAACCGGGTTGGAGCCGTCTGCTGCCATGCGCCAGATTTGCATCAGCCCGCCGCGCACCGAGTTGAACCAGACGTGCTGGCCGGAGGGAGCGTATTCAGGTCCGTCATCCAGCCCGGATGTATTCGTCAACTGTGTCTCTGGGCCGCCGTGGACCGAGATGGTGTAAATGTCATATTGGCCGTTGCGCTCTGCGCAGTACGCCAACGATGCGCCGTCGGGCGACCAGCCGTGCAGATAGCTCGGCCCTTCTGCGGTCACCAGCATCGGGCTGCCCCCTTGGAACGGCACGATGTAAATCCTCGATTTTGCATCTTCATACGTGAAATGGCTGACCGCGATCTGCGTGTTATCCGGCGAGAGGACGTGGTCGTTGTTGCAGTCAACGGCAAATCCGGTATCGATCTGTTTCACCTCTCCCGTCGCCAGTTCATAGGTATAGATGCATCCGCGGCTGTTGTAGACCAGGCGCCGGCCATCGCGCGTCCAGTTGGGCGCTTCGACGACATGATCGAATTCTCTCAGCACAGACCTGACGCCTGTGTCCACATCGACAGTCTCCAGGATACTGAACGAATCGCGCTCGGCCATGGTGCGCCGGAGTGTGTGGATATCCATGAGCTTTCGCCTCCGTCTGTTCTGCGGCTATCCGGTGGCCTTGCATGGCGTCGCCACCGACCAGTTCGATGCCTACTTCTGCGCGTATCCGATTGCGCATCTGAGCTTGGCCGATGCCTAGTGCTTGAGCCGATACGAGACGAACGCCAGCGTGCGACTGTCGGGCGACCAGGAATTCACGTTCATCGTGCCCTGGCCTCCGAATAGCTTGACGATGGTTTTCGAGACGCCGCCTTCGGCGCCGCCGCCATCGGCAGGGATGAGACGAATCTCGATATTTCTGTTCGGGGGATGATCGCCGGTGGTCACATCATCTTTTCCGTAGGCAATGTAGGCCACCCATTTGCCATCCGGCGAAACGTGCGGGAACCAGCAATTGGCATCCTCCTTGACGATGTGGGTGGGGTTCGAGCCATCAGCTTCCATACGCCAGATTTGCATCAGGCCGCTGCGAACGGAGTTGAACCAGATGTGTTCGCCCGACGGCGAATACTCCGGGCCGTCGTCCAGCCCTGGCTCGTCCGTTAGTTGCGTTTCCGGGCCACCGTTCACAGAAATCGTGTAGACGTCGTATTGCCCGCCACGCTCGCCGCAATAGGCCAGTCGTTTGCCATCCGGCGACCAGCCGTGCAGATAGCTTGGGCCGTTTGCGGTGATCAGGGTCGGGCTGCCGCCTGCGGGCGGGAGCAGGTAAAGGCGTGCGGTGGCGTCTTCGTTGGTAAAATGGCTGATGGCGAGTTGGGTGTTGTCCGGCGAGAGCAGATGGTCGTTGGTGCAGTCGGTGGCAAAACCGGTGTCAATCTTGCCGATTTCGCCCGTCGCCAGTTCGTAGGTATATAGGCGTCCCCGGCTGTCATAGATCAGATGGCGGCCATCGCTCGTCCAGTTCGGCGCTGAGACGACGGTGTCGAATTCTCGCAGGATGGTTCTCTTCCCCGTTTGTACGTCAACCGTTTCCAGGACGCTGAAGGTGTCCCGTTCTGCGAGCAGTTTTCTGAGTGTGTCTATGTCCATCGGGAAGGGAAGTCTGCTCGGTGTGGCTTTGTCAGGAACCTCGGCGTCCACTGAGATTTGGGGAATGGTCGTGATCAAGATTGATGCGATCGTCATCGCGGCCGCCCCCATCAGGAAGACAAGCTTCAAACCGCTCTCCAGGTCTGGGGCGCTGCTTTGCGCCAGACCCAAGATGGCGGGCGCGACGGCGATCCCGACCATTTGGAAGAAGAAGATGGCGCCAACTGCCACGCCCAGCAGGCGCCTGGGAACGGCAAACTGCGCCACCAGTGTGTTGACCGTGGGAATGGCCCCCAGCCCGAACGCGGCCATGGAGGTGACAAGTACATAGAGCCAAATCGGCGTGTCGGCGGTAAAGCGCCACATCGCAAGCAGCGACAAAGTCACAATGGGGTAGCCGAGAAGGTACATCCACTTGTATTTTTTGGTTTTGGCGATCAGAAAACCGGCCGGGATGCCCAAAAAGGCCGAGAGCACCGTGTAAGGCGTTAACATCGAACCGCTGATGGCTGGGCTAATCCCCATCACACTCTGCACGAAGATCGGCGAATATGCCACGATCCCCACCGTTCCAAAGAACGACAGCATACCTGCGCCGGCGGCCGTCATGAAGGTGCGGTTGAAGAGCACCTGTGGGTCGAGGATGGGGGCTTCCGCTCGTTTCTCGATCTGGATGAAGCTGATCCAGGCGAGGGCGGACATGAGCAGTAGGATGATGCCGACCCCGATCTGACCCGGCGCGCCCACCTGGGAGAATCCGATGATGAGCATCGTCGTTGCGATCGCCATCACGAAGGCGCCGAACCAATCGATTCTTGGTTTTGTGTGTTGGGCGTTTTTGGGCAAGGCCACGGCAACCAGAACGCCCGCCCCCAACGTCAGCGGCATCGCGCCCCAATAGAGGCCGCGCCAACCCGTTAGGCTTTCGGCGATCACTCCGCCCAGCACAGGGCCGATCAATGCGGCAATGCCGCTGGGCAAATTGAGCAGCCCCGTCCATTTTGCGCGCTCGGATGGATCAAAGAGATCGCCGATGGCCGCAAAACAGAAGGGAACGATGGGAAAGTGCCCGATACTCATGAAGGTTGCCGCCGCCACCAGGAAGGCCATCGACGTGCTTTGGGTAGTCAGGCCTAATCCCAGCAGAAAAATCCCGATGCAGAGCAACAGAATGGCTCGTCGACCGTAGATGTCTGAGAGTTTGCCAAAGAGCAGCGTCGAGATCGAGCCGCTCAAGGCGGGCAGGGCGATCAGCCAGGCGAAGAGCGCCATGCCATCGAACTCCGCGATCATGCCCGGTTGGGCGATGTTCCTGGCGTTGATGAACAGAAAACTGACGAACTGCGTGACGAAGACCGCCGTGACGCCGATGGTAGTTTTGCGGTTCATTGTTTGGTCCTTGTACTCTCGTATGACCTTTCTTACGCTTCAACAACACCATGGCTTATCATCCAGCGAAGCGATTCTTTGACAGCTTCAAAACTGCAGTAGCTTGGCGTAAACCCTAGCAGCCGCTTTGCTTTCTCCATAGAATGATTCGACGAACGCAAGATGTGTTCGTAAGTCACATTGGCATCTGTCTCTGTCACATCATTTCTGAATTCATCATAAGGCTTGAATACAAGGTTTGCTTCCTTACCGAACCATGATGCTACTTCTCTGGCATAACCAAGCAGTGTCACTGCACCTGTGGAGACAGCATGGAAAGCCTGTCCGTAGCTTGGACTTCCGGCCCGGATTGCCGCTCTGAAAACGCCTGCAACATCAACCGCATGAACATGGTGGACAGTCTCCATGCCGAAATTCGGAATCGTCACTGGCTCTCCGTGAATCAGTGCTTCAAACACCTTCGGATTCTGATTCCCCTGCGGATTGATGGGTGGATGTCCGGGACCGACAATGTGTCCTGGATGGATGATTGTCCCCGGAAAATGCGAAAGAGCATACTTCCGTTTGATGGTGCGAGTCATCTTCAGTTTTTCGATTCCATACTCGCCGAACGGATTCAAATCCTCTTCCTCTGTATTTGGGACAACGGAGCCTGTGCCATGACACCAGACACTTCCTGTGACAAGGTAGTGCTCCACTTGACCTTCCAATGCCGCAATCAGCGCGGACATATCCGATTCTCTGAAGCAGATCTTATCCACAACAGTATCTGGTTTCAGGGCAGCAATCTTCTGTGGGAATTCCGGGTCATTCCGGTCAAGGTAGACCTGCTTTACACTGTCCCAGCAGCCATGGGAGATGAATGGCTTGGCATCGCCACGGCTCACATTGACGACCTCAAAGCCATCCTCCACAAGCATGGGGACAAGGTATGTCCCAACCTTACCTTTTCCTCCAATAATAACAGCACGCTTCACGGGCATCCTCCATAGGGGCATCTGGTACAGGTCGATGACAACGCCGTTTTTGGTGTCTCGGTTTCAGCTTCGTCAGCGGCAACGAATTCCTACCTCTACCCACGGTTCTCACCAGCCTCGACGGTGTCGAGCGCCAATGAGGTCGACAGGTCGCGATAGGCGTTGATCTGCTCCTGCAGATCCCGCACCTTCTGCTCAGCAATAGCGAGAGCGTCGGCGCCGGCGATGAAGCGACGCGGTGGCTCCTCCTGGTCGGTGATGGTGATAAGGGCGCGTGCGAGCTTGGCGGGGTCGCCGGCTTGCAGACCGTTCATGGCCTCGTACCATTGCACCCGCGCCGTATGGCGGTCTGCGTACTCCGCAATGGATGGCGTAGCGTAGGTCGCTGACTCCCGCGTCAGGAGCTCAGTGCGGAAGAACCCGGGGTTGACAACGGTGGTGTGAATGTTGAAGGGCGCAACCTCAGGCTGGAGCGACTCCATCCACCCCTCAAGGCCGAACTTGGCGGCGGCGTAGGCGGAATTGAACTCGAAGCCCATGAGGCCCGCGCCCGACGAGATCGAGATGATGTGGCCGGACTGTTGCCTGCGCATGACCGGCAGGACGGCGCGGGTGACGTTCATCGGGCCGATGAGGGCCGTCGCCAACTGCCGCTCGATCTGCTCTGGGGTCAACTCCTCAAAGTAGCCCCCGTAGAAGTTGGCGGCATTGTTGACCAACACGTCGATGCGACCGAAGCGCTCCACTGCGGCCTGCACCGCCGCCTCGGCATCCGCCCGGCTGGTGACGTCCAGCTTGACGACCAGCAGGTTCTCCGTCTCACCCAGCGCCTTCGCCACCATGTCAGGGTTGCGCCCCGTGGCCACAACCGCGTGACCCGCGGCAAGTGCTGCCCTGGCAAACTCCACCCCCATGCCCCGGCCTGCGCCGGTGATCAACCAGACTTTGCTCATGATGATTTCCTTTCTAATACCGGTCACCAACCACTTTGATCTGCGACATGGCGTTATCGATTTCATCGAGATCGGTCGGCGTCAATTTGACCTTCGCCGCGCCGATGTTCTCCTCCAGGCGCTCGATCTTGCGGCTGCCCGGAATGGGCACGATCCACGGCTTCTGCGCCAGCAGCCAGGCGAGCGCGATCTGCGCCGGGGTGGCGCCTTTCTCCGCGGCGATCCGCTCAAGCAGGTCGATCACGACCCGATTGGCTTTGATGGCCTCCGGCGTGAAGCGGGGGTTCCGGCTGCGGATGTCTGAGCTGTCGAAGGTCTTGCTCTCGTCGATCTTGCCGGTCAGGTAGCCCCGGCCCAACGGGCTGTAGGGCACCAGGCCGATGCCGAGCTCCTCGCAGGTCGGCAGCACTTCCGCTTCGATGGCTCGCCACCACAGCGAGTATTCGCTCTGCAGGGCGGTGACCGGCTGCACCGCGTGGGCGCGGCGGATCTGCTCGGCGTTGGCCTCCGAAAGCCCGAAGTGCCTGACCTTTCCGGCCTGGATCAAATCCTTCACCGCTCCGGCCACATCTTCCATGGGCACGTCCGGGTCCGGCCGGTGCTGGTAGAACAGGTCGATGGCCTCGACCCGCAGGCGCCTGAGCGATGCCTCGGCCACCCGTTTGATCTGCTCCGGGCGGCTGTCCACCCCAACGGTGGGGCTTGGACCCTTTTCGCCGTGTTTGAACCCGAATTTGGTGGCAATGACCACTTGGCCTTTGAAAGGCGCCAGTGCCTCACCGACCAACTCCTCGTTCGTGAACGGGCCGTATACTTCCGCGGTGTCGAAGAAGGTGACGCCGCGCTCGACCGCCTGATGAAGGAAGGAAATCATCTCCTGTTTATCGGTAGGCGTGTCGCCGAAACTCATTCTCATGCAGCCCAGCCCAAGGGCCGAGACCTTCAGCCCGCTGCTGCCAAGTTTGCGCGTTTGCATGTTCAGAACTCCTGTCTTGTATGAAGATTCGGTCGCTTGCCAGAGAGCGTGATTGCCCCAAGCATGAACACCTTACATCAGGTGTAGTATAGCACCTTATAGCGTCGGGTGGTATAATGATTCTCGAAGGTCATTG
Source organism: uncultured Anaerolineales bacterium (assembly GCA_964474695.1). GTDB lineage: Bacteria > Chloroflexota > Anaerolineae > CG2-30-64-16 > CG2-30-64-16 > DAOUBP01. The sequence continues at coordinate 54,122 of CAYYTK010000030.1, forward strand.
TACAATATGGAACTTGGAATCCTGACCATTGAGGTCGGCTCAACCATCACCAAGGCGAACGGTTTCGGTCGCGCGCCGGCGGGCGTGGGGTCACCCCGTCCCTGTTTCGAGCATCTCGCGCAGGGCTTCGCGTCCACCAGCGTCGCCGCGGGGGATGTCGGGCTGGGAGTTGCCGCGGCCATGGCCGATATGGAGGCCCGAATTCCAAACCAGGTTTCTCCTACGACCGGCGGGCCGCGAAAGCTGGTTTGGAATCCGGAGGCCCGGCACCCCGAGATCTTCGTCAACAGCTCGGCGGCCGGTGGGCTGCGCATGACGGTCCACGGGCTGACCCAGAGCATGACGGTCCGCGCTGCGCGCGAGGCCGCGCTCGGCGCGGGCGCGCTCGTCAAGCTGGTCACCGCGGGCCGGCTGAACGACTTCGACCTCGATGAGATTCGCGCCATTCATCCCAACATCATCCTGCTGGCCGGTGGGGTTGATTTCGGTGAGGCGGAGATCGTCCTGCGCAACGCGGAGCGGCTGGCCTCCCTCAAGCTCAGTGTGCCGGTGCTGTACGCCGGCAACTCGGCCATCCGCGGGGCGGTGCGCAAGATCTTCGAGGCTGCCGGGATCGAAACGATGGTGGCCGATAACGTCTTCCCGGACGTCGATGTGCTCAATATCGAGCCCGTTCGTCGCGTCATCCACGAGGTCTTCAACCGTCATATCATTCACGCGCCGGGGATGGCCCGGCTGGGCGAGCTGACGCACTGGGGCATCCTGCCCACGCCGGGCGCGGTGCTGCGCGGTGCCGAGCTGTTCGCTGAGGAGTTGGGCGACTGTCTGGTCTTTGACGTGGGCGGCGCCACCAGCGATGTCCACAGTGTCACCGATGGCAGCCTGACGTGGACCTCCAAAACCATCGAGCCTGAGCCGCGCGCCAAGCGGACGGTCGAGGGGGACCTGGGCGTCTTTGTCAATGCCCATAACATCGTGGATCTGGCCGGCGATCCGTCCTGGGCCGATCGCCTTTCCGATCTGCGCGCCCTGCCGGAGACCGAACGACAGCTCGAGCTGACGCGCTGGCTGGGCGCCCGCGCGGTCGAGACCGCCATCCGGCGCCATGCTGGCGTCGTCACCGATCTGTACACCCCCACCGGTAAGAGGCAGATCGTCAAAGGCAAGGACCTGACCGCGGTGCAGTGGGTGGTGGGCACCGGCGGCGCGCTGACCCGCGTGCCGGGCGGCGAAGCGATCCTGCGCGGGATCTGCAAGGGCCCCGGCAAATACCTTCTGCCATCGCCCGACGCCCGGATCCTGATCGACCGAGACTATCGCTTTTCGGCCCTCGGCACCCTGGCCCAGGCGTACCCCGAAGAGGTGAAGGCGACGTTTCGGAGATGGGTAGACGGGTAGATGAGTAGTTGGTAGATTGGTAGACCAATTTACCAACTTATCAACCCACCAACACATCAGCGCACCGGAGCTGTGTAGCATGTATATCGGAACCCCTCGCATCGAGATTTACGTCGATCGGATCGAGACGAACGCTCGCGCCATCATCGACCTGTGCCGGGCGCATGGCGTCCAGGTGGCCTGCGTCACCAAGGTGATGAGCGCCCATCCGGCCCTCCTGCACGCGCTCGAGGCTGCCGGCGCCGACATGATCGCCGACTCTCGCATCACCAACCTGCAATCGATCGCCAACACGGGATCAACGCTCCCGACCCTGATGTTGCGCTCCGCGACGCCCAGCCGGGTGGCGGATATTGTCCGCTGCGCCGACTATTCGCTCAACTCGTCGGAAGAGTCGATCGAGATGCTCTCCCGAGCCGCCCTGTTGTTGAAGCGCCGCCACAAAGTGATCGTGATGGTTGATCTCGGCGACCTGCGCGAGGGCATCTGGCCTGACCGCGTTGCCGCAGTCCTTCGGGCCTCTTCAGAACTCCGCGGCATCGAGATCGTCGGCCTGGGCGCCAACCTCGCCTGTTATGGCGGGGTGATGCCTACCACCGAGAACATGCAGAAGCTGGTCGACATCCGCGACGCTTGCCGGAGAGCGACCGGCCTGCCGCTCAAGCTGCTCTCCGGCGGCAACAGCGCCAACCTGTCCCTGCTCGCCAGCGGCGGCATGCCCCCTGAGATCAACCACCTTCGGATCGGCGAAGCGATCACGCTCGGGCGCAACGTCCTTGACCGCAGTCCCTGGCCCGGCACGCGCCAGGACACCATCCGCGTCGTCGCTGAAGTCATCGAAGTCGAGCGAAAACCCTCCGTTCCGATCGGCCCGCGCGGCCAGGATGCCTTCGGCGGGCTGGTGCAGTTCACCGATCGGGGCATCCGCCGCCGCGCCATCTGCAACATCGGCCGCCAGGATGTGGTGGTGGATGGGATCGAGCCGGAGGACACCGGGATTATTGTGCTGGGCGGCAGCAGCGATCATCTGGTCTTGGATGTGGAAGAGGCGGAGAACGAGGTGCGGATAGGCGACGAGATCGCTTTCTATCCGACCTACGGTTCGCTGCTGGCGGCGACGACATCGCCGTACATGCAGAAAGTTGTCATGAAAGGGTAACAGCGTACTTGCGAAATGAGCGGAACGAAAATCCCGGTTGTCAAGCAGATCCTCAACGCCAATGACGAAGTCGCGGCCGGTAACCGATCCCAACTCGCCGCCCACGCGATTCTCGCTGTCAATCTCATGGCTTCGCCCGGCGCGGGCAAGACCAGCGTGATCCTGGCCACGGCCGCGCGCCTGCCCGCCCAGCTCCGTCCGGCGGTCATTGAGGGCGACCTGGCCTCGCGCATCGATACCGAGACGGTCTTGGCGCGCGGCATCCCCGCGGTGCAGATCAATACCGGCGGCAACTGCCACCTGGACGCACCGATGGTGCGCGCGGCGCTGCCGCAACTGCCGCTGGCCGAGATTGACCTGCTCTTCATTGAGAACGTCGGTAACCTGGTTTGCCCGGCGGAGTGGGATCTCGGCGCGGATGTGGCCGTGGTGGTCGCCAGCGTGCCCGAAGGCCACGACAAGCCTTACAAGTACCCCGGCATGTTCGCTGCGGCCGACGCCGTACTGCTGAACAAGGCCGACCTGGCGGACACCTTTGACTTCGACCTCGCCTACTTCCGCCGCGGGTTGGAGATGGTCAACCCGGAGGCGCCCCTGTTCGTGGTCTCATGCCGCACCGGGGCCGGCATGGCCGAATGGGTGAGTTGGTTGGTGGGCCGGAGCCGGTCGCGTTAGTTATCCCCACTGGGCGATCAGTTCGTCCATCAGCGCATCCAGCCGGATGTTCACGGTCTGCCGCGCCGGATCGGCGTCGTACCAGGCCATGATCTCCTTGACCCCCTCGGCGAAGGGTATCGCCGGCGCGAAGTCGGGCACGAAGCGCTTGATCTTGCTGTTGTCGAAGATCAAGCTGTGGGATTTATCGCCCAGCAGATTCGCGCCCCATTCGGGATCGCGCCGCGCGATGACGTCGGAAGGGATGTGCACCAGCTTCGGCTCGACGCCGGCTGCGCGGCCGACCAGGGTGTAAATTCGATTCCAGGTCAGGATCTCGTCGGATGTGATGTGGAATGCTTCGCCCACCGCCCGGGGATTACCCAGCAGCCCGACCAGCCCGACGGCAAAATCGCGATGATGGGTTAGCACCCAGGTGGAAGTCCCATCGCCGTGCACTACCACCGGCTTGCCCTGCCGCATGCGCGCGACCGAGGTGTAGCCGTCGGTGACGGGCAGCTTGGTGCGGTCATAGGTGTGTGAGGGCCGCACGATGGTGCTGGGGAAGCCTTCCCCCCTAGCAGCCTCCAGCAGCCGCTCGCAGGCGATCTTGTTCGCGGCATAGGTCCAGAACGGATTGCTGAGCGGCGTGTCCTCGCGGATGGGCAGGCGGCTTGGCGGCTTTTCGTAGACCGTGGCCGAGCTGATGAAGATGTACTGATTGGTGCGTCCGCGAAACAACGCGATGTCCGCGGCCACCTGTTCGGGCGTGAACGCGATCCAGTCCACCACCGCGTCGAAGGTATGGCCGGCCAGCGCTGCCTCTGCCTGGGCAGCATCCCGGACATCTGCGCGCAGCACGTGTGCACCCTCAGGCAGGGGTCGCACCGATTGACCTCGGTTGAGTAAATAGAGCTCGATGCCGCGTGCCAGCGCCAGCTCGGAGCAGGCTGAGCTGATAACGCCGGTGCCGCCGATGAATAGAGCTTTCATGGGTTGCCTCATCTGGATCAGGACTCCGCACCATTCGCGCAAAGAGGCGGCCCCACGGACCGCCTCTCTGTGCCAATGGGTGCGTTGATTGTTACCGGCTCTGTCGCCGCGTCGTGACGTCGAAGATGACGGCCAACACCAGGACCAGGCCGCGGACGACGTACTGGAGGGAAGCGTCGGTGTTCATGAGGTTCATGCCGCTGGTCAGGGACATGTAGACCAACGCGCCGATGAGTGACCCCATGATCGAGCCGACGCCGCCGGCCGGCGATGCGCCGCCGATGAAGGCCGAGGCGATGGCGTCCAACTCAAAGCCGTTGCCTGCCGTGGGCGTCGCGGACCGCAGGCGCGCCGCGAACAAGACGCCGGCCAGCGCGGACAGCAAGCCCATCGAGGCGAAAACAAACAGGGTGATGCGCTTGACGTTGATGCCGCTCAACTGCGCGGCTTCGGGGTTGCCGCCGATCGCGTAGATGTGCCTGCCCAGGACCGTCTGCGTTGTCATGAACTGGTAGACGGCGACGACAACCAACATGATGACGGCCGTCCAGGAGAGGCCGTTGTAGCCAGCGAGCACCCAGGTGATGGCGCCGAGCACAACCGCAATGATGACCAACTTCAAGATCTGCAAACTCGGCGACAGAACCTCGAAGCCGTAGGCTTGCTTCTTGCGGCGGCTGTTGATGTCGCTCACAATGAACAAGACGATGGCCGCCAGGCCGAGAAGCAGAGTCAGCTTGTGGACCCCCGGTAAGAACGCGCTGTCGCCGGGAAAGATATCGGGGATGTAGCCGTTGCCGAGTGCATTGAAGGCTTCATCGGCGATGATGACCGTGCCCGGGCCGGCCAGCGTCAGGGACAACAGCCCCCGGTAAACCAACCAGCCGCCGAGCGTGGCGACAAAAGCCGGGATGCCCACCCACGCGACCAGCAAGGCCGTTACCGTTCCTGCCACGACACCCATGGCCAATGATATGAGTATGACGAGATACCAGGGCAGGTGAGCCTGCACCATGCCGAGAGTCGCCACCGCAGCGAGGAAGCCTGACAGGAAACCGACCGACAGGTCGATGTGCCGGATGACGATCACGAGCGTCATGCCGGTTGCCAGGACGGCGATATAGCCCATCTGGTTCAGCAGATTGGCGATATTGCGGGGCGAGATAAAGAGACCGTTCGTCCGAATGGTGAAGAACAACACGATCACGACCAGGGCGATATACATGCCGTAGTCGCGGGCATTGGTCCGGACCATTTTCCCCAGACTCTGCAAGAACGACGTCTTGGTCTGGACTTGTTCAGCCTGACGAGAAGTCATCGTAAGCCTCCTGATGTCATGAACCCTGCAGGCAGGGTTTCCGCTAGTGTCATAGGGCGAGATGGCAAGTGGCTGCTCATCTCATGCGTCGCAATGGAAGACGACCACATCCAGGCTTCTGATCAGCTTGTGGCCAACTGCATGATCTTCTCTTGCGTCGCTTCCTCGATCGGCAGCTCGCCGGTGATCCTGCCCGCCGAGACGACGTAGACCCGGTCGCTCATGCCGAGAACCTCGGGCAGCTCGGACGAGATCATGATGATGCTCATGCCCTCTTGCACCAGCCGGGCCATGATCGTGTAGATCTCGTACTTGGCGCCCACATCGATGCCGCGCGTGGGCTCGTCCAGGATCAGCAGGTTGGGCTTGACAAACAGCCACTTGGCAATACAGACCTTCTGCTGGTTGCCGCCGCTGAGGTTGCCCACCTTCTGCTCGATGCTCGGCGTCTTGATGTTGAGCGAACGCCGGTATTCCTCCGCGACCTTGATCTCGGCATTGCTGTCCACAACGCCGCGCCGGGCGATTTCCTGCAAATTGGCCAGCGTCGTGTTTTGCTTGATGTCCTGGATCAGGATCAGACCGGCCGCCTTGCGGTCTTCGGTCGCATAGGCCATGCCTGCCGCAATCGCGCCCTGCGGATGGCTGAACTGCTGCTGTTTGCCTCCGACCCACATCTCGCCGTCGGTCCGGTAGCCTTTCGGGTTTCCGAACAGGCTCAACGCCAGCTCGGTTCGTCCGGATCCCATCAAACCGGCAAGGCCAACGATCTCGCCTTTCCGGACCTTGAAGTTCACGTTGTGGAGGATCTCGCGTCCCAATGCGGGATCGAAGGCGTGCCAGTTCTTGACCTCGAGCACGACCTCGCCGCCGCCTTGCGGGCAGATGATGAGGACTTTGATGCCCTTGCTCAACAGCGCTTTGACGTTTGCCTTCTCCTTGGCCGCGTCGCCCTGGCTGAAAAGGATCTCGACGTTGTAGCCGGCCGCGCGGAAGGCATCTTGGAAGCGCTTTTGGTCCTGGATCCAGCGTGGTTCATCCTGGGTCGGGAGGACGACCCCGACGACGGGGTTGCCGGATGGCGCATGCGCAGCGCCCGCAGCGTTCGCACCGGCGTAGTAGCCGGAATCGATCAGCGCTGCCTTGACATTCGCCTTGTCAACCGAGACGACCGGCGACTGCAGCGCCGGGACGTCGGCCACGCCGTTGTTGTAACTGCCGTTGACCGCCGGGGCCTGGCCCTTGAGCAGCGCTACGGCAGCATCGGCTGCGGTCTGCGCGAGGGCGCGCACATCCTTGAAGACCGTCATCGACTGCTTACCGTCCATGATAGATTGGGCGGAAGCCTCTTCGGCGTCCATGCCGGTGATCAGGCAGCTCTTAACGTCCGGGTCGGCAGCGAACACATCGGCAATCGCGCGCGCGGTGTTATCATTGGGGGCGAGGACAAAGACGTTCCCTTTGTCGGCCGCGCTGGTAAGCGCCAGGTTGGATTGCGCCATGTTCCTCGCCGTGTGGGGATCCCAGTTGGTGGCGATCTGGCGGACGATTGCGTTTTGCTGTTCGCGCGTCAGGACGGCGTTCCCCTGGAGGCTGACAGCCTGGCTTGAGTTCTTGATGATGAAAGTGCCGTCGGCGATCTTGGGCTGCAGAACACCCCACGCGCCCTGCAAGAGGAAGAAGGTGTTGCTGTCAGTTGGGGCGCCGGCATAGAAATAGAGAGGATTGCCTTTGCCGGTCGCATGGTCGACCAGGTACTGCGCCTGCTGCGCTCCGGCGGCGGGGCTGTCAAAGGTCACATAGTAGTCCACCGCTTTGGTATCGGTGATCAGCCGATCGTATGATATCACCTTCACGCCGGCCGCCTGGGCTTCCTCAACGACGGCGGCCGTGGCCCTGAACGGGCTGCGTTGGCGTTGCGGGTAGATGTTGTTGATCTCGCGGCCGACCATGTGCTTGATCAACACAGGCTCGGTCACTTCGCCCTTATGGGCATCGAGGGTGGTAATCGTTTGACCGTCGCGCAGGACTGTGACCGTGTCCGCAATGGCGATGACCTCTTTCAGCTTGTGCGAAATCATCACGCAGGAGACGCCGTGCTCTTTCAGGTCACGGATCAAGTTCAGCAGGTTTTCGCTGTCATCCTCATTCAGGGCGGCGGTCGGCTCATCCAGGATGAGCAATTTCACATCCTTGCTCAGCGCCTTAGCGATCTCGATCAGTTGCTGCTTGCCCACGCCCAGGTCTTTGACCTTGGTCCCGGGGTTGACCTTGAGTTTCACCTTCTTGATCGCTTCGGTCGCCCGCTTGATGGTCTCATTCCAATCGACGGTGAAGCCTCGCTTGATCTCGTTGCCGAGGTAAATATTCTCGTAGACCGTCATCTCGGGGACAAGAGCCAGCTCTTGGTAGATGATGGCGATGCCGACCTTCTCGCTGTCGGCGATGCCCGAGAATTTCTGCACCTGCCCATTAAAAAGAATGTCCCCTTCGTATGTACCATACGGATACACCCCGCTGAGGACTTTCATAAGGGTGGACTTGCCGGCGCCATTTTCGCCCACGAGGCAGTGAATCTCTCCCGCGGCGACCTGAAAGCTGACGTTGCTCAGCGCCTTCACGCCGGGGAAAGTCTTGGTGATGTTCTTCATCTCTAGGATGGGAGGTTGTTCAGGCATGGCGCTAACTCCTGACGAAGTGAAGCATGAGGGGACCCGTTCTGTCCCTATTCATCTGCGGCTGAGTCGCGTAAGCAACCCAGCCGCAGATTCGAGCGCGCAGTAACCCTGCCTCTAAAGGGTCGCTTCTCCCTCTCACGGGCTCTTGCTTGGCGCAAGGTCGCGGAAGAGGGGGAAGGGCGGTCTGTTACTGCAGGCCCGTGAAGTCGCCTGCCTGGTAATAGCCGGAGTCGATCAGGGCGGCCTTGGCGTTTTCCTTGGTGACGGTGACGATGGCCGACGGCTTGGCCGGGACATCGATCTTACCGTTGTTGTAGGTCGTCGTCTTCTCCGGGGTCTTGCCGGCGAGGAAGGCATTGGCTGCGGCGACGGCATCGGCCGCCAGGGAGCGGACGTCCTTCAAGACGGTCATCGACTGCTTGCCGTCGATGATGTACTGGACGGACGCCTTCTCGGCGTCCTGGCCGGTGACGAAGTACTTCGTGACATCCTTGTCCGCAGCGAAGGCATCGGCGATGGCGCGCGCGGTGCCGTCGTTGGGGGCGAGGATGAAGACGGTGCCCTTGTCGGCCGCGGGGGCCACGGTCAGGTTGGCCTCAGCGATGCTCTTCGCGGTGTTGAAGTCCCAGTTGGTAGTGGTCTGGCCGATGATCTTGGCCTCTTCATCGCGGGTCAGCGTGGCCTTGCCCTGGAGGGCGATGGCCTCGCTTGAGTTCTTGATGACGAAGGTGCCGTCGGCGATCTTGGGCTGGATCTTCTCCCAGGCGCCTTCGAAGAAGATGAAGGCGTTGTTGTCGGTGGCGGCGCCGGTGTAGATGTAGAGCGGGTTGCCCTTGGTGTCGCCGGCCTGCTTGATCAAGTACTCGCTCCAGGCGGCGCCCACGGCCATGCTGTCGAAGGTAACATAGTAGTCGACCGCCTCGGTTTCGCGGATCAGGCGGTCATAGGAGATGACCTTCACGCCCGCGGCCTTGGCAGCGGAAGCAGCAGCAGCAGCAGCGGTGGCGTCCTGCGGGCAGATGATCAGGACTTTGATGCCCTGGCTGATCAAGGCCTCGACGTTGGCCTTTTCCTTGGCGCTGTCACCCTGGCTGAACAAGGGGGTCCAGCCGGCCTTTACGAAGACGGCCTGGTCCTGCAGCCAGCGCGGCTCATCCTTGGTTGGCAGCACGACGCCGACGGTGCCCTTGGCGGTTCCCCCACCCGCGGCAGGCGCGGGCGTAGCAGCCCCACCGCAGCCGACCAGAATGGTGCCGATCATCGACAGGGCGACGACGAGCATGACGAAACGCTTGAGATTGGAGTTCATCTGTTTCCTTCCTTTTGAGAATAGGGATATCGAACCAATGTGGGGAAATGACTCTTATTGTGAAGTCGTTTCAGGTGCACCTCCTTTGGTTGCCCCCGTGATGTGCGAAAACCGAGGATGGGGTAACGACCAAAGCAGTATAGCACAATGCCGCAACGATGCAAGCTCAGGCAACTAGAAGTATCGACGGTTGGCTGTTTGGCTGCTACGCGCCCGACGCAGACCGGTTGATCTCGGTCGGGGGGGCGGTTCGCGCCTTGCGTTCACAGGAGGCGGACGGGGATGGCGCGGCCTATCCGGGAGAGCCGCAGCGCGAGACGTGGGGGAAGGCCTTCGGCATGGGCTCCGAAGGGTTCCCCCGGTCATACGAATTTTCGACGGGTGCCCCTTACCGGTTCTTCTTCAGATATACATCAGCGTACACCGCCAGGACCAAGACGATCCCCTTGAGTACATACTGCCAGGCGGCGGGGACATTCATGATCTGAAGGCCATTGGTGAGGCTCGCCATGATCAGAGAGCCGACCATCGCGCCGAAGATGGTGCCTACGCCACCCAGCGGCGAGGTGCCGCCCAGGATGCAGGCGGCAATCGCATCGAGCTCGTAGCCATAGCCGGCCGCGATCGTGCCGTAGCCCACGTAGGAGGCCAGCACGATGCCGGCCACCCCGCACAGCAGCCCCATCAGCACGAAGATCCTGAAGATGTTGTTGTTGATATTGACGCCGGAGAGCCTGGTGGCCTCGCGATTCCCGCCGATCGCATATGCATGGCGTCCGAATCGCGTGTTGTTCGAGATATACGCGATTGCGACAGCAACGATCGCCAGGAGAAGGACGGGCATTTGAATGCCGTGGTACTTGTTCACATAGGCCACGTATCCAATCACAACTGCCGCAAACAGGACTGTCTTGAGCAGATCCATGTATAGTGGATTCAACTCAATGCCGTAGCGATGCTTCCTCTGGCGGCTGCTGAACAGATTGTAGATGAGAAAAGCCACGATCACGGCGGCAAGAATCCATCCGACCAGAGCAGGCAAATACCCTTGGGCGATCTGCGAAAAGACGGGTTGGTTCGCTGGGATGGTCTTTCCTTCGGTCACGATGAGCAGCAGACCCTTGAATACCCACATGCCGCCGAGGGTGACGATGAAGGCAGGCACCCGCAAGTAGGCGATGATGGAACCCTGGAGCATGCCAAACAGGATGCCGACCGCCAGGCCAACCACCACGGACAGGATCGCGGGCAAGACCACCTGGCCTGGCAAGACCTCTGTCCAGACATCGGCCTGCAGCTTCGCCACGACCACGGACACAAAGCCGGCGAAGTTGCCCACCGACAGGTCGATGCCGCCGGTCACGATGACCAGGACCATGCCGCAGGACAGCAGCGCCGTGACCGTCATTTGGCGAAACAGGTTGGAGAAATTCTGCGCCGATAGATACGCCCCGTCCGTCACGGCAAAGAAGAAACCCCAGATGAGGATCGTGGCGAAAATGAGGGCGTACGTCTGGAGATTGGCGCGGAACCGCTTGGCGATACTGGGAGCTGCATTGGGTGTCGGTGAGATTGCGCTCATAGAGACCACCTCTCGGATTAGGATAGAACTCAGGCGATACCGGTGGCTAACGCCATGATCTTTTCTTGCGTCGCATCGGCGATGTCGAGCGTACGGGTGGATTTGCCCTCGTGCATGACCATGACCCGATCACTCATGCCGAGCACCTCTTCGAGCTCGCTCGAGATCATGATGATCGAAATGCCTTGCTCGGTCAGGTCGTTCATGAGTTTGTAGATTTCGTACTTGGCGCCCACGTCGATGCCTCGCGTCGGGTCATCCATGATGAGCACCTTGGGCTTAGACATCAGCCATTTGGAGATGACGACCTTCTGTTGATTGCCGCCGGAGAGCGAATCGCAGGGGACATGCAGGCTGGGCGCTTTGATTGCCAGGCTCTTGGCGAATTGTGCGCTCGCGCTCAACTCGGCGTCATCATCGATCCTGAACCAGGAGGCAAATTGATCCAGGTTCGCCAGCGAGATGTTCTTCAACACCGACTGAATGAGAACTAGACCGTGCCGTTTCCGATCCTCGGGGACCAAACTGATGCCTTGCTGCATGGCCTGGCGCGAGCTGGCGATTTTCAGCTCATGCTCTCCCATCTTCACCTTGCCGCGCGTGATTTTGCCATACTCGCCGAAGAGCGTCATCACCAGCTCGGTGCGTCCCGAACCCATCAGGCCTGCGATGCCCAGGATCTCACCCTTGCGAAGGTCAAAGGAGACGCCCTTCAGCACTTCGCGGTCGGCCTGGTCAGGGTCCTGTGCGTGCAGGTCCTCCACCTCAAGGATTATCTCGCCGGGTTTGCGGTTCCCCTGCGGGAAGCGTTCATGCATCTCACGCCCGACCATGTAGCCGATCAGTTTTTCGACGTTCAGAGCCTGCGCGGGCTGGGTCGTCACCACCTTGCCGTCCCGCAGGACCGTGATCGAATCACCGATGCGGAAGAACTCTTCGATTTTGTGGCTGATGTAGATGCACGTGACCCCATGTTCTTTGAGCGTCCGCAGGATTTCCATGAGCTTGTTGATTTCGGCTTCGGTAAGCGCGCTGGTTGGCTCATCGAGGATCAGCACGCGCGCGTTTTCGGAGAGCGCTTTGGCGATCTCGGTCATTTGCATCTTGCCGACTCCCAGGTGCTTGACCATGGCCTGCGGCTGAATATCCAGGTGATACTTGGTCAGGATCTGCTGCGTGTTGGCGTAGAGCTTGTCCCAGTTGATCGAGCCGTGCTCGACCGGCTCTTTGCCCAGGTAGATATTTTCGCCGACTGTCATATCGGGGATCAGGGTGAGCTCCTGATATACGACGGCGATGCCCTCTTCGATGGCCTGGTTGATGGCTTGAGCACCCAGCTTGAGCTCCTTGCCATCATACAAGATCGTGCCCTCGTACGTGCCGTAGGGATAGACGCCGGACAGGATCTTGATCAGGGTCGACTTGCCGGCTCCGTTCTCGCCGCAAAGGCAGTGGATCTCGCCGCGCCGGATCTGAAGCGATACGTCGCTCAAAGCCGTGACGCCCGGGAACTGCTTCGTAACATTTCGGAAGTCGAGGATGATGTCATCGCTCATAAGATGCTTCTCCTTCCAAGCGTAAGGAGAGAGGTTTCTCGAAAGCAGGTGCGATGGGCCTCTGTATGAGGGGCCCATCGCATTCGTGAGCCTTCCGACCCGGTCATTGCGGGGGGCCGAAGCCCTCAGGCAATTCCTGGCGCTTACCCTCTAATTACGGCTTCGCCGGGCGTTGATCGGCTGGGATGTCGCGGTAGACATCGTCGTAGGATT
>CAYYTK010000031.1:0-65984 GCA_964474695.1 uncultured Anaerolineales bacterium
CATCGCCGCCCTGCTGCAGGGTTGGACCCCGCCCGATTTATGAGTGGATCTCAGGGGGTTGGTTGGTGGACCGGGGCAAAGTCATTGTGCAGGTTGCAGATAGTGGTGCGCTGTGGAAATCGTGCGCCGTGCTCCTCTCAAAATGGCCGCCCCTTCGACTGCGGACGCCGGGCAGCGGCCCGGCGCCTCCGCTCAGGGTGCTCGAGTGATTACGATGCAGTACGGGGGCCCGAAGGCCACGACAACTTCGCTCGATGCTTCGGTTGTATGAGGTAGGGGATGGCGGGTGGGGTGGGGTTGGTCATGGCCTGTTGCCCGGCAAGGCGTGGAGTGCGCCAATAGAGAAGCAGTTCCCTGCAGTCTCGTAGCTGGAACCTTATCTCCATTGGTCCAACGGTTCAGATGGCCCATGCGGGAATGGACTGGGCTGTCGTGGTGAGCGGCAGCGCCTGCTCCGCCAGGCAGATCAGGCCGCCGGGGCCGACCGACAGCCCGAGCCGTTCCAGCGCCCCGAAATGCCGGACATCTTCCCGGCCGGGCGACGCCGTCTTCTTGATCTCCAGCGGATAGGCGATGCCATCCTGTATCACCAGCAGATCGATCTCCCGCAGGTCCTTGTCCCGGTAGTAGTAGAACGGCGGTCGCCGCCCGGTATGCCAGTACCCCTTGAGCAGCTCGGCCACGATCCAGGTCTCCAGGATTACGCCGGACATCGCGCCGGCCTCCAGCGTTTCCGGGCTGGCCCATTCTGTCAGGTAGGCCGCCAGGCCGGTGTCCAGGAAGTAGAGCTTGGGCGCCTTGACCAGGCGTTGGGTCACGTTGGTGTGATACGGCTCCAGCAGGTAAACGGTGCCGGCCGCTTCCAGGATCGAGAGCCAGTTTTTCGCCGTATTCGGTGCCACGTCGGCGTCGCCCGCCAGCCCAGCCAGGTTCAAGAGCTGGCCGGTGCGCGCGGCCGCGGCCCGTAGAAAACGCAGGAAAGCCAGCTCGTCGCCAACCCGCGCCAGGTCGCGCACGTCACGCTGCAGGTAGGTTTGCACGTAGGAGCTGTAGAAGAGATCGCGATCCACCGCTTCGTTGAGTGCGATCGCCGGCAGCGCGCCGCGCCAGATCAGCCGATAGAGCTCCTTCAACGTCAGCCTCTGCGCCTGTGCGCTCCGCTGTGCGATCTTCTCCGGCGTCGGCACGAAGGGCGCGACGTCCAGGCCCTGGCCGGAGAGCTCGCACCTGGAGAGTCCCAGCAGGTGCAGGACGGCCACGCGGCCGGCCAGCGATTCGGACACACCTTTCATCAGATGAAACTGCTGTGAGCCAGTGAGCCAGAACAGTCCCGGCTCTCCGGCGCGATCGACGGCCATCTTGATGTACGGCAGCAGCTCGGTTGCGTACTGGATTTCATCAATGAGCACGGGCGGCGGGAAACGCTGCATGAACAGCGCCGGGTCCGTCTTGGCGAGGGTCAGCACCAGTGGATCATCCAGGGTCACATAGGCGCGCCCTGCCTGGCCCAGATGTCGCAGGAGGGTGGTCTTGCCGACCTGCCGTGCCCCGGTCAGCAAGACGACCGGGAACTGCTGGGCTGCCCGGATAACAAAGGTTTCGAGCGTCCGTGGGACATACATGCTGCACCTCCTGGCAAGGATCGTCTGATTTGCATTCTAACTGTATAATAGACGGTCATGGCCCAATTGTCAAGCTCAGGGTCTGCTCCTCCGACCCTCAGTGCCCAGACCCTGGGCATGGCGCATTATGTGGAAAACAAAAGTCCAGTATCGCATGATACTGGACTTGACATAACATAGTGCCCCCAAGGGGATTCGCTCTGTTGCCCGGCAGGGCGTGGAGCGTGCCCATCGAGCATCAATTCTCTTGAACGGGTAGCGAGTGATTCCATTCAAAAGCTCAAGGGGTTCAGTCCCTTGAGCTTCTCGTTAGGCGAAGGTTCACATTGCTAGAAGGCCAGTACGGCGTTGGTCAATTGCCCCCAGCCAGTTCGGGCAAAATCGAGCGTGTCGTAGACCGGGAGGTAGCTCTCAACCGGCCAGTAGATTGAGACACCATGGATTCGATCTGCGTCATCTCCGCAATGGGCAAGACTGGCGGCTACCAAGCCAGCGCCGAGCTCAAGGTGGCTGCGCAGGGCCTGCAGTTGTTCTCGAAATGGGCTGCCCGCCCGGCCTTTTGTCTCTCTTTCTACGATATCACACCAGTCAGTCAGATCTGCGAGTTCCCGTGCATGTTCTGGTTGATTGCGGTTGAAACGCTTGGCGTCATGACGCGCATTGCGCATTGCCTGTCGAACGGTGCCATTGTCGAGGACAGCGGGAGTATTGAGAGCCTGTGTTAGGTCGCCCACCAACTCGAATGTGCGGTCAGCCAAGGACAAATTCAGGGCGGCTTGTGTGTAAGGAGACATGGTGTCGCGTAGCTTCATCCCGGTCGAACGCGCATAGCATGTCACGATCGTCTTCCCAAGCTGTTCCGCCGACATGTTGGGATCGCTTGCTAGTGCAGTCACGATGTCTTTGTACGGCCACCCGACGCCTGGCTCAAGCTCCTGCGAACCCACCATCACACGCGCAAGCTGCCGCAACTGGTATGCGACTTCCACGGTGCTCATGAGGCAGGCATCAAAGCCGATGACATCGACGCGTGCGCCCGCACCTGGAACAGCCTCCAATGCCTTGGCCAGCTCTTGGGTCTCCAGGTAATCGCGATTTGTCGCATCGAGGGCCACTGCGCGCAGCCGGGGGCGGATCTCGGCCAGCCTGGCGAGAGTCGTCGTGAACATCGTGCGCTGCAACTCCCTCTTCAACGCCTGCGAGTCTCCGGATCGTATCCTTGAGTAGTCGAAATCGGGGGGCAGGCTTAAGGGGCCTGTACCATGATTCCAGATCACTAGCGCGGTGCGATCGGCGGGGAAATGGGCTTTTCCCCAAGTCACGAATTCCGTGAGCGTATTCGGATCACCGGTGTTTACCTCGCCAAGTGGTTCACCGACCTGCGCGTGGCCTCCTGGGTAGAATCGGTATCGATAGGTGGCTGTCGCTCTGCTGTCGAACTGGACGACCACGTTTAGGTGTTGATCTGAAGGCAGCCCATCCATTTCGGCAATATCCAGGTTCCCGAACCTCTCCAGGTCATTGTCACCTGCCATATAGACCAGGAGGGTCCAGGCTTTTCTTGGGAAGATCTGTGCCTCGGGCATGAGTTCCTCCTCGCGTGGCTGCACGGCAGTCCCATCAGGTCCTTGTTTGCTCCCGGCGCAGCGTGAAACTGATGCCGCTGTTGGCTGAGACGCCCACGCCGGCTCCGAGAAGCTTGAACTCTCCATCAGCCCCTATCTCAGCACTGAAGGTGACTTCATCCAGAACGAAGTCGCCCACGCGGGGCTGCTCAACGCTCACGATCTGCCGGAGACTCTGCAAGAATCGTGCGAAGCTCTGGCTCAGAGCGTCGATGGCGAGCGACTTCTCCTGGACCTTCTTGATGATCGCATCGCTTGATCCATCTCGCAGCGCCGAAGGCTTGATATCACCAGTCACTACTTTGAGAGATGCTGTCCCGTCTGGCATGGCTTATTTCCTTTCGCGCGGCTGGTCGCGCAGCGTGATCACGTGAGTCTCGATGATATCCAACGTCTCTGACCGATTGCGCCGCGTGTCGGTAACGATCAACTTCATCGTCCCATCCGCTTTTACATCGAACACTACATTCAGCTTGGGGATTCGTTTCAACTCCGGTGGAACTTCCATCTCCAACTTACCCAGCGACACGCATTGATCTGCAGTCAGCGCATTGCGTGGCCCCTGTAACACCTCAATGACGATCTTGGTCTGATAGTCTTCAGTTGTCGTTATCGGCAATGGTTCGCTCAGACAGGGGACCGTCGCGTTGGCCGGGATCAATTTCTGGAAGGTGTTGTCATCCAGGCGGATGCCCAGCGGTAACGCGATCACATTGATGAGCGCGTTTTCCTCGAATTTTTCCAGCCCACGGCTCAAAATGCGGCCGTACTCGCCTGCGCCCAAGGCAACCGCCAATTGAGGCCGTTCCAGGACAAGGGGTTTCTTGCCGGTCAGAGCTTCCACGTTGTGCTGTACGGCCGGCATGAGGGTCTGCCCGCCAACGAGGATGATCTCATCAATATCATCCCATGTAAGACCGGCCACTTCCACGATCGCTCGTTGGATGATGGCGTTCGTTCTTTCCAGAACGTCACTGGCACAGACCTCGAGTTGCGTCCTGGTCAATTCCATCCTGACGTCGAATGGATCGCGACCGCCCAGATCCAACGCTGGCAGATCGATTCCCACGCTCTCTTGCGTGGAGAGCGCGACCTTGGCGCGTTCAGCCTCCTGGCGCAGGCGCGCCCGTGTGACCAGATCGTCCGGCAGTATTCGGCAGTGATAGCGGCTCTCGATCTCGCTCGCCAGCCGGCGGGCGACGCTGGCATCGATATCATCGCCGCCGAGACGGGTGTCTCCATCTACGACACGTGCATAGAACTGGTATCCGACGCTATCCCGCTTAGCCTCAAGAAGTGACACGTCAAACGTGCCGCCCCCTAGGTCGTACACCAAGATACGTTTTTCCTCAGTCCTTAAGAGATCGGGAGCATAATCGCTATAGGCCAATGCTGCGGCCGTCGGTTCGTTGAGGATGTCCACCACCGTCAGTCCCGCCAGTTGGCCCGCAAGGATCGTGGCTCGTCGCTGCAGAAAATTGAAGTATGCCGGCACAGTGATGACGGCATATTTGACCTCTTCGAGCGGCAGGCCTAGGCCACGCGCAGCATCTTCCTTGAGCTTGGTGAGTATCTTGGCCGAGATCTCCGGTGCAGATAGCTTGACGGCCTCGCCGCCCTCCGCTCCGAAGTCTACGTTCACGTCGCGCAGTGGATCAGTGCCATCGCCGGGCACCAGATTGTAGGTAAGGTCCTGACGGCCATAGAGGACCGCGCGATCGGAGGCATACCACCGGCCGATATAGCGCTTGATGGAATAGGCGACGGCAGTGGGATCGATAGTCGCAAGGGCTTTCGCTGCCTGACCGACTACCCACGTGTGATTCAAGCGATCACGCCCCACCATAGACTGTGTCACCTCTGGCTTGTCTGGGTCGGGCAGCATGACGACGCGTCCTCGCTTATCGTCCCAAACCGAAACCCCTGATTTGGTTGTGCCGAGGTCAATACCGATGATGATCTTTCCTTCAGGGTTAGGCTCCGTTGCTTCCTGGCTCTTGTATTCGGTTTCCATACAATGCCTCCCACTTCACTCCGTCAGCGTCAGCCGGCTAACACCGGCCAGCGTGACAACCCAGAGACAGTTCAGACCTTCAATGAGCGCCGCAACGCGGCGACTGGCCAGACCGGAGTTTGCCGGTGTGTGGAGTTGTCCCAACTGATGCTGCGCCGGATCGTAGCGCGCTATGCCATCAGCCAGAGCCAGCCATAGGCTGCGCTTATCGCCGGACTCTGCTATCGCATGCACGCGCTCTCCGTTCTCGCCATGCAATTCCCATCCTGTTGCCAGACGTTGCCAAAGGCCGCTCTCAGTGCCGGCCCACAAAGAACCACGACAAACCGCAAGCGCAAAGACCTCGGCAGCTTGTGGCCCTGGTAGCTCGCCTGCCAAGCTCCAATTGCCGGTGTCCAACCTGTAGACACCCTGTGTGGTGCCCAACCACCACGCGCCATCCGGCGTCTGCGCCAGACCGGTTACCATCGCGGGCGCATTGCTTGAGAGTCGTTCCGGCCGCTGGGCCGTAAGCCGCCAGAGAATGCCATCTGAAACCACGTGCGGTTGAGCGTCATTGCCCAACGCTAACAAGCAGGGAATGCCAGGAGCCTGGGGCCACGATCGATCAAGAGTCTTGCAGCCAATCAGGCGTAGGGCGCCGTCCGGCCATGTGAGGAGCCAGAGATCGCCCGATGAGGACGCTGAAGAACCGGTCGCCGCCACGGCGCGGACGTCGCCGATGTCGGCCATGTGCGTCCAATCATCGGGATTCACTCCCAAGCTTAACAACCCGTCGGCAGTCCCGATCCAGATGTGCTCCCCATCTGCCTGGTGCGTCACCGCACGGCCGAGATTGCTGATGGTGTCCTCACGGCTTTCGCTCAGCAGGGGGATGTCCCAAATCGGCGTGTCCTGACCAGCCACCGAAACCCCTCCCACCAAGTGGTTCCAGCCAAACCACAGGTAGGAATCATCGTGGCTGGCGGCGATTGTGCTTAGCATCGGAACCCGCGGAAGCGAAGCGGGCCACGGGACGGAGAACCACTGATTGTCTGTAATGTGAGCAATCCCTTCAGTCGTCAAGACCCAGCATCGTTTTCGTCCCGCAGCCAGGGCCACGATTCGAACAGGCATGGCTGACTGCGCGGGACCGAAGGGCCCAACCAACTCCTCGCCTTCCAAACGATAGACCAACTCAGAAGTGCTCACCCAGACACCACCCTGCCCATCCCGCGTGAGTGAGACGCAGTTCGTGATCTTGTCCGGCAGGACAGGAGATGGCGCGTGTCCGCGTTTCACACGGAACAGGCCCCAGGCATTCCCGAGCAGCAAGCCATCCGGTTCATCCAGCAAAGCCCGCGCCGCTGCCGCGGCATCATGAGCGAGGACAGCGGGATCTGCATTTCGACGCGGATCGGCGATGCCATACACAGCCTCTGATCCTGCCGCCCAGATGCCGTCGGTTCCCTGCATGGGACAAATAACGCGGATAGCCTGATCCTGAATATGCTCGTAAACGTGCCATTGACCGCCCTCGAAATATGAGAGTCCACCATCGGCATGGCCGGTCCAGGGACGCTCCGCGTGATCCACACAGATGCATGCTGCGTCGTTGCCCAGCAGCCCGTGTTCGCTGCCGTAGCGGATATAGCGCAGGCTCTTTTCCCGATTCCAGAACAACACCCCGCCCCGCGTTGCCACCCATAGCTGGCGAGCTCCGGGCGTGATGGCGATTCCGCTCACAACTCGTTGTGAGACGAGATTGTCCCAGTGTTTGTGGATCGGCTTTGGCCGCAACGCACCGGTTTCGGCGTGCGCAGTAACACGCCCAGTCTCGACGTACCTGGTGATCTTTCCGCCGGTCATGGTTTCACCCCGCCCAGATGAGACCGGGCGCGCAGGATGGCGACCTCTCGCTCCAGCCCCCCGATATCGGATCGCAGACGCTCTATCTCGGCCCGTTTCGCCCGGCGTCTTTCGGCCATCTCAGTCTCCCACTCTTGAGCGCCCGTCTCGGTCTGGCGCCGCTTCCAAAGCTCCCAGTCGGCGAGCACTGCTCCATATTGGATCTTCTTGCTTTCGTTCTGTATCGCCAGATAATCACGGTATTCGACCAGAGTCTGCCCCCATGCGACGAGCCGCGCCATGTGCTCGGTCTCGGTTTCGCGCGTACGTGTCCGGTCCTCGAAGATTTCCCAGTCGAGCAGTGCCAACGCCTCGCCCAGGGGGCGGGCCGGATCGTTGGCAATCGAGTTGATCTGGCTGGCCGTGCCGGGTTTCAATCGCCAAGTGTATGCCCAACGGTTGACCATTTTCTGTACCGCGCGGCGAAGGGTCAGCTCGGCTTCGCGGCTTGGCTCCTGCCGCGGGGTGGGGATGAAACCGTGCGGCCGCCACCGTGGCGGAGTGTATGGAGGGATGACGCGGTCAAGGAGAGCGGGCCCCCCTGGCATGATCACGTCTCTTATCAGTGACAGGCGATTTTTCTCGCTTTCGAGCTCTGCCTTGCGCCCTCTGAGTTGCTCCAACATCTGGTCCTCTTCGAGGGTGGCATACGCAATATCAGCTTGAGCCTCATCGAGAGTCTTCAGGCTGAGCCATTCCTCATGCAACTTGCGTACTTCTTCATGGATGGGGCGTAGCTCCTGAATCCTGACGGCGATATCTGCCTCAAGCGTCATGGCGAACCTCCTGCGGCAAAGTCCATACGCACCTGGACGCCTTTAAATCCGTATAGAACGTAGGCTAAACCCAGCGGATTGTTGTACGGGGGCTTCATGAAGAACTGGCGCGTTGCTAGCAGCGCATCGGCGATGAAGCGCTGGCGCGCGATCTCCGGCGCTCGGTCTTCTTTGTTGACCTCGACAACACCCTTAAACAGGATTTCATAGAACTTGCGAGCGAACGCGTGGGCGAAGTAGTTGGGTACGGGACACAGCGTCGCGATGACGGCCAGTGCGAGCTGGCCCTCGATCCATTTCTGGGGAAATCCGGGCGGCTCATAGGTTGCGCTCTGTTTGGCAGTCCCACACGCATTAAGAAACACCAAGGGTCCGGGGTCCTCGGGCGTTGCTAACTTGCGTCGAAGGTCTGATGCCATCAACGATACATCCAACGCGATAGATTCTCCGGCAACCTTCATCTCCAATTGAGATAGGAACTCGGTTTTCTCGCTAGCCTGACAATGACAGGCGAAATGGATCAGGTCGTAACGCATGGGTGGCCGCGTGAATGTCGCGATCAACGCGTCTTTTTTCCAGATTTTGGATCGCGAATCACAGAGCTTCACGTCAGGCGTCAGGTCTGTGAGGAATCGACGCAGCCAACCGCGTTCGTCCTCCTTGAACCAGGCATCAGCCTCATCCGCGGTCAGATGCTTGTTTTGGATGATCTCTTCTCGTACGCGGCTGCGCAGCATATCAGCCAGGGTGAACTTGTGTAGACCTGCGCCTGCAAGCTGGCCCACCTCGAGGATCTCTTGGCCGGCAAAGTCCAGATCCTCGTTAATTGCTGAGAACATACCGCCCTGGAGCCGAAGGTCGTCATTTCGAGGGAGTGTTCTCCAATGCGTGATTGGCAATCGTAAGCCCCAGAACCGCTCCCATTCGGGATCTCCTCCTTGCCCGCCCTCATACAGCATCTCCCAAAGAATGGGCGCTTCGCCGAGCTCCCTGAAGAGGAGTGTAGGGAAGGGATTTTGAGGATCTTCTTGGGCAGTAGCCTCCGGGAATCCATTGTAATGGAGCTGTTTGATAAAGAACTCATCCTCCCTTAGCTCGGAACGCAGACCGGCGCCCACCTCACGCAGCTCCAATAGGGTTCCTAAGCGGTCTCCTGCATCCAGATAGAGTGATTCATCGTGCGCGCGAAGTTGTTGCTTGCGGATGTCTTCCGGTGCATCTAGGTTCGGTGGCATATCGGGCTGTTGCTGGGCGACCTTTTCACTGAGCCGATGCAGTATGCTGGCGAACTCACGACCGGCTGCAAGCGCGGCTTCGCGGGTGAAGCCGGGATTTAGGGCGGGCGTGATCTCAGTCTCGATCATCACCATATTTGGCGCCCAGACGACCTCCAGCGGCTTGCGTGCGCCGAACTGGTCCGGCCTGCTGTAGGCGTAGGTCCCGCCACGATTTCCACTCATCGTTCACGCCCCCTTCACAATATCCAGGTTCAATATCACAGTGCCGAGCTCCTGTCCGCCGCGTTGAAAGCGTATCAGCACAGGTTCGGTCGTCGTCTCGTTGGGCATGGTCAACTTGAATACGCGTTCGAAGTCGCCCCCCGGCATCGTTTGTTGTAGAGGCAGCAGCTTTGCCAGGTCCGGTCCTGACACCTGGCCGGTGAGCGGCACCACGATTGCAGAGACCGCCTCGCCCTGTGCGAGTTCCTGTGGCGCCCAAAGCCGACCGCCGAACCATTCGGGCGCCTCGGTCCGATAGCTGGCCAGGAAGCTATACATCCTGCCCGCGAGCAAGGGGGTATCGGCGGCATGGTCAAGTTCCTCGAACGACACGAACCCTTCGCTGGGCCGCACCAGGTAAGGTGCGCAGTTGGGGTGTCCGAAGCAGGTGTAGGCCAGCCAGTCCGGGCGGCTCGGGAAGGCCAGTCGGGTTTGCAGGCGCGCGATCCACGTGGCCCAGCCGACGGTCATTCCCGTCCGGAGGGCTGCATAGAATGCACCATAGAAAGTTTGATCGGCCTCACTCGAGGTGGACCAGCGCGGGCCGACGATGGCGGTGGCGCCGGCATGCATCATGGGGAGCATCCAGCCGCGCTCCAAACGCGTGTCGCGACTGCCAAGGCTTGCCTCTGCGCCAGGCGTGTTCCCATGGACAAAGCTGAGACCGACCACCGGTCGGCGCAAGGTGAAGTCGAGCCGCCGGCCATACAGGAGTTCCCTGGCCTCTCCATCCTGACGGGCCGCGGCCTCTGTTTCCCTGGCGCGCGTGATGCGGCTGTGCCCGCGCTGATCCGTGAATTGCAGGATGTGCAGTCCGTAGTACGGCGAGCCGGGCTGCATCAGTGCGAGGTGACCGGCTCCGGTTTCGAGGCTGACCACCTGGTCTCCCCCCATCACCGCCTGCCAGCGGCGGGGAATCGCCTCCTCGTACTGCTGATAGTGCGTCAGGTCGATCTGCCCCAGCGGTGCCTCGCTGGCGAGCGAACGGCCCTTGCGGCCCACCCAGTGCGTCACCACGAACTGGCGCCCCCAGAAGTCATCAAACTGCATTCCCGGCCGGTTTTCCTCGAAGTAGTACGCGCATACCATCTCCCAGGGGAGCACGACATCCTCATCGGAAACTATCAGCAAGCTCGCTCCCAAGAGCCGTCGCAGCCCCTTGAAGTACAGCTCGCGCAGCACATGACCGCGCGGCAGCAGCAGGTCGAACAGGGTTGCGCCAAAGGCGTGCAGCGCCGCCGTAGCATCCGGCAGCGAAGCAGCTCCTGCGCCGGCTGCGGCGCGAATCGCGGCCAGACGCACCTCCTCCGCGTTTTTTCCCGTCAACGGCAGCGGGTCAAGTCGTTGCCGCTCTTTCCCAAGCGCCAGACAGGTGACATAAATCTGTAAATGCCGCTTGGAAGGCGATCCCTCAAGTGCAACATACAGCACGATGTCGGGTTGGGGTTCGGGGATAGCCCGGGGCTCGATCAGCTCGGGAATGGGCGGCAGCACATCCGCACGTGCCACCGAGATGGGGATGACCAGCTCAGCAGGCCGCAAGCCCTCCAGCCGAACGCCCGAATACGCCGCAATTGTCACCTTCTGATCGCCATCGATCAAAGGCCTGAGCGCTACGGTGAGGGTGCGCTCTGTAGGCGGATCTTGCACGAGTGAGACGGTCTGGCGATCTTCGGTGTCCAGGTGGAAGCCCGGTGCCTCCACGTAGAAGGTCACATGTCGCGTTGTGATCGGGATCTGAAACGGTATGCTTTGGTCTCGCGGTTGCGGCGTGAGCTGGACTGCCAGTTCCAGCGGTTGCCCTACCTTTGCGTTGAGGCGCGATACACCGGCGCCACTGAGATACCATGTCGTGATCGGGACGGTAGGTGCTTCTCCAGGCTGCATAGCCTCAAGAGCAGCCAGGTAGACATCGTAGGTGTCCGAAGTCTCCAGCACAAACAGGACCCTGGTCGGACGGGCATTCTGCTCCAGGTAACCGACGGCAGCCTCCAGGACGAGTGGCGCAACCTGTGCATGATTGAGGCCGGAGGTCGCACCCATCGCTGAGAAAGCTACGGTCTGTATGTCCTCCATACTTGCTGCTGCCGACAGAGCAGCCACAACGCCTTGAGCGACCGTCTCGGGTGTGGACGGATGATTGACTTGGCGAATCGGTGTGTGAATGATGTGATGTGCTGGCAATGAATCGGCATCGGTGATCAGTGCTCCGCCCAGTTCCGGCTTTGGCATTCCCTGGACGCGATTGAGGAAGCCTTCACCGAGCTTCTGCGCGATTTTCCCGCCGATCGCTCCGCTGAAATCCAGGGCGGGAGAAGTCGCATGAACGATTGCATCGACCGATAGCGCCAATAGGTCCGTATGGAGAAGTTCGATGCGGGTCAACGCCTCATGACGGGAACTCACCTTCTGTCTACGGCTTGCCGTGCGAATCGCCTCAACCGGCAACTCGTTGCCCGGAGCCTCGGCCAGCAAGCGCGCTAGGACCTCGGGATCAATTCTGAGCCTTCCCGCTACCCAACGCGCGGCCATACTATGCGTGGCAGCCTGGAGGCCGGCGAGTAGTCGCAGAGGGCTGATCTCCGTTTCGCCTGCCTGGTCAGCGATCCGTGCTGCCTGATCCAGCGCCAGGTTCAGATTCCTCGATAGAGGGAATCCGGCAAGCGCCTGAGTGGGCGCAACCTGCACTTCGTCAAGACGCAGGCTCGTCCTGGTCATCATGTTCGCCAGTGAGCCCAGAGCCGTGCGAACCGTTGCTTCTTCCTCGAAGAGCGTAAGCAAACGGCGCACTGGCCCGTCTGGCTGTCCGTACAAACCTGCCAGCACGTATTCAGTGTAGACTTCGTCTGCGTCGGTGGTCTCGCTCCAGGCTTCAGCCCATGCGAGGGCAGCTTTTGCTGCAGGCGATAGCCTTTCCGACCAGGGACGGGCTGTCCTGCCCATCAATTCTGAGATGCTGAGCTTGCCTGCCGCAACGTCGGCCAGTGTCTGGCGCGCGACCTGGAAGCTACCTTGGCTCGCGGCGGTGACTCGCTCAACGACCTCGCTCACCTGGACACTCGCCTGTGCCACGACATCTTTTACGCCCGAGGCCTGCACGGCCTGCTCCAAATAGGCCCGAACATCGGACGTGTTCTGGGATGGGTGCGAATCGAGATCGAGCGTGGCTGCCCCTATCTGCTCAAGTCGGCTTAGGACTCTCGCGTCAGGGCGAGACGTCAGGACGAACCGCACCTGAGGCGGCAAGTCCAAACTCCCGGCCAGCAGGTCCGCGATGGTCTGGTCTCCCTGCCAATCCATCGCATCGTCCAGTGCATCGACGGCGATGACGAGCGGCCGGTCGTAGCCGCCGGAATACAGCGTCATGAGCGGGCTGAGCACGTCACGCCTAAAGACTTCCTGGACGGGCAATGAGGAGGAGGAAGCCGGTTGAGTCTCTGGTCCGTACCAACTCTCTAGCTCCCGCCTTATCTGGATCAGCGTGTTTTCGAGTTCGCCTTCGGGTATATAGGTCAGGGCGTTATCCACAAGAACGATCAGCGGTCGTGTACCTCTCTCGTCGTTAAGACGGCCAAGTTGACTCAATCCGCTGACGATGTTGTTCAGGTCCAGGCGAGCGATGCTCGCTGAGCGCAAGAGCGGCGCAGCCGGCAACCTTTGGAGCAGAACGCTGCGACTCTTATAAGTCTCCGTGACTGGAAGGCGCAGCAGCGCGTCGACCAACCGGCGCTGGATTTCGACAAACGGTGCCTTGGTCGATGCCTTGATACGATCCAACTGCGAGGCGATGGAGCGCGTGAAAACAGCGGGGTCAAGTGTTTCCGGCCGACCCGCCATACAGAAATAGGCAGCCGACACGTCTCGGGTTTGGGTCAGCTTCGCCAGGATAGCCGTCTTGCCGGCGCCGGGCGCACCCGTGATGAGGAAGAAAGCGGGCGCAGAAGGCACTGCGAGCCATGCGTCGATCTCGGCGAAGACCCAGTCGCGGCCGGTGAAGTCCCTTGTGACCTGCGCGATGTAGGCGGAGAAGTCGGGCGTTGCCGGTTCTTCCGGCGTCGTCATGAGGGTTGCCAACGCCTTTTCCAGGGCAGCCAAGGCGCGTTTCTGCGTTGCTTTGTCCTGAATGGCCTGAGCTATCCGGCGTGCGTTCTCCCATATCTCTCGGGCTCTGTCTTTTTGGCCGCTTCCTGCCAGCGCAACGCTAAGCCTGCCATAGGCGCGTGCCTGGTTGACCGGCTCGGATACGCGTTCCGTGGCGGACAGGGCAAGATCGAACTCGTCGCGATCGGCCCATGCTTCTGCCACCTGAGCGACCGATCCTGAAGCCTCGGCGGCAGCCAGCGTCGCCTTGGCGGCAGACTCCTTCATTTCAACCGGTAAGGCGGGGATCAAGTGTGCCAGGGTTACGGCTCGCTCCTTACTGTCCTCGATGGCCGCGACCGCTTGCAGAATCTCCTGCCAGGCCGCACCTGCTTGAGTTCGAGGGATGAAAGCTATGAGATCGGACAGCACCCTGGCACGGTTCTCAGGCAATTTGACCTTGAGGGCCGAGCCAATTGCCTCTGTGAGGGCCGACTCCCGTTCGTCTTCGGGGAGGTAAGGAGCCAAGGCCGCCAGCGCCAATGCGCGCTGGTCATCAACGCGAGTGGTCTGGGCGATGTCCAGCGCTGAAGCAAGAAGCGGTGTTGACAGATGTGTAGCCAGACCGGAAAGCAGCTTGGCGCGCTGAGTGCCGTCCGGCATCTGCTTGATCTGTTCCAAAACATCGGCCAGCAGCGCATCTCGGGATGACTTTTCCCATTCGGTCAGGGGCGCCGCCGCATCTGGATTCCACGCGACCAGCAGGCCACGCAATGACGCCCACGGTCCTTCTTCTTGAATTCCCTCCCGGCGTCGCATGGCGCCCTGCATGTTTGCGCGGAGCAGATTCCAACTTCGCAGGGTGGGCTGGGATCGCATGGTCTTGAGAGATACGGGATTGTGCAGGGTTACTTTGTCCTCAAGCTCAACACCGAAGTCCCAGTTCCATGCGCCTGTCCGTTCCGTTGGCCTCGCTTCGGATTTCGCTCTGAAAAGGTATGCGATGTCCGAGGAGGGCGCGGTGCGGTACATCAGAATGATATCGCCTGTGCGTGTGTTCGGGTTTGCTCCCCAGGTCACTTGGTCCTTGCGCGCCAACAGATCGAGCTGCGCGGGGTCGTCGCCTGTCGCCATGTAGAGCCAGACGGCTGGCCTTGACTCAGGTGGTCTTTGCCCAGCTCCGATCTTCTGGGAATAGAGTTCGGCTGCCAGTCTCATCAACTCGCGGGGCAACCCTTGGCTCTCCTGGTAGAGTTTGGTGATTTCGGCCTCGCTGATGGTGATTTGAGTACCTGTAAGGCGCGCGGTCAGGAGGTCGTGCGCTTCGTCGGCGCTGAACGGACCCAGGGTAACGACGGAGAGGATGTTCCCCAGTGAGGAACCCGGCATGTTCTGCTGATGGGATACTTCCGCAAGCGGGCGTTGTGTGGCGATAACGGCGGTGGTCGGCCCTTGTTGGAGCATGCTCCGCAACCAGCCGGATAGCTCATGGGCCTGGGCAATCGGCCAGCCGTTCAATGCTTCGAATTCATCTATCAGCAGGGCAGCCGATACATCCTGCAACAAAGTCTGCGCTTCGCGCGCGGTCTTCCCTGGCTTGCCCAATAGATGGCACAGTTCCTCATAGAAGTCCTGAGGCGATGTCAGTCTCTGGCAATCCAGGTACACCACGCGGCGCGGATCGCCAGCGAACCATTTGCGTGCAGTATGCTGGAGGTAAGCCAACACGGAGGATTTACCCGATCCAAGTGGGCCAACGAGCGAAACAGATTGTCTCTGCATCAGCAGCGAGGTGATCCGCTTGAATTCTGTGGCCCGCCCTATGAACTCTTCGGGAATCACTGATCTGCGGTTGATAAGGGGTCCAATGGGTTGTGCCCCCATCTCATCGGTTCTTGGCGCAGCCGGATGGTCGACGTTTTCCGAAGGGAGCAATTCTAGCGGATCCGGTGGCGTAACATCCTTATTGATGTCTTGACCGCCCAGGAGTAGGGCGACGGGAAAGTTGCCGCTGATTTGGTAGTCCGGCTGCTGATCTGCGCCCCAGTCGGCGCGAGCGCTGGCGGGTACTCGGCGCCAAACGTAGCTAATCAGGTCAGAGACTAGCACTTCAGTCGCGCTTTCGGCCGACTGGGCGTGGCCGGTGAGGGCTTCGATCAGATGGTATGTGAAGATGCTCATCCGTCCATCGCGTCGGAAATAGGAGGGCTGGTCGCCCTGAGACGAACTGAGTACGGCCCAGCCCGCGCCACGGGCTAGTCTATTCAGGTCCTTCGAGTTGGTCGCGTCCTCTTTTTCGTCTCCCATCAGCAGCGCTGGAGGAAAAGCCGTACTGGCAAGATTCCCAATGGTTCCGACCACGGCCCCCATGCCTGCCGCGTGGGTGCAGTCCAGCACGACCAGCATCCGTCGCGGCATTAGGCTACGCACGGCTGCTGCGAAGTCTTCAGCAAGCAGCGATCTTGTAGCCAACGTAGACTCTCGCACATCGTACGGTACCAAGTAGTAGGCAGGCGGTTGTCGGCTTCGATCACACCAACTGTCGCCGCTGTAGTAGATTACAGCGGTAGTATTGCCGCTGGTGTCGGCCTGGAGGCGCGCTGCGAGCCAAGCTACACCGTCCAGAATGCCCTGCCGTGTGGCTTCAGGACCAATAATAACCCGGATGTTTTCCGCCGGGTAGCCACAGCGTTTCGGGTGAGCCAGCACAGCGTGCAGTGCTGCAATGTCCTTGGCCACGCCGGGAAGCGTCCAGCTAGCGACTTGGCTTTCGGTGACGCCGATTAGTAACGCGTAGCCGTGGGCGAATGTTAGTGACTCTGAGTGACCCCCTGTCTCCGCATCGGTCAGTGTGATCCGTGTGTTGGGATTCCCGTATAGCACATAGGAGAGCCAGGTTGGATTGGCTGGATCAGCGGCCTTGATCGCCATACGCGCTTCGTGGAATGCCTGGCCGAGTGCCATCGGCTCGTGGCCAGACAGACCAAACAGCCGAATATAAAACTCCCTGGCGAACATCGCGGCCAGCGAATCGTTGACCTCCCACAGCGCGCCGATGAACGCACTGGCGCCAGCCTCGATGAAGCGCCAGGCCCAGCCGGCCAGCCCGGTTAGCCCTGCCCCCACCCGGCCGCCGTGGCTGCTGCTGAGGAATACCAAGGGCTTGGCTTTGCGGAGACCGGCCATTGCGCCGCCGGCGATCCGGCTGGGACGCAGGATGCCATCCGTCAGGCGCAGTCTGGATTCGTTCGGATCGTCGGTGTCCAAGGCCCCGGCACAGGTGAAATGAAAGATGCGCGTGTCGCCAGAGCGGAAGCCCGCCTCGACTTCGGCGAGGGTCGTCATCGGCCCAACCAAGCCGAGCTTCGGGTGCTTGTTCCGCAGATCTGTGAAGAAGTCGCGTTCTGGCGCAGTAGCGGCTAGACTATCGGCCGGTGCGATCAGGGCGATGTTGTCGACGTCGAGCGCTTCAGGCGCAGCGCGACCTCTTATCCATCGGGATAGCTGGAACATCTCGCACAGCGGCGGATCGTCATAGAGCAGAACACCCCCTTGGTCGTAGGCGACCGGCCGCACCATCTCCCAGGGGATCCAGGATTCGTTGGAAATCAGCCACAGGTTGCAGCCCGAGTACTTGACGCGTAGGGTGCGATACGCCTCCTTGAAGGCGTCCGGGAAAAGCTGGTCATACAGGCTGAAGCCGATATCCGCCAACTCGCGTATGGCGTGCTGGGTCTGGTCGGGGGTGCGCGTCGCGGCCGAAAGCTTTGCCAGGGTGCTGAGCCGATCGTACGTGCTCTGGAGCAGCTCGCGGGGTGATGCCTGCAGGGCCACAGAGTCAAGCGAGAAGTAAATGTACTCGCCATCTGCGCTGTTTAGCGTGTAGCTGAGGGTCTTGCCCTCCGGCGCAAGCGTGATGAGCAACTGTAACTCGGGCCGTGTACTTCCGACCGGCGGAGAAGGCATGATCAGCGGGGGTGTGGGGGACGGAGCGGCAGGCGGACTCGTTACAATGAGCCGTGCCACGTCAGCCAGCGGCGCGCCGAGGGTTCGGAGCCGGTTGCAGAGGTCCTTGAGCTCTGCAACCACCCTGTAGAATTGTTGGGCCGCCAGCCGCCGGAACCGGATGAAATATCGCTGGCCCTTCACCGTGTCCTTGGCCGCCAATGCGTCGTCCAGCCTGGCGCTTTCCGCGCTGAGGGCTGTCTCATCCTCGTTGGCCAACAAAGCCAGCACCTGCGCCTTGATGCCGGGCCAGGACAGTTCCAGCTCGTCTGGGTCGGTCGCCAGAACCGCTTCCACCCTGCGCAATTCCACGTCCACATCTTGCCAGCGGTCGAGATCCCGCACCAGGGAGGGCAGACGCTGGTTCAACTCAGTGAGCGATGCGCGGCCTGCTTCGATGGCCTCTAGTTGCACAGACGCCTGAGCGTTCTTTCGCAGCACGTTGAGGATGGTAGCCATACCCTGCTCGATAGCATCCATCCTCAATGATCGTGCTGCCGCATTCACGCGCGCGTTGATCAGCGAAGGGCGCCGGTCTAGCTCCCGCTTGACGAGCCGGCGCCAGCGCTTCAGCGCAGCGGCGTCTCGCGCCTCAATGGCCTGCTGCAGAAGTGCATCAGCCTTAACCAACTCGTCGATCCATGCCAGCTCGCCGGACGCAGTGGGCCTGGCCGCGATGTCTCGAAGCCTCGCGACGATCTGACCGAACGTCAACGCATGATCTGCCAGGGTTTCCAGCGCCTGCTCATCCTCGGGGAAGCGGTCAACCTGGCTGGCGATTGGGTTGTAGCACCGGAACTCCAGGTCGTCGAGGAGTTCGTGAAGATCTACATAGTCGCTGAGCACGTCGACCTGTTGCGACGCGGCCAGGAAGTCCGCGCGAAACACGGCCACAGCCGTTCGGACATCAGCGCTCTGCAGCGATCCGGTCAGTGCTTCCAAGCCGCGGTCGATTGCCCTAAAGTCTATGGTGTCGGCCATGCGGCGACCTCCCCAACGTCTGCCATTACATCCCTTGCCTTGCCTGTCTCAATACCCCAGTTACTTTTGAACGACAACTTCAACCGGCAAGAATCCGGTATACTGTCTGTCTTGCCCGTTTGGATCCGACACACTTACTACATACCACTGTCCGCTGCCGTATTTGGAGTCCCCCGTGCCCGTGACTGTCGCTAACACATCTAGCTCATAACCGACGGGCAGAGTAAGTGAACTTGCGGAACCTGAATCCGGTTGCTGAAATAGTGGGTACTGAGTCTGGATATTATCATGGCTTATGACTCGTCCGTGATGGATGAAAGAACCAGCCTCAAGTGTTTTGATCTGCGCGACCATGGTAGCCTTCTCTGCGGCCACGGTCGCTACCTGATCAATCAGGCCGACCTGCGCACCTAATGAATCCTGTACAACCTTGAGATTCGCTGCGACTTGTGTTGCGCCGGCTTGGGCTGTAGCCTGGGCGATTCCTGCTGTTTGGGCCGAGGAGACCGCTCGGGCTGCTGCTATCAGTGCTGCTAGGGCCAAGGCGAGGACTAAAACTATCGTCAGTCGTAGCCGTCCAGCAGCTTTGGCTTGCTCGTCAGCTCTTTGCCTTTCTGCCTCCGCCAACTTATTTGCTTGCTCTAGCTCGCGCTGACGCGCCATCTCTTCTGCCTGGCGGGCTTGCTCTTGAATGCGCCTGCTGGCCTGGATGAACTGAGTTTCCAGTTCACTCAGAGGATTGCCGCTGCTCTCGACGATGCGCAGCGCTTCGGCCAGCAAGGTTTCGGTGGTATATAGTGCGCCTGGATCATTGCCGCTGGCGTTCCACCGTTCGGCAGCATCGGCGACCGCTTGACGTTGGCGCAGGGTGTGGCGCTCATCTTCCAACCAGCCCACCAAGCGGGGCCAGTTCCTGATGA
Source organism: uncultured Anaerolineales bacterium (assembly GCA_964474695.1). Lineage (GTDB taxonomy): Bacteria > Chloroflexota > Anaerolineae > CG2-30-64-16 > CG2-30-64-16 > DAOUBP01. The sequence continues at coordinate 19,410 of CAYYTK010000031.1, forward strand.
GCGCTTCATGGGCTACCTCGATTTGCACGTCGGCCGCGATGTCACCTTCGGTTATGCGAGCAAGCCTGCTGGCGATCAACTTGTCGATCACGCGCTGTACCCGGTCACGGGCCTCGCCAGCCTGGTATAGAGTTCTCAGACGCACTCGATTACTTGTGAATTCCAGACCTTCGCCGGGCCTCACCAGTTGCATGAAGATACGTTTTGCAGTCGTCTGGTCTTCAGGGATGAGCTGATCGAGGAATTCATCCGCGCTGCGGGCCAGCGCCAGCCGCCCCCCTCCCAGCCGGTTGTAGGCCTGCCAGGTGACCCGATTGCGTTCCCGGTGATCCCACAGCTTAAGGAGTGTGAACTGCAGGAGCGGCAAGGCGGCGGGCTCACCGAGTGTATCGTGCAGCAACTGATCCACGAGTCCTGCCTCAAACTTGAGCCCGATCCTTTGCGCCGGCCTTTCAATGGCATCGCGCAGTTCAGCGGCGGAGAGTGGTGTGATACGGACGATTGCCGGCTCGAAGAGCGCTTCAAACTCGGGATAGCGCATAACAAAAGGCTCGAAGTCTGTGCGCATGGTCAGGATAACCCTGTGCATAGTGCCCGGCGCTCGCACCAGGCTGGACAGGTTATCCAGGAAGGCGCGACGCGTCGTATTGTCGCTACATAGGGTGAAAACCTCTTCGAATTGGTCCACGATTACTACAACCGGTGCTACGCTGAGGCTGTTCGCCAGTTCGGCCAGGTGCTGTGGGTCCTGGCGCAGCAAGGCCTCATGTTTGCGGGCCCAGACCACAGGATCACCGATCTCCTCCGCTTGCGTCGACAATATCGCGCGCACCAGGTTGGCGAGGGGATTGGAGCCGGGCACCATGCGCGGCGCGTAGCGCCAGTTTTGGCTGTCGGGCAAGGCGCCGAACTTGAGCGCGGGCAATAGGCCAGCGAAGGCGAGCGATGACTTGCCAGCGCCTGACGGTCCAACCACGACGAGGAGGCGATCATCCTTCAGGCGGTCAAGCAGTGTTGTGATCATCCGCCCGCGGCCGAAGAAGATGTCTCGTTGCGCTTCTCGGAATGGATCCAACCCAACATACGGGCAGATCTCCTCGGGGAGCTCCGGGGCCAGGGTGGGATCGAAGTCATCCAGGGTGGCGTCAGGAGCAGTGCGTCCAGCCTTGAACAAAATGGCCGACCAGTAGTCCAGGGTTGCCTGAGCGCGGTCTCGATCAGCTTCGGAGTCAAGCAGCGCGCCTAAGGCTTGGCCGCGGCGAATCAGGGCTTCGGCGCGGCCAAGAATCGCGTCGGCGTCGCCATCTCGCCTGTGGGCCTGCAGCAACTCCTTATGAATCGTTTGCAGTGTGGCCAGAGACGTCAGGCACTTGGTGTTTTCGCCAGGATCTGGCTGTGGCTGTTCAGTCTTCATCTCCGAATCCCCACCTCGTGAAGAGGCGTGCGCCTCTCCCTATGCCTCACACCCGGACCGCAGCGCCGCAGAATCAGCATCCAGATTATCACTCCAAATCGCGGGCATCTGCAAATCCTGGAATTCATTCCGGCAGCAACGCCCTCTTCAGCACTTCCTCAATGCTCTCCACCGGCGTTAGCCGCACCGCCGCCAACACATCTGCCGGCAGGCCCTGCGCTTCCTTCAGATTATCGGCCGGCAGCAGGACCTCCTTCACGCCGGCCTCGTACGCGGCGCGCACCTTCTGCTGAACGCCGCCGACGGGCAGCACCTTGCCCATGATGGTAATCTCGCCGGTCATGGCCAGGTCGTTGCGCACTGGGATGCCCTTCAACGCAGAGACGATGCCGGTGACCATCGCGACGCCAGCGGAGGGGCCTTCCTTGGGGATCCCCATGTAGGTCGCCAGGACCGCCACGTCGAAGCTCTGGCGCCATTCGGCGGTGATGCCCAGGTCGGCGTGCTTGGCCTTGATGTACTGCGCGGCCGCCTCGATGCTCTCGCGCATCACGCGCTGGATCGAGCCGAGTGGGACGATCCGGCCACTGCCCTTGGTCGCCTGCATCTCGAAGCGCAGGATGCAGCCGTGATCGGCCGCGACGGCCAGGCCGATCACCTCGCCAACAGCCGGCTGCGGAGGTAGATCGACCTTCTGCTGGCGGTCAGCATCGGGGAGGGTCGGCACGGCCACCTTGCCGGTCGGTTGCAGCCGCACGCCCAGCTTCACCCGGTCGTACTCGCCCGGCGCGATCAGGTAGAGCTGCTCGCGCACGCGCTGGCGGAGCTCGCAGGCCAGCAACAGCAGCTCCTCCAGCTCGTCGTCGGTCACGACCCCGTTCGGGTAGAGCAGCTTGAGCAGGCCGGAGGCGGTCTTCATCACGGCGCGCTGATCGCGGCCCGAGAGGCCGCGAGCGGTTCGGGCGGCGTCTGTCAGCTCGAAGCGCGGCCGGAGCGCGCCGAGGAGGTCGATCCGTCGCAGCTCGTGCATGATCTCGCAGAAATAGTCGGTGATGAAGCCGTAGTCGCGGCTGTAGCTCTCCGGGCTGAGCTTCGGGATCTCCCAGCCGGCCAGGTAGCCGTGGACGCGGTCGAGGAAGGCGATCACCTGCAGGAAGTCGGGCAGCGGCTCGAAGAGGTGATAGTACTTCTCGTGCGGCAGCTTGCCCTGGACGTCGAGGTTGCCGACGAACACCAGGCTGGCGAACGCCAGTAGCTCCTTCTTGCCCCGGCTGAACTTGGCGTCTTGCATGTAGCCCTGCATGATGCTGACCAGCGCCTTGGGGTCGGTAAAGTCGGTGTTGGCGATCTCATCGAAGATCACCGCGTCACGCGTGCCTACCTCGCCCACCTGGCCGGTGTTGAGGTTGATGAAGAGCTGCGCGGGCGTGGCTTTCCCGCCAGACAGCACGCGCGCGTAGTAGGAGATGTTGCGGTAGAGGTAGGTCTTGCCGGTCTCGCGCGGGGCCAGCTCCACCATGTTGACGTTGGTCTCGACCAGCGGGATGCAGCGGCACAGGTAGAGCAGCTTCTCACGGCGGGTCATCCGGTCGGGGTCGAGGCCGCAGGAGTTGATCAGGATATCGATCCACTCGCCGGTCGTGAACTCCCCCCGCTTCTCGATGTACTCGTCCAGGTTAATGACCGTGACCTGGAAGGGAGTGAAGCCGGTGACCTTGAAGGGACGGATCTTCTTGTTGTGGACCTCGGTCTCGTCGTAGGTCAGGTCAATGGTCCCCCACATGCCGCCGGAGAGCAGCATGGGGTACTGGCGCACGATGGATTCCGGGATGTTGACGAACTGCTCGTTGATGGCCGAAATCGCGCCCCAGTACTTGTCCTCGGTCTCGACCAGCCGGACCTCCAGGTTGGCAATCACCGAGTGAGCCCGGCGCTCGCGGATGGTGTAGCGGATGCGCTCGGCCTCGGCGCCGTAGACGAACGCCTCCTTGAGCCGCCGCACGACCCGCTCCATGTCCTGGTCGAAGGTTTCCTCGGAACAGTAGTTATCGATCAGATACTCCAGGACGTAGCGCGGGAATTCGTCCACACCGGTGTTGATGGTGTGGGCCTTGTTGACAACCTTGCCGCGGAAGATTTCCTTTAGCTTCAGATTCATGCCTACTTCGTCCTCTCTTGCGGGTTTACACGAATCCCTCGGCCATTAACCGGCTGCCTGCCGAGGTGATCTCGTGCCGCTGACCAGACCCGCCTGCCACGCGGCACCAGCTCTCAGAGATCAGCTTCGCCCCTACCCCGCAGGATTCGAGCCAATAACTGAAACCACCATACATGCCGGGCACCGGGAACCACATCCTGGGTTGATCGAGTTCGAGCAGCGGCTCCAGCTCGGGGAAACGCACTCCGTGAATCTGGAACTCGCGCTCCGCCCGCTCGAATATCACGGCGTGGAAGTGCGACTGGATCTTGAGCAAGACGCCGAGAGGGACCCGATGTTTGTATTGAGGTTCCAGAACAGCGAGCAGGTGCCTGTGCTTCATGCGCTCGGCCACGTCCACGGGACGTTCACCTCGAGCATTTTGCAGCGTCCGCCAGGCGCCGATGGCGATGAGTCGCTCGGCGATCTCTACTGGCGCCCCGCCGTGCGCCGCCTGATGCAGCGGGGCATACAGGGAGGAACTCCCCGGCCTGCAGGCATTGACCCACTCCGGCTGCTGGTCAAGAAGCTCGAACACACGCGGCCAGTTGTAGCTCTTGGCTGCGTCGGCAAGCGCGTTCCGAAGTTGCACCCCTTCCTCGTTCAGAATATCGGCCCGTGTTATGCCATCCCAGAAGATGTCCATGGCATCCCTCCTGCGCTCGCCCACGAACCTGTCTCATGAGAGACTACGTCTCAGCGTCTTGCTGCATCAGAGACCTGTTTTCGTGCTACACCTGCGGATCGCATGTACTGCTCCACCGCTTCCTTGAAAACAACCTTGTTGTCTGCCCTCATTGCGGTGCGTTCGGCAGTACCCGCTGTCGCCTGGGCACCAATTGGCGTGTCTGTTGCAGTCGCAATAACCAGCCGGTCCAGCACTCCCTGCTCCGGGACCTGGAAATCAATCTGCATGAGCTGTCCCTGTGCGTGCCACAGCACCAGAGTCAGAAGACCTGGCTGCGCATATGCACTGGCAAACTCCTTGATGTCACTGTACAGCCACGAGAATGCCTGCCGGCTTTTCGTGCCGAAGACGGCGATGCGGCAGCGAGTAGCCACCACGATGCCTTTGTTCTTCTCCATCCAGTTGCCGGCAGCATAGAAGATGCGCTTCCTGTCGTTTTCACGGACGGCTAGATACGCCGGCTTGTAGTCTCTCCCATCGGTCCTGCACGCGAATGCCCAGGGTTCCTCGCTATCGTCCACGTCTCTTGGAAATGCCCCTGCACTGACCAGGTCCCAATCGTCACGACCGAACTGACGCCATTGCACCCAGCCGAGCTGATTGAAGGCGCTTCTCCAAGCAGTAACCTGTTGCAACGTCAATCCCGAACGAGTGCTCGCCAGTTTGGTGCCACAACTCTGGCAGAATGTCGCCCCGATCGGATTGTGGGTGCCGCACAGGTTGCAGGCAGCCGTAAGCGGCTTCCCGCAGCCGTTGCAGAAACGCGCCGATTCGGCGTTCTCCTGATTGCAGACCGCACACCTGATCGTTGCCATTTAGTGCCTCCGAGTGATATTCGACTTACCACCGTCTCAAATCCCCAACCCCGGCTGACCATCCCGCTCGCGCCGCGGCTTCTTCGCCGGCTCCGCCGCGCCCGCGCGCGCCAGCATCCGCACGCACACCTGGTAGTCCTCTTCCACGTTCACCATCGCCTCTTCCGGTAGATTCTCCAGGTTCAGCCCACCCTTCTCGTACAAGGTCTTCCCCTGCTCGTACAGCCCGGCGCGCTTGCAATGGCGGATCCACTCGGCCAGGGTGGCGTCGCTGGGACGCTCGCGCTCGGGGACGGATACGCCCTGCTGGAGATACGCCAGGTAGCGCCGAATCAGGCGGCTGGTGCCCGCGGCCCGGCCCTCGGCCTTGAGCTGCCGCTCCTCCTCCGTCGCGGGCAGACGATAGGTGCCGGCCTCGGTCTGGTAGAAGTAGTCGGCCAGCCAGTCGGCGAGATGGCGGCGGGGCTTGTCCTTCACGGCGTAGACGTAGTGCTCCCAGATGTCGCTGAAGTGGACCCCTTCGGCGCCGGGACCGGCTGCCAGCACGCGACCGATGAGGCGGCCCACGCTCTCCGCCGCGGTGTCTTCTTTGGCGGACTCCGCGGCATCAACCGCGGCGGTTTCGGTCTCGCGCAGGTACCAGCGCACGATCTCGTGCGCGCCGAAAAGATCGGGAGAAGTGGCCTCCAGCAGGTTCTTCATGACCGGCTCGCGGGCCGGCTCCGCGACCTGGGCCAGCAGCTCGTCGAAGTTGTGCGCCTGCATCTGGCCGGCGCGCACCATGCGGCTGACCAGCTCGTCGTAGACGCGATCCTTGGTCGCGCCGGGATGGGCTAGCAGGTAGTCGCGGATGATGGCGCGCGCTTTCTCGCCGAAGGTGGTCGGGTCCTCGTCGCCCGCGATGAGAATCGCCCCTACGGTCTCGCCGGGCTTCGGTTTGCGAAAGTTGATGATCAGGTCGCGCTTGGTGACTTTGTCGGCGGTATACTGGTTGTAAGTTCTTCCCCCGGTGTCGATGAACAGGGCTGACTCGGAACGATCTGGGAGAAAGCCGGCCTCAGCCATGATGTCCTGCACCAGCGCCCAAGTACCTTCGGCCGTGTCGTGGTAGCATAGGGACAACCAGCGTCCAGGCTTGAGCACACGGTAACACTCAGATATCGCCTGGCGCATCATGTTTGCCCAATCAGCTTCGGTTCGCCCCCGCGTTTCATTCACTATGATTTCCTCATCATGCCAGTGAGTGTCGAAGTTCATCCATGCTTCCCAGACGAAATTCAACTCCCCGTATTGGACGTTTCCTGCGTAGGGAGGATCAGTGAAGACATAATCTACTGACTCAGGCGGAATGCCGGAAAGCGATCGCGCGCTCTCGGTGGAAATACTCAGGGCGACGGATTGCAATTGCTCTGTAATCTCATGCCTCGCGCTGATTGTCTTCGCGGCTATGCGTTCTACGACTCCCATCACGTTTCGTTCTTTTGAGAGCTGCGGTAAGTAATATGTGCCTGGTATGTACCCGCCACCTTCTTCGAGGTGTTGTGCTCTCCGACTGGAGGCCATTATGGCAGAGTGCACAATGAATCTCATGGTGTCATCCTGGCCAGTCCCATCGAGTAGCGCCGCCAATGCCCACAGATTCCGCTTGGTGAACAGATCGGCCACAGTGCGGAAGTTGCTGGTACCGGCTCGCCATTTATCCCCCCACGGCTCCGTATCCGATTCCACGTTCATCATACGGTGTGGCGGGTACCAGTACGGGATCGGTTTGGCTTCGATCTCGGAGAGCTTGCCTAGGTCGTACAATTCGAAGTACCTGCGTTTCGTCGGGTTGCGGTCATTGTACCGCCTCTCATCCCGGCTTGGCTTGCAGGTTTCACAGATGTAGCAAACTGACACGGGCATCGCGCCGAAGCGCTCGTCGCGCGTACTTATCTCCTCCACCTGCCCGCGTGCCATGCAGTGAGGACAGGCTTGTATCTTCTTCGGTTCCCCTTTGGCAGTCTGGCCTTCGGCCTCCACGCAGTCGAACAGCGGCACCTTCTCCAAGCAGCGCGGGCAACGGAACACCTGCGAATAAACGGTGTAGGCTATTGTGGCCTTTCCCCCACACCGGTCGCAGCGCGTCTCGTAGAGCCAGTCCATCTCCAGCTTGACCTTGCGCGCCAGCTCCGCGAAGGCTGCCTGCAACTCTGCCGGGTCCACCGGCGTGCAGTAGTTCTTGGTGATGAAGGTCGCCGCAGGGCTGCGGTCAATGGCGATGGCCTTGCGTCCCTCCATCAACGCGGCCAGCGCGGTGCCGCCCGACCCGCAAAACGGATCCAGCACCAGGTCGCCGGGCTTGGTATAGTGACGAATGTACTGGCGGATCGCGTCGTGCGGCTTCTTCGACCAGTAGGTGTGCATGTTGTAGATGGCCGTGGCCTTGGTGGTCTCGATCGGCTGGTCGAAGGCCGGCACGTCGTAGTCGTCGGTCGCGGGGTCGTAGGGCCGCTCCAGCATGTGCGCCTCGACGAACGCGGTCAGGTTGGGGTTCGGCTTGTCGCCGGAGTAGTAGCCGTCCGGCATGCGCGGGATGGACTTCGGGAAAAGGCCACCTTGCGCTGCCGGGCGAGATTTACGGGACATGAACTACCTCTTTCGGATCACGGAGATCGCGGATTTCGCGAATGGGCGAATGGCGCGAATGAGTCTCTCTCTATTCAGATCGCGAATTACACGAATGAGTGAATGGTGCGAATGATCTTATTCCTATTTGCGTTATTCGTTCATTCGCGACATTCGCGATTCTCCTATTTTCGTCGTGTGAACGATGCGCACGGATTGGACGCGCGACGCGCCGAAGTTCAGCAGGATGCCGAGTTCCAGGCCGGTGGCCTTGAGATACGAGAGGACCTGCTGTTTGAAAACGTCTGTCAGCGCGGCCACGGCCTTCAATTCAAGGATGATCCTGCCTTCCACAACGAGATCGAGCCGGTGGACGCCCACCTCGCGGCCCTTGTAGTTGACCACCACCGGCTTCTGGCGTTCAATAGATATGCCCCGGAGGCCGAACTCGTAGGCCAGCGCTTCCTCATAGATGCTCTCCAGGAAGCCGGGGCCGAGGGTGTTGTGCACCTCAAACGCCGCCTGCATGATGCTGTAGGAAAGCTCCGGGTACAGGATGTGAGTGTCGGGCATGATGGGTTGGTGAGATCGCGAATGTCACGAATGGACGAATGACGCGAATGATTCTTTTTTCTGTTATTCGTGTCATTCGCTCATTCGCGTTATTCGCGATTCTAGTCCCCTCCTCCTTTCGGCATCAGCCCCAGGATGCTGCCCAGGTTTCCCACGCGGCGGATCACGCGGTCGGTGTTCAGCCGGACCTCGAAGTCGAAGCTCTGCGACTTGCGGATCGTCCCCCGGCCGTCGCAGGCCGTGGCGGTGATCGTCAGCGTGCGGCGCATGGCCCCGGCGCGGCGCTCGTCCGCGGTCGCGTCCTCGGGGTCGGGCCGGAAGCGGTAGACGACCTCGGCCGCGGCCGGCGGGGACGGTGCGTAGATCACCTGAGGGGGCAGCGGGAAGCGTTCGGGGTCGCGTGCGTAGCTGGCCTCAATATCCAGGCGCAGCTCGTCGCCGCCGGCCCGTCCGCGGCGCACCGCCACGATGAAGGCCGCTTCCTCTCCTTCGATCGTTTCGTCCGGCCCCGCGATCAGCCCCAGCGCCAACAGGCCGTCGGCCCGCTCCTTGACGCGCAGCACCGCCATCGGGATCATCAGCTCGCCCAGCGAGATGCCGCCGTGCGAATAAGCGTCCGGGTTGTAATGGTAACGGCCGCCGGGCCGCTTGAAGGAGTAGCCGATGGCCGGGAAGACGATCGCTCCGTACTCCTTCTGCACCGTTCCGCCGGACGCCGTCGTGCGCGTCTCCCGGAACGGCATCCGAAGCTGCTCTGGCCTGAACGGGATTACGTTTGCTCGCACCTTGGCCGGGACGCGCGCCTGATCGAACGGCACGGCCAGCCGGCAGTTGAGATAGCTGCAATCCTCCGGCTCGTTCAGGTCCTCCTCGTCGAACCACAGCGGCTGCCTGCCCACCGATCCGAAGCCGTGATCCGCGGTGATAAAGACGACCGTGCCCGGGCTCAGGCGCCGCAGCGCCGCCATCACCTCGGTCTCCAGGATGCTCTTGATGTGCTGTTGGTAGATGAAGGCCAGCGGCCTGGACGGCAGCTCGCGGCCGTCGGGCAGGATGCGCATCTGGACTTTATGCAGCTCCTTGTCGCACAACTCGAAGATCGTCACATCCAGGTTGCCAGCCCGGTAGCGCACCGTCTCGGCGGTGCCCAATCCCTCCGGCACCAGTGCTTCCACCGGCACGGTGTAGCCCAGGTCGCGGGCCAACGCCGCGGCCAGCAGATCGTTTTCGCTCGCGCGGCTGTCGAACGCCTCGGGGAAGGCTCCCGCACTGATCGCTTTGCGCGTGATGTGGGTCTCCGAAGGCAAGAGCGACAGCGCCGGGGTATCGGCGACGACCTCCATCATGTCGGTCAGCATGGGGCGCAGCAGCTCATCCCAGATGTCGTAGCGCATCCCATCGAAGATCAGCAGGCAGGCCTTTTGGGTCTGGGGATCCCAATGCGGCTTGAGGCAGCGCCGGATGAACTGGCTGGTCAGTCGCACCCCGGCATCCCTCGCCGCCCAATCGGGATACTGCCGCCGGACCAGCTCCTGGAAGCGCCGGTTGAGCTCGTTCAGCCCGCGGCGCAGCTCGCCGCCCCACTCGCGGATGCGCGCCCGGATCGCCGCGGCCGTGTTGGCGAACGCCGCGGGCAGCTCGGACTCCCGCCGCGGCAGGAGCTGGTCGCTGTCGGCCTGCCGCTCCAGCGCGGAGAAGTAGAACTCGATCCGGTTCAGCCGGCGCTCGTTCCAGACGTTGTGAAAGAACGCGAAGGTCAGGCTGGCGTCAGTCGTCACCTTGAGCGACTTCAGGCTGTTCCCCAGCTCCGCGCCGAGGCCGGCCAGCTCGGTCGCCAGGCGGTAAGCCTCCCGCAGCACGGACCAGCACGCGGCCGGCCGGCCTTCGACGAAGCCTGCCTGCCGTGTTGCATTCTCGCCAGCCGTGGCCCCGAACAGGGTTGTCGCGATGCGGGCGTGCTCCGCCGTCGCTGGCACAGTTGAAATCAGGTCCCCCAGCGCCATCAGCAGCGCCAGGGAGCGGAACAGGACCGAGTACCGCTCGGCCTCAATCACGGCCGCCGCGGCCGCGGGCTGGTCCACATGCAGTTGATCCAGGAGCAGGAACTGGAGCGTCCTGGCATCCAGGCCCGCTTCGATCTCAGCCAGGTCGCGGTCAGCCTGCGCCGCGTCCAGGCTGACCAGCTTGGGCGCGGCCTCCGCCACCGTGCGGGGGTCCATGCCGGCCAGCGGCGCCAGGCTGGGATCAATGTTGGCCAGCAGCAGCCGCCACTGGGGGGTGTGCTGCGCCAGGATGGCTGCCAGGTAGAATGCCCGCGCCACCGTCTCGGGATCGCGGTCGGCGAACCAGCAGAAGGGCGGCGGCGCCTTGCCCAGCTCCTCACGGATTGGCCGCATAGCTTCCGGCGCCACCTGGTCGAGGCTTTCGAGCGCGTCGCGGCGCAGCAGGCCGATCTGCCAGCAGTGTTCCGGCGCCAGCTTCTTGAACGCGGCATCGGGGATGCCCAGGCTGGCAAAGGCGATAATCACCTTGAAGTCGTAATCGGTGAAGCGGCCAGGATGTGCGGCGCGCAGGTTGCGATGTGTTGCCAGGATACCGTCCAGGTTGGGGGTGATGAGCCGGGCGTACAGCGGGTCGTCCGCCTCGGCCGGCCAGTCGGGATCGCCGGTCGTCTCGCGCAGGAACTGGCGCAGGTCGAGCTCGATGATCGCGTGCGGCGGGGTGCGGGCCAGCAGGTCGGGGTAGAACGGTGCGGAGGCCACCTGCACGCTGCGGACCTGCCGGCGGCGCGCCGGCGTCTGATCCAGCAGCAGCAGCTTGGCGCCCGCGGCGTCCGCCCGCGCCAGGTCATACTTCCAGCGGAACAGCAGGTTGGTGGCGAACGGGATCACCGTGAACGCGTTAGCCTTACCCCAGGCGTTGAGATCGTTGGCCATCCCCTGAGTCAGCCCCAGCGGATCGCGCACGATCACCAGCGGCTGATCTTTGGCCGCCTCCAACTGCATCAGGATCCACTGTTTGAGCATGAACAGCTCCAAGCTCTATCGCGAATGACGCGAATCAGCGAATGCTGCGAATAAGGAGAAGAAAAAGAGCATTCGCGCGATTCGCGATCCTCGGTCACTCGATCTGCAGCACCGGCAGCGTGTCGCTATCGCCCCCGATGCTCGCCAACTGCGCTTCGAGGAACGCCTGGAACTCGCGGACCACCGCGGCAATCTGACCGGCCTCGACCGTGGCGCTGCTCGGCTTGAACGCGGCCAGCGACACCCGCTTTACTACGATCTGCCGCAGGTAACGGTTGATGGCCGCCACAATGCCCGGCTCGGCAAGCGCGCGGCCGGCCAGATAGCTCCGCACGGCGGCTACATCAGGACACCCCAACAGGCCCGCGATCAGGGGATCGGACTGCCCCTGCGCCAGTCGCTCCCGGATGGCCGGGTTGAGGAAGACCGCCAGCTTGCCGTCTAACGTGTTGTCCAGCAGCTCGCGGCCGCGGCGGGCTGCATCCTGGGCGGCCGCCAGGTGCTCGCCGGCGATGGCGAAGGTCAGGCCGCACTCATGCACCGGGCCGCGACGCAGACCTTCCAGGATCGAGGAACGCGACGGCGATGGACAAGCGAAAACGCCACGTTCCAGGCCGGCTAGAGCCTCGCCGAGTTGACGCGCAACCGCAGGCTGCAGCGCGGTGATGCCTTCCAGAATGCGCAGTGCCCGCAGATCGTTGCCATCAGCCAACGCCCGGATGCGCCGGGCTTCGTCTTCCAGTCGATCGAAGACCGTGTCGTGCCACGACGCGTACACGGCGGAGTACTCGCGCATGAAACCCCAGATCGTCTCGGCATCGCCGGGCTGCGGCGTCGCTGGGCCAATCAGCTCTGTGCGCAGCCGGACGTCCGAATCGATGTAAGGCTGGGGTCGGCTCAGCTTCTCAGCTAAACGACGCTGGGTCGCGGCCACGCCGCGGAGCTCGGGCATGTCCGGCAGGGGGTGATCGCGATACGCGCACCCCACCATCAGATCGGCGGCGTAGCCCAGGAACCGCCCCAGGCTGCGGTAGTTGCGCAGGCGCACGGCCAGGTCGTCCGTTTCGGCCTGCTCGGGTCGCTCGTCGTCGAAGGCCCGGTAGCCGAATGCCGCCCTCAACGCGTGCAGCGCCAGGTAGATGTCGTCGCCGCCCGTGACATCGGCCCCGAAAAGGGTCGCAAACTGGGTCAGCTCCTCGGCATAGGGATTCGCGGCCTTCAGCGCCTCGAAGAGGCCGGGAGCGGCAAGGGAGGCCCGTTGGACGGCGTCCCGCTCTGCCGCAAACAGGCTGCGCAACTGCTCCCGGTAGCGGGTGATGGCAGCATCGTCGCAGTCGGCCGCGATCGTCTTGCCCAGCAGCACTTCCGCATAGGGGCGCAGCACATCCCAATGCTGCGGCCGCGCCATCTTTTGGATCTCGACCAGCGCGTCCAGCACCCGCACCGAGAAGTCCACGCTCGCCAGGTTGGCGGCATCCAGACTGGCGGTGGGCAGCCCCGACCGCGGCCCCAGGATCACCCGCACCTTGCCGGTCTGGACCAGGCACAGCAGGTAGATCTGCACCATGCGCCGGGTCAGGCCGTAGTCCTTCGGGCCGCCGATGCCCATGAAGTTCTTGTACAGCGTCTCGACCTTCATGGTCTGGCGCTCGTCCGCCAGCTTGTCGTCAATGAACTCCCACATGTCGCGCACATAGGGGTTCTCGGAGACGTCCAGCACGCGGTCGGCTCCGCGGCGCATGATCTTCAGGCCGTAGCCGAAGTTCTGGGCCGCGCTGACATTCTGGTCCGGCCGGGCGTCGCGCGGGATGCGCCCCGTCCTGACGATGCCGTTGATCACCTTCACCCCCTCCTCTTTGCGGAAGACGAAGGGGTGCGGGAACTCGATGTCGCTCGACGCATAGGCCGCGTTCAGCACACGTGCCACCAGCGGCTCCACGATGGACGACAGCTCACCGGCCACGTGGAAGTCCATCTGCGTGTTGTTCAGCGCGTCGATGCGCCCGCGCGCGTAGCTGGCATCCACGATCTTGGCGATCTTGCCCATATCCGACTGAAGCGCGTTCGCCACCCAGGTGATGACCGCGACCGCGTCTTCGCTGTCCTTGCCGCGGCCGCCCCACGCCTCCACCAGCCTGCGATACGCGGCCAGGTCGAGCAGGCGGTCACGCTCCTCGGACGAAAGCTCGGCCGGCGTCCAGAGGATGACGCGCGGGTCGCCGCAGCTCGCCAGCAGCTTGACGACCGACTGCGCCGGCGCAGGCCGGCTGCTGACATAAAGCGCGAAGTCCAGGTCAGTCTCGGAAGACTCCACTTTGCGGAGCGGCGTGTTGTCGGCCGCCATCCGGGCCAGGTCCGCCATCGCCACGCGGCCTGCGACGCGGCGCCCGCGCCACGTCACCTCAACCGTCTGCTCGTCGAGCCGGGCGCCCAGGCGGGCCGGCCCCGGCGCGGGCGCGATCTCGCGGAACATGGACTTCACCCCGCCGGAGAGGTCGAGGGTCATCTGCCGCGTCTGCACCGGCCATTCGTCCAGGCTCAGCAGGAACTCCCATGCCTCGCGCTGCCTGGCCTCGTTGGCCTCCACCTCGTCGCGCGCCTTGCGGAACTCCTGGCGCGGGTCCACCGCGGTCAGGACCGGGTCAAAGCGATAGCGCGGCTTGCCCTCCTCATCCAGGCTCTCGGCAATCTGGCTCAGCTCCTTGCGCAAGGTGGCCGCCAACGTCTCGTAGTGCTGGATGTTCTCATCCGGTGTGGCCTCCGCGTCCCGTTCGATCAGCACGGCGTTGGCGATCTCCTCCGCGGTCATCCCCCGCTGCCGCGTGCGGGCCAGGAAGACCAGGAAGAGGGTCTGGATGACCCGAACCGCCTTATCACGATGCACCTTCAGGTAGCCCTTGGGCATCCCTTCGATCTGCCGCTTGCACGCCTCATAGGCCCGGTAATCGTTTTCCCGCTTGGTCTTGATGGCCACCAGGCCGGCGTGGACGCCGCTCGGCTCCTCCTCGTAGGTTACCGCTTCGTCGAAGAGATCCCATAGACGGATCAGATCGCTGCCCTTGGTCTTGATCCGGTGCTTCAAGGTCTGATGCATGAAGTGGATCGCGGAGCGGGTGGTCGTCAATTCGTAGGTGATCGCCCGCAGGACCTCCAGCGCGGGCTTGTGGAACGGGAAGAAATCGGTGAACTCCGTCTCGCCCACACCCGCGGGCCAGGTGAAGCCGCGCTTGTAGTACAGATAGTAGGCGCCGACCGCGGCCGGGTTGACGATCTGCCGTACGCGGTTCAGCACGATGTCATAGTAGTCCTGGTCGCTCTCAAGGAGTTTGACGAGCTTCAGACGATCATCGGCGATGATGTTTTTTACGCCCATCTTGCTTTCGATGGCCTGCTGCGCCGCACAGACCGTCCAGACGGGCAGGTTGTGAATCTTGGCCAGGCGGTTTGCCAACACGACCAGCGTCTGCTCGTCGTCGGCCCGCTGGTCGTCGTCACGGTTCTTCATGAAAAGCGACACTTCGTCGAGCACCAGGAGCACCCCGCTGTACCCCTCGGCCAGGATCGTCTCGACCATGTGCTTCAGCACCGGCTCGGCCTCGGCTGCGATCTGCGGCTGGACCTTGAGATATTCGTCATAGAAGCGCCACAGCTTGTTGCCGCAGCTCCGCTTGTACTCCGGCGATCGGTTCTGTTGGATGTCCTGGATGAAGCGGTCAACATCCTCAAACTCGTCCTCAGCGAAGAAGCGCGGATCGCGCAGGAACTTGCGAAGCTCGCCCCGGTAGCGCTCCAGGTCCTCCTGGATGAAGCGATCAGCCAGGAGCTCGGCGGGGTAGAGCGAGATGTTGCGGCCGGTCTCGAGCTGCAACTGCTCCTTCGCGGCGTCAAGGATGTACTCGGTGAGCCGGCGGCCCTTGTCGGCCAACCCGACCGTGCCGCTGCCGGTGCCCACCAGCGTCCGCACCACGACGAAGACGCCCTTCTTGCCGCGCGTCCCCTTGGCCTCGATCCCTTCCTCCCAGAAGCGATAGAGAGTCTCGCGCTTGCCCCGGCCGGCCGCCTGTTCTTTCTCCTGGATCAGCCGCCAGGCCTCCTTGGAACCGAGCGCCAGCGCCGACAGGAAGCACAGGAGGTGCGACTTGCCCGAGCCGAACTCTGCTTGAATCCAATAGCCCTGCCCGACAGGGTTATCGCGCTGCTCCGGCCGGTAGGGCGCGGCCATGTTGCGGAGGATGTCGTTCAGGAAGAAGCGCACCGGGTCGATCTGGAACTCCGTGATGGTCTGGAGCTCCGGCTGCCGCGCGGCGCGCGCCGTGTTCGCATGGGAATCGGCCCAGACGTGCTTTTCCAGAGAGTACACCGAGATGATCTTGTCGGGGACGGTGCAAATCTCATCCAGCCCTTTGCGGGCGATGAACAGGTCAGCTTTCGACATGGCTCAGTCCTTGAGTTCCCATAGATGGTTGTCGGCGATCAGGTTTGAGGGCAGCATGGTGTTGCTTTCCCCGGTCTCCGTGAACATCACGACCCGGCCGCCCTCGCGCTTGCCCGGCAGCAGAAGGATCACCTGGTCCTCGTCGGCGGCCAGGCTGCGCAGCACGCTCAGCTCCAGGTTATAGGCGAACACCAACTCCAGGTCGGCCAGGATCAGCGGTCCTTGACCCTTGAGCGCCGTGCGGAGGAATGACTCGAACGCACGCGCCACGTGCGCCGCGGTCGGCTCCGGCCGTTTCGCCTCATCGGCCACGAGCTGGCGGAACTCATCGTCCGGGATGGCCTCCAGGATGCCCCGGTTTACCGACAGCGGCGCCGGAAACCGCCGATTGGCCGACGTGCGGGCCTGCGCCAGCTTGCCGGCGAAGCGATCCAGCGCCACATACGGGCCGATGACGCCGTATAGGTGCCGTCCCGTGGGAACGGCCAGCCGGCTGCGCAGCGCCTCGATGATTTCCGTGTCCTTCATTGCTCTGCTCCCGGCGTCCCGGCGACCAGCGCCTCGACGACCTGCCTCAGGTCCCACCGGGTCGTGAACTGCCGGAAGGCATCGATCTGCGACACCTTGCTGAGGATGCCCTGGTTGCGCAGCTCGTACAACGCCGGCACGATCCGCTCCGGGTTCCACAGCAGCGCCCGCATCGCCGGGTTACGCTCGACCAGCGCGATGTTGTACATCCCCGGCTCGGGGAATTCGCTGTGGAGGATGAAAGCGAAGGACGGGCTCAGGACTTCCCGGTAAGCGAAATAGACGTGTGTGCGATCTGCCTTTGCCAGGCCGCCGGCGTTCAGAGCTTCGACCACGGCCTGGCCGCAGTCCTTGATGTTCCCCGACTCAGGGTGTTGCTCTCTCAGGTAGCCCCTCAGCGCACCCCGATCCAACTTGCCGCTGCCGATGGCCGGAATCACCACCGCATCCGACAGGGTGAACATGAGCGGCTCGGCCTTGCAGAAGCGGTAGAAACAGACATCGCGCAGCTCCTGACGGCCGGCATAGCGCCTGGCAAACGCCCGCAGCGGCCAGTCCGCATAGCCTTCCGGGAACATGCGCCTAACAACATAGGCAGCATAACGCTCGCGGGTTGTTTCGGCGCTGAAGTGAAGATTGGCGCGCAGGAAGCGGCCGATCTCGTCCAGCGATTCGGTGTCAGGCAGGTGCGGAAGCTGCTCGATTGCCTCCTCCAGGACGGCCTTGCCGAAAAGCCCGGTGCTTGGCCGAACGATCACCTCTCGCCGCTGCGGCGGCTTGGGGCCTTCTTCCGGTGGCAGTGCGGCTGGGGTTTCAGCTTCCTCGATGTCGAACAGTGGTGGTTGCGTAACGATAATGGTTTCCTCCGTAGACTCGGCGCCCGGCTCGCGCGGCACATGCGCACGGATCCAGTCCACCAGCTTGAGCAGCGTCGCAGTCGCATCCTTGATGCCCTCGACGCGGCACAGCTCCTCCGCGCTGGCGGATAGTATACCTGAAAGGTCCCCGAAGCGCGCGATCAACAGCTCCGCCAGCGGCCGGACATCCCGCTGCGGGATCGCGTAGGTGAGCAGCAGCTCCAGAATAGCCTGATCGGATCGCGAGCCGTCCGCCGCGGCGAGGAAGCGCTCGCGGAGGCGGTGGCGGTGACCAGGGGTGTTGGGGTCAGTCATGATAAAGATCCTCTGATCGTCCATCAGATTTGACTCGGTCTGAGGTCACCCTCGCGGTTGGATTCGCTTGGAGGCTCATCCTCGACATTCTGGCTTTCCTCGAGGGTGGTAAGCAACCTGTTTAGGCCATCAGAATACCGACTAGTGAAGCTGATGGACAGATAGGCGCTCCACACCATAGGCATGCGACACTCGGCAGCCTCTACTGGAACAAAACGGAGTTCACCTCGGTGCTCCAATTCGATTGCCGCATTTGTTTCAGCCTTGACCCACCTCGACTGCACGGCAGATGGACTCGCCACGAGTATGAAAATGCCGCATTCTTCTAGCCCGCGGTTGATTGCTTCGACCCATTTCTCACCCGGCCGGATGCTGTCCGGCACGATCCATGCCCGCCAGCCGTTGCGCTGTAGATCGTCCGCAAGTCGATGTGCGAACTCGGCATCCTCATGTGCGTGGCTGATGAATACCTGCTTGGGATCCCGCATCGGTGTTCCTGGCACTGGAGTGACTTCGGCCCTTGTCTGCGGAAAACGTACTCGGAACTGATCCGGTCGATCATGTTCCAGTGATGCGACGAGATTGGGCAGCAGATCGCGGCGTTGGCAGTGCTCCAGTAATAGATGGATCTTCTGGCTTTTCGTCATGCCTGCCGCAAAACTGTCGCAGACGTCTCGGAAGTAATCGAAACAGAGAGTTGTGATTTCCTCATTACTGTAGGCGCTAAGTAAGTATGAACGAATGTCGGCAGCAATAGCGCTCACTTCATTACTGGAGAGTCGCGCGTTCTGGACAGCCACCGCCGCCTGGCCGGCGATGATACTCAGTACTTGCAGATCAGCCTCGTCGTATGCGTGCTCGAGAGTGGGGTGGTAAGTTGCAATCACGCCCAGCACTTTATCGCCGACAATCATCGGTGCACCGATCCAGGAAGAAAAAGACTGGCCGATGTATTCCCTGTATCCTGGCCTGCGGTACCATGCGTCTGACTCAGATCGCGTGCGAAACAGAAGAGGCTTTCTAGTACGAATGATCTCTTCCGTTCGCCCCTGCCCGCCAGTTCGTGGTTGCCAGCCCGACTCCTTTTCGACATCCACCCGCCGGTCATCGCGATAGGCCAAGACGAAGCGAACAGTATCTGTTGCCTCGTCGTAAAGAGCGATGTACATGTTCGTGGTGTCCATCGCCCGACTAGCCTCGTTGTAGATCAACTCAGCGACTTGTTGCTCGCTCAATCCAGTGTAAGCCATCAATCGCTGCCCAATCTCAGCAACGGCATTCAGTCTGGCAATCTGTCGCTCCTCACCATGTGACTCACTGCGTGACATCGGACGAGCCACAGCCACCACCTTGCCGAGAATGCGAATCGCGGGGTCAGTTGCTCGGAAGATTTCATCTTTGAATCTCTTGTTAGCCGCCTTCAACACCACTCTGTTGTTTTGCCGATAGAACTCCCTTATAGCCAGTTTAGTCCCTGAAGGATCATCCTGCAGTACGGCAGCAATCTCTCCGGATTCCACTTGTGTCTGCACACGTACAAGAACGTGATCGTCTTCCGCGATGCCAGCTTCGATCATGCTATTCCCCGCGGCTTTCAGTAAGAACCAGCGATCTTCCGATCGGGGATGAAAGTAATCGGTCTCGGCAGAATCCTGAAGTGGCTCGATCCGGTAGTCGCCATTTTCGAGGTGAAGGGTGTGACCGATCAGAACCTCATTCGCAGGTATTTCCACGGTGCCTTCGGGTAGGCCGGCTATAACAGGGGAGCGCAAATCACGGTCAGCCTCTAGTCCCTCGAGTACTAGGTCCAAGGGAATCTCCTGGCCCTGGTAGGCAGAACAGAGCAACTTCAGAGAGGCCGGAACTTCGATGAATTCTCTGACCTGACGGGGTAGATCCGAGTATTTGGTCTTTATCAGATATCTTGATTGGAACAGTTCGTATGCCTCATGTCCCTCAGCAGGACTTAATTGTCCTACCGGAAACCTGGTTGGCGACCCTTTGTTTGCACTCTCACCGAACGCGACTTGCTGAGCAAGTTCGTCCCAGATAGAGCTTCTGCAAGAGAGAAGCAGAGAGAACCACGGGTATCCCGCGGTCTCGGTCCAGATCTGAACCAGATCCCGCAACAGACTAAGCATGTCTGGATGCTCATTGATGGCGTCAACTATCAATACGAATCGCCAGTTCGAGTCCTGCTCGCGGCGCTGAACGTCTAGTGCTGCAAGACGATCGGCAATGGACCCGGGGCCCCTGATGGTTTCGGCAAGCACGTCCTCAACCGACGTTCGCGCCAACTCAACTCCCGTACAGAACGCTACGACCGACTTGTTGGGTGGCTCTCTATTGAACGCGATTGCAGTGTGCTCCAGGAGGTGCGTCTTGCCCATACCTGGTTCGCCGATCACTACTGCAAGTCGTCGTCGTGGGCTAGCCAGATACTGCAATAGCCGTTCCTGGATCTCTCTACGAACGCACAACGGAGGCTCATGCCTTTGGGTGATATCCGCGATCTTCGCTTGAACAGCTTGCATGCAGCGCACCCAACTAATCGACCTTGCATCAGGTGCTTCTACAGATGCCTCTACCGGCAAAGGAGCAGATTGAAGCTCGACAAACGGCAGAGGTCTTGGCATCCACTGCGTCTCACTCAATTTCTGCATAACCACAGGCAGACGCGCCTTGAGTCCACGCTTGAGTTCGCTCGTACTACGCGCTTCAGTCACTTCGTATCCGCGAAGGAGGGATGGCAAGTCCTCTTCGCGTTGAACCACTAACACTCTGGGAATCTCATAGTCGAAAAAAGCTCCGATAGCAATACTCATCCCCACCGAGAGATAACCATCCACGGACCCGTGAGGGAAAAGACGGTAGATGCCAAAGGCGGTGGAGCGTACAATTTGACAGTAACTGCATATCCGGAACTGGAAGCCCTCGAGCGAGGGGACCTCACTCAGGTATCTGAAGGGCAGGCTTTCATATCGGGTCAAGACATCATCGAAATCTCCGTGTATCTCGTCGCACTCCACATTTCGATCCCCAGGTAGGCGCTTGTCAATGCCATCGGCGATATGGCATCCGGGTGAAGATGTTGCATCCCAGGATTGATTGCGCGGGTGCTGCTCGCGAAATCTGCATATCTGGTTGCCGAAGATGCAGAAGCGGTTCAGCCAGTCGCGTTCTGGCAAAGCATCGATCCACTGTGGCAGTTGTTTCTCTAGCTCACGCTTCAGCGTTGTTTCGCCGGCAAACTCGATGATCTCGACGCCTTGAAGACAAGCAGGCAAGGACAGGATATTATTGCTTGTATGCCTTAGCAGCAAGGTTGGCCGGTTGTACACGATCGCAATGCCGAGCTCAATCAGGACGTTGCGCGGCAGGTGCCACTCGCCCTTATCATCCTGCCAGCTCGAAAGGTCATAGATACCGTACCGGGCATTGGCGATGGCTTTGACCACCTTGTCGCGCAACGTTTTCGTCGGCTCGTAGTGGTCGGCGGCGTACCACGGCTCCAGGCCGAACTTGGGCAGCACTTCAGCGCACGTGCTCAGGATGTCGGCGCGCCATGGGGCTTCGTTGGAGTGACCGACGAAGCAGTATTGCTGGGCTGTGCCCTGATCTTCTGGATTCACACCATCTACCCTTCAGCTCATCTCATCACGTGATCACGCAGGCCCCTTTTTGCTTTTGTACATGCGCATGGGCGACCCGCTTGCTGGGACTAACAGCCAATCCTACCTGATCAGCTTTCGGATACAATAATCCGTAATATGGTAGAAGCTGCTCAGATCATAGATGCTGATTTGAGCCGCGTTTCGGCATCGTGTGCCGCTCTGCGTACTACCTCTAGGAGTTTTGAGCCGACTTCATCCTTCTGTATCACGTCAAATGCACCCAGTCCAATCGCGTCCTCTAGGTTCACGCTATGCGCATATGCAGCCAAGATTATCACGTTAGTGGGTATGTCTCTCTTCTTGATTTCCTCAAGCAACCGCAGGCCGTCCAGGTTCTCTTCATCTATCTCACTTAGGCGAATGTCCACTATGGCCACATTGAACAACTGAGCCTGGAGCGCGCTCATGGCTTCGTCATACGTTCCCGCCAGAGTAACTGCGTACCCTTCATCCATGAGGACAGCGGCTAATAACCTCCGCCAGTCGGTGAGATCATCCACGACGAGAATGGATGGCTTCATAGCCGAGATAGCAGATCTGCTGGGCTGGTTCGCCTCCGCAACCGCCTTGGAATGCGTTCCGTCTTTGTCGATGGCCTCTATGTTTTCCCCAACTGACTGAATCGACCTGATCGCAGCAGCCGTGCGTCCGGCTAGCAGCTCAAGAGCTTGCCGTTCATCGTCTGAGAACCGATAGGGAATAGCTAGATCCAGATAAAGGACGCCGAAGACATCCATGCCATCTATCAGAGGTAGATAGGCAGCCGCTCTCATGCCTAGCTCGAGCAATTCTTGGCGGATACCCGGTCTTTCATCAGTGGGACGATTAAGTTCGTCACCTTGTCGATAATATGGCAGCTTGTTATTGACGACATACTGAGACACTCCATTTTTCCGGGGTGAGATAACAACGCCGTCCCGCAGTGTCCCAGTGGCGACCAATGGCCTAAATTCATCCGTCTGCATATCGTAAAGTCTGATCCCGCAGCTTGCTGCGGGGAAAACATCAGTGAGGCGCGTTACAACCGGACGCAGAGCGGCATTTAGGTCAGTTGACGCAGTGGGAATATCGTCCACAATCTCATGTATCTGCTCGATGCGCCGTGCCTTGTCGTGCTGTTTCTGAGAAACTTGGAGATTTGCAGCTACCGCTGCGGCTTGATTGGCAAGCTCGCTTAGGATTACGACTTGGTGCTGATCAAAGGCGTGTTCCTGTTCCTGACTCTGGACGCTGATCACGCCAACAACTCGGCCCGCGGCTATCATCGGCACGCCAAGCCAACTCTGAACAGGTCGCCCATGCCGACCGAATGTGGGCAGAACGCGCACTTGTTGTTCTCCAACCCTCAATGCATTCGCCGCCTCCCCGAAATTCGACTGAATGAGACAGGTTTTTCCGGTATGGAAGACATACTCAGTCAAGCCAAACCTGCTTCCACGCGATCTGGGCTGGAAAGCTGGGACTGCTCCGTCCTCTCCCTCTTGTCTAAATGCAGGTTCACGATTGCCCCACCGGACCTGATCGATCAGCTGACCGGCGTCCTGCTCAACAGCGAGCGGGAAGGTCATTACATCCTTGCTACCATCATAGAAGGCGAACTGCACTTGCGCGTTGCGCAGATCTACTAGCCTGTAAGCTTGTTCATAGATCTGGTTGAATAGCTCGTCGAGATTGACGGCTGAGATCTGCCGACTGAAGTCGTAATCAGGTTGTTCGCGGTCTGCTAGAATGATGGTTTCGACAAACGGTAGCGGACGCGGCACCCAGGGCGTCTCACTCAACTGCTGCATAACGGTGGGAAGAACTTCTCGTAGATGGCTCCTGCGCTGTGTGTCGTTGCAGGCTACGATGACCTCATACCCAGACAGTAGCGACGGCACGTCGCCAACATCTTCAGTCAAGAGGATCCTGGGGATCGTGTACCCAAGCTGCGCTTCCAGGGCCACCGACATCCCGTACGCTATGTAAGCATCTGCAGGAGTCCGGGTGCTGATCCGGTAAATGCCGAAGCTCGACGAGCGCGTCCTCTGGCAAACGCCACACAGGACGAATCCGTAACCTTCAGGCGAGGAAAGTGCATCTGAGAAGCCAACTTTGGTATCCTGGTAGCGATCTAGAAGACTGCCCATCACCGCTCGGAAATCCAAGCGATCCACGTCGTCGCCATCATAGATTTCGCACCTGATCATCTCTTCGCCCCAGCGTTTTGCCTGGGGGTGTGCGCCTCTATACTGACACCACTGTCGCCGACCGAGGGTGCAATACCTGCTCCACCAGTCTGTCTCAGGAGACACGTTTATCCATTGCAGTAGGTTGCGCTGGAGGGCCTCCTTGAGCGTCGATTCTCCGCCGAACTCGATGATGTGATCTTCGCAACCGCGCAGGCATTCCGGAATTGACAGGCCTGCCTCTCGATTCCGGGCATGTCGCAGCAGAAAAGTCGGCCGGTTGAGGGCAATGGCTATCCCCAGTTCGATCAGAACGTTCCGCGGCATTTCCCATTCATGCCTGTCATCCGGCCAGTACGATAGGTCGTAAATGCCATAGCGAGCATTAGCTATGAGTTCGAGAGCCTTATCGAGGAGTGAAAGGCCAGGCTTGAAGTGCTTACGCGCGCTATCTGGTTCCAGGTCAAACTTGGGACGCCCCAAGACCTCACTGCACGCACTCAGCAGGTCAGGCGTCCAGGGGGCTCGCTCGCTGTAGGCGATGAAGCACTTCTGCCGCTTGTAGTGCTTATATTGCGGAGTTAGTCCGCTTTCCAGCTCTGGCGCGCGATCGCTCATTGGATCCTTCCGCTTCTAATCCGGGCCAGATGCGCCTGCATAAGGCTATGGATGTCTGGGCCATGCTCGCGCATGAACTCCTGGTAGAACGCTCCAACAGTGTCTTCCAAGACAGCCGCGTACGATTTGTTGCACTCCTTTAGCTGCAGATTCTGCTTAAGCTGATTATCCACGGCCAGCCGCATCATTGCGTCCGCGAACTGAACATGCCGGTCGAGGTCATCCAATAAGCGAGCGATCTCGATTTCTTGCGAAACCCCCTCCCAGAGATGTCCAAGCAGCAGCCGCTCGAACTTCTGCCGGATGTCGCGACGGATCTCGCCATCCTCTGGGATAGCCTTGGCCGGGATCCTGAGTTCCTGTAGGCGCGCAAGCAGCCAGGCCTCAAGCTCGCCTGACATCATTTCTACAAGCCTGCGTGGTGACGTTCGCGCGCTGTCCTCAGCCGCGCCCAGGCCGAGATCAACAACCATCGCATTGGATAGATGCCGATCCTCCAGCCACTTCCGTACCTGGCCAACGGAGGTCCGTCCTGGTTCGTCGGCATTGTGCAAGATCAGGAGCGGCAGATGACTGAGGGCAACACACTGAACCAACGCCTGACGCAGTTCCTCGGAGGTCGGTGGAGTGCGTAACAGCGCCATGTCCATGCGGCACAACCAGCCGTTCTCAACAACGACCGGCTCCAGCTCTCTCGCCTGGAGATAGAGCAGCTTGTTCACGTGGTAGCGCACGGCCAGGTCGGCTGAGAAATGTTCCACCGGGACCGACACGTGCCGGTCAGGATGAATCGGGAGTGACACGGTCGCAGCTGCCGGCCGGGCAACGTGCTGCGAGAGCACCGTGTTGCGCGCCTGGTAGCTGGCGATGTATGTCTGCAGACGTCCCACCGACTCAGGTCTTTCCAACCAGGTCGCCAACGCAGCATCCTGTCTCAGGCGTACCCGCAGCCTTTCCAGGAGCTGGTCGAAGACGAAACGTTCGTCCTCCTTCAACTCACCCAGGATCGCGTCAAGCACCTTGAAAACGGCCTGTTCCAGGCGAAGCTCCTCCTCCTCACGCGATCGCTTCAGCCCCGTCAGCAGCTTGTCGAGCAGATCGCCCAGAACCTGCTTGAACGGCAGGTGGTTGATCTCGGTCTTGCTGAATTCGCTGTGCTCGATGGTAGGGCAGATCAGGTGTAGGAACAGCACGACGGGCGAGTTGTCGCGCAGGTCGTAGGCATCCAGCAGCCCGCGCAGCCCCAAGACCGGCTTTTCAGGCTGCACCGGCGCACGCAGCCAGCGGCTCAGGAAAGGGTCGCCGTAGGTCGGCGCGAAGTTGATGGCGGCCCAGATCTGGCGCTGTCCATCCTGGCCGTCGTCCTTGAGCCGAGCGACAGCCACCTCGGTCACAAAGGGCGTATCGGGGTCGTGACCGGCATCGGTGGCAACTTCGTAGAGGATCTCCCCCTCCGTCGGGAAGGCGTCGCGAATCATGCCACGGACATGCGCGAGGCCGAGGCGCCCGAGCCGGTTGGAGTCGAAACGGTCGCTGTTGTTGCACAATGCCTTGTAGAGTCGTGAAACGGACTGCGTTTCGATCTCATGCTTGGTAAGGCCGGTGTTGCCGTAAGCTGTGGCGACGGCGGCCGTGCGCTCCGCAGCATCAAATCCGGCGAAACAGTGACAGATCATCTCGACTCGCAGCAGCCCATCCGTCTTTTCCCCGAATTGCTTCCGATACAACGCGCCGAGCAGATCCTGAAAGGCAGTGTGCGAATACCACTGGATCGGGGCCACGCCCAGGAACTTGTCCGGCCAGCCGGCGACCGGCGTGTGTTGAACCTGCCACTCCTCCCCGCCGATCTCAACCGACCAGGTGAACTGGGCGTGCGGGTTGCAGAGGCGGTATTGTTGGGCAAGGAGTGCTATCTGGGCTAACATGCGCGGCATTTCCTGCTCAAAGTGATCCAAGCCGACCCTGAAGATGGTGCCATCCGTGGGCCTGACATCGCTGGCGTCGCAGTTGAACTGGATCGTCTGAGCGGTCGAGTTGACCTCATAACGAGGCAGGAACTCCTTGCCGTCGCAAATGATAGCCATCGGCTTGAGATCCGGTTTCCAGTCACTCGCGAGGCGATTCCGTAAAACATACGGAATGCCGAGCAAGGTTTTGAGCGCATTGCCCAGGGAACCGCGCGTCAACCCCTTCATGAACGCCTTGCGTGACGTGTACCAGCCCGTGGCAAAGATGTCCTCGATCTGTTCTACCGGGAAGATCGCCCGGTTGCCCACCTGAATGTACAATTGCTGAGCCTGACGCTCCGGGATCGGGATGTACTCCATGCGGATGTCCACGCGCGGAAACTGCGCCGGGTCATCTCGCCACAATGTCTCATCCGCGTCCAGGGCGTTATCCACCAGTTCCTTGACGATGTATAGGTCCCATTCGTGCGCGGGCCGACCGGTCGCGCGCTGCAACCCGTCCAGGCGGACGAAATCGAACTCACGATTAAACGAAAACGCTTCAGGCATGGTGGCCCTCAACGACCATACTTTTCCAGCATCGGGCTGAACAGCCTGGGAAAGACCTTCTCCAGCCCGTCATCACCTTTGTAGGAGCTGTAGCTCAATGTGCGCAATCCACGTACATCGGACGGTAGTTGATCAAGGCCAGTCTTGTGCAAGAGGGCGCCGGGACGTCCCAGCCCCATGGAGATGCCCAACGCCAAAAACGTGTCCGCCGAGGCCACCTTCTCGATCCGGTAAACCCCGAACCGGGCTGCCTGGATCGCGGCCACGGTGGCATCGAGACGCGTCCGGTCGGATGACTCGGGGCCAACGATCCGGCATGTCACCTTTTCCAGTTCGAGATAGCGAGACAGCTTGCCGGTCGGATCGCCCAGGATGACCGGCGTGAGTCCACGGGCGTGAAGCATCTTGGCCATCGGCACGCAAAAGTCAATCACGTCGAGGTCGCCATGCGCGATCACGGCCGTGCGTTGCGAGCCTGCCGGCGGCAACGTCTGCGGGCGATAGGCTGCGATCTCGGCCAGAAACGGCTTAACTTTCGTTCCCAGCTCATAGCGGAGCTCCAGATAACTGCTGATGCCGTAGTAGTCCAGGCCGTGAGCCAGAGAGGACACTTCCGCATCTTTCTCCTTGACCAACACAAACGGGCGCCCCAGGCCGATTGCGATCCCCAGCTCAAGGTAGACGTTCCGATTCTGGCTGGCTGTCAACTGGAAAACCCCGAAGGGCGTGCTCTGAATCAGGGCGCTGATCTTGCACAGGATATGCCCCTCGGCATAGGTGTCGTCTGCGCACAGGGGCTGTACATTGAACCCGGCCAACGCCTCCGCCAGCGCGCCACGGAGGTCTTCGCGAGCGGGGCTGAACTCCTGAGCTACGAAGTAGCGTTCTGGCATCGCCCGTAGCAGATAGCCGCTGCACAGGCCGCCTGTCTCAAACATGGCCCCGCGCGGCGAAGCCGCGAGCGCGGCATTGATTTCCCGCGCGATAGCCGCCTGCGGACGATCCATACCCAGGTGCTGCTTGATCGCCTGCAAGTCCTCGGACATGCCTTTCACGGCTTGCTGTTGCGCGGCCAATTGTCGCTGTACCTGCTCGACCAGCGTCGTGACCCTCTCTTCGCTGCCGCGAATCTCCGCAATGGAGGCATCGGTCTGGTCCAGCATCGCCAGTAGCAACGCGATCTGAGGGACGCCAAGCTGCTCGTTCAGTACGCGGCGATAGCAATCGAGGAAATCGGGCATGATGCGTTTCGGGTCAAGCCGTTGCTGTTGCATCAAGATGACAGTGATCGGCTCGGCGCCGAAGTGCACCTTCAGTGCCTCATCCAACTCAGCTTCGTCAATCAGCTTTCGATCCAGGATGTAGCCACCGACTAAACGACCGGCTTTGGGGTCACGGAAAAACGACATGACGCCGCTGAGCTTGTACTCCGGGTGGGTCTTGAAGTACAGCTCGAGAGCGCCCGCCAGGGTATCACGCATGCGGTCGTGGAAGTTCGGCTCGATCAGGCCGGCCCGTTTCAGCATCCTGCCGGCCAGCGTGCCATCCAGAGCCTGGGCATGATGCTTCAGGATATCGGTGGCCAGGTTGGCTACGATACCGGCTGTCAGTGCGACTGGAGTGAACGGTTCAGGAATGGCCACATGCTTCTCCCCGACAGACGCATGAAGATAACTCACGGCGCGAGTGCAAGCACTTCTCAAAACAGATGAAGCCGCGGCCCCCTGTCAGAAGGGCCGCGGCCTCATTTGTTGCTTACGAACAGCCGTGCTATACTGCCGCCACAGCTACTTCGTCATGAAGGCTGCGAAGCCCGGCCCTGGGGGACACAGGACTCGGGTCCGAAGCCGGTTAGTTTACACCTGACCGGCTTCGTTATTTCACCGGATGGGATTATATCCTACAGTTTGTGGTTGCTGCAAATGGCATTGCAGCGCCTGCCCCCCCCCGGCCCGTTCATCCAAACGGCGGCCGGCGCAGGCCGACCTTATCACCGTCCAGCCCCAGCGTCTGCAGCACCCACGCCAGAGATTGCTGCGCCAGCGCGATTTCACCATTGGTTGGCATCACGTCGTCGCTGTCATGGATCAGAAGCTCCGGCGCCCGGATTTCCACGTGAAAGCAGAACGGGTGAGTCGTGCGGGCGCCCAGATCGGCTGCCTCGGCGCAGACGAACAGCGGTGCATCATCCTCGACCCTGAAGCCGTGATAGCGCAAGAAGGTCTGCGCCACGATCTGCAGCCGGAGTCGGATCATCGAACTGTTCCAGACCATCCCGCCCTCACGGCTCAGCTCCAGGCTCAGCGCCTTGTACAAGGTGGGGTGCATCTTCAGGTACTCGGCGAGCAGAAACCACGAGGCCCTTGGCTGTCCAGCGCGCATCGGCAGCGTCGTCTGGGGATCATGGTTGGCGAGGTAGATCAGGGCCATCGCGCTGAAGAACTCAGGATCGGGGACATCCAACTCGGCGGCTGTGGTCGGCCGGCCGGAATTCTCGATAAAGAACTCCCACATCGCCTCCAGCACCAGGCGGGATTCGTGCGGAGAGTAGCGCGTCAGCTCGGCCGGCAGCGGCTTACCAGGGCCTTTCAGTGTTGTGTTCGGGCTGGCTGAGCCGGTAGGGGGCGTGGCCTGCTGCGCCGGCGCCGGTGTGAACCCTGCCAGGATGCCCGGGTTGAGCAGGTCGCGCCAACGACCGGCGTCCGGTGGCTCGGCCCAGTCTGGTTTGGCCAGGAACTCGCCCAGCGGCAGCGCCAATAACCTGAAAGGCAGTGCCCCACCCAGCTCATCGGCTACAACCGCCACCGCCTTTTCCCAGACACGCAGGGTGCGCTCCCACGCCGCGTTGCGAGGCAGGGTGAACAGCACCCGTATGACCGGCGAAACCGGCTGCGGAGCCTCGTCCGCGTAGAACTCCGCTCGCCGGCGCATCCCCTCCACGATCCGGCGCAGCAGCTCCGGCCGGGCAGTCTGCTCCAGCTCGAACATCAGGCGCAGCCCGTCACTGGTGGCCATCAGGTTGTCGGGGCGGAGCGCCTGGCCGCCGCGATTGGCCAGCTCCTGCTCGGTCGCCACGTTCAACCCGGCTGCCAGCGCCGCCAGCCGCACGTCCAGCACCGCCGCCGCGTGGGCGATGGCCACCGCTTCCTTCAGGCCACAGGCTCGCGCCCCCTCGTGGCCGGCTGCGCGCAGCAGTGCTGCACCGGCCTCACCGAGTTGATAGATGATGGACCCTCGCACGCCCAGCCAGGGCCGCACCACCTTTCCCTCGACGCGGGTCAGGATCGGCGGTCCGCCGCCTGCGGCCTGGCGGTATCTTTCGAGCACCCGGTTGACCTGGTCCCGGCTAAGCCCGGAGGCCGCCTGCAGTTGGTTCATGTCGGCCAGGCCCACCACCAGAAACACTTCCAGCAGTCGCAGCCAGCGGCCTTCAGGGTCGCCGCGCGTCAGCATCTGCTGCGCGAGAACCACATGGTTACGATCGACTCCCATTCCTTTGTTCCTCCCCGATGCACGTTGCTTTGCCTACCCCTCAGGTGCGAGCAGGCCGTTGAGCTTGAGCTGCTGCCTGGCAATGAGTGCGCGCAGCTCAGCGATCTCGTCTTCCTGGTTCGCCAGCCTGAGATCGTAGATTTCCTGTTGGTCAGTCAACGCCCGCTCCAGGTCGATGATGCGGGCTGAAAGGCGTTGGCAGCTAGCCGCCGCCGCGTCGCGCCCAGCTGTGAGCAAACGCGCTTCCTCGCGCAACGGTTCAGCTAACAGCGCTTCGATGCGCTTCTCCAGGACGCTGATCCGGTCCAGCCTGCCGGCTGCCTCTCCACGCGCCGAATCGCGGCCGGCCTGGAGCTGGGCGACGAGTTGGTGCAGATATTGCCCCAGCAGGGATGCCCAGCGGGTAGGGCTGCTGCCGGCGTGGTTGCGCGCCGCAGCCAGCAGCTCGCAGAGGGCATCCGTCGCAGCTGGCGCCACGTAGCGGCCCAACGATGAGGCGGCTGTCTCTTCCACCGCCGCAATCAATGCCCACTGCGCGGCCTCCAGGTCTTCGGGTCGAGCTTGCGTGATGATCCTCAGCGCCATCCGCACATCTCCGCGGCCCGCACACACAGTGCGGGACATATGATAGAAGGCAAGTGCGCCTGGGCGGCCTTTTGTGTGCGGTCCAGGGCACTTTCTGTGCGCGCGACGACGCTGAGATTCGTGGCTGATAGATAATGTATTTGGTTTCTCGGCATCCGGATACTCCTGGGTTCATTCGGGGTCGCAGTCTCCGATGTTAGGACCTTCGTGTCCGATGTTCATCCCGGCCATCCCGGCGTGCCCATGCCCGGCCCACCGGGCAGTGTATCTGTCCAGCCCGCGTCGAGCGCATTTGGCAGTGCTTCTCCACCTTCGACCGCGGTGTCCATTCCTTCCGCTGCGGCGTCATGGAGTTGAAAGGTGTCTGCGATGGCCGCCGTGATGGTCTGCCAGAAGGTCCTCAACCCAGCCAAGATTGGCAGATCGTTCATGGTATTTCCTCCTCCCGTGTTTATCTATATCAACTGAAATGCGTGTTCATGCCCTGGCTGCAAGCATCTGCGGACCGTTGATCAGGTCACCCTGGCCATCCGCAAGGACCGCATGGCCAGGACGCGCGTGATAGCCGCCGCGACTTCGCCTCGGAAAAGGCCATCAGTGCCGATGCCGAGCCGTCGGGCAAGCTCCCATTGGGCTTCCGTGGGCGGCTGTTTCCGCCACCGGGCACGCTTGCCCGCCAGCGCGCGTAAGCCGTGCTGCCAGGCGTAGTCTTCGGCCCAGGTGCTCAGTTCCTCCAGCGAGCCCCTCTGGAGCAGCGCGACCCGGTTGCCGGGCGCCGCCGCATCGCGCACAATGGCGTATAGGCTCATCACGTTGCTCACCGGTGACATAGCCAACGTGCGGTCAATGCCATCATCGTCGCGGCCCAGCCCCAGGATCAGCCAACCACTGGCATCGCGATCCCACTGCCAGGCTGAACCGGACATGTAGTCAAGTGAGCGGCTGATCAGCTCCATGGGCGAGCCATTCAGCCACTTGACCTTGCCATCGTAGGTAAAGCCGCCGATGACGGCGCCCGGCTCCGGCGTGTCCCGGATGTAGGCATCCTTGCGCACCTTGACACCCAGCACATCGCCCGCCATGACGACGTTGCGCGCTTCGACGGGCGCGTAGTCCAGGATCAACGCATCGCACTTGCCCGGCACTGGGCGCAGTGCGCGGCCGATCATCTGGGTGTAGATGAGATCGCTCTGGGTCGGGCGCACCTGATGGATACAACTGACCTCCGGCACGTCCAGCCCTTCGGTGAACAGATTCATGTTGGCCAAGACCTGGAGTTCGCCGCGCCGGAACGCGGCCAGGATGGCAGCTCGCTCGTCTTTGGGAGTGGTTCCATCGGCCGCGGCCGCCGGAATGCCGGCCGCAGTGAACGTCTCAGCCAGTCTATGGGCCCCTTCGACGCTCGCGGTGAACGCTAGGGCGCGGCGTCCACTGGCATAGCTCCGATGCGATGCGACGACCAGCTCCCAGCAATTGGCCGTCTCGTAGACGTCGGCGAGCTGGCGTTGCGAGAACTCCCGACCGCCGTTGTGGGAGCGCACCGCCACGCCGGCCACGCTGATGCCGGTCTGAATGGCCAGCCAGCGCGGCGGGACCAGCCAACCTTGGGCAACCAATTCGCGGATGCCCCATTTGCCGGCGACGTGTTGATACACGGCTCCCAGGCCGATGCGGTCAGTGCGCAACGGTGTGGCCGTGACGCCCAGGTGTCGCAGTGTCGGGTTGCAGGAGCGCAGGGTTTGGTAGACCTGTACGTATGAGTCGGCGACTGCGTGATGGGCCTCGTCAACGACCAGGTAGTGGATGGGGCCGGCCTTGAGCAGCCGTTGCAGGCGCTGCTCGTTCGCCAGGGTCTGCACTGTGGCCACCGTGATCTGGCGGTCGTAGTCAGTCTGCTCGGCCATGACGATGCCTATTCGGCCAGCCCACTCCGGATAGTAGTTCAACAGCCGATCCCGCGGCTGCTCGACCAGTTCTTGTCGATGGGCCAAGATCAGGGCGCGTTCGTTGGACTGCAGATCTTGGTTCAACAGTGACAAGAAGATTCCTGTTTTGCCGCCGCCGGTCGCCACGATCAGCAGTACATCGCTGTAGCGCTGCCAGGCCTCTCGGACGGCCGCGATCGCTTGTTCTTGGTACGGCCGTAGTTTGAACATGCTTGACCTCGGTATTTCTCCCTCTGATTTTGTCGGTTTCACGTAAAGAAGGTCATTTAATACGTGAGATCGACAGAAATCGGTAGTCTCGCGCTTCGGAGGGGGCGGCCGCGTCTTTGGGGAGCGGCCGCGCGTTCCCAGCCCAGCGCAGTGATCAATAAATCCAGATACTTGTAGGCCGTTGTGCGGTGCAGGGAGAACTGCTTCATCAGGTCACCTGTCGTCACGCACCCCTGGGTCGCCGCGATGCGTTGCGCGTAGGCCAGGATCTCGGCCCAGCGAGAGGGCCTGACACCCTCGGGTGCCGCGCACAACTCCCGCAAGCTCAACAGGCGCGTCGGCGGCAGTTCAGGCAGCGGTAGGTTGGTCAGCAGCCACACGTCAACATCTCGGCTGATAGGCCGCGCCCGGTGCGCTGCCTGGATGATCTCAGCCTCTCGGAAGGCCCACAACACCGCCTGCAAATCCGGGTCGTTCCAATACCCGCTGATCGGGTAAGCGCGTCCCTGGCCATCTGCCGGATCTGTATAGGCATACGGCAGGACGCGTTCCGACCAGCGTGTGTCAAACGCCGTCATCCGCTCCGGAAATAGCATCGCGGCCTGGCGCACCAGGCTGTCGGCCGGTGGCATGGGTGTGCCGGCCACGATCAGCGCGTCGCAAGCAACCAGATCGTTCGTGCCGCGCGCGGCGTAGAAGTGTAACCGGTCCATCCCATCGGCCAGGTCAGCGGCCACGGCTTGATGGCTGATCACAGCCGCCTGCGCGTACCGGCTCGCGATGTTCTGCACCTGAGCTTGCAGTTGTGCCACCGCCGCGGTTCGCAGGTCACCCTGACCGCTGACCAACGTTCCGATACCGTGGGCGCGATTGGTGACCTGGTAGATCCGCCCACACAACGCCGGCGCCGCGTCTACAACATGGACCGGCCGCTGGAACAACGCCTCATAGAGGCGCTTGTTGCCGGTGCCATCGAGCCAGATCACGTGGGGCGGCAGACGATCGCTGGGTGATCGGCGCAGCAGCAAAGTCAGTTGGCCATGTTCGACCAGGATACGCGCCGGATAGGCCTGCCCGGCGAGGTGGGCCTCCGCCTCACGTCGCAGCAGGTCGACCAGCGTCGGTAGGTGAAAAGGCCCGATGTCTGCCACGTCGCAGGCCTGGCGGATCGTGGGCGCCAGGGGGACAGCATCGCGGTCCCCTGCGAATTCTGTGCAGGCCTCCAGCACCTGATCGGCGCCGCCCAATGCCGTGAGCAGCGCTGGCCCGCCCCAGGCCTGGCGGCCGGTCGCTCGTAGCGTCAGCAGCGCCAGCGCATGCACCAGATGAGTCAGGGCGGAGGTTGGGTCCATCCCGATCGGCAGCACATGCTGGGCAGGAATCGCCCACGGGTGTAGGAACGCGCTCATCGGGAACTCATCGCCGAAGACCACATGAAACTGCTGCGGATGGGCGATCACATGTGCGTGCTGGCCGAATACAATTGGTTCGGTGCGCTGCTGCTGGGCGTGCCACAGACATTCCTCCTTGATGTACGTCCAGCCACAGACGCCAGCGCAAAATGACGTGCCCTCGTAGCCGTTCTTCAGCCAGGTCGTGATTTCGGCCGGATACAGACATGTGGCCGGCCCGGTGGAAGTAACCCCGCGTCGCGGCAGCCATTCTCGCCAAAGTGCGGGTCGCGCGGCCTCGGCCAGCACGGTGGGGTACAGGGCGTGGCGCGGGCCAGCATAGAGCACGCGCTGCCCGAGCGCGGCCTGCACCTCAGCCGCCCGCACCGCTGAATGGCTCTTGCCGACGCCGGGCGTGGCACGGATCAGCAGCAGGTGCGCCGGCAACCGTTCGTTCAAGTATTGTTCGAACGCTTCCGTGATCCGCATCCGGGCTGTCTCCAGCGTCGGCGCCGACTGAGATGATGTGGGCGGCGCCACGATGTGCAGATGCCTGCGGAATGCAGGTTCTGCCACTTCAGCCGGTTCGCTCGGCAACGGCGTTGCTGCCGACGCGGCTGCCGTTCGTTGAGTCGGATGCCGGGCGGCGCAATCGGCCATCGGTCGGGCCACGGCTCACCGCTCATGGCTACAGCCTGTCAGGCCGATGGCGCTGGCGATCACGCGGCTGCGTCGACGCCCTGCCACCTTCGGCCACGGCCGCCCGCAACGACGGGTTTGACAAGTGCCCCGCGCCAGCGTAGAATTGCTGCCAAGAAGCGGACGATTGATCTGGGAAGTGATGGACCCTGGGAGAGCTTTGGCGGACACAACCCAGGGTCTCCACCTATTTGCGACAGTTCGCGTCATGATTTCATGGGCCTCCTTAGACTGATGGACTGCTGGATGGCGCTATCGGGATGCTGTCTGTGGCCTGTGGCTTGCGCGGTTCGCAGTGTCCGTCTGCGGCTGCCGGAGTGGTGCGCAATGTGGGCTGGATGCTCGGAAACTTGTCCGGATACACTCGCCTGCCGACCAGCAGCACCCACTCGGTCAACGCGCTGAGCTGCTCGGCCGTCATCATGTGTCGAACTCCGGGCTGCGGGTCGTGGCTGTGTGAGTTTGCATAGTAGATCAGTTTTTGATATTATCAACTGTAAAGAATTTTACGATATATCTTTACAACTGTCAAGTTTTGATCTTGACAGTTGTAAAGATTCACGTTTCTGACGGCCGGCACGGGAGTAATCATGGACACGACTTCGGGCATTGTCCTAGAGCGACTTGAGGCTTTGATGCAAGCGCGGGAGTTGGGGCCGGGGGAACTCGCTGCTCAATCGGGCCTGTCGTACAACTACGTGTACAAGATCAGGTTGGGTAAAGCGCCGCGTGTTTCGGCTGTTGAGCTAGGTAAGTTGGCGCGGACGTTGGGCACCAGTGTCGAGTACCTCACTGGCGCTGTAGATAGCCCGGATCGCCCGGATGCCGAGCCGGCCTATCCCATTCCGCCACCAGGGCTTGTCAGAGCCATCGTGCGCCTAAACGAGATGGATCCGGAGATTCGGCAGTATCTGGTTACGCTCATCAACCTTGTCGTGTCTATGAGGGAAAGCCGCGCACGGGGTGTAGATCTTGGGGATACCATCGACATCTTGGGTCCTGCCACTGATCGTTTGTACGACGTTATGGAGCGGAAAGGGCTGGCGCCAGAGGAGCGCCATGAGGTCGAGCACACCCTTGAAGAACTCGCTGATCGAGGACAGGTCATAACCGATGAACCTGAGGCCCAGGTGGTGGCCACAGAGGCGGATGCGATGCTGCATATGCTGCGCGAGTTTGGCCAGTTGCCTCCGGAACGCCGCGCTGCGATCCAACGCCAGATCAGCGAGGAATTTGAAGCTCTACGACATGATCAGCCACCCAAGGCGGCTCGATAGGTTCATTGTTCCCGGATAGAAAACGCCCTCCGAGACCCGGCCACTGCCGACGGAGGGCGTGTTTATTGATAGATAACGAGGTCATATGCCACGCCGCAAGAAGACTACCGCGCTTCTGATTCGCGATCTTCACCCTGGAGATCGCGTGTTTGCCAATTGCCGCGACAGCGGCGGCACTGCGCAGGAACGCAGCGTCGGCGAACAGCGCACCGAGATTGAGCGTTATGCTGCGAACCGCGGCTTGCTCATCGTAGGCTGGTACATCGACGAAGCCGCCGCATCGGGCAACTACGCACGGCGCACCCAGTTTGAGGCGATGATGGAAGCGTGTCGCCGCGACCCAGTGCCGGTGGAGGGGGTTCTCACGTGGGATGCCGCCCGCTGGGGTCGCGATGAGCACGACGCTGCCTGGTATCGCATTGAGTTGCGCCGTCGTGGCATCCAGGTTGTCTCGATTGTAGATCCGATCCCCAATAGCGAATATCTGGCGGTGCTTGAAACCATCCGCGATATGAAGAACCGCCATTTCTTGGATGATTTGGGGCGCAATGTGCGCCGTGGGCTGCGCGCCAACGTGGAGCAGGGGTATGCACCCGGCGGCAGCCCTCCGACTGGCTATCGCGCTCAAAAGGTGGAAATCGGGCTTAAGCGAGATGGCACGTCACGCATCGTCTCTCAGTGGGTTGTGGACGAAGTCAAAGGGCCATTGGTGAGTCTCGCCTTTCGACTCGCGGCTGAGGGACGCTCCTACCAACAGATTGACGCTGCCGTGCACTTGTTCACAGCCAAGGAAAGCTACGTCTCGATGTTCAGAAATCGGAGCTATCTCGGCATTCTCAAATTGGGTGCTGAGGAGTTTCCGGGCAAACTGCCCGCGCTTGTGGATCAGAAGGTGTGGGATGCTGTTCAGGCGCGTGTTTTACCGCGCCGTGAGCAAGCGCGTGTTGCTCGCCGCAAGAACTCGCCCTATCTTCTTTCCGGTCTGGCTGTCTGCGGCGGATGCGGCCACCTGATGGATGGAGCCAACGATCCTCGTCCTGACCGTGCCGATGAGCCCTCGGCACGCGCCTATCGTTGTCGCACCAAGGATTGTCCGGTGGGTCGTGTCAGCACGTTCAAGGTCGATCGGGCCGCCAGGTCCACTGTGCTGGACAACGTGCTTACCTATGAGCACATGCGTCAACTCCTGGCAAGCGTCCGTGCTGCCCTGGCCGATCCGTCCATCCAGGCGGAACTGGCGATGCTCACGGGACAAATTGCCAAGGTGAAGCGCAATCTGGGTCTCCTTCTCGACGCCATAGAAGAGGGCTCGGGCGGTGCGGCGACCAGCGAGCGTCTGCGGCAGCGCGAGCTCGACCTGTCTCAACTCAAACAGCGCAAGGCAGACCTGGAGCAACGACTACAGCTTGCAGAGTTCATTGTCAGCGAAGATGTCTTGGAGCGGGTTCTAGAGGAGATGCGTGCGCAGGTGCAATCACCAGAAGTGCCCGCTGCGCGGCGGGCACTTCAAACATTTATCGAGACGATAGAGGTCTGGCCGGACCACGCCTTGACGACGTTTCGCAACATTGACATAGCTGCCGTCGTCGCGGGCTACAGTGAGGTGCCCCCAAGGGGATTCGAACCCCTGCACCAGGCTTGAAAGGCCTGTGTCCTGGTCCTCTAGACGATGGGGGCGAGTGATATTTACAAAAGAGATTCTACCAGAGTTGGCCGCTTGGGTCAAAAAGAGGGCAGTGCGCTGATAGGGAGGGCGCACTCAGGCGGCCGGACACCGGCCGCTGAGCCCGCAGGCGGCGCAGGACTGCTTGATCTCTTCCCGTTCGCCGGGGCGCAGCAGGCCGGCCTGCTCGCGCTTGTCCAGCAGCTTGTCGACCGCGCCGGGCGGGAAGGGGAGCTGGCGGCCAAGCTGGATCAGCTTGAAGGTGATGTCTGCTGCGTGTTCCAGCTTTTCCAGTTTCAGATAGGCGTCGAACGGGGTGCTGCCAACGGTGACGCTGCCGTGGCGTTGGAGCATGATCGCGTCGTGGTTCCGGATCAGCTCGCGGACGACGGTGGCGCCTTCGGGGCTGGCCGGGGTGGCGTATTCGGTGGTGGGGATGGCGCCCAGGGTGACGATCACCTCGGGCAGCACGCACGGTGCGATGGCGATGCCGGCGATGGAGAGGCTGACCGCGATGGGCGGGTGCGCGTGGACCAGGGCCTGGACGTCCGGCCGCTGGCGGTAGGCCTCCAGGTGCAGCAGGATCTCGGAGCTGGGCTTGAGGTCGCGCGCGGCGCCGTAGCGGCTGCCGCCCACGGGCTTGCCGTCCCAGCCGATGACTACCATCTGGTCCGGGGTCATGAAGCCTTTGCTGAGTCCGCTGGGGGTGGCCAGGAAGTGCTCGGGGCCAAGGCGGGCCGAGATGTTGCCGTCGGTGGCGGTGACGTACCCCTTGGCGTGCATCAGCGCGCCGATGCGCACGAATTCCTCGCGCAGTGCGCGCTCGGTGAGCCCGGCCGCGCCGCCGTAGACGCCGTAGGTCATGAGAGGCTCCCCGCCCCGGCGGACAAACCAGGTTTCTCCGAGAAACCTGGTTTGTCGGACGAGGGCAGATCAACCTCGTCGATGATGCCGACGATCACGGCGCGCACGGGGCCCCACGGCTCCACGTGCAGCACCTGCCGCGCGCCGTTGCCCTCATCCAGCACCAACACCCGATCGCCCACCCCGGCCTGGACCGAGTCGACCGCGATATCGTATTTGGGAGTGGGCCGGCCCGCGAGGTCGAGCCGCTCCACCAGCAGCAGCTTGCGGCCGGTGAACATGGGGTGCTTGATGGTGGCGACGACGGTGCCGGCGACTTGACCGATGTACATGGGTGCTCCGGATGGGCGAATCAGCGAATCAGCGAATCAGCGAATCAGCGAATCAGCGAATGGGCGAATCAGCGAATGGGCGAGCGGTGACGTCAACGGCGTCGACGATGCCGACGATGGCGTGATCGACGGGCACGAAGGTTTCGGGCAGGGCGAGGGCGGCTTCGCGGCTGGCGATGATGAAGACCAGCTCGCCCGGGCCGGCCTGGCCGGTGGCGTCGGCCGCGACGATCGGCTCGCCCGTGGGCAGGCGTGCGCGGTCCAGCGGCTGGACGATCAACAGTTTGATGCCTTCCAGCCCCGGGTATTTCTGGCTGGCGACCAGGGTGCCGATGACGTTGGCTAGCTGCATGGGACGATCTCGCAGGTGTGAGTGTGTTAGTGCGTTGGTGCGATAGTGCGTTAGTGCGGCGATCGGCGGATCGCTGCGATCGCTATTATACCCCCCGGCGTGCGCTTGCGCAAGGGCAGCCCCGGCGGGCCCAGGAATTCTCAATGTAACCGGAGCATCCTGAGCGGAGTCGGGGTGGGGGCCCCGACGGAGTCGAAGGATGCGGCCTCACAAGCCCGCTCCGGCCTCCTTCGACTGCGTTCCGCCCATACCGCGGGCGGAACTCCGCTCAGGATGCCTACGCTTTTGCCTACATTGAGAACTGCTGCCAGCGGGGCCAGGGCTAATCCCAGTCGGCGCAGGTCAGACTTCGCAATGGTAGCCGCAACTTCAGTTGCCCGGCCAGATCCATTCTGCCCGCGCAAACGGTTGGGTAAAACCATCGCCCCTGTGGTACAATCGTCCTCATTTGAAGGGTATTGCGCAAAGCCGGTCCGGCGGGCGCAGCTTTCACAGTGAGGCGGCAGCATGGATAAATTGATCGTTGCGAGCGCACAACAGCAGATGCGCCTGTTTGACTCAGTGGAGAGTTATCGCAAGGAGTTGGCGCGCTTTTTGCATATGGCGCGCGCCAAGGGGGCGCAGCTCGTCGTCTTTCCGGCCCTGGCCGGGGTGATGGCGGCCAGCTACCGGGTGGAGGGGTTTCGAGTCGGCCTGCTGAGGCAGGCAGACGAGCGGTCGCGCGGGAAGAAGTCGCTGTGGGCGCGCACGCGCGGCGCGCTGGCCAGCGGCACCGCGGCCTTGCTGGGCGCCAGCTTTCGCCGCGCGTTCACCACCCTGCTGCAGCAGGACCCGGCCGCGCTGGCTGCGGACTACGAGTCCCTTTTCGCGGAGCTGGCGCGCGGCTACGAGATGACGATCGTGGCGGGCAGCGGCTACCTGCCGGACGCGGGCGGCGCGCTGCGGCACCGAGCGCTGGTGTTCGGGCCGGACGGCGCGCTGTTGGGCCGGCATGACAAGATGGCGCTGTCGCGCGAGGATGAGGGGCTGGCCGCGGCGGGGGACGTGTGGCACGTGATCGCGACCCCGGCGGGGCGGCTCGGCATCTTGATCGGCGAGGAGGCGCTGTACCCTGAGGCGGGCCGCGTGCTGGCCTACCAGGGCGCTGAGCTGCTGGTGACGCTGGCGGCTGCGGGGGATGAGGCGCTGGCTGCCTACATCCGCCAGGGCACGCTCAGCCAGGCGCAAGAAAACCGCATCTTCGCCCTCACCAGCTTCCTGGTGGGGCGGAACTACCTGGCGGCCGATGAGAGCCTGGACACGGTGTTCGTGGGCAAGTCCGGCATCTATGCGCCGCTGGAGCTGACGGCCCGCTACACCGGCGTGCTGGTGGAGATGGGCACGGCCGACACCGAGGGGCTGCTGACCGCGACGCTGGATCGGGAGCTGCTGCAGAAGTACTGGGTCAACGGCGCGGAGCCGGTGCGCCAGCGCATGCCGATGGAGCTGTTTGCGCGCTACCTGCCGGCGCTCTACGGCAGCCGGCGCACGCTGGCCGACGCCTGGCCCGCGGCCGACGGCGCGGCGCCTGCAGCGCTGCTGCCCGCCCCGGAGGCCAGGCCGTTGGAGCTGCCGGCCCCGGCGGACGCGGCGCCTGCCGAAGCGGTGGCGCCTGCTGCTGCGGCGCCTGCTGTGGCCGAACAAGCGGAGCTCGCGCCTGCGGCGGAGCAAGCCGGTACACCGTTACCGCAGGGAACGGCGTCACCCGCAGCGACTGCGCCGGCGTCCTATGATGAGGATGCCTGGGGTTAGGGCGGGCAGCGCCCGACCGGCCCCGGCCGCGCCGCGGTCAGGCCAGCTTGAACAGGTCCACCACCTGGCGCACCAGGCCCACCAACATCGTCGCGACTTTGACATAATCCGGCGCGCCGGCTTGCAGGTGAAGCTGCTTGCCTGCCGCGCTGCCGGCGGGCAGCTTGACCTGTTG
This sequence comes from uncultured Anaerolineales bacterium, assembly GCA_964474695.1. GTDB lineage: Bacteria > Chloroflexota > Anaerolineae > CG2-30-64-16 > CG2-30-64-16 > DAOUBP01. Next base: position 60,618 of record CAYYTK010000031.1, read on the forward strand.
GGTCTGCGTGTAGGCCCAGGCTGCCGTGGCGCCCAGGACGGCGCCCACTGCGCCGCCAATGATGATCGCTGTGTTGCGAGACGACACGTTCACACCTCTCTTTGGCGATTGGGATGCGTAACGACCGGGTTTGCCGGGTTCGCTGGCGCTCATGATTTGGGCCGCGGCGCGCCGTGCAGCAGGATGGACGGCGCGGACCGCCAGCTCCGCACGCGGGCCAGCGCCGCGTCGGCGGCGATGAGCGGCCCAGCCACGCGCCGGCTGGTCTGGTCCGAGATGGTCGCGACTTTGCGGAAAGTGTCCTGGACGACCGGCGCGGCCGAGGTCAGCTTGCGCCTGGCCCAGGACATGCCCCGGATGGCAAAGAAGAGCACGATGCCAGGGATCAAGACGAGCAGAAAGGCCTGGAGCACCAGCAGCACGACGGCCAGATCACGCCAGTTGGCCAGGGTCATGGGTCACCTCCGTGGTGGACATGGGCGCATCACCATCCCGCGCGGGGGTTGCGTTACGAATGGATGCTATTCTAGCAAAGAACATGAGCAGCGACAAAAGCGGGCGGGGGGCTGCTGAAGCGGCGGATGCGGCACGCCGTCCGGCGCGCGGACCGTCCCGCGGCCGGCTGCATCTGGCCGCGGCGTTGATCTGCGCGGCCGCGTGCCTGGTGCTGGCGGCCGCGACGCGGCCGTGGGCCGAGTTCGGTCCCCGGCAGCAGGTGGTCTCCATCAACCCGAAGATGGGGGCGCACACGCGGCTGACCGATGAGGTGGAGCCGTGGAAGATCCAGCGCACCTTCGAGATGGTGCGCGAGATGGGCGCGTCGTGGGTGGTGGAGTATTTCCTGTGGGCCAGCCACGAGCCGGCGCAAGGGGTCTACGACTGGTCGCACGCGGACCTGGTGGTGGACCACGCGGTCAACCAGGGGCTCACGGTGATCGCGCGGCTGGGGTACGTGCCTGAATGGGCGCGGCCCCCGCGCACCATGCCGCAGCACATCGATGAGGACGGGTACGCGGCCTTCGCCGATTTCGCGGCCGCTTTCGTCGCGCATTTTCGGGGCCGCGTGCGCTATATCATTGTTTGGAACGAGCCGAACCTGAGCCAGGAGTGGGGCTACCGGCCGGTGGACCCCGCGGGCTATGCGGCGCTGCTGCAGCGCACCGCGGCCCGGGTGCGGGCGGTCGATCCCGGCGTGACGATCCTGGCCGGCGCGCTTGCGCCGACCCTGGCGCCGGCCGGCAGCGAATTCGGGATGAACGACCTGGACTACCTGCAGGCGATGTACGCTGCGGGGGCCGGGCCGGCCTTCGACGCGCTGGCGGTTCACGCCTACGGTTGGCGCTTCCCGCCCGATGAGCCGGCCAGCCCGGATGCCGTCAACTTCGCGCGGGTTGAGTTGGTGCGCGAGATCATGGTGCGCAACGGCGACGCGGGGAAGTCGATCTTCATCACCGAGGCGGGGTGGAACGATCACCCGCGCTGGACGAAGGCCGTGCGGCCGGCCGAGCGCGCCGCGTACACGGTGGCCGCGTATCGCCGGGCGCTGGAGGCGTGGCCCTGGGTCGAGGCGCTGTGCATCTGGGCGTTTCGTTATCCCGCGCCCACGGCGACGTACCAGGATTATTTCACGTTCGTCGACGCTGAGTTTCAGCCCAAGCCGATTTACCTGGCGGTGCAGGCCTACGCGGCCGGGGAGGCGGCGCCGCTGCCGAACGCTGATGAACGCTGAGCCAGCCCATCGAACGTACAGGATTCGAGGCTTCAGCCGGTCTGATGGTCAACGCGAGAAACCGGCTAACGGCATGTGTGCTGCAGCCTCGATTCCTGCGCTGCGAGCTATGTCAGGAGGCCGGGCGTTTTTGTCGGCAAGCAGGGGCAGGGTGATCATGGGCCTGGGGCTGGCGGTCGCGCTGTTGATCGCGGGGCTGCTCCTGGTCCGCTTCGGAATCGGCGGCCGCGATCCCACCTGGGCGCGCATCCAGGAGCAGGGGGTGTGGCGCGTGGGCATGGACCCCAGCTTCCCGCCCTTCGAGGCGCTGGATGCGAGCGGCAAGCCGGTAGGGCTGGATGTGGACCTGGCGAACGCGATCGCTGCGGCCTGGGGCGTGCGCGTGGAGATCGTCGGCCTGGGCTTCGATGAGCTGCTGGATGCGGTGCACGCGCACAAGGTGGACAGCGCGCTCTCGGCGCTGCCCGTCAGCCCGCAGCGCACGCAGGACGTGGCGTTCTCCGCAGCCTACGTGGAGGCGGGGCTGCTGCTGGTGACGCGGGCCGGCAGCGATGTGGCCAGCCTCGACGCGCTGGCTGGCCGCCGCGTGGCGGCCGAATGGGGCGGCAGCGGCGATGCCGAGGCGCGGCAGCTAGCGCGGCGTTGGGACGGCAACCTGGTGCTGGTGCTGCGCGCTGCGCCGGCCGAGGCGCTGGATGCTCTGCTGGCCGGCGAGGCGGATGCCGCGCTGGTGGACGCCATCAGCCTGGCGCTGCACCCCCGCGGCGGCGAGCTGGTGTCGGTGGGCGAGCCGGTGATCGGCGACCCGTACGTGATCGTCGTCCCCCGCGACGCGCCGGACCTGCTCCGGGAGGTGAACGCCGCGCTGGCCGCGCTGGAGGCGAGCGGGGAGCTGGCGGAGATCAGGGGGCGGTGGTTGGGGAGGTAGGGAGTGTGGGGGTGTGGGGGTGTGGGGGTGTGGGAGTGTGGGGGTGTGGGCGAATCAGCGGAGGATGCAATACGCAGTACGCAATACGCAGTACGCAATACGCAGTACGCAATACGCAGTACGCAATACGCACCACGCACCACGCAATACATGAAGGGACTCGAATCGCGTGATTCATTTTGACATTTTCACGCTCTTTCCCGGTATGTTCGCCGGGGTGTTGGATGATAGCATCCTGAAGCGAGCGCGGGAGGCGGGCATTTTGTCCGTGGCGCTGCACAATATCCGCGACTACGCGGAGGGGCGGCATCGCATCACTGACGACACGCCCTATGGGGGCGGCGGTGGCATGGTGATGAAGCCGGACCCGATCTTTCGCGCGGTGGAGACGGTGTTGAGCCATGAGGCGGGCTGGCAGTGGGGGGCGGGAGCGCCGCCGGAGGCTGCGGAGCCCAGTGCGCCAGCAGACGCCGCGGGGCCTGCCCTGCTGCCGGAGGACGTGCCGATCATCCTGCTTTCGCCCCAGGGCCGCCCCTTCACCCAGGCGGTGGCCGAGGAGCTGGCCGGCCGCGCGCGCCTTGCGCTGATCTGCGGCCGCTACGAGGGGGTGGATGAGCGCGTCCGCACCGGGCTGGTGACCGATGAGATCTCCATCGGCGATTTCGTCATTTCCGGCGGCGAACTGGCCGCGGCGATCATCGTCGACGCGGTAACGCGGCTCCAGCCGGGCGCGTTGGGCTGCGCGATGGGCGCGTTCGAGGACTCGTTTGCCACCGGGCTGCTGGAGTATCCCCAGTACACGCGGCCCGCGGCGTACCGAGGCGAGGGGATCCCGGAGATCCTGACTTCGGGCGATCATGCCCGGGTGGCGCGCTGGCGCCGGGAGCAGGCGCTGCGCCGGACATGGGAGCGCCGCCCCGATTTGCTGGACTCGGCCCCGCTTTCGGCCGCGGACCGCGCCTATCTGGCGAGCCTGGAAAACGACACCCCATAGATTTTGTTCAACTGCGCTTTTATGTTAGAATGGTGTTTCGTGACACTAGCCCAAGGTCTTATTCTCGGAGAGGAACGCCGGGTAGGCTGGCTGGTAGATTTCCAGAAAAGGGTCTTAACCGATGTCTAATTTGATTGCTTCTCTTGATGCGGCGGCCGCACGGCCCGAATTGCCTGAGTTGGCTCCCGGCGACACTGTGAAGGTTCACACCTTGATCGTTGAAGGGGAGAAGGAACGCGTCCAGGTCTTCCAGGGCCTGGTGATCCGCGTGCGCGGCGGCGGTATGAGCAAGAACTTCACCGTCCGGCGCATCGCCTCTCACGGGGTCGGCGTCGAGCGCACCTTCCTGATGGCCTCCCCCCGCGTGGACAAGATCGAGGTGCTCCGCCACGCCGCAGTGCGGCGCTCGCGCCTCTATTTCCTGCGCGGCCGCACCGGCAAGGCTGCACGCTTGAAGGAGCGCGCGGCCTGAGGTCTGCCGGCCGCTCGCGCGGATCGGCTTGTTTGGGTGCGTTGTGCAAGGCGCAGGGAGTCGATCCCTGCGCCTTTTGCAGTTTCGGCGCAGACAGTGGGTGAGGTCACATGGGGCGAACTGCCGGCTTCGGGTTCGAGCAGGAGCTGTGGTCCGCGGGCTACACGGCCATCGCGGGGGTGGACGAGGCCGGCCGCGGCGCGTGGGCCGGGCCGGTGGTCGCGGCCGCGGTCATCCTGCCGGCCGATCCCGCGGTGTTGGCGCCGCTGGTGGGGCGGGTGAACGACTCCAAACAGCTCACGCCGCGGCGCCGGGCCGTGATGTTCGACCTGATCCGGCAGGTCGCGCTGGCGGTCGGCGTGGGCAGCAGCCCCGCGGCCGCGATCGATCGGGACGGGATCGTGCCGGCCACACAGCAGGCGATGGCCGCGGCGCTGGCCGGGTTGGGCCGGCGCTGCGATTTCGTCCTGGTCGACTGTCTGACCCTGCCGGCGCTGGCGGCGCCCCAGCGCGGCATCGTGCACGGCGACGCGCTCTCGCTCTCGATCGCGGCCGCGTCCATCATCGCCAAGGTCACGCGTGACCGCTGGATGTGTGTGCAGGACGCGGCGCAGCCGGGCTACGGCTTTGCGCGGCACAAGGGGTATGGCACGGCGGCTCACGCCGCGGCGCTGGCCCGGTTGGGGCCGTGTCCGCTGCACCGGCGGACGTTTCAGCCGGTGCGCGAATGTACGACAATCTGCCAGATTGTCCCACGTGTGGAGACCGATCATGACCGGTGGTGAGAGTCGCGTGGCTTTGGGCCGCGCGGGCGAGGCGCTCGCCGAAGAGTACCTGGCGGGCCTGGGCTATGAGATCATCACGCGCAACTGGCGCACTTGCTCCGGCGAGCTGGATCTCATCGCGCGGGATGGCGATTGGCTGGTCTTCGTGGAGGTGCGCACCCGCCGCGCGGCGCGGGAGGGGGGCGCACCGATTGCGGGCCTGCCGGAGGAGTCGGTGACCCCGCGCAAACAGCTCCGCCTGGCCGCACTGGCGAACGAGTACCTGTTCAAGCTCCCCTGGAACGGCCCCAAACGCATCGACGTGATCGCGCTGGAGCTGTGGCCCGACGGCCGCATCGCGCGGCTCGCGCACTACCAGGACGCGGTGGGCGGCGCGTTGTGACGCGGGGATGGGGGGACGCGGAGACGCGGAGACGCGGGGACGCGGAGACGCGGGGACGCGGAGACGCGGGGACGCGG
>CAYYTK010000032.1:0-61534 GCA_964474695.1 uncultured Anaerolineales bacterium
CGCTGCTGAACTTCACCTTGTCGCGCACCGTGCGCTGGAACTACGGCCCGCCCTTTGGCCCACCGGCCGCCTGGCCCAATTTCAACGACCGTAACGGGACCGGCGTGAATGTCTGCAACGACGGCGACTATGACACGATCCCCGATTATGCCGAAGCGTACGTGGTCGGCACGCGCGTGGGCACAGGGGATTCGGAGAACACCGACGGCGACAAGTTTGACGATGGCCAGGAACTCTTCGGCACGACTTTCTGCCCCGGCGGAACGGCCTCATGCGGCTACGGCAACTACCCACGCACCCGGGACTACTCCTTCATCACCAGCGGCATGCCGAGCTGGATCCGGCCGCCTGGCGACGGCCCGTTCGTGGCTGCGTACCCGGTCATTGACTTCCTGGTGGACCCGGCGACGGTCCAGGTCACCGCCAAGGAGATCCAGACGGTTGAACGCACTATCACGCAGGGGGAAGAGATTTCAACGGGATTCGCGGAGACGGTGGGGACCAGCACGACCGTCGGCACGGTGGACACAAACACACACAGCGCGTGGCAGGAGAACTCGACGACGGAGGGGGGAATCGAGCCGGGCAGGGTGGTGTCAGCAGGTTTGGGCGTTCTGGCTACGGATGCCTCTGTACTGGCGAGAACTCTCGCCTATGAGGCTCCGGGGCCATTGGAGCCACCTACCCCAATTCACCCTCTTAGCGCGGATGACTCAAGAGCGATCGGGGCGGCATTCGAAGCGAGTATCAGATCTCTGGTTCAAACTGCGCCTGGTTATGAATCGTATGAGATGGAAGGCTTGCGTGGCGATGGTGACTTCGCCCTTCTCAGCCTCGCCAGTTACCCATCCGTTAGCCCTATCGATGCCGAAATCGTCGTTCCTGACCTGCTCATGGCCGTCGCACACCGGCAAGCTGGCGGCTGGGTGATCTATGTCCAAAGCATGGCGGGCTACGTAGACGGTGTCCGTTCCTTGCCAAACACGATTGTGAGTGAAGCAGGCAAAGCAGTGTTGCTTACCATAGCCGCACCACAGTCGACCTATAGCGTGCGTGGACTACCATGGAAGATCGGCACTAGCTGGCGCTACAACCAAGGGCCGCACGGCGTTGAGAACGCATGGGATTTCGGCACACCGACGGCTGGAGTACCGGCGGACATCTTCACAGCAGAGCCAGGTGTTGTCGTCAATTCGAAAGAAACATGCATTGCCATTAGACGGCCAGGAGATGGCCTGATCCTATGGTATCAACACATCGAAAGCAGTGCGGTGAAGGACTTTCCCATTGGCACCGAAGTCGGCTTCTCACAACGACTTGGTCCCACCACTACTGAAAATGGTTGCAGTGGCACTTCCACAGGGCACCACATTCACTTCTTCTTGAATCCGCCAGCGCAAAGTCCACCGCCTCCCGCTTGGAAAGCGTTCGATCCCCAGGGTTCGACCCTCAATGGATGGCGAGTCGACGGCCAAAAGCTGGTGAAGAACGGTATCGAGAAATACCCGAACGAAACAGACAAGATCTCTCATGATGGAAACCAGCAATCGGACAACGACACCTGCCAGGCCCAACCCTTCACGAGCACCGATCCCAACCAAACCACACCAAACGTCTCAACTGGCAATATCTTCGTGAAATTCTTTGAACGGCTGGGACGCCAGTTTAGAAGTTGGTTCGGCTTGGGCGATGGGACTTTACGTGTCGCCAGTGTTGATAGCTTCGTTTCCGGATCGTCAGGAACACCCCTCAACTACTCTGATTTCCGATCTGATCAGCAATGCAGCGGATCCGCGTCACCATCTTCGGGGACTGCTACGGGAGGAGGGGGATCAGGTATCACGCTAAACAATGACGGCGGAGGAAGCTTCAGTTCATTGCGCGTCTGGTCCCAGACGCAAACTGCTGGCGAAGGCTGGTCCACCAGCCACTCCGAGCTGCGCAGCGAGACCAGCTACCGCGAGATCACGCGCTCCGAGACCAACACCCTTGTCTCCAGCGAAGCCTGGTCCATGGCCACGACGATCGATCCCACTGATGCGGGTCAGCTCACGTTCAACTACAATCTCTACAACACCGGCAGCGACGCGGTGGTTAACCTGACCGGACTGAGGATCAACGTCCTGATCGGCGATCTGCCCGTCATCACCTGGAACGCGCCGGACAGGTCCAACATCCTGCCCGGTCAGGCCAAAGGGCCTTTCAGTAGTGATCCGCTCACGCTGACCCTGGAGCAGTTGGCAGCCATTGACAACGGCGCGCCGATCCGCGTGGTCCTGGCCGATTACGGCTATGACGACGACCTGTACGATGCCAACGCCTGGGGCCGCAGCGTCCTCTTCCACGTGGACGATGGCCCCGGTGATGGCGATGAGACGGTGGACACCTACCTGATCACCACGAACCTGGTACAGGGCGAGACATACCAGGACACCCTGGCACGCTACTTCGACGTGACCACCTTCCAGGGCGCGCCCGGCGACGAGCGCAACGGCAGCATCATTGGGATCCGCACGCCGGAGTTCGCCGGTGACGGCGAGATCACGGGCTGGCAGGATCATCCGGTCAACGAGCACGCCTGGTGGGAGCTTTCCATTTCGCTCGATGGTGAGACCGCCGGCGTGCAGCACTTCCGCAACATGCCTGCGAAAGCCAAGGCCGATGTCTACCTGCGCTACGTGCTGGATACCGATGCGGACGGCTTCTCCGACCGCGCCGAGCTGGACGCTGGCTCAGACCCCAACGATCCCGGCATCCATCCCCGGCCGTTGGTGACGGTCGCCCAGCACACCACGGTCAGCAGCGGCAGCGCAGCGGTGCAAGTGACGCTCCAGAACGATGGCAACCTGGACGCCAGCAGCGTCGAATTGTGGGCCGTCGCGACCGATGACTCCATCACCATCACCGACAACCTGGTCGGCGGCGGCGGCCGCGTACGTGCGGGCCGGCAGGTAGTGCTTGGCGCCCGCATCGGCAAGCCGGACCTGACCGCCTGGACCACCAGTACGGCCAAGCCTTATCCCGACGGGCAGTTCGAGGGCGCCAGCCCGAAGACCTTCAAGTTCCAGGCACTTGATTCTGGAAACGTGGAATCGGGTACGCTGCGCGTCAAGTGGAGCAACGACAACGGCGCCACATGGCAGACGACGCCGCTGGCCTTGGGCAGCGGCTACACGGCATGGATGCCGCTCGCGCTCTCCGATGGCCTGACCGTCGCATTCTCGGGCGGCTACATCGCCATGAACGAGACCTTCACCTTCGCGATGGCGCTGCCGATTGACACCTTCGCCTATACCATCAACCGCACGCAATACACGCCGCCCTTGATCGTCGTCTCCTACAATGATCCCCAGGGCAACCACAAGTTCGTCAGCGACGTGGAATTGGCCGATATCCAGTCCGACCTGGCGCCCTACCTGGGCGACATGCGCTACGGCTTCCAGCTCGATGTGATGGCGCCCACCCCCTTCTCGGCCGGCGCGAACACCGCCTACCTGGTCTTCAACAACCCGGCGGCGCAGGCCATTAACGGGGCCAACCTCTACGTCGAGTTCGCCACGCCCGATGGCACAGTGGCTAAGGAGTACGTGCTGGCGAACCAGGCCCTCCTGCCCGGCCCGAACGTCGCTACGCTGGCGTGGGACACCGCCGACTTCAACCCGGCCTTCGACCCGGCTGCTGACTATCACATTCTGGTTTTCGCCGCGGACCGCCAGGGCACGATCTTCGAGAACACGGTGAAGGATCTGGATCAGGTGGGCAAAGACCGCTTGCCCGCTGCCGTGCTGCCGCAGGAAGATTGGAACTTTGGTGTGTCGCAGCAGGGCACCTTGCTGCGACACGTCCTGACCGTGGCCAACACCGGATACCGCGACATGCTAACCTTCGTGGCCGCAAGTGACCCGGCAATAAAGCTGTCCGACGACGGCAGCCGGACCGTCGCGCCCGGCGATGTCACGCTTTACGAGGTCGCGCTCAACACCGCTGACTTGGCCGTTGGGCCATATAATGGGACGATCGCCATACGCACCAGCGATCCGGACAACCCTACGCGCACGGTGCACGTGGTCGGGACGGTCACAGCCGCGCCGGCGGACACGCCAGTTGGCGCGATGCAGCGCCCGCTGGACTGGCCCGCGACGGTCTCCGGCACGCAAGGGCAGTGGGTGGAGTTCACGCACACCCTGGGGCCGGAACCGCAGACGTTGCATCCAATCAAGGTGTGGAGCCAGGATTACGCGTCGCTGAAGGGCGTGGGCAAATATGCGACACCATTCGGAGCGGGCACGGCATCGTATGACATGTTCGGCGATGGACGGGATGGGCCGCTGACTATTGCCGCCAACACGACTGATAGCCCCATTGACTCGGCATGTTCCGGTACCGCGGGCAGCTATGCGCTTTTAGCTACGAATGCAAGCTTCACTGCAGATCAGGGCGTGATGATCCACCAGACCCAGGGTGCCAATGCTGGCGCCTGGATGCTAAACAAGATCACAGGCTATTCAGCAGGCACGATCACCCTTGAAAAACCCCTCAATGCTAACTACAGTACTGGCGCGCAGGCCCTTGTCGTGAAGCAATACACCAACGTCACTGTGAACAGTGGCACCACGTGGACCGCCAAAGCCTGGAATGGGACAACGGGCGGCATCCTTGTGTTTCGCGCAAGCGGCACAGTCACAATCAACGGAAGCATTGAGGCAACCGGCAAGGGTTTCCGGGGAGGTATTCTCTATTGTGTAGGATGCTCGAGCGGAGGGCAGGGAGAAGGATATCCGGGTGTTGGGGTTAAGAGCATCGCTGCGAATGGCAACGGCGGCGGCGGCGGACAGAGCGACCCATCTCCGAGCGGGGGCAGTGGGGAAGCATCTGGTGGTGGTGGTGGTGGGCACGCAAACGTTGGAAGTAGGGGTTCTAATGGGAACAACACTTCTGGTGGGGCCGGCGGGACCGCCATCGGTGATCCCACACTATCCCAGTTGTTCTTCGGCGGTGGGGGAGGCGCTGGTGGAGCTGGGGACAACTGGGGCCGCGACGGAGGCCCCGGGGGAAGTGGCGGTGGCATTGTTGTGATCTCAGCTCAAGAACTGTCTTTGACTGGGGGTATCTACAGCAACGGTGATGGTGGTCAGTATGGCGAAGCGGCAGGGGGAGGTGGGGGCGGCAGTGGCGGGACAATCTCCCTTCGTGTTAAGACAGTATTCTTGGCAAACACCCCGGTTAAGGCTTTGGGGGGAACCGGTGGAGGTGGCACTGATGCCAGCGGAGGCAATGGCTCGACTGGACGCAACCGCGTTGAATACTGTGAGTCTCTTTCCGGCACCACGGATCCGCCTGCTAGTATTCAAAAACTCAGCTGCCATATCGTCGAGCAGATAGAAGCCGCTCCCTACGACCATGCACGCCTCAACCTACCCGAATCTGGCCCCAACAGCTACCAGGTGCAGTACGGCCGCAAGCTCAACTGGACCAACGCGGCGAACCAGGTCACGACCCTGCGTGTACCGGCCGGCCTGTTTACTTCGGTCACTCTGCAGGCCCTGGTCAGCGACCTATCCAGCAACGCTTCCTTTGCGCTCGATGTGGGTGCTACCGGCACTGCTTCCTGGAGCGGAACGGTAAGCAACAATAGCGAAAACACCAGCCCTGACCTGGCCGCTTACTTCAACGCCTACTGGGCCAGCCACGGCAGACCCACTACAGGCTACCTCGACGTACCTGTACGCGTTTACCTGGATCGCGCCGGCCAGGTGCTCCTGACCAACCTCCAAGTGACGCCGACCGGCAGCAAGACCCGCTATATCCGGCTGCCCGTACGGCCGCTCGGCTACAGCAGCGTCACGACCAGCTTTACGGTCAGCGGCGGGTCCGGCCCCCTGGCAGTGGGCGTGGACGTGGGAGCAAACGGCTCGGTAGAATGGACGTACACTGGCTCCCCCACCTATCCCGCCAGCCTGATTACCGGGGACCTTGCGACCGCGGTCGCCGCATACATGGCCGGACAGTCGGGTGAGGTGGACGTGCCCATCCGCTTCTACCTGGCGCCGTTCGCCACGCTGAACTTGACCGGGTTCAGCGCCGTGCCGTCCGGGGCAACCGACGCCGGCCTCAGCAACGCCGACCTGACCTTCGACACCGCCACGCCCTCGGAGGGCGATGTCGTCACCGTCACAGCAATCGTCCACAACGCTGGAACCCTGGACACCGGCCCGCTGGCGGTCTCCTTCTATGCCACGCCTGCAGACAGCATTGAGACCCGGATCGGCAGCGCGTTCATGGCGAATGTGCCGGCCGCGGGTACGGCGACAGTGCCCCTCCAGTGGAACACCCTCGGGTTCACCGGCGATGTGCCCGTACGCGCACTGGTCGATCCCTACAACCGGCTCGTCGAGGCCGATGAAACCAACAACAGCGCGGCGGCCACCCTGCCCATCAAGACCCGGCCCGACCTGCGCGTGACCGATATCGCGGTGGCCGAGGCCGAACCGGTGGTGGGCCAGACTGTCGCAATGACGCTGACCCTGCGCAACGAGGGCCAGACCGCAGCCGACGCCTCGGTCCTGGCGCTGTACGACGATCATCCCGACGACAGCCGCGTGCTGGTCTGCGAGGATGACAGCGGCACGCCCGCCGATGGCACGCGCACGCTGGTCTGCCAATGGACGCCCACGACGCCCGGTTTGCACCGGCTGTTCGCCCAAGCCGATCGTGATCGGGCAGTGAATGAATCCAACGAGGGCAACAACGACGCGCACCGCGATATCTACGTCGGTTTTGCCGGCCCAATCCTGCTGGATAGCGGCGGAGGGGATGCCTACGACCCCCTCTATACGGTTGAGAACGGCTTCGGTTACTTAGACGGCGAACCTAACACCTTCTGCGGAACCGAGCCGGACAAGACGCAGCGGAGTGACTACGATGCCCAATTGCAGTACCGGTTCGATCATCTCCTGCCCGGTCATTTCTATCACCTGGATGTGACCCTGTTCGAATGCGACGGCACAGGACGACAGGAGAAGATCTCCGTGGACGGCAACATCATCGAGCCGCTGGTCGACCTGGCCGACGGCGCGGTGCATCGGCTGTCGTACCTGCTTGACCCCGCCTTCTACGGCGATCGCAGTATCCTGGTCAGCGTCGACGAGATCAACGGCAACGATGTCGTCGTGTCCGAAGTGAACCTGTACGACGTGGACTACCGGTACTCGGATGCCGGCGGCGGCAACGATCCGACGTACTCGGCTGTCACCGGCTATGGCTGGCTGGATGGTGTGGCTCAAACCACATGGGGCACGCTACCGTACAAGAGCCGGCGAACCGACACCAGCGACAGCAACCCGGCCGATGATCCTGACAACGAACTGCGTTACCGCTATGACAGGCTGGATCCGGCAAGGCGCTACCAACTGCACGTCACTGTATACCAGGGCGCGGGCACTGCCACCATCGCTGAAAGCATTGCCGTGGATGAGGTGGATACGGGGTCGACGATTACGATCGTCGGGGTGCAACGTCAAGATGTCACGCTCGACATCCCCCCGGGCACCTACGCCGGCGACCAGAGCGTGGTAGTGAGAATCATCCGCACTAATGCGTCAGCCAACGCGTTCGTGAACGAGATCGCGTTGGAAGAATTGACCTTTAGCCAGGGCAGCGCGACAACTCAGAACCTGGCGCTGCACACGCCCAGTCCGAACTGGATCTCCTTCAACGTCAAGCCGGCGGTGCGGCCCGCACTCTACTGCTCCGGCGTCACCGCGACCTCCGCGTTTACGACCTTGGCCGGTGACGCGTTCCTGGCCGGCGCGGCCGCACCCGTCAACAGCCTCGTGGAGGCGTACACCCCAGCGGGCGTCAGGGTCGGCTGCCACAAGGTCACGACCGCTGGTAAGTACGGCTACATGCGCGTCTACGGCGCCGAAGGCGTCATCCCCGGCATGGTGCTGGGCGAGCCGATCCAGCTCAAGATCAACGGCATTGCCAGCCAGCCCACCCCCTACCCGGTCATCTGGCAGAACGATAAACTGACCCATATTGTCAGCCTGGCTGCGCCGGATGTGATCCCGGTCGAGACGTTCCTCGATCCCATCACAGGCAAAGTCGTCAAGCTCCAATCTGAGTCCGGCACCTACCTGCCGCCGCCTGCGGACCCTCGCTTCAATACGACCACCACGGTCGCGCCCGGCTGGGGCTACCTGCTGTACACCAACGCCAGCACGACCTTGCCCACCAGCGGTGAACGCGTTGCCGCCGATACGCCGCTGGCGCTGCATGCCGGCTGGAACTGGCTGGGTTACCTGCCCACGTGCGAACTGCCCATCTCGACCGCGTTGGCCAACATCACCGGGCAGTATGATCTGATTAATGGCGAGGCCGGCGCGTACCGGCCGCCGCCGGCCGACCCGGCCTACAACAACTTCAACACCATGGTGCCGGGCAAGGGCTATATGATTCACATGACCGCGGCGGCCACGCTGACCTATCCCGCTACCGGATGCGGTGCGGCGCTTCAGGTGACGGAGGGGACCGCTACGCCGGCGTTCGCATGCCCCGCCACGGCTACCAGCCGGTTCACGCATTTCTATGGACATGTAACACCGTTGGAAAATGCCCCGGACGGCGCTGAAATCCTGGCCTACAGCCCGCGTGGCGAAGTAGTGGGCTGCGGGCAGGTGGGCGAGGGCGGACTCTACCCATACCTGCGGGTCTATGGTGCCGAGGATGAGCAGCCGGGGATGCAGCCGGGAGAACCTGTACGCTTCTCGGTGAATGGTAAGCTTGTGCTGGCATCAGGCGCGACAGTCTGGCAGAATGACTGGGACGTACATCCACTGGACTTGACGTTCGATGGCGTGCAGTATCGGTATCTGCCGCTGATCGTGCGTTGACAGAGCCAAAGGAATGCGGGCTGGTGGAAGGCTGACCATTCATACGCCGTCGCTGTTTCACCAACCCGCATTTACAAGCCGATCAAGGCCAACTTGACGATGAGCTTTTTCGGATGCCCTTCATGCACATGGGACCGCCATGCTGGGTCATTGTCGCGGAGGCTGCCGTGTCGATTGGCTGAGTTTAGGTTTGCGCCTCTCGCCGTCGTCGCGCACGGTAGCGAGCCGCGCGCCGACTTGGGGGACAAGCCTGCGTATGCTATAATCACCTCGTACTCGGCATTGAAAACATGGTTGTTCAACAGCCGCTAGAGAGCGATCGAAGACCACACAGTTTTTGAGGAAGCGGCGACCATGCGGCTACTCAAATCGGCAAGCCGTGTGGTCGGCAGTGAGGAAAACCGGCCTCTGGGTTCGGGTCCGTGAGGTCGAAGGTTCAAATCCTTTCTCCCCGACTTCTTGTTACCTCCGACATCACGGATAGCCATTTTCGGGTAGCCTTGATGTCTCCGGTTCACTGAGCCGCCTCTTTTGTGTCTACCTCAGCGCTCAAGGTTCGTTGCCTGCGGATGAGAGAAAAAACGTCGTTCCCGCTTATCGGAACTGGCCTGTGCATTATCAGAACCAGGCTCTCTCTACCGGAGGCATCAAGGATGAAAAACCTCACTTTGTCCCAGGCCATCGAAGGCTTTCTGCTGGAGAAGCAAGCCCAGCGCCTCAGCCCCTACACCGTCAAAGATTATAACGTGGCTTTCCGCAAACTCCAAGCGTTTCTGGGCGACCCGGTCTTCGCCAGCATCACGCTGGACCAGCTGCGCGCGTTCATGGCCGACCTGAGCACGCCCCGGCAGCCCGCAGGCATCGCGCCGCGGCCGGTGATGGTGCTGTCCAAAAAGACTGTGCTCAACATTCACACGGCGCTGTCCGCATTGTGGACCTGGGCGGTGACCGAGGGACTGACGAAGCGCCACCTGCTCCACGAGATCCCGCGGCCGCGGCCGGAGAAGCGCGCGGTGACGCCGTTCACCGAGCAGGACGTCAAGACGCTGCTGGCGGCCTGCGATCGCTCCAAGCCGTATGATCGGCCCGGCAAGAAGACCTCCGACCATAGCCGGACGACCGGGCTGCGCGACCGGGCGATCATTCTGCTGTTGCTGGACACCGGCATCCGCGCCTCCGAGCTGAGCGAGATGCAGATTCAGCAGGTGGACATCAAGAACAGGCGCATCCGGGTGATGGGCAAGGGCAGCAAGGAGCGGCTGCTGCCGATCTCGCCCACCACCTCCAAGGCGCTCTGGCGCTACCTGAGCACGCAGCGCAAAGACGAGCCGGTGGACCAGCCGCTCTTCATCACGGTGATGGGCCGGCCGGTGACGCGCACGGGGTTGCTGCAACTGCTCAACAGCCTGGGCGAGAAGGCCGGCGTCCCCGACTGCCACCCACACCGGTTCCGGCACACCTTTGCCGTGAACTTCCTGCGCAACGGCGGCAACGCCTACGAGGTACAGATGTCGCTGGGGCACAGCACGCTGGAGATGGTCAAGACCTATCTCTCGCTGGCCGACGCCGACCTGGAGAACGCGCACAAGCGCGCGTCGCCGGTGGAGAAGTGGCGGCTGTGATATGTCATCCAACCGACGCCCGACCCTTTGCACGAGATACCCGGATCGGCTATACTCGTGCAGACGATCTGGCCGTGCTATGAAGGGCGCTCTGCGAGAGACCCTCGGCAGAGACCTTCTCGCAGAGCGCCGCGCGAACGCATACCAAGTAGAGCCTCGGATAAACCCTTGATGACTGAGACCATTCCTCCAACTCTGCGCATTCTCGGCATCTTCGCCCACCCCGATGACGCCGAGTTCACCGTCGCCGGCAGCGCCGCGCTGTGGGCCAGCCAGGGCGCACACATCACGTATGTCGTGGTGACGAACGGCGGCGCCGGGAGCAATGACCCGGCCCAGAGCCTGGCTGAGCTCGTGCGCATCCGCCAGGCCGAGCAGACCGCCGCCTGCGCGGTGCTGGGCGTCCAGGAGGTGCTCTTCCTGGACTACCCTGACGGCGTCCTGGAGCCGACCCTCGACCTGCGCCGCGCGCTGACCCGCGTCATCCGCCGCCTCAAGCCCGACCGGGTGGTCTGCGGCGATCCGTCGGTGCTGTTCTACGGCAACGACTACATCAATCACCCCGATCACCGCGCTGCGGCCGAGGCCGCGCTCTATGCGGTTTTTCCCTCGGCGCCCACTCGGCCGATCTTCCCCGAGTTGCTGAGTGAAGGACTGGAGCCGCACCAGGTCAAAGAGTTGTACATGACGAGCGACTCGGCGCACGTCAACACCTATGTGGATATCTCAAGCACGCTGGAGCGCAAGATTGAGGCGCTGCGCTGCCACAAGAGCCAGGTGGACCCGGGAGACGGGCAGTGGCTGCGCGATTGGGCGGCCGAGGTGGGGCAGGCGGCGAAAATGCCGTATGCGGAGGCGTTTCGGGTGATGAAGTTGGTGGCTGACGAGAGGTAGTGGTAGTTGCGCGCCCAGCTGACTCCCGCATGCCGCCGGCCTTACCCTGGATCCGGCGTCGCCAGCCGTTCGAACACGGCATCCAGGGCTGCGGTCCAGGCTGTCAGGCCCCCTTCCTGGCGCAGGATGCGTAGCCCGTGGCGGGTGATCCCGCCGGGTGTTGCCAAGGCGTCGAGGATGGCGTCGAGCGGCTGCTCTGGCTCGGCCAGCGCCAGGCTCGCCGCACCGCGGGTCGTCTCCAGCACCAGGCTGCGGGCGAGCTCGGGCGGAACACCGCCGGCCGCGGTCCAGGCCACCGTTTCGTCCAGCAGCGCATAGACCCAACCATAGAACGCCGAGATGACGCTGGCCCGGATGAACTGCGCCTCATCGGCCAGTGCATGCACGGTCCCGAGCGCCTCGAAAATCAGCCGAGCGCGTGCCTCGTCGGGGCAGAGCAGCGTCGGGCTGGCGTTGACCGCCGCGCACGAGAGTGGCAAAGCGCGCACGACGCGCGCCGGGGCCGCCGCGTCTGCGAGCTCCGCCAACCGCACGCTGGACGCCACAGAGATCACGAGCTGTTCGGCCCCGAACGTGACCCCCCGGAGCGCAGCCAGGACATCGGCCGGGCGGGTGGCCAGCACGATGACCTCGGCCGCGTCGACCACGGCCTGGTTGTCCGGGGCCACGACCGCACCGTACTCGGCGGCCAGGCTGGCCGCACGCGCGGCGTTGCGGGGCGACAGGATGACCTGTAGGTCCGGTCGGCCGCGCTGCCAACCTGCAACCAGGTAGGCGGCCAGGTGTCCGGCGCCGATAATGCCAATGGTTGGGCGCATCGCGTGCTCCTTTTCTGGGAGTGACTATCTGCCAGTGTTGCGCTCGGCCGCCGCGTCCACCAGCTCCGCGAGCATGTCTTCCACGCGGAGGCAGACAAAGGCGCCCAGGCTGCGGAGTTGGGCACTGACGTCGATAGGCATGCTGGCCAGGCCATCGTCGGGCACCTGGTTCAACTTGCCGCCGATAAAAATGGGCAGCTCCAGCCCGGCGCGCGCCAGTTCGGCCCGCAAGGCCCGCAGGTAGGTCAAGGCCACGCCGTTGTACGTGCTGACCGCAATCAAGTCGGCGCGGCCCGCCAGGGCCGTGGCCACGACCGCGTCAGGGTCAGCGCTCACCCCACCGTCGATCAGGCGCACCCCCAGGTTGCGGAGCGCAGCTTCCAGCAGCAGCTTGCCGTACTCGTGCACGTCGGTGCAGGTGATGCAGGCGGCCAGGCCGGACCGGCGCATCTCGGCCTGCTCCGCGCCGCTCAGCCGGCCGGCCAGCGCCGCGCCGCGCGCCTCCAGGGTCGCCACCGTGGTAGCGCGCACCACGGGTTCACGGCCGCGGAAAGCCGCGGCGTCCGGCTCGCCCGGCCCGAACAGCTCCTCCAGACGCCGCGCGCCAGCCCGGCGCAGCGCCAGCAGCAACTCGAAGGGATTCCGCGTGTCGATGCCTGCCCCGGCCAGGCCAGCCAGGACCCGGTCGCGGAAGCGCATCCCACCCTCCACCAGGCGCTGGGCTGTGCGGTCGGCCGCGTCGAAGTCGACCAGGGGCATGAATCCCGCGGCCCGCTCCACCAGGCGGTTGGCAAAGAGGTGCGCTTCCACGATTTCGCCGATCTCCGGGATGCGGAGCGCCTCGGTCACGGGCACCGGGTTGAGCGCGTGACCGGTCGGCCGGGCCAGTTGGCCGGCGATGTCCACCAGCAGGTAGCTGGCCAGGTTGGCGTAGTTGGCGACCGGTTCCTCGCCGTAGATCGTCGTATTGCCGTAGATCATGCTGCCCGGGGTAACGGTGACCTGCGCCAGCGCGCGCTGGGTGGCCAGCCGGGTCAGCGGCTCAGCGAAGGTGTGGCCGTAGCAGTGGCTGACGCGGCCGCCGATCAGATCCTCGATCAGGTAGCGTTCGATCAGCACGGCGCCGAGGGCGCAAGCCAGGTCGGTGAAGAGCGCGGCGAACCCGTCGTCCAGGTTGGAGTGGATCAGCACTTCGACGGGCTGGGCCGCGCAGAGGGCGAGCGCGGTGACCGTTGCCGCGGTCGTGGCGACGTCATCGTGCCACCGGGGCAGGCGGAAGGTGAAGTATTGGCCCAGGTTCCCGATGCTGGTGGCCCCGGCGGCCAGGGCGGCCGATGTGTTCTCGACGGCAGCCGGCGTGCCGATCACGAAATCGCCGAAGTGCGGCGCGACCGGGGCGGACCCAGTCAGCGCCGCGAACTCCTCGGGGCCGGCCAGGATCAGGCCCGTGCCGCGCGGCATGCCGCCGCGCTGGCTGGCCGGGTAGCCCATGCTCCAGTCCAGGCAGATGCCGTAGCGATCGACGCGATACCCGGCGGCGGCTACCCGCTCGCAGATCTCAGCGTAGGCCCGGCGGCTCTTGTCAAGGCTGCGGTAGCCGATCTGGGCATGCAGCATGATGGCCCGCTCCGCAGCCCGGCGACGCTTGTAGTCGGCCTCGCTCGCGAGGCCGTAAGCGGTCAGAAACGGACAGGCGCCGACGGTGACGCTCTGCGCCAGGCGTCGTCCTGCGGCCAGCAGCTCGGGCGAGGCCGGCAGTTCCGGTTCGGGGAGAAGCTGCTGGCGGGTAAGTGGTGGTTGCATGACTGAGCCTCAGTCTCCTCTACGGCGTGAGGGAGCCCGCCGGCAGCGTATGCCGGCTGAAGAACTCCCACATTACGGCGGTGGCGTCGATGTCTTGGGACGTCTGCCCGACGATGAATCTCGGCAATGGCTCGCCGCCGGGCCAGGCGTGGCCGCCGCCGGCGATGGTGTAGAACACGACTTCGGCGCCAGCACGACAGCCGGTGTACTGGACCCCGCTCACCGCGCCGCGCCCCGGCAACGGCGTTGGCGCGGTATCACAGCCGTTGCGCTCAGCATACGCGGCGATCCACTCGGGCACGTTGGGGAAGGGCAGATCGAAGGATGCGGACGGTCCGCCCGCGTAGGGGACGATCCGATCGGCCGTGCCGTGAAACGCGATGAGCGGCACCGGGCGACTCGGCTGGCAGGCGCTCAACGGGAACAGGTAGGCGCCGGACACAGTGCCGATGGCTGCGATCCGGTCTGCGAGCTGGCAGGCCAGCCGGTACGACATCCCACCGCCGTTCGACAGCCCATTGGCATAGATGCGCGTCCGGTCGATGTTGTAGTGGCCGGCCAGTGCATCGATCAGGTCTGCGATGAACGTAACGTCCTGTATGGCGTCGGCCGATGAACCACCGCTGGCCCGCCAGCGCCGCGGGAACCCGGTCCCGGCCGGGTAGACCACGATGAAGCCGTGCTGATCGGCCAGGTCGTTCCAGCGGCTGGTCTGCATCTGATGCGCCGGCCACTCGGCGAAGCCGTGGATGCTGATGACGAGCGGGGCCGGCGTGGCCGGGTCATAGCTGGGGGGCACATGGAGCAGGTACGACCGCCGCTCGTCGCCGGAGGTGATATACCCGTTGGCCTGGCTGGTTAGCATCCAGACCCCCGCCACCAGCAGCGCGGCGAGTGCGCAGAGGCCGAGCAGGCTCAGCAGGAGGACGCGGCCCCACACGCGGCCTCTTGAGCGTCGGATGCCCGGACCAGGACTGGAAACGCTATTACTCAGCTTCATTGCGCTTATTTCGATCACAGGATCACGAGATGCCTCGCTGCCGGGCGATCCATGTGCGGGCCGCGTGGAGGTCCGACGCCCCGCAGGCGAGGGCGAGGACTGCGGCTTGATAAGACTGTGTCAACGGTGTATCGATACCGTTTGCGATGGCATCGGCTAAGTAACGAATTCCATCTTTGCTACCAGCATAGGTCTCGACGGTGACGCTGGCGATAGCCAGTCTGGCGAGTTCCAGGGCTTTCGCTGCAGGGGGCGTCTTCTGCGAGAGCACCAGGCGGATATTGGGCTTCAGGTCGGTGTACAGCACGACCGGCAGCCCGGCGAAATCCGGTAATTCCGCAACCCGCACTCCTCCTCGCCGCGTGTTTTGGATAGCTTCATCATAGACCACGTCGGAGTCTCCGGCTTTGTGAATCTCACGGCGGTAGAGCAGGGTCTTGCCTGTAGTGACGTTCACATCGGGTTTCAGCACCAGCACCTGTGACCGTACGTGCGCGCCTTTGCCATCAGGCACAGGCACGAGCGTGGGCGCGCCGGCGCGTGTGCGGCTCGACCGGGCAAATTCGACCTCAAACGGCGTCCACACATCGGTGATGCTCCGCTCAATCATGGGCGCTAACTCCGGGCCCGGATCGTGTTGGAGCGAACCATAGGCCAGGATGCCCACCTCATTGCGCATCACGTACGCCGTGTCCGCGTTCTGTCGATCACGTCCAATGAAGCCGGGGAGCAGAAAATTTTCCAAGATCGTCTCCGCCTCTACAGCGATCGAATGAAATCACCCTCATAGAATGCAAAGCTCACCTTAGGTGCGTCGGGTGGGCGGCTGTCTACAGCGACCGAGACTTTGCCTTCTTTTGTCTTCATGTGATCAGCATAGATACGGTACGTGCCGTACTTGCGAGTGGTGTTGGCCCACCGACTCGTTCCATGCCACAAGAATGCTTCATATATGGATACCTTCACTCTCATCGACTGTGGCTGAAAATCCTGGTAGCCGCTGTGAATGAGGTCAGCCTCTGAGGCATACTGGAACCGCAAGGTCTGCCTGCCGCTGTTGCGCGTTTCGTAGTGATAGTCGGCAACGGGACCGCTAGTACTGGTACCTAATAGCGGCACGATAGGTGCCAGTCGAAAAGCCGGCGCATCGCTATTAGTGTCGCTATAGGGGAACTCCAGAATCACAAGCCAGTTTGTGGCGGCTACTCGACCAGTATTCCCCAACTTGAATTGTAGCTCGGCTTCTTCTGGGTCCGCACCTTGCGGAGGCCACTGAGCCAAATGCGTCGAGATATTTCCAGTATCCGGCTCCCGCACACTGAGAACCAAATCCGGCGCATTGCGGCGCTCCGCAAGCATGGTAATTGTTCTGGTTGCCAACAGCCCAAATACCGTTCCAAAAATCACTCCGAAAAAGATGTCGGAGAGTGCATTGGCCCAGAAGTTGGACCAGAACTCAGCAGGCAGTGGAAAGGACACGATTCTCTCTCCTGTGCGCTATCGCCCCAACACCTGCGCCACTAACCGCTCGATCTCATTTGACTGGATCCCACCCTGGGCATCATCCTGGGTAATGATTAGCGTACCGTTCGGTCCACCGCCCTCTGCATACGGCAGCACGCCTTGGGCACGATACCAGGCCAACTTGGCTTCCCAACGGCGCCGGTAGTCCGGCTGTTGCATCATGCCGAGGTGCTCCCAGTAGATTTGCAGGCCAAGCTCCGCATCTTCGAAGGTGAAGTCTGGGTAGCGCCGACTGCCGTCGCTGCCGATGAAGGGCGTCTCGTATTTGTAGTCAATGCCCTTGCTGTAGAGCAGATCGGCGATGATGACCTCGGACTTGGAGCGAACGCTGTCCCCGCGGCGCGTCTTGTGGATGAGGCCATCCTCAAGAAAGCGCTCCTGTAACTGCACCGGTTTCGGCTCAACAAACAGATTCGTCAGGCGGCGTGCGGCCTCGGAATGACGGTCCACCGAGAGGTTCATCAGGTCATGGCGATCCCCTTGATGCAGGATCACCACGCGGTTCTGTTGCCGGGTCAGGGCTGTATAGAGCAACTCGCGGGACAGCAACCGGCAGGGGTTCGGAATTACAAGGATGGTTCTACCGAACTCGGAGTCTTGCGCCTTGTGGATGGTCAGAGCATAGGCCAGTTCCAACATGGGCTGGGACTCCTCGCCGAAGTAGCCCTCGCCGTAGCCGTACTTGAAGCTTGGCTGGGATGAAAACTCGACCTCCAGTTTCCACGGTAAGCTTTTCAAGTACTTCGTCTTGTACTGGCCGACTACGATTCCGATTTCGCCATTGGCAATGTAGCGGAGTGCACCCTCTTTGGGCCACACATCTCCGTGTCGGTGATTCTGGACGTTGATGACCTTGTCGCCGTAGAGGATTTCCTCTCGGCCCATAGGCTTCGGGATTTTGCGCCACCTGCTTGTCGCGAATTCTTTGGTCTTGCTGCGGAACGTCTGCTGGATTAGCCGGTTGACGGCTTCAACGCCGTAAGGCTCGCCGCGCACCGGGGAGAGGATTTGCCAGTCGCCTGCTTTAGCGCATGCGCCGGGTTTCCCCTCCTTTCCCTCCCAGAAATAGACGCTCCCTTGGTACGGACTGCCACCCAGTTGTTCTTCAAACCTGATTGCGTCGCTGCGCGAGCCCAGTTTCAGCTCCGTCACGAGCACCTCGAGCAGTATGTCAGGCAGTTGGTCTGGGCTGTCCCAACGGACGAAGCTCAGGTAGTCCGACACATCGCCGTTCTCGATGCGTGACCAGATCTCATCGGCGCCGGCGTCCACCGGGCGGCCGCTGAACCACTCGGCGAGCAGCAAATCGTCGCGCGCCGTCCCAGTTTGGCGGCGCCGGATCGTCAGCTCGGTGTAGCCGGCCGCGACGCGCGGGAAACGCGCCGCAATGTCTTGGGGTTCGAGCCGGCGGACGATGTCGAGGAATGGCCGGCCTGCGCCGATGGGCGGGAGTTGCCGCGGGTCGCCCACCAGGATCAGACGTTGTACGCCGGACAGCGCGTCCAGCACAGCCGCCAGTTGTTCCTCGGTGAGCATGGAGGATTCATCAATAATGACCGTCTGCCGGCCCTTTTCACCCTCGCGATCCGACAGGCGATAGGCACCGGTGTCGGGCTGATAGCGATCCAGGGGCAGCAGGAACTGTGCGATTGTCTGCGCCCCTTTGACGCCGGTCTGCTCTTCCATGCGGACGCGCGCCTTGCCGGTCGGCGCCAGCAGCAGGATACCGCCGGCCTTGACGGTGGGCTCCTCGCACAGGACTCGCAGCAGGGTGGTTTTGCCGGTTCCGGCCGGCCCGATCAACACGGAGAAGCGCGAGGCGAACAACTCTTCCAGTGCGGCCGCTTTCTCTGCACGTGCAAGTTGTTCATCCTGGTCATCGGCTGCCGCCGGACCTTTGAAGAGATCATCCAGCTGTTGTCGCCAGGGAATCGCAGCGATATGGCGTTTTCCGATCAGGCGGCGATTCACCGTACTGCAGATCTTCTCGCCCATCGTGCTGAGACGATCGAGTTGGTAGGCCGGCTGCCGTTCTGCCATCTGCACTGAGCGTACTACCAAACCGAAGGCCGGCTCCACCACTGCCATCAAATCGCCGTCCACGGGGCAGGGCGGCTGGACATCGCGCTCTCGGATCTGGCTGATCACCTGCGCTCTGGGCAAGAGCGTGTGCCCCTGCGCAGCGGCCTCCTCGAGCTCGCGCACGACGAAGGCGCGCACCCGGCGCGGATCGGTTGCATCCTCGAGCCGCGAGGGGGCAGGGATCGGATAGCGTTCGCGCACGGTGGCATCGGGATAGAGGCCGCGGTCAATTGTGGCCAACCCGATGGGATCGGGCGCGACGCGATCCAGCTCGTACAGCAGGTATGGGTTGGCGATCAGCTCGGCGTCGGCGGCTTTGATGCGGAGCTCGGCCCGCGCTTTGTCTTCGGGGACATAGTAGCGTGTTGCCTGGGCTGGCGTCAGCTCGAAACGGCTCAGCAGCTTGAGAAGCTTCCGTCGCTCGTCGGGCAGCGATTGCCATTTGAGCGATGTGGTTTTGGAGACGTACCGCTTAAGCTCAGGAGGCTGGGCTTCTGGTTGACGAAGCAGCCCGTCCGCCAACGGCCAGGGATCGAGGTCGTCGCGGCCGGCCAGGCGCAGCTCCAGTTCGTTCGCCAGCAGCGTGCCGTTGGCGATGCCGAAGGCCGTCAGTGCTGACCCCAGGCCGGGACAAGGCCCGCGCATCCGCCAGAGCTCGTTTATGCGAGCGTCAATCCAGCTTCGAACTCGTTCCCATGGACCCGGTACGATGCGTGCGATGTTCTCAAGCGCCTTGGCGCACGCGAGAAGTGACGCGATGGCCCCATCGTTAGTCACATGCTCCGA
This sequence comes from uncultured Anaerolineales bacterium, assembly GCA_964474695.1. Classification (GTDB taxonomy): domain Bacteria; phylum Chloroflexota; class Anaerolineae; order CG2-30-64-16; family CG2-30-64-16; genus DAOUBP01. Next base: position 19,421 of record CAYYTK010000032.1, read on the forward strand.
GGTGAAGCTGAATGACCAGAACTGGTCATCCGGAACGAATGCCACGTAGGGGGCCGGGTCTTCGTCGGGATGCTCGTTGAGGTAGGCCAGCACTGCATGGTAGGGCAGCAGAAAACCGTCCTTGAAGTCCGGCCGGATCGAATACTGGACGGCGCGCTCCCAGATCACGCTGTCGTGCTGTTTCTTCTCGCTGTATAGGTACTCGACAGCCTCCCCGACATGAGTCACCCAGCCGGCGCCGATCAGGATGCGACGCGGATCATCAACCAGGGGCGTCCGCTTAGCGTAAAAGAAGCAGAGTGATCGCTGGGGTTGGAATGCGCTGAAGAAGGTGTCCAGCATGACGAGCTGGTTGTGTTTGGTCTGCACCCAATTCGTCTCAAAGCCCATCGCCTCATGAGCCTGCTGTTCAAGTTCGGGCACGAAACCGAGATCCAGGGCCTTGACCTTCTCGTCATTAAGCATCCAATTGAACGGGATGCAGGGCGCAGCGTAGGGCGGATAGCGGAAAGGGGTCGGCAGGAAATGGGCGTGGGCCTGGCTGGTCTTGCTGTAGGGATGAGACAGTTTTCGGGAGTACGAATAGGGCGCCATGAACGCGCCGCGCTCGCTGACGCAGGCCGGGAATTGGCCCTCATCCAGATCCCGCCAGGGGCGGCCGGCGAGCGCAGTCTCCTTGGCATCGTCCCGCGTCTCGCGGATGCGCGGCAGGATCAGACAGGAGACGTTGTCGCCGGGTTTGCAGCACACGCACCCGGTCCAGTCGGTGTCGTTCCAGGGTATGCGAACGGAGAGGTGGCGCAGTGGGAGTTGCCTGGCGCCGGTGGACAGCTTTGTCATCGGTAAACCTCATTCACAACAGCAAGCGCAGTTCAGCCGGTCAGCAGTGCAGTGATGGCGCGTTCGAACGCTTCGCGCTCGACATGCCTCAGGGTCGCGCGCCGGGTTTCCAGGCGCTCCTCCAGGGACCACAGCCGGCCGCTGTAGGCCTGCCAGCAAGTCGGGAACTCTTCCGTCCGTACGAACGCGAGGGCTGGGTCGGCGGCAAACGCGTCGATGTCAACCTGCGGACCGCCCTGCGCCTCCCACCAGGCCCAGACGAGCAGCGGGAAAGCTTGCTGCGGCGCCGAGAGGGGGGCCAGGAACCGGTATTGCCCTAGCTTTTCGCCCGCCGCCAGCACGCCGAAATGGACCAGCGTTCGCAGGAAGGCGTTGGCGGAGTTGACCACGACCTTGCGTTCACCGAACTGCGCGATGATCCGGCGCCGCAGCTCCTGGCTGTCGAAAGAAGCCTGAACCGCACGCCGCGCCAGCGCACCGACCGCCGCGCGCGCCACGTTGTTGCCGGCAATGATCCTGGCCAGGTACGCGGGCGCCAGCGCTTCCGGGGAGAAGGTCGCCGCGTATGCCGCCCATACGTTCTCGTGCGTCGTGCGCCGTGTCTGCCCCCCGCCGACCGTGGGGACGAAATAGCGCAGAATCACCGTCAGGCTGTTGCGCCGCGTCTTCTCGCCGCCGAGCTCGCTCATCGTCTGCCCCAAGGCCGGGTTCACCAGGTCGCTGACCCGTTGATCCGGCTGCCAGAGCCGCAGCACATCGTGGATCCAGGCCGGCTTGACCGGGAAATCCAGGCCGATCATCGCTTGACCTCCACAAAAGGCACGAACAGTTCCTCCAGCGAAAGACCGCCGTGCGAAACCTGGGTCGCGCCCCTGGCTGCGAACAGATCAGTTCCCTCCAGATAGACCGGGTGCACGTCCGGCGGCAGCGCCTTGGTCCGAAAATAGCGCAGGCTGTGGGCCTCGGCGTACTCTTTTGCCAGCTCCATCCGGTCGAAGATGACGACGCGGCGGGCATAGGTTTCGATCAGCGCCCGCGGCGGTGTCAGGCCAACGCCTCGACCGGCGATGCCCCCATGATCGGCGGTCACGAAGACGCGATAGCCGGCCGCCAACAGCAGGTCGAAGATCCGCTCGACGTGCCCGTTGCGCAGGTGGCTGCGCAGGGTGTCGTAATACACCCGCTTGTCTGCATCGGCGGGCGTGTCCTTGGTCAGGTGCATGACGTCGTCGAAGAGGTTCAGCAGGAGGCCGAGCCGGCGGTTCCGGCCCTCCGTAAGGGCCTTCAGCGGGGCCAGGTCGGGACTGGTGGCGCTGATGGCCTGGTACGCAACGCGGCTCTCCGGCGTGTCATGGTTGACCCAGTAGGCCTTCCAACGGGCGGCATCCTGATCGGTGCGGCCAATGGTATCCCCGAAGGCTGCGGGCAGGCGGCCCGCGAACAACGCCTGCCGCGAGATCGGGGTGACGGTCGGTGCGATGGCGTAGGTGCGGTCCTCGTCGAAGGTCACGCCGGGCAAGGTGGCGCGCAGGTGGTCGGCCAGCAGCCGCCAGGCGTCCAGCGACATGCCGTCGCAACAAACCAGCGCCAGGCGGGATTCGGGCTTGACGGCGCGGTGGAGCCAGCCGTTGACGGCCGCCAGACTAATTGGTCCACGGTTGTCGCTGTAGTAGTCAACCGCGCTGTAGCGGGCCTGGAGGAAGGCCCAGAAATAGCTGTCCAGCGCGGCGCGAGCGGCCGCCAGATCGGTCCTGATTTCAGCGTAGAGCGCTTCGGGCAGGGTGTTGGCCGCGTGGACGACCTCGGCCCACTCGGCTCCCAGGTTGAGCCAGTCGCGCAGATCGGTGGGGCCGGCGGGCAGGCCCGTCTCCTCCAGCTTGCTGAAACGGCCCAGCCGCGCCTTCAGCGTGTAGACCGCACCGAGGGCCTCTTGCTTAACCGCCGTCTCGGCTCTGGCGCTGCCCAGGGAAAGACCACACGCCATCCAGGCCCGTTCGGCCGGCAGGCCGGCGGGCAGCGGCGCGCGGGTCACCAGGCCTTCGGCGAACAGGTAGCCGAGCAGGGGACGGAGCCGGGGGTCGCCGAAGTTCACCGCTGGACCCGGCTCTGACCCGGCAGCTTGGGCAACGTAATGGGCCCATGCCGCGCCCAACCAGGCGTAGAAGGCGGAGGCGTCGGTGAGGAACTCCCGGCGCAGGCCGATCGGCCCGGCCAGCGGCAGCAGGCGCTCCGCGACGTATGCTTCGAGCGCGGGCGGCAACGTGCGTGCGCTGTAGTGCTTGTGGATCAGGAACTCGACCCAGCGCGCCGGATCGCCGGCCGCCAGGGGATCGAGGCCGAAGACCGCGCGCAGGATGAACTCGATGGTCTGGCGTTCCCCGCGCTGCATCTCATGCCGGGCAACCAGTTGTTGATGCGCTGGATAAAGGTCCGCGTAGTAGGCGTTATCGAGCCCGCGCACGACGATGGCGTTGAGGTGGGTGAAGAGGTTCGCCACGCTCAGCTCGACGCGGCGGCCCTTCTGCCACAGATCGTAGGGGATGTGGCGTTCGGCGTCGGTGGTGTGCACCACCACGACGATGTGCCGCGCCTCGCCCGCGTCCCAGCGGCTGCGATAGTTGCGCTCGAACGCGTCGCGGAAGGTCACCTCATCCCCCAGTTCCAGCACGTCGTAGTTGCTGTTCTGGATCGCGGCCAGCAGCGCGTCGTCCCGCAGCAGGTTATCCGGGTCAATGGCCAGGAGCATGGACTCCCGTTTCGGAGTGAAGTAAGCCAAAATGGTCTGTTGCCACGTAGTTGAATTTGGGGGCATTTGGGATCCTTCTCCGACCAGTTGATAGTTCTCCGTTTCAGTGGGTGGCATTGTCGCCGCGATGAGCGTTGCTCACGGAATCGGTGTGAAGCCGGGCATGAGCGTTGCAGTTGGCGATGGTGTCACACCTGGCATGGGTGTCGCCGCTGGCGTCGCCGGCACGATGCCGAACTGCGCAAGATAGCCGGGCAACCCGGTTGCGAGTGCGAGAATGGCGATAGTGACAGCCACATAGATGAACGCGGTTAGCCAGAACCAGATCAGAAACTGCCTGTTGCGCGCGACAAGAGGCGCCGAAATGGCCTGGACTCGCGGCCGTCCAAGTACGCGCTCGAACGTTAGGAGTTCGGCCCTGGTTTCCTTGCTCAGGAGGATGTAGCTATGCCAGATACTGCCCATCCGATAGAATCCCTGGAATACGAGCAAATAGCCCGCATACACCTGCATGCCGACCCTGAAAAGGGCACCGGTGGTTTCGTTTTTGATCAGTGACGCCAGCAAGGTCAACACGATGACGCCAACCGTCGCGAGGAGGGCGTCAGCCAGGTTTTTTGCGACACTGTCTACCGTCTCGGACATGTTCTTGGCGGTATCGGACACGTAGCTGCTCACTGTTCTGACCTGCTCAAAGTGCTTGTCAATCTGTCCGTTCACGAATATGCGGTAATGCCAGCGGGCCTGTTCGAGCAGGCGCGGCAATTGCTGGACGAGAGCCGAATAGCAGTTCTCAGAGGCGGTGCCAGAAAGCTCGCGCGCCGTGGTATTCTGAAAGATGGTCAGCCGATCGGAGTCATCCGTGGCTTGTGGCCAGAGGGCGAATCTACCAAGCACATCCCGCGTCTCATCGGGTAGTCCGAGCGATGCTAGCGTTAGGGTGATAGTCTGATCGGGACTCGAGAATGAGGCTCGGAAGGCGCCGTCGTCATAACTTGAGCGGTTGGCTGTGTAAAGGAGGCCTAGATGGAGAAGATTCGTGCATAGAATCGGGTCCAGAACTCCATCGCCTCCGGTGAGCCTGCGACAAGTGAAATGGAGCGGGGTCAGATGCTCGAAGCGAAAGCCGATCCAGCTCAGGTTGTCGGCCGCAACTGCACGATAGCTGACGATCCGGCGCGCGGTACCTGGATCCAGCACCGTCGGTGGAGCGTAGGTTTCAGGGGTGTTCTTCTCTCCGATGATGGTAAGCAGCGGACCTGAATGGTAGATCTCCGCGTCTGACACGACTACGATCGTTGGTACAGTGGAGTTGGCAAACAGGGCCGTGTCAAGTGTGAGCAATGACGACTGCAGGAGCACGGTCAGGTTTTCTAGGAACAGGTAGTATAGACAGTGACAGTGCTCGGCAGTCAACTTGGATCGCTTCAGCAGTGCGGGCTTATCGATGTCGAGGGTCAGCCGCAACTTGAAATCGGATGGGCGTTTTGCTATTTGTCCCAGGGATTGAGGGATACTCGAGTTTGCCACGCCCTTATAGATGCTGAGCAGAGGCGGCACGTCTGGGATGCCGATGGTGATGGTGAGAGCATCGCCTATGTCAGACTGGAGCTTGCCCAAATCGGCGTCGGATAGCCGCGCAAGTATCCCGGCTTCAAGATTTGCAGAGAGTTTGTAAGCCTGGATGGACTCGGCCTCCATCACCGCGCGAGCTTCCAGGCCTACCTTCTTGCCGAAATTGAGAAGGGCTTCTGGGACTCTCATCGCCGCCCCCGTTTGACTTTGGGTGACCATTTTGTAGTCCGAATGGTAACCGTCCATGTGTTCGTCCCCTCGTCTTTGTGAGGGATGAGGGTCTTGCCGGGTCCAACCTCGTCTGCGTTGATCCGCACCAGCAGTTCGTTGTCGCCTTCAAACCACGCATACTGGGTCAGCTTGCGCCGTTCTTCTGGATCAGGCTCGAAGGTCAGGTCTTCCAGTCCTTGCCTGCGCAGGTAGTCCAAATACTGATCCTGTTCGTCGGGATCCGGTATGATAGCCTGGGCAAAGGCGGTAACGTCGACTGTCTTATTACCAAGAGAGTCATTGGTCTGATCTTTGAACGCGACGATATCGTCCTCCGTCCACAGACCGTGCTTCTGCTCAATCCATTCATGGCTCCCATAGACGAAAGCAACCGTCTTGTCTCCTGGGTCCAAGTTCACCCTGCATTGAAGGAAATTCTTGGTAAAGAACGATGCTACCAGCTTGTGCGTTCCAAAGCGCGCTGCTTGCTGGTCGAGAACCTTGAGGTCATACCCCTTGGTGGAACGTTGGCTTGGAGGCAAGACAAACGCGCACTTTTGAAGCTCACCCGTTGGCAGAACATTGGGCACACGCCGTAGAACGATCCGCACCTGCCCGGCTACGTCTTCAGTTTCGCCGACAAATCCATCCTCGGGATCCATCTTGAGCAGAGCCAGTGCCACATCGTCTACGGTATCGTCCTCACTGTAGGTGCAAACGACCAAGTCACCAGGCGATATTCGTTTGTTGGCCGTCTGAAATAGGCGCGTCGCGATCTGCCGCGAGTGGGCGACGAAGCTCTGCGGGTCGTTCAGCAACGCGTCGCAGGTATCCCGAAGCTTATCATCGCCCTGAGCACCCTTTTCAAAGACAGCCGTACGTGCGAATCTATGCTCCCTGTTTGCAGCGATATGCTGCTGGAGAAAGCTGGACACTTCATCCGAAACGGGCGACTCCAGATCGGACAACTGGGGCGCTTTGTAGTTCCAGTGATCGACCTTGTGAATGATCATTCTGTGGATAGTGATCTCGCTTTTCGTGTCCATGTTTGCCTCCAAGTCACAGAGTCCCCTCTGCTAGCCATCGAAGGGTACGGCGATGAATCAGCTTGGCGCTCTATTGACCCAAGAGTTGCTTTCCTAGAGCGAGGACATCCGCATCCGTCTCTCGTTTCAGGGCGTCAGCTACCTGAGATTTATTGAGTGTCCGTCCAGGTGAACACAGGCTGCGTAAAGCCTGCAACCTAACCCACTTTGAGTAGTCATCACGGACTACTGAAAGAAGGGCATTTGTAGCCCCGTCAAATCCTTCTGCCCCGAGCAGCGAGCACACTGCTACCCGCGTACCGGTTTTCGCGTTCCCGAGACCGTGCTGTAGCATGAGATCTAGTGCCCGGTTCCTGTCAGTTTGATATAATAGCTCCAATGCAAACCGCTGATATCCGGCAGACCGTTCTTGCTGCCATATGCCCGTCACCACATCCGGGAGAGAGTCTCGGTAATGATCGTAGATCAACCGAAGAATTGTCATCTTCGTGACGACTCTTTCGCGAGGTGAAAGCAAGAGCCGCAGACTGGGAAGAGCTTGTTTCTTGGCTAGGCCCACAAGCATTCTGGCTATGGCGATTCGGACCTCATAGGACCGACCCCCAAGCATCCAGATTTGTGCATGTTTTATGACCGCAGTTGGATAGTCCATGCACAACACATCAAGGGCAGCCAGGGCGTTACGGTCACTGGCCTCGTCCATTGCTGAGACAAGGAAACTCTCAATACTCGGATCGTTTGCGCCCTTCAGGGCCCTGATCACCGATGGAGTCTGCTTGTTTTTGGGGTATTCTTCAATCAGCTCCAGCAGTTTCGGTATGAAGGGCTGCCGAACAGGATTGGGAAGCAGGCGAAAGGCCGTAGCCGCTAGCTTGGGGCTTGCTGTGACACTGAGTAACCGCGTGCAGTAGTTCTTCGCTTCGTCTGACCAGCGGTGCTCGCAGAGTTCTAGACAGGCCTGCAACGTGGAGAAGTCACCATGCACTGGCGCCTCACTTAGGCACGTATCAACGGCCGCCTGATCCTCGAAGTATCTGGCCGCGACGTACAGCGACCATCGCACCAGATCGGTCAATCTAACGCGCGGGTCCGTCCCAGTTAGGACCCCGGTAAGAAACTCAACTCCCACCGGATCATTCAACCTTCCGAGGGAAGCCAGGCAATTCGACCGCACCTGTGGGTTCGCGTCGGTGACAACCGAGTCAATCAGCGCCTCGACGGTCATTAGTCCGGGATGGAATCTCAAAGATGTGGCCGCACTGCGTCTTACCGGCGAACTCTCGGCCGATCTCAAGGCGTTTATCAGGGCGTTGGGTACTCGGCCGTCCCGGATGCCACCCAGGCATTTCGCTGCATTCGCGCGAGTGTACTCTGATCGTCCAGCTTCGTTCAGCCATTCGATCATCACATCGACCGAGCAAGGTGTCTGTGGCAGCAAGTCCCTGATGAACCGATAAACCTCGGTTCGGAAAAAACCGGTTCGCCAACTGCTGTCATCGCGCTTTGCAACTTCCGACAGGAGATATCGGGCGTAGAAGTACTCTTGGAAAGACCGGTGGGAAAACTTGTAGTGGCCCTCTGGATCACGCACTAAGAAGGTAGCTGTACGGAGCTCTCGGTCCATTTCCTGAACATCAAGGTCGGTGACGGTAGGCTGCCACGCCTTGATAAGATCAGGAATGCCTGCAAAGTGGAGTTGGGCATCGGGTTGAAGTGCTGCCCTGTGAGCAAACTGCTCAAGCAGCAAAGCCTTCGTGTCACGGTCCAAGATAGTGCTGAAATCATTCCTCTCCAGCCATATTTGCACGTATACCTGGTAGAGGAATCCCGGAGTTACCGGCGTATCTTGACTCCCGAACTTGCCTTCGGAGGCGACGATCATGTCGAGCAATACAGGTCTGCGACTCAGTTCGGTCAGGTTGTACGTAGAGTGTATGAATGCTTGAACGGCTTCCCAGCGATCTCCACACCGATTGCGCAGGTACTCCTCAACTTGATCCGCCTCGAATTCCATAAGGTAGAAGATGACAAAGTTGCGCCGTGTTGCGATATCACGATACAGATCAGTGTATTCCTTTGGCAGAAAGGGCGAAGCGCCCTGATTACCATGAAACCGCTGGACATCTCGATCCGTTGTGAAGTAGTGCGTCCGACACGACAGTATTATCTTGGCGCGCTCTGTGGCGCTCTTGTTGAGTTCCCGAAAGTTCCGCAGTGTTACCTGGTAATTGCCGCGGCTGGCCATCTCATCGAAGCCATCAAGAATCAGAAGAACTTGCCCATCTTTCAAGGCGTACTCGAAAGCCGCGTAGGACGCGGCTTTGATCGAGCGTGAATCCATCAGGTCGAGTATGATCTGTTTCAATGAGATGGCCTGCGTATACTCGCGCAGATCGATGTAGATCGGAGCCCGCCCACGAGCTCCCCCAGCGAGCGCTGTCTCCTGGTATCGTCGGGCCATTATCAGTGCCACGTGCTTCAGGAGCGTGGTCTTGCCGGTACCATAGTCTCCGAGCAGGGTCATGTGGTTCAAAAGCGGATCGCCAAGCCATTCATTGATTAGTGGATTGGCTGCTTGGGGCACAGTCAAATGCTCTCTTCTCAGGAAAGGCTCCACGAAGTACTGTAGCGTGGCATCATCCTCTAGCTTCTTGATCAGGTCTACAACGTACTGCCGGAAGTCGATGACGGAGGTCTCCAGCTCCGAGATAGTGAGTAGCGTAATATCATCGTTCCTGCTCTGTGCTTTCGCTTCTCTTACGAAACCGACACTTGAGACAATGATCCCCCTGATCTTGGGGCTGATTTCGCGCTTTGCTACCCTTAACCGTCCGGAGAAAGCATCATACTGCTGAGTGTTGACCGGATCTGCTTGATCTTTGCACTCGACGATGTAGCTATTCGTCAAGATGCTTCGACGATCTTCCAATAGCAGATCAATCTGCCTTCCACCAATGAGCACGTCGTGGTCGACAGAGTAGCCCAGCAATTCAAAAAGACCAGCCACTCGCCGCTCAAATCCCCGGCCCTTCGCATCAGATGAGGTCTCTCCCATAGCATCAGCTCCTGTGAACAGTCGTCCTGCTAGCGGGTCTAGGCCGCAACCGTGTAACGCCTATCCTTCTACCTTGGCTTCCGCGATATCCACAAAATCATAAATATCCGGGCTATCCTCTAGCAACCGCTTGGGTAGCTTGCGGCCTACGGCCAGGATGTCGGCGTAGCGGCCGGTGCGATAGGCCTCGGTGAAGCCGGCGACCAGCGCTTCCTTGCGGACCTCCTTGAGCGGCCGGCCTCCCTTGGCGGTTGTCAGATACTCCGCGAACTGGTGCAGCAGCCGCTCCTGGCGGCGCTTGTCCAGCTCGGCCTGCGTGAGCGCATCCGGCCGTCGCCACAGGCTACCTACTTGCAGGAAACCCTCTTCCAGCATCGTGCGCGGCTCCGGCAGCTCGTCTTCGGAGGTTTGGAGCGCCTTGGTATAGGCGGTGTAAATATCGCTGTAGGACTGCGGAGTTGCCAAGAAGTTCCACAGCCATTGCCGCGCGCTGCGCTCGTCGCTGATGAATAGCACGGCCTGGGTCTGCGAGGTTCCGCGCTTGCTCCTGGCGCCTAGGGTGCCGGCCTTACGCTTCTCGTACTCGTTGGCCTGCGCCTCGTCCGCGAACCAATAGCCGTCTCGCTCCACGCAGCCCCACTGCCCCAGCGCGCGATAGAACTGGTCGCCGTTGTAGGCCACCTGGTAACCGTGCTGGACGTAGTAGGCCAGATACTTGGAGTAGAGCATCTCCCGGCTGCGTTCGGCATTGGCGGCCAGGGGGAGTTGCTGCAGGTGCTGGCGCACGAAGTCGGCCTCCAGGCCCTGACCGGCTGTGGAGATGAAGCGCTGTGTGAAGCCAGCGCGCGGCTTGTACGCGTTGATGACGAGGTCGTTCTTAACTGCGCCAGGAGCGGTGACTTGCTTGAACGAGCTTTGTTGCTTGTCCAAGACCGTAACCTGAGCCACCAGAAAACCGGCGCGGGCCAGAGATTCTTGTATGGCATTCCACACAGAAGCCTTCGAATTGTGGAAGACAACAGTGATCCATCGCCCTGGCTTCAGTGTTTCATACATCTGCGAAAAAGCAGATGTCATCATCTGCCGATAGCCGTCCAGCGTGGTACCATGCTTCTTCCGTCGGTGAACAACCGCCTCCGCGTTAATCTCGGTGAACACCCTAAGCCAGGATTCCCATATGAGGCTCAAGTCCGAGTAAATGATGTTGCTGCCGAAGGGAGGATCGGTAAAGATGTAGTCGACGCTGGTAGGCGTCACCGGAACTGATGACGCAGAGCAGGTCGCGGTTATCACCTGACCGTCCTTGAATGCTTTGCGATTGCTAAACATTCGAGTGATAAAGTTGAGTCGACGCTCGAATAGGTCAGTTACTCGTCCTTCCTTGGACAGGGAAGGCACATAGAGCGCTCCCTTTAGAATGCCGCCAGCTGTGTTCTGAGGATTTCGCGAGTCGAAACGAAAGGAGCTCATCCGCGAGGCGATCTGAAGAGCACCCGTGAAAACAAACTGAAGCGGTTTCCTGACATCAGTGGGCGCAGTGCGGGTACGATGCCAGATCGCTGACAACACGTATAGGTTCCGCTGCGTGTAGAAGTGGTGAATCGCATAGATGCCCAGTGATCGGTAATCGCGCTCATACCAGATATCAATGTCCTGATCAATACGCACTGTTGGGAACCAATAGGGGATGGCGATGGCTTCGATTCGCCGAACTAAGTCAAGGTCGAAGGCATCTGGTCGCTTGTCGTACCGGCGTCCGGCTATGTTGTAGTTGATCAGTACCGGAGTCTGGCGAGCGCGCCGAATGTGCGTCCCGAGCACGTTGTCGAACGCGAGTTCGGTAGCGTGAGTGAGATTTCGCTTCGTCACTTCTGCAAAGCAGTGTGGACATCTGAAGCTGCTATTCACCTCCCCATCGTCAACGGCGGCATCCCAGAAGATGATCTCCTTCGCGCAGTACGGGCAGATGAATACGTCGCTCCACACCGTGTAGTTGATCCGCCCGATCCTCCCGTCCGTGTGCCGGGTCTCGTACATCCACCCGCACTCGGCCTCCACCTCGGCCAGAATGCGCTTCGCCTCGCGCGCGAACGCGGCTACGTCCACCTGCGTGTTGTAGTTGTGGGTGATGAAGGTCGCGGCCGGGGAGAGGTCGCACAAAATCGCGCGACGGCCAACCATCTGCGCAGCCACGCCGGTCATGCCGCTGCCGCAGAAGCCATCGAGGACGATGTCGCCCGGTTCGGTGTAGTGCTCGATGAAGGGGATGATCGCCTTGTAGGGCACCTTGGTGTGGTAGGAGTGCGCGTTGTAGATCGGGTCGTTCTTGCCCTCCGACACATCGGTCACGTACGGCTCGCGGTGGTAGTCGTCGGTCGCCTCGTCGTAGGGCTTGCCCCATTTCTTGATGAACTCGCCTATGTGCGGGTTGGGGTACGCGGTGTAGTGCGGCGGGTCGGAGAGCGCCAGGATGTCGGCGTCCTCGCCGATGGGGAAGCCTTCGATGTGGCGGAGTGTATTGAGGTCGTCGGGCATGATTAAATCTCCGTTCTCAACTCTTGAGTCATCAGCGCGGTCAGTCAGCTAGACGGCTGCTGAGGTCCCGTAGGAACTGGGAGGGACCGTCTTGGTGGCAGTACCCTCGCTTGTCGTTATACCAACCCGAGTACGTCAGGTGCACCTCGTGTTTGCCGCGTGTCACGCCTACATAGAAGAGCCTGCGCTTTTCTGCCACCTGGGCATCGCTCTTGTCATACCAACTCGGGATACGGCCTTGCTCCAGCCCCATAATGAAGACAACGTCGAACTCGAGGCCCTTTGCGCTGTGCAGAGTTAGAAGGTTGAGATGCTCTGACGAACCGCCTTGGCCACTGAACATCTTCAGTGTGTAGTTGCAATAGGGCGCTCTCGGCCGACACGAGGATTTCAATCGAGAGAAGGCCTCGCTGTCGCTCTTCAGTTCCGGAACTGTTTGGAAGCTCAACTGCAAGCATGCGTGTTCTATATCACCAAACCAGTCGCATAGGGGAATATCCGGGCAGCGATGCGACCAGAGGAAGCGGATCAAAGCAGACCTAATGGGAGACGCGATCGAGTCAGAGGCGCCAGAAAGCCGGTTGAACCGCAGCCAGTCACCGATCAGCACTGAAAGGCGTGGTTCGCCTTTCTGCCACCCGGCGGCACACCAGGTGGCGCAGTCCTCCAACCATCGAGTGAGCGGCGTCTTCTTGTAAGGCGCGTTGTTGTCTATACGGACAACCGAGAAGCTAGAAGCGGCTGCCGCATCTGCAATGACGTCACCATCATTCTTGTCGACGTAGAGGACCGCAATGTCACCGAGCTTGCGCTTCGGGTCTCGCGCCAGCGCCTGAGAGATGAGCTCGTTACAGATCGCTTCCGCCTGGTTAGCGAGGCCCCCAGGATACTCATACTCATACACTATTCCATTCGGGGCATCCTTGGGCGTATCGAATGTGTGCGGTTCTGCGTTCAGAATCACCTCCGAAGCCCTCACGATATCCGTGCCGCAGCGATAGTTCATCCTCAGGCGAACGCACTGAACGTCGTCTCTTTCCGCAAGCTGTCGAAGCAGTTGAGGGCGAGCTCCCGTAAACCCATAGATGGATTGGTCGGGATCACCCACGGCCAGCAGGCGGACGCCAGCGTCAAAGCAGAGGCTTTGGACCAAGCCGTCGAGGGGAACGCCGAGATCCTGGTACTCATCCACAATGAGGATTGGGAATCGCGCCCTCAAGGTCTTTCTCAGCCAATCCAGATCGCGGACCAGTCTCCAGCCGCCCAGAATCATGTCATCAAAGTCTATGTAGCCCCGGGAATGAAGTTCCTGCTCGTACACTTCGATGACACGAGCGGTGGCAGGATCGTCTTCCCAGTCATCGGCATCCCGTTCCAGATGCGTTCGGCGATAGCTGTCCATGAGAGTTCTGTCTGGCCGGGTATCGCCTCGGACCTGCTTCCAGGCCCGCGCGAAGATCACTTCCTGAACATCCTCCGCCGCCACCATCCATGGTCGCGGCAGGTCTAGCTCAACGAGATGAGCATAGGGCAGGAGGATGTTGGCCAGGCAGAAGGAGTGCACTGTCCCGATGTAGAGGTTGCGCGCCTCGCTGACACCGAGGCGATCCAAGCGCCGCCTCAACTCTCTGGCACACTCTGAGCTATACGTGATGCACGCGATCCCTCGTGGCGCGCGCACATCCTCTGCAAGCATCCTGGCCAGCTTGATCGTCAGCGTCTTGGTTTTGCCACTCCCAGGGCCTGCCAGTACTACGCAGTTGCCGTGCGATTCATACGCTTCCCACTGACCAGCGTTTGAACGAAGTTCTTCCGCCGCGCGTTTGTAGGCTGGCCCAGTGTTAGCGGGAGTTGGAGACAACATAGTTGATTGCCTTTTGGATATAGCCTGGGCACGATGTAGTTCCCGCCAAACGACTCGCAAGACGCTGCGCGTATCTCCCTTTGCCTACTTCGCTGATGTCTTTGATGAGCTGTTCTCGATCAAATTGCTTGGGCTTTTTTGACCAAGTCAAGGCACGATCCTTCGCTTTGTCATTGGTGGTCAATTCGATCAGGGCTTTACACATCTGTTCGTGACAACCGCTGAGAAAGAGATCTATCTCCAAAGTGTGTGTGCCTAAGAAGAACCCCATCATAGGTGCAAGTTCAAGACACTCGGAATCGGCCGGTCGACCGACTTCACATGTCTTGCAGACCTCCTCAACAAGGCCGATGATGCGCTGCTCTCCAAGATTCCTTCCATCATCTTTTGGGTCAAGGTCAGTCACGACTGCGTATGGCACACTTAGTGCATTCAGCAGCTTAGCGTACGGCAGGAAGTTGGTCCCTGCGACGGAGCACACGGAGATGCCAAGTTCGTCGAAGTCAAAGCCAAGTTGCTTGCCGAGTGCAGGAATGATATACTCTTCTGCCTCGCCTTCAACCAGAATGACACCTCGCGCAAAGAGGATTTCACCTCGGTTTACATCCAGATAGCGTTCAATATCCTCTATTTCGGGGTCGGTCAGATCGATTCCTGAAGCGGAAACACCGTAGGTGTGGCCTTCTTTCGCTGCTCGCCGGAGAACCACGATCGAGCGGAGAGGGCTGACACTGACAATGTGTGGCGAGTGCGTAGTCAGCAGCACGGTCTGATGCGGATGCCGAGTAGGTTCCGTCGAACCCTGCGCCTTTCTGAGTGACCGGCGATGCAGGAAATCGCGGTAGACCAATCTCTGCAGATGTGGATGCAGATGCGCCTCTGGCTCTTCTATGGCCAAAACGGTATGGTTTCGTTGCCCCTCGGTTACGAGTCGGTCAAGCTCCAGTGACTTCAGCACCAAGTAAAGTAGATTTGCTGAACCTAGACTTGCCTCACCGATTCCCCGCTTGCCGTCATCGATCAAGAGTCGGATCGCTCGAATCAGTCGTTCGGGCTCTGACGGTGTGATTCCAAACTGCGTCTGCAATTCTTGACCCGGCCCAACCATGTCCGCAAGGCGACTGGTGACTAGGGTCTCTAGTTGTCGAAACGGTTGCGGAGGTAGCGTGGCCTCTGCTTGGCCACTTTCTTTCTGTTCATCGGTGACGGCTTCGTCTTGGCCCACATTGCGGATAGGCGCCTGGTGAATATCGAGAACCTTGACTGTTGCATCCTGTACCTGCCTGGCAATGGCTTTCAACTCCTCTCGGTCAATGCCTCTTGTAGCTGCATTCAGCAGCGGCCGAAGTGGCGACTGACTCCAAACGGCTAGGTCTCTTTCTACGTCCCTAAGCGCAGGCATGACGTCGAGGGGAATCCGGCGACGGAGCTCGTATCCAAATCGATTCTCCAGCCTATTGCCGCCGTAGCATAGAAACTCATAGTCAGCCTCGCTTGTCGGCTCGCCCTTGAGGTCCGTCCGCGGCTGGAATGCATAGGTCAACCGTGCCACCATGGGAGTTGGCGTGATAAGGTGTTCAGCCAGAAGGGCGAGTAGGTTTTCATCATCTTCGAACTCAGTCAGCTCGATCGAAACCTGGATGAACCAGTCTTTTGTCAGTGTCTCCCCCAACCCATCCCAAAAGTCAGTGCGCTGCAGTTGACGCGCTGTATCAGGCAGCGAAGGATCGAGAACCAGCCGGAGAGCGTACACCAGGTTGCTCTTGCCGATTTTGTTCTCGCCGAGCACTACTACCTGATCTCCGACGATCACATCGAGATCCTTGAAGTTCCGGAAGTTCTGGACTTGGATACGGTGTATTCTCATGCACTCACTTAGTGGCGTTTTGTGCCATCTGAAGGTCCCGATTGGGATTGATTTCGCGTGCTAGAACGCCAAAACATGGGCTGCGCCGATTTTGGTTAAATCTGGCACAAGCGTCGACTTGCGGTCTAGCTCCGCCAGATCGCCGCGCCGTCTCTCCAGAAGTTCCTTATGTTTGGCGTGGCGGATGTTTTCGATGGCGATCCCGGTCACGGCCCCTTCTTGCTGACGGTAGTAGTGCGCCAGCTTTTTTCGTTCAGCAGCCAGCCGCTCGGCGTGCTCCAGTTGCAGCTCGCTGAAGCGATCGGCGGCCTGGGACTCGGCAATGAGCTGCACCGCGGATTGCAAGGCGCCCAGGTCGGTGCCAGGCGGCAGGTAACCGGTCTGCACATGCTCGGGCGCCAGGTTCAGCAGGCTGCGGGCGAGCCAGGGATGCGAGGTTCCGGCCTGATCGACAAAGATTGGGACTAACTCGGTCCGATCCACGTCCGCATAGTTCATCACGTGCAGGCGATAGACGGCCCACAGCCCGCCGCCCTCGGGTAGCGTGATCCCGACCGGCAAAACAGCGGGCGCCAGTCGCAGGACGATCACCGCCGGCCCCGCGCCATCGGTCAGTTCGCCCAGTAGCTGTTGCACCAGCGGATGGTTTAGGTGCAGGTAGGTCAGGCAATCGTCGGCCACCGCCCGTTCACGATCAAACACGACATCGGCATAGTGTGCGGTGGAGCCGCCGTCGCTGGGTGAGTCAAAGTAATAGATGCCCGGCCGGCCGCGATATTCCTGTAACGCCTCGCCGTGGCCCGCCAGGTAGCCGGCCAGCAGCGTCCTGATGCGCGTCCCGGCATCTGCCACCAGCCGCTGGGCGGCCTCACTGGCGACGGCCTGCGCCTGCGGCAGCAGTAGGTCGTCGCGTTCCAACACCTGCCGCGCCCGCTCGTAGAGCTGCTGCGCCAGTTCCTCCAGCTCAGCGGACTCGGCCTGGCGTTTGACCAGCGCCTCCATGTACAGCCGATCGAAGCGGAACTCGTCCTGGAGCGTCGAGAGGATGTCGGCCAGCTTGTCCTCGCCGAACTGCTGGCGGATCAGCGCCAGCTTGGCTTCCAACACTGCCCGCACCCGGCGCTCAACGGTGTCATGCACCAACAGGTTGAGCACCAACACGTCGTGATCCTGGCCGATGCGGTCGATGCGGCCGATGCGCTGCTCGACCTTCATCGGGTTCCACGGCAGGTCATAGTTCACCATCACGTGGCAGAACTGAAGGTTGATGCCCTCGCCGCCGGCATCGGTGGATACCAGGAATTGAGCGTCGGCCGCGAACGCGCCGCGCGCCGCAATGCGCTCCTCCAGCTTCTGCTCCCCGTTGATGATCGCGATCCGATACCCCATCCCCTCCAACAGCAGGCGGAGCGCCCGTTGCGTGGCGACGAACTCGGTGAAGATGATGAACTTGGCCGCCGGGTTCCCTTCGCGACGGCACACTTCGTCGATGATGGTCAGCAGCGCGGCCATCTTGGCATCCAGACCGACCTGGGCGCGGCGGGCCAGTTCCAACAACTGCTCGACTTCGGCCACCTCGCGGGCCAGCTCGGCCTCGTTCACCACCCCGCCAACGGCCAGAAGGTCATTGAGCACGGCCTGGGCATCCTCATCGGACGCGGCTTCCTCGTCGAATTCGCCGTTGGTAGTGACCTCTTCAGTCGTTCCTTGCCCCGGACGACTAAAGTCGTCACTACGAGCAAGGCCGAGCGCCTGACCCAGCGCGGCCAGCCTGGCATGGCGCTTGCGCAACGCCGCGTAGATCGCTTCCGAGCTGCTGGTCACCAGGCGCTGGAACAGAATCATCAGGAAGCCGAACGCCCGGTCACCCCGTCCCATGGCCCGGTTGTAGTTGTCCCGGACGTACTCGGTCACCGCCTCGTACAGCTCCCGCTCCAAAGCATGTTCGGAACCCGAGCGATCCACCGGGTAAATATCGGTGACCCGCTGCTTGAACAGCCTCCGCCCCTGCGCATCCACCGCCGCGCGCTTGCGCGTGCGCCAGACCACCGTCGCCACCCGGTCGGGTGTCAGATCGGCGACCTGGTTGAAGCCGTAGGAATCAAGCAGGTTGAGCAGGTGCAAGAAACGCCCGGCGTCGCCCTGATGCGGTGTTGCCGTCAGCAGCAGGAAGACCGGCACGGCCGGGGCCAGGGCTTCGCCCACGCGATAGCGGGCGGTCTCGGTGCCGTCGGCCTGTTTGCTCAGCTTGTGCGCCTCATCGAAAATCACTACGTCCCAGCCGGCCTCGACGATGTCCTGGAAGATACGCCGGTTGTGCCCCTCCCGCCGCTCACGCTCGGTTGGGGAGAGGTCGGGGCGCATGCGCTGCGGCTTGACGAAGTCCAGGCTGGTGATCACCTGGTCGTTGACCGCCCACAGGTTAGCTTCCTGGCCGTGCAATTGGCGCAGCGCCGCCATCATGGTGCTGTCGTGGACCACGAACTGCTCGCCGAACTTCTGGGCCAGCTCGTCCTGCCACTGGCGGGTCAGCCCGGCGGGCGCTATCACCAGGCAGCGCCTCGCCTGCCGGCGTAGCTTCAGCTCCTCGTAGACCATCGCGGCTTCGATGGTTTTCCCCAGCCCGACCTCGTCCGCGATCATCACGCGCGGCCGGACGCGGCCCAGCACGAAATCCACGGCCAGCACCTGATGCGGCAACGGCGACACGCGAAAGTTCGCCGCTGAGAGCACGCCCTGCTGCGTCATCAGCGCCTGCAACTGGTGCGCGGCGATCTGCGCGATGAACAGCGGCGCAGGCGTCAAGGCGACGGCGCCGATCTCCGCATCCATTCCGGCATCCTGCCGCAGTTCATCCAGCGGCACGCGGCGCACCGGTCCGTCCGGCTCGATGAACACGTCGGCGTAGCGCCGGCCGAACAGGTCGGTCAGGCCGATGATGCGGCCGCGTTGGTTGGTAGGTAGAACGACACTGTCTCCGAGTTGCATGAATGCTAGCTCGCTGTTGCGCCCTCTGTTTGCGTTTGGCTGGTGGTCTTCGTCGCTTGCTCACGGACTGCGTTCATCTGCTGCGTCTGTTCTTTATGGAAGTCCTCGACCCGTTCCCACAGTTTCTTTTGCTCCTCATCTAGCCTCCGATTGGCGTCGGTATATTGCTTGAAGAACACCGCGGAAAGAACGCCTGGGACGAAAGTGTACAGTGGCGTCAGATAGGACAGGGTATCGTCAGGTCGGGTCAGGAGCACGAACAAGACCGCGTAGATGAAAAGACCGGAGAATATCGCTGCAGAGACCAGGCTTGCGATGTACCAACCGCGCGCCTCCTTGCGCGCCATGCGTCGAGTCTCGTCGGCGTCTTCAGCAAAACCCCGCAGATATTTGGTGTCCTGAATGCGCTGCAAACTGGCGACAATCGAGATGTCATGCGGGTTGATTGCGATCATCCGCATCAAGCGCTTTTCGATCTCTTCGAAGTTACCTTCCATCATGAACGCACCCATCAAGACCCCATGTAACATCTGTTCGGCTTCCCGCTGAATGCTGCGCATGACGCCCTCTCGCGGTGGGCGTTGGATGACCCTGTTAAGCAAAGCTTCCGCCTCGCGCAGACCCGCCAGTTCTGATTCATGGTGGCCTTCAAGCACATGGACGCGCGCCTGGCTGTAGTCGCTCCAGGCCTCTTCGGCTTCTGCAATCTCGGTGCGCAGCACGCCCATCTCGATCTCGATCGGCGCCCGTCGTGGTTCTGGCAGCTGGACCATCTCGCTGCCAGCTTTGTTCAGGGTGGTTGTGCATGTGGCGAATAGCCGAGCGCCGAACTGCTCTTTTGCATTGGCCAGCAGGGCACGGATTCCGGTTTCAGTCTGGTCATCCTTTTGCTTCTTTTCCGCCTGCTCAACCTCGCGCTGCAAAGCCTGCGCCGCCAGAAGGTCGGGGAAGGTGGTTCGTGCTCTTGCAACGTAGGCTTTTGCCAGGGCAAAATCTGTTTTGGCAAGTGCTTCTCGTGCTTGCTCCAGGAGGCCATTCGCCTCAACAGCGCGCCTGACTTGCTCGCGCAACTCCCCCAGTTCTTGCTGTACAGTCGGATGCGCGCCAGTCTTATCAGTCACATGTTCCAGTTTGATGGCAGCCGCTTCCACTTGTCCGCTCAGCAGATCCAAACGCGCACCTTGTATCTCCAGTTGGGCTTCTCGTGAGAGTTCTATCTGTCTCCGTAGAACATGGGCTTCAGAGTAGAGCACGCGATAATCCATCGGTTCGTTGCCACTGACTAATTCGAACACAGTATTCAGAGTTGACGCAGCGTTCTCCCACTCCATCGCCTGCCAGGCATGATATGCGCTTTCCAGCAAGGCGCCAGCTTCCGCAAGAGTCCGTAGATCTTTCAACCCCTGGGCGCCTCTGATGTGAGAAAGCAGGTCTTTGGCTTTTGCGTAGTCTCGTGTTCGCACAGCCCCCCATGCTTCTCGTACCGCAAGACTGGCCCGCTGCATTTCCTTCAAGCGTTGCTCCATTTGATACCGTGCTTTGCCGCGACTGAGAGCAAAGGCGTATTGCATGAGCGCCGTCGCCCCCTCAAAGTCCCCACGCTCGAAAGTCTGCTCGGCTTCTTCTCGAAGACGCTCTTGTTCATATGCTCTGCGCGTCAGATCACGAACTGAGCGCAGTTGATCGCTGTACATGTACAGGATCTCCTCATCTGTGCCCAGTGAGTGAAGAGCTGAGATATGATCCCTAAAAACAGGATTGTCCGCATCCAATTCTTGGAGCTCATGCCGATTAGTAGTCTCTCCTTCATCCAGGCGCCGCAGCTGGCCAGTAATCTGCTCGTCAAGAAGACGTGTTATTCGGGTCATGGTTTCTCGGCGCAGCAATTCCGCCCTCTCGACCCAGTCTGTGTCTGACAATCGCCTGGCAAGTTCCATGCATCCCCGCACATGCTCGGAAGTCTTCAGCAAGTCTCCACTTGTCAGTGCACGGTTCGCATCATCCAAGATGGCTTGCAACCTTTGCCTGCGAAGAAGGAAAAGCATCTCAGCATCTGCCCGCACACGCGCCGTTGTAGCATCATCGCGAAGTACCTCAGGAAACTCGCTCTCGACGGGTCCATAAACGGTCTGTTCGATGTCTTGGAGCGCTTCAGCGGATTCATAGAAATAGCCATGTTCAAACAGTTCTTGCGCTCGGTCCAGGCGTTTTAGTGCTCGGGAGTTCAACTGATCAAGCAGTTGGCCTCTGATCTCGCTCAGTTGTCTTACCGCCGCCTCCGACTGCGGGTGCTGGATGACGTAGCTACGTGCAGCTTCATAGGCTGCAAGCAGATTGCCCAAAGCAACCTGTGAGCTAATATAGCCCTGCGCAGCTTCATCTTGCGCCAACTCGACCCACTGTCCAGCAAGCTCAGTGATCATCACTCTCATTCGGTCATTAACGCTCTCATGCTCAAGATCGCTTAGCAGTTGGTGTGCTGTTTGTTGGGCTTCTGGATCGGGGAGTTTAATCCGAAGGGCGATCAGCCTTGCGAGACTCTCACGAAACTTCGACGGCAATAAGGCTTCATCACGCGTCAAATCTGTCAGATTGCGTTCTAGAGTCTTTAGGGCTTCCAGCCTGTCCCCAGTAGAACAGCGTGCCTCATACTCCGCACTGAGTGCATGGAGTCTTTGCTGTAGGTCGACTTCCTGCTTTTGTGTTGTGGATTGATCCATCTGGAGTCTCTCCGATTTCGTAGCGGATTTGACGACTGGGAGGCAGGTTCGCAGCTTCAGGCTTGCAGTGCCGAGACAATCTTGATCCGTACCAGGTCCCGATCGTGCCCCTTGAGCAGATTGGCCAGGTAGCTCTCGATCCCAGCGCGCAAGCCATCCACCGTCAGCGCATTGCCCTGCGCCCACAGAGAGGCCGCCAGGTCACTTAGGTCTAGCTCGACCGGTTGCAGCTCGCTGCTCAACTCGTAGAGGGCTTCGAGCAGCTCGGCCGGGATGTTGTCGGGTAGGTCGCCTGCTTGCATCAGGCCTTCGATTTGCGCCCGATGGGCAGGCGTCAGGAGCGGCAACCGGCCGGCCAGGACCGGAAGCTCCGTCATGACCTGGGACTGCCACGCTTGCCAGAGGGCTTCCAGCTTACTGCACAGGCCCTCGGCGCGGCCGCGCAAATCGGTCAGCGCTGCGCCTTCGTCCGGAAACCGGCAATAAGGGCACGCCACGAAGCTCTCCAGCGCCTGCGCACTGAACTCGCGGCAGCGCCGGCGCTCCAGCGCCTGGATCTGCAGCGCAACCTGGTTGAACTCGGCCGGTGAGATGAAGGGCAATCCCTTGAGCTGGGTGAGCGCCTGGAAGCGAGCGCTGCTGCGCACGGCCGCCAGCTCGCCCCACGGCGCGTCATCGCCGACCAGCCGTCTGTGCATGGCGTAGTAGAGGCTGTCGTACTCGCGCCGGAATTGCTCCAGCTTGCCCTTCAATGGCCGGCGTAGGGCGGCGCGCAGGAGTTGCCCTTCGTCGCTGTAGATGGCATGACTGTCAGCGGCAATGCGCTGGAGGGATGCGATGGTCGTTCGTTCGCCTGGGCTTGCCAGCGCCTCCAGGCCCGGCAGCACTTCGAGCGCCTGTTGAAGCCGCCGCAGCCCCGTTCCGAGGCCGCCCTCGCTCCAGTCTGCCAGGAAGCCGCGCAGGACGTCCAGGTCAGATAGCCGGGCCTGCAAGGTCTCGCGATATGCGGGTGTTGCATCCAGCTTGCCCAGGTCGGTCACCCGGCTGGCCTCGGCGAAGGCCGCCAAAGGCGCGTCGAGCCAGGTCAGGCGACTGGATAACGCTTGCACGGCCAGCCATGGGATTCCTGAGTAGCTGCCGGCCTCGGCGCTGACTACGCCGAGCGCCTGTCGCGTCTGAACAAGCTGGGACCGCAGTTCGCCGCCGCGCAGGCGCAATTGCTTCACGGCTTCTGGCCGGCTATCCTTATCGCGCACCAGGCCGGCCTGCAGGCCCAGTGCCTCGAACAGCGCTGCCGCAGTCTCAACGTTGATGTCGCGATCGCGCTCAACATAGCGGATCTCGCGAAAGACTGCGAGGCCGCCCTTGAGCAGCGGCGAGATGTCGCCGGCGTGCAGGCGGGCGCCGCCCTGTCGCACGAAGATGAGATAGCCGTTGAAGAGCAGGCTGCCCAGCAGCAGGTGCACCATCGGCTCTGGGAGGCCCCAGGGCGGGCCAGCAAACTCTCGCGCCAGGCCTTCGACCGGCGTGAGTTTAGCGGTTGCGTCGTTCTCCTCCACCCGCTGTAAGATCAACTTGCACGCCGGTGAACTGCTGGCGCTGAAACGCCCCTCGGTCAGCGCGCCGAAACTTTCTAGGTAGCCGCGGCTGTTGAAGTCCAATTGCTGCGTTGCCTGGCGGTCCAATGACTGCAGCGCTCGCGTCACTTCGCTCTCGACGTTGGCCGCAGTGATCAGGCTGCGGAAGCTGGGGTGGTTCGGATAGCGCTCCGCAAAGGTCGCGTCCAACACTGCGCCTTTGACGTGTTCGACCACATCCGCCAGGGTGTTCAGCGACCGTTTGGCCGGCAGCTCGCAGAGTGCAGTCCTGTGTCCGCCGTGCAGCACCGTTCCCTCAGCTAGCAGCCGGGCCAGGTATTTCTCACGAAAGGCATCCTGCGCGTCCCTTGCCAGCTTAGCCATCACTTTGGGGTAGACCTTCTCTTGGGCTAACATGCCCGCAGCCCTGGCGCGCACCAGAAGGCCGATCAACTCATCCCCATATTCAAGCCCCAGGACGACCTCTTCCTGCCGGTTCAGCGGCTTCCCGGCCACCGGCCCCGTCAGCACGAAGCGGTAGTCGCCTAGCGACAGATTCCCTGCGTCGTCCGCACGGCCGATGACCATCAGCCCTGGGCGATACGCGTTGCGCGACGACCAGGTTGCCGTGTCGGCGTAGACTGCTTTGCCCGGGAAGAGCGAGGGCGTCGTTGCCAGTCCAAGCTCGGCCGCAGCGATCTCGCGGAACATCCGCTCGATCTCCTCTTCGTGGCCCAGCACTGCAGCCCGGGCGCGCTGCTCGATGATCGCATCGTAGTCCTCGACCTTCTCAGGGTTGAGCGAATAGCGCCCCTCCTGGTAGTCAATGAACTGGCCGACCGTCACATCGCGCAGGTTCTTCATCACCCGTTCGATGTGATCGCGAGCCATGTTTGGCTCGACCAGCAAGCGGCCTGGCGGCATGATGAACAGCGTATTCGCCAACTCCTGCGAGGTCGCGCCCAGCCCCTGTTCCCCACCCAACAGCCTGAGCACGGCCAGCGCCTTGATCAGCTTATGCGCGTCACCGCGGTAGCGCGCATCCAGTAGATCCGCTTTGCTCTCCAGCGTCTGCACCGCCTTGACGACCCGGGCCACATTAGGCTGGTTGCGGACTTCGTGCGTGGCGTTGATGAGATCGTAGACGCGGTCGTAGGTTACGAAGGTCGGCGCAGGCCGATCCAGGATCGGTCCCACATTCTGCACCGTGAACCCGATAATGCCGCGATTCTCGAAATAGGGCAGGCGCTCGAAGACATCAATTACGTAGGGGTGAATCGGAAAGAGCGCGACGTAGCGGTCGGTCTGATCGGCCAGGTTGGGGAAGTAGGCGCGGTGGTCGGCCAGGAGGCCACGCAAGCGCAGCGCCTGATCCGCGTCCTTACGCACGACCCGGTCGGTCAATACCTGCGCCACGTCCTCTTTGGTGATCGTGACAGTCACAAACCGCTGATTGACCCGTGCGATGCTCTCGGCCTGGTCAACGTACTTCGAGTTCGTGAACACGTGCTCCTGCATCGCTCCGATGTACAGGAAGTCGCTGTCCTGGCTCACCTCGCCCAGCTCGCGCAGCAGGGCGATGTCATAGCTCATCGCCTCGCGCCCCTTCTGCTTCAGAAAGTCCGAGATTTCGTCTACGATGACCACCAGGCCTGCCTCTGGATCAGTCGCCTTGATATCGGCCAGGATGTCCAGCACGTTCTGCTTATTGTCGTAGGCTGCCGCCAGGTCAATTTCGCGCGCCTCGATATCGTAGCGATCGAGCAGTTGCCGGCGGACCTGGTCGAAGAAGATGTGGCGAAGCGGCACCTCGGCAGCGGCGCCAAGCTCGAACTTCACGACTTTGTAACGGCGTTCCAGCCCCAGAGCGGCATCCCGCACGGCATCGTCGCGCGCGGCGGCACGATATTCCGGATGCTCAAGCAAAGCTGCGATAAAGGCCAGGAAGTGGCTCTTGCCCGTACCGTAGTTGCCGACGACATTGAACGACTTGTGGCTGGCGCCCGACAGCAATTGGAGCATGTACAGGAGGTTGCGCCGTAAGCTGTCGGAGATCACGTAGGTTTCTACGTATTCGCGGGCGCGTTCTTCCTTGCGCAGCTTGATGACCTCTTCGACTTCTTCGAAATGAATGAGGTCGCGAACCAGAGGGGGCATGGTGGTCATAGTTGTTCCATCTCGAGCACGGTGAATTCCTCAAGCGGCATCAGCATGTGGTCGGCGCGGCCCAGGGCGCTGTACTCGGCATGCATACCCTGGTGCCGGGCGGGCAACGCCAGGACCACAGGCCGCTGCCGTGAGATGCGTTTGAACGTGTCGACGGGATTGATCCGGCCCAATTCCGGGGAGAAGAGCAGCTCGACATTGTCAACGAGCAGTGGACGCCCATCCGGGGACAACTCATCGCACAACTCGTCGATCAGCCGCGGCACTGTGACGCCATCGGCATAGGCGCTGCGCGGTCTGGCGAGCAATCCTTCGGTCAGGCTCAGGTTCAGGTTGACGTAGACGCCATCGAGCTGGCTGGCAATTGAGCGCAGAAGCGCAGTCTTGCCACTCCCGAAGTCACCCAGAAGAAGGACCAGCTTGTGACGATCGCCGGAAACGGTATTGACTATATCAACGAGACGTTCGGCTTTCATTACGATAGCTCCAGCGCCTTGCACAGACATGATGTGTCGCGTGATTGATGGGGAAGTTCATCAAAGGCGACCGAAAAGCGCGTAATAAACAAAAAGCCGCGGCCCCTAAGAAAAAGGGCTGCGGCCTCATTTGTCGCTCACGAACAGCCGTGCTATACTACTCGCACAGCACTTCGTCTTGAAGGCTGCGAAGCCCGGTTCCTGAGGGCACAGGAGCGGGTTGGAAGCCGGTCAGGTGCAAACTGACCGGCTTCGTTATTCCTCGTCCAGATCTCATCACCGGGCAGATCGTCCCACTTGCCCGATGTTGTTCCAACTCGCTGCTGCGGCAAGCGGTTGCAGGATCGCTTGATTATAGCTTAAAGCCAGCAATTATCGCAAATGACGTTGCGACTCGGCACGCGCATTTGGTTGCTGGGGGGACAGCCCTCAGCGGAGCAGGGGGTGGTTGCCGGGCGGAGCGGGCGGCCTGAACATGTTGCGGATGAAGTCCAACACCCGGTCGAAGATCGTCTTCCTTTCGTGATCCTCCATTTCCAGCGTCTCCAACATCAGATCGTCGGTTTCGATCGGGAAGGCGATCTTCTTAGGCCTGGCCTTCTTCGTGATCTTCTTCTTCGTCTTCCCCTCGGTCTTCTTGCCGTCCTTGGGAGGGGCCTCGACCTTCTCTTTCTTGCCGCTTGCCGGCGTGCGAACTCCCTGGGTTGCCATGCTTCCTCTCCGTGCTTGCTTGCGCCAACGCTGATGTGCCACAGCATTGTGGCATCGTCATGCAAGTATAGCACGGTTGTTCTTATGTGCAAAGATCGAAACAATGTTCTACCGGGCGATCGCGGCCGCCTCCTGGCCCCGCGCCTCACCCTGATCAGTGGCGCGTGCGGCCTTCGTCATGTCCAGGATCGTGCGCCACATCTTGAGCGCGGCCATCTGCTGCGCTGGGGACAACTGCTCCAGTTCCTGCAACAACACCATCGCCTCGGGCGGCAGGTTGCTGGGGATCATGTGCAGGTGCCCGGCCAGGCGCAGCGCATATTCCGGGGGCTTGCGGAAGAAGGTGGCCAGGGCCTTGCACACCTCCAGCCCCGGCTGTGCGCCCCGCACGATCGCTGAGATCGTGCCCTTGTCCACCCCCGCGCGCTGGGAGGCCTCGCGCCAGGAAAGGCTTTCCGCCCGGCACTCCTCAACCAGCCATTGCGCGACCGGCGTCAACTCTCGTTGCTTCATCAGTGAGCTCCTGTGAGGCCGCCTGGGCCTCTGTACAGATCGTAATAATATCACATTTGTACGCGCGTGTCACGTCAAGATTGTCGTTTTTCGTACCCGAATCACCTTGACAGAGTGTACCGGGTGTTGTAACATGTGAACAGTTGTTCGATCTTTTTGCTGCTGACCTGTCCGCTGTTTCGCACTGAGGTTTGCGTTTCCGGCAGCCGCCGCTATCGTCAGCCCTTGGCGCACTGGCCCAAGGGTTTATTGAGGGGGCGATTGTCGGCTAGATACGATGCGTTTTTTATTAGAAACGATTTTTTTTCGCCGCGTCCGACGTGGCGGCGCGAGGATGCACCGATGACCGACCCGGAACCGGATTCCCTCTACACACTGCGGGCTGAGCTCCCGGCGTCGGTTGTGGCGCTGGCAGCAGAGGCCGCCGCGGCCTGGGCCGAGTGGGAGCGCGCCTACTGCCGCTGGCTGGGCCGGCTAGCCTCCACGCACACGCGGCGCGCTTACCACCGCGCCTGGCGCGAACTGCTCGCCTTCGCCGGCCGGCCGCCGTGGGACATCGACGCGGCGCAGCTGCGGGCCTGGGTCGAGCTCCTGCGCCGCCGGCGCGCGGCGGGTCGCCCCGCACGTTCTCCCGCGACGGTCGCCCAATACCTGTGCGGCATCTCCTCCTTCTATCGCTTCGCCATGACCCAGCATTTCGTCCCGGACGGCCGCGCCGGCCGGCGTCCGCTCTGCGCGGACAACCCGGCCGAGGAGCTGGAACGGCCGAAGGTCGTCCGCTATGGTCGGGCGACCTATCTGCAGCCCAGCCAGGCGCGGGCGCTGCTGGCGGCCATCCCGCGTGACACGGTGCGCAGCCTGCGCGATTTCGCCCTACTGCTGTGCTACCTGGCGACCGGCCGGCGCACTGCCGAGGTCTGCCAACTGCGCTGGTGCGATCTTCGCCCTACCGGCACGCAGGTGTTCTGCGCCTGGGACGATCCGGCCGCTGAGCCGCAAGAGCTGCCCCCGCGCGTCTGGGCTGCCATCATGGACTACCTGCAGGCCGCCGGCCGGCTGGCCGGCATGGGGCCGGACGACGTCATCTTCGTCGCCCTGGGCGACGCCGCGCGGCGCTTGCCGACCGTGGACCGCGCGACGTGGCAGCCCAACCGCCCGTTGTCGGGCCGCCAGGTGGCGGACACGGTGAAGCGCTACGCCAAGCTAGCCGGCCTGGACCCGCGGCAGGTGACGGTGAGCGCATTGGGACACACGGCCGCGCTGCTGCGCCGCCAAGTGGGGGACAGCCCGGCCGCGATCAGCGCGTACCTCGGCCAGGCCAGCCCGGCGGCCACCCGCCACTACTTGCGCCGCTTGAGCAACACCGCGGCCGCGCCGTGGGCGACCGTGGAGACGCTGCTAGGGCTCTGATCTCCATTTCCAAACTCTTCAGGTGTAGGGAGGCCATATGGTCAAGGTGATCTTCCAGGAGACTGAGGCGGAGCACGCCGCCCGGCTGGCCGTCTCGCGGAACTATGTCCGCGTCCGGCGTCGCGTCTTGGTCGAGCGGCTGGGCGGACCGGCGGCCGCAGACCGGCGCGGCGACAACATTCCGGATCGGGTGCGCTGCGCCAACGCGGCCCAACTGATGACGATGTTGCAGGTGCAGGTGGCGCAGCAGGCGCGCAAGACCAGCCGCGGTGGCGCGCCGGTCCGTCTGGCCCCCGTGACGGTTGCGGACTTCACCGAGGATCTCGCGCGCGGCCAGGTGCTCACCGCGCTGCGCGCGACCGCCGGCGTGCGTATGGGTGGGGAGGGGCGGCCGCGACGCACGCTGATCCCGCCCTACGGCTACCAGCGCACGGCTGCCGGTCGGCTCGTCCCCGATCCCGAAAATGGACCGGCCGTGGTGGAGGCGTTCCGCCTGATCGTCGCCTGCGCCGACCGGACCGGCCAGGTGCCTTGGGCTGCGATCGCGGAGGCGTTGAATCAGCAGGGCTACCGGCGCCGCCGCGGGCAGCTGTGGCACGGGGATGACGTGCGCGACCTGACGGAGGTCACGACCTATGCCGGCTACGTGCGCCGCAACTGGCGCGCGGGTCGGACGCACGAGGCCGAGCTGGACAAGGTCGCGGAGATCAGCCAGCCATTGGTGGATCCCCTGGTCTTCCTGCGCGCCGCGCGGCTGGGCCGCGGCCGCGGTACGGCCTGGCTGCTCCAGCTGGCGGCCGCCCTGGGCGAACCGGCTCGCCGCGCCGGCACGGTTGCTGCTCACCGCTCAGAGGCCGCCGATGCCGACTGAAGCGCTGCCCCTCGCCAGCATCCGCACCGACGGCGGCACCCAGCCGCGCGCCGAGTTGGACCAGGCCGTGATCACCGAATACGTCGAGGCGCTGCGCGACGGCGCCCGCTTCCCGCCGGTGGTCGTCTTCTACGACGGCTCCGACTACTGGCTGGCCGACGGCTTCCACCGACTGCACGCGGCAGCCCGCGCCGGCCGGCCGCACATCGCGGCGGAGATCAGGGCCGGCGACCAGCGCGCTGCCATCCTGTACGCGGCCGGCGCCAACGCCGAGCACGGTCTGCGCCGCACCGCCGCGGACAAGCGCCAGGCGGTCCGCACCCTGTTGACCGACCCCGAGTGGTCGCGCTGGCCGCAGGGCAAGGTCGCCGAGTGCTGCGCGGTCAGCCGGGAGTACGTCAACCGCCTCAGTCGCGAGCTGCAACGCTCTTGTGATCGATCACAAGATGGGGGGCGGGCCGTCCGTCGCGGGGCCCATACCTACACGATGCGGACGGAGCACATCGGCCGCCGGCCGGATGCCGGGCCTGCCCGCGCGGCGCACAGGCCCGGGGTGGGTGCGGCGCCGACCGAGGCGGACCCCGCTGATGACGTCGCGGCTGCCGTTGGCCCGGCGCTTTTCCCGGAGGACCGCGCGGCCGACCCGCGGCCGGCCGCGGCTGCGGGACCGGATCCCGACGACCCAGCTGGCGCGCTGGCGGGCGCGACCCCCGGCCAGTGGGACGCCGTCGGGGTCGTCATCGGTGCAGTCACGGTGCACTGCGCCGACGCACGCGGCCTGGCCGCCTACCTGCCGGATGGGTCGGTGGACCTGACGCTGACCTCGCCGCCCTACAACGTTGACATAAGCTACAATGTTTACAACGACGCGCTGCCGCGCGCGGAACACGAGGCGCTGCTGGGTGAGGTGTTCCGGGAGTGCTACCGCGTGACCGCGCCCGGCGGCCGCATCGCCGTGATCGTGCCGTTCGGCGTAGGCCGCAACCCCTGGACCCCGGTCGCGGCGCGCGTGCTGGCGCTGCTGGAGGAGGCCGGCTATACGCTGCGCGGGCAGATCATCTGGCACAAGGGCGTCTGCGGCAACAGAACCACCTGGGGCTCCTTCCGCCTGCCCACCGATCCTTCCTTGCGCGACACCGCCGAGGCGATCCTGGTGGCGCACAAGGGGCCGAGCCGCCTGGCCGTGCCGCCGGAGGTCATCCAGCACGACGACAAGGGCAGCTTCTCGCCGTGGCTGGCCGGCGCCGAGGAGTTCATGGCGCTGGCCCAGGACTACTGGGCGGTCACGCCGGAGAGCGCCTCCCGCGTCGGCCACCCCGCGCCGTTCCCGGTGGCGCTGGCCGAACGACTGCTGCGTTTTTATGCTTACCCCCGCGCTCACGTTCTCGATCCATTTGCGGGCAGCGGCACGGTGGGCGTGGCTGCGCTGCGGCTGGGCTGCCGGGCCACCCTGTTCGATATCGACCCCAGTTATTGCGAGCTGGCCGCCGCGAGGTGCCGTGATGAACTATCAGAGCAGTAGCAGCCGGCAAGGCGCCTGGTTCGAGGCCACCTGCCGCCAGATCCTGGAGGCCGCCGGCTTCGCGGTGGATGCCGTGCATCAGCGGATCGAGGATGCCGGCGTGGAGGTGGACCTCATCGGCACCAACCGCCACGAGATCAGCTTCTTCTTCACCTGCAAGGGCTCCTACCGCGGCCGCCGGCCGGGCGTGCGCCGCACCGACACCCTGAAGAAGGCGATCGCGGAGGCCTATGCCCTGCACCAGCAGGGCTGGGAGCCGGTGGTGCTGCTGACATCGCACCTGCCGAACACGGCCGGCGGCCGCGCGCTGCTGGCCAGCGTGGATCCCGCGGTGCTCTTCGATGCCATCGAGCTGCCGACCAATGCGGCGCGCATCGAATGGCTGGCCCGCTCCTCCGAGGACGAGTTGCGCCGCGATCTGGCCGGCCGGCGCTCGCTCTTCAACGCGGGCAAGCCGGCGCGCGGGTACGCGGCCTGGCCCCAGCCGCGCAGCAGAGGCCAGGCCACGCGGCCGCCGGCCGCCGCCCTGTTGACGACAGGAGTCCCGACCGATGCCGGAAGCTGACCGCGGCGCCATCCTGCAGACCTGCCAGCTGCTCTGTGAGCCCGGGAGCGTGGTTGAGCTGCGCGCCCTGGATGCGATCTCCGCCGGTTGGCCGATGCCGCACACCGTGGCCGGCTACTTCAGGGACTGGCGCCGGCTGGCCGCAGCAGCCGCCGGCCAGCAAGCGCGCGGGATCTACCTGACTCTCAATCCCGTGGCGGAGGCCCTGCTGGCCCGCGCGGTGAACCGCCTCAAGGACTGCCGCCGGTCCGATCCCCTGACCAAGGACCCGGATATCGTGCGCCGGCGCTGGCTGCCGATCGACCTGGACTCCGTGCGGCCGAGCGGCATCAGTGCGACCGACGCCGAGCATGCGCTGGCGCTGGCTCGGGCGCGGGAGGTGGCAGCCTGGCTGGCGGCGCAGGGGTGGCCCGCGCCCGTGCTGGCCGATTCGGGGAACGGCAGCCATCTGCTGTACCGGGTCGACCTGCCCGCCGCCGGCCCGGAGGGAGACCTGGTGCGCGGCGCCCTGGCCGCGCTGGCGCACCGCTTCACCGACGCCCTGGTGCGGGTGGATGCGGAGAACCACAACCCGGCGCGCATCTGGAAGCTGTACGGTACGGTGGCCTGCAAGGGCGACGCCACGGCCGACCGGCCGCACCGCCTCTCCCGCGTCCTGGACGCGCCGGCCGAGCCCGCGGTGGTGGACCCGGCGCTCCTGGCGGCCCTGGCCGCGCGGCTGCCTGCGCCGTCGCCCCGCGCGCACACAGGCCGTTCGCCAGCAGACCACGCACAGGCGGATCTCCCGGACTTCGACCTGGAGGGTTGGATCCGGGATCACAGCCTGGCGGTGAGTGCGGTCCCGGGCTGGGAAGAAGGCCAGCGCTGGGTCTTCGACGTCTGTCCCTGGAACCCGGAGCACACCGATCGCTCGGCCTACATCGTGCGTCTTGCGAACGGCGCCATCGCGGCCGGCTGCCACCACAACAGCTGCGCGGGCCGCGACTGGTCGGCACTGCGCGAGCTGGTCGAGGGTCCGGGCCGGACCCGGTACGGGCGGCCGGCCGCGGTCGCGCGTCGCGCGGCCGGCCGGAGCAGCGATCGCGCCGCTCCCCCCTCGCGCACTGAGTCTGCGCCCGCCGTTGCGGATCTCCCCGCTGCCGGCGCAGACGAACGCGCCGCCGAAGACGCCGCGGGCGCGGTTCCTGTCTCCGCAGCGACCGGCTCATCCTCCTTCCCCCTGACAGGTGCGGCGGATGCTCCCAGCGCGGCTGACGGCGGGTTGCCTGTCCTTCCGGAACCTGCCGGAGCGGACGCCGCTCCCGGTGAAGCCGCTGCCTGCGGCGCCCCGGCTGCCGCGGTCGACGATTGCACGGACATGTGCGCCGACGACATCGACGAAATCCTGGCCGAGATCCGGGCCGCGCCCGATCGGGACGCCGTCGAGGACCTGCTGCCGGAGCTGACGCCGCGCTGCGTCGGCCTGGACCGCAATGCCCTGTTGCGGGTCGACCGGGCGCTGCACAAGGCCGGCATCCCACAGGAGCGCATCCGCGATTGGCGCCGGGCGTTGGCCGAGCAGCGCCGGGCGGCCCGGTCGACCGAGCCGCCGGCCGAGGACGGGGTCCTCCCGCCGGTCGATCCTCAGCGCCTGGCCGATTTCGCGCCCTTCGTGCGCTGGCGGCTCGGGCACGGCGGCCGCGCCGGCGTCGGCCGCAACGCCAAGGAGTTCGTCGGCGCCGAGCTCCGGGGCTTCCTGTTGCGCCGCGGCTGCCTGCTCTACGAGGCGCGGCACAACGACGCCGAGCGCACCCCCTACCTGCTGACCGACGCTTGCCGCACCATCGCCATCGCCGGCCGCGGCAACCTGCCGCTGGAGGCCGCGCTGGCCGAGGCCGGCCTGAACGCCTCCGAGCCGGCCTACGAGTGGGTGGTGAGCGACCTCGCCTCCACTGCCTACAACTTCGGTCGCCAGGTCAGCATGCACCGCTACAGCTTCACCGATACGGCGGCCCAGGCCGTGCACATCTCGTGCGGGCCGGACAGCTACGTCAGCGCGCGGCCGGGCCGGCCGTTGGTCCGCAAGCGCAACGGGGAGGACAACATCATCTTCGACGCGGCCGCGGTCTTCCCGGCCTGGGACCCGACCGCGGCGCCGGCCGACTTCCGCACCCTGGTGGGGTTTCAGCCGCCCCTCGTTGCGCCGGCCGAGGCGCTCGGCTACACCCCCGAGATCCAGCGCAGCCTGCTGTACGCCTACGTGCTGGGCGTGCTCAGCGGCCAGCGGCCGCTGCCTATCGGCATGCTGATCGGCGGCAAGGGGGGCGGCAAGTCGACGGCCGGCCGCAGCATCCTGCGCCAGCTCCTGGGCCCGGACGCCAACCTGGGCACCCTGGGCAGCGACCCGCGCGACTTGACGGTGCGCGCCGCGTGCCAGGCGCTGGTGACCTTCGATAATTTGGACACCCCGCCCGAACCGTGGGCGCTGGACGCGATCGCCGCGTGCGTGACCGGCGCAGCCAAGATCGAGCGCGAACTTTACACGAACGCGCGCATGATCGACATAATAATGGATGCGGCGCTACTGGTTACCACGCGCACCGCGCCTTTTGACCGCGCCGACATCATCGAGCGCATCCTGCCGCTCTTCACCGACGACCTGGCCGACGGCGACCGGATCTCGGAGCAGCGCATCTACGCCGAGATCGCCGCGCGGCGCTCGGCGACCCTGGCCTTCATGGCGCGGCTGGCCGCAGACATGCTGCCCCTGCGCCTGGCCGCGCCGGCCGACCTGCCGGGCCGCTTCGTGGACTTCGCGCAGCTGGTCTACTCGTACTACGCGGTTGAGGGCCGGGCGGAGGAGGCGCGCCCCGCGCTGGTCGCCTGGCAGCGCGCCTACACCCTGGCCATCGGCGAGCCGGATCCGCTGCTCAAGGCCATCGTCGAGTATCTGCCGCCAGGCGGCTTCCAGCGGCTGACGGCCACCCAGCTCACCCGCCAGCTCGCGACCGCGCTGCACGACGCCGGCGATGAGGCGCTGCCGTACATGGGCGGCGCCAAGGCGATCGCCGGCCGCCTGCGCGAGCTGAAGGGCGCGCTCGAGCAGTTGGGGCTGCGCTGCCGGGTCGAGCAGGACAAGATCAAGGGCCAGTCGTTCTTCACCATCCTGCCGCCCAGGGGCGCGGGCCCGGGCGCTGTGGTGGCGTCATCGGCGCAGCCGGCGTTGGCGTAGGAAACCATGGAATCGTTGGCTGCACGTAACACTTTGCTGTTGGCATCACCGCGCGCGCGTACCTGGTCTGGTCGCGCGCGCGACCAGCGGGACGCGCAAGAGTCCCAGGAATCCTGTGATTCCTGCGATTCCGGTCGTTGGGCCCGGAAAAAAGAGGAGGGGAAGCATGTTTTCGATCATCGATGAAGGCATCCGGCACCGCCTGGTGCAGGCGCGCGTGGCTGCGGGCGTGACCCAGGGGTATGTCGCCAGGCGGCTGGGGATCAGCGAGGCTACCTACGGCCGTTACGAGCGCGGGGAGCAGCCGTTGTCGGCCTCACGTCTGGGCCATGTGGCGGGCGTCCTGGGCGTCTCCGTGCAGCACCTGCTGGGCCACGAGCCGTCCCAGCGGCCGGACGTCGACCAGCTGGTGGCGGCTTACACGGCGCTGGACGGCGATCCGCTGCAGGAGCGGGTCCTGCAGGCTGTGTTGGCCGCGCTGGGCGCCTTCGACCAGGCTCGGGAGCAGCCGCATGCCCCTGGACCCTGAGCAGCTGGCCGGCGAAGCGCGCATCGTCTGGCTGGAGGATATCTCCGGCCTGCCCTATGTGCGTGAGTGGCTCGTGGCCACGCCGCATCGCAGCGGCCAGCCCGCGTGGCAGGGCCTGGAAGGCCGGCTGGTGGGTTACGCCGAGCTGCAGCCGAACGCGCCGCGCGGCGCGTTCGGGTTCGCCCGCCGGGTCTTCTTTCTGAAGGACTATGACCGCGATCGCGCCCCGACCGGCATCTATCACGCGGCGTGGACGCCCGGCGCGGCCTGCGGCGGCTGTCCCATGGAGGGTGTGGATCCGCACACGGTGGCCCCGGGCGTGCCGGGCGTCCAGAACGAGCGCGCCTGGGGCGGGCCGCTGCCGGACTGAGGGGGGAGCATTTGAAGAAGCAGAACAGCGTCTATTTGAGCGGCGAGCTGGCCGAGGTGACGTGCGAGACCGTGCTGCATGACGGCAGCCCGGCCCCGGTCGTGCACGCCACCCTGGTGACCGATCATCCGGCCTACGGCGGCCATCACCGGGTGCTCTTTGTGGCGGATCACGCGCTGGAAGTGCAGGCATACTGGAACCTGCTGCATGGCCAGCTGGAGGTCACCGTCGAGGGCTGGCTGCGCTCGGCCGGCGGCAGCGCGGTGGTCATGGTGGATCGGGTGATGATTCTGAATGCCGACAAGACGCAGCGCGCCGCGGTCCAGCGCGCGCGGGCGGCGGCCAAACAAGGAGGAGGTTCGCATGGGAGCGGGTGATCAGCAGCAGGCCACCGTTACGGTGACCGAATTTCGCAACGAGTTGCGGCGTTGGTTGGAGGCCGTCTACTTCTACCGCCGGCCGGTGGTGGTGGAGCGGCACGGCATCGAATACGTGGTGGTCGTGCACATCGACGACTACCGCCGGCTGGTGGCGGAGGCCGCGCGCCGCGCCCGCGCGGCCGAAGCGCGGACTGGCGCACCGGCGCCGGCGCGCGGTGATCTATGACCACCTTCGAAATCATCTGGGACGACGACTTTGTCCCGCCGCCCAAGGTGCGCTATCGCGCCGGCGAGGTGCGCCTGTGCCCGGATTGCGGGTGCAGCTACGTGGTGGGGCTGCGGCGCGACACGGACGCCCATCGCCGCTGGCACAGCAGCATCTTTCAGGGCGTGAGGTGGCCCCGGCCGCCGGCCGCGGAGCCGATCGCCGCAGGGCTGCCCGGGGAGGTCGCCGCCTATCTGGTGCGGCCGGCCGCGCCCACGTGCGTGCGCAAGCAGGTGCAGCGTGTCGCGTCCGTTGCAAACGCTGAGACCCACTACGACTTCACGCCGTACCACGCCGGGGACCCTGCCCCTCCGTTGGCTTACCTGGCCTGGTGCGCGGGCCGCGCCATGGGGTTGGTGCTACTGGCGTATGGCTCCTCGTGGCGCGCGCCCTTCCCTTGGGAACCGCAAGAGCCGACAGCCGACAATGCCCGCTGCGACCGCTGGATCGTCCGCTTCGCCTGGGTGGCGCGCGCCTGGCGCCAGCAGGGCGTGGCGGCCGGCCTGGTGACCGCTGCCGCCCGGCAGCAGGGCGTGACGCCGGCCGAGCTGGCGTGGGAGGTTCCGCTGTCGCGGCTGGGCCGCAAGCTGGCGCACCATTTCCAGCCTGCGGGCTACTTTGCCGCGTGACCGCGTTCCGCCAGGCCCTCTGAGTTCAGGCGGCAGGCGTGCGCCGGCCAGGCTGCCGGCGCCCCGGCTATCCGCGGCAAGCGGCTCCGCAAAGTTGACACGGGCATGATATCATAGTAGCCTTTCATTAAGGTGGCTCTATGAAGGATGTTTCGGAAGTCGTATACACCTCAGACTCAGGCGCGCTCCTGCCCGAACGGCAGTGGCACGAACGGATCGTCATCACCCGGGGACGGGTGACCCTGACGCGCAACGGCCGGACGGCCGCTACGCTGGTCAACGCCGGGACCTGGGAGCTGGCAGTGGCTGAGCGCGCGGTGGCCGCGCTCTTCGGGCAGCTCGCGGCTGTAGACTGCGCTAAGATCAAGCGGGTTGAGGCAGCCGATGCCCCTGATGGCGGCGGCACCGAGAGTTATGCCGTCGTGTATGCCCGTGGCAAGACCTGCGCGCTGCTCTACGATCCCGGAACGACCTACACCGGCGGCGCGGCGATCGTGGCGCCGGTCTCAACATTCATCCAGGGGTTGGCGTTCCCAACCGCGGCGGCCAGCCGCTATCGCTGATGCGGGTGTGGGTTGCGCGCCCTTTCATTAACCAGGATTGCCCGGAGATTGCCCATGCCAGCAACCCCGCCCGAGACAGCTGAGGAGCTGTTGTATGTCGACCAGGATCACCCTCTGGCCGGCTTCACGTTTGACCGCGGCCTGGGCTGCCACCAGTCGCCGCCGCCCCAGCGCCTGCTCCTCGCCCTGCCGGCCAGCCTGCGGCCCGCCGACCTGCGTCGCGGCATGTCGTTGGCGGTGCGCCTGGGCTGGGCGGTCGTCCAGGGCAAGCGCTGGCGTCACGTGCAGGTGCTGCGCCTGGCAGCGCCGGCCGGGGCCCGACCGGACAGCGTCCCGACCGGCTCGCGCGCCGGGGAGGAGCCCACCTCTTTCTCCGTGATGCTCGCCCGCGCGCCGCGCACGGATCGCCCGGGCGGCGCGCGCGGCGCGGTCGGCCGTAAGATGCTGGTCGCGGGCGAAGCCACCGAGGCGCACAGCATCACCCTGCCGGCGTCTGTGTGGCGGCGGGTGGAGGAGATCGGCGGGGGCAACCGGTCGGAGGGGGTGCGGCGGCTGGTGGAGGGCGGAGTGAAGGCTGAGGCTCAAGATTAGCCGCCCGGAATCTGCGCCTGTTCCGTGTCAGGGTCCGCCAATGGATATTTGTACAATCCCGCAATACAGCTGCATATTTGTACAACCCATGCGATGATTCAGGCGTTTCCGGTTCGGTCTTTCGGCGGATGGCGTGCGGCTTTGATCGGAACGGTCCTGACCGGATCGGCGGCGTTATACCGGTAGATTATCATAAATACCATGTATAATTCGGATATTAAGGGCGAGCACAAGGGCTAACGGGATGTTGAAACCGCAAGCGACGCGCGTTGGGGTTCTGGTGCTGGTCGCGACGCTCGTGTTGGGCGGCTGTGGGGGCTGGCTAGCGCCGGCTGCCGCACCGCAATCGCCGGCGCCGGCAGTCACTGTTACACGCCAGTTCACGGCTGTGCCGCCTGACGCGGCCGGCGAGCCGGCCATCACGTTGCCAGCCCCAACGGTGGCATTGACCGCGACACTGCAACCGGCCGCTACCGCGACTTCGACGCCCCTGCCGGCGCCGCCCGCGGCAACCGCGCCACCTACGATGGCTCCTTCTTCTGTGTCCGGGCAGGGGGCCACCCTGACCCCGCCGGCCACCGCGCTGCAGATGCCGTCTCCCACGCCGTCCAGCCCGCCTGGCGTGATCGGCCAAGCGCTGCCCACTGGAGCATCGGCTTCGCCCGGGACGCAGCGCTATACAGTGCGGGCGGGCGATAGCCTGTGGCAGATCGCGCGGTATTTTGGGCTGCCCATCGACGTCCTGGCCCAGGCGAACGGTTTCGATGGCAGCAAGGTGCTGCGGGAGGGCCTGGAGTTGGTGATCCCCTGGAGCAACGTGGCCGGCGCGGCGCGCTACGGCGCTGATGGCCCCGTAGTCGAGGGGCCAGGCCTGCACTTCGTCGCGAGCATCACCGACCGGACCTGCTGGCTGTTCCGTGACGGCGCGGGCGTTGCCCGTTGGCCCTGCTCGCCGGGCCGGCCCGGATCGCCGTCGATACCGGGCAACTACACCGTGAAAACCAAGGCCCCGCGCGCCTACAACGCGGCCGCGGATTTCTGGATGCCGTTCTGGTTGGGGGTGTACGACGCCGGGATCTATGAGAACGGCATCCACGGCGTGCCCTACCGCGCGGGCACGGGCGAAACGCTATGGCACGATCTGGTGGGGACGCCGATCACGTACGGTTGCATCATGCTCGACGACGCGACGGCTGAGGCGCTGTACGATCTGGCCGACTTGGGCATGCCGGTCACCATTCTGCCGTGAAAGTGGTGTCTGTTTGACTAACATCACCAATTCTCCCTCGGGGTCACCAAACTTTACACCTCCGGCAATCGCTGCGCGACCCGTACTTCCAGTTACGCGTGGCGCGCGAGCTGGGCCAGGAGCCAGCCGTGCCGCTCCAGTACTAGCGGGCCTGGTGAGGCGCGGTCGCGCGCCACTCCAACCACGATCATCCAGGGAGAGATACGATGCAGAGACGTGAGATAATGCTGGACCTGATCCATGGTCGCGCGCCGGCCGGCTATACCCCGGCCGCGTTCTTCCTGCACTTCGGGCCGCAGTACCACACAGGCCAGGCGGCGATTGACCGTCACCTCCAGTTTTTCCGCCACACCGGCATGGACTTCGTCAAGGTGCAGTTCGAGCAGAGCTTGCCCCAGTGCGCGATCACATCTCCTGCGGATTGGGCGCATGCGCCGCGGCTGACCGCGGAAGACTTTGAGCCGACCGTGCGCGTGGTGCGCGGGTTGGTCGAGGCCGCGGGCCGCGAGGCGCTGGTGCTCCTGACCCTCTATTCGCCTTTCATGTGGGCGCGCCACCTGGCCGGGGATGAGGTGCTGCATGCACACCTGGCTGAGCACCCGGCCCAGACCGCCGTAGGGCTGGCGATCAGCACGGAGAACGTGCTGACGCTGGTGGCCGCATGCCGACGCGCCGGCGTGGACGGGTTTTACGCCTCCACCCAGGGCGGCGAGGCATTCCGCTTCGGCGGCACGGAGATCTTCGAGGGGCTGGTCAAGCCGACCGACCTGGCGGCGTGGGACGCGATCGGGACGTGCCGCTGCAACGTCCTGCATGTCTGCGACTATGAAGGCGCGTACGACGACCTGACCCCCTTCCGCGACTACCCCGGCCACATCGTCAACTGCTCACTGAAGGTGGGCGGCCGACACATGACGCCGCAGGAGGCGGCCGCGTTCTTTGACCGGCCCTTCATGGGCGGGCTGGAGCGCAAGGGAGTGCTGGCGACGGGTGCGCCCGCGGAGGTGCGCCGCGCGGCCCAGGCGGTTTTGGCCGCAGCACCGGAGCGCTTCATCCTGGCGGCCGACTGCACCGTGCCGGGCGATACGTCATGGGACAACCTGAAGGCGGCGATTGACGCCGCTCACGGCGCGTGAGGGGACTCGGTCTGCCGCGCCTGGGCCGCTATCTTGCAGCGCGAAAGGACCATGGCATCGCCGCGGATGCCGACGATCTGGTCGTTCACGACATGGTTGGAGGTCAATATGCCGGTTCGTTTCTCTGAACGCCTGATTTGGTTTTCGAAAGGCTGGCTCGCGCTGGCTGCCCTGGTGATCTTCCTGTTCTTCACCGCCCTGGTGTTGCCAGACCAGGCGGCGGGGTCGGACGAGCGCACGGGGGGCGTGCAGCAGCCCGACACGTCCCTGTTCTACACTCCGGCTGAACTCTACGGCATGGCGGAGGCGTTTGGCGCGGACGGCCGGCAGGCCTATATCCAGGCCCGGTTCACCTTCGATGTGGTCTGGCCGCTGGTTTACGGCTTCTTCCTGGTCACGGCGATCGGCTGGCTGGCGGGCAAGGCATTCCGACCGGGCAGCCCGTGGCGGCTGTTGACCCTGGCGCCCGTGCTGGGTGTCCTCTTCGACTACCTGGAGAACCTCGCCACCTCCCTGGTGATGGCGCGTTATCCTGCGCAGACTCCGGTTGTTGACCTGCTGGCAGGGCCGCTGACCCTGGTGAAATGGTTGTTCGTGGGGGGCAGCTTCCTGGTGTTGGTGGCTGTGGCGATCGCCGCGCTGGTGCGCAGAGCCAGGCCGCGTTGAGCGCAACAGGTCATGAGAATCGTGCCATGAGATGCCCAAAGTGCGGTGCCGCCACCTATACCTCCATCGGCGGTGGAGAGATATGCCCGCGCTGCGGGTACGGCTCAACTTACATGACTGAGCAATCCGCCAGGCAGCAACAGGCATTTGATGAGGACAAGAGAGCATTGACGCAAGCCGCGCCCGACAAGTCATTTGTCAGCGGAACATGGACGCTGCACATCTACTACCGTAGGCGTGGCTCCAAAAGCGAAGGGCAGCACGGCGTCCTTCAGCACGACGGTCAGGCAGTAGAACCTCACCAAGTCGGTGAACTCATCGAGACTGATTTGGGCACGTTGAAATACTACAGCCGCCTGGAAGATGTGACAGCATCATTCGAGCTTACAGGCTGGAACTTCGCAGACGCCAACAGGATTCGTCCTTCGTGGCATGAACAACGATGACGAGATGAAGGAGGCTACCAACCATGGCGCGTTATCTGGCAGGAAACGTAAGCGATCTCCCGGTCGGAGAAAAACGCTTGATCAAAGTCGGCGACAAGAGCATCGTGCTTTATCACCTGGCGGATGGCTTCTACGCCACCCAGCATAGCTGCACCCACGTCTTCGGACCCCTGGAACGCGGCACGATCGTGGAGGATGTCCAGATCCAGTGCCCGCTGCACCGGGCACGCTTCGATATTCGTACCGGTGAAGTGGTGCAATGGGCCAACTTTCCGCCGGGCATCCAGGCGCTCAACTTCATACGCGGGGAGAAAGCGCTGGCAACCTATCCTGTAATGGTCGAGGATGGCCAGGTCTACGTCGAGGTGTGACCGCTGCGCTGCGTACGCTGGAAGCCCGCTGCACGGCGTGCCCGATCGCCCTGCCTACTCGACCGCGGCGTCGATGATCGCGAAGCGTTGGCGCTCTGCATCAATCCGAGCACGGCAGCCCACCGGCAGCGTGAACTGCGGCGCCGTGTGCCCGAAATCCATGTCGGCAACGATAGGAAACGCGTGCCCGCGCGTCCGCTCCAGGATCACTTCCCGCAGCTGCTGCTTCTCGTCCTCAGTGTAACGCATGGGCCGGCCAACGATCAAGCCCTGCAGCTTGCGCAGGACGCCCATGTTCTCGTAATCCATCAGCAGGCTGTCCACCCGCTCCGGCGGCGGCGCTTCTTCCGATGTCTCAAAAAACATGATCGCATCCTGCCACTCCGGCCAGAACCTGGTCCCGCGCAGATGCTCCAATGACTCCAGGCAGCCGCCGATCAAGACGCCCTCC
>CAYYTK010000033.1:0-61107 GCA_964474695.1 uncultured Anaerolineales bacterium
ACTCCCACCCCCCCACACTCCCACCCCCCCACACTCCCACCCCCCCACACTCCCATACTCCCACACCCCCACACCCCCACACCCCCACCCCCCCACACTCCCATACTCCCACACCCCCACACTCCCATACTCCCACATCCCCACACTCCCACACTCCCACACCCCCACACTCATCCGCCCATCCGCCTCTCCCGTATCAACGAAATAAACGCCTCCTCGACGCGCGGGGTGGTCTGTTGGAGCTCGGTGATGGGGATCTCGGCCGCGGCCAGGGCCGCGCGGATGAGCGGCGCGGACTCGGCGGCTGAGACCACAAAGACGTGCAGCAGGTCGCCGTAGGTCTGAACCTCCAGCACGCCCGGCAGGCCGGCAACGATCGCGCGCGCGGCCATCACGCGCGGGGT
Organism: uncultured Anaerolineales bacterium; assembly: GCA_964474695.1. Lineage (GTDB taxonomy): Bacteria > Chloroflexota > Anaerolineae > CG2-30-64-16 > CG2-30-64-16 > DAOUBP01. Next base: position 405 of record CAYYTK010000033.1, read on the forward strand.
CCAGACTGCCAGCAGCTCGCCGGCCGCGCGGCCGCGCAGCGCGTCAGGGGTGTCGCACTCGATGAGCTGCCCATCGTACATCAACCCAACCCGGTTGCACCGTTCGGCCTCGTCCATATAGGGCGTGCTGACGACGATCGTTACGCCGGTCGCGTGCAGGTCGGCCAGGATGTCCCAAAACTCGCGGCGGCTGATGGGGTCCACGCCGGTGGTGGGCTCGTCCAGGAAGATCACCTGCGGCGCGTGGACCAGGGTGCAGGCCAAAGCCAGCTTCTTCTGCATGCCGCCGGAAAGCGCGGCCGCGCGGCGCCTGGTGAACTCGGTCAGCCGGGCAAACCCCAGCAGCCGGTCGATGCGGCCGCGGCGCTCGGCGCCCCGCACACCGAAGATGTCGGCGAAGAAGTTCAGGTTCTCGGCCACGCTGAGGTCGCCGTAGAGGCTGAACCGCTGCGGCATGTAGCCGACCGCGCGGCGGATGCTCTCGGCCTGGCCGCGGGTGTCGAATCCGAGGACGCGCGCTGCCCCCGCGCTAGGCAGCATGACCGCGGCCAGCAGGCGGAGGGCCGTGGTCTTGCCCGCGCCATCCGGCCCGATCAGGCCGAAGACCTCCCCGCGGCCGACGGCCAGGTTCACCCCGTCCACCGCCACGGTCTTCCCGAAACGACGGGTGAGGCCGGTGGTCTCGATCACGGAGGCGGGACGCGTTGGATCGGCCATGGCGCTCATCGATCCTCCGACGCAGGAGAGCTGCGCAGCACAAGCGGGAGGTAGATTCGCAGCGCAGGGTCCTGGGTGCTGGTCCCTGTCGGAGTGACAGACGGTGCATCCGTGGCGGTGGGCCCTGATGCCGTCAGCGTAGCGGTAGGCGTTGAGGTCGCAGTCGACGTCTTGGTCGGCGTCGCACTTCCAGTCGGCGTCCAGGGCGGCGTACCGGTCAGCGTCCGCGTTGGGGTCGGCGTGAGCGTCCGCGTCCGGGTCGGCGTCGACGTCCCCGTCGAGGTGCCGCTTGGTGTCCGCGTCAGGGTTGGCGTCGATGTTCGCGTGAGGGTCGGCGTCGAGGTCGGCGTCCACGTCCGCGTGGCGGTCGCGGTCGGCGTTTGGGTTGCGGTCCCGGTAGGCGTCTCTGTGCTGCAAGGGCCGTTTAGCCGCTGCAGGTAGAGGGAGTAGTTGCCGCTGCGGGCGCCGAGCAGATCGCTGGCCAGGATCGAATAGGCGCCGGTGCTGGGCAGCGTACAGGAGGCGATCTCGGCCGGCAGCGAGTTGTAGGCCTCACACAGCTTGGTTCCGCCGGGATCATAGAGCCGCACCTGCAAGACGAGGTCGCCCGACAGCCTGCTCATCCTGACCAGCACCTTGTCGCCCGCGTTGGCGCTGAAGGTGTAGGTGTCCATCTGCGCGGTCGGGCTGATCGACTCAGTGAGGGTCTGGCAAAAGGCGATGGGTATCGCGCCGCCCGGGTTGTTCAGCCGCTGCAGGTAGAGGGAGTAGTCGCCGGTGCGGGTGCCGAGCAGATCAGTGGCCAGGATCGAGTACGCGCCGCTGCTGGGCAGCGTACAGGCCGCGATCTCGGCCGGCAGCGCGTTATAAGCCTCGCATAGCTTGGTCCCGCCGGGACCGTAGAGCCGCACCTGCAGGACGAGGTCGCCGGACAGCCGGCTCATCCTGACCAGCACCTTGTCGCCCGCGTTGGCGCTGAAGGTGTAGGTGTCCATCTGCGCGGTCGGGCTGATCGACTCAGAGAGGGTCTGGCCGAAGGCGATAGGCGCCGCGCCGCCTGGGTTGTTCAGCCGCTGCAGGTAGAGGGAGTAGTTGCCGGTGTTGGAGCCGATCAGGTCGCTGGCCAGGATCGAGTAGGTTCCGCTGCTGGGCAGCGTACAGGTCGCGATTTCGGCCGGCAGCGAGTTGTAGGCCTCGCACAGCTTCGTCCCGCCGGGGTCATAAAGCCGCACCTGCAGCACGAGGTTGCCCGACAGCCTGCTCATCCTGACCAGCACCTTGTCGCCCGCGCTGGCGCTGAAGGAATACGCATCGATCTCGCCGGGGGTAAGGATGGCGCCCTCGACCGTCTCCCCAAACCCAAGGGATGCAGGCCCGACAGCCGCGGACGCACTGCCCAGCGCCTGGCCCGTGAGCAGGACGGCAGCCAGCAGCGTGACGCACGCACCAAACATCCAAAGAAGACCCCTTCCTGAGTCAGGCCGGCGTCTCACACTGGGGAGGACCGTGTAGGTTTGCTTTGCGTTCATGCTGAGCCTTTTCCGGCGTCACCCTACTCCAAGCGCTTCCGGAATCTTACCACGGCCAACGTCAGGATGGCAACGCCGAACGCGGCGAGCGCGATGACCTGCGGCAGCAGGATCTCGATGCCGTTGCCTTTCAGCACAATGCCGCGATCGATCACCAGGAAGTAAGTCAGCGGGATCGCCTTGCTGGCCCATCGCAGCACCAGGGGCATCGACGCGATCGGGAACATGAAGCCGGACAAAAAGACCGATGGCAGGATGGTGAAGAACGCCAGCATCATCGCTTCCTGCTGGGTGTGCGTCACCGTCGAGACCAGCAGGCCGATGCCCAACGCGCTGAGCAGGAACAGCGCGGCCAGCGCCACCAGCAGCAGCACGCTGCCGTTGATCGGCACTTTGAACCAAAGGGTGCCGACCGCCAGGATTTCCAGCATGGCCAGGAAGGCAACGATCACGTAGGGCACGATCTTGCCCACCATCAGCTCGGGCGCACGGATCGGCGTCACGATCAGCCCCTCGAGCGTGCCCTGCTCGCGCTCGCGCACGATGGCCAGCGCGGTCAGCAGCGCGGTGAGGGTCTGGAGGATCAGCCCGATGAGCGCGGGCACCATGTAGTTGGCGCTGATCATGTTGGGGTTGTACCAGACGCGCGCCTGCACGTCCACCCCGGGGAGCGCGCTCAACGTGACGCCGCCCTGCCGCATGACCTGTTGGGTGATCGTCGCGCCGTGCGCCTGGCCGATGGCCCCCGCGGAGGCCAGCGCAGTGTTGGCCACCGTGGGGTCGGAGCCGTCGATGATCAGGCTGACTTCCGCGCGCTCGCGGCGCGCCAGCCGATCCGCGTAGCCCGGCGGGATGATCAGCCCGACCCGCGCCTGCCCGCTGTCGATCAGGCGGGCCAGTTCCTGGTCGCTCTGCACATAGAAATCCAGGTCGAAGTATGACGAAGCCCGGTACGCGTCTGCCAACGCGCGGCTTGCCGCGCTGCGGTCCTGGTCAGACACGGCCATCGGCAGGTGCTCGATATCGCTGGTCACCGCATAGCCGAAAATGAGGAGCTGGAAAATAGGCATGATGAGCACGATGGCCAGCGTGCGCGGGTCACGGCGGATGTGGATGAACTCTTTGCGCATGATGGCCATGATACGCGCCAGGGAACCGGCTGCGCCCGGCCCGTGGGGCGCGCCCGGTGCTTGCGGCGTGCCTGGCGCGTCGCCCGAGCGCATGGCGTCGTTGGCGCTCATGGTCTTACCTCATTGGTTGGCCCAGGATTGGGGATGACTGGGCGGCTAAAGTGCCATGAGGAGGATACTATCTGCCCCCGGCTTTGTCAAGAGCCAGGAATTCCAAATGCACCCGGAATCGAGGCTTCAGCCGGTCTGGTGCACTGGATTTGGAATTCCTGGTCAAGAGCCGGCGGCGGCTTCTGCTACTTGCTTCCTTGTGATCTTTGCGTTACAATCGCGACGATCATACAGCAGTCGCGGGTTATCTTGCGCAAGCGGAGACGCGTTCATGACTCTTGACACAAATCCGTCTACGGCTACTCCTTCTCCGGCGTCAGCGATACCGACCGCAGTCGACCTCCGAGATCCTTCCCTCTATTTCAATCGCGAGTTGAGCTGGCTGGAGTTCAATCGCCGCGTGCTGGAGGAGGCGTGGGACACGCGCCATCCGCTGTTGGAGCGTGCTAAGTTCCTGGCGATCTTCAGCACCAACCTCGATGAGTTCTTCATGATTCGGGTCTCCGGCCTGAAGGATCAGATCGCCGCCGGGGTCACGGCTGCGCCGGCCGACGGCATGTCGCCCGCCGAGCAGTTGGCCGAAATCCGGAAGCGCGTGCTGCCGATGCTGCAAGAGCAGCGGCGGTGCTTCTATGATGAGATCGTGCCGGGCCTGGCCGCGAACAATATCTTCATCCGGCACTATTATGAACTCGGCGACGAGGAGCACGACTGTCTGCGCAGCTACTTCCTCAGCGAGATCCTGCCGGTGGTGACGCCGCTCGGCCACGATCCCGGCCGGCCGTTCCCGCACATCTCGAACCTGAGCCTGAACCTGGCTGTGCTGCTGCGCGGCCCCGACGGCGCCGAGCACTTCGCGCGCGTCAAGGTGCCTACTTCGCTGCCGCGGCTGGTGCAGCTCCCCTGTACCCAAGAGGCCGCGCGGCCGCAGGAGGTGGTGTACCGCTACGTCTGGCTGGAGGAAGTGATCATCGGCAACCTGGGGGTGCTGTTCCCTGGCTACACCATCATCGAGGCGTATGCCTTCCAGGTGATCCGCGACGCGGACATGGAAATCCAGGAGGATGAGGCGCCGGACCTGCTAGAGACGATCGAAGAAGGGTTGCGCCAGCGCCAGTTTGGGCCGGTGGTGCGGCTGATCCTGGACGAGGCAATGTCCGACAGCATGGTGAAGCTGTTGATGGAGAAGCTGGAGGTCGAGGCGCAGGACGTCTACATGGTGCAGCCGCCGCTGGGCATGGGCAACCTCTGGACGTTGATGAGCATCAACCGCCCTGATCTTAGGGATGCGCCGTTTGTGCCCGCCGTCCCCGTCGTGCTGCGCGATGCCAAGTCGCCTGAGGAGATCTTCGCTGCCATCCGCAAGCAGGATATCCTGCTGCACCACCCCTATGACTCATTCAAGCCGGTGCTGGACTTCATCAATGCCGCCGCGGTCGATCGCGACGTGCTGGCCATCAAGCAGACCCTCTACCGCGTCGGCCGCAATTCGCCGGTGGTGCGCTCGCTGCTGGAGGCGGAACGCAACGGGAAGCAGGTGGCCGTGCTGGTGGAGCTGAAGGCGCGGTTCGACGAGGAGAGCAATATCGGATGGGCCCGCGCGTTGGAAGCCGAGGGGGTCCATGTGGTGTATGGCCTGGTCGGCTTGAAGACGCACAGCAAGATCACGCTGGTGGTCCGCCGCGAGCCGGGCGGGCTGCGCCGCTATCTGCACCTGGCCACCGGCAACTATAACGCCGTCACGGCGGGCATCTACACCGACTTGGGCCTGCTCACCTGCGACCCTGACATGGGTGCGGACGCCACCGAGATGTTCAACACCCTGACCGGCTACTCGACCCAGCAATTCTATCGCAGCCTGTTGGTGGCCCCGGGCAGCATGCGCTCGCGCATCGAGGACTTGATCGAGCGTGAGACGGACCATGCCCTGAACGGGAAGCCTGGGCAGTTGATCTTCAAAATGAACTCGTTGGTGGATGAGCGGCTGATCCGCAAGCTCTATCGGGCCTCGCAGAGCGGCGTACAGATCGACCTGATCGTGCGCGGCATCTGCTGCCTGCGGCCGGGCGTGCCCGGCATCAGCGACAACATCCGGGTGAGCAGCATTGTGGGGCGCTTCCTGGAGCACAGCCGCATCTACTACTTCGGCAACGGCGGCGCGCCCGAGGTGTACCTGGGCAGCGCGGACCTGATGCCCCGCAACCTCGATCGGCGGGTCGAGATCCTCTTCCCGGTGAACGATCCGGCCATCTCGGCGTACCTGCGCAACGCCGTGCTCGAGGTGGAGCTGGCCAACAACTCGCGCGCCCGCATCCTGCAGGCGGACGGCGCCTACGTCCGCCGCCAACCGCAGGCCGGCGAGCGCCTGATCGACAGCCAGGCCTGGCTCCTGGCGAATCCCTGCGCCGGGGGACGCGGCGCGTATTTTCGTTGAAAGGGGAGGAAAAAGATGTCACGTCGAACCTGGTCCGTGTTGAGCGTGTTGGCTGCTGTGATCATGCTGGTCGCGGCCTGCGCGCCCACTACCGCACCGACCGCGGCGCCTGCCGCGGAGGTGAAGGCACCTGAGGCTCCGGCCGCCGCGGCGCCGGAGACCGTCACCCTGACCTGGGCCTTCTGGGGCAGCCCGGAAGAAGCGGTCAGCCACAAGCTGGTCGCGGATGCCTTCATGAAGGAACATCCGGAGATCAAAGTCGAGACCTGGAACGAGCCCTGGGATAACTACTTCACCAAGATCCAGGCGCTGTGGGCGAGCGGCGATCCGAAGGCGGTTCCCGACATCGCGTTCCTGTGGCCGACCCCCAAGTACGCGGCCGAGGGTGTGTTGGAGAACCTGGATTCCTACATCCAGAAGTCGGGCTATGACTTGAACGACTACTGGGGCGGCCTGCTCGAATCGGCTAAGTATCAGGGCAGCGTTTTCGGCCTGCCGCGCGACAACGAGATCAACGTCTTGTACTACAACAAGGATCTGTTCGACAAGGCGGGCGTGGCGTATCCCGACGAGAAGTGGACCTGGGATGACCTGTTGGCCGCGGCCGAGAAGCTGACCGTCAAGGACGCCAGCGGCAAGGTGACGCAGTACGCGCTGGCCATGGAAGGCGGCAAGTATGCCAAATGGGTCAACCAGAACGGCGGCGCGATCCTGGACGACTACGTGAACCCGTCCAAGTGCTTGCTGTCGACCCCCGAATCGATTGCCGGGATCAAGTTCTTCAGCGACATGATGAACAACGGCTACGCCATGCGCGACGCGGACCTGAGCCAGGCCGGCGGGGACGCGGCGGTCTTCCAGAGCGGCCAGGCTGCCATGATCATCCAGAACACTAGCCGCGTGTCGGCCTTCAACGCGGCCAAGATGAACTACGACGTCGCCGTTGTGCCCATTCCCAAGGGCGGCAAGCGCTGGAACCCGGCCGGCGGCGCGGCCTGGGTCATGAGCGCCAAGAGCGACAACAAGGACGCGGCCTGGACCTTCCTGAGCTGGCTGCAGGGCAAGGATGGCGGCGAGAAGCTGTATACCGAGCGCGGCGAGATCTTCCCGGCGCTGCAGTCGGTCGCTAACTCGCCGGTATTCATGACCGATCAGCCCCCGGCCAATAAGAAAGGCATCATCGATGAGGCGGCGGCCTCCGGCGTGGGCGGCTTCGGCTACTTCCCCGAGTGGGATGAGCTGGACAGCTCCGTCATCGGCCCGGCCCTGCAGAAGATCTGGGCCGGCGAGGCGGATCCCGCGCAAGCCCTGCCCGAGCTGTGCAAGCTGGCCGATCAGTTCTTGAAAGACAAGGGCTTCCCGAAGTAAGGAGTGCGTTAGTGCGTTAGTGCGTTGGTGCGTTGGTGCGTTGGTGCGTTGGTGCGTTGGTGCGTTGGTGCGTTAGCGACACCATCCTACTACTTCACTATCTCACTATCGCACTATCGCACTATCCCCCACTCCTTTTCAACAAGGGCGAGTGATGACAGCGCATCCGGCAGTCAAGAGCGCCCCGCGCCGCAACCCCTTCCGCTGGCGCCCCGACCAGCAGTGGGAGGGGTATCTGTTCCTGGTGCCCAGCCTGCTGGGGTTCCTGGCCTTCGTCTTCCTGGCCGTGGCCGCGTCGTTGGGCATCAGCTTCCTCGATTGGGGCCTGACCGGGCCCAGGGGGTTTGTGGCCCTGGGCAATTACCGGGAGATGTTGCGCGATCCGGTGCTCTGGCGCGTGTTCGGCAACACGGCGTTCTACACCGTGACGATTGTGCCGCTGCAGCTCGCACTGGGGCTGGCGATCGCGGTGGCGCTGAACCAGGCGGTCCGCGGCACCGAAGGGTTCCGGCTGATCTATTTCATGCCGGTGGTGACTACCATCGTGGCCGGGGCGATCGTCTTCCGGCTGCTGTTGAGCCGAAACGGCCCGTTGGCCGACCTGGTGAGCAGCTTGGGCAACCTGCTCGGCCTGCCGCTGAGCCTGCCGGACCTGCTGGGCAGCACGCGCAACTCCAAGTGGTCGGTGGTGCTGCTGACCCTGTGGAAGAACACGGGCTTCACCATGGTGGTCTACCTGGCCGCGCTGCAAGGGGTGCCCAAAGAGCTTTACGACGCGGCGCGCGTCGACGGCGCGTCGAACTGGCAGCGTTTCCGTAACGTCACCCTGCCGCTGATCAGCCCGACGACCTTTTTCCTGGTCATCCTGCAGACCATCGGTGCGTTCCAGCTCTTTACCGAACCCTACGTGATGACCAACGGCGGCCCTGCCCAGTCGTCGATGCCGGTGGTGCAGTACATCTACAACAACGCGTTCCGTTTCACGCGTATGGGCAAGGCGTCGGCCATCGCCTGGTTCCTGTTTATCTTCATCTTTGGCTTCACGCTGCTCCAGAACATCGGGCAGAAGCGGTGGGTGCATTATGAGACGGAGTGAGCGGGGGTCGGCCACAGGGTTGAGTCCGCTGGGGAAGGCGCTGCTCTATGCTGCGCTGATTCTGGGCAGCCTGGTTATGCTGGCGCCGTTCATCGTGATGTTGGTGGTGTCGTTGTGGCCCAACACCGCGTTCCTGGCGCGGCGCTTTCCGCTGGACCAGATCACGCTGGCGAACTATGCCGAGACGTTCCGCGTCATCCCGTTCGGCCGCTACTTCATCAACAGCGCGGTCGTGACGATCACGGTGACGGTGGGCCAGATCCTGATCTCGTCGCTGGCCGCGTTCGCCTTTGCCCGCCTGCGCTTTCGCGGCCGCGAAGCGTTGTTCCTGCTTTACTTGGCGACCCTGATGATCCCCTCCCAGGTCACGCTGATCCCCAACTTCCTCATCATCCGGTCCCTGGGCTGGTATAACACCTACCAGGCGCTCATCATGCCCGCGTTGTTCAGCGCGCTCAGCACCTTCCTGATGCGCCAGTACTATCGCGGCATCCCGATCGAGATGGATGAGGCTGCGCGCATGGACGGCGCGTCCAGCCTGCGCATCTGGTGGCAGATCATCGTGCCGCTGAGCCTGCCGGTGATGGCCGCCCTGGCGATCTTCACCTTCCAGGCAACCTGGAACGACTTCCTGTGGCCGCTGGTGGTCACCGGCACCGAACAAATGCGCACGATCCCGATCGGCCTCTCGTATTTCGTGGGCCAATACAGCACCGCGTGGAACCTGCTGATGGCTGGCTCGGTGATCGCGCTGCTGCCGGTGCTGGTCATCTACGTGCTGGCGCAGAAGCAGTTCGTCCAGGGCATCACGCTGACGGGGATGGGGGGCAGGTGAGAAATCAGCGAATCAGCGAATAGGCGAATCAGCGAATCGGCGAATCGGCGAATAGCGCACCAATCGTACTCATAACAAAAAGGCCCACCGCTGGAACGATGGGCCTTTTGCTTTCCGGGGGTGAGATGGATCACTCCATGCGGCCGGCCAGGTAGGCGACGGCCTCGCCGACCGTGGTGATCGTCTGGGCGTCTTCGTCTGAGATGGTGCCCTTGAAGATGTCTTCGAAGGCCATGATCAATTCGACCAGGTCCAGGGAATCGGCCTTGAGGTCCTCGCGGAAGCGGGCTTCGCGGACGACTTGGGCTTCTTCGACATTCAGTTTATCCATGATGATGGCTTTGACTTGCTCGAAAATCTCGTCGTTCATCGGATGAGCTCCTTCATATGATAAGCTTTCTGGCAGGGCAGGGGCCCTTTCTGCGCGTGTCCGGCGGCCGCTATCGGCCACGCGCCGTATTTTAGCAGTCTGCGCGGCGCGTGTCAAACCGGATTCCACCAACGCAGGAATTCTCAATGTAACTGGAGCATCCTGAGCGGAGCCGGGGTCGGGGGCCCCGGCAAGGCCAGGTGTGCGGCCCCGGCAAGGCCAGGGGTGCGCCCCCGGCAAGGCCGGGTGTGCGGCCCACCATGCCCGCTCCGGCCTCCTTCGACTGCGGACGCCGGGCAGCGGCCCGACGCCTCCGCTCAGGATGCCTGCGCTCGCGTTTGCATTGGGAATTCCCTCCACCAACGCCGGTGAGCTTTGACATCTGCCTGCCGGGCTGGTAAGATGCTGGCGTCCGCGGAGCAGCTCCGCTTTACGGGCGCCTCATCGCCAGGGGAGCTGTATCCATTTTCGGAGGGCTCATGGTGCACGACCGTCGCAAAGCGGATCACATCCGCATCAACCTCGAAGAGAACGTGCAATTCCCCGCCTTGACCAATGGCTTCGAACGCTATCGCCTGGTGCATCAGGCGCTGCCCGAGCTGGACCTGGATGAGATCGATGCCGGCGTCCCGCTGTTGGGCAGAATCCTGCACCTGCCGCTGCTCATCTCGTCGATGACGGGCGGCGCCGCGGCGGCGGGCGCAATCAACCGCAACCTGGCCTCGGCCGCGCAGGCGCGCGGGATCGCCATGGGCGTCGGGTCGCAGCGCGCGGGCATCGAGGAGGGGCAGACGGCCGACACTTTCCGGGTGCGTGACGTGGCGCCCGACATCCTGCTCCTGGCCAACCTGGGCGCGGTGCAGCTCAACTACGGCTATACGGTCGACCAGTGCCGCCAGGCCGTCGAGATGATCGAGGCGGACGCGCTGATCCTGCATCTGAACCCCTTGCAGGAAGCGCTGCAGGCCGATGGCGACCGGAACTGGAAAGGGCTTCTGGACAAGATCGAGGCGATCTGCCGCACGGTCGGCGTGCCCGTGGTGGTGAAAGAGGTCGGCTGGGGCATCAGCGAAGCGAGCGCGCGGCGGCTGGCCGCGGCCGGGGTGGCGGTCATCGACGTGGCCGGCGCGGGGGGCACGTCGTGGAGCGAGGTCGAGTACCACCGCGCCACCGAGGAGGCGCAGCGCAGGGTGGCTCGGACCTTTGCGGATTGGGGCCTCCCCACGGCGGAGTCACTGCTGGCGGCGCAGCGCGGCGCGCCGGGCCTGCCGCTCATCGCCAGCGGCGGCATGCGCAACGGCATCGACGCGGCCAAGGCGCTGGCGCTGGGCGCGTCAGCCGTGGGCATCGCCTCGCCGTTCCTGAAGGCCGCCGCGGCCAGCCCCGAAGAGGTCCTGCGCGCCATCGACCAGTTCGCCGCCGAGCTTCGCACGGCCATGTTCTGTGCGGGCGCAGGGAGCGTTCCCGCGCTGCGCGAGCCGGGGCGGCTGGTAACGATTTCGTAGAGTTTCAAAGGATGGCCATGAACCTGACCGAGGCCTTTGCCACCTACCTGCCGTGGATCGAAGCCGAGATGCGCGGGGTGCTCACCGCGGCCGATCCGGCCGTCGCGGGGCACTACGACATCATGCAGTACCACCTGGGGTGGCGCGATGCCGAGCTGCGGCCCACGGAAGCGCCGGCCGGGAAGCGCATCCGGCCCATGTTGTGCGTGTTGGCCTGCGAGGCCGCGGGGGGCGACCCGCGCCACGCCGCGCCCGCGGCCGCCGGCCTGGAGCTGCTCCACAACTTCTCGCTGATCCACGACGACATCGAGGATAACAGCGCTTTGCGGCGTCACCGGCCCACGGCCTGGGTGCTCTTCGGCATGCCGATCGCCTGCAACGCCGGGGATGGCATGTTCAGCGCGGCGCACCTGGCGTATTTCGGCTTGGGCCGCTACGCCGTGCCGCCGGAGCGGATCATCGCCGCACTGCAGTGCTTCAGCCAGACGTGCCTGGAGCTGACCGAGGGGCAGTTCCTGGATATGGCGTTCGAGGCACGGCAGGAAGTGTCGCCGGACGACTACTACCGTATGATCGCGGGCAAGACCGGCGCGCTGCTGGCGGCCGCGCCCGAGATCGGCGCGCTGGTGGCGGGCGCTGCGCCCGCGGCGGTCGCAGCCTATCGCCGCTACGGCGCCGAGCTGGGCCGGGCGTTTCAGCTCCAGGATGACCTGCTCGGCATCTGGGGGGACGAGGCGGTCACCGGCAAATCCGCGGCCAGCGACATCCTCAGCAAGAAGAAGACGCTGCCGGTGCTGCTGGCCCTGGCGGATCCGGCGGCCGGCCCCAAGCTGCGCGACCTCTACGCGCGGCCGGCTCTGACCCCCGATGACGTGCCCGCGGTGTTGGCGCTGCTGGATGAAGTCGGGGTCAGGGCGGCCACGCGCGCGGCCGTGCTGGCAGCCACCGCCGCGGCCCACGCCGCGCTGGCCGCGGCGCCGGCCCCGGCGCAGCCCGGAGCGCATGCCCTGCTGGGCGAGCTGCTGGACACACTGGTCGAACGCAGCATGTAAATCTCGGCGCTGCATGAGGGATCGCAAGCATGCCTGAAGAACATCCTCCTTCAACCCCGGCTGAAAAGCGCTCCTTTTGGAGCACCTTGCCCGGCATCATGACCGCGGTCGGCGGCGTGATCGGCGCGATCGCCGCCCTGATCACGGCGCTGGCATCGGCAGGCGTGTTTTCTCCCGCGCCCACGGCCACGCCCTTGCCGCCCACGCCCACATTGACCGCGATCGCCACAGCCTCGCCGTCCAGGGCCGCACCGGCGGCTACGGCCGCTCCCACCCTGGCCGCGACAAACACTCCCGCGCCGGACGCGCCGCTCCTGGCCGACGATTTCGAGGATCCCGCTTCCGGATGGGGGCGGCAGGTGACGGACCAGGACGAGAAGGGGTACGACCACGGCGCCTATCGCATTGCCGTGTATGGCGTCGATTTCGCCTCGTGGGGCTATCCTGAGCCGGAGAACGATTTCGCGGATTTCGTGATCGAGGTCGATGCCAACCGCGTCGACGGGCCTGAGGACAACGAGTACGGCATCATCACGCGCATGCAGCCGGACGGGAGTTTCTACCTGTTCTCGATCAGCAGCACGGGGCACGCCTCGATACAGAAGCACATCGGGGAGGAGTGGGAGTACCTGGTGGATTGGACTGAGTCCGCCGCGGTGCGCCAGGGCGGCGAGATCAACCGGCTGCGGGTGACGTGCCAGGGCGCCAGGCTGCGGTTCTTCGTCAACGGCCAGGCGGTGGCGCAGGCCGACGATGCCGATTTCCGTTCAGGGAACATCGGCCTGCTGGCCAGTGCCGGCGAGACCAGCGGCGTCGTGGTCGCTTTTGACAATCTGCGTGTGCGCGCGCTGACTGTGGAGTAAGCGCGCTGCCCCCCGGTCAACAGCAGCACATCTCGCTGGGATTCTCGACATGCCGGATTTCGGCGATTCGGTTCCCTTCGCCCATGATGAGCACCGTGGGCGACCATTCCTCATCCAGCGGCTCGGCCAGCAGCGCGTAGGCCATGATGATCACCTTGTCACCCACCGACACCAGCCGCGCGGCCGCGCCGTTCAGCTCGATCGCGCCGCTATCGGGCGGGCCGGCGATAACGTAGGTCTCGAGGCGGCTGCCGTTATCGACATCCACGACTTGCACGCGCTCGTAGGGCCGGATGCCCGAGGCCCGCAGCAGCGCGCAGTCGATCGTAATGGAGCCCACGTAGTGCACGTTGGCCGCCGTCACGGTCGCACGATGGATCTTGGCAAACAAGAAGGTCCGATACACACAGCCTCCGATCATTCCGGGAACAGGAGTAGTTGTCCCAGGTCGCGCGCCCCGCGCACGGCCTGGCCTACGTAGTGGTTGTTGAAATAGACCAGCGTGAGCTCGGAGGCGGCCTCGAGCTGCCGCAGCTTGGGCAGCCACTCGCGCAGCTCGGCGGGGGAGTACGTGTAGTTGTAGCGCTCCCACGCTTGCTCGTGGTTGTACCACTTCGCCGCGTTCCGGCCGTGAAAGCGCATGTACGCCACCGGGCCGGTCGCGACCGCCACCGGCGGCATCAGCCCCTTCAGCCGCGGCTCATCCACGCAGCAGAAGCCCAGCCCGAGAGATCGCAACAGCTCGTCGGTCGCCTGGCCCACCCAACCGGCGTGGCGGAACTCGATCACGCCCGGCAGGTCGCCCAGGCCGTCGCGCAGGCGCTTGAGGTAGTCGCGGTTTTCGGCCGTCGGGTGAAACGAGTAGGGGAACTGGGCCAGGACGCACGCCAGCTTACCGGCCTCAGCCAGCGGCCGGATGGCAGCCGCAAACCCTGCGAAGTCGGGCTGCTCCCGTTCGTGGGTCAACCCCTGGTAAGCCTTCACCGAAAAGCTGAAGTCCTCCGGCGTCTTCGCGATCCAGCCGCGCACCAGGCCGGCATCCGGGACGCGGTAGTAGGTCGTGTTGATTTCGACCGTGGAAAACTCGCGCGCGTAGAAACTCAACTGCTCGCGCGCCGGCAGCCCCGCGGGGTAGACCGGGCCGACCCAGTCGTCATAAGAGAATCCGGAAGTACCGATCTTGATCATATGGCCTCCGCGAGATCAAATGGATTATAGCGGAGACGGAGCCGCCCCGTCAAACGAATGAAGACCCCACACCCGGAATCGAGGCTTCAGCCGGTCCGGTCGTCGGCGCGGGTGACCGGCTAAAGCCTCCAGTCCGGGACGATTGCCAGGGTAAGCGGGGAGCACTTTCCTTGTTAGTCGTTTCTTCGTTCCTATGCTATAATCGTCATGAGCGCACGCGATCACGTTGTGCGCTTCCTTTTTGCCAGTTTACCTATGGAGCAAGAGATGACAACTCAATCGATCCCTTTGGTGATCCATGCCACCCAGGAGGCGGGCGTCAAGCTCGGCGGCATCGGCGCGGTGCTCGATGGCCTCCTCGGGTCGGCCAGCTATAACGAGCACGTGGCCCGCTCGATCCTGGTGGGGCCCATCAACACCTGGAACGACCTCGAAAAGGAGCGCCTGGTCGCGCCCGGCAATCGCTTCCGCACCATCTACTCCACCGTGTCGGGGCTGGAGTGGAATGAGGCCTCGCGCGACGTGGCCACCGCGCTGCACGAGATCGAGCAGCGCATGAACGTGCACTTTCTCTACGGCGTGCGCGGGTTCGGCCGCTATGAGCATGAGGTCATCCTGGTCGACGCAGGCGCGATCGCCGGGGAGACGATCAACAGCTACAAGTTCTACCTGTGGCAGCGCTGGGGCCTGCCGTGCACCCAGCACCAGAGCAACTGGGAGTTCAGTTTCTTCCTGAATGCCGGCGAGCCGCTGTTCGAGGCCGTGAATGCCGTCACCCGCGACCTCGCGCCTGATGTGCAGCGCACTATCATCGCGCACGAGTGGCTCGGGCTGCCGGTGGTCTTCAGCGCGCTGCTGCGCGACACCGGCCGCTACAAGACGGTCTTCATGGCGCACGAGGTGGCCACCGCGCGGCTGCTGGTGGAGGAGAACCGCGGCCACGACACCCGCTTCTATAACGCGATGCGCCTTGGCATCAACCAGAACTACAGCCTGGACGCGGTGTTCGGCGATCAGTCCTGGTACTACAAGCACGCGATGATCCAGCGCGCCGGGGTCTGCGACCGCATCTTTGCGGTGGGCGATGCCGTGGTGGACGAGCTGCGCTTCCTCGGCGGGGTGTTCCGCAACAAGCCGATCGACCTGGTGTACAACGGCGTGCCGGCCGCCGCGATCACGCTGGAGCAGAAGCTGGCCAGCCGCGAGCTGATGCTGCAGTACGCCGAGAACCTCTACGGCTATCGCCCCGACTACATCTTCAGCCATGTCACCCGGATGGTGACCAGCAAGGGGCTGTGGCGCGATCTGCGGGTGTTGGAGCACCTGGAGTGGTCGCTGGCCAGCCAGGGCAAGCGCGCGGTCACCTTCGTGGTCAGCACCGCCGCGCCTTCCGGCCGCCGGCCCGAGGATGTCTTCCGCTGGGAGCAGGAGTACGGCTGGCCGGTCAGCCACCGCGGGGACAACGGCGACCTGGAGCGGGAGGAAAACCATTTCTTCTTCAACGAGGTCGAGCCGTTCCACTGGGGCCGCAGCGCCAACAAGATCTGCCTGGTGAACCAGTTCGGCTGGGAGCGGGGCCGCTGTGGGATGCGGATGCCCGAGCAGATGCGCTTCGCCGACCTGCGCGCGGGCACCGACCTGGAGTTCGGCCAGTCGATCTACGAACCGTTCGGCATCGCCCAGGTGGAGCCGCTGAGCGCGGGCGCGCTGTGCGTGATCTCCAATATCTGCGGCTGCGTGGGCTTCCTCAATCGCGCTGCGGCCGGCGAGCCGAACCCCAACCTGATCGTCGCGGACTACGTCTCGGTGCCGTCCGACTGGCGCCTGTGGAGCCCGTGGGATGCGCTGCGCATCGATGAAGGGGTGCGCAGCAGCTTCGAGAGCCGCGGCAGCGCCCAGGTGGCGCAGCAGATCGCCGAGCGGCTGCCGAAGAATGACGACGACCGCCGCCGCCTGCTGGAGTCCGGCCAGCGCGTGGCGCAAGGGATGAGCTGGGAAGTGGTGGTGAATGACTATCTGCTGCCGGCGCTGGGGAGGTGACCTCACCCCCCAACCCCCTCTCCTGAACTGTGGTTCAGGAGAGGGGGAGTGCGTTGACGGGTGCATTTCAGTTTTGGGGCAATCAAGCATCCTGAGCGGAGCAGCGCATCAGTCCGCGCTGCGCAGTCGAAGGATGCGGCCTTGAAGGCCGCTCCGCCCCCTTCGACTACGGACGCCGGGCAGCGGCCCGGCGCCTCCGCTCAGGGTGCTCCGCTGAAATCTGCCCCAGACGTGAAATGTACCCTGCGTTGACATGCCTCTTGACATCTATTGGATGGCGGCTTATAATACTGCCATCGAAGATTGCAGCGTCTGACTAATAGAGACCTCTGGCTCTGACAGGTGGACGGTGCTATGGCACGGTCCCCGAGACTGGTCCTCTTTTTACTATGAGAGTGTATCGACAGGTGCCAACGTGTGCTTCACTCCATCTTTTCGAGAAGTGTTTGATGGGTAGGCCTCCCGGATCACGCATCCGAAAGGGGACAACGACATGACACCCAAAACAACCCCCGGCCTAGTGCTTGACCAAATGCGCCAGCATCCCCAGTTTCTCAAGATCATGGCGCGCGCTGCCTGGCGGAATGCCACCAGCCTGATCGATTACAATTTCATGGCTGGCCGGAGCTTCCCGCCCAAAGCCGTGACCTTTCGAATCAGCGGACAATGCAACCTCTATTGCCAGATGTGCAACTTCCGCCATACCGGCTACTTGGACTCCCACATGCTTCCCATCGATATCTTCAAGAAGGTCATCGATGAGGTTGCCCCGCACAAACTCTTTGTCGCATTTACAGGGGGCGAACCCCTGCTGCACCCGAACATCATCGAAGCTATCCGCTATACCAAAGAACGAGGACTGTATTGCAGCCTGGTGACCAACGGCTGGTTTCTGGCCCGCTACGCCGAGGATCTCGTTGGGGCGGGCGTCGATATGTTGAGTATTTCGATAGACGGACCCAAGGAAATGCACGATCGGATCCGAGGTCGCGAAGGTCTGTATGACAGGATCATGGAAGGGGTCCGGGAAGTCAGAAAATTCAAAGAGGGCCCGCTGTTCTTCTTCAGCACCACCATCCAGTCAGACAATTACACGCTGCTGGAGAGGGTCGTTGAGGATGCCATCGAAGCTGGGATGGATGGGGTGAATATCCAACACCTGCAAACGCGCCCCCGAGACAGGACATCCGCGCACAACGAGAGGTTCCCTGAATTCAAGGTGCGCGATGGCTGGATCAATGAATCCCTCCTCCAGGTCGATACCACGGCCCTGCAGGGCGTGCTCAAAAGGGTGAAACAAAAAGGGCTGTTCGTCAACATATTTCCGGTCCTGTCTTCCCAGGAGATGGCTACCTGGTATACCGATCCCATACGACTGCTGCCTGACCGCCGGATCAAGTGTCCCTGGGTGATGGCCAACGTCTTTCATGATGGGACCGTGCGCATGTGCGACGACGTCATCCTTGGCGACTTGCGGGAAGCGGGCTTTTGGGAGATCTGGAACGGCGAGAGGATGGTGGAATTCAGAAAGACAGCCAGGGAATGTAAGACTTTTCCCATCTGTGCAACCTGTTGCAGCCTGTACAGAAGCCACACCATATAGGGGGAGTGGCATTTCCTCACCCCCCGGCCCCCTCTCCTGAACTGCGGTTCAGGAGAGGGGGAGGTCCGTCGGCGATCTTCTGTGTGATCTCGTCCCGAGCTCCTGCGCTTGGCGACAGGACACGTCGTCAGGCGTGAACGGAAGCCGCGTTGCGAAATGACTGCTCCCTCTCTCCTGACCGCCGCCGCCTTCGCGGTGGTCAGGAGAGAGGATCGGCGGGTGAGGTCTCCCGCAAGATGCGGCTGAGCACTTCAGCCAGCCTCTGCGTGACTTCCTCGTTAGTGAATCTCAGCACTCGCAACCCGCGGTCCGAGAGGAATTCCGTGCGCGCAGCGTCGTAGGCGGCCTGTTCGGGGGTTAAGTGGATGCCGCCATCGACCTCGACAACAAGCTGCTGCTCGACACAGAACATATCGAGGACGAAGGGACCGAACGGATGTTGCCGGCGGAATTTCAAACCGGCGAGGCGGCGGCCGCGTAAGGCTTGCCACAGTATTTCTTCGGCCGGAGTTGGCTGGTGGCGCAGGGTTCGGGCTGCGAGGACGATCTGGGCGCTGGATTCGCCGCGGGTTGGACGAGACATTTCCTCACCCCCCCGACCCCCTCTCCTGAGCCGCAGCTCAGGAGAGGGGGGAGGTTCATTTCACTCTTTTGAACTCCATCACCCGCCCTGAGTCGGGATCCCCGATGTAGACGGAAATGGTGTAGTCTGGCTGATAGGCATCGAGCTTCAAGAAAGTTACAATGCCATTTGGATACTCCGGAAATGACTGAATGTCGACCATGATCTCCCAGTCATTGCCCCAATCGTCGCGCGTTTCGCTTGCCTTCCAACGGCCAGCGCCTGAGGCGAAGCGCTGGTGAGATTGGCCAAATGGGGCCAGCCACCAGTCTGGCATATCCTCCACTACAAAAGTGCCGTCATCTCGAAACGTCCATGTGGGTGTGCGTGGGGCGTATCCTCCTTCGCGTTCCATCAGCTCTATGGAGGCCGCTGTTGCAACCCATGTGCCTGCGATCTTGTTCGGATCGGGTTCAGGTTCAGGGTACAGCCATCCCAAATGGCTCAGACCGTAAAACAGTCCCGCTACCACGGTTGCTCCCACCACGACAGCGACGGGCAACCCGAGCAATATAGGCTTGACCCCAAGTTTTCGAGCTAACGGCGCCATCCCCAGATAGGCTAACCCGCCCGTAAGGGCCGCGGCTCCCATCAGCGCGCCAAGAATCAATATTCCGACAAGCCAATAGAAAGGATTGCAGAACGGCATACACGGCTCAAACGAGGCTACAAAGAAGTCTTCGACCCAAATAGATTCCCCCCTCTTCTGTAGATTCTCCCCCCTCTCCTGAGCCGACCCGCAGGTCGCCAGCTCAGGAGAGGGGGGCAGGGGGGTGAGGACCTACAGGAAGTAATCGAAATCGTGCTCCGTCCGCACCTTCCTGCGCAGGGCGAAGATGTGCGCGGGCAGGCCGGTCGGATCCAACTGCACGTAGTTGCGCGCGCCGTTCCACATGTAGCGCGTGTCGGTCAGCAGATCATGCACCTGGAACGGCTGGTACGGGTCGATCTTCAGCTCTTCCAGCGGCAGATTCACGAAGCCCGACTGCCGATAGTGCGGGTCCAGGTTGATCACCACCAACACCTGATTCGTGCCGTCCTCGGTGCTCTTGGTGAAGGCCAGGAGCTTATCGTTCTCCGCGTTGTGGAAGCGCAGGTTGAAGTTGGCCTGGAAGGCCGGGTTCTCGCGGCGGATGCGGTTGACGCGGCCGATCAGCGGCGCCAGGCTGTCGCCCCGGTTGATGTTCCACTGTTTGATCTCGAATTTCTCCGAGTTCAGGTACTCCTCTCGGCCGGGCGCCAGGGGCGTCCTGTCCATCAGCTCGAACGCCGCGCCGTAGATGCCGTAGCTGGGGCCCAAGGTGGCCGCGGTCACCAGGCGGATGATGAAGGCGGCCTGGCCGTCGAACTGGAGGAATTCCGGCAAGATGTCGGGGGTGTTGGGCCACAGGTTCGGGCCGCAGTAGTCGCGCACCTCGGTCTGGGTCAGCTCGGTGAGGTACTCGGTCAGCTCCCAGCGGTTGTTGCGCCAGGGGAAGTAGTTGTAGGACTGCGTGAAGCCGACCTTGGCCAGCCGGTACAGCATCTTGGGCCGGGTGAACGCCTCGGCCAGGAAGATCGTCTCGGGATAGGCGGCCTTGACCTCCGGGATCACCCACTGCCAGAACGCGAACGGCTTGGTGTGCGGGTTGTCCACCCGGAAGATGCGGACCCCCTGCTCGGCCCAGTAGATGAAGACGCTCTTCAGCTCCTCCCATAGCTCCCGCCAGGCAACCGATTCGAAGTCGAACGGGTAGATGTCCTGGTACTTCTTGGGCGGGTTCTCCGCGTATTGGATCGTGCCGTCCGGCCGCCTGCGGAACCACTCCGGGTGTTCTTTCAAATAGGGATGGTCGCCCGCGGCCTGGAACGCGATGTCCATGGCGACCTCCAGGCCGTGCTCCCGGGCCGCCTGGATCAGGTGGCGGAAGTCGTCCAGCGTGCCCAACTGCGGATGGATCGCCTTGTGGCCGCCCTCGGCCGCGCCGATGGCCCAGGGGCTGCCCACGTCGTCGGGCTGCGCCTCGGTGGTGTTGTTCTTGCCCTTGCGGAACTGCCAGCCGATGGGATGGATCGGCGGCATGTAGAGGACGTCGAAGCCCATCGCCTGCACGTAGGGCAGGCGCTTCTCGACGTCGGTAAAGGCGCCGTGCCGGCCCGGCTCCTCCGCGCACGAGCGGGGGAACAGCTCGTACCAGGCGCTGAAGCGGGCGCGCACCGGATCCACCACGATGGGCAGCTCGCGCGGGTAGACCGACGCGTAAAGCCGCTCTTCGTAGCGGTACATCAGGCCGGCCAGCTCGGGCGAGAGGGAGAGTCGCGTGCCGTCAAGGCCGGGCACGCGCACGATATCGGCATAGGCGCGCAGCCGGGCCGCGTCGTCGCCGGCTGCCCGCGCTGCGGCGTCGGTGATCAACTGCGCGCCGATCAGCAGTTGGATCGACACGTCCTGCCCGGCATCGACGCGCTTGTGCAGGTCGTGCTGCCACGTCTCGAACCGGTTGATCCAGGCCATGATCGTGTATCGATAGCGGCCCAGCTCGGTGACCTGGAACGAGCCGCGCCAGCGGTCGTTGACCAGCGCTTTCATCGGCGCTTCGGACCACTCGGCCGCGCCCTCTTTGCGGTGCAGCACCACGCACGAAAGCACATCGTGGCCGTCGGCGAACGCGTCCGCCTCGACCACGACGGTGTCTCCCACCACACGCTTGATCGCGAAGGCCCCGTCATCGATTTGGGGCTTCACCCCCTCGATCACCACGCGGGCCCTGCCTTCGAAATTCTCCGTCACGTGTTCCTCCTCTTTGAGGGGAAGAAACCCGGTTTCTCCGAGAAACCGGGTTTCTCAGTATCGATCAAGCCAACAGTGACTTGTACAGCTCCAGGGTGCGCTGCGCGACGGCCGTCCAACTGAAGTGATCCTCCACGCGCTTGCGGCCGTTGCGCTCGAACTTCTCGCGCAGGCTCGGATTCAGCGCCACCCGGTTGATCCCTTCGGCCAGCGCCTTCGAGAACTTCTCGGGATCCACCGGATCGAAGGTGCCCGGCTTCAGCTCCAGCGGCACCAGCACGCCGGTTTCCTCGGGCACGACCACTTCGGGGATGCCGCCGATGGCGGACGCGACCACGGCGGTCTCGCAGGCCATGGCTTCCAGGTTGATGATGCCGAACGGCTCGTACACCGACGGGCAGCAGAACACGGTGGCGTTGGAGTAGAACTGGATCACCTTGTCTTTCGGGAGCATCCCCTCGATCCAGATCACGTTCCCGCGGCCTTCGCTCACTGCGGCCACGCGGTCCGCCATCTCCTGCCGGATCGCAGGGGTGTCGGGCGCGCCCGCGCACAGCACGACCTGGATGGACGGGTCGATGTAGGGGATCGCGTTGACCAGGTGGATGATGCCCTTCTGGCGGGTGATGCGGCCGACGAACAGCACGAACGGTTTGTCCGGGTCCACGCCGTGCTCCACCAAGGCGTCCACGTTCGGGTCGTGACGGTACTGGTTCAGGTCGATGCCGTTGTGGATCACCTTGACCTTATCGGGATCGACGTCGAACAGCCGCAGCACATCGTTGCGGGTCTCCTGCGAGACCGCGATCACCGAATCGGCCTGGGTGATGCCGTTGTTCTCGATCCAGGAGCTGAGGTGGTAGGCGTTGCCGAGCTGCTCCACCTTCCAGGGGCGCAGCGGCTCCAGGGAGTGGACGGTCAGCACGAACGGGACGCCCCACAGCTTCTTGGCCAGGAAGCCGCCGAACTGCACGTACCAGGTGTGGCAGTGCACGATGCTGGCATCGAAGTTATCCTTCGCCATCTGCAGGCTGCGGTACATGGCATCCAGCGCGCCCTTGAAGCGGGGGTCCGTGTTCTTATCGGCCTCCGACCACTTCCCGTAGCCCTTGACGCGCAGGTTAGGCTCCGTCACATCCTGGTCGCCGAAGCAGCGCACATCCATCGGCACCAGTTTGGCCAGTTCCTTGCTGAGGTACTCCACGACGACCCCGGCGCCGCCGTAGACATAGGGCGGATACTCATTGGTGAAGAAAGCGACTTTGCTCAGATTTGCCATGACATCCTCCTAGCAGAGTAGATTGTGTGGGCCAGCCGGGCCAGAGATGACAAGGGTGCCAGCTAAAGTTTATGCAGTGACCAAACTAAGATAGAGTCCGCGAAGAAAAATTTCGGCTGTGAAGTATGGCCCAATTCTACCCCCGCGGCCGCGCTGTTGTCAAATGATTGAGACGAAAGAAACTCATGGAAAGGAAGCCGCAGTCGCTGTGCAGGCTTCATGCCAGCGCTTATAGGCCCAGCAGCGAAAGCAATTCACCCCGAATTGCTTCATCGTCGAGTACATCCTCGACCAAAAACAGGCGATTGATGGCGTCGCGATTGCCTTCGAGATCCTCATAGGCTTTGGGCGACATAGAGACGCCCTGAATAATCAAGATTGTCAATGCCTCTGAGTTCTCGCGCCTGGCGCGCCCAAGGCTCTTGACCGCAGCGCCCACCCGTTCAAGCACGCCGGCGTTATCTATTCCACCTTTGATCTCGACGGCGACTTCTACTTTATCGTTTCGGTACAGGGCAAAGTCTGGTTCGTCAGCAAAAACCGCCATTCGACCGTCCTGCAACTCGATTTGGGATCCATCAGCACTCTCGGCCAGCGCGAGGCCTTTCTCCCGGATCCGACGCTGCAAAATGCCGCGGATGACGACTTCAATTCTATCGCCCTTGGCGTTGCCCCATGAGCCTTGCGCCTGGGAACCAGCCGTCATACCGCGCCACAAGTCGAATTCCCGCGGATCAACAACCTCGTCAGCCTCCACAAGATTGCTGATGATCCTGTTAAGGTGTTCCGCCAAAGCCAGCGCAAATTCAGCAGTCAGTGAACTCCGTTGAGGACCTTCATACCCGGCTGTCGCCAACCCGACGCGCGCCATTGACTTCTGGGATACCATAGCCAGCATGCGGTAATAGGCCACGGCGCGCGGTACGCTTATCAGGAGATGGGGGTGCGCAAAGATGGCCACGGGTTTGATGCCGCGATGGATAACCCGCGTCCACGCCTTCTCCGAGATGCCCAACTGATCGACTTCCCAGGCAAGATCCTCACCCCTGACCATGTCGATCAGCTTAGCGACCTCCAATATGCCCCATTCGTGCAGCTTCTGATGGAAGAACTCACTCTTGGCCAGTTGGTCAGTAGCCCAGGCCGCCTTGGCGCCCACAGGTTCTTGTGGCGTCTCCGCGCTCTCCCCATCAGTCATATCACCTGCGTCTTCCTCGGATGTCAGATCATACATCGGTGCACGGTCCTTGATGAGGCGAAGTTGTTTTGACCGTGAGTGGTATGCTGCCATGCGCCTTCTCTCCTCAGACTAAGGCTTGCGCCACACAGTGATACTCTTGCGGAGCGCGACCCGACCGAATTTACCCATCTGCTGGCTGCTGTTACCCTTGCGCTGCGGAAGCACATAGACCTTGACTGGTTCAAAGCCGATCGCTTCGGCTAACTCAGTGCTGAGCAAATCAACGGGGATGATTTCTCCGGCATAACGTACGTTGTCGTTCACGAAAGCTACGTGCGCGCCACGGCGGCAGGTACGGTAAAGCTCGGCATAAACAAACGTCAGTTCGGTGAAGTACTGGTCGATCATCGCCAGCACGCCGGCATTGTTGACGTCACCGCGTCGATTGCGCAGCACCAGGGCCTGATTGATCTCGCGAAGCGTGGCGTTGCCCTGGATGATGTTGACGACGCTCTGCCAGCGGGACTGCTGACCGATTGACGCATAGAACTCACGCAGGTCCTCAGCTTTAGAGTGGTTCTCTACTGTGCATGAAAGGAGTGTCTGTCGCAGCCGAAAGATCTCATCGCCTACCCCCAGAAACGCCAGCTCCAACGCATACGTGCGCGTATAATCGTAACGATTTGCATAGGGCGGTGAAGTGATTATGGCGGCAAACTGATCGGCGTCCAGGGTGGGCAGGATCGTCAGCACATTTCCTTTGAAGAGGGTTTGCCGGCTTGGGGTCGGGGGTTGGCGTTGCAGTTGTACTACATCTCTGACCATTTTGTCGAAGGCTTCCGTGAACGACTCCCGAACCGATGGCAGACGACCTTTGTCTATCCCCTTTACGGGTTCCAGCCCCCGACGCACGCGCTCATCGTTACGTTGGCTGGCTTTGAGGGCGCGCGAATCCCACCGCAGATACTGGCCATCCTTGCGAGTGTAGCTGACTTTCTCCAGGATGCTCATGAGGGCAAGCTGGCACAGGAGCCTGGTATTTTCGTTGACCGAAAGTGCCTGTATCCAGCGAGCGTAGGCCATCAGATCGCGTTCAGTCTCAGGGGGAAAGGCGGACTCCGTGATCGTCAAGTGCGGGAAAGGGTCGCTCGCTGGGGGGGGTGTAATGGTGCGCAGCAGATCACGCACGCGGTTAAGTTCATCTAGCTCATAATCAAACGCTCGAACTTTGGCTTCCCATGCCAGATGCGCGTTTGGCAGCAGCTCGACACCGACAGCATCGATGCCGAGCATCTTTGCCGTGAGTAAGGTCGTGCAAGAGCCAGCAAACGGATCAAGAACCACTTCTCCAGGGCGGGCTCCGAATTCGGTGAGCAACCTTTCGACCAACTCGGCCGAAAAACCTTCACGGTAGCTGATCCAGCCGTGCAGCATTTCGGTCTTGCTGGCCTGGAAACTCACTAATTGCCGGTTGAAGCGATCTGTCTCCTCGAGCAAAAAGGCATAGCGCGCCTCAAGAGTCAGGCGAGCATCTTGTGGGCTGACGTCTTCGTGAGAAAAGGCGTCCACCAGCAGGTCGGGCCGAACTGCCACGTCTATGTCATCAAGTAACCGAAGCTGCCCCATTGATGTTGCCCTTTGCGAACCTCCTTAGTTTGTGCTGGAATTCTAGCATAGCATGCGGAAATGCGAAACTACCGCCTTGCCGCGTCCCCGCGGTTTAGCTCGTAAATAATCCGCAGCCCGTCCAGCGTCAGCCACGGGTCCACGTGCTGGATCACAGCGGTTTCGCGCGCGACCACTTCGGCCAGCCCGCCGGTGGCGATCACCTTCATGTCGTCGCCGAGCTCGCGGCGGAAGCGCGCCACCAGCCCCTCCACCAGCCCCACGTAGCCGAAGAAGATGCCGGACTGCATCGCCGCGACCGTGTTCGGGCCGATGGCCTTCGCGGGGGCCGCGATCTCGACCCGGTAGAGCTTGGACGCGCGGGAGAAGAGGGCCTCGGCCGCGATGCCGATGCCGGGCGCGATGGCGCCGCCCAGGTAATCCCCCTCGCGCGAGATGGCGTCGAAGGTGGTGGCCGTGCCGAAATCGACCACGCACGCGGGGCCCCCGTACTTGAGCTGCACGGCCGCGCAGTCGACGACGCGGTCCGCGCCCACCTCGCGCGGATTTTCGTAGCGGATGCGCACGCCCGTTTTGATGCCCGCGTCCACCACCAACACATCTTGCGCCAGGTAGTCCGCGCACACCTTGCGGAACGTGCCGGTGAGGCTCGGCACCACGCTGGCGATGGCCGCGCCGGAAATGTCAGCCGGCTGCACGCCCCGGTGCGCCAGGAGCTGGGTCAGCAGGATGCCGTACTCGTCGGCCATGCGGTCGTGCACCGTGGCGATGCGCCACGTGGCCTCCAGCCGCTCGCCCCGGTAGACCCCCAGGGTGACGTTGGTGTTGCCGATGTCGATGGCGAGGAACATGGTTGGACTCCTAACCCGGAAAAGGGACGCAGATTTACCTGATTCACCTGATTACTTCATCGCTGCAACGATCTTGCGGTCCGTCACCGGGAACGCGTAGTCGGCCAGGGCCTGAAACGTAACCCAACGCACCTCGGCGCAGCGCAGGGGCCGGGGGTCGCTCGCGACCAGCTCGCCGGCAAAGGCGTGCAGCGTGATGCGAAAGTGCGTGTAGGCATGCTCGATGCGGGCCAGGGGCGCGCCGCCGCGCACCTCGATCCCGGTTTGTTCGCGGATCGCGCGCACCAGGCCGGTTGCGGGCAGCTCGTCCGGCGCCAGCACGCCGCCGGGGAAGCCCCACAGCCCGCCCAGCAGGCCCTGCTCGGGGCGCCGGATGATCAGATAGCGCCCCTGCTCATCCCGGATCGCGCCCGCGACGACGTCGAGATGCGGTGTCGGGCTTTTGGGGCTGCGCACGGGCCGCCGGGCCGCGGTGTCGCGGCCGCGGGCCAGGCACTGCTCGGCCAGCGGGCACGCGGGGCACGCGGGCGCGGCCGGCGTGCAGACCAGTGCGCCCAGCTCCATCAAGGCCTCGTTCAGGTCGCCGGCCCGGCCGGGCGGCGCGGCCTTGACCAACGTCTCGGCCAGCTTCCAGAGGGAGTGCTCGACAGCGGGGCGGCGGGGATCTTCGTCGATGTCGTACAGGCGGCACAGCACGCGGCGCACGTTGCCATCCAGCACCGGCTCCGGCTGTCCGAACGCCAGGCTCAGGATCGCGCCGGCGGTGTAGCGGCCGATGCCCGGCAGCGCCAGCAGCGCCCCGCGGTCGGCGGGCAGCGCCCCGTCGTGCTGCTGCATGATGCGCTGCGCGGCACGGTGCAGGTTGCGCGCCCGCGCGTAGTAGCCCAACCCTTCCCAGGCCTTCAACACATCATCCAGGGGCGCCGCGGCCAGGCTGCGCACATCGGGAAAGCGCGCCAGCCAGTTCGCGAAGTAGGGGACCACCGTGGCGGCCTGGGTCTGCTGCAGCATCACTTCCGAGATCCACACCGCGTACGGGGTGCGGTCGCGGCGCCAGGGCAGGTCGCGGAGGTTTCCGGCAATCCAGGCCAGGAGTTGCCGCGTGATGGGGTTCACCGCCCGCCCAGGAACATCGAAAACAGGTAAGGCCCGGCCAGGAGCGTGATCAGGGCCAGGACGATCAAGATCCAGCTCCACGCGGGCATCCCGAAGAAGAGCGTTGGCTGTTTCGTTTTCTTTTCTGCCGGCCTGGGCAGTTCGGTCTGGCAGCGCCAGCAGACGCGCTTGTCGTCGGGATTCCAGGTGCCGCATTTGGGACAGTCCATGACGTTTCCTCCGAAGGGGCGGGGATCGATAGTGGGCTTATGTTAGCACAGAGCCGGCAACGTGACAAGCGCGCCGGGAATTCACGTCGCGAGGGCTTCAATCATTGCCGTTCTCTTCCTTTTGCCCCGTGGCATGACAGCGGATGCAGTCGATGAAGTCGTCGATGCCCTCCTCGCGGTGTTCGCGTTCGATATCGGCCGGTTCGTGCTCGTGGCAGCCATAACAGGTGTAGGTGCGTAACTGGTTTGGGTGGCATATGCGGCAAGGGTTGACGCCATTTTCGCCGTGGGCCAGCGGGAAGGTGTGCGGCCGGCCATATTTAGCCGGCTGCCAGCCAGCGGCCGTGTGGCAGTCAGCGCAGGCCGCGCCAAAAACCCCCAGATGGTAGGTCGGGTCTTGGTGGCACCCCACACAGGTGTTCGGCGTGCCCCGGTAGACCTGGTTGACATGGCACTGGGCGCAGCCGGCCTGCACGTGTTTGCCGGTCAGGGGGAAGCCGCTCTGGGCGTGGTCAAAGGTGGCGGGCAGCCAACCGGCAGGCTGATGGCACGCTCCGCACTCTGTCCCAAACGCGCCCTGGTGTTGATCGTCCTTCTGGTGGCACCCTATACAGGTGTTCGGCGTGCCCCGGTAGACCTGGCGGACATGGCACTGGGCGCAGCCGGCCTGCGCGTGTTTGCCGGTCAGGGGGAAGCCGCTCTGGCTGTGGTCGAAGGTCGCAGGCAGCCAACCGGCAGGCTGATGGCACGCGCCGCACTCCGTCCCAAACGCGCCCTGGTGCTGGTCGTCCTTCTGGTGGCACCCTATGCAGGTGTTCGGTGTGCCCCGGTAGACCTGGTTGGCGTGGCACTCGGCGCAGCCGGCCTGCGCGTGTTTGCCGGTCAGCGGGAAGCCGCTCTGGCTGTGGTCGAAGGTTGCGGGCAGCCAGCCGTCGACGCGATGGCACGCGGCGCAGTCGGCGCCGAGCTGACCCCGGTGGGGGTCGTCCTGCTGATGGCACCCCACGCATGGTTGCGGCGTGGTCAGGAAATCATTGACGGTGCGTGCGCCGAAGTGGCATTGCGCACATGCGACCCCCACATGCTTGCCGCTGAGCGGGAAGGCAAACCGATTGTGGTCGAACTGTTCCCGATCATAGCGGTCGACGCCATCGTGGCAGCCCAGGCATGCTGCGCCGAAATCTGCCACGTGCTGCTGCATGGTCCCCACGCCGGTCTCGCGATGGCATGTCTGGCAGATCGCGACATCGAAGGCGGTGAACTTGCCCGCGTGGCAGTCGGCGCAGGCGAAGGGCCGGCCGTCGGTCAGCGTACGGTGGCCGGCCAGCGAGTAGCCGACCGCGTTGTGGGGGAAGGCCGCGGGGTCCATGTGGGTGAGGGTCGCGGCCGGCCCTCGATGCTCGGTGTGACACTCGCGGCAGGCCAGCACGCTCCGGAGGGTTTGCAGCGCGCCGTGCAGTGAGGTGCGGTCGGCCAGCTCTTCGTTGATTGCGGTATGGCAGGCCAGGCAGCGGTCGGCCAGGGTGGTGCGATCCCAGGGCGCGGTGTGGCACGCCTGGCACCGGCCGCCGGTGGCCGCATGCGAGGTGACGCCGCCGAGTTTGGCGGCGCGGGCCTGCGCGTTGAGCGGGCCGGGGCTGAACCAGCGGCCCCCGCGCGCCAGGGTGACCCCCAGCGCCAGCAGCAAGGTCAGCGCGACGGCCAGCAGGCTGCTGCCGGAAAGACATCCCAGGCGACGTACGTTCATCGGCGGCGGCCCTCAGTGCAGCAGCGTGGCGAAATAGAGCGCGGCAGCGATGTGGATGAACGCCGCGGTGAAAAGCGCCATGCCCAACGGGATGTGTATTGCATGCCAGACCCCCAACAACTGCCGCGCCGCAGCCAGAGAGGCGACCTGGCGCTGCAAGGTGCGCTGCCGCGTAGCCAACAGCGCCAGCGGCCGGACCTGGCGCCGCGTCGTCGCGTCGAGCTGGCGCAGCGCGTGGTCCCATGCCCGGCGATGGCGCCACTCATCGAACGGCCGGGCCAGCACCTGCCGCCACGGGCTCAAGGCCGCGGACGGCTCGGTCAGCCGGCCGGCCAACACCTGCGCGACCGCCGGCCGCTCCGCCAGCCAGCGCCCCAGCTCGGCCTCAGCTTGGGCGATCTGGGCCCGCAACTGCTCGGCCTCCACCATCAGCCCATCGGCCGTGCGCGGCACGGCCGTATAAATGTAGCGGCCGATGAAGCCGCTGGCCACCACGATCAGCGTCATCAGCAGCACCAGGCCGGCCAGGCCGTTGTACTTCCACGCGGCGTGCAGCAGCACCATGTACGGTCCCACCAGGCCGGTGAAGATGTGGAAGCGCAGCCAGGCAGCAGTGCGGCCCCAGCGCGCCTGCCGGCTCCGCTTGCGCAGTGAGTAGAGGGTCTCGGTAGCCAGCATCAGCACGAACCCGAACACGCCGATGCCGTGGCCGAACAGGCTGCTGGCCGCGGGCGCCGCCTGCAAGTCGTTCATGACGAGTAGGTAGATGGCCGTGATGGCGGCAATGGCCCCTGCGGCCCACCACAACTCGCGCGCACCCGGTTTCATGGTGATCATGCCTCCGTTCTATCGGCGAACTCGCTGACCAACGCAGCCAGCGGCGCGTCCGGCGCCAGCAGGCGCTCACGGATCGGTGTGATATCGACCTGCGCCGCGATCAGCCGCTGCAGCGGCCGCGAGGGGCGCTGATCCCCCATCACGATCGCACCCACCAGCGTCCGCTCGCCCACCAGCAGCCGCACGCGGTTCACTTCAAACGAGTCCTCGGCCACCAGCGCACCCCGCAGCTCGCGCCACGTCTCGCTGTCCCCGCGCGCGATGCCCACCAGGTCGGCATCGCGGCCCTGGCCCACACGGCCGATGATGGTGGTGGTCAGCCCCGCCAGCCGGGTGACGTTGAGGGGTGGCTGCTTGACGTAACGGATATCGCTGCCGGCCATGTTCCGGCCCGCGGCCGCGCCCTGGCTGCGCGCGGTGTTCCACAGGGTGTCCAACACCGCCTTGCCCGCGTGGGCATCGAAGACCTGCGCCACGTCGCCGGCCGCATAGATATCGGCTGCGCTGGTGCGCAACTGCTCGTCGGCCAGGATGCCGCGCTCGACCTGCAGGCCCGCAGCCCGGGCCAGGTCCGTGCGCGGGGTCACACCGATGGCGACCGCAACCAGGTCGCAGGCGATCCGTTCGCCCTCGGTGGTCAGGACGCCGGTCACGCGGCCGCGCCCGGCCTCGATGGCAGCCAGCTCGGTGTGATAGTGCAGCGCCACGCCCTCCGCGGCCAGCCGGCCGGCTACGATGTGCGACTCGGTCGCATCCAGCACGTTGCTCCAGTAGCGGTCGCCGCGCAGCAGGTAGTGGACGCGGCGGCAGTGCTTCCGCAGCCCCTCGACGATCTCCAGCGCGGTAATGCCTCCGCCGACCACCACGGCTGTGCGCGCTCGCCTGGCCAGGTCCAACAGCCGTTCCGCGTCCTCCAGGTGATCCAGCTTGACCACCTGGGGCAGGTCGCCCCCGGGCAGCTCCGGCCGGAGCGCGTGCGCGCCGGTCGCCAGCAGCAGGCGGTCGTAGGTCAGGAGCGCGCCGTCGGCCAGGGTGAGGCGATGATCGGCCGGTTCCAGGCGCGCGACTCGTCCGTGGCGCCGCTGCACGTCCAGGTGTTGAAAGTCGGCTACGGTCAGCGGGAAGAGCTGGTCGCGGGGCAGCTCGCCGGTGAGGTAGTAGGCCAGGCCGGGTCGCGAGTAATAGCCGTGCGGGTCATCGGAGAGCAGCGTGATCTGCCCGGCCCCGTCCGCGGCGCGGATGGCCTCGGCGGCAGCAATGCCGGCGACCCCGGAGCCAAGGATGAGGTAGCGGGTCGGCATGAGCGGTCAGTCCTCGAACAAAGCGGTGCGCTCGAAGCGCAGCACCCCGCGCGGGCAGCGGGCCACGCACTCGCCGCAGGTCAGGCAATGGCTCTCGCGCACCGGCTCGCCCAGCCAGGCGTGGCGGCGCACGTCGATGCTGATCGGACAGAAGAACGAGCAGATGCCGCACTGCACGCAGCGGCCGGCCTCCGACACGACTTCGGCTGTCACCAGGGTCGCCCGCCGCGCCTGATCGCGGCGCAGCAAATCCTTAAGGCTCACAAATGCGCTCCTTACGCCTCTGAACCGGGCCACGGGCTGTCAGATGGCTGCTCCAGCTCGATGATCCACCCTTCGACTTCGTCGCGGTCGGACGCGAACGGCTCCAATTCCAGGTAACGTTGGAAGTCGGCAATCGCGCCTGCTCGCTCACCCTGGGCTCGGCGGGCGAGGCCCCGGTTGTAGTAGAGGAGCGCGTCTCTGGGGGCGAGTTCGATCGCCTTGTCGTAGTCGCGGAGCGCGGCCTCCAGATCGCCCAGGTCAGAGTGCGCGTTGCCCCGGCTGTTGTAGGCGCCGGCGTTTTGCGGGTCGAGCTCAATTGCCTTGTCGTAGTCCTGGAGTGCGGCGTCCAGGTCGCCCAGGCCGTAGTGCGCGTCCCCCCGGTTGAAGTAGGCGCCGGCGAATTCGGGATCGAGCTCGATAGTCTTGTCGTAGTCCTGGATCGCGGCATCCAGGTCCCCGTTGTTACCCCGGACGATCGCGCGGACGAAGTAGGCGATGGAGTTTGTGTCGTCCAGTTCCAGCGCGGCCTCGGCGCTGGTCAGGGCCGCGTCATACCGTCCCATTTCAAGCAGCACATACGCCTGGTAAGCGCGGATTTCCGCGGACTCGGGCGCCAGATCCACGGCCTTGTCGCACGACTTGATCGCGAGGCTCGGATTCCCGCTGTAGTCGTACGCGCGACACAGTCCATAGCGCGCGGCGGCGTTGTCCGGCTCGGAACGCGTCACCTCACCATACAGGCTGATGGCGGTCACGTAGTCATCGTTGTCCAGCGCGGTCTCAGCTTGTCGCATCTTGCGAGACTGGGTGGACGGTGTATTGCTCGCCCTTGTTTCTACACCTTCCTGTGTCTGGCTACCGGGGGCGGGCGACGTGTCGTTCAGCCTTGCTTTCACCGCGCCGAACAGCGTCAGGCCCAACAGGGTCAGGAAGGTGAGTGAAAACAGCGCTGCGCCGACTACGGTGCGCCAGTTGCGCGGCCGGCCCAACAAGATCAACAACAGCGGGCCGGCGATCAACAGGGTTGCCACAACACTGACCCATCCGCCATCCTGGTAGTTCAGATAGCCCCACGCGATCAGCCCCACAACAAGGCGGGCGATCGTCCATTGACGCGCCCAACTCTTGCCGCGCCACAGGTTCCACGCGAGGAAGATGTCTATCATGGTCGCCGGGATCAAACTGGCGATAGTCAGCGACTGGGGGGTGATAACGGCCGTGATCACGTTGAGCAGGGAGTTCAGAAGCATGAGCGCGGCGGCCACGCGCCAGGCGATGCCCCGCGCGGGGTCGGTCTGTGGTTCGTACGGTGAGAAGACGGGACCAGGTTGGTCGTTCACCGGGCTGTCCTCCAAGGGGCGCTTGTAGGGGCGAGGCATTCCTGGGCATGCTCGCCGTCATTGATTGTTCTGCATCGTACAAGAAAACGTTGTCGACAATCACTTCGGATGGAATGCCTCGCCCCTACCCTACCCCTGTTCCTGGTCCCCTCGCACCGTGACCATGAACAGCATCGCGGCCAGCAACCGGCCGGCGGTCGAGAGGAAAAAGAGCGGCCGGATGCCGACCGTGTTGGCCGCGATGCTGCCGAGCAGGGGGCCGACCACGGCCGGGCTGAAGACGGCCATCTGATAGATCGCGGAGAAGCGGGCGCGCTGGGCCGGCGGGGCCAGGCTCAACAGCAGGTTGAAGCTGGCCAGCCCATAGCCCGACCACAGGAACCCGGACAGGATCTCCACCGGGATCAGGAACCACGCATCGGTCGCAAAGGCATAGAGCAGCGGGATGATCGGAATGCCCAGGCCGGTGATGCGCATGACCCAGGCCGACCCGCGGCGGTCGTTGAGCCGGCCCCAGAGGCGCTGGCCGATGATGTTGGTGACGCTGTTGGCGGCGGCCAGCAGCCCGATCTGCGTGGGGCTGGCGCCCAGGTTAACAACGATATAGACGCTGAAGAAGGGGCCGGCCACCATCAGCGACAGGTTCCACAGGAACGCCACGCCGGTGAACGCGGCGAAGCGCGGATGGCGGCGCAGGAGCGCCCCGAGCCCCTCGGCGCGGCCGGCCGCCAGCCTGCTGTGCTGCGGGTGCGGCTCCGTGATGCGGCCGAAGATCGCGGTGGCCACGAAGCCGACCAGCCCCGCGACCAGGAAGCTGGCCTGGTAGCCGTCCGGCAGGCCGATCGACTCGGCCAACCGGCCCGCCAGCGGCGTGAAGATCAGGGCGGCCACGGCCAGGGCGATGTTGCGCGAGGCGAAATAGCGGCCGCGGATGCCGGAGGGCACCAGGTCGGCCAGCATCGCGGACCACGCCGGAAAGGAGAGCTGGCTGGCAAAGGCGCGCAGGGCAATCAGGGCGATCAAGGCGTAGATCGCGGCCTGGCCCCGGAAGATCAGCGGCGCGGCCGCGATCGCGATCAACGCCAGGCGGGCCGCCGTGCCGCCGGCCAACACGACGATGGGCTTGCGCTGCGCGCTCCGCTCCGCCAGCCGGGCGCCGGGGAAGAGCGCCAACGCCGCCCCGAGGTTCGTCAGCGCGCTGAGCCAGCCGATCTGGCTGTTGTTGGCGCCCAGGGCCAACGCAAACGGGTTGATGTAGTTCGCGACGAATGACTCGGAGATGTTGGAGACCAGGCCGTCCAACCACAACAGCCGCCGGCTCCGGCGGCCGTGGGGGATGGCATCCGCTTCGGGGTCGTGCGGGCCGGCCATGAACTCATCGCCGGCCTGGCGCGCGCCGGCAATGAGTTGCAGGATGGGTCGGAAGGTGTACGGCTGCGGGCGAGACATCTCAGTGGTGCGGTCCCGCGACCCCTAGCAGCTCGTAATCGAAGCGCCCATCGCGCATGATCTCCTCGCCGTCGACCGAGATGGTGCAGCGGACGGGGATCACGTCTACGTGCAGCGCGGAGTTCCAGGATGCCCCGGTCTCGGCCGGGTAGGGGTTGCCGAAGGCCACGTGGACGCCCGGGATCTTCTCGTCCTGCAGCAGGTTGCCGGTCAGCCTGCGCAGCCCGACGTTGGTGCCGATGGCGAATTCGCCCACGCGCCGGGCATTCTCCATGCTGTCGAGATACGCCAGCAGCTCGGTGGCCAGGGGGTCGCGGGCGAGCAGGTCCGCCACCATGCCATCACGGATCACAAACGTGACAGGCTCGCTCAGGACGCCGTACTTCTGGCTGAAGTAGTCGCCGATCACGTGGGCGACCAGCGTGCCGTTGGCCGTTTGCGGGCACGAGAAGGTTTCGCCTTCCGGCAGGTTGCCCCATTGGCCAGCTTTGTGGTAGAGGCCGGTGCATGACACCCAGCG
Organism: uncultured Anaerolineales bacterium; assembly: GCA_964474695.1. Lineage (GTDB taxonomy): Bacteria > Chloroflexota > Anaerolineae > CG2-30-64-16 > CG2-30-64-16 > DAOUBP01. The sequence goes on from CAYYTK010000033.1 coordinate 35,357, forward strand.
CCAGTCGGGGTCGAAGCGGGCGGTCAGGTCGGTGCCATCCGGTGTGGTGACGTGGATCGTGTCCGCCAGCCGCGCGATGTCGTAGACCGCGGTGGCGATCGACGCGACCATGCGATAGTCCGTGTTCATGCCCTCGGTCATCAGTTGGGCGGTGATGCCGGGCATGTGCGCATGGCGCACCCCGAGATCCTGGATTAGGAAGGTGCGCAAGGCCATGCGGAAGCTGACCTCGCCCGGCTGGCTGGAGGCGGCATAAAATGTGACGTGCGGCCGGAACGCGTGGAGCTCAGCCCGCAGCGGCTCCGGCATCGTCAGCACGGGGCGGCCGGCGTACTGCTCGATATCGTGCACCAACACCTCGCCGCCGGCGTCCGAAACCTCTTCGCCCAGCAGGCGGCCGATGCCGTGGGTCAACCTGTCGGTCAGCACGAACACCCGGTTGCCGGGCAAGACGTTCATGCAGGTGCGCACCGCCACCCGCGCGCCTGAGCGCATGGCCTCCAGTTGTTTCAGGCTTACGTGAGAGATATCGGTTGGCATACTCGCTCCCTTGATCTGCAACTGCCCGAACAATTTCGATTAAAATAAGTATAGCAGAAAAAGGGAAAACTTGCCATTTTTAGCCCAACAGCCCCAGCAGCCCCAGCACGTAGCTTTGCGCGCCGAAGCCGCTGATCTGGCCCACGCAGACGGGCGCGATCACGGAGGTGTGGCGGAACGGCTCGCGGGCGTGGATGTTGCTGAGGTGCACCTCGACGCACCTCAGCCCAACCCCGGCGATGGCATCGCGCAAAGCGTAGGAGGTGTGGGTGAACGCGCCGGGGTTGATGAGGATGCCGTCGGCCCACCCGAGCGCCGCGTGGATGGCGTCGATCAGCACCCCCTCATGGTTCGACTGCACGATGCGCAGGGTCGCGCCGTGCTGCGCGGCTGCGGCCTGCAGGCGAGCATCGATGTCGGACAGCGTGTCGGCGCCATAGATGCCCGGCTCGCGCACGCCGAGCAGGTTAAGATTGGGGCCGTGGAGCACGAGTATGTTTTTCATGGCAGCTATTCCATCAAAGACTGGCCCGAGCCTACAGCCGGCCGGAACTGACGAGTAACTCTTCCAGGGTCGCGATCAGCCGGGCATTCTGCGCCTCGGTGCCCACGGTGACGCGCAGGTACTCCGGCAGGTCGTAGCCGGTGCACGGCCGGACGATGATGCCGCGTTCGAGCAGCTTCTGATAGATGGCCAGGGCATCCGGCCCCACGCGCACCAGCACGAAGTTGGTCTGGCTCGGCAGGCAAGCAAGCTCCAGCCGGTTGAATTCGCGATAGAGATAGTCGCGGCCGGCGGCATTGGCGGCAACGACGCGCGCCAGGAATTCGTCATCGTCCAGCGCGGCCAGGCCGGCTGCCTGCGCCAGCCGGTTCACCGGGAATGACTCGGAGGACGCGCGCAGCGGCGCCAGCAGCTCAGGCGCGGCGAACGCATAGCCCAGGCGGATGCCGGCGATGCCGTAGCCCTTCGAGAAGGTGCGCATGACGACCACGTTCTTGCGCCCGGCCCTGAGGTAGCCGAGTGAATCGGGATAGTCCGACGCATCCACGAACTCGAAGTACGCCTCATCCAGGACCACGATCGCATGGTCGGGCACGGCGGCCACGAAGACGTCCACCTCCTGCGCGTTGAGGACGGTGCCGGTGGGGTTGTTCGGGTTGCAGATGAAGATCAGCCTGGTTCGCTCGGTGATCGCCGCGGCCATCGCCTGCAGATCGAAGCCGAAGTTCTTCAGCGGCGTCTTCACCATGCGCGCCCGCATCACCGCGGCGCTGATGTCGTAGACCGGGAAGGAGGACGCGCTGGTGAGTACCTCGTCCCCGTCGTCCAGGTAGGCCACGCACAGCTCGCGGATCAGGCCATCCGCGCCGTTGCCCACGCGCACCATGTCGGGCGTCACGCCGTGCCGCGCGGCGATGGCCTGGCTGAGCCGGTAGGCCTGCGCGTCGGGGTAGAGGTGCAGCTCGGGCAGGGCCGCCTGGAGGGCCGCCAGCACCTTGGGCGACGGACCGAACGGGTTTTCGTTGGAGGCCAGCTTGATCACGTCGGTGATGCCGTATTCACGCTGCACTTCCTCGATCGGCTTGCCCGTCACGTAAGGCTTGATGGCGTTCAGGCCGCGCTGCTGATGAATCGGTGATGTTGATGGCAATGGTGAAGCTCCTTTGATTCGACCGCCAGATTCGAGTCAAGCTCGGATTTTATGTGCTGTGGCGCCGCCCCGTCAAATGCGCCATGATCGCTTCCAGAACCCCGCCGCCGATGGCGAGCGCCTTGTCTGAGACGGTGAAGCAGTGCTCGACGACCGCGCGCGGGTCCACGTCCCCGATCTTCAGGTCAGCGGTCACGGGCAGGCCGTCATGGATCAGCCCGCGCAGCACGCCGGTGGTGGGTGCGAGCACCGGGACGCCGTCAACCCAGCCCAATACGTCCCCTTCGCGCACCTGCGTGCCGATGGTCGCGGCGGCCCGGAACACCCCCGCGCGTGGCGGATAGACCACCCGCTCGCGCGACCGGCCCCCGACCTCGCCGGGCATGCCGGTATTCTCCTGCGCCGCTCCTTTCCACAGCGCGCGGCCCAGGAAGTGTCCGCGGGCGGTCTCGATGACCGCGTGGGCGTCGCGGCCGGCCACGAAGCCGGGCCCCAGGGCGATCACCAGCGGTGCATCGGTGATCTGCGTGCCCGTGTTGCGCTTGGCCATGATGCCATCCACGATCACCTCGGGCCGTAACGCGGCGATGGCCGCTGGCGTCGCGTCCACCAGCACAGGGATGGCCCCAGCCCGCCAGACCGCTTCCACCTCAGTCGCGCGCTCGATCCGCCGCGCCTCGATCCCTTCGATGACGGTCACGCCGGCATAGACCGCCTCGGCGAAGACCGCGGTGCGCCGGATGGCCAGCGGCTGGGTCAGCTCGGTCATGACGACCGGGAAGCCCGCCCGCCACAGGCGGAACCCCACGCCCGTCGCCAGGTCGCCCGCGCCCTTGATGACCACCCGGCCAATCGCCGGCGGCAAAAGGACTCTGTTTCCCATCTGTCTCCATCCATGTGCCGGGCGGGGATCACCGGCCGGCAATCACCCGCACATCCCCCGCCACCGCGCCCTCCGGCCCGGCGAACACCGGGTTCAAGTCCACCTCGGCGATCTCCGGGTAGCGGTACGGCAGCTCGGACACCTTGACCAACAGCCCGGCCAGCGCGTCGATATCGCACGGCTGCTGCCCGCGGGCGCCGGCCAGGATTGGAAACGAGCGCAGCGAACGGATCATCGCGTCTGCCTCGGCCAGGCCCACCGGCGCCACCCGCAGCGCCACATCGCGCAGCACCTCGGTGTAGATGCCGCCGAGCCCGCACGCGATCACGGGCCCGAACTGCGGGTCGCGCGAAAGCCCCACCAGCACCTCCTGGGCGCCGCGGATCAGCGGGTAGATGATGGCCCCGCGAAAATCCGCGCCCGCGGCCGCAGCCCGCTCCCGGATCGTCTCGAACGCGGCCTGGGCGGCCGCCTCATCCCGGATGCCCACGATCACGCCGCCGCGCTCCGACTTGTGCACGATATCCGGCGACACCACCTTCATCACGACGGGGAAGCCGATCGCCGCGCAGCCGGCGGCCGCCTCGGCCGCGGTGGCCGCAAAGCGGAACGGCGGCGTCGCGATCCCGTTCTCCCGCAGCCACGCCATCGCATCGGGTTCGAGGACGAAGGGGGAATCAGCGAGCTGCGTATGGCGAATCTGCGGATGGCGCCCAGGGGAAGTTTCGCCGATTCGCTGATTCGCTGATTCGCTGATTCGCTTCCTCGCCGATTCGTAATCCGCCATCCGCGCCACCACCGCCACGGCGCGCTCAGGTGTGGGGAAGTTTAAGACCCCGTGCGCATGGAGATACGCGACCGCGCCGGCAGTGACGGCCTCGGGCAGGAAGCTGGCCACGATCGGCCGGCCCGTCGCCGCAGCCGCGTCGCAGATGCCGCGCGCCAGGGGGAGCGAGTCCAGGTAGGGCGGGGCGATGTTGATGGCGAGAAGGGCGTCGAAGGATTGCGCATGGCGTGGTGCGTGGTGCGTGGTGCGTACTGCGTATTGCGTATTGCGTATTGCGTGTTGCGCAGTAGGTGATTCGTCATTCGCTGATTCGCTATTCGCCGATTCGTGATTCGCTGATTCGCCCATTCGCTGATTCGCTGATTCGCTATTCGCCGATTCGTGATTCGCTGATTCACCGATTCGCTGATTCGCTGACTCGCCCTCCAGCAGCGCGACCAGCGCCTCGCGATAGCCGCGCTCGGTGCCCTCGACGGTCAGGTCGATGGGGTTTTTGAGCGCGGCATGGGGCGGGAGGAAGGCGGCGAGCTTTTCGCGGATCGCCGGGCTGGGTTCGGCCACGGTCAGCCCCAGTGCCTCGGCGCGATCCGCGGCCAGGATGCTGGGCCCGCCTGAGTTGGTGACGATGGCGACGCAGCGCATTGCGATGCGGCGCCCCTTGATCCCCTGTGGCATGCCCGCAAACCCGCGGCAGAGGTCGAACAGCTCCTCCGCGGAATCGACCCGGAGCGCGCCGCACTGGCGCAGCGCGGCATCGTACACCGCATCGCTGCCGGCCAACGAGCCGGTGTGCGACAGGGTGGCGCGCTGGCCCGACTCCCCGCGGCCGGCCTTGATGACGATGACCGGCTTGCGGGCCGCGCAGCGGGCCGCGGCCGCCATGAAGCCCCGGCCGTCGCTCACGGTCTCGATATACACGCCGACGACCTGCGTCTCCGCGTCATCGGCAAGGTACTCCAGCAGGTGCACCTCGTTGACGTCGGCCCGGTTCCCGTAGCTGACGAATTTGGAAATGCCCAGCCCATCGCGCGCGGCCCAGCCCAACACCACGCCCGCCAGCGCGCCGCTCTGCGAGATCAGCGCGACCGGGCCGGGCGGCGGCAGGGTCTCCATCGTGGGGCACAGGTGATGGGCGGTGTTGATGATGCCCGCGCAGTTGGGCCCCACCAGGCGGATGGCGTGCCGGCCGGCGATGGCCTTCAGCTCGGCCTCACCCGCCCGGTTGCCCATCTCGGAGAAGCCCGAGGAGATGACCACCGCGGCCTTCACGCCGGCCTGGCCGCACTCCTCCAGCACGCCGGCCACCGTGGCCGCGGGCGCTGAGATCACGGCCAGGTCGACCGGCGCGGGGATGGCCGCGATGCTCGGATAGCCCGGCACGTCCAGTGCGCCCTGGGCCTTCGGGTTCACCACGAATGCATTCGCATAGCCGCCCCTCAGCATCTGCCGGAGCAGCTCGAACCCAACCTTCCCCTCGCCGACCGAGCCGACGAGGGCGACGTTGCGCGGATAGAAGAGATGTTGTAAGGTCATTGTGTATGTTGTTCCTAAATTCCCGCTGCGGCGTGCGCATCCTTAGATGCGCACGGCTGCGCGGGCAAGACCGCTCCGCATCTGAGGATGCTCCGCTCCTCGCGCTCTATGCAAACTCAAGTCCCGCCTCAAACGCCACCATATTCCGCTCCACCCCGCGCTTCCAGCGGCCGCGGACCACCGCACCCACCTCATCCGGTGGGAGCAGCGCGCCCAGGGGCGTGCGGGCCAGCATGACGCCCAGGGTGAAGATGTTGTCAGCCACGGGCGCGCCTTCGTATAGCGGGAGGGCGTCCGGCGGGATGGCGACGAAGCGGTTGCTATCAGCCAGCACGGCCCGTGCGGCCGCCGCCACCTCATCCAGCTTCGGGTAGGGCGCCTTGCCCAGCATCACCGCAGTGGGCGCCCAGACGTGCGCATAGAGCACGAAATCGCCATCGGGCTTGACGTAACGCACGGCCTTGAGCGCCTCGGACACCTCGGTGGCCACCACCAGATCCGCGCCCTTCTCCGGGATCGCGGGCCCCGGTGTGGCGCGGCCCAGCCTGAGCTGCGCCTTGACGAAGCCGCCGCGCTGCGCCATCCCCTTTGTGGGGTAGAAGCTCACCGGGATGCCCTTGCCGAAGGCCGTCGCCGCGATGATCTCGCCGATGGTCAGCACCCCCTGTCCGCCCACGCCGACGAAATAGATGTCGAAGGTTGAAGGTTGAATGTTGAATGTCGTGCTGCGTGTTGCGTGTTGCGTGGTGCGTATTTCGTACTGCGTATTGCGTATTGCGTTCATTTTGTTATAGCTCCCCTTCTCCCCTGCTCCCTTTCCCCCTTACTCCCACACTCCCACACTCCCCCGCGTCACCTCGTCACCCTCTCGAACTCAATCGCGTCCCGGTTGCACACGACCGCGCAGAGGCCGCAGCCGTAGCATTGGTCGGGGTCGATGAGGATCGAGTTCTCGCTCAGGGTGATAGCCAGGCAACCGGTGATGTTGATGCAGAGCTTGCACTGGTTGCACTTCTCGTCGATCACTCTGACGACGCCGGCCTGCTCCCCGCGGCGCCGCGCCGGGATCGCGCACTCCTGCCGCGCCAGCAGCACCTTCACGCCCGGCAGCACGAGCGCGTTTTGCAGCACCTTCGCCATCTCCTCCATCTCGAACGGGTCCACGATCCAGAACTGATCCACCCCCAGGGCCGGGATGATCCTGGCGATATCCAGCCGGGAGCTGCCCGCGGCCTGGAACATCTCGCACGTGCCCGGGTTGACCTGCATGCCGGTCATGCTGGTCCAGCCGTTATCCATGATGATCAGCGTGATGGGGGTCTGGTGCTGGACCGCGTTGGCCAGCGCGGGCAGGCCCGCGTGGTAGAAGGTGGAGTCGCCGATGGTGGCGATGACGGGGGTGGTGACGCCGGCGTGGACGAAGCCCATCGCCATGCCGATGCTGGCGCCCATGGAGAGCTCGTTCCAGACGGTGTTGAACGGCGGGTTCATGCCCAGGATCGTGCAACCGATGTCGCCGGTCACCATCACCTGGTCTTTCTTATACCCCGCGCGGCGCACGGCCTGGTTGATCGCCATGAAGGTGCCGCGATGGGGGCATCCCGCGCAGACGGTGATGGGCCGGCTGGCCGCCAGCGCCTCTGCCTCGGCGCTGCCGCGCAGCAGATCGTCGGGGATGTCCAGACCCAGCGCGGCTGCCAGGCCCTGGACGATGTGGCGCACGCCGTATTCGCCGACGCGCTCGAAGTGGCCGCTCAGCTTGCCGATGATCCTCCCCTGCCAGCCCAGCCGCTGCGCCTGGATGGTGACCTCCTGCTCGGTGTACGGCTCCAGCTCCTCCAGCACCAGCACGGTGTCGCAGTGTCCCAGCAGGGTCCGGATCTGTTCCGCCGGCAGCGGGTTGACGCTGACGATCCGCAGCACCGACGCCGCGTCCGGGTCAAAGCCGTACTGCGCTGCGGTCTCAAACGCCTCGTCGAGATACGCGGCAGTGATGCCGGCGGCGATGAGGCCGAGCGAATGAGCGAATGGCGAATGGCGAATGGCGAATCGTCTTGATTCGCTGATTCGCTGATTCTCTGATTCGTGATTCGCTGATTCGTGATTCGCCGATTCGCTGATTCGCAATTCGTTCAGGCCGCGTTCCGCAATCCACGTCTCCGCTTTCTCCAGCCGCGCGATGACGTCGCGGTGCTGCGCCATGGCGATGACCGCGCCGGCCTTGGTGAATTTGTTGATGTCGCGGATCAGCACCGGCTGGCGCTCCGGCCAGGCCGGCGGCTCGTCCGGCAGCTCGACCATCGAAAACGAGCTGGCGTTGGCGGTCACCAGGCGCACGAAGACGGGCGAGCCGATCGCCTCGGAGAGGTCGAACGCCGCCCGGGTCAGGTCGTACGCGTCCTGCACCGTGACCGGGTCGAGCATGGGCAGGTCCGACATGCGTGCGAAGCCGCGCGAGTCCTGCTCCACCATGCCCGCGTTGGCGCCCGGATCGTCAGCCACGTAGATCACCAGCCCGCCGATGATGCCGGAGTGCGCGGTCGAGACCAGCGAGTCGTAGGCGACGTTCAGGCCCGACATCTTCATGGTGCACAGCGCGCGCTGGCCGGCCCAGGCCGCGGCCGCGGCGATCTCGAACGCGACCTTCTCGTTGGTGCTCCACTCCACGTGGACGCCAGGCGGCTGCATCTCCAGTAAGCTGGCCAGCGCGCCGGTGGACGGCGTGCCGGGGTAGCCGGTTGCCACCTTGATGCCGGCGTGCAGCGCGCCGAGGGCGAGGGCTTCGTTACCGGTCAGTAGTTTGGTTGCCAATGGTTGCCTCCGAAGGGTGCTGCGTACTGCGTATAAGGTGAATTCAGCCCCGAATCTTGCTTGGCAGGCTGATGTCAGCGTGAATCAATCTGCCGATCTGGTGAAAGTACTCATTAGCTGCGCGTCTGTCGGCAGGGTGCCTGGCTGTTGACTGGAGTTCGGGACGGTCGTTATGCAGATGCGTGATGCCGATCGCTGTCAGATACTCTGCTACATCGTCGATCTCACGTTTACCTCTGGCCGCCCAGGTCTCAAGTCTTTTATTGACCTCTGAAAATGACTTACCACCACCTTCTTCCATGCCGACAAACCAGAACTGACCGCGATAGCTGCCGTAGCCATAGAAGTTATGGGCGAACTCGTCGAAGAGTTGATCATCGAATTGCTCTGTCATTGTGTCTTTGGCCATGCTGATCTCATGTAGCGGCCAGTTGCGCAATACGCAGTACGTAGTACGCAATACGTACTTCTCACACCGGCTCCCCCGCCCCCTCCATCGTCGCCAAAAACCGCCCTTGCCCTGTCTGTGCGACCACCTTGCCGCCCTGCAACACCGGCTTGCCGCGCTGAAACGAGAGCTCGGGCCAGCCGAGCACCGTGCGGCCTTCGTACAGCGTGTAGCCCACGTTGGAGTGCTGGTTCTCGGCGCGGATGGTGAACTCGCGGTTCGGGTCGAAGACCACCAGGTCCGCGTCCGAGCCGGGGGCGATGGCGCCTTTGCGCGGGTAGAGGCCGAAGATGCGCGCCGGGTTCTCGCTGAGCACCTGGGCCAGCCGCACGACGCCGATGTGGCCCTCATTGACCCCGCCCTGGTAGGTCATGGGCAGCAGCGTCTCGATCTGCGGTGAGCCGAAGCCCTGGGCCAGGAAGTCGCCGTGCACGTCCTTGGGCTTGGGCGCGTGATCCGAGGCCACCACCGACAGCGCACCGTCGCGCAGCCCATCCCACAGCGCCAGCCGATCCTCCTCCGAGCGAATGGGCGGGCCGATCTTGGCCAGCGCGCCGCGCGTGTCCAGGATGTCCTGCGTCAGATTGAGGTACTGTGGGCACGTCTCGCCGTAGACCGTCAGGCCGGACGCGCGCGCGTCCACCAGGTGGCGCAGGACGCGGCGGGTGGTGACGTGGGGGATGTAGAGCTTGCAGCCGACCACCTCGGCCAGGCGGATGGCGCGGAAGACCCCTTCCTCTTCCAGCGCGGGCGGCCGCGAGGCGTTGAAGAACTTCGCTGAGGCGTTCGGCCCCTTCAGGTATTTATCTTCCAGGTAGTCGATGGCGCCGCCGTTTTCGCAGTGCACCATCGCCATGCCGCCGTGCTCCGCGAGGATGTCCATCGCCTTGATGAGCTGGTAATCGTCGGTGTACCACCCCTGTTTCAGGTAAGTCAGGAAGAACTTGAAGGTGCGCACGCCCAGCGCCATCACCGCGGGGATCTCAGGCACCTGCCTGGGCGCCTCGAACATGCCGCCGTGCAGCCCGAAATCCAGGGGCGAGCGGCGGCTGGCGTCGTTCAGCATCTTCTCGACCTGCTCATACAGCCCCTCGCCGGTGCGCGCATAGGCGAAGTGCAGCACCGTCGTCGTTCCACCGTAGGCCGCCACCCGCGCGCTGTGCTCCACGTCGTCCAGGTAAACCGGGTGCACGTGTACGTCGATGATGCCGGGGAAGATGGTCTTGCCGGCGACGTCGACCACTTGCGCCGCGCCCTCCCGCAGCAGATCCGGCCCCACGGCCGCGATGGTCTCCCCGCGCACCGCGACATCCGCGCGCTGCATAGTTCCGCCGGTGACTACGGTGCCGTTGGTGAGTAGAAGGTCGTACCGTTCCATGTTGTACCTCGTATTGCGTACTTCGTATTGCGTACTTCGTACTGCGTACTTCGTATTGCGTTTTGTGCGCTCTATGCATTCACACACGTAGTACGAAGTACGCAATATGCAGTATCATGGCATTGGTGGGTCGTCGAGCAGGTGCCGTGGGTTGGCATCATACTCGGCGCGTTCTTCCGCCAGGTTATGTGTGCGTTCATCAGGCAAGATGGTGAGGAGAAGGCGGCTGATCTCTGCCAGCATGGACAAGCGGTGGGCCACGACCTCTGGAGCCAGAATGTGCTGCGCCGAGTAATACCAATGACGGCTCTCACGGGCGGAGCCAAGGGCGTATTCGTAGAAGTGCGCCCGTTCCTTGCCGGAGCGGCGGCTGTATCCTTCGGCAATATTCGCCCCGATCGAGCCTACAGCCCGATACAGTTGATCCGCCACCTTCAATGTTCGCGCATCGCCTGCCAGCCCCGTGACATCATGCCATGCTACATCGTTGAGAAATAGCGCCAGCCGGTAGACCTTCATGTTCCAAAGGGCATCCTTTGTGATAGCTTCCGGTACAGTCTTCAGCCACTCTTCGTATGTCACGGGATCCTCCGACCGTTCAATTCGTGCTACGAACCGCGTATTTTGCATTCCTTATTTCATACTGCGCACACACCTCGCTTAACCACAGTACGCAATACGCAATACGTAGTACGACTACTCACCTGTACCCGCGCTCTTTATCGCCGCCAACACCCGCTCCGGCGTGATCGGCAACTCGCGGATCTGCACGCCGAGGGCGTCCGACACGGCGCTGGCGACGGCGGGCGCGGCCGGGGTGAGGGATGGCTCGCCGATCCCCTTGGCGCCGAACGGCCCCACGCCGCCGCCCGATTCTAGCATAATCACCTGGGTGGTGGGAAAATCCATGGACGTCGGGATCAGGTACTCGGCCAGGGAGGGGGTCACGATGACGCCCTTGTCAACGATCAGGTCCTCCATCAGCGCATACCCCAGCCCTTGCATGCCGCCGCCGGCCAACTGGCCGATCGCGGCCGCCCGGTTGATGGCGCGACCGACGTCGGAGCAGGTCACGGCCTTGAGCACGGTGACCTCGCCGGTCTCGGTGTCCACGGCCACCTCGACCCCGTAAGCGCCGAACGTGAAGTCCGGGAAGACGCGGCCCTGGCCCGTAACCGGGTCGATGGGGTCGCTGAAGGGCGCCTTGAACATCGCCAGGTTGGCCAGGGACAGCCCCTCGCTGGCGCACACCTTCGCCAGGTTGCTCAGCGCCAGCGCCTGGGCGGGGTCATGCTTCACGAACGCCTTGCCGTCGGCCAGGTCGAGCGCATCCGGCGCCTCTTCGAAGTACTGCGCCGCGCGTTCGAGCAGCACCTTGCGGACCGCGTTGGCGGCCATCAGCGTGGCGTTGCCCGACATGTAGAGCTGCCGCGTCGCGGTCGACGTACCCGAGAGCGGGGTCAGCGCCGAGTCGGTGGCGTAGACCGACACGCGTTCCAGCGGCACGCCCAGCACCTCGGCCGCGATCTGGCACAGGCTGTTGATCTGCCCCGCGCCCAGGTCGGGCACGCCAGCGCGCACCAGCACCGTGCCGTCCTGCTCCACCCCCACCCAGGCCTGCGACGTGTCGTGCAGCCAGGTGATGCGGCCGTAGCTCTGGAAGTAGGAGGCGAAGCCGCGACCGTAGCGAATGGGCGAATCTGCGAATGGCGAATGCGGCTCTTCGGAATTCGCCGATTCGTTGATTCGCTGATTCCTCCAATGCCGCCAGCACCCGCGTCGCCGTCTCTTCAAGCCAGGCCGCGGTCTCGATGGGCTGGCCGGTGGCGCTGGTGTCGCCCGTATGGAGATAGTTGCGGCGGCGGAGCTCATAGCGATCCATGCCCAGCGCGTCCGCGATCGCGTCCATCTGCCCTTCGTAGGCGAAGCACGCCTGGGGGCCGCCGAAGCCGCGAAACGCGCTGGTGAACGGGTTGTTGGTGGCTGCGGTGACCGAGTCGACTTGCACATTGTCGATCCGGTAGGGGCCGGGCGCCATCACGGTGCTGTATAGCAGGACATATGGGCTCAGGTACGGGTACGCACCCGAGTCGGAGATGACCTTGATCTGGCTGGCGGTGATCCGGCCGTCCCGTTTCACCCCTGTGCGGTGGCTGATGATGGTCGGGTGGCGCTTTGAGTGGGCCAGGGTCGATTCCTCGCGCGTGTAGACCATCTTCACCGGCCGCTGGGTGGCCCTGGTCAGCAGCGCCAGGTAGATTTCGACGGTGATGTCCTCCTTGGCGCCGAAGCCGCCGCCGACCATGGTGCCCTGGATGCGAATCTGGCTCTGCGGGATGCCGACGGCCCGGGCGATGCTGCGGAAGTGCTCCACCACCTGGGTGCAGACGCGGATGTTAAGCACGCCCCGCTCATCGGTCCACGCCACGCCGGCCTCCGGCTCCAGGAAGGCGTGTTCTTGGTAGGGGGCCCGGAAGGTGTTCTCGACGATCAGGTCCGCGTCGGCGAAGCCTGCCTGTACGTCCCCCTTGCGGATGGCCCACCGCGCGACCACGTTGCGCAGGCTGGGATCGGCGGGATCGGGCAGATGATCGATGGTCGCGCCCGGCTGCAGCGCCTCCAGCGGGTCGAAGATGCCGGGCAGGGGCTCATAGTCGATCTCGATCAGCTTGAGCGCCCGCTCTGCGATGTCAAGCGTCTCGGCAGCCACCAGCGCGATCGGTTCGCCGTAGAAGCGCACCTGGTCGGAGGCCAGCACCGGCACGTCCGAGCCGCTGCGCTGCTTTTGGCCGGTCTGGCCCGGCATGTCGGAGACCAGCCGGGCTTCGGGCAGGTCCGCGGCGGTGAGGACGCATGCGACCCCCGGCAGCGCCCGCGCCTTGTTCACTTCCAGCCGCAGGATGCGTGCGCTCGCCTGGGTGCTGCGGAAGACCTTGGCGTGGAGCATGAGCGGCAGCGAGAAATCGCCCGCATAGACCGTGGCGCCCACGGCCTTGCCCATCGCATCGACGCGACGTAGGGGCTTGCCGACTTGTCTCAATTCAGGCAAGTTGTGTGGGGGCAGGGGTTTGATTTGTATGGTCATGGCTTACCACCTTGAAAAGAGCGAATCAGCGAATCAGCGAATGGCGAATCAGCGAATGGCGAATCAGCGAATGGCGAATCAGCGAATGGCGAATCAGCGAGATTGGCGCTGACTGTTGAGTTCGGTAACCAGTAGTGAGATAGCGTCGTCGCACAATCCTATTCGGTGCTGGATGACTTCGGGCGGAAGAAGGCGACGGGAGCGGAAATACCAGCCTTTGGTTTCGCGTGCTGAACCGACCGCGATACGAAGGAAGTAGTTGCGGTCTTTGCCGTAACCTCGGCCATATCCCTCTTCGATGTTTGCGGAGATTGAGCCGGTGCTACGGGTGAGTTGTTCAGCTACAGCTCGTCCTCTTGTATCGCGCATGAGCTTCTCGCAGTCTTCCCACATTAACTCATACAGAAACAGAGCCTTGCGATGCGCGTAAAACTGCCACACCGGATCCCGTTTGATTGTGTCCGGCACGGTCTTCTCCCATTCATCATACGTCATCGCACGCACCTCATTCGCTAATTCGAGATTCGCTGATTCGCTATTCGTCAATTCGAGATTCGCTGATTCGCTGATTCGCTGATTCGTTCCGCTGCCGCTTGGATAGCTTCCACGATCTGCCCGTACCCCGTACAGCGGCAGAGGTTCCCGGAAATGGCCTCGCGTATCTCAAACTCCGTCGGGTGTGGGTTATGGTCGAGCAGCGCCTTGGCCGCGATGACGAAGCCGGGGGTGCAGTAGCCGCACTGGATCGCACCGTGGTCCGCGAAGGCTTGTTGGAGCGGGTGCGGATGCGTGACGGTCCCTAGCCCGGCCGCGGTGACGATGGTCGCCTCGTCGGCCTGGCCGGTTAGCACCATGCAGCTATTGACCGCCTCGCCGTTCAGCAGGACCGCACAGGCGCCGCAGTCCCCTTTTTCGCAGCCGGCCTTGACGTCCACGTACCCCAGGTCGCGCAGGGTGTCCAGCAGGGTCGCGTTGGGCGCCGCGGCCAGCGTGTGGGTGCGGCCGTTGATGTGTAGGGTAATGAGTTGTGGTTTCATGTTATGAGTTCCTGATGGCTCCGACCAACAATCGCCGCACCACCACCTCGACCACCTGCCGGCGGTAGGCCGCGGAGCCGCGGATGTCGTCGATGGGGCTGGCGGCCTCGGCGGCCAGCCGCGCGGCCTCGCCGATGATCGCCGGCGTCAGCTTCTCGCCGACCAGGACCGCTTCGGCTGCGGGGACGCGGATCGGCCGCGGGGCCACCGCGCCCAGCGCCACGCGCGCCGTCGCGCAGCGGCCCGCGCCGTCGAGCATCACCGCCACGGCCGCGCTCAGCACCGAGATGGCGTCCGCCTTGCGCAGGCCGATCTTGTGAAAGGCGGTCGTCCGTCGTCCGTCGCCGGCCGCCACAACAAACCGCACCGCGGTCAACAGCTCGTCCGGCCGCCGCAGGGTCCGGCGCACGCCCACCAGGAAATCGGCCAGGGGGACGCGCCGCGTCCCGGCCGCGCTGGCGAGCTCGACCTCCGCGTCCAGCGCCAGCAGCGGCGGCGCGGTGTCGGCCGCCGGCGACGCGTCGACCAGGTTTCCGCCCACCGTGGCCCGGTTGCGGATCAGCGGGTTGGCGAAGACCGCCGCGGCCTCATGGAGCGCGGGCGCGTGCTCGGACACCAGCGGATCGCGCAGCAGGTCGCTGATCGTCGTCCTGCCGCCGATCACCACGTGGCCGTCCTCGCGCCGGATGCCCCGCAGCTCGGCCAGCCGGCCCAGGTCCACCAGTAGGGGCGGGGTCACCCCGCCCCTACCGGCGCGCAGGTCGGCGATGACGTTGGTTCCGCCGGCGATGGGCATGGCGCCTGCCTCGGCCAGCATTGCCAGGGCTTCAGGCAGCGTCTTGGGTCGGAGAAGATCGAATTCTGGTAGCATAGTTAACTTCCCTTCGCCGCCGCCAACACCGCGCGCGCGATCGCTGCGTAGCCGGTGCAGCGGCACATGTTGCCGCGCAGGTAGTGGCGCACGTCGTCCTCGGTCGGGTGCGGGTTCTCGGCCAGCAGGCTCTTGGCCGTCATGATCTGGCCGGGCGTGCAATAGCCGCACTGGTAGGCGCCGTGATCGATGAATGTCTCTTGCAGCGGGTCCAGCGTGCCGTCGGGCTTCGCCAGCCCTTCGATGGTCGTGATGTCGTGGCCCGCGGCTTCGACCGCCAGCACCAGGCACGACAACACCGGCTTGCCGTCCATCAGCACGGTGCACGCGCTGCACTCGCCGATGCCGCAGCCGTACTTGGCGCCGGTCAGCTCCAGGTCGTTGCGCAGCACGTTGAGGAGCAGGTCGTGCGGTGCGACCCAGGCGCGTTCCACGCGGCCGTTGACCTTCAGCGTGACTAGGCGCTTCTCGCCGGCCGCCAATCGCGGCGCACCCTGGGCGGAGGGCGATAGCCCGGAGTCGAAGGGCGCAGAGCGGTCTTGGGCTGATGCCGCATCCTTCGACTGCGCCGGGGCCCCTGCCCCGGCTCCGCTCAGGATGCCTTCTGTGTTCCCGGCTGCGCTCAGGATGCTTCCTCTGTCCCCGTCTCCCCCCGTCTCCTTGTCTCCTTGTCTCCTTGTCTCCCCGTCCCCAAGTCTCCCCGTCTCCCCGTTCGCCTCTGCCCGCTGCCACGCCAGCCGCAGGCCTTCGCCCACCATCACGCGCACGGCTTCGCGGCGATAGGCGGCTGAGGAACGGACATCGTCGATGGGCGTCACTTCCGCGGCCGCGGCCGCGGCGGCGCGGTTGGCCAGCGCCTCGCTCCAGACCTGGCCGGTCAGCAGCGCTTCGGTCTGGCGTGCACGCATCGGGGTGGGGGCCACGGAACCGAAAGCCAGGCGGCAATCGAGGACGCGGCCGCCCGCGCCCCGGACGAGGGCCACTGCGCAGTTGGCCTTGGCGATGTCGTTGGTCACGCGTGACACCTTGGCGAACGCGCTGCCGGTGTTGGGCTGTGGCTGCGGCAGCGTCACCGCGGTGATCAGCTCGCCGGGCTGCAAGGCCGCCTTGCCGGGGCCGAGGAAGAACTCGTCCAGCGGCAGCGTCCGCTCCCCCTCCGGGCCGGCCAGCGTCAGGCTGGCGCCGAAGGCCAGCAGGCTGGGCGCGGAGTCGGCCGCGGGGGAGGCGTTGCCCAGGTTGCCGCCGATGGTGCCCATCGTTTGCACCTGGGTGGAGCTGAAATTGGCGCACGCTTCGGCCAACGCCCGGTAGTGCGTTCGCACCACCGGATGCCGCTCAATGGACAGGATGGAGGCCCGCGCACCGACGCGTAGGGGCGAGGTCACCTCGCCCCTACCATCAACCTCGATCCGATCCAGCCCGGGGATGCGGCTCAGGCTGATCACCGCCTCGGGCGCGAGGCGCTCCACCTTCATCTGCACCAGCAGGTCCGTGCCGCCGGCCATCAGCCGGGCGCGGCCGTTGTGCTGCGCCAGCAGCGCCGCCGCCTCGGCCACGGTCTCCGGCTCGTAGTAATCGAAGGCATTGACGAGGATGTGGGAGTTGGTCATGGGTTGTGGCGTGTTCATGCGATCGCCTCCGGGACGAATCTGCGAATCAGCGAATCACGAATCTGCGAATCCATCGATTTGCCATTCGCTGATTCGCCATTCGCTGATTCGCCATTCGTCGTTCGCTGTCCTGCCAGCGCCGCCAAAATCTTTTCCGGCGTGATCGGCAGCTCGTAGAAGCGGATGTCCAACGCATCGCGCACCGCGTTGGCGTAGGCGGCGGCCACCGGGTTGGTGGCCGCTTCGCCGATGCCCTTGGCGCCGAACGGCCCGGTCGGCTCATAGGTGTCCGCGAAGTGGGTGAACACCGCGTCCAGCCGCGGGCTTTCGTTGATGCCGGGCACCTTGCCATCCACCAGGTAGCCCTTGGAGCGGAGCTGCCCCGCGGCGTCCCATTCCAGGTTTTCGTACAGCGCGAAGCCCGCGCCCTTCGACAGGCCGCCTTCCAACTGGCCGGCCACCTGGACCGGGTTGATCACGGTCCCCGAGTCGCCGCCCATCACCGCCTTCACCGTGCGAACGACGCCCGTCCAGGTGTCCACCTCGACCTCCACGAACACGGTGACGTAGCACGGCGGACAGTTGACGGGCCGATAGCTTTCCACCGCCGCAATGGTCTTCCAACTGTCGGTCCAGCAGCGGGTGGCGATCTCGCCGACGGTCATCTGTTTGCCGGGCAGGGAGGGTGCATAGACAACGCCCTGATCCAGCGCT
Organism: uncultured Anaerolineales bacterium; assembly: GCA_964474695.1. Lineage (GTDB taxonomy): Bacteria > Chloroflexota > Anaerolineae > CG2-30-64-16 > CG2-30-64-16 > DAOUBP01. Next base: position 52,709 of record CAYYTK010000033.1, read on the forward strand.
TCGTCCAGGCGGAGCCTCAGCGCCTCGGGCTGCACGTTCATGTAATGGCCGGCTGTTTGCAGCAGATCCTCGCGCACCTTCTGCGTGGCCTTCAGCACCGCGCCGCCGCCCGCGTAGATGCCGCGCGTCGCGTGCGTCACGACGTCATATACGCTGGTGCGGGTGCCCACCGGTGAGACGTCCACCTTGTGTAGCGGCACGCAGAGCGCCTCGGCCGCGATCTTGGCGAATGCCTCCAGGGTGCCGCCGCCGTGATCCATCGCGGCCGTGATCACATCCACCGAACCGTCCTGGTTGATTTTCACCATCGCGCCGGAGAAATCGATGACGTCGCCCGGCGCCGGCGCGCCCGCGCTGGAGGTGTGGAACCCGCGCGCCAGGCCGATGCCGCGGCGGTAGCGGGCGGCCTGCGGATCGCTTGCGTACTGCGTACTAAGTATTGCGTGCTGCTGATTCGTCGCTTCGCCATTCGCTGATTCGCCATTCGCCGCTTCGCCATTCGCTGATTCGCCATTCGCTGATTCGCCATTCGCCGATTCGCCATTCGCCGCTTCGCCATTCGCCGCTTCGCCATTCGCTGATTCGCTGATTCGCTGATTCGCTCCTGCCCCCCGCCGCTCCCACCCGATCAGCCGCGCCCCTTCGGCCAGCAGTTGCGGCACGCCGTCGCTCTGGACGATGGATTTCACCATCGGCCCCTGACCCCACGAGGTGTCGCCCAGGCCGACGTAGTTCTTGAGGCGCAGCTCGATCGGATCCATGTCCAGCTTGCGCGCCAGCTCGTCGATCAGCGATTCCACCGCGAAGGTGACTTGCGGATTGCCGAAGCCCTGCATGGCGCACGACGGCCCCTTGTTGGTGTAGACCGCCTTGCCGTTGTAGCGCAGCGCGGGGAACCGGTAAAGCGACATCAGCCAGCCGGCGCACACCCCCAGGTAGGAATAGCCCTGGATGATGTGCGCGCCGATGTCCGCCACCACCGACATCTCGGCGCCCAGCAGCGTCCCGTCCCGTTTCGCCCCGATCTTGAGCTGGATGTCGGACGGATACTTGCTGTGGTCGTGCATATCCTCTTCGCGCGTCAGCGAGATCTTCACCGGCCGGCCGGCCTTCAGCGCCAGCGCCACGGTGACGGGGATCACGGTGTTCATCTGGATCGAGGAGCCAAAGGTGCCGCCCACAGGCATCCGCCGCACGTCGATCTTGCTCAGCGGGATGCCGAATACCTGGCCCAGGATGATGCGGACGTTGTGGATCGACTGCGTGGTGCACCAGAGCGTGAACCCGCCGTCCGGCTCCGGCTTGCACACCGCGCCTTTCGGCTCCATCTGCATGTGGTAAATCTTGGGCGTCTTGAAGTGGCCCTCCACGAAAACGTCCGCCTCGGCGAACGCCTGCTCGATGTCGCCCTGGTTGATGTCCCGTTCGACGATCACGTTGTTCTTGACTGTCACCGTTTCGCCCAGGCCGTACGCGACCGTGTCGTAAAGCTGCGGCGCGCCCGGGGCCATCGCCTCCCACGGGTCGGTGACGGCCGGCAGCGGCTCGTACTCGACCACCACCGCCCGCGCGGCTCGCTCGGCCAGCTCCTCGGTCTCCGCGGCCACCGCGGCCACCGGCTCGCCCATGCGCCGCACCTTGTCGGCCAGCACGAAGCGATCCTTGTGCAGCACCCACGGCACTGAGACGATGCGCTCATTGAAGGGTGCGTGCGGCACGTCGTCCCACGTGATCACCACCGCGCCCATCGCCTCGGCCGCGCTGGCATCCACGCGCTTGACGATCGCATGGGCGTACGGGCTGGCCACATAGCGGCCGTACAGCATCCGGGGCAGGCTGATGTCGATCGTGTATTGCTCCTGCCCAGTCACCCGCGCCACGCCATCCTTGCGCCGGGTCGCCTGGCCGATGACGTTGAATTGTGGTTTGTTCATGTCCGTCTCCTGAGCAGCGCTGTGCGGGGAATTACGATTCGCTATTCGCTATTCGCTGATTCGTTGATTCGCTGATTCGCTATTCGCTGATTCGCTGATTCGCTGATTCGCTGATTCGCTCACGCCTTCCCCAGCACCAGCGCCAGCAGCGCCATGCGGATGAAGACGCCGTTGGCGGCCTGGCGGAAATAGGCCGCGTTGGCCAGCTCGTCCACGTCGGTGGCGATCTCGCTGATGCGCGGCAGCGGGTGCAGCACGGTGACATCGGGCCGCAGCCGTTCGATCAGGCTGCGGTTCAGGTGGTAGGCGTCTTTGAGCTGTCTGAATTCATCCGGATCGGCGAACCGTTCCTTTTGGACGCGGGTCATGTAGAGCACGTCCGCGTGCGGCAGCGCCTCTTCCAGGCTGGCGGTCAGCGTCACGTCGACGCCGTAGCTCTTCAGCCGCGCCACGACCTCGTCCGGCATCTGCAGCGGCTCGGGCGCGCAGCAGATCACCTTGCAGCCGTAATGCTTGTAGATCTCCGCGCCGGAGTGCACCGTGCGGCCGTTCTTCAGGTCGCCGCACAGCACGATGGTGTCGCCGTCGATGCGGCCGCGCTCGCGGCGGATGGTGTAGAGGTCCAGCAGCGCCTGGGTGGGGTGCTGCCCCGCGCCGTCGCCGCCGTTCAGCACCGGCGCGGCCGCCACCTCGGCCGCCTCGCGCGCCGAGCCGACGCGCGGGTGGCGCATCGCGATGACGTCGGCATACTGGTCCACCATGCGGATGGTGTCGGCCAGCGTCTCGCCCTTGGCCACCGAGGTGGACTCAGCCGACGAGAAGCCGATGACGCTGCCGCCCAGCCGGTGCATCGCGGTCTCGAACGACAGCCGGGTGCGGGTGCTGGGCTCGAAGAAGATGGCAGCGAGCACGTGGCCTTTCAGCAGGTCGAGGCCGCGCGTCTTTTCCAGTTGGCCGCGGAAGTCGTCGGCCACGGCCATGATTTGTTCGATTTCGTCACGCGTGAATTGGGCGCCGTCGAGGATGTCTTTGCCTTTAAGAGTGCTCATGGTGTTGCTCCGATCCAGGAATGAGGGTCACGGTGGGTGTGGGGCGATAGCCCAGAAGAGCCGAGATACGGTCAGCAGCATCGCGGCAGAAACGCACATAACCTTGCATCTGCTGCTCGCTGTAGCGCACGGTCGGGCCGGCGAGCCCCAGCCCGGCCACCACCTCCCCGCGCCAGTTGCGGATCGGCGTGGCGATGCCCCAGGCGCCGATGTCGGTCTCTTCGTAGCTGTCTGCATGGCCGCGCGCACGAATTCGCTGAAGCTCGGCCTGCAGCGCGCCGGGATCGGTGATGGTGTTGGTGCACAGCCGGGGCAGGCCGCGTTCACGGAGGATCGCGTCCACTTCGGCCGGGGGCAGGTAGGCCATCAGCACCTTGGAGGACGCGCCTGCGTGCGGCGCGCGCAGTGCGCCCACATCCAGCGCCAGGCGCACGGAGTGGCCGGTCTCTATCTTATCGATACAGATGACTTCCAGACCGTGGTACTCGGTGAGCAGAACGGTCTCGCCGGTCCTTTCGGCCAGTTCCCCCATGATGGGCGCAGCCACCTGGCGCAGCCCCGTGCTCTCGACGGCCAGGCTGCCCCAAACGAAGAGCTGATGGCCCAGCCGCCACTTGCCGCCTTCCCCGCGGCGCACGATGCCGTGACCTTCCAGGCCGACCAGGAAACGATGCAGGGTGCTTTTCGGGAGCTCCAGGCGCAAGCTGAGCTCGGACAGAGACCAGGAGGTCTTATCCGTGGTGAAGCAGTTGAGGATCTCGACCAGCCGGTCGATGGTCCTGACGGAAGTGTTTTCCATAACGCTACTGCTGCCGCGAACGCTGGTTGTTCAGAATAGTGGAATGGGGTTCGACTGAATGGAACTATATCACGTCCTGGAGCAGTTGTCAAGACCCAAAACCTCCTAATCCAGGGCAAAGTCATTGTGTGGCGGCTGGGCCTGCCTGGCAACTAGAACGCAGTCCACGAAGGTGGACTTGGCAAAGGTAGGCGCAGTTTCAACTGCCGGCCCTGGCCGGGACCCGCAACATGAAATCGCCCTGCTCCTAATCGTGCAACCTGATTGACATTGTGTCCTCTGCGTGATACTATACGCACACAATAAAGACCCATGCACCTGGGAGGCAAAGTGGACAACGAGCTGCCCATAACCATGTTTGCGAATCCGCTCCTGGCTGCTTGCTCGGCGTCAACGCGTGAGGGGCTGCTGGCGGTGGGCGAGGTGCGCGAGTTCGCGGCCGACACCGTCGTGATCGCTGACGGCGCGCCGGCAGGCCTGGTGTTATTCCCGCTGCGCGGCGATTTGCTGATGTCCAAGGCCACGGCGCGCGGCCGCCGGCAGGTCTTCTGTGATTCGGGCCTGCAGGGGTGCGGCGGCATCTGCCTCCTGGCGCTGCACGAGCGGGCGCTGGCGGAGATTCGCGGCGCGACCGAAGGCGCGGTCCTGCTGGTGCAGAAGCAGCAGTTTCTGCCGCTGACGCATCAGGACCCCGTGCTGTGCCAGGCAGCCTGGCGCAGCGCGTCCAGTTGCATGGCGCATCTCAGCGAGATGGTCACGCAGCTTTCGTTCAACACCGTGGCCGAGCGCGTGGCGTCGGCGCTGGTCGCCGACACGGCGGCCGACGGCGATTGGGTGCGGCTGACGCAGACCGAGCTGGCCGCGCGGGTCGGCTCGACGCGCGAGGTGGTGGCGCGCTGCCTGGCCGCCTACCAGGCCGATGGGCTGATCCGGTCGGGGCGCGGCCGCATCAAGGTGTTGGACCGCGCGCAACTGAGCACCCGGAGCTGACGGAGCAACCAGACCAACGATGGATCAACAGAACATCCGAAACTTTTGCATTATCGCACACATCGACCACGGCAAGTCGACCCTGGCCGATCGCCTGCTGCAGATCACAGGCACCGTTTCCGAGCGGGACATGGTCGCCCAGGTGCTGGATAGCATGGACCTGGAGCGCGAGAAGGGCGTCACCATCAAGGCGTCGGCCGTCCGCATGCAGTACACCGCGGCCAACGGCGAACCCTATGAACTGAATCTGATCGACACCCCCGGCCACGTCGACTTCGCTTACGAGGTCAGCCGTGCGCTGCAAGGGTGCGAGGGCGCGCTGCTGGTGGTGGATGCCAGCCAGGGGGTTGAGGCGCAAACGTTGGCCAACCTCTACCTGGCCATGGAGCACGACCTGGAGATCATCCCCGTCGTCAACAAGATCGACCTGGTCTCCGCGCAGCCTGACCTGGTGGCCCAGGAGATCGAGGATATCCTGGGCACGCCCGCGGGCCAGGTGCTGCGCATCTCGGCCAAGACCGGCGCCAACGTGGAGGCGGTGCTGGAGGCGGTGGTGCACAAGGTGCCGCCCCCGCGCGGTCAGCGCAACCAGCCGCTGCGCGCCCTGATCTTCGACAGCCATTACGACGCGTACAAGGGCGTGGTGGCCTACGTGCGCGTGATCGACGGCAGCATCGAGATGGGCCGGATGCTGCGCCTGATGTCCACCGGCCTGCAGGTGGAGCCGTTGGAGATCGGCGTGTTCGCGCCCATCATGCGGCCCACCGGCCGCCTGGAGGCCGGCGAGGTGGGCTACGTGGCCACCGGCCTGAAGACGGTGAGCGACTGCCGGGTGGGTGACACGGTGACGCTGCAGGCCACGCCCGCGGAGCTGCCGCTGCCCGGCTACACGCCGATGAAGTCGATGGTGTTCGCCAGCGTCTACCCCAGCGACGCGGCCGATTACCTGGCCTTGCGCGACGCGCTCGCCAAGCTCCAGCTCAACGACGCATCGTTGACCTACCAGACCGAAACCAGCACCGCGCTGGGGTACGGGTTCCGCTGCGGCTTCCTGGGCCTGTTCCACATGGAGATCGTGCAGGAGCGGCTGGAGCGGGAGTACGACCTCGACCTGGTGTTCACCGCGCCCAGCGTGGAGTACGAGGTCACGCTGACCGACGGCAGCCAGATCATCGTCGACAACCCCACCGAGCTGCCCGACCCCACCACCATCGCCGTGATTCGCGAGCCGTGGGTCAAGATCGACGTGTTCACCCCCACCGAATTCATCGGCCCGGTGATGGACCTGGTCACCAACCGCCGCGGCGAGTTCAAGGCGCAGGAATACCTGGATCAGCGCCGCGTGCTGCTCAGCTATCACATCCCGCTGATCGAGATCCTCACCGACTTCTACAACGACCTCAAGGCGCGCACGCGCGGCTATGCCAGCCTGGACTATCACTTCCAGGGCTACCACGAAGCCGACATGGTGCGCCTGGACGTGCTGGTGAACAAAGACCCGGTCGACGCGCTGAGCATGATCGTGCACCGCGATCAGATCTTCATCAAGGGGCAGAAGCTGGTCAGCAAGCTGAAGGACGTGATCCCGCGGCAGCAGTTCGACGTGCCCATCCAGGCCGCGGTAGGCAACAAGATCGTCTCGCGCGCCAACGTCAAGGCCATGCGCAAGGACGTGCTGGCCAAGTGCTACGGTGGGGACATTACCCGAAAACGGAAACTCCTCGAAAAGCAGAAGGCCGGCAAGAAGCGCATGAAGATGATCGGCTCGGTGGAGATCCCGCAAGAGGCCTTCATGACGATTCTCAAGCTGGATGAGGAGTAGGGATGGACTCATTCGCTGAGCTCAGGGCCAAGGTTCTGCCTGTGCTGCTGCCGTATGGGGTCGAGGAAGTCGCCCTGTTTGGATCGGTGGCGCGCGGCGAAGACACAGCGCAGAGCGACCTTGACCTCCTGGTACGGTTTGTGGAGCCACCCCTCCGACCACTTAGCCTGATTACATGGGGGCGTCTCGAACGGGAGCTGGCAGCACGCTGCGGCAGGAAGGTGGATTTGGTGTCGGCGCGCGGGCTAAGTCGCCACCTTCGACCGTTTGTCGATGCGGAAAAGGTTGTCCTGTATGCCCAAGCGCGATGATTGGGAGCAATGAACACGGAGCCCCTGCTGAGGCAGCTTAGCGCCCTCGGCATCCACCCCAAGAAGGGCCTGGGCCAGAACTTCCTCGTGGACCCGGCCCACCGCGCCCGCATCGTCGCCGCGGCCGACCTGACCCCCGACGACATCGTCCTCGAGATCGGCCCCGGCCCCGGCGTCCTCACCGAGCTGATCGCCCAGCAGGCCGGCCGCGTGATCGCCGTGGAGCTGGACGACCGCCTGATCCCCTTCCTCCGCGACCGTTTCGCCTCCCAGCCGCACGTCACCATCGTCCACGGGGATATTTTGAAGACGGATGTGGGCGCGTTGATGGAGGAATTTCCATTTTCGAATTTTGAAGTTCGATTTTTGAATGGCGAAGCAGCGGATGGCGAATCAGCAAATCAAAAATCAAAAATCAAAAATCCAAAATCGAAATACAAGGTCCTCGCCAACCTCCCCTACTACATCACCTCCGCCGCGATCCGGCATCTGCTGGAGTCGACCCCGCCGCCCGAGCTGCTGGTGCTGACGGTGCAGCGCGAGGTGGCCGAGCGGATGGTGGCCGCGCCGCCGGAGATGAGCTTGCTGGCGCTGGGGGTGCAGTTCTATTGCACGGGCCGGATCGTGGCCCGGATCCCGGCCGGCGCGTTCTATCCCGCGCCCAAGGTGGAGTCCGCGGTCGTGCGGCTGGACCGGCGGGCCGAGCCTGCCGCCCCGGGCGTGACCGCGGATGCCTTCTTCCGCGTCGCGCGCGCCGGGTTCAGCCAGCCGCGCAAGCAGCTCCGCAACTCGCTGGCCGCGGGGCTGGGGCTGGCGCCCGCCGACGTGGAGGCCTGGCTGGCCGCCGCCGGCATCGACCCCCGCCGCCGCGCCGAGACGCTGACGTTGGGGGAGTGGGGGGCGCTGGCGCGGGGTGCGTAGTGCGTGGTGCGTAGTGCGTACTGCGTAGTGCGTACTGCGTAGTGCGTATTCGACGCTCTACATTTCGTATTCCTGATTCGGTGTTCTTCGGCTCCCTGACTCCTGACTCCTGACTCCTGACTCCTGACTCCTGTCATTCTGATTCTCAACGCAAGGAGACCCTGACATGCATCCTCGCCACTTCATCACCCTCATCGTTCTGCTGATGCTGGCGGCGCCGGCTGCCCCCGCGCACGCCGGCGGCATCGTCAGCGTGTGCGACGAAGCACACCTGAAGGCCGCCCTGGCCGGCGCCGGCGCGGTGACCTTCAGTTGCAGCGGCACAATCACCCTGACATCCACCATCGAGATCTCGGCGTACACGACGATCGACGGCAGCGGGCAGAACGTCACCATCAGCGGCAACCACACGGTGGGCGTGTTCATTGTAGGCTTGGGGTTCGCGCTCCACCTGAACGCCCTGACCATCGCCGATGGGCTCGCCAGCGACGGTGGCGGCATCTTGAACTCCGGCTGGGTGACCGTGAGCAACAGCACCTTCTCGGGCAACAGCGCCATCTATGGCGGCGGCAT
>CAYYTK010000034.1:0-59673 GCA_964474695.1 uncultured Anaerolineales bacterium
ACACCTGCTCGCCCTTCCAGCGCTCGGTCGCAAAGTCGGAGAACGAAAGGCCGACCTTGATCTTCTCGCCGCCGGCCGCAGCCGCAGGGGCTGCCGCCGGCTCGGTGGCAGCAGGCGCGGCAGCAGGCGCCGCTGTAGGCGCGGCGGGGGCGCAGCCAATCACGGCCGTCGCGATCATCATCAGCGCGACCGTGAGCATGACGAAATGCATCAGTTTGCTTCTCACGTGAGTCCTCCTTTGCCGGTGAATAGTGAGTGTGGTTGGGATTTTGGGGCGAATGGCTGTCCGTTGCCGATCAGAGGCTACACCTCCTTGTGCTTGGTATGCGGCCGAAGGGAGCGCCGGTTCGTCTTTGAGACAGCCAGCCCATACCATCTGAAGGAGTATAGCACGGATCCGGTGACTTGTGACCCCTCTGAGCGCCGGTTCGAATGTCGGGTTTCCCTCAATTTCGATAGGGGAAATCCCCCTGCGCCAGCCATGTAATGATTGATTACCCGGACTAGGCATCGGCAGTAGGTTGTTCCAGGCGCGGATGCGGGATTTCCACCTGGATGAGTGTGCCCCCTTCGGGCCGGTTCTGGAACTTGCACCGTCCACCTAGCAGCGCCACCCGCTCGGTGATGCCCAGCACGCCATAATGGCCTTCGGCCGGCAAATGCGCCAGATCGAAGGTCGCAGGCAGGCCGCATCCGTTATCCGCGATGGATAACATCAGCCGCCGCGGCGAGGTGTGCGCCAGGCTGATCTCCACCGCGCTGGCCCCGGCATGCTTGCGGACATTATTCAGCCCCTCTTGCACGATGCGGAAAATGGATAGCTCGGTTGCTTCGGGCAAGCGTCCCAGGTTGGGGTCCAGATCAAGCTCCACGCGAATGCCGGTCCGTTTGCTCCATTCGTGCGAAAAGGACTGCAGCGCCGAGCCCAGGCCCAGGCTGTCGATCGTCGGCGGGCGCAGGGTGCTGCAGATGTGCCGAAGGTCTCCGACCAGGTCGCGTACGCTGCCGCGAACATCTTGCAGCTCTTCTGCCAGCGCTGGGGCCTTCACGGCACTGGCCTCGATCTCCTCCAACTGGTAGCCCACGCCCAACAGGTCCTGGATCACCCCGTCGTGGATTTCCCGCGCCAACCGTTTGCGCTCCAGTTCGAGCTCGGTCAGAAGCCGCCGCTGTGCATCTTGCAGCGCCACATTGGCGCGGTCGAGCGCGCTGATCTGATCGGCCAGTTGATCGATGATCTCCTGCTTGAGCGCATCAGGAGCGCCCAATTCATGTTCCAGCAGCCGCTGTTGATGGTGCAGCTTTTCCGCCTGCTCGCGCGCGCGATAGTAGCTGTCCAGTGCCCAAATGATTGGCGTGAGCTGCTCCTGGTCTGCCTCGCCCACCATGGCGGCCAGGACGGCCTCGCGGTCGGTCTCGTCGGTGCGGCGTTCCGCAATCAGGCGCCCGTGGCGCAGCACGAGGATGCGGTCCGACACGGCCATCAACTGATCGACATTATCGCTGGCCAAGAGGACCGCGACGCCGTTTTGCCGCCATTCCTGGACCAGAGCCAGCAGCTTCTGCTGGTAGGGATAGCTCAACAGCACACCCGGGTCATCGATGATGATCAGCCGGGCCGGATGGGTGAGCGTGCGGGCAATCGCAATCAGTTGGCGTTGCTCGGTCGATAAGTTGGCCACACTCTCACGCAGCGACGCGTAGCGCATGCCCAGGCGAGCCAGGATCCGGGCTGCCTCCTCATCCATTCGCCGGACATTCGGTATTTTGATCCAGCGGGCGGCCGCTTTCGGCCAGCCGAGCTCGCTGCCCAGGAAGACGTTGCGGCTGATGTCTTGGCCTTCGGCCATCTCCGGCTGTTGGTGGATCACTTCGATGCCCAGTGAACGCGCGGCGTACGGCCAGGTCAGCCGTTGGCCGGCGAAGTAGATCTCACCCGCGCTAGGCAGGTAGACGCCTGCTAGCATCAGAGTCAGCACGGTTTTGCCCGCTCCGCTCTGTCCCGCGACGCCCACGACCTCGCCCGGGAAGATCTCAAGGCTCATCTGGCTGATCAGCGCCTGTGTGCCCAGGTGGTAAGAGAGATTGACGGCCTTCAATAAGGGATCCATGAGTCGCCCACCCTCACCGTCGGTGTCGCCAGTAATCTAGCACGATCGCTATCAGGATCAGCGCTCCGATGGCTGCCGTCTGCCAGTAAGCCGGGTAGCCGAGCAAGACCAGCCCGCTGTACAGCATCTGAATGCTGGCCGCGCCCAACAGCACCCCCAGGATGCTGCCCACGCCGCCGAACAGGCTCGTGCCGCCGAGCACCGTAGCTGCGACCACGTCGACCTCGTAGCCGACGGCGGCGGAAGGCGTCGCCACCCCCAACCGGGCCACGATCAGCAAGCCGCCGATGGCGGCAAGCAGCCCGCACAAGGTATAGACGACCACCTTCAGCCGGATCACATCGATTCCTGAGACGAGCAGCGCGCGTTCCCCGCGACTCAGCGCGTAGATGTCGCTGCCGATGACCGTGTGGCCCAACAACAAGCGCACCAGCAGGGCCACGCCCAGCGCGATTATGAAGGGCAGCGGGATTAGCCAGCGGCCGAGGGCCGCGTCCGCCTGCCCCAGCCTCAGAAAGGCCTCCGGCATGTTTGTCACCGACCATCCCCTGGTGAGAGCGAAGGCGGCCCCGCGTGCGATGCTCATCGTGCCCAGTGTGACGATGAACGGCTGCAGCCGGACGCGTGCCACCAGGATGCCATTCAGCCAGCCCATCAGCACGCCCACCAGCAGCCCCGCGACGATCGCCAGCAGCGCCGGCCAGCCGACCTGCATGCCCCAGCCGGCGGCCAGCCCGGCCAGGGCCATGGTCGCAGCTACCGATAGATCGATGCCGCCGATGATGATGACCATGCTCTCGCCTAAGGACACGATGGCCAGCCATGAAAAATTCCGTGCCAGGCTCGCCAGGTTGTTGGGGGTGAGGAAGGTGTTTGTTCTGAGGCTGAGGGCGGTGAAAACGACGAGGAAGAGTGTCAGGGCGATGAAAGCCTGACTGGTGCGCAGTTCATGCCAGATGCGACCTGGCGAGAATCTAGGTGAGTACATCGTCGATCATCTGGCGCAGGGTGTCCGCATCCAGGTCCTTTTTGTCCACGAAGGCCGCCGCGCCCGCCTCAAGGCCGAGCCGGCGGAACTCGCGGTCGGGATAGGCGCTGATCAGGATGACGCGCGCCTGGGGCTGCTGCGCCTTAACGCGTCGCGCGCAGCGGATGCCGTCTTCATCCCCCAGGATCACGTCCACCAGCACGATCTGGGGCGCCATCTGCGCTGCCAGGCGCACCGCCTCCTCAGTGTTACCGGCTTCATGGATGACGGCTTGCGGACAGGCGCGACCGACCATCCGCCGCAACTGGCCGCGATAACGCGCATTGTCATCAACCAGCAGCGCCGTGAGCTTGGGTTTCGGGAGCAGATCGGGCAGGTTGGCGGCCGCCATCCCCGTAGTCTTGAGCACGTCCGGATGTTCCCGGACGTAATGGACTGCCTCCAGCCGGCTCTGCACGTTGAGCTGCCGATAAAGGCGGGTGAGGTGATTCTCGATGGTCTTGATGCTCAGACCTGTCTCCCGCGCCAGGCTCTGGTTGTCGTAGCCTTGAAGCAGCAGGCGCAAGATCTCGCGCTGTCGTTCGGTCAGGCCTGCGGGCGGCGCAACGAAGTCAGAATAGCTGAGCAGCTTGTTGATCAGCGGGCTGGAGAGCCAGCGTTCGCCGGCCAACACCCGCTGCACAGCCAACCGCAGATCACTGAGGGGTTGGTCCTTGAGGTGATAGCCATTCACGCCGACGCCCAGCAGCCCCTGAACATAGGCATCATCGTCATAGGCGCTGACGACCAGGACCTTCATGGCGGGATATTGGTTGCGGATCTGGCGGATGGTGGCGATCGGCTCGAAGTCCGGCATCGTCACGTCGATCACTAACAGGTCAGGTTGAAGTTGCGTGAGCGCAGCGATGAGCGAAGGACCATCCCCGACCTCGCCCACGATCTCCAGGTCAGACAGATCCTGTAGGGCGTGCCGGATGCCCGTTCGCACCACGGCGTGATCATCGGCCAGCATAACACGCACTCTTGCCATGCGATGCATTATAGCATTGTTGCCGCGCCTTGCCAACGGATCTCATGCTGCGGTGATGAGGCAAAACCCACGCGCCGATTAGGGGGAATCCCCCCTACATGTGGAAAATACCTCTTGCTTGTCTGGAACGGCCACCCATAGTATATTCAGTGCCTGGGAGATGTGATGATGAAGCACAAGTGGTCGAACCTGGCAGGTCTGATGTTCTTTCTGATCGCAGCAGCCGGCTGCGTTCCGGTGGGTACAACCGGCCCCGGCCCGCAGGCAATCAAGATCGTCGTTATCGGCAAGGCTGTGAACCCGTATTGGGCCAACGTCGAGAAGGGGGTTGCGGCTGCCGAACGGACGTTGGGTGTGGCGACGATCGTGTTCGTGCCTCCGAAAGAGGACGTAGCCGCCCAGATCCAGACCATGGAGACCTACATCGCACAAGGGGTGACCGGCATCGCCATCGCACCGTCCGATCCCCAGGCGCTTGAACCTGTGATGCGAAAGGCCGCCGCTGCGGGAATCATCGTCACCACGCTCGACACACCGCCTGTGGCAGGCAGCGTCTCCCAGGTGTATATCGGCACCGACAACTACGATGCGGGCCGGATCGCTGGCGAAACCCTGGCGGGGCTTCTGCCCCTTGGCGGCAAGGTAGGCATCGTGCGGGGTTCAGATACGGCGCTGAATGCTCTCCAGCGCACCGAAGGTTTCCTGGCTGCGGTCGAGGGGACGCGCATCGAGCCGCTGGCGCCCCTGAACGACCGCGAAGATACGGCGGTTGCGCTGCAACTGGCGAGCTCGATCATCTCGGCCCATCCCGACCTTGCAGGTGCATTCGGCGTGTACGCCTACAACGGTCCGGCCTGGGCGACGGCCATCAAAGAAGCGCGCGCTATCGGCAAGATCCGGCTCGTTTGCTTCGACACGACTACGGATACCATCAACGCCATCAAGGATGGGGTGATTGATGCGACGGTGGCCCAGCGCGAGTATGACATGGGCTACCAGTCGGTGCAGATCATCAAGCTGATCGCCGAGAAGGGTGCGACGCAGGTCCTGGGCGAAATGGGCGCGGTGAACGGCATCATCGATACCGGGGTGGATGTCGTTACCGCGGAGACTTTACAGGATTACGAGGCGGCGCTTGACGCCAAGGGCATCCCGCACGAATGGACCACCCTGGGCTGGGCGCCGCCATCACAGTAACCGGCGGAGGTTCCCGTTACCTCCTGTGGTGCAGCTTCGGCGCGGCGATGAAGCTGAGACCGCCTTCGGTCAGGGCGCGCGCGGTGCGGTTCACCGCTTCGTGCTTGTCCAGGTAGTTGCGCAGGAGCAGGGGCATGTGGCCGGCAGCCTCGATCTCGTCCTTGGTGCGGAAATACTCCAGGATGTCCGACGGATGATCCCGCGTGATCTCGATGTCCGGGTCACCCCCTTCATGCTTGGCTGAGATGTTGGGCACGTGATCGGCCAGCGCCACGAGCTCCTGGCGCCGGTTGTACGGCTGGATCACGATATGCTTGTAGGTTTCGGTGATGTGGTGCTCGAAACGGACGACATCCTCGAAGCCCAGCGCCTTGCGGAACTGCGCAGTAACCTCGATGGTCTCGTTGTTGACCGAGTTGCTCCAGTTGAAGCCGATCAGAGGGCTACCACCGCTGTCGCGCGAGAACAACTTGGCAGCCAGCAGCGTCCACAACGCTGCGTAGGGATTGTCGTGGCCCATGAAGACGCTGATCTTGAACTGGTTGTCAATCCCCAGCTTATGGAGCAGGTAGCCGGCCAACACCGTGCCCGGGTTGACGTTGAGCACCTGCTGCGTGCCGTAGGTGGTGGTGTAGTAGAGAAATTCGTCCACCCACTTCAGCACATGATCGTTGGGCTGGCCGACCCCGCCGAAGTAGCCGGTGATGGTGTCGGGGCCGCCCAGGTGGATGTTGGAACCGTCCGTCCCCTTGGTGTCCAGCGTTTCGACGTACGATGCCCCCATGATCTGCATCGCCGCCGCCAGCGCCAACATGTCGCCGTGGTCCGCTTCTGATTCGCGCATCTTGCGCACGCGGATGAAACGGCCAGGCATCAGTTCTTTGTCAGCGATGGCCTGCTTGGCCTCGGCGATCAGCCAGGGGAAGTATTGCGCTGCGCTGATCTCCAAGGTGACGGCGAACTCATCCTTGAAGCTCATCTCATCAGCCCTGGCGCCTAAGACGGCGCGGCGATATTCGGCCTCGCTGATGAACGCGCCGGCGTCCCGCTGTCGCTGCAGCCAGATCAGGTCGTCAAGGTAAGGGCTGTTCTGTTCGGCAAGCCGCGCCATCAGGCTGTCCAGGTCGCGCGCTTTGGCGGCCTTGGCATTGATCTCTTCCGGCGTGCCGTACTTGGCAACGACATCCAGCAAGTCGTTGACCACGCGCATCTCAGGATCGAGCAGCAGCGCATTGATCGCATCTAGCCGCTCGTGCGGAATTGCCAATCGCGCCCGAAGTCTCTCTTTGGTGGTCATATTGGCTCCTTTTTACTCCCTCTCCACCAGCCGCCGCAGCTCGGCGTACTCTTCCTCTTTGATGCCGAAATAGCGCTCCGGCTCAGGGAAGATCTTGCCGGTCACCTCGGCCACGTATTGCTTCAGGCCGTCGCCGATCGCCTTGCCGGCGTCGGCATACTGCTTGGCCATCTTGGGCGTGAAGCGCGGGTAGAGGCCGAACATATCATGGAAGATCAGGAGCTGGCCGTGCGCGTTCGGCCCGCTGCCCAGGCTGATGATCGGCACCTTGGCCCGCTCGGTGATCAGGCCGCACACCTGATCCGGCACAAGCTCAAGCAGGATCGCCATTACGCCGGCTTCTTCCAGCGCCTTGGCGTCATCTACGATTTTCTTGGCCTGCTTGGCGCTCTTGCCTTGGAGCCGGAAGCCGCCGAGGCTCGACACGCTTTGCGGTGTCAGTCCCAGATGGCCCATCACCGGGATGCCCGCGGCGACGATCGCCTTCACGCGCGAGCAGACCTCTTGCCCGCCTTCCAGCTTGATGCCGTCGCATGCTGCCTGCGCCATGAAACGACCCGCATTGAGCACCGCTGACTCGTCCGATGCCTGGTAGCTCATGTACGGCATATCGCCGATCAGCCAGCCGTTGGGCGTCCCGCGGCGCACTGCTGCCGCGTGGCGGATCATGTCGTCCATGGTGACGGGCAGAGTGGAGTCGAACCCAAGCATGGTCATGCCCAGGCTGTCACCGACCAGAACGATATCGATGCCGGCCTGCTCGACCAGGTAGGCCATCGGGTAATCGTAGCAGGTGATCATGGTGAGAGGAACGCCCTTCGCCATCTTGTCGAAGAGCACGGGGAGGGTGACTTTCTTCCGATCGCTCATGTGTAGACTCCTTTGTCTGTTTGGATGCTGGATACTGGATGCTGGTTGGCAGATACCGGATGCACTCTCGGCTTCTAGCTTCCAGCTTCCAACGTATACTCGGTTTCTTCTTCCTTGATGCGGGTCTCTACGGTGTCACGATAGGGCTCGATGTGATGTGCTATGACACCTTGTAGGAATCGATTCAGCTTTTTGCCCAAGGTATCATAGGTCGCGGAGAATGATTGGTTTGCGTCAGTGTCCAGGTTACCGGTCGCATGCAACATCTCCAGGTGGACTCGGGTCTCGTCGCACGACGCCAGGGCAATCGTCAGAAAATGAATGTATTCATTTGTGTATCGTCGCCGTCCATAACCCTCAGCGATATTAGCTGGGATGCTTTTGGCTGAGCGTCGGACTTGGCTACCCTCCTCATACAACTCGTATTTCGGCGAGCGCATCGTCATCTCGTGAATTCTCACCGCGCCCTCAAACGAGATCTGATAGACTTCCAGATCTCTGTAATTTTGCGTCGCCTTGGTCTCAGGCATCACCTCTTCCTTCCAGCATTCAGCTTCCAGTATCCAGCTTCTAGCTTCTAGTTTCCAGGATATAGCGAATAGCCGCCTTGATCTGTGCCTCATCGGGGGAGCGCACCAGGTAAGCGTAGTCTCCCATCACGGGCCAGAAGATCGGGCTCATGGCATCGTGGTGCACCACCATCCCGGCCAACGTGCGCAAGATGTCCTCGTGCGAGTTACAATACGCCTTGTGCCGCTTCCGACCGGCGTAAGCGCAGAAGTAGGGCCGGGTGTAGTCGGTGCGCACCGGCTGGCCCGTGATCAGATTGGCCCACTCCTGGTACAAATCGGCGTCGTTTGCATAGTTAAACATCTCCATCGACCAGCCGCCCGGCGGCCGGATATTGACCTCCAGTGCGACAATGCGGCCATCCGGCGTGCGAAAGAATTCGAGATGGAAGAACCGATCGCTCACTCCGAACGCCTTCACGGTGCGCAAGCCGGCGTCTTCAAGATCGGCCGGGATCTGGCGCAGCGAATAGTAGTACAAGTCGCAGTCCTCGTTGACCGTCTCCATGATGCCCTGGGCGAAGACGTGGGAGGTGTAGAAGACCGGTCGACTATCGTGCCCGGCCAGTCCGTCGAAGGAGTAGATGACGCCCCGGATGAACTCCTCCATGATGTAGTCGACGGGCGGCTTGGTGGCAAAGAATTGACTCAACTCGTCGTGGTTGTTGATCCGGTACGTGTGCGCTGCGCCGACCCCGCTGTCCGGCTTCGCGACGACAGGATAGCCGGTTTCACCGATCAACGCCTGCGCTTCCTGCCAATTGCGCACCACCCGGCCGCGCGCCACCGGTATGCCGGCCTCGATGTAGCGCGCCTTCATGAGGGACTTGTGTTTCAGAAAGTCGATCTCGTCGGCGCGGATGCCGGGGATGTTGAAGTCGGTGCGAATGCGTGCCTCGGTGTTCAGCCAATACTCATTGTGTGATTCGAAGCGGCCGATTTTGCCGTGTTTGAAGGTCAGATAGGCTACGGCGCGCAAGAGCAGGTCGTAATTCTCCATGTTGTCGAGTCGGTAGTACTCGGTCAACGCGCTGCGCAACTCCGGCCGCAGTTCGTCATATGCTGCATCCGCGATGCCGAGGGCGGTCGCCCCGGCGCGGCGCAGCGCGACCGCGAAGTTGTAGAAATTGGTCGGAAAGTGTGGCGACAACAGGATCACGTTCATGAGTGTACGACCTCTCGGTGAAGTTTTGTCTGCGTTCTTATGCGGCGGGCTCAGGAAGCGCCGGTAAGCTCGTCAGGCTGTCCAGCCCGAAATACTGCAAGAATTGGATGGTGGTGCCATAGAGGAACGGCCGGCCCGCCTGTTCCAGGCGTCCGACAGGCTCGACAAGCTCGCGTGCGATCAGGGTGCGCAGGACACCCTCACAACTGACGCCGCGGATCGCTTCGATCTCGACACGGGTTAGCGGTTGGCGATACGCGATCACGGCCAGCGTCTCCAGGGCGGCAGTCGACAGCTTGCTGCTCAAGTCCAGCCCCAGAAAACGCTCGATATGCGGCGCGGCCTCAGGCGCACTGGTCAGGTGCACGCGGTCCCCTTTGCGCAGCAGTCGCACCCCGCGCCGTCCTTCTGCATAACCGAGCGCAAGGGCCTGCAGTGCCGCCTCGACAGTGTCGCTGGGGTGGCCCAGGACCTGGCTCAGTCGCGCAACAGGGGTCGGTGTTGAGGCGACGAAAAGCAAACTCTCCAGGACGGTTAACAAATCGGCCTCGGCCACGGCAGGTGCAGGCGCAGCCGGCTGGTCCGCTGCCGGCGGGGTGGAGGCGTTTGCCCTCTCCAGGGAAGGTGTCGCGTCGGCAGGATGTTCTACGAGCGCCATCAACTCCCTTCCTGGTAGGCCGCGTGCTTGATGCGCACATCGATTTTACCGACCTGCAGGCCCATGCGGTCAGAGATCACTTCGCGAGCCACCGCCACCACCTCATCGGTCTTCATCGGCACGTCGATCTCCGGCCTTGTTTCCAGTTGCAGCACCACGTTGACCGCTCGCCCGGCCGCAGTGACCTGGGGCGTCACTGAAATGACATCCGCAAGCTGGTCGATGTGCCATGTCAGGCGCCGCGCCACCGACTCGGTGGTCACAGTGGCCTGGCTGCCGCTTTCTGTTTGGATGCGCACCGCCTTGGGGCGCCGCCGCCTCAGCTCACCCCACAGGAGCAGCACCAACAGGACCGCCGCCAGCACGGCTGTCAGGCCTCGTATCAGTGTGAAGAGCCAGGGCGTGTTCGCCTGGAGGCGCTCCAGGAAGCTGCCCGCCTCTTTAAGGCCGTTTTGCGTCACTTGCAGCGATTGCGTCGGAAAGACGGCGAGCAGTATCACCAGCGCCAGCAGTGCGCCCAGCAGCAAGAGCGTGACGATCCGATTGAAGATGTTCATGGTCACCTCCAGGTTTGTAGTGTTGCTATTGTTCCTGTGGCGATTATACACCCTGACGGCTTGGCAGAAAAACGCTGCTCAATAGCCCGAGCGCCGTTAGCGCCAGCGCGCCCAGGCTTACGGCCAATCCTTGTCGCCAGGTGGTCGGATGGTATGTAAAGCTGACCTCGTGGTCCCCTGGCCTCAAGGCTACCCCGCGGAACAGCAGGTTAGCGCGCAGGATTGTCACCGATCGGCCATCCACGGTGGCTTCCCAGCCCGGGTAGAAGCTGTCGGCCACCACCAATACCGCCGGGCTGTCAGCATGCGCATGCAGCACGAGACGCTCTGCTTCGTAGGCGACGATGGTGACGGTTTCGCCCGGCCCAGCCGGCGCTGAGCTTTGCGCTTCGAGTTCCGCGTCCACTACCGCGGTGGCGCGCGCATCGAAAGCAGGATCAGACAGCGCTGCGAGCGCTGCCGCATCGCTCGCCACCGGGCTGATGCCGTGCACCAGCCAGGCGCGCCCCGGCGCATCCGTCCGCGCATAGAGCTTCACATCGCCGGTATGGATGCGTCGGAGATCACCGCGTCGTGACACGGTCACCGACGCGTGTGCCCCGGTGCGCGCATCGATCAGGCTGAGGCCGCGCAGCTCCCAGGATTGCTGGCTGGTGTTTCGGAGCGACAACGCAGTCAGGGCGCCTGGGCGTGGAAGGGTCACGAGGATGGGGGCCGGAGAGACCGAAGCGTTTGCAGCAATGGCGGGCAAGGCGAGTTGCACCCTCTCGCCGTCCGCCAGGGTAGCCGCCAGCGCACCGCCGGCCCCCGCTGCCGGCGCTTCGGCCACTATGCCGATGGACGTGGCCGAGAATGCCGGATAGGCCGCGAGATCGAATGTCAGGACCTGGCCGGGCGCCAACGGCGCAGTGTTTTCCAGGTCGTAATAAACATCGTCGGACCACAGATCGCGCTGCTTATCGGTGATGACGAACCGTACGCCCGTCAGGTCCAGCAGACGGTCGTCAGGCACTTGCGCCAACTGCTCGCGCAGCCGCCCGTCCGGGATGATCTGCTCAGCAGGCAGGAAGAGGCTCTGTAATTCGACATAACGGCCCAGGGGTAACAGGCCGCCATCGTAGCCATCCACCGCGGGCAGGCGGAAGCGCAGCGGCAGGTTGGGCGCGATAACCTCTACCTGTTTTGCCGCGCGCACCAATCGTTCCACGGCTTCAGCCGGCAGGCGGTCGGCCTGCAGGCCGCGCAGCTCAGCCAGGTCGCCGGGGTCGTAGCGGATATCGGAAAGGCTCAGGAACCGAGCGCGGCCGGCCGCGGCCTGATCGGCAGTGGCCGCCAGCAGCGCGGCCGGCGCATTGCGCAGATCGGCCGCCAGCGGCGCGGTTGCTTGTGTGTAGGGGAGGGCGCGGCTGCCCAGCCACAACTCAACCAGCACCAATGCAATCAGTCCGCCGCGGGCGGCTTTCGGCCAGTGCCGGCTCAGCCTCAACATCACTGCGGCCGCCAACCCGGCTATGATCCAGCCTATCAGCGTGAGCACGGGCGGGGGTTGTTGGAATGCGATGAGCGCGATCAGCCCCAATCCGACTGCAATCAGCAGCCCCGTAGTCGTCCGGGAGGGTGTGTGTCGCAACCTGGCCGATTGCTGTCTGCCAGCGTGCGGCGCCGATCTCAGCGCATCCAGCCCGCTGCCGGCCAGCAGGGCCGCGCCCAACGCGAACAGCACCAGCCAACGCGCCGGTGCGCGAAAGAGATCGAAGCCGGGCACGAAGCGCCACAGCAGATAGTAGACCGGATTGTATGCGCCCAGTGCCAGAAAGACGCCGAGGGCTGCCAGGCCCAGCGGCGTGAGGATGGTAGGGCGCGGGCGAGGCGCTTCGCTGGGAGCCTCCTGAACCGGCTGAGGATCCGATCGATAACTTCTGAAGATGGCGACTCCCGCCAGAATCAGCGCGACGACGCCGACGTATCCCACGAATTCAGCGTACCCTTCGCTGCCGAATTCCTCTCCCAGCCCACCGCCGAACGGCGGTAGAAACGTCTGGGCCAGCAAGCGCGGCCGCAGCGAGAAGCTGACCGCCTGGCGGAAGGGCAGGCCGCCGGTGCGCAGCCCCAAGCCGTTGAGCTCGAGGGTCGGTAGGAGCTGGGCCGCGGCCAGCAACACGGCCGGGATGACGGCCAGAAGGGGCATGAAATGCGCCAGTGTCCCAAAACCTGGTTTCTTTAAAAAACCAGGTTTTGGGATTGTTCGAAACACGGCATACGCGGCCAGCCCGACCATGTTGACGAAGAAGCTCTGCGTGTGGCCAGCCAGCAGGCACAAGGCTATGACCAACGCCAGGGCAAGCCCCCAGCGCACTGCGCTTCGCCATCCCAGGCGCGGGCCCGGATGCGCGATCGCGGCCGCGGTTTCATCGGAGAGCCACAGCAGCGCGGGCAGCCAGGCCAGCGTGTTGAGCTGATTGATGTTTTCGATGTGCGCGAGCGTGAAGCCGCCCAGGCCGAAGACGCTGGCGGCCAGGCAGGCGCCCGGTCGACTCAGGCCGAACGAGCGGCGCGCCAGAACATAGGTGAAACCGGCCGCCAGCCACAGGTGGAGCAGCGCTGACCACACCAGCGCTTGTTCGGCGGTCAGCCAGGAGAGCGGCCAGTGCAGCGGGTAGAGCACCGCGGCCTGGGGGTTCGCCAGAAATGGCACGCCGAGGAACAGGTAGGGATTCCACAACGGTATCTGGCCGGCGCGCAGCGCTGCCATGCGGAAGTCCCAGTACGGCGCGAAATAGGTGAATGCATCGACGCCGGCCAGGATGCGGTTCGTCAGGCCCAACGGCCACGCAATGATCAGCGTTGCCAGGGCCAATGCCAGCCAGGCAGCCAGGTCGGCCAGCCTGCTCTGAAAATGACTTTGGAAGCATCCTATGTTGCGCTCGGTCATTGTCCGCCTTTCCCTGCCGCCGGCACGATCTGATAGATCGCGAACGATCGGCTGCCGTCTGGCCGCTGCACGGGCGCGGCCGCGGTCAGGGCCAGTCCGCGCAGCGCCAGCAGTGGGCCAATGGCCGCAATCGTCCCTGCCTCCGCGTCGGTCACGGCCAACCATTGCGGCCGCCCGGGCTCCTGCTGCACCGTCTGCTCCGCACCGTCAGCCAGCTTCTGGCCCGTATCGAACCAGCGGCGTTCCTGGGGCGCATCGAACAGGTAGAAATCGAAGTACCAGCCCAGCGATTGATGGTAAACGATTGCCTCACTCGGTTGGCGGCGCACGAAGGCCGCGACTTCTCGGATCCCTGCGTAGGCGCCGTGATCGCTGCCCACCGGGATGCGCCCCGCTACGCCCAGCCACGCGCCATAGCTGAGTGCGCCCGCCAGCAACAGAACGACAACTGCTCCGAGGAAGGCTTGCCATGATCCTGGAATCGGGGCTTTAGCCGGTTTCGCACCCACCAGACCGCCTGAAGGCGTCAATCCGAACCTGGCCAGCCCGCGCGCCGCCAACAGGCAGACCAGCGGCAGCAGCGGCAGCAGGTAGCGATCCCAGGGTTGAAACGTGATGATGACGTGCAGCACCAGATAGCCGGCCACGTAGGCCCCGAAGATGAGATCGAGCTGGCCCTCTCGCTCGCGCCGGCGGCGGACGGCCGCCATGACGGCCATGACCGCCAGCCCCAGCATCAGCCAGCTCAAGACCGGGAGGCCGAACAGGTAGCCGAGTTGGGCCGCCCATTCGGATGCTCTACCGGGCCATTCGACCGGCGCGGCCAGGTCCAGCCGGCCATAGGTGGCGAGACTGCGATCCCAGAAGCTGGGTCGATTGTGCCAGCGCAGGCTGTCCCAATAGGTGAGCGGCCCGAAGACGAGGGCGAAGCCCAGCACGGCGGCCAGGGCGCGGCGCAGCACCGCATGTGGCCTCTGGCGCGGCGTTGGCTGGCCTGTGGCCGGCAATGCAACGAAATCCGGCGCCAGCAGCAAACCGATGACCAGCGGCGCAACCAGCACGCCTTGTTGCTTGCTGGCGATAGCCAACCCCAGGGCCAACCCCGCGGCAAGCCCGCGCCGCGCCAGCGCGGCCCAGGCCGCGCAGACCAGCCAGAGCATCAGCCAGGGATCGGTGAACGCGGTCGGCGCGAAAAGAATGGCAAACGGCGACAGGGCCAACAGCCCTGCGGCCAGGCACGCCGTCTTCTCGCCAGCGGCGCCGCCATGGGCGCCGCCATAGGCGCGTCGGGCCAGGCCAAACGTGGCCGCTACGGCCAGGATGCTGGCCAGCATCCCCGGGAGCCGCAGTGCCAGCTCGGATGGGCGGAACGCAGCGATGCTGGCCGCGCCCGCGTAAATACTGAGGGGAGGCTTGTCGATCCAGGGGGTCAACAGCAGTGGGTCACGGCCGCTGGCGACCAGGCGGGACCAGGCGCCGTACAGCGCCTCGTCGCGATGCAGCGGATAGTTTGCCAGCCACGGCGCCGCACGCAGCAGCGCGGCCGCAACGATGATCCCCGTGAGTGCAAGCCAGTCAGCCTTTTTCTCCTGGCGTTCTGCCGGGCAGCCCGGGGAGGCAGCCGTGGTCATCGGTTCACTCCGAGAACCGGTATTTGAGCAAAGTCCACGCCACCGTCAGGCCGTCGCGCCAATTGATCTTCTTGCCCTCATTGAACTCGCGTCCGGTGTAAGAGATGGGCACCTCGTAGATGCGGTAACCGCGCTTCAGGATTTTGGCCGTGATCTCCGGGTCGAACCCCCAGCCGGGCGACTTGAGGTGTAACTGCTGAGCAACGGCGCGCGTGAAGACCTTGTAACACGTCTCCATGTCGCTCAGGATCGTGTCGTACAAGATGTTGGTGAGCAGGGTGAGTCCTTTATTGCCGAGCATGTGCGTGAAGAACATCGCCTTGCGTGGGCCGCCCAGAAACCGGCTGCCATAGACCACTTGTGAACGCCCCTCGATGATGGGCTGCAGCAGCGCCGGGTAGTCGCGCGGGTCGTATTCCAGGTCGGCATCTTGCACCAGCATGATATCGCCGGTGGCTTTCTCGATGGCGGTCCGCACCGCCGCGCCCTTGCCCCGGTTCTGCTCGTGATAATGAACGAATACGCCCGGCAGCCGCGCTAACTCGGACAGGACTTCGCGCGTGCCATCTTTAGAGCCATCGTCTACGATGATGATTTCCTTCTCCACCATCAGATCGACGGTGCCGTCAGGCCCGACCGGCAAGCCGAATTTGCCATCACGCACCCGCAGTCGCACATCGACCGCGCGTACGCGCTCGACGATTTCGCCGATGGTTTCAATCTCATTATAACAGGGCATCAAGACGGAGAGCTTCAAATCGCACCTCCCGGATTTCAGCGGCCACTCCTGCCGTTATCCCGATTATAGCCGAACCTGTCGTGGCCGCCAAAGTGGCCTGGCGTTTTGACATCTACGGGGCACGCCGTATACTTGCCTGGTCTGGATTCGGTGGCCCGTTTTGAGTTGCATATGGGGGAGGAACGCATTGACAAGCTCTTCGAATGAACGGCGCGTACTGTTGGCGGTTTTCGCGCATCCCGATGATGAGTCCTTTGGCCCGGGGGGCGCCCTGGCAAGGTACGCCCGGGAGGGTGTGGCGGTGTGGCTGGCGTGTGCAACCGACGGCAATGCCGGCACGGTGGACGCCGAAATGCTGGATGGCTATGCCAGCACAGGCCAGTTGCGGGCGGCGGAGTTGTGCTGTGCCGCACAAACCCTCGGCCTGGCTGGGGTCGATTGGTACGGCTATCGCGATAGCGGCATGGCCGGTGCGGCGGAAAACCAGCATCCCGAGAGCCTGTATCAGGCCCCACTTGAAAAGGTGGTTGGCCACATCGTCGCCTCGATTCGCCGGCACAAGCCCCAGGTCATCATTTGCGATAATCGTTTCGGCGGTTACGGCCACCCGGACCACATCAAGCTCCACCAGGCGACGATGGAAGCGTTCTATGCTGCGGCCGATGCAACTCGCTTCCCGGAGGCCGGCGCACCACATCAGCCCGAACGACTCTATCACCCCGCCTTCACTGCTGGCTTCATGAAGGTGCTGGTGCGGCTGATGCCGCTGATCGGCCGTGACCCGCGTAAGTTCGGGCGCAATCATGATATCGACCTGCTGCAGGTGATTGGGTGGGAAACGCCGGCTCACGTGCGAGTGGACGTCAGCCGGTATGTGGACGTGAAGATGGCCGCGTCGGCCTGTCACCGCAGCCAGGGTGGACCGGTTGTTATGTACAAGAACTGGCCGGGGTTCATCAGGCGCCGGCTGTTGGGCAGTGAAGGCTTCACCCAGGCGATCCCGGCGCCGCAGCCAGGCGCAAGCAAGGCAGGAGATCTGTTCTGCGATATGGAGAACGGCTGATGACGCTGCTTAGTTTTCAAGAACACCTCGGCCCGGACGAGTTGGCGCTGTGGAGTGGGCTCACCAGCCCGCGCCGGATTCAAGACTTCCTGGACAGCATCGTCTATGAACCGGAATACTTCAACCGCTGCCCATTGCGTGTGCTGCGTGAGCGTCGCGGGCATTGTCTGGATGGCGGACTGTTTGGCGCCCTCGCATTGAGTCGGCTGGGCTATCCGCCGGTAGTGGTGGACCTCTTGCCCGAGCCGGGGGCCGATGACGACCACGTGCTGGCGATTTTTCAGCGCAACGGGTGTTACGGCGCGGTTGCCAAGTCCAACTTTGTCGGCCTGCGTTACCGTGAGCCGGTCTATCGCTCGGTGCGTGAGCTGGCAATGTCGTATTTTGAGGATTACTTTAACTCAGCAGCTCAGAAGACGCTGCGCGGCTACGCGGCCCCTCTCGATTTGACCTCGTTTGACGCGCTCAACTGGGCAGTGGACGACGCGGGCGCGGATGCGATTGAGGCGCACTTCAAACATCTGCGCCGGTATCCGCTCCTCACGCCGGCAATGACTGGGGCGTTGTCCCCGGTTGATGCGCGGCAGCTCGCTGCTGGCCTGCTCGGCGCCGATCCGGAGGGGTTGTTCAAGGTCACTCTTGTGCTATAATATGAGGTGAATGGGACAGGCCGGTCTGTGCGTCAAAGATGAGGAGGTATTCACATGGCTCAAAAGATCGGAACGCCGTTAGAGAACGTCAGTCAACTCAAGCCGGCGGTGATCGAAGCGTTGCGGCCGTTGTGGATTACGACGGTCGAAGAGCTCGTAACGACTGCCTACGAAGAGAAGGGCCGCGCAGGGCTGGCCGAGTTGTTGGTCATAGCGCCGGCTGAGGTGGAAGCGTTGGCTCGTGACTTGCTTCCGCTGCTGCTGCCTGAGATTCGGGCCCAGATCGCGGTTCCTCCGCGTGCCTTTGGGATGGGCGCGTTGGATAAATTGGAGCGCGGCGGGACCAGGGGCATCTTCGATGCGCTGCCCGTGCCCGCGGTGTTGCCCCCGCGCGTTTCGCACGTCGATCGCTTTCCGGCCATCAGAAATCAGGGGATGCGGGGGACGTGTGTGGCGCATGCCTGCACCGCCGTCCGTGAGTTTCTCACCGGCGACACGCAGGTCAACCTCTCGGAACAGTTCCTCTATTGGGCAGCCCGCCAAAGGCTCATCACGCCCATCCTGGCCGATCGGCCCGGAGCACTATTGTTGTATGGGATGGCTGCGCTGCAGGAGAACGGCATCTGCGCCGAGGCCGATTGGCCATATAACCCCCAACAGATGCCAGGGGATGAAACCCAGGGCACGCCGCCGCCCATTGTGCAGGAGAAGGCCCGCGCACACCGTGTTGACCGTTACGTGTTCGTGTGGCCGCGCGACATCCGTTTGGTGAAAGCTCACCTTGCCGGAGGCTATGCTGTCGCCTGCACGCTGCCCACGTTCTTTTTCTGGAGCGGCGTAATGATTTCTCACGCGGGGGCCATTCGGTTGCCGTTGCTCGCAGAAGGGGTCCGCAGCCCGCTGGCCCGGCTGGAGAGTGCTCACGCCATCTGCCTGGCCGGCTATCAGGATGACTCGGCCGTGCCTGGCGGTGGCTATTTCATTGTCCGCAACAGTTGGGGCGTCGATTGGAGTGTTCACTGCCCCGATGGCCCCGGCTATTGCTGGCTCCCGTACGCGTATTTGCAGCGGTATGGGTTGACCGGTTTCACCGCGGTTTAGCGCGGAGCCCGGACGGAGCATCCTCACTCGAACGTGGGACGCGGACGGCATCACTTACTTTCAGTTCACGTCTTTGCCCATGTGATGGTATAATCGCGCTTGTCTTGCATCAATCAATTCGCTGCACCACAACCGCAAAGGAGCGAGCCATGTTGGAGTTCTTCACTGCTGGCCTGCACGGCCTCGATCCGGCCGTGTATGATCTCATCGGCTACGAGGCCGAACGTCAAGCTCATAAGCTCATCCTCATTCCGTCTGAAAGCCAGGCGCCCGAAGCGGTGCGTGAGGCGTTGGGCTCCGTCTTCCAGAACATCTACGCCGAAGGGTATCCTGACCCCGCCACGCATTCGCTCACTGAGAACCAGATCCTTGACTATGAGCTGCAGCTTGCCACGTATCGGCGCAACTCCGACCAGCGCTACTATAAGGGTGTGGAGTACGTCAACGTGCTTGAGGCGCTCGCTCGGCGCCGCGCGGCGGAGGCGTTTGCGGCCAACGGCATCTCGCCGGATGGCATTTGGGCGAATGTGCAGCCTCTTTCTGGCTCCCCGGCCAATAGTGCGGTTTATGACGCGCTGGTGCCGCCGGGCGAGGTCGTGATGGGTATGAACCTGCTCCACGGCGGTCATCTGACTCACGGCTCGCCCGTCAATCGTTCCGGACGACTGTACAAGATTGTTTCTTACGGCGTAGATGCCAAGACCGAGCGCCTGGATTACGATGAGATCGAAGCGCTGGCAGTGCAGAACAAGCCGAAAATGATCATCGCCGGTTTCACCTCGTATCCGTGGATGCCCGATTGGGCTCGCTTCCGCCAGATCGCGGACAAGGTGGGCGCCTATCTCTTGGCCGATATCTCGCATGTCGCCGGCATGGTGGCCGCGGGCGTCGTGCCCAGCCCCATCGGTTATGCGCATGTCATCAGCTTCACCACACACAAGACCCTCTACGGCCCGCGCGGCGCGTGCCTCCTTTCCACCGATAAGAGGATCGCAGAGAAGATCGATTCGGCCGTGTTCCCCGGTGAACAGGGTGGCCCGCACGTCAACACGATCGCGGGCATGGCGGTGGCGTTCAAGTTGGCGCGCACGCCCGAGTTCATCGATCTCCAGCAGCGGGTGCAGGCCAACGCGGCGCACATGGCCGCTGTGTTGCAGAAGAACGGCCTGCGCATCCCCTACGGCGGCACTGACACCCACATGCTGTTGGTTGATCTGAAAAACATCCGCGCGGCCGGGGGGGTCAGCCCCGATGGCAAGAAGGGCACGCCGCTGATGGGCGATCCTGCGGCCCGCATCCTTGATCTGGCCGGCATCGTTCTCAATCGCAACACCATCCCCGGCGACAAGGGCGCGCGCTCGCCCAGCGGCATCCGCATCGGCACGCCGTGGATCACCCAGCGCGGCTTTGGCCTGGCTGAGACCGCGCGGCTGGCCGAGATCATGGCGCGTGTCCTGAAGGCGTGCAAGCCGACCGCCTTTGCCGGCCGCAATGGTCCGGTTTACCATGCGCGCATCGATTTCGACGTGCTGGAAGATGCCAAACGGGATGTGGTGGAACTGGCGATGGCCGTCGATTTGCCGCGCGACTATCAGCCGAGCGGCTATCCGCATCACTACTTCATGCACAAGCAGACCACGGATCCGGGCGGCGAGTACGACGTGATCGAGATCCAGGGCCCCAACGCGCGCGGCTTCTGCAATGTGGTCATGACCAACGATGTCTACATCCTGAAACCAGACGAGTGCCAGCCCACCTGGGTCTTGGAGCCAGACGGCCGGCTCATGGCGCCGGGCGTGCTCAGGCGCACCTGCGATTCGACCACTTGCTACCAACTGATGGTGCCCAAAACAGCCGAGGCGCGCGTGGCGCATTGGTTCCGAGCTCTGTCCGATGGTTTTGTAACCATGGATCCTGAGGACCCGTTCCTGAAGGCGCCCGGCCCGGTGGTGGTGCGACGCCTGCCGCATGACTTGGCCGATGCCTGGACAATACGGCCGCCCGCGGTGGAAAGCTTCGAGAAGGATGAGGTCGGTTGGGCCTTCCACAAGAGCTATTGGATCGGCCATCGGCCGCGCGCGGCTGCACCCGGCGGCCTGCAGAATCTGCCCGTTTTCACCTGGGAACCCCCGGCCAACCCGCCCATTCTGCGCACTCGGCTCAACGAGGTGCACCGCAAACTGGGCGCCAAGATGGTGCCGTTCGCGGGTTACGATATGCCGGTGCAGTACACTTCGGTTTTGGAGGAACATCAGACCGTGCGCAAGGCGGCCGGCCTGTTCGACGTGAGCCATATGGGCTTGTTCGAGTTCAGCGGCGAGAACGTGCACCTCTTCATGCATACCGTCACCGCCAACGACATGACCATCCTCAAGGACGGCGGTTCGCAGTACTCCTACTTGCTGGCGCCCGATGGAAGCGTGATCGACGACATCTGGGTGTATCGCCTGGACGTTAACCGCTATTGGGTGGTGGTTAATGCGTCAAACAACGACAAGGATTGGGCCTGGCTCAATGCCGTGCGCGAGGCCAAGGTAATGATTGACCCGCTCCGGCCGTGGACTCGCGCCCTGGCTTACGAGTCGGTGAGAATCCGGGACTTGCGCGATCCGCAATCAGGCGATGATCAACGCGTCCAACTGGCGCTGCAAGGCCCCAAGTCGCGGGACATTCTGCTGGCGATGGCGGGCGATGATGAGGCGACGCGCGCCAAGCTCCTGGATATGCCGCGCACGCAGATCGCCCACGGCACGCTTTTGGGCTACGATGTTTGGTTCTCGCGCACCGGCTACACTGGCGAGCCGGTCGCGTTTGAGTTGTTCCTCCACCCGGACGATCTGCCCGGCTTCTGGCGTGATGTGCTGCGCATCGGCGCACCCTTTGGGGTCAAACCGATCGGCCTGGCTGCGCGCGACAGCCTGCGGATCGAGGCCGGTCTGCCGCTCTACGGGCATGAGCTGGCAGGACCGCTGAATCTGGGGCCGGCCGATGCCGGCTTCGCACCCTACGTCAAGCTCTATAAGCCATTCTTCATCGGCAAGGCAGCTTACGAGGCGCACGAAGCGACCCGCCAGGCGCGCCTGGCCCGCTTCATGGTGGATGAGGAACGCGGCCCGATGCTGGGCCAGGGCGATGTGGTGGTCAACGCCAAGGGACGCGTCGTGGGTCATGTGACGAGCTGCTCCATCGATGCCACGGGCCGCCAGGTGGGCCTGGCCTACTTGCGAGATCCCAACTGGCAGCGCGGCACGAAGCTGGGGGTTTACCGGCTGGATAACCGCGATTGGGAATCCCGGTCGTTGGACCAACTGCAGCCGGGCGATCGGATCCAACTGCCCGACGCCATCACCGTGATCGAGCGGTTCTTGAACAAGCAATAAGAGGGCATCTTCTGCCCGCGGCGGATCTCAGGCATGCCGCGGGCAGGCTATCGGAGGAATGTGATTCCTGTTGCGAACTCTCTCCAATCGGTGGATGACATTTCTCGCCTGCTGGATGAGTTAGCCGGCCTCATCCAGCAGGCAGAAGGCGTGAACGTCCGGCGCACACCTGCGCAAGAGTGGGATCAGGTCAAGACCCACGAAGCGGCCACGCGTCGCATTATGGATCAGCTTGGCCTGGCCATTACCGCCTTTCTGGCGACCAGGCCGCCGGATGACCTGGTGACGCGGACCTATGAGCTGGTCACCTCACGCGTGCGCGCCTGGTCAGCCACGAGCTCGCTCTATTACCACATTTTTAACACCCCACGCCAGGACTTCGATCCCTTCGAGGTGACTGATCTGTTATTGGATCGTCGGTTGGGCGGCGCGACCCTGGCCGCGCAGATGCTGGATAACTACTATCTGAACATGGTGGCGGCATCTGCGTTCCGCCTGCGCAACAGGTTGCTGGCGCAAAAGCTTGCCGAAAAGGTCAGGCAGATGGGCCAACAGCGGCAGCCCGTGCGGCTGCTTAACCTGCACACAGGATCGGCACGCGCACTGAGTACGTTGATTCAAGACCGGGCTCTGAGGGCGCTGGTCGACGTGACCTGCCTGGACACCGATCCGACGGCGCTCCGGCGGGTGAGACAGATGATTGATCCGCTGCTTCCCGGCCGCGCACACTTCCGGCTTGCCGATCCCAGGGCGTTGGCCGAGCTCAAGACCTGGTCTGACGCGCCGTATGATCTCATGTACGCCGTGATTTTGTTTGACCAACTGAGCGAGCGGCGGATTGCGCCGGTGATCGCCACCTGCTATCAAGGGCTGCGCCCCGGCGGCCTGTTGGTGTTCGGCAACTTCGCGGCCAGCATGCCGGCCGGCGAGCATGCGATCATCGACTGGGTGATGAACTGGAATATCCGGCAGCGTTCCGAAGAGACTTTGCGTCAAGCCTTCGCTCGGACCCCCTTCGACGTGCGGGCTGTATCCTGTGAGCTGGATCAGTTAGGGGCAAGTTGGCTGGTGGTGGCGGAGCGTATTTGACGGGCCGAACTCCGGAAGCACGGAGGGCATCGCCGTCCGAAGAGGTTGATCAGATCAACTTACTCTGATCCTGGCCCCCTGCGTTTCGAATATGAACCGCTGCGGGCGAACATGGTGGTGCTCGCCGGGCGTGCTCCGTATCGGTTTTGACACCCTTTGAGGCGGGAGTTTATGACGCAACAACGCAATTCACCGGCAGCCGCAGGCAGCGAACTTGCCGCCGCGGTGTTGGACGAATCGATCCGCCGCGCCCTGGCCGAAGACCTGGGTGACGGAGATGTTACCACCCTGAGCACGATACCGGCGGATGCCATGTACACCGGCGACTTCCTGGTGAAGGAGGCCGGCATCATCGCCGGGCTGGCAGTCGCACAGCGCGTCTTCGCCGCCCTGGATGCTGCGGTGACGTTCCGCGCCTTCGTCGCGGATGGCGACCGGGTGGCGCGGGGCGATGTCGTCGCGCTTGTGACCGGCCCCGGCCGCGCGCTCCTTTCGGGGGAGCGGGTCGCGCTTAATTTCATGCAGCGCATGTCGGGCATTGCCACCGCCACGCGGCGCTATGTGGATGCCGTCGCGGGCACGCGCGCCGTGATCTTGGACACGCGGAAGACCGTGCCCGGCCTGCGCCTGTTGGACAAGTGGGCGGTGCGGTTGGGCGGCGGACGCAACCACCGCATTGGCTTGTACGACATGGCGTTGATCAAAGATAACCATATCGCTGCGGTAGGTTCCATCACGGAGGCGGTCCGCCGCGTGCGGGCGAACGATCCGCTCAACCGGCCCATCGAAGTGGAAGTGACAAACCTCGATCAGTTGGCCGAGGCGTTGGCTTTGCCGATCGATCGCATCTTGTTGGACAATATGCGGCCCAGCCAAATGGCTAAAGCGGTTGTGCACGCGGCCGGACGGATCCCGTTGGAGGCGTCTGGCGGCGTCAATCTGGATACGGTGGCTGCCATCGCCGCGACCGGAGTCGATTTTATCTCTGTGGGCGCGTTGACACATTCAGTCAAGGCGCTGGATATCAGCCTGGATCTGCGCGCGGCCTGAGGTTTCCAGTGTCACTCTGAGCGGGTTGACGAGATAACATCAGGTGCGGCACAACACCAGCGAAGAGTCTCGTCGGCTGCATGAGATTCTTCGCTAGTGTCTCGCCGCGACGAGCATTGAGCGGCCGACCCGCTCAGAATGACGATGAGTGGAGGCGTCTTTTTCATGAGCACCCTTGCATCCCACGACCGCACCAAAATGTCGGTCGACGAGCTTTACACCGAACTGAGAATTCGCTTGGGCGCCAGCGCACCGGACTTTGAGCTGCGCGTCAAGGCCGAGCTGGCCTACGAAATCAACCAGCTCAAAGTGCAGCGCAATGCGGTCATCTTGGGCCACAACTATATGGAGCCTGCGCTCTTCCATTCGGTGCCCGATTTCGTGGGTGATTCGTTGGATCTCAGCCGCAAGGCCGCAACTACCGACAAGGATGTGATCGTGTTTTGCGGCGTGAAGTTCATGGCCGAAACCGCCAAGATTCTGAACCCCACACGCACCGTCCTGATTCCATCCCTCAAGGCGGGTTGTTCGTTGGCGGAGAGCATCACGGCCGCAGATGTGCGCAAGCTGCGCAGGCGCTACCCTGGGGTGCCCGTCGTGACCTACGTCAACACCTACGCCGACGTAAAGGCCGAAAGCGATATCTGTTGCACCTCGGGCAACGCCGTCGCGGTGGTCGAGTCGCTGGACTCCGACACGGTCATTTTCCTTCCCGATGAATACCTGGCGGGCAATATTGCCCGCCAGACCGGCAAGCACATCATTTACCCGACGCGCCTGCCGGGCGGCAGGCTCAGGTATCCTGACGTGTTGGATTATCAGATGATCGGCTGGCGCGGCCGCTGTGAGGTGCACGAGAAATTCACCGTGGCCGACATCCAGCAGGTGCGCGCCCAATATCCGGATGTCGTGATCCTGGCCCATCCGGAGTGCAGCCCTGAGGTGACGGCCGCGGCCGACTTTGCCGGCAGCACCAACGCCATGATCCGCTACGTGGAGCAGACCCGGGCGCCGCATTACCTGCTGCTCACCGAATGTTCGATGGGCGACAACGTGGCTGCGGCGAACCCCGATAAGGAGATGCTGCGGCTTTGTATGGTGCGCTGCCCGCACATGAACCAGATCACCCTGGAGATGACGCGCGACGCGCTCCGCTACATGCAGTACGTCACCGAGGTGCCGGAGAAGGTTCGCGCCCGCGCATATCGAGCCGTGGAACGGATGTTGAGGATTGGATAGGAGCAGCAGCGTGTCTGAATACCTCGAAGCCGAAGTTCTGATCCTCGGCAGCGGGATCGCCGGCGCCACTGCGGCGCTGAAACTCGCCGACCAGGGGAAGCAGGTCATCATGGCCACCAGGGCCACGGATCCGCACGAGTCGAATACCGTCTATGCCCAAGGCGGCATCGTTTACCGGGGCGTGGGCGACACCCCCGCGGCGCTGGCCGAAGATATCATTCGTGCCGGGGGTGATCACTGTAACCCGATCGCCGTCGATATCCTGGCGCAGGAGGGTCCGGTGCGCGTCGACGAGATTCTGCGCGCGCGCGCCCCGGTCGACTTCGACCGCACTGAAAGCGGTGAGCTCTCGCTGGCCCGTGAGGGGGGCCACTCGATGCCGCGCATTCTGCACGTGGCAGATTGCACCGGCAAGTCCATCGAGGTAGCCCTCATGAAGGCGGTAAGCGGTCACCCGAACATCATTCTGCTGACCGGCCACACCGCGGTAGACCTGCTGACGCCGGCCCATCACGCTCTCGACCGCCACGTGGTCTATGCGCCGCTGTCGTGCAGCGGCGCCTACATCTTCGATCAGGCTGCCGGGATCGTCAAGCGCTGCATGGCGCGCAAAACTATCCTGGCCACCGGCGGCTTAGGTCAGATCTTCCTGCGCACCAGCAACCCGGCCGGCGCACGGGGTGACGGCTTCGCGATGGCCTCCTATGCCGGCGCGCGGCTGATCAACATGGAGTTCGTGCAGTTTCACCCCACGACGTTCCATGCGGACGGCGCGCCGAATTTCTTGATTTCCGAGGCAGTGCGCGGCGCGGGCGCACGGTTGGTGCTGGGCAACAACGAGCCGTTCATGCAGAACTACGCGCCGGAATGGAAGGACCTGGCGCCGCGTGATGTAGTGG
The DNA here is from genome assembly GCA_964474695.1 of uncultured Anaerolineales bacterium. Lineage (GTDB taxonomy): Bacteria > Chloroflexota > Anaerolineae > CG2-30-64-16 > CG2-30-64-16 > DAOUBP01. The sequence goes on from CAYYTK010000034.1 coordinate 26,216, forward strand.
CCCGCAGCATCCATCGCGAGATGCTTTCGCGCGGCCTGACTCACGTGTATCTCGATTTGCGCTCGTATATCTCCAACGATGAAATCCTGAAGCACTTTCCAACCATTCGGGCGAGTTGTTTGCAGCATGGTGTTGACATTGCCACCGATCTGGTGCCGGTAGTGCCCGCCGCCCATTACACATGCGGCGGTGTGTGGGTCGACGCCTGGGGCCGGACCACCTTGGAGGACCTATACGCCATCGGTGAGGTGGCGTGCACCGGGCTGCACGGCGCCAATCGCTTGGCGAGCACCTCGCTGTTGGAAGGTCTGGTCTGGGGCCAGCGCGCGGCGGTTGACATCGAGCAGAGCCTGCCGTCCAAGTTACGGATCAGCCCGGATCAGATTCCGCCCTGGCAGGATGACGGGCTGGATATCCCCGACCCCGTGCTGATCCAGCAAGATTTCAGCGCCATCAAGCACATCATGTGGAACTACGTGGGGCTGATCCGTACGACCAACCGGCTCAGCCGCGCGCTCAGCGAGCTGCGCAACCTGGAAACGGAGATCCTCAGGTTTTATCGCCGCAGCCGGCTTACGGATGAGCTGATCGGCCTGCGCCACGCTGTCCGGTCCGCGAATCTTGTCGCTGAGGCGGCCTGGGCGAATAAACGAAGCATGGGCGCGCACTACCGGGAGTGAAGCAACAGTCTCAGCCTGGTCGAAATGGGGAATACGCTGCGCGAGGTGTGTCGGGCTCGAGGGGGCCTTACACGAGCTTCTCGCGCAGCTTCGCGCTGGCAAAATCCATCACCGCGACGACGAGCACGATCACGGCGACGGCTGTGCCCGCGGAGCGATATTTGCTGAAGGGGAAATAGTCGTTGTACAGCAGGTTGCCGATGCCCCCGCCTCCCGCAAAACCGACGATGGTCGCCATGCGCACGTTGATGTCCCACTGATAGATCATATACGAAATGAAGGGCGGGATGATCTGCGGCAGGATGCCGTACACGATGGTTTGCAGCCGCGTCGCGCCGGTCGCCGTGATCGCCTCCAACGGCCCGGAATCGATGTTCTCGATGGCCTCAGAGAAGAGTTTGCCGATCAACCCGAACGTCGTAACCATCAGCGCCAGCATCCCGGCAAAACTGCCGAAGCTCACCCAGTAGAAGAAGATCGCCACATAGAGCAGCGCTTCGATGGAGCGCAGCAGGTTAAAAAGGCCGCGCGTCAGGTAGTAGAGCCAGATCGAAAGGCGGTTGCGGCCGGTCAGGTTGCGTGCGGCCAGAAAGCTGAAGGGGATAGCCAGGAGGGCGCCCAATGTTGTGGCGAGCAGCGCCTGGAAGATCGTCACCAGCATCTCCCGGACAACGGTGCTGATCACCTGTGGATCGAGATTGAACGACAGGAAATTGCGCACGAAGCGTCCCAAGGTGGGCGCGGGGTCAAACAGCAGCCTCAAGTCGATGCCGCATAGCTCCCAGAAGTAGATAAATAAGCCCGCGCCAGCGATGATGTAGAACCAGGCCCGGAGCGATTTGTAGAACGGTTTGGGTGGGCCGGCTTTCGTGCTGGTCGTGCCGACCATGATGCGCTCTCGCCACTTCGCGCTGACATAATCCACGATGATCACGACGACGGCCACGGCCCACAGCGCCGCGGCATACTGCGTATAGCCGCTCTTACGGATCGTCTCCACCACGAAGTAACCGATGCCGCCCCCCGCCACAAACCCGACGATCGTCGCCGAGCGCATGTTGATGTCCCAACGGAGAAGCGTGTACGCCAGGAACGAGGGCACGATCTGCGGGACGACCGCATAACGGACGGTCTGCAGCAGATTGGCGCCGGTCGCAGTCACTGCCTCGATGGGGCCGGAGTCAATATGCTCCACCTCTTCGGAAAACAGCTTGGCCAGCGCGGCAACGGAGTGAATCGTCAAGGCGATCACCCCGGCAAATGAACCCAGGCCAACCCAAAGGACGACGATCAGCCCCCAGATCAGGGTATCCACGGCACGCACGATATTCAGGACGATGCGCGTCACGTAGTAAATCACGGACCCACCCGGCACCCGTGACATGATATTGCTCGCGGCCAGAAAGCTGACCGGGATGGCCAGGACGGTGGAGAAGAGGGTGGCCATCAGGCCGAGCGCGATCGTCTCAATGATCTTGCCCGCCTGGAAGGTCGGGACGGTTGCCCCCGCTTGCACGAGTCCCAGGCGCACCCATAGATCGGGAGCAGCCTTGGGCGTGAAGGCGCCGAAGATGTAGCCGAAGTTCTCGCTGGGCGCCAACTTGCCGGCGGCAGTGCGCGTGAAAAGATCAGGATGGATCAGATCGTTGCCAATCTTCAGGGCATTTCCGAAACGTGTGACCAGGCGGTCGAGCCGCACGTCCGTCACCTGCCAGGCGATGATGTAGATCACCAGGGCCGGCAGCAGCAAGCCGGGGGCGTCCGGGCTGCGCTTGCCGCGCGCCCGGCGCGCGGCATCAAGCACGTTCCAGGCCCAAAACAGCACCAACGGAATGAACAGCCAACTGGTTTCAATGCTGCCCAGGGTTACCTTGGCGATCCGGAAGTTCTCCAACGCCCACGGGATCAGATAGCCCTGCACCAACGCGGCCACCAAGATCAGGACGCCGCGGCCGCGCTGGCCGAGTGCGTATTGCCCTCCGCCCGGGATGATCAGCGAGAGCAAGGCCGGCAGCCAGGCTGCATTCTTGCGGGTGGGGTGAGTGCTGCTGGTCATATGATCGACACGCGCTCGGCTTCCTGGCCGTAGATCGCCTTGAACTGCTCGTCGTCAATCTCCTTTGGCAGCCCCTCGAAGACAACCCGCCCATCCTTGAGGGCGATCGCGCGGGTCGCATAGCGGTGGACGAGATCGAGGAAGTGCAGGCTGCACAGCACCGTGATGCCGCGCTCTTTGTTCATCTGCTCCAGATACTTGAGGATCGAATGGGCCAGTACGGGATCGAGTGACGCAACGGGCTCATCGGCCAGGACCAACCTCGGCTCCTGCATCAGCGCACGCGCGATCCCGACGCGCTGCTGTTGGCCGCCGGAAAGCGAATCGGCGCGCACATGCGCTTTGTCCGCCAGGCCAAGCTGCTCAAGGTTGTCCATGGCGCGTTCGTGATCTGCCGGAGAGAAATAATCGAAAAGGCTTTGCGAGGGGTTGACGTAACCGAGTCGACCCGAAAGCACATTCGTCAGCACGGACGAGCGCTTCACCAGGTTGAACTGCTGGAACACCATGCCGATTTGGCGGCGAATGCCGCGCAGCTCGGAGGCGGGCGCCGCGGTGATATCGATGTCGTTCCAGATGATCTTGCCGGCAGTCGGCTCGATCAATCGGTTGATGCACCGCAGCAGGGTGGATTTTCCCGATCCGCTCAGGCCAATCACGGCCAGGAACTCCCCATCCTGAACCTCGAAGCTGACGTCGGTCAGCGCCTGGGTCCCGTTGGGATAGACCTTTGTGAGATGCTCGACACGTAGCATAGTCCGCCTCGGTGGGGAGATTGGAGGGTAATCCGGCTATCGCGTGCCAGGCACCTCGCGAGGCGCCTGGCACGCGGAAAAGGCTTTACTGCTTGACGAGCTTGCTGACGTCTATGCCGGCCTTCTTCAACAACTCGTTGAAGGGGCCGTACGCCGTGGCGAAATCGGTGACTTCGAAGGCATCATAGTTGTAGATGCTCTTGACCACGGCCTTGCCAAGCGGATCTTCCATCATCGCAAGCAATGCCTCGGTGGTGATGGCCTTGATCTTGGGATCGAGGTCCTTGATATACTGGAGGCCGTCATTCGGGATGCGGTCACCCACCATGAACACCTTGACCTTCTCGGTAATGTCAGGGAATTTGGCCTGGAGGTTCGTGCTGCTGTCGGTCAGAATGTCCATGAACGCTACGCCGGCGTCGCAGTCACCCTGGTACACGGCGATCGCAGACTTATCGTGCCCGCCCGCGTAGGTGCTCTGGAGGTCCTTATCCGGATCAATGCCGAGGGCTGCAAAGGACGCGCGCGGGATGATGCCGCCGGAGGTGGAGCTGGCGCTGGTGAAGCACATGCGCTTGCCCTTGACGTCCTCCAGCTTCGTGATGCCCGAATCGGCTTTCGCGAAGTATTCCGGCTTGTAGAAGGAGGCCAGTTGCCCTGCGAGTGCCTTGTCCGGGTCGAAATCGAAAGCGAAGTAGTTGCCGTCCTTGTCCTTGGGCCCATACAGGCGCTGCGCGATCAGCGCGACGTCGACATCGTACTTTTCCTTGGCGAGCAAGATCGCGAAGGTGTTGAGGAAGCCCATGTGGGCCTTGCCGCCACCCATGGCCTCAATCGAGGCCGCCTCGCTCGTGCCGACCTCGACCTTGTAAGTCAGGCCGGTCATCTTGCTGAGGCAGTCAGCCATCGCGCTGCCGCCCCGGCTGATGAGTTGGGTGTCCACCGAGGGCACGAAGGTGATGACAACAGGCTTATCGGCCGAGCCGAGTTCGCCCGCTGCGGGTGATAACGCATTAGCCATCTTGGCGCATTCGGGCGCTTCCAGGGGTGGCAACGGCGTCTTGGTCGGTTTGACCTCGGCGGCTGCCGCTTCGGGCGCCTTGGTCGGCTCGGCCGCAGGCGCGGTCGTCGCGGCCGGCTGGACGCAGGCTGTGAACAGGACAGCCAACACCAGCAGCACAGCTACCAGACTCAATGGATGACGCGATTTCATGTTCCTCTCCTTCTCAGGTATGTGTGAGGTGGTCCAGGGCGGCAATTCAAGCGGCACAGCGCTGGTTGCGCCCCCGCCACCTCACCGGGCTACGTTCCATTCTACTCTTGATCAGGCCCACATGCAACTCAGTGCCTCGCATGGCAGAAATGCCATATCTGTCCTGAGTCGAGGCGCTGGCCGGCCTGATGTGTGGGCTAGGACCTCATCATAATGGCCAATACCTGCTCGAAGTCCTTGCAGTAGTACTGGCACAGCGCCTGCGTCCCGCTCTCGATGATGTTTCCTCCCGCCATCCCCACTGTTGGAAAGCCGGCCAGCCGGATCGCGCACACCCCTGCGCCGCTGTCTTCGATGCCGAGCACCGAATTGCGCGCCTCGAACGGGATGCCCAGGCCGACGCGCGCGGCCTCCGCGTAGAGCCAAGGGTGCGGCTTGGGTGAAAGCTCGCCCAACGTGCCGGCCTCGCCCCGGCGCAGCGGGTTGCCGGCCGTGATGATGGCATCGTAGAAGGCGGCCGGATCACCCAGGTCCATTGCCCGGAACGCAGCCACGATTTCGGGCCATGCCTTCTCGTGCAGGCCTGACGTCACCAGCGCGATCCTGATCCCCAGGTCTTTGAGTGCCAGCAGGAACTCCTTCAATCCCGGTGCAGGTACGAACGCATCGCTGCGGCCTGTGCCCTCCAGGATCGCCTGCATCTCCCGGTGGGTGTGCTCGAAATAGAGGGCGCGTGCAGCTTCCAGGCTTTTGTCCGGGCAGTACTTGCGGATGCAGTGCTCCAGATGCTCGGAGACGCTGTGGCCTGAGACGAAGGGCAGGTCTGCCTCCTCCAGGCTGAAGTGGTCATTGCCCAACAGGCTGGCGGTCGTCCGTTCGATGATCCAGATCCAGAAACCCTCGCTGTGCACGCTGGTGCCATCCAGGTCCATCAGCACCGCGCGCACGGGCCGCTCCAGCGTTACGGGATGCACGGGATAATACGCGGGGTAGCCGAGCGCCGAGGCGACGTAGGCCAGGGTATGGTCGGCGAAGGCGATGAACTCGACCTTGCGGTCACCGGTCGCATGCACCGAGATGACGCCGTCGCGACCCACCGCAAAGCGCCCGTCGGAGCAGGCGGGGAGCGGGGTCAGCCCGCCGGTGGTTGAAACCACCGGCTCGGCAGGTGATATGCTCATGCCATCTCCCTCACGCCCGGGTACCGCACCGCCACGAACAGCCCATAGGCCAACGAGACTACCGCGCCGATGCCCACGGCCAGCGGCGCTCCGATCCAGTCGGCCATCAGGCCGGCCTGCAGGCCGCCCATGCGCATGAAGCCCTGGAACGTCAAGCTGTAGAGGCTCATCACCCGGCCGCGCACCGCATCGGGGGTGATGATCTGAAGCAGCGTGTTCGCCAACGAGTTCTGCATCACGAAGCCGACGCCCACCCCAAAGAGCAGCAGCAGCGAGGCGACAAACGAGCGCGAGGCCGCAAACCCGATCAGCAGCGCGGGAAAGACCAGGTTGCCGGCGGTCAGCCAGCGGCCGTGGCGGACGCGATCCGGCAGCGACGCCACCCATAACGCCCCGACCAGCGCGCCGATGCCGACGGTCGTCAGCAGCAGGCCGAGCGGCAGCGCCTCTGGCGCGCGGCAGCGCAGCAGTGGGTCCGCACCATCACACAGGAAATGCACGATGGGCTGAGCGCTACCGCTCAGGATCTTGCTCGCAAAGACCGGCATCAGCGTGCTGTAGGGCATCGAGAGGAACGCGCTCACCGCCACCATGCTGATCAGCACCAGGATCGCGCGCTGTCCCATGATGAATCGAATCCCTTCCGCCATGTGCCCCGCGAGGCTGCCGCGGCCCGTACGAACCGGCGCAGGCAAATGACGCATCATCAGCAGGCTGATGATGACCGCGACGAAGCTCAGGCCGTTCAGGAAGAAAGCCGGCCCTTCTCCCAGCGCAGCGACCAACGTCCCCGCCAGTGCGGGGCCCAACGCGCGCGCGCCGTTGAACATGGCCGAATTCAGCCCGATGGCGTTGGTGAGATCCTCTTTCCCTTCCACCAACTCCACCGTGAACGCCTGGCGCGCCGGCAGATCCACCGCCTGGGCCGCGGCCAGCAGGACTGCCAACACGTAGACATGCCACACCTGGATCGTGCCGCGCCAGGTCAACGCCGCCATGATAAAGGCCTGCACCATCATCACGGCCTGGGCGATCAAGATGATGGTGCGTTTCGGCGCGCGATCGGCAATGGAGCCGCCCCACAGCGCCAGCGGCAGCAGCGGGATCAGGCCAATCGAGCTGATGATCCCCAGCGCGACCGCCGAGCCGGTCAGCCGGTACACCAACACCTGCTGTGCCATGGTTTGCATCCAGGTGCCGACCAGGGAGAGTCCTTGGCCCATGAACCAGAGCCGGTAGTTGCGATGGCGCATAGCGCGGAAGGTGGAAGGTAGATGCATTCGCTCAACGATCCTAAACGGGCGGGCCTGGCCGCGTGGGGTGCGCCTCGGCTTCGGATGTATAGCGCGCCGCCGGATCTCGGAGCAGGTGCAGCGAAGTCGCCGTAAGGACTTCTCCCGGCCATTCGACCTTGTCGTAGACGGCGGCCAGGGGCAGCTCGCAGGCGATAGACGGGAGCGGGACCACAGCCTCCAGTCCCTCGTATGTGCTTAACAGCCATTTCCCATCCGGCTGGCGCGCGTAATGTTCGATCGTCGCGCTGGCCTGGGCGATCAGAAGATAGTCGGCAAGGGACTCAAGCCTGCGGTAATGCGCGAATTTGGTCCCGCGATCATAACTTTCGGTGGATGGCGAGAGAATCTCGATGATCAGGGTCGGATTCAGCAGAGTATCCTGCCGGCGGTCCTCGAATTGCGCCGTCCCACAGACGATTACGATATCGGGATAGGTATAGAGCCCGGTGGAAGGCACTTTCACCCGCAGATCACTGCCATGCGCGGTGCATGATCTCCGCTTTAGCTGGGGAGCAAGTGAAACGAGCGTGTTGGTGGCGATCACTGTGTGCTGGAAACTGGCGCCGGCCAAAGCGTACACCTCCCCGCGCAGATACTCGCTCTTGGCTTGGGCCTGCCGCTCGATGGCTAGATACTCTTCTGGGGTCAGATCAGTCTTCGATAGGGGTTGCATAGCAGCCTCGCTCCTCGTCGGCTCTACAACGCAGTGTACCACACTGGGGCCTTCTCCGGCAACTGGTGATTAGGGACATGGGCTGGATGTGCGCTAAAATAGCCTTTCGAAGGCCCAACGCTGGCCTTCGTAAGAAAACTATTGCTGGCTCTACCCAACGGGGGGAATATGTCTGAAGATTTCCACGGTTACCCAACCCAAACGCTCGCGAATGAGCATATCCGTCTGGACTATCTGACCACCGCCGGCCCGCGCATCGTGCGGCTCTCGCTGGCCGGCTCAAACGACAACCTGCTCGCTGAAGTCGCCGATCTCACGATTCCAACCTCTTACGGCGATTTCCACCTGTATGGCGGCCATCGGCTCTGGCACTCGCCCGAGGCGATGCCGCGCTCCTACATGCCCGACAACGACGCGCCCGAAATCGTCGACCTGCCCGACGGCGTGCGTCTGACCCAAGCCGTCGAGACCGCGACCGGTATTTGTAAGAGCATCGAGCTGCGCCTGGAGCCCGGCCTGCCGGCGGTCACGGTCACCCATCGCCTGGAAAATCGGGGCCTGTGGCCGGTGGAGCTGGCCCCCTGGGCCTTGACCCAGATGCGCCTGGGCGGCTTGGCCGTTTTGCCGCAGGTTCAGGGCAACCTGGACGATGTTGGGCTGCTGGCCAACCGCAACCTTGTCCTCTGGCCCTATACCCGCCTGGCTGACCCGCGCTTGAGCCTGAACGATGATTACGCCTTCATTGCGGCCGACGCGCTCCTTCCGCCGGTCAAGATCGGTTATCTCAACCGTCACGGCTGGGCGGGCTATCTGGTCGCCGGCGTCTTCTTCGTCAAGCATTTCGACCCACAACCGGCTCTGCCGCACCCCGACTTCGGCTGCAACGTCGAAAGCTACTGCAATCATCGTTTCATCGAAATCGAAACGGTGGGCCCCCTGCACAGACTGGAGGTCGGCCAGGCGGCCGTCCATGTGGAACGCTGGGAGCTGCACCCCGCGCCCGCCGTCCCGCGAACTGCCGATGGTGTGCGCGAGCTGGTCAAGACCCTGCACCTGTAGGAGGAATTGTCTGCATGTCCACAGTCCAGTTTCCCCAAGGTTTCCTTTGGGGTGCGGCCACCGCGTCCTATCAGATCGAAGGCGCCTGGAAAGAGGGCGGTAAAGGCGAGAGCATCTGGGATCGCTTCTCCCACACCCCTGGCAAGGTTCACGATGGCGACACGGGTGACATCGCTTGTGATCACTACCATCTTTGGCGCGACGACGTTGCCTTGATGCGTGACTTGGGTCTGCAAGCGTATCGGTTCTCCATCTCATGGCCGCGGATCCTTCCCGCCGGGACCGGCAAGGTGAATCCGGCCGGCCTCGACTTCTACAGCCGATTGGTGGATGAACTCCTGGCGGCCGGCATCCGGCCCTTCGCCACGCTCTACCATTGGGATCTGCCCCAGGCGCTGCAGGACCGCGGAGGCTGGCCCGAGCGAACGGTCGCCGAAGCCTACGTGGAGTACGCTGAGGCCGTAGCGCGCGTGCTGGGCGACCGGGTGCACGACTGGATGACCTTCAACGAGCCGTGGGTCAGCGCGTTCATGGGCTACGAGTTCGGCATGCATGCGCCGGGCCACACCGATTTTGCCGCGGCGTATGCGTCTGCGCACCACCACCTGCTGGCGCATGGCTGGGCCGTGCCCGTCATCCGCCGCGACAGCCCGGGCAGCCAGGTCGGCATCGTGCTGAACTTATCGCCGCATCACCCGGCCTCCCCCAGCGAGGCCGATGCACTGGAGGCCCGGCTGGGGGACGCCAGAGGCAACCGTTGGTTCCTCGACCCGCTCGCGGGCCGCGGCTACCCGCAAGAGCTGTGCGAAGCGCTCGGTTTGCGCCTGGACTTCGTGCAGCCCGGCGACATGACGGCCATCACCACGCCCATCGATCTCCTAGGCGTCAACTACTACAGCCGCACCATCGATCGCAGCAAGGCGATCCCCGAGGCCAAGAACGCTCCGCGGACGGTTTTCCCTAACCCGAACCCCACGACAATGGGTTGGGAAGTGCACCCTGAGGGCCTCTACGAGCTGCTGCTCCGGTTGAAGTCGGAATATCCGTTCCCGGCTTACTACGTGACCGAAAACGGCGCGGCCTATCCCGATCAGGTCGGTCCCGACGGCCAGGTGGACGACCCCCAGCGCGTGGCCTATCTGCGCGACCATTTCGCTCAGGCAGCGCGCGCTATTGCCAGCGGTGTGCCCCTCAAGGGCTACTTCGTCTGGTCCCTGATGGATAACTTCGAATGGGCCCACGGCTACCGCCAACGCTTCGGCCTGTTCTACGTCGACTATAAGACCCTTGCGCGCATCCCGAAGACGAGCGCGAAGTGGTATGGCAAGGTGATTGCCAGAAATAGCGTAGCATAGGCGCCAAATGGCCGCCCATTCCGTATTGCGTACTGCGTATTGCATCTGGTCCGAACTCACTGTTTCCGGTCATGTAGTACGCAGTATGCAGTACGCGGTATATCGAGGAGGAACATCATGAACTATCGTACACTTGGCCGCACCGGCTACCAGGTCTCCGAAGTCAGCTTCGGCGCCTGGGCCATTGGCGGCTCTTGGGGGAGCGTGGACGATGCGGAGTCGATCGCTGCGCTGCATCGGGCGATCGACCTGGGCGTCAACTTCATTGACACGGCCGATGTGTATGGCGACGGCCGCAGCGAGCGGCTGATCAGCCAGGTGCGCGCCGATCGGCCGGGCGAACACATCTACGTGGCGACCAAGGCCGGCCGCCGCCTGCCCAGCCAGGTAGTTGAGGGCTACACCCGCGCCAATCTGACCGCCTGGATCGAGCGCAGCCTGGCCAACCTGGCCGTCGACACGCTTGATCTGGTGCAGCTCCACTGCCCGCCGACCGAGCTCTACTATCGGCCCGAGGTTTTTGGCTTCCTGGATGACCTGGTCGCGGCCGGTAAGATTCGCTATTATGGGGTCAGCGTCGAGAAGGTCGAAGAGGCGCTGAAGGCCATCGAGTACCCGAACGTCCAGACGGTGCAAATCATCTTCAACGCGTTCCGCCAGCGGCCGGCTGAGCATTTCTTCCCGGCGGCTCAGACCAAACAGGTGGGCATTCTGGCGCGCGTGCCGTTGGCCAGCGGCCTGCTCACCGGCAAGATGCGGATCGACAGCCAGTTCGCGGCCGATGACCATCGCAACTTCAACCGGCACGGTGAGTCGTTTGACGTGGGCGAAACCTTCGCGGGCGTGCCCTACGAGGTGGGTCTGGCCGCGGTGGAGGAGCTGCGGAAGCTCGTGCCCGCGGGGGTCACGATGGCGCAGTGGGCGCTGCGTTGGATCTTGATGTTCGATGCGGTCACCTGCGTGATCCCCGGTGCCAAGCGGCCGGGCCAGGCTGAGGATAACGTCGCCGCGGCCGGGCTGCCGCCGCACAGTGACACAACAATGGCCGCCGTGCGTGAGGTCTACGACCGGATGATCAAGCCACACGTGCACCAGCGTTGGTAGTTCAAACAAGAAACCAGGTTTCTGCCAGAAACCTGGTTTCTTGTTGTTTCAGTCCCCGAAATATGCCCGCTCCAGCGCCTCCATATCCTCGAACACCCAATCCGGCGGCGGTCGCATGGCGGCAAACTGCTCGGCAGTGCTGGCGCCGGTCAGGACGGCGATGGTCGGCAGGCCGGCCGCCTGGCCGCCGATGATGTCCGTCTCGGCCCGATCGCCGACCGCCCCAGTCAGCTCCCTGGGGGCGCCGAGGCGGCGGAGCCCCAACTGCATGATCCCTGCCGAGGGCTTGCCGATGATGCGCGGCTGCACATCAGTGGCGATTTCCAGCAGGCCGACGATCGAGCCGGCTCCGGGGATCAGTCCCAGCTCGGTGGGCAACGTGCGATCGGTGTTCGTGGCGATGAAGTGGGCGCCGCGGCGGATCGCCAGCGCCGCATCCCGCAGCTTGAGATAGGTAATCTCGCGGTCCATGCCGACCACCACGGTGTCCGCCTCGCGGAAGTCATCGGTCAGAGTCAGCCCCGCGGCGAGCAGCGCCTCGCGCAGCCCTGCCTCACCGACCACGTAGATCCGGCAGTTTGGTGTCTCTTCTGCCAAAGTGGTCGCGGTGGCCTGTGCCGAAGTGAACACGTCCTCGATGCCTGCCGGGATGCCCATCCCCGTCAGGCGTTCGGCCACGCCCTGCGGCGGGGTGGTGGCATTGTTGGTGAGGAACAGGACCGGGATGCTGGCCTGGCGCAAGCGGGCGACGAATTCCGCCGCACCCGGCAGCACCGTATTGCCGCGGTAAAGCGTGCCGTCCAGATCGAAGATAAACCCGCGCAGCGCGGCCAGGTCTGGACGTCTACTCATTCTTGTCCCCTCCGGCCGTGTCCCGTTCCACGTCGACGACGGCGGTGGTTACTGCCCAGCTTACGATGCCCCAGCTCCCGCCCGAGATCAGCAGCGCCAGGAAGATGGAAAGCGGATTGAGTGGCACATTGCCGCGGATGATCCCGACAATCGCGAAAACTATGCCCACGGCCGCGCAGATTATGCCGACTCGCAATGGCTGCCCCATGCGCCCAAACCAGGATTGTCGCTCACGCATGTTTTCCCCTTAACGATTCAGCATCTCTGCCAGCTTGACCAGGCGCAGATCGAGCGGTTTGCGTCCGCTCAGCACTTCAGCGTAGGGTGTCGCGACGACCTCGCCCTTAATGATCCCGACCAACACGCCGTGCTTCCCGGCGCCAAGCTGCTCGACCGCGGCCGCTCCCAGTTGTGTGGCCAGGACTCTATCGGCTGCCGTGGGATCGCCCCCGCGCTGCACGTGGCCGAGGATGGTCGTTCGCACCTCGAAGCCGAGGCGTTCCTGATACTTCTCGAAATAGGTCATCAGAGCGGCCGCGTTGAGCTTGGCACCCTCGGCTACCACCACTACGGCGTGCGGCTTGCCGTGTTGGTACGACTCGCGGATGATGCCGGCGATTTCCTCCGGGTCAGCCTCGATCTCCGGGATCACGATGGTCTCGGCGCCGCCTGCCAGGCCGGTCATCAAGGCCAGGTAGCCACAATCGCGCCCCATCACCTCGACGAGGAAGGCCCGCCCGTGGGATGAAGCCGTCACCTTCAGCCGATCCACCGCCTCCAGCGCAACCTCCAGCGCGGTGTCCACGCCGATGGTGATATCCGATCCGACCAGGTCGTTGTCGATGGTCGACGCTACCCCCACCACCGGGAAGCCCATCTGCGAGAGCGCTGCCGCGCCGGCCTGTGAGCCGTTGCCGCCGATCACCACCAGGCCCTCCACCCCGCGCGCGTTGAGGTTGTGCAGCGCCTGCATCCGCCCTTCCTCAGTGCGGAATTCCGGCGCGCGTGCACTGCCCAATATGGTGCCCCCGCGGCTGATGATGCCGCCGACGTCGCGCACGCCCAACTGGGCCATGTTGTCGGCCATCAGGCCCGCATAGCCGTGCCGCACGCCCAGCACGTCCATGCCCTGATTGACGCCCGCACGCACCACAGCCCGGATCGCCGCATTCATGCCCGGCGCATCGCCGCCGCTGGTCAAAACCGCGATGTGTTTCACTTTTCGCCTCCTGCCCTTTGTCGGTTGCGAAGTACAGACGCCGTGGCCCCACCCCGGCTCCGCTCAGGATGCTGGCCTACTCCCATGAAAAGCTACGCTGCTCGGATGTCCTTCACGTTCAACTGCAGGTTTGACCGCCCGTTGAACTCATTGATTTCGACCGCACAGGCCAGGTCAACCCGGTGCGGTAGTTCGTTGTACCATTCGCCCATGCGGAAGGCGATCGCATCCCAAACTGTTAGGCTGCGCGGGGCGCGCACTTGTAGCTTCAAGTGTTTGCGGTCGGCGCCCACCTGCCGCGCAGAGATTACTTCCAGCCCACAGGCAGCGAATACCGGCTGCGGATTGGCATAGCCGCACGGTTCTAATTGAGCTAACTGCTTCACGAATGCAAAGTCGAAGTCAGACAAAGCTACTTCGGCATCCACCGCAAGTGATGGCACGAGCACTTTAGCTGCCAGTTTCTCGGCCGCGGCCTGTTCCAGGCGGCTGCGCAAGGTATTCAGGTTCTCGTTGCGCACCGTGAAGCCCGCGGCGGCCGCATGCCCGCCGTGGCGCACCAACAGCTCGCGACAGTCGTCCAGTGCTTCGGTGATGTTAAAGCCGGGGATGCTGCGAGCCGAACCGTGTGTTTCTTCGTCGCCGATTTCCGCCACCAACACGGGCCGGTACAGCTCTTCGGCCAGTCGGCCGGCCACCAGGCCCACGATGCCCGGATGGAAGCCCCGGTCGGCAATCAGGTGCAGGTAACCTCCACCCGCCGCTGCATGGATATGCTGCTTGGCAAGTTCGACGAGTAGCTGCGTCTTGTCCTGGCGTTGACGGTTCAGATCAGCGACCTGCTCCGCAAGGGGGCGGGCAGCGGAACCATCTGCGGCAGTCAGCAAATCATAGCTGATTCTGGCTGAGGCCAGCCGGCCTGCGGCGTTGATGCGCGGGCCCAGCACGAAGCCGATGGCGGTGGCGTCCACCTTGCCGGGCGCCAGCTTTGCTTCCTCCAGCATCGCCTGAATGCCGGGCCGGCGCGGTTTGTTCAGCTCCGCCAGCCCGCGCTGCACCAGGCTGCGGTTTTCGCCTAGCAGCGGCGCCAGGTCGGCCACCGTGCCCAGCGCCACCAGGTCGAGCAGCTCGCGTTCCTGCAGTGTCACGGCTTGCGTCGCGATCGGCTCGCGTCGCTCGGCAAGCAGCAGCGCCTGGGCCAGTTTATACGCCAGGCCGACGCCCGCAAAATCACGGAAGGGGTAGGGGTCACCCTGTTGTTTGGGGTTGATCACCGCCAGCGCCGGGGGCAGAATGTCGTGGCCCGCTGTATCTTGTTGGATCGAATGGTGATCGGTGACGACCAAGTCCAGGCCGAGGCTGTTGCCGTATGCAACCTCAGCCGGTGAACGGATGCCGCAATCGACCGTGATGACCAGCCGCGCACCCTCCGCGGCCAGCCGATCCAGCGCCTCGCAGTTGAGGCCGTACCCTTCGTCGACGCGATGCGGAATGTAGGGCTGCACGCGGCCGCCGAACGCGGCCAGCGTCTGCACCAGGAGCGCAGTCGCTGTCACCCCATCGGCGTCGAAGTCACCGTAGACTACGATTGGCTCGCCGGTTCGAAGGGCCGCGCGGATGCGGGCCGCGGCCTCAGCGACCCCTCCTAATCTGAACGGATCGTCGAAGCGCGCCTGCCCGTTCAGGAACGCGTCCGCGTCAGCCGGGTCGGTGACCCCGCGATTGTACAGCACCTGCGCCAGCAGTGGGTTCAGGTGTCCCAGCCGATCACGCTGCCGGGGCGGCAGCAGGGGAGCGATGTCCCAGCGTTTGGATAGTGGCGGCATGATCTCCGCTGCTTACGCCCAACCCTGCTTCTTGACAAACTCGGTGATGACGGGAATGGTGACTGGCTTGCCGTTGTAGGCCTGTAAGCCGTAGTACACCATCAGAAGCCAGAGTGCAAATGCCAGAACGGGCGAGACGCAGTTGATCACCGGGATCGCGCCCAGGATCAGGCTGATCGCCAGGATTGCCACGCCGGCCACAAGCGCCTGCATGTTGTGCAGCTTCAAATAGGGCCGGTTCTTCTTGTCTTCCATGAACATGATGATGATCGGGACCAGCGGCGAGAAGACATATGCCAGCAAGGCCCACAGTTTGTCATCGCTGGTGGTTTCGCCCGTAGAGCGCGTGGGCGGCGCCGCTGCCTCGACCGCCGGGGCAGGCGGGATCTCGAAATCCGCTGCTTCAGCGTCCGGCGCAGGCGGGATCTCCAGGTCGGCCGCTTCAGCCTCCGGCGCGGGGGGCAGTTCGAAGTCCGCCGCTTCGGCATCCGGCGCGGGGGGCAACTCGAAGTCCGCCGCTTCGGCATCCGGCGCAGGGGGCAGCTCGAAGTCCGCTGGTTCCGGCAGCTTCTCTTCCTTTGTCAAGTTGTCATCTGCCATTTTTGAGCTCCTTGGTTTACGTGAAGCCGAGTTGGGTGCAGGAACGCAGCGCCCAACAGATAAGATTATAGGGTACAGCATGGCTGCTGTCAAGCAACTGTCCGGTCCGCTTTGTTTGGGCGCCTGTGCCATCTCCGGTTATAATTTTCTCCTGATGACGACGCTTGCGCTGCTGTCTGACATTCACGGCAATCTGCCGGCCTTGGAAGCTGTTGTAGCGGATGTGTGCGCGCGCCGGCCCGACGCGGTCTATGTCTTGGGCGACATTGTGCATGGCTGCGTCTGGTCGCCTGAGGTGATGGACCTTTTGCTGGCTCGCGGTTGGCCGATGCTGATCGGCAACCACGATGATGCGGTGCTTCAGTTGGGTGCGCCGCGCATGGAGGCGCGTTATGCCGATCAGAAGCGCTACGCCGGCCTGTGGTGGACGCGCGCCCGGCTGACCACCGCACACCTGGCGCATCTGGCGTCGCTGCCCCTGGAGTTTGCGCTGATCCTTCCCGACGCGCCCCCCTTGCGCCTGTTGCATGGCCTGCCCGGCAACTTCTTCGTTGGTTTTCGCCCTGATTCGTCTGAGGACTGGGCCGCGAAGCATCTGGCGCCCGTCGCTGAGCCGACCGTCGTCGGCGGCCACACCCATGCGGCGATGGTGCGGCCCATCAGGCAGTGGCTGGTGATCAACAGCGGATCGGTGGGCGCGCCGTATGACGGCGATCCGAGCGCCAGCTATGCCTGGTTGGAGGGAAGCCGCGACGGCTGGCAGGCCGAGATTCGCCGCGTTTCCTATGACCGCGCCGCAGTCGAGGTCGGATATCGGGCTTCAGGCTTGGCCGCCGCAGGGTGTGTGCTGGTGGAGATGTTTCACCGGTCGGTGATGTCGGGCCTGCCGTGGGTGTCCGATTTTGCCTGGTGGCTGCGTACGCAGCCTGCCGAAGTTGTGGCTGACCAGGGCTGGGCGCAACAGCTCTACGATGCGGCCCACGGCCCGGGACGTTGGGCCTTCCCCTACGCGCGTTAGGCTGGGGAAAGGGAGGTGCAATGGCTTTTTTCGAGGGTCTTGTGGAAACCGAAGATGGGCAACCGGTGACAGTATCCACCATTGGGGATATCTCGTACTACGTGATCAATGATCAGGGTTTCTATCGCCATGTGGAGGCTGCCGAAGTCGATCGGACGGTGTTAGCCAGGTTCGTGGCGCAGCTTCAGGAACATCACGACGAGGCCAGCGAGGCAATGCTGCGCATGCTGGGGCAGGATGACCTGTTCACCAAGGCAATGGTCGATTCGACGATTCGCAACGTCAAACTGGAAGAGATGTTGGCGCAGCGCCTGCCCCCCGAAGCGGCCCAGTGGTTGGGTATGTTGGGCTTTCGCGTGATCATTGATTTGCATGGTGAGGTGGTGCGCGTGGATATGCCCACTGCGCCGGAAGATTGGGATGAGGAGTGAGTTTCTGGCGTAACCGGCGCTGGCAAGGTGGGCCGCATCCTTCGACTGCGCCGGGGCCCCCACCCCGGCTCCGCTCAGGATGCTTCAGTTGCCTTGGGAATTCCTGGGCTGCGGCCGATACTCTTGACATACTTCAGCGCTGTGCTATACTTCACAGCATCGAATAGGCGCCTTCGGGGCAGGGTGCGGGCCGTTCAGCGGCCCAATTCCCGACCGGCGGTATGGCCGCACAGGCCAAGCCCGCGAGTTACGGACCCAAGTGGCCCGGAACAGACCCGGTGAGAAGCCGGGGCCGACGGTAGAGTCCGGATGGGAGAAGGTGCGTGTGCAGGCTGGCAGCAGATGGTGTGCCGGCGGCATGCGCTTGATTTGCCCCAAGGACCCCTGGCCTTGGGGCTTTTTTTGTCTGTCGTTCACCATGGCGGCTGCTGTGGTGCAGTGTGGAAGATGGCATGAATCTGGATGATCTTCGACGGTTGCCTGCGCGGGCCAGGCGGCGACTCATGCGCATTGATTTGGCGTTGGTGCCGTTGGCGCTGGCCGGGTTCCTGCTCGCCTGGGATTCGCTGGTTCGCTGGCGGGCATATCCCGCCTTCTTCTTGCCCAGCCCTGCGCTGGTCTGGTCCCGCTTCCTGGCGCTGATCGGCGACGGTACCCTGGCGCTGCATGTGCGTATCACGCTGCTGGAAATCTTCGGCGGCCTGGCTTTGGGTTTGACGGTGGCCGCCGTGAGCGGTTACGGCCTGGCCAAGTCGCCGCTGCTGGAGCGCATCCTATCCCCTTATATTGTGGCTTCGCAGGCGGTGCCCATCGTGGCGCTGGCGCCCCTCCTGGTGGTTTGGTTCGGCTTCGGCGCGCTTTCCAAGGTCTTGGTGTGCGCGCTGACGGTCTTCTTCCCGGCGCTTGTCAACACTATGATCGGCATCCGCTCGGTGGATCCCGATCTGCGGGCCTTGATGCGTTCGTTGCAGGCCGGCCGCTGGCAGACCTTTCTGAAGCTGGAGGTTCCGGCGGCGCTCCCGGTGCTGTTTGGCGGCCTCAAGGTGTCTGTGACCCTGGCGGTCATCGGTGCGGTGGTGGGTGAGTTCGTAGGGTCCGATCGGGGCCTCGGCTTCTTGATCAATCTTGCCCGGGGCCTCTTGGATACGCCGATGTTGTTCGTCGCACTCTTTACGCTGGTGGCTATCGCGCTGGCGCTTTACACCTGTGTGGCTCTACTCGAATGGTTCGTGCTGCGCTGGCGTCGCGTGCAGTAAGATTAGAACGGAGGTTGTGATTATGAGGCACTTGATCGTTCTGGGGCTGGTTCTGGTCCTCCTGACCGGGTGTGCGCCGGTGCCGCCGGCCGCGCCGGCTGTGGCTTCGCCTGCGGCGGCGCAGCCCCTGACGCCCGTCACCCTGGCGATGGGTTATATCCCCAGCGTCCAGTTTGCGCCGTTTTACGTGGCGCAGCAGAAAGGCTACTTCACTGATGCCGGGTTGGATGTAACCTTTCGCTACGGGTTCGAAACCGATTTGTTGAAACTGGTGGGCGCCAACGAACTCCAATTCATGATCGGCAGCGGCGAGGAGGTGATCCTCGGCCGCAGCCAGGGTCTGCCCGTGCGTTACGTGATGCGTTGGTACCGCAAGTTCCCTGTGGTGCTGTTTGCTAAGGCAGACAAAGGCATCGCCACCCCGGCCGACCTCATCGGCAAGCAGGTGGGCCTCCCGGGCCTCTTCGGCGCCAGCTATGTGGGTTGGGAGGCGATCCTGTATGCCAGCAAGCTGGACGCAACCAGGGTTACCTTGCAGAGCATCGGCTTCACCCAGGCCTCTGCGATCAGCCAGGATCAGGTTGATGCCGCCCTGGACTACATTGTCAATGGTCCGGTGCAGCTCCGGTTGGCGGGCCAGGAGGTCGTTGTGATCCCGGTCTCGGATTTCATCGACCTGCCGTCGAACGGCATCATCACCAACGACAAAACGATCCAGGAGCGGCCCGAGGTGGTGCGGGCCCTGGTTTCGGCATTGATGCGCGGCCTGGTCGACACTCTGGCAGCGCCCGATGCTGCATTCGAGGCCAGCCTGGTTGCCGTCCCCGAGGCCGGCGGCGCGCAGGCCCCGGTCAACCGGGCGATCTTCGATGAGTCGCTCAAGTTGTGGCAGGCCGATAGGGCGGAGTTGGGGCTTTCAGATGCGCAGGCCTGGGCGAACGCCGCCGCATTCATGAAGCAAATGGGATTGATCCAGGCTGATGTGAATCCCGCGGACCTGTTCACCAATGAGTTTGTGCAGTAATGCCAGTCGTCCTTGAAGCCACCGGCGTCCAGATGACTTTCTACGATCCCGGCCGCGCCGGCCTTTTGGCGTTGGACGAGATGTCGGTGTCGGTGGCCGAGGGGGAGTTCCTCGCCATTGTTGGGCCATCCGGCTGCGGCAAAAGCACGCTCCTGCGCCTGATGAGCGGGTTGCTGCGACCGATCGCAGGCCAGGTAAGCTTCCGGGGCCGCCCCCTGACCGGACCCCGCCGTGAGATCGGCCTGGTGTTTCAGCGGGCCAACCTGATGCCGTGGCGCACGGTATTGGATAACATCCTGCTGCCGCTGGAGGTCGCAGGCGTGGCGCGGGTCGAGACGCTGGAGCGCGCGCAAGCGTTGGTGAGTTTGGTTGGGCTGGACGGCTTCGCCGACGCGTTCCCGCATCAGCTTTCGGGCGGAATGCAGCAGCGCGTGGCGCTCGCGCGGGCGCTGGTGCATGAACCCAGCGTGTTGCTGCTGGATGAGCCTTTTGGCTCCTTGGACGCGTTGACCCGTGAGCGCATGAACGCCGAGCTGCTGCGTCTTTGGGCCCTCAACCGCCCCACGGTGGTCATGGTCACGCACAGCATCCCCGAGGCGACGTTGCTGGCCGACCGCGTGTTGGTGATGACGCCGCGGCCGGGGCGGGTGCGCGCTGAGTTTCCGGTGGCGTTGCCGCGACCTCGGCAGACGACGCTGATGACGGAGCCAGCTTTTCTGCACCTCACCCGCGCCATCCGCGCGGAAATCGTGGATTGAGTTGATTTTCTGCTTTGCCTGTGCTATGCTCGTTAGGATGAGGATGCTCGTGAGCGCCAGTATGTTATGCCCATAGAGACTAAATCCCAGGTTTGTGAGATCGATGACCGACTTAGCCTCCCTGAAGATTCTATACCTTTGTGCTGAGTGTGTACCTTTCGCGAAGACCGGCGGCCTGGCCGACGTAGCCGGCGCGCTGCCCAAGGCGATCCGGGCGTTGGGCCACGATATTCGCGTGATGATGCCGCGCTATGGCCGCGTCGAGGTCGATAAGTTTGGCCTGAAGGAGTTGCTGGCTGACCTCCAGGTGCCCATGGATGAGCGGACTGAACCGGCCACGATCCTGGCGGGCAGCATTGGCGACGGCTCGGCTCTCACCCCGGTCTATTTCGTGGACAGCGCACGCTACTTCGACCGCCAGGGCATCTACATGTACCCGGACGATGCGGAACGGTTCATCTTCTTTTCGCGCGCCGCGTTGGAGACCTGCAAGGCTTTGGGCTGGCGGCCCGACGTGATTCACTGCAATGAGTGGCACACCGCTTTGATTCCTAACTGGTTGAAAAGCCTTTATCAGTGGGACCCCTTCTACGAAGCGATCGCAACGGTGTATACCGCGCACAATCTTGAATACCAGGGCATCTTCGGCCAACGCATCCTTGAGATTGCCGGTCTGGCGGATATGGGGTTCATTGCCCACCCGGACGTTGCGCCTGACCTGAACTATGTCGTGGACCTGATGGCGCGCGGCCTGCTCTTTGCGGATGTCATCAACACGGTTAGCGAGACCTACGCGCGTGAGATCTTGACGCCGGAGCATGGCCAGCGGCTGGACCCGCTCCTGCGCGATCGACGGGATCGGTTATTTGGCATTTTGAACGGTATCGACACGCAGTTGTACGATCCCGCCACCGATCCGTACATCGCCGCTCAGTTCAGCCTGAACATGCTGGGTGCGCGGCCGGCTAATAAGGCCGCGCTCCAGGCAGAGGCGAAGCTGCCCGAGCGACCGGACGTGCCGTTGATCAGCCTGATCTCTCGGCTGACCGATCAGAAAGGCCTGGATCTGATCGCGGCGATCGCAGATCCGATGCTGAGACAGACCCACTGCCAGTTTGTCGTGATGGGCACGGGCGAGCTTCGCCACCATGAAATGCTGCAATCGTTGCAGACGCGTTACCCGGAGCAGGTGGCTCTGTTTCTGACCTTCAATCATCCGTTGGAGATGCGCGTCTACGCCGGCAGCGATATCTTCATGATGCCTTCGCGTTTTGAACCCTGCGGCTTGAACCAGATGGTGGCGATGCGCTATGGCGCGGTCCCTGTGGTGCACGCAGTGGGGGGCCTGGCCGACAGCGTGCGCGACTTCAGCCCTGAGACGGGGGAGGGGGATGGGTTCAGCTTCGCCGAGTACGACGCAATGGCGCTGTTTGCGGCCGTGGTTCGAGCCACCGAGACCTATCGCCACCGCGAGATTTGGCGCCAGTTGGTGCGCCGCTGCATGGCGAACGACTTCTCGTGGGCGCGTTCCGCGCGGGCTTACGTCGATCTCTACCAGAGAGCCCTGGCTGCGCATCGACAAAGCCAGCGCACGCTGAGCGATTACGCGTTGGGACAATAGGCTACGTGATGCGTGGTGCGTGGTGCGTGGTACGCAACACGCACCACGCACCACGATGAATACACAACACAATGAACACCGAACGTCTTTATTATCTCGACCCCCATCTGCGTGAGTTTGCCGCTCGCGTCGTATCCCGTCGCACGTTGCCCGGAGGGCCGGCGATCGCGCTGGATCAGACCGCATTCTATCCCACAGGCGGCGGTCAGCCGGCCGACACGGGACTATTTCATGGCGCGGGCCAGGCCACTGTGCCGGTGGTCGATGTCAGCATAGAGGATGGCCTGGTCTGGCATGTCCTGGGCAGGGAGTTGGCCGGCGACGAGGTGCGCGGCGTGATCGATTGGGATCGCCGGTTCGATCACATGCAGCAACACACCGGCCAGCACATCCTTTCGCAGGCATTCGTTCAGTGCCATGAGGCCGAGACGGTCGGCTTTCACCTCGGTGAAAGCTACAGCACGATCGATCTCCATCGCGCTGATTTGGGGCCTGAGGCGGTGGCGGCTGCCGAGGCTGCTGCCAATGCCATCATCGACCAGGCGCTGCCGGTGACCGCGACGTTCGTCTCTCCAGAGGAGCTGGAGTCCCTGCCGCTGCGCAAGCCGCCGAAGGTGAGCGAGAACATCCGTATCGTGCAGGTGCAGGGCTTCGATTGGTCCGCGTGTGGCGGCACGCATGTGGCGAACACCGCCCAGGTCGGCTTGATCAAGATCGTTGCGACAGAGCGCCGTGGCGCTGAACTGCGCGTGACGTTCTTGTGCGGCCGCCGCGCCAGGGCTGATTATGCGCGGCTCAAAGGGTTGGCCCAACGCCTGGTGGCGCGCTTCACAACCGCCGAAGACGAGATTCTGGATGCAGTCGATCGGCGCGCGGCCGAAACGGACGCTCTGCGCAAGGAGCTCGCCGACCTGGAGCGGCAGTGGGTCGATTCGACGGCTGCGGCGTTGTGGGTCGGCGCTGAAGTGCAGGAGGCGGGCGTACGGCGGTTGGTGGCACAGATCGTAGACTACCCCGTCGAACGCGCCAAGCGCGTCGCGCAGGCGCTGCGCAGCCGGCCGGGCGCTATCGTCATGCTGGGCGTGCGCGGCGAACGCCCGCAACTGCTCTTCACCCGGGCCGACGATGTATCGGCCGATGCCGGCGCGTTGCTGCGGTCTGCCGCAGCGGCCGGCGGCGGTCGCGGCGGCGGCCGGCCCGATTGGGCTCAAGGCGGCGTGCCTACCGATGACGCCCTGGAACTGGCGCTGAACGCCGGGCGCACCTCGTTTCACAAACCGGGTTTCTCCGAGAAACCCGGTTTGTGAAACGAGCCGCCACACGCCACACGCCACACACCACACACCACGTAAACGAGGTATCCTATGCGCGAAATATCTCCCGGTGTCTTTGTCGAGACGGACCAGCGGGGCGCTAACTATGGGGCGGTGCTCACCACTGATGGCTTCGTGATCATTGACACCCCCATCGTGCCGAAACAAGCAATTGCCTTCCGGGACGAACTGCGGCGCATCGGTGGTGGCAAGCCCTTCCTCTACATCATCAATACCGATCATCATCGCGGCCACATTGTTGGCAACCAGTTCTTCGTGCCCACGCCTGTGATTGCCCACGACATCGCGTGGAAGCACATGAAGGGCTATGGCGATAACTTTAAGCAGAGGGTTGTCGACTCATTTAAGAAGGAACCGGAAATACAGGCGCAGTTCGGCGAGATCCAGATTGTCGTGCCCAAGATCACCTTCTCGCACCGCCTGGACATCGTGCGTGGGGGTCGCGACCTGCGTATCATCAAAGTCGGCGGACACACGGCGGCTACCTCTGTGATCTGGATGCCCAACGAGCGCATTTTGTTTGTGGGGGACGCGGTGTGGGTCGATCAACATCCCTATATGGCACAGGCCAACTCGAAGGAGTGGCTTGATGGGTTGACCTACATCCGCAAATTCAAGGCCGACCAGATCGTGCCCGGCCGCGGACCGGTGTGCGGCCGCGATGCCACTGAGCGCATGTCGGAGTACATCCGCTACATGCGCGCTCGGGTGCGCACCTTCCACCGCCAGGGCAAGACCAAGCAGGAAACGGTGCAGACCGTGCTGCGTGAGGTCGTCGGCTGGTTCCCGATTTCTCCGGTTCTTAAATCTAAGACCGAATCCCAGATCAAACAAGGCATCCAGCGTATCTGGAATGAAAACGAGAAGGCGGCCAAGGCCAAGGACAAGATTGAGCCGGATGCCGAATCTGAAGAAGGGGACGAGTAGAAGGCGAGCATGGCCCAAGCCATTAAGACCGGGAACGTTACCCCTGCTGATGAGCTGCGGGAGTTGCTGACCCTCAACGAGAAGCGTGTTTCTAACTTGCGTAACAGTGGCGCAGGTGCGCTTGATCTCCTGCTCGACATGGATCGCATCAGCGACCTTCTGTCGGACCTGGAGCCGCAGGGCGTCGACTTGCGGGCTGAGTTGGGGCGCTGGGAGACGTTGCGTGCCGTGCTTCGACGCCATGATGCCGACCTGGTGCAGGAGATGCGCGCCATCGGTGGGCTGTCGGCCGCGCGTGCGCAACACCGTTCCGCCGTTCAGCCGGAATGGTGGTGGATGCTGGATGAGCAGGTGCGGAAGAAGCGCCGTCGGCGTGTGGCGCGGGTCGGCGCTATCCTGGCCAGTGCAGCGCTGGTCGTGGGGTTGCTGTACTTTCTCGTGTTTCGTGTGCTTTTTCCTGGGAATCGCGGCGCCCTGGCCGCATTCGATGCGCAACACGCAGGCGAAACTAAGATTGCGGCCGATGGCGACTATGTGGGTGCGCTCGCCGACTTCCGCCGCGCGGCTGAGCTGCAACCCGACAATGCCCAGATGTGGTTGCAGGTGGGCTGCACCCTGCTGAAGCTTGGGGATTCGACCGGCGCAGAGGAGAGCTTCAACCGGGCCCGGCCGTTGCTTGGCGACGATAACGCATTGCGGCAGGCGCGGGCGCCGGTCTGCCTGGCAATGGGCCTGCCCGATTATGCTGAGGCCGATTTGCAGGCTGTGATCGCGGCGGACCCGGAAAGCGCTATGGCGTACTACTACCTTGCCTCTATCTTCGAGCAGCGCGGGGAAGCGGCGCAAGCCATTGCGGCGTTGCAGCGCGCGTCTGAGTTGGCGGAGGCCAGCCAAGATGCCCAGCTTCAGGTCATGGCCCGCTATCGGATAGCTATCCTGACGCAGCAGTTGGTCGGTCAATCGCTCGTTGCTCCGACGCCAACCCCCTGACGATCCGGATCAATATGGAGAACTGAGTAGATGCCCGAACTGCCCTTTTGGATTGCGCTTGCCGCCATGCTGATCGGCCTGGCCGGCACAGTGCTGCCCGCGCTGCCTGGCGTGGGGCTGATCTGGATTTCGGCCCTGATTTACGCCATCGCGGACGGTTTCACCAATCTCACACCCCTGGGCTTTGCCGTGATGACAATCTGCGCGTTGGTCGGGCTGGTTTCCGATCTCCTGCTGTCTCAGGCCGGGAGCCGCGTGGCCGGCGCGTCATGGCAGGCGTTGGGTGCGGGCGTCCTCTTGGGCGCGCTCGGGTTTCTGATCGGCCTGTTTGTGGGCGGCCTCGGCGCGGTCCCAATGGGGATTATCGGTACGCTGGCGGGCATTTTGCTTGTGGAGTACCAGCACCGAAAAGATTGGCTGGAGGCCCTGAAGGCCGGCGGCGGCTGGCTGGCCGGCTGCGTGATCTCACGGGGCCTGCAACTGGTGTTGGCGTTGGCGATGGTGGCGATCTTCGTGTGGCAGGTGGGGTTTTGATTTTCATCTACCATGCGGCCACCCTGGCCGGCCGTCATCCGCCGAGCTCACTGAGTGGACTGGCCGCGTGCCTGGATGCCGGCGCGGCGATCGTGGAAATTGACCTGGTTCCGCTGGCCGACGGCGATTTTGCCCTGCTGCATGACATCTCTCTGGACGCAACGACCGATGGCCGTGGTTCGGTTGCCGGCCTCACCGCCGAGAAGGTGCGCGGATGGCGACTGCGGCGATCTACGGATCGCGGGCGCGGCACCCTGAGCGGCGAGCCCGTGGGAACGCTGAGTGAGGCGGTCGCACTGGTGGCCGCACGCGGCGGCCTGGCTGAATTGCAGCTTGATCTGAAGCCGCACCTCCCCCTCACGGATGCCGTTCTGAAAGGTCTGTTGCAGCAAATCAGGCCGATCCAGCACTGCGTGCGCGTCACAAGCGTCGCGGATTGGGCGCTGCGCCGGCTGCGGGCGCTCGATGCCGGGTTGGCTCTGGGATTCGATCCGCTGTTGTACCTGGATGTCGAACGGCCGCCGGCCAACCATGCGGCTGACAGGGCGAGTTCCTCCGAGAAACCCAGCTTGTCAGTCCCTCCGCACCACACCGGCGCCTACGGCTACCTGGATGATCACCCGCTCGCGACCGAGCGGTGGGGCTCAGGCCGCGAATACCTGGCCGCGCGCGCCGAGGGGTTGGCGGCGCAGGCCGCGGTCGACATATGGTACGTGCGCGCCACCCTCCTGGCGCGCATGCTGGACGATGGGTTCGATGGGATCGACTGGCTCCACCGGCAAGGTATTCAGGTGGCTGCCTGGACGCTGAACCCGGACCAGCCGCATCATATTGCATTGGCGCGGCGGCTGAGTGCTCTTGGCGTGGATCGGATCACGACCGATGACCCCGAGGGACTCGCTGCTGCTTTGGAGCATGCAGATGCAGGCGCTTCATCCTAGCACCTCACACCAGTTTCTGCTGCACTGATAGCGCCACCGCCTCCGCGCGGTTGGCGGCGCCCAGCTTCGACAGCACATTGCTGACGTGAGCTTTGGCTGTGGCGCGACTTACGATCAGCCGTTCCGCGATCTGGGGGTTGGTCAGGCCCTGCGCCATCAGCGCCAGCACCTCACGCTCGCGCGGCGTAAGATCATTTCCCACCGCCGGCCCGGTCTGCATCGGCCGGACGAGGGCCTGCACCGCCTCGGCTGCCAGGGTGGAGCGTCCGAGGCAAGCCGCGCGGATCGCTTCGGCCAGCTCTTCGGCGGAGACGTTCTTGAGCAGATAGCTGAGCGCGCCGGCTGCCAACGTTTCGCGCACCAATTCCTGATCCCCGAAACTGGTCAACGCGATCACCTGTATTCCGGGCCAACGGTTGCGGATGGCGCGCGTCGCTTCGGCGCCGCTCATCTCGGGCATCAGCAGGTCCATGAGCACCACATCCGGCTTGAGTCGTTCGCAGAGCGTGATCGCCTCACCGCCGCCGGACGCTTCGCCTACCAGTTGCAGGTCAGGCTTCGCCTTCAGGAAGGCTGCCAGGCCCCGGCGGACCATGGCGTGGTCGTCCACGATAAGCACGCGGATTGGGTAATCGGGGGATCGCTCGCTCTGCTGGATTGGATTGGACATGGAGTTCTCCTTTAGCACTACGCACCGCCGGTTGCGTCCCACACGACTGTCACCTGCGCTCCCGCGCCCGGTTGGCTCTCAACGTGCAGCGCTGCGCCGATTGCCTGGGCGCGCTCACGGATAATGCCTAGTCCAAAGTGGTTGGGTGAAACTGCGGCCGGATCGAAGCCCCGGCCGTCGTCCCTGATTGTCAGGATAACCCGCCCCGGCTTTTCCTGCTGAGATTTCCCCTCTGCCGCGTCCCGCACCGCTGTCAGGTCGCCCTCGAGCTCTCTCGAACAGCCTAAGTGCACGGTTGCGTGCTTGGCTTGGCTGTGTTTGACGACGTTGTTCAATGTTTCCTGTGCGATGCGGTAAAGCGCTACGTGGACCTCATCCGGCAGGTCAGGGGGGCAGCCCGCCAGCGAGACTGTCACAGGGATGCCGGTGCGGCCCGAGACCGACTCGGCCAATTGGCGCAGCAGGTCGCTCAAGTCAGCCTCGACCAGCGCGGTGGGCCGCAGCTCCAGGAGCAGGGTGCGCATTTCGGCCAGGGCGCCGCGGGTCAACTGGCGCAATTCCCCCAGGAGCTCACGACCTTCCGCCGGATCGTTCTCCCAGAGCGCGGGCAGCACCTCCGCAATCAAGCTGGCCGAAAACAGGGTCTGCGTGACCGCGTCGTGCAGGTCGCGGGCCAGGCGGTTGCGTTCCTGAGACGCCGCCACCTGCTGTGCCTCCTCATACAGCCGCATGTTCTCGATGGCGATCGCGGCCTGATTGGCGAAGGCCACCAGCAGGTCCAGGTCACCCTGATTGAACCCCTCGCGGCCTTCCGCCTTCATCAGCACCAGCGTGCCGATGACCCGGTTTTTGATGACCAGCGGGGCCAAGGCGGCGCTGTGCAACCGGCTCTGCGCGAGCCAGTGACGCGCGTCGGGCGTAACGCGGTCGTCCTCATCGAGGTTGTTTGAGATGACCGGTTGATTGTGCAGGCTGGCCCAGCCCGACAGGCTTGCGGCCAGCAGGCCGCGCACGCCGACGTAGCGCGCGCCTGCACCACTGCCGGCCACCACCTCATCTTCCTGTTTTTCCCAATCCACAAGGTTGATCAGGCCGCCGTCCGACTGCAGCAGCGTGGTGGCTTGCGCCATGATCAGCTTGAGCAGCGCATCTCGTTCCAGGGTGCTCGTCACGGCACGGTTGGTTTCCTGCAGCGCCCTCAACTGGGCTACTTGCCGGCTGCTGGCTTCGTATAGGCGGGCGTTTTCGATCGCGATGGCCGCCTGGTTTGCCAACGATTGCATCACCGCCAGGTCGCTGTCGTCAAACGCATTCAAACGATCACTTTGCGCATCGAGCACGCCGATGACCTTGCCCGCAACCTTGAGCGGCACTGCCAGCTCCGATCGCGTGTCGCTCCCGCGCAGCCAGACATAGCGCGGCTCCTGGCTCACGTCCGGCGCCAGCAGCGGCTCACCGCTCCCGGCTACCCAGCCTGTGATGCCTTCCGTGCCCACCTTGAGGCGATCAGGCGCAAATTCGAAGTCCGGATTGTTCCACAGCTTGCCTGCACCCACCCGGTAGATCGCCTGGTCCCCCTCGATGAGGGCTAGCCCGACATGATCGTATCCGAATGCCTGCTGGATCAATCGAACGATTTCATTGAGCAACTCATCGATGTCCAGGATCGACGTCAGGCGGCCTACCTCGCCGATGACGCGAAACTGCTCGGCCCGGCGCCGTTCTTCGGCAAAGTGCTGGGCATTCTGCACTGCCAGCGCTGCGCGTTGCGCCAGCGCGGTGAAGAGCCGCTGCTCGCGGCCGCCGAAGGCGCGGGGCGCAGCGTAACATACACAGAAAATGCCGAACGCTTCGCTGTGCTGTGGGCTTCCATCGGCCGGCGGCGCACCTCCTTCGGCCGCCAACCGGATGGGAATGTGCATGAACGAGTGGATCCCTTCGCGGAGCAAGGTTTCGACAATTTCGGCGCGTTCCGGAGCAGGGAGGACCTGGTCCCCCTCTGGACGCAGCTCGGCCTCGACATCCGAGATCGTGATCGGCTCGCCCGTCTTCATCGCCTGCCCAATGAAGCCTTCATCTGGGGCAAAAGCGAGTTGCTCGATGGCCCGCGCGCTGATGTTGCGCGCCACGCGGATCCTCATCCGCTCCCGGCTCTCGTCCAGGGCCAACACGGCGCTTTTGTCGGCCTGCAGCCGGTCCACCGCGATATCCACCAGCACCTGGAGCACCTGATCGAGCTGGACGTGCCGCTCCAGTTCCTCGTCCGCCTGGTAGAGCGCTTCCAGGTCCGCGGTCTGCATCGCGACAGTCAGCGTGCGCTCCGCCACCTCCAGTGCAAGCTGGCGGTTGCGGTTCTGGATGCTGGCGATGCGCCAGCGGGAGATGCCGATAACCAGCGCTGCCACGGCCGCCAGTATGAGGACCAACGCCGGCCAGAATTCCGCCAGCGAGAACCCGGTGGGATCAAGAGGTAGGGGCGATCCCTTGCGGTCGCCCAGGGCCAGCACAAAAGGTAGGGGCGACCCTTGGCGGTCGCCCAAGGCAGGCGCGTGGCCTGACCCTACAGCCAAGGGCAGCAAGGCCGATAGCAGGGTCGACCTGTAGAATGAAATCCGGCGGCGCGAACAGGAGACCACTTCGTCATCCTCCGGATTTAGTATACCATGCTGTTAAGATGCTGGCAAGGGAGCGACGCGGCAAGATAATATACAAACCGCGGCGGATTTCTCTGCGCTATTGTGAAGGCCGTCAGTCGCGGATGGGCGGTGTCATTGCGCGCCTTGGCTCCGTTTGGGCTGGAAGGCATGCACGCGGCCATATCTCCGCCCCATCACCACCTCCACCTGCCCGGTGCTCAGCCCATAAACCACCGACCACTGTGTTGCGGACTCCGTCTGCGCTACGGCCTGGAGGAGGTCCAGGGCACTTGCGGGGGTGAGTTTGCCGTTCGCAGCCGTCAACCGCTGGACCAGGGTGTCGTAGCGGTAACACTGCCCGGCGGCGCTTGCGACCGCGCTGATCGTAAAATTGGTCGCCGCGTGCCAGGGGCCGGCGTTGGGCAGGACGACGATCTCTCCGCCGTAGAACTCCACCAGCGCTGCACGGCCCGCACGGTCGGCCACCAGGTAGTGGAGCGCCGGGCCGCCCTCCCAGTCGATGTTATAGCTGCTCAGGATCGCCACCGCCTCGTCCACGCTGCCCGCGCGGTCGAGGACCTCGCGCATCACGCTCAGCGAATCGATAGACGGCTTGCTGGGATCCCTGCGCGCGTCTGCCTGGGGCACGGCGGCCATGCCCACCGCGACGCCGGCTTCGTTCATGCCGTCGAAGGGCCAGTCCAGGGCATCGAGCAGGCTGCGGCGCTCTGCCAACGGCAGCGTTGTCAGGTCAACCGTCTTGTCGTCGAAGCCGAAATACGCGATGTCCACCATGGCGACCGACGCGTAGCCCTCCGAGTCGGGCCGGTCGGCGAACAGCAGCAGCGCCGGGCTGTAGCGCCAGTCGAAGTTGCGGCCATAGAGCCGGTTACCGGGGTCGCCCAGCGCCGCGAAGAGGGAGCAGGCCCATGAGGAGGTTTCGGCAGGGACGTCCCACCCCCACTCAGCCGGTTTCCGACCGGCTTCCGCCTTATCGGCCGGTGGGCTTCCAGCCACCGGCGGGCCAGCGCCGCGCACGTAGTTCATCGTGTAGAGCGGATAGTTGTCCACCTTTCGTAGGCTGGAGAGGGTCGCGGCCTGGTCGGTGGCCAGGCCATCCGCCCGCGGCGTTGGCGACGCGACTGCGGTTGGCATCGGAGCAGGGGTTTGGATCGGCGCGCGAGGCGGCGCGAACACTACCGCCAGCAGCGCCAGGGCCAGCAGCCCGACGGCTGCCAGCGCGCGCGGCCGCAGCGCCCGGCTCCACGCCAGCCCGCCCCACAGCCCTGCCAGCGCGCCGAGCGCGACAAAGAACGGTGCATTGTCGGATCGCACCACCCATCCGGCAAGCCGGCCGAGCGCGGCGCCGAGCATCAGGCCCAGCACCGCGCCGGCGATCACCCGGGTGCGCATCGCCATGGCCGCTCTCACGCCAGCTTTTCGACGATGAGCACGAAATCCACGCGGTGGATCCATGCGAACCACATCGCGACGTTCGGAATGATCGCGACGATCTCGCCCTCCAGGCTGTTCAGGAATTGTTCGAGTTTCGCCTGGTCTGCCGTCATTTTGATCTCGAAGCGATGAACGCGGTACTTCACGGTAGTCCTCCTGTCTTTCCGTATGGGTTAACCAAGGAACAGTCCCACAACGTAGGGCGCCAACACGAGCAGCGCCATCGCCGGGTGCCCGCGGCGCGCCCGGTTGACGCGATCCCAGTCGAAGAGGTAGATCGCCAGCCCGAACCCCAGGAGCGCGGTCGCCAGCAGAATCGCAGCCGAGGCGGTGGGGTTCAATACGGTCTCCTGCCCATAGGCCAGCCCGACGAGCGCCTGCATGGCATGCGCGGGCGGCAGCAGCGCTGAGATGGGGCGCATCGCTTTCGGGATGAGGCTGAGCGGCAGCATCAGCCCACCGATGAGCATCGCAGGCAGGAAGATGAGCTGCGACCAGAGCACCGTGGCGCGCGAGTTGGCTGAGGCCACTCCGATCAGCGCGCCCAGGCTGGCAAACGCAGCGATGGTGAGCAGGCTGACCACGATGAACATGCCCCAGTCGGTCGGCAGGCTGGCGCCGAACAGCGGCCCGGCCGTGGCGGTCATGATACCTGTCGCGATCACGGCGTGGAACATGGTGCTCAAAGCCGGGATGATCAGGATGGCCGGCGCGGGCACGCCGTTGATCTTGTAGGTGCGGAAGATGCCCGCTTCGCGCTGCTCCACCAGGGGCGAAGGTAAACCCAGCACCGTGCTTGCCAGCGCGATGAAGATGACCAGCGCCGGGATCATGGTCTCATGAAACGCGGGGTTCACCTGCGTCATCACCAGCCCCATCAGGACGTAGAAGCCCAGCGGAAACAGGTAGTTCATCATCAACAGGGTGGCGTTGCGCAAGCCGCTCTTGAACTCGAAGGCGAAGTGAGTCAGGTAAGCGTTCATTGGGGTCCTCCTATGGGGCCGGCGCCCCGAGGCGTGCTGACCCCTGTGATCTCCAGGAACCGCTCCTCCAGCGAGGGACGCTCGACGCGCAGGTCGATCAGCCGGTCGTCGTGATCTCGAAGATAGTCCAGGATCGCGGTCACCGTCGGGCCGGGGTCCGTGCTGAAGTAGATGGCATAATCCTCCTTGACCAGCCGCTGCTGCACGGCCGGGAAACGGCCGTCCTCAGCCAGGAGCAGCGCTTCTTCGGAGCGGACGGAGACCTTCGTCAGGCCAGCGCCGGTCGCGGTCAGCTCGCGCGGCGAGCCGGCCGCGACGACCCGGCCGGACAGCAGGATCGCAACGCGGTCAGCCAGCTTCTCCGCCTCGGCCATGTCGTGGGTGGCAAGCAGGATGGCTGTGCCACCCGCGCGCAGCTCGGCCATGAGCGCGTGCAACTCCGTGCGCGAGGCCACGTCCAGCCCCGCGGTCGGTTCATCCAGGATCACAACG
This sequence comes from uncultured Anaerolineales bacterium, assembly GCA_964474695.1. Taxonomy (GTDB): domain Bacteria; phylum Chloroflexota; class Anaerolineae; order CG2-30-64-16; family CG2-30-64-16; genus DAOUBP01. The sequence continues at coordinate 59,154 of CAYYTK010000034.1, forward strand.
GGCGGGTCGTGGGCGATCGCCAGCGCCAGCGCCAGGCGGCGGCGCAGCCCGATGGAGAGCTGGCTGTATTGCGCCCGCAGCTTGTCGCCCAGCCCCATCCGCACCAGTAGATCGCGCCGCGGCGCGACCTCGTGATATGCGGTGAAGAAGCGCATCGCCTCGTCCACCGTCATCGCATCCGGCAGGCCGCCGGTCTGGAGCTGCACGCCGATCAACTGGCGCAGCTTGCGCGGCTGGCGGGTCGGGTCCACGCCGAGGACAGCCAGGTCGCCCCGATCAGGCTGGCGGATCCCTTCCAGGCACTCCAGTGTGGTGGTCTTGCCCGCGCCGTTCGGCCCCAGCAGCCCAAAGATCTCGCCGGAATGCGCCTGGAAGCTGATATCGTCCGCCGCGACGACGCTGCCGTAGGTCTTGCGCAGGTTGTGGACTTGGATGATGGGTGGCATAGTTTTACTCCGTTTGGTTGCAGGACTTTCGCTTACACCGGCTGAAACGCCGGGATCCGCGGGTTACGCAACTC
>CAYYTK010000035.1:0-56051 GCA_964474695.1 uncultured Anaerolineales bacterium
CCTAAGCCGCTGGCTTGGGGCGGGACGCAATCCAGCGGATTGCGGCACGTGTAACCTAAGCCGCTGGCTTGGGGCGGGACGCAATCCAGCGGATTGCGTTACAAGTAACCCAAGCCGCTGGCTTGGGGCGGGACGCAATCCAGCGGATTGCGGCACGTGTAACCTAAGCCGCTGGCTTGGGGCGGGACGCAAGCCAGCGGATTGCGTTACAAGTAACCCAAGCCGCTGGCTTGGGGCGGGGCGCAATCCGGCGGATTGCGGTACATGGGTTTGCCCACGGAACTCCTTGCACAGTCTGACGTCTTAATAGACAAATGACCCGGATGACGCCGATACCGTCGCTGCTCGCCGTGTCATGCGGAGGGACTGTATGGATACGCAAAGGACTCATTCTTTTCTCGGCGCCCGCTCAGACAGGGTCCTGACGGTCGCACTCCTGATCAGTGTCATGATCAGCGTCGGGCTTATTGCCGCTGCCTGCAGCTTCCCGCGGCTCATACCGGTGCAGGCCGACCGAGGGACGCCCGTCAGCGCCCTGCCAACGACCGCCGCCGCGGCCGCCATCGAGATCGCACCGACTCAGGGTGGGCCAGGCTCGCGCATCACCGTGACCGGTCGCGGCTGGCAGCCGGGTGATACGGTTTTTGTCCGGTTGGAAGATCCGGAAACCGGGGCGACGCCAGGGCTGGACCAGGCATCGGCCATCGTTTCCGAGGCGGGTGAATTCTCGGTGAAATTCACGTACCCTAACGACCCACGCTGGTCGGTCCTGCCGCGCATCTCAATCGTCGCTTCAGACCCCACACAGGGCGTGCGCGCCTCGGCGCAATTCACTTTGGCCGGAGCGGCGCTGCCCACCCTGACGGCGACCGGCCTGCCGGTTGCGGCGTCACCGACGCCCACGGCAACCGAGGCTGCGCTCACGGCTACAAGTTTGCCGGCGACTGCGACCAGGGTGCCGCCCACCTCCACACGCGTTCCGCCCACAGCCACTTCCACGCCCACAAAGACCCCGGCGCCGCCGACGGCAACGCCCCAGCCCACCGCAACGCCGGTGGTCATCACCCACTGGCGCGGTGAGTACTACGCTAACCTGGGTTTGAGCGGCCAGCCGGTGCTGGTGCGCGATGACTGGGGCGTCGACTTCAGTTGGGGTTCGGTCTCACCGGCCTCCGGCGTTCCCGCCAATGGTTTCTCGGCCCGCTGGACGCGCGCGCTGAACTTCGCGCCGGGGATTTACCGCTTTTATGTGACGGTGGATGATGGTGCGCGTTTATGGGTGGATGACCAGCTTCTGATCGATGAGTGGCACGACAGCAGCACCATGGAACCCTATTCGGCCGTCCTGGAGCTGGCAGGCACGCACCGGGTGGTGGTGGAATACTACGAGCACACCGGCCGGGCATTCGTCAGCTTCTGGTGGGAGCGGGTGTCCGCCCTGCCTGGACCTAACCCCAGGCCCGGACTGCCGACGCCAGGCAAAAAGCTCACGCCCCCCCTGCCGATCCCGATGCCTCAGACGGCAACTCCAGCGCCGCTGCCAACTGCCCAAATCACGCCTGGCAGTCGGACAGGCGTGAGGCTGAATGAGCTGCTGCCAGTCCCCGGCAGGGTGGACTGGGACGGAAACAAACGGGTGACCACGCAAGATGAGTGGATCGAGATCGCGAATCCCACCCGTCAGATGGTTGACGTCAGCGGCTGGACGCTGGAGGTCAACGGCGGCCGCGGCGCCAGGCGCACTTTCCGCCTTCCGCAGCGCACAACGCTGCCGGCCGGAGGCTTCCTGGTATTCTTCGATCGGCAGACCAGGCTGGCCATGGACGATACGGGCGGGCTGGTGAATCTGTACGACGCAGCGGGCAAACTGGTGGATACGGTGCGCTACGGTGTCCTGAAGCCGGACAGCAGCTACGGCCTGGGAGCAGACGGGATTTGGCGAGCTAACTTGCAGCCGAGTCCCGGCAAGGCTAATCCGGCGTCGGCCGCGCCCAAACTCAAGCCCACCGCAGCGCCGTGAGGTGTTGAAGGCCTTGTCCCTACCAACCGATTCCTGTTGGCGGTGCAGACGCACCCGGATTCGGGAGCTGCAACTGCGTGGCGGGGTCGCCGAAGAGGATCTGAGTATCGATCAGGTCAACGGCGCCTCCGCCCGCGAACACAGCCAATCTGGCCGCGTCCACCGCCAACCCGACCCGCGTGATGTGTGACTCGAAGATCGCCTCGGCAAGTCCTTGATTCAAAACTACCAGAGCCAGGCCGATATGCTCGCCGCTGGGCGAGAAATCGGCGATAGCGCCGCGGTTGGGGGTCAGCAGCAGCCGTTCGCCCAACGTCTGCTCGCTGTTGCCATACGTTGCGCTGCTCTGAATATTGATGAAGTAGCCGGACCAACACGCATAATGCGTCGTGAAAGGCAGTGCGGTGTTCACGACCAGCTTGGGTGGCTCAAGTATATCGAACATACTCACGGAGCCCCAACGCTGGCGCGAGGCATGGCCAAACCACTGCAGGTAGAGTGCGCGGGCGTCGAACGCTGCCCGGATGGCCGTTCGCATCTCCGCGGCCGTATCGGTGGCCGCATCAGCCCTGTAGTAGATCGCCTGGCTGTCGATGGCTGAGGGCAAGCTCAGCCGGGTGATGTCGCTGTAGCTGTGGAAGTTGCCGGCGCTGTTATCCTTATCGTCGGCCACAAACACGGCGCGCGTGCGCCAATCACCCTCCGGCGCGGCAGTCTCGTACGCCAGGATCTTGTTCACGACCGTCTGCACGTCCGTCGAGGTCTTGGCCGGTATGCGGCCGATGGCCATATCGGGCAGATAATCGTCCGGGCCATCCACGCTGACGTAGCGGTTGTCCGTAGCTGTCTCGCCGATATAGGGATCGATATGCAGCAGGTAAGGCGGGATCAGATTTGGCAGATCGGGCCGCGCCACCCCCTTGAAGTCATAGTGGCCGTCGCCGACCAGAAGAACATAGCGGGGCGGCTCGCTGCCGAAGTTCCACTGGCTATATGCGTAAGCCAGGAATGTCCGAATTGCCTCCGGATCGACGCGGCCGGCGCTGAACTCATCGTAGATGTCCTGCACATCCACCTTGGCCACTCGCAGCCCTTCGGCCGCGCGATGATCCAGCAGGGGCTGGATGGAATCCCACAGGGAACGATGGACGATGGCGATGATGTCGGCGGCATTGTCGGGCGAGCGCCAGTTCGTCGCCGCATCCGCTTCGACGGCCGCTGGCGCCAGTAGGGCGGCATCTGTCGATAGGGTGTAGCTGCCGGCACTTGCGGTGGAAACGCGGAACCGCACGACGTAGGTTGAACCCTCGGCCGTCACACGCGGCGACGTCAGTCGCACGGGGGCACGCGGCTCCCGCACATCATAGATCCGCACCGCGTCCGCCGAAAAACCGGTGACAAGCACCTGGCTCGCATCATTGGGCGCCAGCCCCGCCAGTCCGGCGCTCCCCCCCATGATGAGCGGCAAGTAGACGCGCCGGCTGAGGGGCTGGGGGAGGCCGAGACCTTCGATGTAAAGCCGATCAAGCCTGGCAGTGGATAAGGCCGGATAGCTCACCTCAACCCAATCGGGTGAGATCCAGTACCAGGGCAGGTCGGAGAGTTGCGCCAGGGCCGCAGTCAGGGTCAGTTGGTTCTGTGCGGTATGAAGCCACGCCGCGGGCACAGATGCCTCGGCGAGGTAGGGGGTGCTGCCCTGCCATTGGAACAGCCCGACCGAATGGCCATTGAGCGCTATCGCCACGGACTGATCAGGATCGACGCCGCGGTCTGCCCCCCCATGAAATGAGGCGCGCACCAGCACATCCCCAACAACCCGCGGGCTTTCCAACGGCAGCGTGTAGGTGGCGGTGACGATGGGGGCGGCTGCGTTGGCATACAATGGGCTGTCAAACCAGTGATCGGCAGCGCTTGGCAGTTCGTATGTGCTGTAGTAGCTGCGATCATACTCGACGTGCAGGGTTTGCGTGATGGCAGTGATCACCGGCTCGGAGCCTTGAGGCGTTGCGGCTTGCTGCGTCATGCGCTCGCCCGCTGCGCCGCCGTAGGCCAGACGGTAGACGTTGCGTGCCATGTAGCGGCCCTGGTAAGGCTCAGCATAAAAGACCACCAGATCACCCGCATCGAATCGGCCGTCATCGCCGCCCGTGACCTCAATGGCTACCGGCTGATCCAGGTACGACATGGCAAAGCTGGCCGGATCGACGGTCGTGACCGTGACACCGGCTTCTATCAGGTCCTGGTATGTCAAACGATACATGCCGCGCTGACCCGTGTAGATGCGCAGCGCGCCCCCTTCGCCGGCGGCGCGGGATGGCCCCGCTTCTCTCTTGCGTGCCGGGGCCAGGGATGAAGCGCCGCGCACACGGATCGTCACTTCGATGACGGGATGGTAGTGCAGCACGCCGGTCAGGGGATTGTATTGGAACGGGAAAACCTGCACCGGCAGCAGCCGCCGGCCGCGCTGCCGGCCTTCGGGACCCGCCTGCACCGGTTCGCCCGGATAGAACGCATCCACGGCATAGATGGCCGGGTCCGGCTGCTCGGCCCAGGCAGCCTGGCTGACCCGGTCAACAATCTCAGCCGGGCTCAATGGCCCGTCCAGCGTTACCTGGGGCGCGGACGCCGCGGGCAGCCGGGCGCCAACCCGAAGCACCTGCTCGTCCGGCCACGTGTAGGATAGCTCCCAGGCGCCGGCCAGAGGCAGTTCGACCACCGTCGACCAAACGGGCAGCGCAGGCGCACCGGGGGTGGCATCGGCCGCATATCCATCCACGTGCACGCCCGCCGCATCCAGCACGTAGGCCGGCGTCTCGATGCGCAGGTGGATTTCCGCTGTGGGCTCGGTCCCGACGCCGGCCGCGGCCACACCGCCTGCAGAGGGCAGCAGGCCAAGCAGCAGAACGACCAAGAGGGCCAGGATTCCCGTGCGGCGCATGATTCTATCCTGTTCTTACTGCCAGAATGATGATCGCTTTCAGCGAGCATTATAACCTCCCGCTGGCGGAAAAGACAACCTGCCGTCTTTGAGGTATAATCAGCACGCATCTCGCAAGGAATCCCGGAGATAAGAGGAGCGTTCCGTGCATCGACTGCCCGAAATTCAAGCCGCAATCCGCAGTGAAGGATTGGACGGCTGGTTGCTATACGACTTCAAGGACTTGAATCCCATCGCGCGCTGCGTGGCCGGCATCCCTGCCGATCGCTTCCTGAGCCGGCGCTGGGCCTGCTTCATCCCCGCGCTGGGGGCGCCGCGCTGGCTGCTGCACGCGATCGAAGCGGGAAGCATGGCTGATCTGGCGCCCGACGCCGCCACCTACATCTCATGGCAGGCCTGGCGCGAGGGACTGGTTGCACTGCTGGCGGGAGCCGGCCGCGTGGCGCTGGAAGTCTCGCCCGGCTGCGCCATCCCCTACATCAGCCGGGTGGATGCAGGTACGGTGGAACTGATCCGTGGTCTGGGGGTCGAAGTCGTGACGTCGGCCGACCTGGTGCAGGTGGCCGAGGCGGTCTGGTCGCCCGCCCAACTGGCCAGCCACCGCCGCGCCTGCGCGGCGCTGATAGAGGTCCAGGCCGCGGCCTTCGCGTTTGCGCGTGAACGGCTGGCAGCAGGGTTGTCCGTGACGGAGTGCAGCATCCAGGACTTCATGATGGCGCAGTTTGCCGGCCGAGGGCTGGAAACCGATCATCCGCCCATCGTCGGCATCAACGGCCACGCAGCCGATCCGCATTTCACGCCGCGGCGAGATGCCGACACGCCCCTGCGTCCCGGCGATTACCTGCTGCTCGATCTGTGGGCGAAGGAGCCCGGGCCGGACGGCATCTACGGCGACATCACCTGGGTAGGCTTTGCCGGCTCCGGTATCCCGCCACGCATCCAACAGGTATTTGAAGCCGTCCGCCGGGCCCGTGACACGGCGGTGTCGTTTGCGCGGTCTCGGCTTCGGACCGGGCAGGCAGTCTACGGCTACACCATAGATGACGCATGCAGGGCGGTGATCGAGCAGGCCGGCTTTGGCCCGCACTTCATCCACCGGACCGGACATTCCATCGGCGCCAGTGACCACGGCAACGGAGTCAACATCGACAACCTCGAGACCCAAGATCGGCGCCGATTGATCCCGGGCGTGGGGTTCTCCATCGAGCCGGGCATCTATTTGCCGGACGAAGGCTTCGGCGTGCGGCTCGAGATCGACTGCTACGTCAGTGAAAACGAACTTGAGGTCACAACCCTGCCGCTGCAAGAGGAAATCGTGCGGCTGTTATGACGGTGTGTGAGTTGGCATGGGGCATGTCCCGTGCTATACTTCGTCCATTGGAAGGACCTGCCGACCCTGTGAAAACTAAGCTTTTGATATTCGTCCTGGCAGCCTTTTTCATGGTGCTGCTCATCGGAGGTTCGTGCGCGCGCAAGCTGATGACCCAGGAGTCGGTCGGCATCTGGACGCCTGCCCCGGTAAGCGGCCCACTCATGACGGCCACCCGCCCTGCCAATATCCTGCCCACTTCGGCGCTGCCGGTCGCGACCCAACCGATGCGGCCTACCTCAACGCCGGCGGTCCAACCGACCGCCGTGCCATCTGACACACAGGAGCCCAACGCTATGCCTAGCCCAACACCCAACTCGAATCCTCAACTGGTGGTCATCACTGAAAGCGACATACAGAAGGCCATCGCATCAGGCGTCGCCAACCAAGGAGGTGCATCGGCGGAAAACCTGAAAGTCGACTTCGCCGACGGCAAACTGATCATCAGCGCGACCAAGATCGCCTACGGCGCGATCAAGGTCAATAACCTTTCGCTGGTCGGACGCCTGATGGCCAACGCAGGCCAATTGCGTCTGGAAACGGAATCCATCTCGCCGCGCGGCTTGGTGACGGCGATGATTCCGACGCTGGCCAATCAGGCGTTGGCCCAATACGCCAGCCAGTGGTACATCGAAGAAGTCCGCATCGTCGAGGGGCGGCTGGAGCTAAAGGTCAGGTAGATTCTCTGGTGGACGCCATTTCAGCGTTCTTCACCCAAAACATCGTCTACGTATACTTCTTCTATGGCTTGGCGTTCTTTGCCCTGGGGCTGGTGGTGCTCCTGGAGTCGGGGCGGACGTCGGAGTTTCGGTTTGCGCGTGCGTTGGGTCCTCTGGCCTGGTTCGGGTTGACCCACGGAACCCACGAATGGTTTGAGATGTTTCAAATCTTCGCCGCGCACACCCGGGGACAAACCGCCGGCCCAGTCGAAGAGCTGATACGTATCGGCCTGTTGTTGCTGTCATTTGTGCTGCTGTTGGATTTCGGCACGCGCCTGCTGACCGACTATGACAAGACACCGTGGCTCAGCCGGGTCCAGGTGGCGACGATGGCCGGCTTGTGGCTGGTGGCGGTTGGGGTGGTCTACTGGCGCTATCAACCTGAACTGCCTGATCTGCTGGTGGCAGCCGATGTGCTGGCGCGCTACAGCCTGGCCATTCCGGGTTCGGCATTGGCGGCCTGGGCGCTTCTGCGGGAGCGTCGCGATTTCCACGCGCGCGGGATGTCACAATACGGCCAGGCGCTGCTATGGGGCGCGTTGGCGTTCATCATTTACGGTGTATTCAGTCAATTCTTCACCCGCCCAAGCCTGATCTTTCCTTCGCAGACTATCAACACAGTATTCTTTCTGCGCACATTCGGGTTCCCGGTGCAACTCCTGCGCAGCCTGGCAGCGATCGCGATCACGTTCACCGTAGGCAGTGCGCTGCGTGCGTTCGAGCTAGAGAGCCGGCTGCGGTTGGCGAAGGCCAACAAGGCCCGCATCGAAGCCCAGGCCGCGGCCCTCGAAGCCCAGCAGCGCCGCGCCAACGATGTGGAGGCGCTCAACATCCAGCTCCAGGCGACTGCGCACACGCTGCAAGACCGTGAAGTGCAACTTGAAAGGCTGGTGCGCCAACTGGTGAATGCGCAGGAGGGGGAACGCCAACGCATCGCCCGCGAATTGCACGACGAGACGGGTCAAAAGCTCACTGCCCTGGCGATGGGCCTGGCGGCGATAGAACAACAAATCATCAGCGATCCGCAACGGACCGCCGGCCTTGTGCGCGACCTGCGCGACCTCAGTGATCAAGCCATCACCGAGCTGCGCAATATCATGACTGGTCTGCGGCCGGCGCAATTGGACGATTTGGGGCTGGCGCCGGCGTTGCGGTGGTATGTGAGCCAGTATCAGGCTCGCCATCCGAAAATCGAAGTGAGTTTGGTGGCCGAGCGAGGCTGGGGGCGTCTGCCAACTCAATACGAGACGGTGCTGTTTCGAGCTGCGCAGGAGGCGCTTACCAATGCCGCCCGACACGCTCGCGCCACTCGGGTGACTCTCAACTTGAGTGTGGTCAACGACAATGTGCGCCTGGAAATCAGTGATAACGGCGCCGGCTTCGATACCGCCGCGCCTGCTCCGCATGCAGATGGCACCGGATTGGGCCTGGTTGGCATGCGTGAGCGCGTGGCGTTGGTGGGCGGCAGATGCACCATCGAATCGCGTCCCGGTCAGGGCACGCGCGTCATCATCGAGCTTCCGTTCAAGCCAACGTAGGGCTGGGACCTGGCACGCCGCGTGCAAGCGGCACAGAGCCGGGCCTGCCTTGGAGTCTGCGAATGAATCCGATCCGAATCGTTCTTGTCGATGACCACATGGTGGTGCGTGCGGGCCTGCGCATGCTATTGGGGGCAGATCCCGAGCTGCTGATCGTCGGCGAGGCGGAAAACGGCGCAAGCGGTGTCGCCCTGGCCCAGGAGCTGCGTCCAGACGTCGTGCTGATGGACATCTCGATGCCCGACATGAACGGCATCGAAGCCACCCGGCGCATCAAGCAGTCCTGTCCCGACATCGCCGTGCTGGCCCTCACCATGCATGAAGATGATCAATACTTCTTCGAGATGCTGGCCGCCGGCGCCTCCGGTTATGTGCCCAAACGCGCCGCGCCCAACGACTTGATCTCGGCGATCCATGCCGTGAATGCGGGCGGCATGTTCCTGTTCCCATCGGTGGCCCGGCTGCTGGTCAACGATTTCCTGGAAAAGCGTGAAGGCGTCAGCCCAGGCGCGCGGCGCCTTGAGGAGTTGACCGATCGTGAACGCGAGGTGCTGACCCTGATTGCCGAAGGCCGCACCAACCAGGAAATCGCGGCTGCGCTGGTCATCAGCATCAAAACCGTGAACCGGCACCGCGAAAACATCATGGCCAAACTCAACCTGCACAGCCGAGTTGATCTGGTGCGCTATGCTATCGAGAAGGGCCTGATCGAGATCTCCTGACGACAACCGGGTTTCAGTAACGCCAAACCAGGTTTCTGCGAGAAACCTGGTTTGTTGTTACTGGGAAAACCACCCCATGCCAAAGATGGGACTTCTGCCCGATTCCCCCCTGACCTCCTATCTGCTAGACTACAACCAGAAGTTACAGAAGTGCATCCTTATGGAGGTGTGATATGCTTAGCTTCACCGACTTTCTGGTTTTTCTGGGGATGGTTTTTCTGCGCTTTGGCGTTCCTGCTCTGGTCGTGGTCGGGGCCGGCTACTTGCTGAAGCGACTGGACAAGCGCTGGGAAGCAGAGGCGCGCGAGTATGCAGCCAAACGGGCGGCCGAGCAACCGGCTGTCCAACCGGAAGCACCCAGGCCTGCGGAACAGCCGGCAATGCCCGCCCGCAAGCCCACCGAGGCGCCTCAGATGCCCTTCATCATCCCGCCGGCTACGATCCGCGATCAGCGCCAGCAGGTGGCACAACCCGGCATGATGGCGCCTGTCGCCGACTCCGGCCGGAATGCGAAGCGATCTGCCAGCAACGGCAAGCCTCTCTGCTCCGCACCGCAAAACGCCGGCAAGCCCTGCTGGCAGACGCGGCTCGACGCTGAGGGCAAAATCCCGGATGAATGTGTTGCCTGCGATATTTTCCAGCGCCACCCCATCATGTAGGTCCGAAATCATCCCAGCCACCGGAGGAACAATGCTGCACGCCCGACGATCTACACCGAAGAACTGGTGGATTGTGTTGCCAACTGCCGTCATCTTGCTGGCGGCGTTGGTCTTGACAAGCACCTCACAGGCGGCGCCTGCCGCTGAGGCGCAGACCCTGGCACCCCAGCCCCAGGAACAGGAGCTGCCCTGCCAGGGCTGCCATCCCGAAGAGCATACCGCGTGGCAAGGCTCGCCTCATGCCTCTGCCGCCGGAGACGTCAGCGGGTCCCTCCCCGCGGGCGTAACCTGCGAGGCCTGCCACGGCAAATATAAGGAAGGCCATCCCAAGGCCGAGACGATGGAACTGCCGATGGAGTCGACAACCTGCCGCACGTGCCACGCGCCGGAGTTTGCTCAGTGGGAAAGCAGCCAGCACGCGGAAGCCAAGATCGACTGCTATGACTGCCATCAGGCTCACACGCAGGGGCTGCGCCTGGGCTCAGTCGAGAAACTTTGCTCGGCCTGCCACACCGACGAGCAGACCGAAGCCGCACACTCGGTTCACGGCATCAGCGGCGTAGATTGCACAAGCTGCCACATGTCGGAACAGATGATAGATGCGGCTAACCTCACCGAGGGCGCCAAAGCACCGCTGAGCAACCACTCCTTTGCGGTGGCCTCGGATGTGTGCACGCGGTGCCATACGGGCGCCGCGCACAAGAGCACCGGTTCGAGTCAATCAGGTCAATCAGGCGGCCAAACCGGATCAGCCAGCCAATCGGCAAGTGTCACTGGCGCGGCGATCGCCTCACCGGCAACGCTGGCGACCGAACAGCAGAGCCAGCGGGTGAACGAACTCGAACTGCAATTGAACGACACCGAAAAGCGTATTACCGACCTGCGCAATATCGCTGTGGTCAGCATGGGACTCAGCTTGGGCGTCGGCGGCGCCTTGGGGTTGTTGGTGGGGATCGGCGTCACGGCCTTGCTGAGCAGGAGGAAGTCCGAATGACGCAGAAGGCGCTCTCTCGACGGCAATTCCTGAAGCTTTCCGCAGTCACCGCCGGCGGCGCGGCCCTGGTATCTCAGTCGACCAAGCATGCCGGGGCTTCCTCAGGGGTAGATCCTGCCACCGTGCCTGCTATGCTGATCGACATCAGCCGGTGCGTAGGGTGCGGCAACTGCCAGCGCTCGTGCGCCGAAGCGAACGGCCTGCACCCGACAACCGACCAAATGGGCAGCCTGAACGCGCAGAACTTCACCTATCTGCAGCGGGTTGACCTGGAGGAACGCAAGACGCGTTGGGTCAAACGCCAGTGCATGCACTGCCTCGATGCCGCGTGCGCCGGGGCGTGTCCGGTGGCTGCCCTCCACCAGTCGCCCGAAGGCCCCATCACCTATCGGGCCGACCGCTGCCTGGGCTGTCGTTACTGCATGGCAAGCTGCCCGTTCGGCGTGCCGGCCTTCGAGTGGGAGAACGGCCTGACGCCTGAGATCCGCAAGTGCATGTTCTGCTACGAGCGCCAGCAAAAGGGTCAGTTGCCCGCCTGTGTGGCCAACTGTCCGTCCGGAGCCTTGAAGTTCGGACGGCGTGAGGAGCTGCTGGCTGAAGCGCATGCTCGCATCGCCGCTCATCCTGCGTTCTACGTGAATCATGTCTACGGCGAGCAGGAGGCCGGCGGCACGGCGAAGCTCTACATCTCAGATGTGCCGTTTGCCATGCTGGGTTTCCGCACCGATGTGAGCACGCGGGCGATACCAGCCTACACCTGGGATGTCATGTCCAAGCTGCCGGTTGTAGTCGGCAGCCTGGCGGTAGCACTGACCGGCGCCTCGATCGTCACCCGGCGCCGCAACGGCCATGATCACAACCACGACGTCCCCCCGTGGGAACGCGAGGAGTAAAGGAGATCACCATGTTTCAAGACATCTTGATGCTTGCCGCGTTGTTCATATTGCGCATCGCCGTACCGTTACTCTTCGTGATTGGGATCGGCTATACCATCTTGCAGAGATTTGCCGGCCTGAAGATGAACTGGTCGCCGAAATTCGTGACCGGGGTCGGCCTGATGTTGTCTTGCTGGGCGGTGGCCGCCATTGCGCTCGTGTTGCGCTTCACCAACGGCATCGGCGCGGTGACCAACCTGAGCGATGAGTTCCCACTGGGGTTGTGGATCGGGTTCGATGTGATGGCAGGGGCCATGCTGGGCGGTGGTGCATTCGTGCTGGCCGGGCTGGTGTACGTCTTCGGGTTGGAACGTTACCGCCCCATTCTGCGCTCGACGATTCTCACCGCTTTCCTGGGGTACGCGCTGCTGATCGTGGCGTTGCTGGTCGACGTCGGCCGGCCCTACAACATCATGTTGGCCAAGCCGGTTTACATGCCCAACATCCACTCGATGCTGTGGGAAATCGCCATGTGCGTGCTGTGCTACACCACCGTGCTGGCGCTCGAATTCTTGCCGGCGCTGTTTGAACGCTTACGCTGGCGGCGGGCATGGCTGTTCTTCCACAAGATCACCCTGCCACTGGTAATCGTCGGCATCCTGCTCTCGACCATGCACCAGTCGTCGTTGGGCTCGATGTGGCTGACCGAACACAATAAACTGAACCCGCTCTGGTACACCCCGTGGATCCCGGTCCTCTTCTGGATCTCCGCCATCGGCGTCGGCCTGAGCATGGTGACCGTTGAATCGAATCTGAGCTCGCGCGGATTCAAGCGCGGGCTGGAGCAGGACCTGCTCTCCAGCCTTGCGAAGTTCAATGGCTACTGGTTGGGTTTCTATGCGATTATCAAGCTGATTGATGTGGTAGCGCGCGGCCAGGCCGCACTGCTGACGCAGCCGACGCTGCAAACCATGCTCTTCTGGGTCGAGGTAGGCCTGGGCGCGATCGTACCGGCCATCCTGATGATGCAGCCCAAAATCCGCGAGAACAAGAACGCCTTGTTCGCCATCGGCGCCGTGGTGGTGGCGGGAGGCATCTTGAACCGGTTGAACGTCAGCGTCTTCGGGCTGTGGTCCTACACCGGGCCGATCTACATCCCATCGGTGATGGAGATCGCGGTGACCCTGGCGCTGTTCACCTTCGGCGGGGCAGCCTTCGCCGTGTTGTCCAAGCTGCTGCCGGTGTTCCCGAAGGAGCACGAGTTGGAGACAGTGCCGGTAGAGGCGTAAACCGAACTCCCCGGCCCCCTCATCTGGTCGTTCGCTGCACGCAACGAACGGTCAGATGAGGGGGTTGTTTTTAATAGGGTGCTACTCCAACTCGAAGCTGACGGTAACCCGGGCGATGACGCTGATCTGCCCCGGAGCGAGCGCACCCTCGATCGCGGCGGGGACGTCGCCTGCGTTCTGGATGACGTTCTGCGTCATGCTATAGCCGCTGCCGCCCCACCACGCGTTGTAGCCGGACCATGAGCTGCTTTGCTCCTCGCGAATCTCATGCGGCTTGCCGATACCCTGGTCGAGCTCCCCGGCCAGGGCCGCTGCCTTCTCCTGCGCGGCCTGAATGGCCAGGGCGCGCGCCTCGTCCTTGTACTTGCGCAGTTCCGTGGTGCGGAACTCGATCCCGTGTACGTAGTTCGCGCCGGCATCCAACACGTCCGTCAACAGGTCCTCGAACAGGGAGACATCGCTCAAGGTAATCACGATGGTCTGGCGTACGAAGTAGCCGATGAAGTCGCGCTGTTCGTAGCTGTCGCGATAGCGCGGTTCGATGCCGATGTGATCGGTCTGGATGTCTTTGGCTGCGACGCCGCGCTTCCCGGCCGCCGCGATCACCTCCTTGACGCGTTCGTCGTTCAGGCGCCTGGCCGTGCGCAACTGCTTGTCGGAGGTCTCCACACCCAGGGTCAGGGTGACCTCATCCGGGACCACGTTCACCTGGGCCTCGCCGGACACCGTGATGAGGCGGGGCGCCGCGCGATCAGTGGAAGTGATGGATTGGGCGGCAACTGGCGCACCGCCTGCGGCGACGACCAGCAGCACTATCAGGATCAGGGCCAAAACGGACAGTCGAGGTTGCATTTCAATCTTCCTTTCGTTGCAGGGCTGGGTTACAGCCGCAGGTTTGACCCACGGCCGATTTGGGACTATCATCTGAAGAGATGCCAATTTCTATGCTGAACTGGAGGTCTCTGGAATGAAACCGGCTCTGTTGGTTATCGACGTCCAAAAAGCCTTTTTCGAAATCGATCCGCAAACAGCCAAATCCCTTAAGGACGCGATCGAATATATCAACGCGGCCATTGCGCTGTTCAGGAACAAACAGCTCCCCGTCATCGCCATCCAACATATGGATGCCGAGGACCAACTCACACCCAGCGCCGACGGGTTTGCGCTGCCTGACGAGTTGGAGATCCTCGACTCGGACTTGCACATCACCAAAACCTACAGCAACGCCTTCAACCGGACGCCGCTGGCCGACGAGTTGCAACGCCTTGGAGTTGACACCGTCATCATCACAGGTTTCTGCGCCGAGTATTGTGTGCTGTCCACCTGCCGCGGTGCCATGGATCAGGATCTGATGCCCATTATTCTGCGCAACGCGTTGGCCAGCAGCAGTCTCGAAAACATCAGATTCGTTGAGAACGTCAATAACATTATCTCCTACGGCGCTTTGAAGAAGGTGCTGGAATAGCGGGGAAAGCGATTTCCTCTCCGTATTCGTCAACGACGCCAGGGCTCAAAACGTTCCAGGTTGCTCCCTCCCACAAACTCACGCAGGATCGAGTTGTCGGGAATCGGATCCAGGGAGATGGAGGCGAACCACTGCAGGAATGCCAGCAGCCGCCTGGCCTCGAGGTGGCCCGGCTGGCCCGGCTCGATCTGCAGCAGGAGCGGCTCGGCCAATGGTTTCAGCGCGGCCAGCTCGTAGACCAGCGCCGAGTTGATCATTACGTCGGCGTTCTCCTGGTAGGGGAAGATGAAGTCGCGCTCGCCGCGATGAACGCTCTCCCAGCGGCCGATGGTGTCCGCCGCGGTATAGCCGCGCGTGCGCGCGTCGCGCACGATGCGGCGGATCAAGCGGTTGTCGGTGGTGGGGACGCGATTGTAGCGGTCGATGTTGAGTTGGGTCAGCGCGGAAATGTAGACACGGAAAAGACGTTCCGGCGGGATGCTGGGCACCAGCCGCGGGTTCAGCCCGTGAATGCCTTCCACTAACAGGATCTGGTCAGGACTGAGCTGGATGGTGACGCCTGGCTCGCGCTTGCCGGCCTGAAAATTGAACTTGGGCAACTGAACTTCTTCGCCGGCCATCAGCCGCACCAGGTGCTCATTGAACAGCGCCAGGTCGAGCGCCTCTAACACCTCGAAGTTGTAGTTGCCGTGTTCATCGCGTGGGGTTTGCTCACGATCGACAAAGTAGTTGTCCAACTCGATGGCGATGGGGCGAATGCCGTTTGCCAGCAGTTGGACCGCCAAGCGTTTGGAAAAGGTGGTCTTGCCGGATGACGATGGCCCGGCGATCAGCACCAGGCGGATACGCTCGCGCTCGTCGGCGATCTGGGTGGCGATACGGGCGATGCGCTGCTCGTGCCGCGCTTCGGCCACCAGGATGATCTCTTCAGTGCGGCCGGCCCGGATGCTGTTGTTCAGCGCGCCGACGTCTTCGATGCCCAACAGGCGCAACGTGTGGCCGTATTCGTGAAAGACCGCAATCAGCTTGGGATAATCCACCACCGGCTCCAGCTCCAGGCTCGACCTTGTGGGAAAACGCAGGATGAAGCCGGGGGCATAGTGATGCAGCGCAAAGTAACCCAGGCACCCCGTCGATGGCACGACATAGCCGAGGAAGTAGCTCGCAAAGCCGCGCAGCTCGTAAAGGACCAGGTAGTCTTTGCGCCGGTATTGCAGCAAGCGCACCTTGTCGTCATCCCCGCGCTCTTCAAAAAGCGCTATCGCATCGGCCACCGGCACCCGCTGCTTGCCGATCGGCGCGTCTGCAGCCACGATCTCCCGCATACGCGCTTCGACCTGGGCCAACTCCGCGGGGGTCAGCGGGTCCCGGCCCTGGACTTCGCAGTAGTAGCCTCCGAACGTCACGGAGTGGTCCACGTGCACACGCGCCTCCGGGAAGAGCTCGTGCACGGCCACGACCAACAGCAACGTCAGTGACCGGCGGTAGATGCGGCTGCCATCGCGATCATCCATCCCCAGCGGCGTGACTTCGACATCACGGTCGATCGGGCAGGTCAGCTCGCGCAGCTTGTCGTCAATCAACGCCGCAACGACGGGGTAACGCCACGCCCGCGCCGCGCCGGCCGCGTCAATGAAATGACGCAGCTCAGTGCCCGTCGGCGCCTCATAGATGCGACCATCAGCGAATTTCACTTGTGTGGTGGTGCGCGGTTGGGCTGTGTGGACCAGGTCAGATGCCTGGATAGGAAGGTTCTGGCTGCTCTGCATCAGCGATATCCTCAATGAACCCGGTCTCAGACGCCGGGAATAATGCTGTGATCACCAACGCCATTGTAGCACAGAACGCCTCTCGTGGTAAGAGCAGGCCGGGGAACCCCAAACTCATCGTCGGTGGCGCACTGGAAGCCAGGCTTCAAGCGGCCTCGTTTGAAAGCTGAGCCCTTTACAGAATCGAACGCTGGGGTTCCTGATCTAAATCATAGGTATTTGTGAAAAGCTGGACTATGATTTAAGTTGAGAACGAACCACAAAGCACGTTGCGATGCGTAAAGCACTTAGGATGCACACGTCGAAAAACGAGGTGACCGAATGGCTCGCAGGGCATTGCAGTGGACAGTGCTGGCCGCCGTCGTCTGCCTATTGGCCGGGTGTGTGGCTGATTGGCCGCGCTGGTTCAAAGCCACAGACCCTGATGCGCCACTCGTCGCGGCCGCAGAGGCTGCGGTGAAGGAGTGGAGTCAAGAACACGCACTGGCCTGCACCGACTTTACCTACACCGTGCTGAACAACGATGGCACGGCTGCGACGGTGTATGCGGGGTTTTTCTGCCAGGAAAGCACAGACGCGCCGCCGCTCGGGTATGAAGGCAGCGTTAAGCTGCAATTGGCCGGCAGCAAGTGGCAGGTGGCCGGTCAGCCCCGATTCAGCCTCTCGGCTGATTTCCAGCCCCGCGTCCTGCGTTTTCACCTGCAAAGCGTCTGCGGCCTGACCTACTCCGCAGACGGCAGATGGCTCGCCTCCGGGGCCATCGACGGCTCCATCGGACTGTGGGATGCCAGCACCCTACAGCTCGTCCGGTCACTGGAAGAAGACAAGGCACAGGTGTGCGGCGTGGCCTTTTCCCCGGCGGGCGATCTGTTGGCCACGGGGGGCCACGATGGCATCACGTTGTGGAGCGTGCCGGATGGCCAGCCCAGGCAGAAACTTCTCGGGCACAGCGGCGCCGTGTATGGGGTGAGTTTTTCGCCAGATGGCCGGACGCTCGCCTCGGGCGGCGAAGACGGTACGCTGAAGTTATGGGATGTGGCTTCGGGGCGGGAGCTGCCGCAGTTATGCCAGACCGATTCCGTGGTGCGCGCGGTCGCGTTCTCACCGCATGTGGCTCGCCTCGCGGCCGCGTGCCGGGCAGGCGACATACGAGGCTGGGATTTAACCACGCGGACGGTGCTCTTTACGGTGCAACACCCCGACTCCGTGCTGGACCTGGCGTTTTCGCCGGATGACGCACTGTTAGCCTCGGCCGGCACCAACCGAACGGTGGAGATCTGGGACGCGACCAGCGGACGTCACATCCGAAAGCTCAGCCTGCACACCGACTGGGTCACCGGCGTCGCCTTTTCGCCGGACGGGCAGTACCTGATCTCCGGCAGCCGCGATGGCACCCTGCGGCTGTGGGGCGCAGCAACCGGCCGGCAGTTGCGCGTGATCGAATCGCGCGAGGTTGCCGTGCAGAGCACTGCGTATGCGCCGTCCGGCGCCTTCGTCGCCGCCGGCAGCTCGGATGGAACAATCAGATTGTGGCGGGTCAAGTAATGATTTGACATTTGCCCAACCCCCTGTTATAGTCGCCCCCACAATCGAATAGCCTACACTCTTATCCAGAGAGGCAGAGGGACCGGCCCTGTGAAGCCTCGGCAACCAACGTTAGTATGGTGCCAATTCCGGCAGAGACCATCTGGAAGATGAGAGGAAGGTGCAGCGTTGCCCCTGCTTGATCCCCCTTGTGTCCTCAGAAAGGCGCAATCGGGGCTGTCGTTAAGCGATCGTGCACCCTCTCGTCCTCCCGGATGAGAGGGTTTTTTGTTTGAGTTGAAAGGAGGCTCAGCCCATGCCCCGCACCTTCGGTTTCAGCACCCGCCAGCTTCACGCGGGGCAGCAGTCCGACCCGGCCACCGGCAGCCGCGCGGTGCCGATCTACCAGACGACCAGTTATCAGTTTCGCGACACCGAGCATGCCGCCAACCTGTTCGCGCAGAAAGAGACCGGCAACATCTATACGCGCATCATGAATCCCACCAAGGGGAATATCGAGGATATTGTATGGGACTTGGGGCAGGCGTTGGATGGGGGGTGAGGCGGGGACGTATTGCGTACTGCGTATTGCGTGCTGCGTGGTGCGTGGTGCGCACTGCGTGTTGCCGCGGGGCGGAATTCAGAACGGTGTATGCAGTACGCAGTATGTGGTACGCAGTAAATCGCGGAGGTTTCATGAGTACAGACTCTCTCCCCCCCGACTCGGTCGGCATTGTCGAGACACAGCACTTCACATTCGCCGAGGACGCCTCATTCGCACTGGAGAGCGGCGCGTTGTTGGGGCCGGTTACCCTGGCTTATCAGACCTATGGCCGGCTCAACGCCGACCGCTCCAACGCCATCCTTGTTCTGCATGCGTTGAGCGGCGGCGCGCACGCAGCGGGGTATCGCGACGCAGAGGACGCGAGGCCCGGCTGGTGGGACAGCGCCATCGGGCCGGGCAAGGCGTTCGACACGAATCGCTTTTTCGTGATCTGCAGCAACGTGATCGGCAGTTGCTACGGCTCCACCGGGCCCGCCAGCATCTATCCGGCGACCGGGAAGCCGTATGGGTTGGCCTTTCCGGTCGTCACGATCGGTGACATGGTGCGCGCCCAAGAACGCTTGATCGATCACCTGGGGATCGAACGGCTGCTGTGCGTGGTGGGCGGCTCGATGGGCGGGATGCAGGTGCTGGAATGGGCGGCACACCACCCGAGGCGCATCCGGGCTGCAATACCGTTGGCGACGACCGCGCGCAGCAACGCGATGCAGATCGCGCTCAGTGAAGTGGGCCGGCAGGCCATCTACGCTGACCCGGCCTGGCAGGGCGGAAACTACTATCTGGGGGACCGCCGGCCGGACGCCGGCCTGGCAGTGGCGCGCATGATCGCGCACATCACCTATCTGAGCGAAGAGGCGATGCACCGCAAGTTCGGCCGCCGCTTGCAGGGCCGGGAGCAGTGCGGCTACCAGTTCCGCACCGAGTTTCAGGTCGAGAGCTATCTGCTGCATCAGGGGCTCAGCTTCACGCAGCGTTTCGACGCCAACAGCTACCTCTACATCACCAAGGCGATGGATTACTTCGACCTGGGCCAGAGTTCGACGCCGGGCAGCGGTGCGCCGGACCACTCGCTGGCCGCGGCCTTCGCCAATGCCCGCGAAGTCAAGTTCCTGGTCGTAAGCTTCACGAGCGACTGGCTCTACCCGACGCACCAGAGCCGGGAGATCGTCAGCGCGTTGACCGCGGCCGGGGCGGACGTCTCCTACCTGGACATCGAGAGCAGCGCGGGCCACGATGCCTTCCTGGTGGAGGTGTATACGATGAACAGGTTATTGGGCAGCTTCATGGCCCGGCTGGCGCGCGAGGAAGGAATATGACTGAGCTCCGATCTGACTTACGCCTCATTGCAGACTTCATCCCCGCCGGCAGCCGCGTGCTTGACCTGGGGTGCGGCGACGGCGCGCTGTTGGACTTCCTGGTGCAGGCCAAGGGGGCCAAGGGCCGCGGCATCGAATTGAGCGAGGCGGGTGTGCTGGCGGGCGTTCGCCGCGGCCTCAGCGTGCGGCAGGGGAACCTGCAAGAAGGGCTCGGCGATTACCCGGACCACAGCTTCGATTACGTTGTACTGGCGCAAACGCTGCCGTACCTGGATGATCCGGGCATGATCCTGCGGGAGATGTTACGGGTGGGGCAACACGCGATCGTGAGCTTCCCGAATTGGGGGCATTGGCGCTGCCGGCTGGAGCTGCTGGTCACGGGCCGCATCCCATTGGCGCCAGATCTGCCCCAGCCGTGGCATGAGGCCCCGCGCTGGCAGGCGTTCACCGTCACCGACTTCGCTCGTTTTTGCCGGCAGGCGCATATCGCCATCACTCGCCAGGCCTATCTCTCCAACGGCCGGCAGGTGCGCATCATCCGCTTCACGAACCTGTTCTCAACGACCGCGGTGTTTGTGCTGTCACCACAGTAAGGGCGAGGCATTCCTTCCCAAACTCGCCGTGAACCGCAGCATCCCATCCGATGGATTGTCCACCTCCACCGAGGAGGCGCCTGGGAATGCCCATCCCTACGTTTCAACGCCCCACCCCCAACCGCGCCATCATCCCTGCGCCGGCTAACCGCAAGACCGTGCCGGCGATCAGCGCAGGCACGATGCCGACGCCATCCGCCAGCGCCGTCCCCACCATCGGCGCGAGGAACGTAGCGATATAGACCGTTGTCTGGTACATGCCGACATACGAGGCCTGATGCTCTGCCGGCACCGTGCTCAGCAAGAGGTCGAAAAAGACCAGATCGACCCCGGCCGAGGACAGGCCCGCCAAGGCCGCCCAGGGGATCAACAGTTGCGGCGTCTTTGTCAACGCTGTCAACAGCGGATAGAAACTGAGCCCAAAGGCGGTGACCAGCAGCACCCACCGTTGGCCGCGACGCTGCGACACACGCGCCCACAAGAAGTAGGCCGCCATCAACACGAAGGTTTGCACGCTGTTGATCGCACTGATTTGGGCATCGGTGGCGCCCACGTTCTTGACCCAAAAGATCGGGAACAACGGCATGGCCAGCGCCAGCCCTGAGCGGAAGACGAACTGGGCGATGGTGAAGTTAACGAAGGCCTTGTTCTGGCGCAGAGTACTGCCGGTCTCGCGAAAAGTCCGGATCAGCCCCTGGCGCGCGGCCGATACATCTTGCGGCGGCAGCTTGATGCTTGAAGAAAACACGACACTGATCAAGGCGCCAATGGTCGACCCGAGCAAGACGATCTGGTAGTTCAGCGGAAAGTCGAACATCTCCAAGAGCTGGCCGACGATTACCACCGTCAGCGAGTTGGTCAACCCCAGGATGGCCCAGCGGCGGCTCATCAACGTGACGCGACCGGCCGGGCCGGCCACCCCGCCCATCACCACCGTGAATGCCACACTGACCAGCGTCTGCGGAAGCGTCGCAAACGCCCAGATCAGGATGATGATTTCGGGCTCGCGGCTGGTGAACAGAAACGGCACCAACCCGGTGAGGACATAGCACGATAGCACCACGAAGCGCGAACGCGCGAACCAGGGCACAATGTTGCGCCGCCGCGCCAGGAACTCGCCCACCGGGATCGCCAGCAGCATGCCGGTGAGCGCGGGCATGGCGGTGAGCAGCCCCACCAGGAAGCTGGACGCGCCCAGGCGCACCAGGAACACCGAGAGGAAGCTGCCCACGCCGGCGGTGATCCCCACGCCGATGCCATCGATCAGGACATTGCGCTGGTTGCTCTGCTCCAGGGTGGTGGGATGGAAGAGGACTTTCCACAAGCCGGTCGACTGCGCTCCGCCGGCAGCCGGCGCGGGAGATGAAATGGTCTGTGACATGGCCCGATTGTAGCGCAGGGGAGGAACGAAGGCAAAATAAAGCCGGCAGACGCCATGTCAAGGCGTCTATCTTGATAAGAACTCCGCAAATACCTGGTTCCCCAGCAGCCTGCCCTGCCGCGTGAGCCGCACGCGGTCGGGCAGGCGTTCCAGCAGGCCGCGGGCGGACAGCGCGGCGATCTCCGCGCCGAACGCCTCGTCCAGCCCCACGCCGAAGCGCTCCCAGAAGCGCGCGTCCGCCACCCCCTCCTGCACGAGCCGCAGGCCGAGCATCATCGTCTCGCCCATCCCCAGCCGGCGATCGATCGTCTCACCGTCCCGTTCCGGCGGCTGCCCGGCCTCGATCCGGCGGATGTACTCCGGCACGGGCTTGACGTTCCACCAGCGGCGCTCCCCTTCGAAGCTGTGCGCGCCCGGCCCAAAGCCGAGGTAGGGTTCGCGGCGCCAGTAGACGAGGTTGTGATGACAGACGGAGGGCGAATGAGCGAATGAGCAAATGGCGAATGATTCGCTGATTTGCTGATTCGCTGATTCGCCCCGTGCCCAGTTCGAGATCTCATACTGCTCGTAGCCACCCGCGGCGAGGGTGTCGCAGGCCAGGGCGTAGAGGTCGGCGGCCAGGTCGTCGTCGGGTGCAGGGTCAAGGCCGCGGCGCACGCGGTCGAAGAGTGGGGTGCCGTGTTCGACGGTGAGGCTGTAGAGGGAGAGGTGCTCAGGCCCCAGGGCGATGGCGCGGGCCAGGGTCGCGGCCCAGGCGGCGGGTTCCTGGCCGGGCAGGCCGAAAATGAAATCCAGGTTGATGTTGGCGAAGCCGGCGGCGCGCGCGGCGCGGTACGCGGCCTCGGCCTCATCCGCGCTGTGGATGCGGCCCAGCCAGCGCAGCGCCGCGTCGTCGAAGCTCTGCACCCCCATGCTCAGCCGGTTGATGCCCAGGCCGCGCAAGGCCGCGAAGCGGGCCTGATCCACTGTGCCCGGGTTGGCCTCGCTGGTGATCTCGGCGTCGGGGGCCAGGTCGAACGCCTCCCGGCAGGCGTCCAGGATGCGAGCCATCAGCTCCGGCGGCAGCGCGGTCGGCGTGCCGCCGCCAATGAAGATCGTGTGCGCGGGAGGGCGTCCCCGTTCCGCTCCTGCGCGGCGGATCTCCTCAACCAATGCACCGGTGAACGGCGCGAAGAACCGCTCCAACCCGGCGTAGGTGTTGAAGTCGCAGTAGGCGCAGCGCGCCGCGCAGAAGGGGATGTGGAGGTAGAGGGCGAGTAACGTATTCATGGGCGTGATACGTGGTGCGTGGTGCGTGGTGCGTGGTGCGTGGAGGAGCGCGGGCGGTGCGCCTCACGTTTCACGCCTCACGGTTCACGTCTTGTTCTCAAACCTGAACCCATGCCCTCGCATGGTCACGATGTACTGGTGGTCGGCATCGAGCTCGGCCAGGCGCTCGCGCAGGCGGCGCACCAGCGCATCGATCGATTGCTCTGAGACCCCTCCGCTTACTGCGTCGGGCCAGACGGCCTGAATGATGTCATCACGGCCCACAACCCCGCCCGTGTCGGACAACAACTCCAACAGACGGTATTGCTGCGCTGACAGCGGCGGCTCCAAGAGCTTGCCGTTCACATAGACCTGGTGTTGCGCGGTGTCCAGGCGCAGCCCGCGCTCTTCGGGTTTCTCGAAAAGCAGCGGTGCAGTAGCCCCGGCATCCACAAAGGCCAACTTGTAGCGCAGCGCTATCTGTATCTCGTCTCCATCGCGCAACTCATGCCGGCCGGCAACATCACGGCCGTTCAGATGGGTGCCATTCTTGCTGCCCAGGTCTTCGATTTCATAATGATCGTCGCGCCAGGCGATTCGAGCATGGATGCGGGAAACCTGCCGATCATCCAGCACGATATCGCAATCGCCACCCCGACCGATCGTCAGCATCTTGTGCTCCAGGGGCCAGATCATTCCGATGTCGCTGCCGCGCTGCAGAATCAACATGGCCGATTCACGGGTGTTCGTCGTTTGGTTCATGCTTCATCGCACTCCTGGCGCTGCCTTGACACCCTTGCCAAGCTAAGGGATAATCGCGGTTGAATATCGAATGTAGAATCCAAAATCGCAAATCTAAAACCTAAAATCTAAAAATCGCTTCGATGTCTCAGATTCTTCAGATCGGATCGATCCTGCGCGATCGCTACGAAATCATCGACCTTGTGGGCCAGGGCGGCATGGGCGCAGTCTACAAGGCTGATGACATGCGTCTGCGCGGCCGCATCTGCGCAGTCAAAGAGGTGCTGCCTGAGCTGCTCAGCGCACCCGGCGCAGAAGAGCAGGCCCACGATCAATTCTATCGCGAAGCAAGCGTCCTCGCCCGCCTTGATCACCCCAACCTGCCCAAGGTTTCCGACTTCTTCCAACAGGATGGCCGCGAATACCTGGTGATGGATTTCGTACCCGGCCAGGACCTGCGCCAACTCATCGAAGAAGCGCGCCGCCGGGAAAACTTCCTGCCGGAAGAGAACGTCTTGGCCTGGGCAGCGCAGTTGTGCGATGCGCTGACATACCTGCACACGCAGGATTCACCGGTGCTTCACCGTGACATCAAGCCTTCCAACATCAAGTTGACCCCACGCGGCATCGTGAAACTGGTGGATTTTGGGCTGGTCAAGCTGTTACAAGCCGATGACAGCCGCACCGTCACAGTGGTGCAGGGCCGCGGCACCGTGGCCTACACGCCGCTCGAGCAGTATGGCGGCGACACCGGCCACACCGATGTACGCTCGGACATCTACTCGCTGGGCGCCACCCTTTACCACCTTCTGACCGGCCAGCCGCCCGCGGATGCAAAGCAGCGTTTTCTGAAACCCGGCAGCTTGATCCCCCCGCGGGACATCAACCCCCGCATCTCGGAGCGCACCGAGAAGGCGATCCTGGCCTCCATTGCCCAACATCCCGACGATCGTCCCGCTTCCATCGCAGAACTGCGCCACATGTTGTTCTCGACCGAGGCGCCGCCGACTCCGGTGCCGGCGCCGCTGATTGCCGCGCCTGTCAGCGTCTGGCAGGAATTGGTCAACACGCATACCACGCTGGTGGTGACGGTCAGCCTGCTGACTGCCACCGCGCTTCTTGTTTCGCTCCTGTCACCTACCTTGCCCTAGCCGAATCAGAAACCTGATCTTGATCGCTTCAACCGCGCGACAGCCGCCTCAGCCACGGCAAAACGAGCAGGCCGCCCGCCAGCGTCACCGCGCCCGCAATCCAGGCCTGGCCGCTCGCCTGCCAGGCGGTCGCGCCCGGCAGCCAGCCCACGGCATACAGCAGATAGGCAATCCACGCCGAGGCGCCAGACCATAAGGCGGCTGTCAACGCCTGAACGAGGTCGGCCTGGCGCGACCTGGTCGCGTCCTCCTGGCGCCGGCGCAAGATAAACGCCAGGCCGCTCGCCAGCAGCGCCCCGGCCAGGCCAAAAAGGAAAGAAACGCCGATAACCCTGCGCCGAGAGTCCCCCGTTGTCCTCTGGCCCGATTCCGGCGATGGCAAAGGCTCGGGCGAAGATGTCGGCGCAAACGTAGCCGTGGGCACCGGTGTCTCCGTCGGCGTCGGCGTCGGCTCCGGAGTGAAGGTGGGGACCACGGTCGCGATACTGCCCGGCGCGTCGCCGCCCACCTTCAATTCAATGCGCGTCGAGTCGCGCGCTTCGCCGGATTGTGCCGTGATCCATAATTCGCCGGGCCGGTCAAGCGCCACCACGGTGCGCGCTTTTCCGCCCTGAGTCGTTTCGGTTTTGGGCGCCAGCGCCAACGACTCCGTTGGGTAGCGCAGATAAAACTCAACCAGGGTGCCATCAGGCACGGGATGACCCTTGCGGTCCAGGATAACGCCGGTTTCCAGCTCCAACTCGCTGCCGACTTGAATGCTGCGAGTAATCACCTCGCCGGCGCCAACCGGGTTCAATGAGATGATCTGGCCGGAGGCCGGCTCCAACTGCCGGCTCAAATCATAACTGATGCCGGTCACCGAGACCGGCGGTGCGCCGACAGGCGTGAACTCGCGAAACAGCGCGCGCATGGCCGTCTCCAGGAACGGCTGCGTGTGGCCGTAGACGCCGAAATAAGCTGTCAGCTTGCTGATCTCGGTGGTGTCCAGGTAATATGGCGCGCTCACGGCCAGCACCACCAACCTTTTGTCCCGCAGGCTGTCCGAACGACTGGCCAGGAAGGTGCGCAGGGCAGCCGATTCCGGGTACTCGTCGGGGTTGTAATCCAGTTGTGCGAAGATGATCCAATGAGCAGCGGCGATCGCGCTCTCGACCTCACTGGCGGGCGTGGCCGGCTGCGTCAGCGCGCGGTACAGATCATCGAAGCCGAAACTGCGGATTTGATCGGGCGCGATCTGGCCGGTGGCAGAGGGACCGTAGAGACGCAGGATGATCTCTTCAAGGGCTGTCGGTGCAATCACCGCGGCCGGCTCGCAGTCTGCACACTCACTCACACGGCGGGCATCGGTGATGATCACGATCTTTTCGCCGGTCAACGGGGCGCTCGGAATGCGATCGGCCAGTTCATCTTTGCCGGGGTAGATCAGCGTTAGCCCGGCGCGCGCGACCGCTTCAGTGACGTTGCCGTGCTGGCCGGCCGCGCCACTCAGCGCAGTCACGTCACGCAGCAGAGTTTCCGGCGGCCAACTCCCCCCATAGACATTGAGTTTCCGCCGGATGATGCGCTCAACTGCCGTATCCACCCGCGTGCGGAAGGTGCTGTCGCTGCGGTATTTGTCCTGGAAGAAGAGGATCGTCTCCTTGATCGCCGTGGCCTGATCCGGCCAGTTGTCGGTCAGCGCGAACCGGCCCAGGTACAGCAGATCGTTGCCCGCCAGAAATGCATCCTGGGCCACTTGCCGGTGGGGGAACTTCGTGAGCGTTGGATCATAGTAACGCCGCAGCGCAGGGACGCCTAACGCCTCGCTGACCAGCATGCCGCCGGCCGTCCGCCAGTTGACAAACTCAGTCAAGGCCATGAGGTCCTGCAACTGCGGCGCCAGGCTGATGGGCGGCGTGACCTCGCGGATGCTGGCTTGCAAGCCGCGATAGCGAATGTGGGAGGTAACGAGCGCGCCGGTGATGCCGGGCGCCGAGAGATCACTGCCGGCTGTGACGGCGGCAAAGGGCGCCAGCTCGATCTGACGCAACTGCTGAAGCGGCCGTTGGACTGTCGGCACTTCATCTTCCGGGCGGCGGTCGCTGCCTCCTTGCCCGGGAAAATGCTTGGCCGCGGTCAGCACGCCATCCTGAGCGCCGAGCTGCACCCCGCGAATGAACGCCTGGCCGATCTGCCCCACCCAGAACGGATCGCCGCCAAACGTGCGCGTGCCCAAGTCCCCTTTGTTACCCGGCCGCGGCACATCCAGGACGTCAAGCGTGGGGCCCAGCAGCATGTTGACACCGACCGCGTGCAGCTCGCTGCCGACAACCTGCCCGACCTGTTCGGCCAGCACTGGCGACCAGGTGGCGCCTACAGCCATCGCGCTCGGCAAAGGGGTAAACCCACCTGCGCCGGCAAAAAACGAGCTGTCATCGCCGGGCCAATCGAGCGCGATCCAAAGCGGCACGCCGTTCGCAGACTGCTCCGGGGTGATGCCCGCTGCCGCGGCCGCGGCGGGGGCCGTGGTCGGTGTAGTGGCCGCTGCGGCGGCCGCTGCGGCGGTCGCTGCGGCGGTCGCTGTGGCGGTCACCGCGACGGCGGGCGTGACGAGAAGGTTTGCCGCGACCGGCTCGACCGTCGGTGTCAGCCCTTGCGTCGGCGTGATCGGCGCCAGAGCCTGGATCGGCTGCGGAGAACTGAAGGCCAGCAACTGCAGTGCGTTGGCAAGTTCGGCAATCTGCGTTGGGGTGTCCAACGTGGACGGTTCGCTGCCGGTC
Organism: uncultured Anaerolineales bacterium; assembly: GCA_964474695.1. Classification (GTDB taxonomy): domain Bacteria; phylum Chloroflexota; class Anaerolineae; order CG2-30-64-16; family CG2-30-64-16; genus DAOUBP01. The sequence continues at coordinate 27,636 of CAYYTK010000035.1, forward strand.
GAAGCAGGATTCGTGACAGGAACATTGCGGAAGTTGTCGTTCGCCGGCAGCAGCACAACGCCGCCCACGCGATAATCTCGCACCAGAACCGCGAGCTCGGAATCAGGTGCGATATCCCGCCCTTGAAATGTGATCAGAAACAGCTGGCCAACCCTGTCCGCCACGGTCATTCGTGCCAGAATCTCGTCAAGGCTGGGCGCCGGCGCGGGGACCGGCGTCGGAGTTGGATCAACAGGTTCGGATTGGGTGGAGGTCGATGCTGCCGTCTGGTGGCGCGGGGCAGCCGCTTCTGTGGGCAAAGCCCACGGCAGCCAGCTTGAAATCACCCAAACGAACAGCAACAGCCAATGGTGAAATCGACGCATCTCTTAACTCTGAATCAACGCACTATCTCGCTCTGCGCCGGCAGCCGCACTTCGCGGCTACGGCCGCCGCCCTCATCCGGGCCGACCACACCCATCTCTTCCAACTGCTCCATCAGCCGCGCGGCGCGCGGAAAGCCGATGCGCAGTTGCCGTTGAAGCATCGAAGTTGAAACGTGGCTCTTGCCTTCCAGCAACTGCAGCGTCTGCTCCAACAACTCGTCCCGCCCCGATTCCTGCTCGTCCAGGAAACCGGTCCAGGGTGCGATCTGGGGGGTGGCGGAAGCACTGCCCTCCTGTGCCGCCTTCCAGAAGTCCACAATGCGGTCGATCTCCTGATCCGAGACAAAACACCCCTGGATGCGTGCGAGTTTCGAAGATTCCGGCGCCATGAACAACATATCCCCACGCCCAAGCAGTTTTTCGGCGCCCGGCCCATCCAGGATCACCCGGCTATCGATCTGCGTGGTCACCGCAAATGCGACACGAGAGGGAAAATTCGCCTTAATCAGGCCGGTGATCACATCGACGCTTGGGCGCTGCGTGGCCAGCACCAAATGAATGCCGGTGGCGCGTGCCATCTGGGCCAGCCGGCAAACCTGACGTTCGATGTCCTCAGCCGCGGTCATCATCAGATCAGCCAACTCATCGATCACCAAAACGATATAGGGCATGGTCTCGGCTTTGCGGCCTTTGCCCAGGGCGCGGTTGTATTCCGCGATATTGCGCACGCCGGCATCGGCGAATAACCGGTAGCGATCATCCATCTGCAGCATCAACCATGCCAGCGCGCCGGCTGCTTGCGCAGATTCGGTGATCACGGGGCCGAGCAGATGAGGGATGCCGTTATAGATCGGCAGCTCGACCATCTTGGGATCGACCATGATGAACCGGACGGTCTCAGGCGGATTGTTCATCAGCAAGCTGCAAATCAGGGCATTGATACACACGGACTTGCCTGAACCGGTCGCGCCGGCGATCAGCAGGTGGGGCATACGCGTCAGGTCGGCCACGACCGGATCGCCGGAGACATCGCGGCCCAACGCAATGGCCAACGGAGCACCGGCCCTGGTGAACTCTTTGGCTTGCAGGATGTTGCGCAGGCTCACCAATGAATTGGCCGTGTTAGGCACTTCGACGCCGACATACGGTCGGCCCGGAACAGGCGCTTCGATACGCAAGGAGGGCGCAGCCAACGCCAGCGCCAGGTCGTTCTGCAAACGCAGGATGCTCGCGACCGCGACACGGCGGCGCAACACCTCGCCGTTGCGCAGTTCACGGACGATCTCGCCGGGTTCCAGGCCAAACTGAGTGACGCGCGGCCCCTCTTTGATGCTGACGATCTCCACCGGCACGCCGAACTCGGCCAGCGTGCTCTTGATAAGCTGACCGCGCTGGCGGGCGTCAGTCGAACTTGCAGCGCCTGCTGTAGCGTTGCCCTGATCGAGCCGCAAGAGGTCATAGGGTGGCAGATGCGCCGCTCTCGCGCCGGAGGTGCCGCGCCCGCGTGCTTTGCCTTCGGCTGCATCCGGCCTGGCCTTTGCCTGTGTGGCCGGCGGGACCGGTTCCGGTACAGCTTTCGGTGCACGCCTGCGCTGCACTGCGCCCGCTGGGGCCGCTTCGCTTGCTGGTTCGCTCTCGGATGGCGTCATGCGGAGGCCGCGCAGCCTGCGCCGCACAGGCGCCAGCAGCGCCATGATGGCCGCACTTGCCGCAGCCATCCCTACGGCGAGGTCGAAGGACGGCCCCCCCCGATGGCCGCTCTGCGCCGGAGACCCAGCTCCGCTCCGCTCAGGACGCACCGCGGAAATCCGTTCGGCCACTGCGCCGCCCATACGGCCGGCGGTTTGCGCCCCAAGGCCAACCGCTGCGCGCGCGTGCCCCCATGCAGTCATGAGCCAATCAGCAGCCCATGCAGTCCAGTGCGCCGGCGCTGTGGTTGAGCACAGCAAGATGGCTGCCGCCAGCCCGCCGATCGCGACCAGCATACGCGCGGCCGTTGCGCCGATCACGTCCGCGAGCGCCTGCCCGGTAGCCCAGCCCACCAGGCCGCCCCCACTGCCCGCCAGAGCCGCACCCAAGGGGTCGGGTTGGCCCAGGTGGACAAAGGTCAGGCAGGCCCAAAAGACCACTTCAAGCGATACGATCGCCGGCCAACGCACCTGCCAGCCGAGGCGGCCGGCAAAGATGATCAGCACGCCTCCGAGCGTCAATCCCAACACCAGCGGCACTGCACCCCACCCAAACAAGACGCGCAGCGGCGCCGGTCCTGTCGGATCGCCCAAGACGGGAGCTAAGAGCAACAGCGCAATGAATCCGACGACTGTTACCGCCACTCCCAGCAGTTCATCGCGATTAAGCCTCACCGTTCATCCTTACCCTTGATCCCAATGCCCGGCATCGAAATCGTCCGCCATGCGCGCCGCCACGTCCCCACTGCGCAGTGTAAGAGCAATACGACGCTTGGCGCCATCCACCTGGAGCACCCGCGCATGGACTGCGTCGCCTTCGTGGACAACGTTGCGCGGATGCAGGAAGGTCCCCTCTGCCAGCTCAGACACGTGAATCAATCCCTCCAGACCTTCTTCCAAGCGGGCAAACGCGCCAAAATTCACCACATTCGTGACGACCGCTTCCACGATCTGCCCGGGGCGATAGCGCGCTTCGACGCCCGCCCAGGGATCAGGGCGCAGCCGTTTCAGGCTCAACGCGATCTTCTGTGCGTCAGGATTGACCTCAAGCACCAACAGGTCTACCTTCTCGCCCGGCTGCACGACTTCGGCCGGGGAGCCGACCCGACCCCACGACAATTCCGAAATGTGGATCAAGCCTTCAAAGCCGCCCAAATCCACAAATGCCCCGAAGGGGCAAAGGCTCGTGACGTGTCCCTGGCATCTCTGACCCTGCCGTAAGCTGGCCATCAATGTCTCGGCCTCACCGTTCTGGTGCACCAATCGCTCCGATAGGATCAGCCGGCAGCGGTCACGATCGATTTCAGACACCCGCACCGTCAGCGTCGTGCCGATACGCGCTGACAGCACCGCCGCGCGCTGTTCCATCGACTGACCGGGCACCGGCGACATCAGATGTGAGGCGGGAATGAATCCCTGCAAGTGACCAAAGTCGGCCAGCAGCCCACCTCGATTGAACCCTGTGATCTTCACAGTTGTCGGCTCCGCGCTGGCGAGCAAGGCTTCGGCCAGCGCCCAATCCTCTTCGCTATCCGCCCCGGCAGTTCCGGGCCAAGGTCGTCCACCGAAAGGCACGCCAGGTCCCGCCAGATCGGCCACCACATCTTCCACCTCGGCGCGTGATTGCAGTTCGATCTCCGCTTCCTCATCGTGCAACAATGCTTCCCAATAACCTTCATCCAACATGAGCGTCCTCCACAATACTGATGTGAAACTGCCCCGCTACGACACAGGTTCTGTAGGCTCTGCGCGCGGCTCAACGGCCTCTTCGTTGACCAACGCGTCCTCCATGTCTTTCAAGGTCTGGGCCACAGCAGCCACAGCCACGCGTTGCTTACGGTACAGATCCGATTCGCTCATTGCGAGCCGGCGAGCAAGATCGACGATGCGCAAGCCCTGGATAAAACGCATCTCCAGGATATTGTACACCAGCCACTCAGGCGCGGTTAACTTGCGCTCTCCTGCTGGCCGCTGAGATTCGATTGCCTCCTGCAACGCCAAACGCAGCGCGCGTGTCAGATTGCCATCGGTGGCCTTCAGCCTGCGTCGAACGACCTTGAGTTCCAACAACGGGCTCTCGCTCAACTTGGGCCCGCCCCAATAATGGCTCAAGGCCTCCTTGACCCACTGCTGCCAGGTGTTCTGAAACAAGGCGGCCTCGGTTTCAGATTCAAGGCTGTCCGGCGGCGAGGCGGGCAGGGTAGGCAGCGGCGACGCGTAACGCACGGCGCTACGCCACTCCTGGATACGTTCCAAATCGGGCAGAATGCTTTGCAGGGTGGCAAACACGCCTTCCTGCACATGGCGATCAGCGATCGCCGCAGCGGCCTGCTCCAATAACGCCTCGACCTCGGCGTGCTCATCATCGTCCATCGCAACTGCAACGCTGCGGGCGCGCACGGCTAACAGTCCCAGCATTTTTTCGCCATCTTGACCATGTAACGGACAGAGCCAGTAGTCAGTACTCGAACGGAAGGTTGGGTCAGGCGTCGGATCGCCCGCCAGACGCTGCCATGTTGCCCGGGCTTCAGCGCTGGCTGCGTAGCGATGCGCGAGTTCGATATCACCTACAGCCGCCTCGACCCCCAGCCCTTCGTCTGTCGGCACCAGCACGAAGCCATCGCGCACACGCAACAGCTCGCACAGGTTCATCAACACATTGGTGAGAAACTGCCGCAGGTCGCTGCTGGTCAACAGCCGGTGGTCCAGCGTCTGAATCCAGGCGATTTCCTCGCGATCCTCAGGATAGAGCAGTCGATCGATCCAGGGCTTGGCCAGATTGACGGCTAACTGGCCGATCACAATCACGCCAACCACAGCAAAGATCAGGGCAGTATCGCGCGGGAGTCCCAAAATCGTTTCAACACGCGGGATGACCAACATGACGACGATGACCAGGATGCCTACTACGGGACCGCGCAGCAAGTAATGCATGAGATCGTGCTTGATGACCCGGTCAGGCGAGAGGATGCCCAGATAAGCTACGCTATAGGCCATCAGCACCAACATAGTGCCCACGGCGAAGTTGCCGACCAGTTGCAGCAGCAAGATCAAGATCGGGCTCACCCGTTCAACCAGGCCCGACATGACCAGATAAGGGAAGACAGCCAGGCCGGGCGCTGCGAACGAGAAAATCAAGTATGCCATGCGGCGGCGCGAAGCGGGGGTCAGGCAGCGCCGTCGCGCGCGGATCACATTCCACGCGCCATAGGTAGCCGTGCCCAAAAAATAGGCTACGAAAAGCGGAAATAACGGCCCGGCCAGCAAATGTCGCAGCGACGGATTCGCGTTGACGTCGTTGATCAAAACGTTTGTGAAAAGCGCCAGAAACACAAAGAGCAGGCTGATGAGGTAACAGGCGGCCACCACAAATCGGCGCCGCTGGGAAAAGTGGCGGGTCGTACGCAAGACCGCGTCCGAGAAATGCAGATAGGCGGCCGGCACCAGGGCGATTCCGATCCATTGCACGCGCAGCCATGCTGCAGCAGCCTGCACAGACTCAACGCGCGGAATCACGATATCACAGGCAAAGACCAACAAAACACACAGCAGCAGCAGGCCGAAAGTCTGTGCCACCGGGCTGCGCAGACTGCGAGTCAGAATGTATCCGAGCAGCGCGAAGGCCGTGATGACGATGGCAGATGAAAGAATGAGGTTCCCAAAGCCCAGGATCGCCGACCACGTCAAACCCGAGGACTCCACCATAACTCACAATCCGCGCACAAAGTATAGTCCGATATCCCGATTATGATAGTAACGTTCGTTGTAACCGCAAAACCTGAACCCCTGTCGAGTCAGGAACTGAATGGCGGGATAATTCTTGCTCTGAACCACGGTCATCATGTGACTGAGTTCAAGCTGCCGGGCGTGCTGCACCCCCCGTTGCAACAACGCCGTACCGATGCCGTGCCGCCGCCGATCGGCCGCGACGACCAGATGGTGCAGCCAGGCAATTCCCTGATCCGGCTGTGTCTCCTGGTCAAGATAGCCGCGTACTTCGGCCGACTCTGCCGCGACCAGAATCAAGTCGCCGCGCTGCTGATGAGCCAACAGCGCCTCACTCCAGGCAGGGTATTGGACACGCATGGCGCGCGGCAAGCGTACGGTTTGAAAGCGGGTAACGAACTGGCCGCTGTCCTGCTGTTGGGTCACCTGCCACACGAAGTCAGTTTCGTATGACCCATCCAGAGTCAAGCAGTTGGTCAGATCTCGCAGATCAGCTTTGTAGATATGCATCGCGTCGTTTGCCTGGACAGGAGGAAAATGTGCCTGCTGCTGCAAGGCAAGCCCATTCTATCACCAGGCGGGGAGTTTGGCAAAGAATATTTGGCGGGCGGCGGACGGGAGCACCGCGCCGCGGTTAAGGCGTCGGGGTCAGGTAGCCGCCCATATCATCAACACATGCTTCTGCCCTGGCCTGCATCTGCGACGGCGCATCGTCAGGACTCAGTTGTCCGGCCATGACCGTGGGCAGGTAAGCACCGATGCCCTGCCATACACACGCCATTTCCAACGCAGGCGGCACCCCGCGTGCCGAGCGTAATTCGGCAAGGATGCCGGGCATGAGCGAATCGACGATGTTCGATGCATTCGGCTCCGCATCCGACGACTCGCCAGCCAACGTTGCCGCTACCGCGTTCCAAAGCAGTTCCGGCTGCCTGGCACTGGGCAACCGTCGCAGATCCGCCAGCCAGCGCTGTTGAGCCTCGGCTGATGTCATAAACTCGATGAAACGTGCAGCCGCGTCCAACTCGGCGCCGGTGCTCGCCCGCGAAATGAACCAATAGCGACCAGTTGCCATCGAAATCGGCGTCAGTCCGGTCTTGCTGACCTTGGGCAGCAGCGCGATCCCGACATCAACTCCCAGCCCCTGATAACGATCGAGATTCCAGACTCCGTCAATCATGTAGGCTGCCCGGCCCTGGCTGAAGATGGCAAAGGCAGCTTCGTAGCCGCCGTCCCCTGGCATCACTCCGTACTGGAACTTGAGGTCATGTGCGAACCACAATGCTTCGATCATCTCCGCCGTGTCCAACATCACATGGCCCTGGGCATCCAACGGCCAACCGCCGAAACCCGTCAACCAGGGCATGAGCCAATAGGATTCCACAACGGGATACACCAAACCATACCGGTCATTAGCGGCATCGGTGAGCGCACGCAGTTGAGCGATCCAGTCATCGGTATTGGTGGGCGCTTCGCTCACGAGGGCTTTGTTATAAAGCAGCATCAAGTGGTCACCGAAACTGTCGGGCAGCCCCCAAAGCTTGCCGAACATCGTGGCCCCACTCAGCGCGCCGGGCGAGAATTGCTCCAGATACTCTGCTGAAAACAACTCGTCCAGCGGCTTGACGATGCCCAGTTCACCGAATGGCCCCGCAAACTCGCCGGGAGCGCGAACCAACGCCGGCGCCGTGTCGTTGAACGACGCACTGCGGAACTGATTGCGCAGCTCATCATAGCCGTAGTGCTGCCGGACGATCACCACATCGGGATTAATCTGCATGAACTCGGCCGCCAGGGCATCCAGCAAGACAACTGCCTCATTGCTATCCTCCTCCCAATAAGTCAGTGTGATCGGGCCGGAAGCCGTGGGGGAAGGCATGACAGGCAGCTCTGCGGCGCCTGGCGTGCCGGCAGGCGTCGGTGCAGGCCCCCTGCCGGACGTGCATGCAGCCAGCCCGCAAAGGGCAACCAGGGCCAAAATCATGCCCATCGCGACAAGCCGCGACCGTGGAATCGGAGTTTCAGAACGATGCACCCGCACACCCCCTCATCTGGCGTCAGGTGGATTATACTGCCAAATACGGCCAAAGGAAATCGGAAGCTATCACCCCTTTTCTCCTGGCGCAACGTGTGGTACAATCGTGCGCCATGCATGGCGACACATTTCCCATGAAGCGCTTATTGATCGATATCAGCCAGCCCTTGCATTCCGGCCTACCGACCTGGCCGGGCGATCCACCCGTAGCAATGGCCCGGCTTGGCGATGGAGTGCCCGCGGTGTCGCAGATCAGCCTGGGCACCCATACGGGAACCCATGTGGATCCTCCGGCGCACTTCATTCCGGGCGCCGCAACCGTGGATCAACTACCCCTGGATGTGTTGGTCGGTCCAGCCTGGCTGGCCCACATCAGCGGCAGGGGTCCCATCACAGCCCGCCGGCTGGAAGACGCGGCCATCCCCGACGAGACCCTCCGGCTCCTGCTGCGCACCGATAACTCTGCCCGACCGGGCGCCGCATTTGACCCTGACTTTGTAGCGTTAGGGCCGGACGCTGCTCAATGGCTCCTGGCGCGCCAAATACGGCTGATCGGGATTGACGCACCTTCCATCGAGCCGTTCGATTCGCCCGGTGAGCCGGTGCATCGCCGGCTCCTGGCCGCCGGTGTTGTAATCGTCGAAGGCCTGGCATTGGCCGGCGTTGCATCGGGCACCGGCGAGCTGATTTGCTTGCCGCTATCTATCCGCGACGGCGACGGTGCACCGGCCCGCGCGGTGCTGGTGCGATCAACCTAGGAGTTGCACATCATGGCAGAACTGCGCGGCGTCTTCGCGCCCATTGTGACGCCCTTCCGCCGGACCGATGGCGAAATCGACTATCCCTGGATGGCGCGCCACATAGCCTATCTGCGCCGCTACGGCTGCACCGGCATCATCCCATGCGGAACCAATGGCGAGGCTGCCTCGCTCAGTGTTGCCGAACGCAAGCAAGTGGCCGAGGCAGCGCGAGCCGCCGCCCTGGACATGCCCGTCATCGTTGGCGCCGGCGCGGCGGCGCTGCCCGACGCCGTCGAATTGACCCGCCATGCCTTTGACATCGGGGCAGACGCCGTTTTAGTGATGCCGCCGTTCTATTTCAAGAAGCCACCTGAGGCCGGCGTGGCGGATTGGTACCGGCGTCTGTTCGATGCGGCTGTGCCGCCCGGCGGCCGGGTGTTGCTCTACCACATCCCGCAGATCACGGGCGTACCGATCAGTGATACGCTGCTGGAGCTGCTGCTGGCCAGCCACAGTGAAGTGATCTATGGGGTGAAGGACTCCTCCGGCGATTCGGCCCAACTGAACCACTTTCGCCGGACCTATCCGCAACTGGCGTACTTTGCAGGCAATGATCACCGCGTGGCTGAGGCATGCAAGGCCGGCGCCGCCGGATCCATCACCGCCGGGGCCAACGTCTTCCCTGACCTGGTAGAAACAGCCCAACAGACGGCCTGGGTGGGGGCTGATGCCGAGGCCCCGCAGGCGCGGCTCAGTGCGGCCCGGTCGCTCATCGAATCATACCCACTGCAACCCAGCACAAAAGCGGCATTGGCAGAAGTCGCGGGCCTGCCTGAGGTCGCCGTGCGGCCCCCGCAAGTCGAATTGTCCCCCGCGCAACGCGCAAGCCTGCGCGTGGCATTGTTGGTTCAACTGCCCATTTGGCGGCCAACGGAGAGTTTACCATGACTTTTCCCCTCATGCCCAGCGCGCCGGAATTCCTCACCTGGCAGGACGTAGAAAAACTGATCGACTATCTGGTGCCACAGTTGCGCGGCCCCTATGACGCGCTCTTGCTGATCACGCGCGGCGGCGTGATTCCAGGCGGGCTCATCGCCGAGGCACTGGATCTCACCAACGTGTTAACAGCGGCCGTACAATTCCCGGAAGCAGGCCAGGCGCGGCTGGCCTGGCCGAATTTCCTGCAGTTCCCGGATGACCGCCTGCTGAGCAACCGTCGCGTGTTGGTGGTGGATGACATCTGGACGAACGGTCGAACACTGACAACCGTGAAGGGACGCGTCGCCGCGGCCGGAGGCAAGCCCGAAGCTGCGGTGCTGCACTACAAGCCCGGCAGCAATCTGTTCCGCGGGACGGGTCCGGACTATTATGCAGCCGTCACCGATCGATTCATCGTTTACCCCTGGGAGATTCAGCGCGGCCCCGATCGCCTCACGCAGCGCACACCTCAATTCAACTAAAGATCTGATCATGAAACAGATCCAAATCACCTACGCGATCCGCTGATCGCGTAACCAAAGAGGACAAGAGACGCACCGTTGGGCGCGTCTCTTGTCGCGTTAAGCGCCAATGGCCACCAGCCGCAGCCACTTTCGGTTTCCACAGAAAATGTGGTAGTATTCGACCTGGGCTGGTGCTTGCCCTGCGCGGCTCATTGCGCAAATGCGTATCGAGACACCCGGAGAAGACATGCGGCGCAGCAAAACGCGGCCAGTGTTAATCATAGGTTGGTTGGCTATCTGGTTGATAGTCGTGCCTATTGCGTTCGCCCAAGATCCTCCCAATAATTGGCAGCCGCTGTCCGGGCCGGGAGGACGCATCTCGCAACTGACGGCAAGCGCCGATGGTCAGCAGTTGTATGCGGTCAGCATGTCCTATGTCAACCGGCGCGACGACCAGACCCAGTGGCGCGACAGCGGCGCCCTTTATCGCGCTGACGCGATCTACCACAGCGCAGATGCAGGCGCGACCTGGCGGCCGACGACAAACGACTTGCCTCCCGGCCCCATCAGCGCTCTCTATCTCGATCCCCGGCAGGGCGTGCTCTATGCGGCCGTGCAGGGCAGCGGCGCCGAATTCAGCCCCCATGATGGCCTGTGGCGCAGTGCGGATCAAGGGGCGCATTGGGAGCCGGTCACCCTGGATCGAAACGACCTGCGGATCCGCCGCATCTTGCGCCGCGGCGATTCCCTTCTGCTGGCCGCCATCGACGCCGGAGCCCCCCCCAGCAGTTACCTCTATCGGATGGAGACGGACGGCCGTTGGACTTCGACGCAGATCCTCCTCTCCGAGCAGCAGCCGGCCGGCGTCCTCGCAGATCTGACCGCACACCCCAAAGTCGCCGATCGGCTGTTCGTTACGGCAGATAACGGCGATCTATACGTCAGCGAGAACAACGGCCGGTCCTGGTCGTCGGCCCAGGTGCAGGCCAGCCAGGCCCTGAGCGGCACGGCTGCACTGCTCGCCTTCAGCCCCGACAACCCGGACACCGCGCTGTTGGTGCAGAGCTACGGCGCTGAGAAAACCAGTGTCTTGGTCAGGCGCAGCACGGATGGGGGCCTGCACTGGCGTGTGCTCGCTGCCAGCGGGCTGCCATCAGACGGCGAGCCGCAGGCACTCATCGCCTTGCCGGGCGACACCTACCTGCTGAACACGGCCGCCGGCACTTCGCGCAGCACCGATGGCGGCAAAACCTGGCAGCCGCTCGAAGGGGCGCTCAGCAGCGGGGGCGTCTCGACCTTCTTGATGCCGGCCAGCGGCAGAGCAGCCCAGGCGAAGACCGTGATGGCAGCAACCGGCTACGGTGTCTTCATCAGCCGGGATGCGGCCGCATACGATGCGGCCGCATCGTATGCGGCCGCGATCTGGCAAGCCTCCGGCGCCGGCCTGCCGTTCAACAGCAAGATCGCCGGCCTGTTGACGCATCCCAGCCGTCCGGAACAGGTATTCGCCATCAGTGACAACCGGATACGCGGGGTCGCGCTGCCGCCTGCGGTGCTGCGCAGCCTGGATGGCGGCAAACATTGGGCCCCGGCCGCCCAGGGCCTGCCCGATGCGGCCGCATACGATGCGGCCGCATCGTATGCGGCCATCACTGCCTGGGCCATCGATCCCATCGATCCCGATACCCTGCTGCTGGCTTCGCCGGAGCACCTGCTCCTCAGCACCGATGCGGGCGTAAGCTGGCAGGTGACACGCATGGCGGCCAGCCCACGCGCGGCGATCGCCTTTGCGCCTTCTGACGCCAACACCATCTATGTGGCCGGCCGCCCCGCGTCGCGCAGCACCGACCACGGCGCGACCTGGCAGGATATGCCGATCCCTACGGCGGACCCAACGCAACAAACCGAGGAGGTCACCGCGCTGGCGGTCCATCCCCGCGACCCGCAGCGCCTCTGGGCCGCGCTGACAAACACCGTTTACGAGAGCCGCGACGGCGGGCGCACGTGGCTGGCGCTGCCGCCCCTCAACCAGCCTGTGCAGTGGTTGACCGCCGCCGACTCCGCCGAGAGTACGGCCGTAACCCTGTACGCGGGCGTCACCGGGGACGGCATTCACCGCTGGGATGGCGCCGCGCAGGACACAGCAGCCTGGACGTCGGTCTCCGCCGGGCTGCCGGCGCAAAGCACGATTACGGCCTTCATCGCCGACGTTCAAAATGGCGTCCTGTGGGCTGCGCGCGATGGCGGGGGCATCTATCGCAGCACGGATGCAGCCGCCTCGTGGGCCAACGCCGCCGCGGGCCTGGGCGACAACCTGGTGCAGGCGCTGTCGATCAACTACAGTGAGCCGGGCGGCGTGCTGATAGGCGCCGCCACGGCCGGCGTCTGGAAGCTGACCGCGAATCCTGCGCTCAGTGCCGCCCCCACCGCTGCGGCAACCCCGGCCCAGCCCGCCGCATCACGCGCGGGAATCGATGCCCGCATCGAGATCGTCTGGCCCCACGACTGGGCCGCGGTCTCAGAGGCCAAACTGGCGAACATCGGCCTGCGTCTGTTCCAGCCCGGCAGTCTGCAGCAGCCCCCCTGCGGCTGGCGGCCGCGCGTCACGGTCTGGCAGGCCGTGAACACCGAGCCGGCCGCCCCGCTGGCGCTTGCCGAACAACGCACCATCGATGGCCAGCCGTTTCCGTATTGGGAGCTGAACGACGTCGAAGTCGGCAGCGCCAACCCATCCGTTCCCGCAGATGCTCCTGGCCGCAAGCTCTACTTCATGGTCCGCGTTGAAGGCGCCGACACAGCCACCAGCATCTGGGCACACGGCACCGATCCGCGCACCTACCTGCCCCAGCCGGAAGTGCCCAGCGGCATCGCCACCGGCGCCATCGATGCCGTCGATGCCCGCATCCTCATCGTCTGGCCGCACGATGCACAGGGCGAGCGCGCGATCACTGAGGCGCCGATGGCAAACGTCTCAGTCGCCCTCTTCAAACACGGCACCCGGCTGTCCGTCCCGCTGGGGTGGCGTCCTGCCGGCGTCTCCCTCCTCGGCGCGTGGAATCAGGAGGTGGGCAAGCCCCTTGCTAACCAGGCCGAGGTGATCAGCCGCCAGGCCGGCGCCATCACCTACCCCACGTGGGAGTTCAACAACATACCCGTAACTCGGGCCGCCGACCCGCGGGACAAGCTGTACCTCTGGGTAGACGTCGCGGGCGTCGAGACCTACCCGAGTATCTGGGCACACGGCGCGGACTCGCGCACCGTTTTCCCGATCAGGGATGAGCCGATTCAGGGCTGCGTGCCGTGAAGCCGGCATCGCGGGTCCCCCAGGCGAGCGAAAAGACATGTTGAGATTAAGTGTCTGGCAAGGCATCATCCTGGGCTTCCTCCTGGCGGCGGCCGCCGTGCTGCTCGTCGTCTGGTGGCGCCAGCAGAGCCTGCGCTGGTGGGTCGTGTTCGCTGCCGGCCTCGTCGCCGCGCCGGCCCTCAGTGGGTGGTCGGGCATCGCTTTTCAAGTGGCCGACTACCGCGCCGGCTGTGATGGGCTCTGCCCCGGCGCGCGCGGCGCGCCCATCCCGTTCTATCGCGGCGCCGCGGAGGGCGGCGGGGCCTCGCTCGCCGGCTTTCTGCTCAACTCGTTGGTCTATCTGGTGCTGCTATTGGCCTGGACCGCGCTCGTGCGCGCCGCGGTGCGCCGTATTGCCCGCGACGCGCGGCGCGCCTGGATCACCGCGCTCGTCCTGGGCGGGCTGCTGTTTGTCATGCCCTTCGCCTTGGCCCCCCTCTTCTTGCCCGCGCCGGAGGCCAGCGTGCGCGGCGACTCCCAGCGAGTAGCCATCAACGCGCGGCGCGAAGTCTACATGTACGACCAATTGGCCGCTCTGCCCGTGTTGCGCGTCGGCCTCGAAGACGTGCGCCCGCGCCTGGACGGTCAGACCGGTATGCGCGTCTGCTTGCGCATCTACACATTCTTTTACCTGCCGGCCGGATCGATGTACCTGGACATGACGCCCGAGGGCGTGCACAGCAATAATGGCGGCGTCTTGCCCCGCACGGAAACGTGCTGGGGATAATCGCTCTGCGGTGTCCAACGAAACCCAAGCGGTGAACCTACTTCATGAGAGGTCAAAATGGATAAACGTACACGCAACATCTTGCTCATCGTGGTCGGCGCGCTGTTGCTGCTATGCTGCTACTGCCTGGTCGCCACCGGGATCGGCACTTATCTGTTATCGCGCTCGACGCAGTCGGAACTACAGCCAGAACCCATCACAACGCCCGCGGTGACGAAAGCCGTTCCTACGCAGCATGCGACTTCCGCCGTACTACCTCCGGCCAACAAGACGCCGCAAGCGCCGGCCGAAGAACCGACGCTGGCGGTCACCGAACAGCCAGGAACTGAGCAGCCGGGAACCGGGCCCGCCCCATCTTCAGCCCTGCCCATTCCAACGCTGGATGCCGAAGCGCAGGCACTGTTGGAGAGCGAGGTGCCTGCCGCGGATGCACGCGAACTGGCATTGCAGTTTGAGGCTGATGGCGCCGAGATCCCGATCACGGTCAACCCCACCGCGCCGGTGTATGCCGTGGGCGACAAGGCTGAATTCTGGATCTCCAACAGCGACACCCAGGAGCACAAACAGATCACCGCCGTGCTCAAGGTCCTCACCGACCACGTGGCCATGTGGGTGGAACAGGGCGTGCGTCTCAACCAGAGCGACCTGCAAGCTTCAGCCAGACGTTTCGAAGAAAAAACGTATCCCACAAATCGGGAATTCTTCGGCAGCGAGTGGACGCCGGGCATCGACAACGACGTGCGCCTCCACATCCTTCACGCACGCGGCCTGGGCGAAACCGTCGCCGGCTACTACTCCTCGGCCGATGAATACTCGCGCCAGGTCAACGAATACTCCAACGAGCGCGAAATGTTCTATGTCTCAGCCGACTCCGGCAGCGCGAAACCGAACAGCGACTTCTATGACGGCACCCTGGCCCATGAATTCCAGCACATGATCCACTGGGCCAATGATCGCAACGAGACATCCTGGGTCAATGAAGGCATGTCGGAGCTTGCCAGCTACCTGAACGGCTTCGACGCGGGCGGCGCCGACTATGCCTACATGATGAAACCCGACACCCAGCTCACCACCTGGGCAGATCCCAGTGAAGCCAGCGTCACCGAACATTACGGCGCATCCTACCTTTTCACAACCTATTTCCTGGACCGTTTCGGCGAGGAACTGACCCAGGCCGTCGTGGCCTCGCCAAAAAACGGCATCGCGGGCTACAACGCAGCCCTCGCAGCCGCAGGCCAGCCGGAGCGCTTCGACGACATCTTCGCCGATTGGGTCATCGCCAACTACCTGGATGAACCGCAGGCTGACACGAATGGCCGCTTCGGCTATTCAAATATCGACCTGGCGGACATCGCCGTGAGTGAAACCCATCGCAGCTACCCCGCCTCGGCCGAGGCGCAAGTGAGCCAGTACGGCGCCGACTACATCCAACTGAAAGGGCGGGGAGCGATCACCATCGATTTTGCCGGTCAAGCCGAGACGCCCGTAACCAACGCCGTGCCCCAGGGCGCCTACTCTTGGTGGTCCAACCGTGGGGATCAAAGCAATGCCACCCTGGCCCGGGCGTTCGATCTGCGCGACCTGACGTCGGCCACGCTGACATTCTCGGCTTGGTACGACATTGAAGAGGGGTGGGATTACGCGTATGTGGCTGCCTCAACTGATGGCGGCCAACGCTGGCAAATCCTCAATGGTCTCCATACCACGAACGAGAACCCGGTGGGCAATGCTTTCGGGCCCGGCTGGACAGGGATCAGCGGTAATGGCGATATACCTGAATGGGTGGACGAACGGATCGACCTCACACCGTTCGCCGGCCAGCAGATCCTGCTCCGGTTCCAGGTGGTCACGGATGACGCGGTGAACCACGCCGGCATGCTGATCGATAACATCGCCATCCCTGAGCTGGGCTTCACGGACGACAGCGAGGCCGGCCCCGATGGCTGGGAGGCTTCCGGCTGGATCCTCACCGATAACGCCGTCGCGCAGCGTTGGCTGGTGCAGCTCATCTCGGTCGACGGCAACAACATCACCGTCCAACGGATGCCGGTCGGCGCCGATGGCCGCGGGCAGCTGACCCTCAACAACCTTGGCGGCCTGGACGATGCTGTCCTCGTCATCTCGGCGCTGGCCCCGGTCACAACGGAAGCAGCTTCCTACAGCTACGAAATCACACAGCCGTAACCATAATGAGAATAAGAAACCAGGTTTCTGCGAGAAACCTGGTTTCTGACTGTCACCTTCAACCCATGCCACATCACGCCCTTTTTCTCGCCTGGCTGCTCGTCCTGTGGGTGTTGATTACGATCAGTACAATACGCACAGGCCAATTGCTCCGCCGTTGGACGCCCACGTTCAACCTGCTGTTGAGCTGGCCCGAAAACGTGCTCCGCCTGGCCTTGATCGGCGTGTGCGTGGCGCTGGGAGCCCTCTGGGGGCCCGGGGCAAAAGCCTTGGGCTGGCAGACCGCGCACGCCGCGGCCGAAGCCGGGGTGGGGGCCGGCGTCGGGGTGCTGCTGTCGGCGGTGCTCCTCGTCGCCGGCCAGGTCGCGCTGCGGCGTTGGGGGCCCGGCGTGTATGCTGACAAGCTGCTGCGCGCGATCATGCCGCGCCAACCGCGGGAATGGCCCGGCGTGTTGCTTGCACTTCTACCGGCAGCGGCGCTCGAGGAGCTGCTGTTTCGGTCGCTGCCTCTGGGCGGGCTGGCATGGCTGCTGCCGGCACAATGGCTGTTGTGGCCGCTGGCGCTGGGTTTCGGTCTCCTGCACTGGCCGCAAGGCGCCTGGGGGGTGACCGGCGCGACCCTGGCAGGCATCACGTTCGGCCTGCTCTTCCTGCTCACCGGCAGCATCTGGGCGCCATTAGCCGCGCACTACACCATGAACGTCCTGCAAATCGTCGCGGCTCAAACGCTGAAGACGGAGTTCTGACACGACGCCCCGGCTCACCTCACCCTGCTAAGCTCCATCCGCCAGTGCCAAGCCGAGCCGTCAACTCGGCCAAGAGGTCACGGCAAACACGCGTGTGATGATTAGGGAATCCAAGCTGATAGCGCTGCTTGCCGTTTGCTTCGATCACGATTTCGAAGCGATCCTCACCCGGGTAAGTCTCCAGCAAATCGACCAATTCGGCCAGGCGCTTGCGGTCAGCCTCCAGGCTGTGGCTGCGCCGCAAGGTTAAGATGATGGTGCGCGGGCGGCCGGTGGGAGGGGGAGGGGGCGCGGCCGTGCTTGCCGCCGGCATTGGGGGTAAGACCGCGGACGGAGCGTCCGGCGCGGCCGGCGGCTCAGCATCCTGCTCTACGCTGAGCACAAACTGAGCAGCGGGCGCTCCGCCCTTTGCAGCAGTTTTATCGGGATGGATGGTCTCCTTCTCTGCCGACTCAGCAGCCCCGCGCAAATTGCGATCCTCCGGATCACGATCCACCGCCATCCACTCAGGCGCGTCACCGGCAAACGGATTCTCTTCTCCGAAGTAGGAATCCTGGTCGCGATCGTAGTCCGCGGCATCACGATCCGCCTCATCAGTATCATCGGTTGATACAGATGCCGCAGCCGCTGACGGCGCGGCGCGCGGCCGGGCGGGCCCACCAAGGGCCGATCCCTGGGAGGGCAGGCTCGGACGATTGTTCGGCGAGCTTTCTCGCACCACGGGGCGCGCGGACTGCCCTCCGCCGTTGCGATAACGGTGATACACCGACGACGTGTCCTCGATCACCTGCATGCCCTCCACATAGTCCTGGACGGCATCGGCAACAACGCTGACACGGCCATTGCGCACATCGGCTTTGCCGAATACCACAACGATCTTGTCAGCGGCCCACAAGTCACGTTTCTCTTTGAAAAGCTGCGGGAACACAGTGACATCCACCGTCCCCTGCAAATCCTCAAGCCGGACGAACGCCATGGTATCGCCCTTCTTCGTGGTGATATTGCGCACCTCAGCGATCATACCGGCGATAATGACGCTTTTGCCCGCCACTTCCTCGGTGATATCCGTCGTGGCATGGGTGATCACATGAGCGAGATCCACAGTCATCTGCCGTAAGGGGTGGCTGGAAACGTACACGCCTACAAGCTCCTTCTCCCACGCTAGCTTCTCTTTGGGGTTGAGTTTCGTTGCGCCGGGCAGATGGCCCAACAGATCACTATCGGAGGACGCTCCCTGATCGAAATCACCGAACAAGCTGAATTGGCCGATCTCGCGCGCCACGTGCGCCTGCTCAGATGCGCTCATGATGCGATCGATCGCGGCGACAAGCTGCTCGCGCTCGCCGAAGCCATCCAGGGCTCCCACCTTTGTCAGGCACTCCACGCCGCGGCGATTCACCTGGCGCAGGTCTACGCGGTCGACGAAATCGGCCAGGCTGGCGAAAGGCCGCCCGCCCCGCGCCTGCAGGATCGCATCGATAGGTCCCTCGCCAACGTTCTTAACGGCATCCAGCCCCATGCGAATGGCCGCGCCCGGCGTCACCGGAAATGGGAAGACCGTCACTTGACGGGGCACAGCGTGTCCCGCCGGCAGTTGCTCAACGGTGAAGTTATGGCCGCTGACGTTCACGCTGGGCGGCAGCACCTCGATGCCCATGCGCCGGCACTCGGCGATCAACTGGCCCACTTTCTCCGTGTTATGGCGTTCCACCGTCAGCAGCGCAGCCATGTACTCCACGGGGTAGTGCGCCTTAAGGTAGCCGGTCTGAGCGACGATCACGGCGTAGTCGGCCGCATGGGCGCGATTGAAGCCGTAGCGGGCAAACCCCATCAACGCGTCCCAGATGGCATCGGCCTCCTGGCGCTTCAGATGAGACCTATCTGCTGAGCCTGCCGCGAAGATCTCACGATGCTCGTCCAGGGTCTTCTTGGATTTCTTGCTGATGCCGCGGCGGACGAGATCAGCCTCGCCGGGGGTGTAACCCGCGACGTCGGACAGAATCTGAATGACCTGTTCCTGGTAGACGCAAACCCCCATAGTTTCGGAGAGGATCGGCTCCAGAACCTTGTGTACATACTCCGGCTGCTTCTCGCCGTGCAGACAGGCGATGAAATCCGGGATGAACTCCATGGGGCCGGGGCGATAGAGCGAGATCGTCGCGGTAATATGATCGAACTCGGTGGGGCGCAGATCCATCAGACAGCGCCGCATCCCCGCACCTTCCACCTGGAACACGCCCATCACGTCGCCCGCGGTCAGCAGGTCATACGTTTTCGGATCATCGATCGGCAGATTCTCCAGAGTGTACTCGATCCCATGCCGCTCTCGGATCAGCCGGGTGGCCTCGCGCATCAGGGTGAGCGTGGCCAGGCCCAAAAAGTCGACCTTGAGCAAGCCGATAGACTCCAGGATCGGATACTCGTACTGGGTGACAGTTCGCGTGATGGCCGATTTTGGCGGGCGCATCAACGGCGTATAGTGCGGCAGGGCTTTGTCGGCGATGATGACGGCCGCCGCATGGATCGATGAATGCCGCGCATCTCCGTCCAACTCACTGGCAATATCCAGCAGATTCTTGAGGCGCTCATCGGCCTGGTAAGTCTGCTGCAAGTCGGCAGAGTAGAACTCATGTCCCTCGGTCAGCACGTCCCGGATGGTCACCGGCTTGCCCGGGATCGCGGGGATCAGTTTGGCGAGCTTGTCAACCTCTTCCAATGGAACGCCCATCGCCCGGCCCACATCGCGCACCGACTGGCGCGCCTTCATCCGGCCGAAAGTCACAATCTGTGCGACGCGCTCATTGCCGTACTTCTCCACTGTGTAGCGGATCAATTCCTCGCGTTGGTCGTCGGGGAAATCGAGGTCGAAGTCAGGCATGGTGACGCGGCCAGGATTGAGGAACCGCTCGAAGATCAGCTTGTTGCGCAGAGGATCCAGATTCGTGACCCCGATGGCATAGGCCACGATCGAGCCAGCGCCTGAGCCGCGCACGTTCCACCAGATGCCGCGGCGTTTGGCGTACATGCACAAATCCCAAACGATCAGGTAGTAGACGTCAAACCCCATTTTGTGGATGATCTCGAGCTCGTGCTCGGTGCGGGCCAGCACATCGGGATCGTCCGCGCGCTCGTTGTAGCGGCGGCGGAGGCCCTCTTCAGTCAGGTGGCGCAAGTAGCTTTGGTAATTGTAGCCTTCCGGGATGGCAATATCCGGGAGATGATAGGAGTCATCTTCCGGGTTCACATCGCACATCTCGGCGATCTTAAGCGTGTTCGTGAAGGCGCTGGCAGGCATGTCGGCCAGAGGCAGGAACGTCTGCTGCATCTGCTCCCGGCTTTTCATGAAGTAGGTGCCGCCGTAGCGCAGGCGGTCCGTGTCGGTCACCAGCTTATTGGTCTGTACACACAGGAGGACGTCATGGGGCCGCTCATCTTCCGCGCGGACGAAATGAACATCGTTCGTGACAATCATGGGGACATCATGCTGCCGGGCGAATTCGAACAGGCGCTTGTTGACTGCGGTCAACTCCGGCAAGTCGTGCTCCTGGAACTCCATGTACCAGTGGTCCGGCCCAAAGACCTCGCGATACCACTGCAGCCGCTCGAGGGCAAGCGCCTCACGGCCATCACGGATGAGGGTGGGCAGCTCGGCCGCCAGGCAGCCCGAAGTGCAGATCAATCCCTCCTTGTGCGCCGCCAGGTAATCGGCATCGATGCGCGGCTTGTAGTAATAGCCATCGAATTGCGCATCCGAACAGAGTTGCAGCAAGTTGCGATAGCCGGTGAGGTTCTCGGCGAGCAGCAATAAGTGGTGGCGGCCCTTGTCCAACTCAGAGTCTCGGCCGGTCATGGGGCGGCCGTGCTGGGTGATGTACGCCTCGACGCCGAGAATGGGCTTCACCCCCTCCTTCTTGCAGGCGCGCGCGAACTCGATGGCGCCGTGCATCACGCCATGATCGGTCAGTGCAAGGGCAGGCTGTCCCAATTCCGCGGCGCGCCGGGCTAGCTGCGCGGTGCGTCCCAGCCCATCGAGCAGCGAGTATTCGGAGTGGACGTGGAGGTGTACGAATTCGTCAGGCATGGGAATCAGCGAATCAGCGAATCAGCGAATCAGCGAATCAGCGAATGGCGAATGGCGAATGGCGAATGGCGAATCGGCGAATCGGCGAATCGGCGACGGGTTGCTTTGATCGAGATGCGACTGACCGGATTATAGCAGAGGGAACCGGAGATCGTTAATTCCGCAACGGTTTCTCAGCGTCTTCAAGGGTCTTGTGCGAACCGGACATTCTGCGCTAGAATAGAGGGGATTCGTTCTACAGCAGGATTCCATCATGCTCAGCACGCCCAGGCGCACCTTCGGCCGCACTCTTCGGCTGCTCAGCCGGCCGGTGGATGTGCTGCGCGATGTCCGCCGCGAAAATCTGGGTCCCGACCTCTTTGCGGCCCTGACTGTCACCATGGTGGTGCTGCCGCAGACGATGGCCTACGCCATCCTGGGCGGCTTACCGCCGGAGGTTGGGCTCTACGCGGCCGCGGTTGCGAGCATCGTCGGCGCGCTGTGGGGCTCTTCCATCCAGCTCCAAACCGGCCCCAGCAACACCGTCGCCCTGCTGACCCTGGCAGCCATCACCCCGCTGGCGGCCATCGGCTCCGCGGCTTACCTGGCGGCAGCCAGCCTATTGGCGCTCATGGGCGGCGTGCTGCGCCTGGCGATGGGGCTGGCCCGGCTTGGTCTCTTGGTGCGCTTCGTTTCCGACGCGGTCATTGTGGGGTTCACTGCGGGAGCAGGTGTGCTGATCGCGATTAACCAGCTGCGCGACCTGCTCGGGCTTCAGCTCTCCTCTACCGCTGAGCTGATAGATACGGTGCAGGCGATCGCCTTGCACCTGGATCAGATCCACTTGCCCAGCGTAGCGGTGGGCCTCCTGGCAATCGGCCTGATCATCGGACTCAAGCGGGTCAACCGCCGCATCCCGGGGCCGTTGGTGGCGATCATCGCGGCAGCGGCCGCGGTCGCGCTGCTGCGCCTCGATGTCAAGATGGTGAGCAGCCTCCCGCGCGGATTGCCGCCGTTCAAGCTGCCGCCGCTCACCGACCTGAAGCTGGTCGGCCAGCTATCGACCGCAGCGCTCTCCATCAGCGCCATTGGGCTCGTCGAAGCGATCTCCAACGCGCGCGCCATGGCCGGCCAGACCGGCCAACGCCTGGACAGCAACCAGGAGTTCGTGGGCCAGGGGATGGCCAACATCCTGTGCGGGTTTTTCACCGGCTGTCCGGTCACCGGTTCGTTCGGCCGCTCCAACCTCAACCTGCAAGCGGGCGCGCAGTCGCCGATGGCCAACGTCTTCATTGGCCTGATGGTTATCGTTGCGCTGCTCTTCCTGGGACCCGCGGCCTCACTCCTCCCGAAGGCTGCGCTGGCCGGGGTGGTCTTGGTCACGGCCTACAGCCTCATCGACCGCCAAGAAATCGCGCGCATCTGGCGCGGCCGCGGCGCCGACCGGCTCACGCTGCTCGTCACCCTGGTGGCCACGCTCACGCTGCCGCTGCAATTCGCCATCCTGGCAGGCATCCTGATGTCGGTGGGGAGCTACCTGCTGCAGACCAGCACCCCGCGCGTGCGGACGGTGCTGCCCACACCGGATTACCGGCACTTCGAGCATCGGCCCAACGAGCCGGCGTGCCCGCAACTAAGCATCACGGAGATCCTGGGGGACCTGTATTTCGGCGCGGTGCAGCATGTCGATGAGCAGGTATACCGCAACCTCGTCAGCCATCCCGGTCAGTGTTACCTGCTGCTGCGCATGAACAACGTCCACAGCTGCGACATCAGCGGCATCCACGCGCTGGAATCCATCGTGCGCGCGTACCGCCAGCAGGGCGGCCAGGTCTTCCTCTCCAGGGTGCGCCAGCCGGTGCTGCAGGTGCTGACCTCGTCCGGCTTCCTCGAGAACCTGGGCGCTGACCACCTGCTGCCCGAGGACACGGCCATCAGCACTCTGTTCCACCACGTGCTGGACCCGGCAATCTGCATCTATGAGTGCCCGGTGCGGGTCTTCCGTGAATGTCAGAATCTGCCCAAACAACTCCACGCGGAGATCACCCTGCCGCGCCTGGGACCCCACCCCGCGCCGGCGCCGACCATCGAGCCCGCCGCGCTGTGGCAGGCGCTCCACAATGCTGAGCCGCCGCTGGCGATCGACGTGCGCGAACCGCGCGAATTCCGACAAGGCCGCGTGCCCGGCAGCCAGTCCATACCCCTCCCGCGGCTGCTGGGCAACCTGGATCTCGCGCCGCGCCATCGGCCGGTGGTGCTGATCTGTCGCGGCGGCCGGCGCAGCGCGCGCGCCGCCGCCGCGCTGCTGGCAGCCGGCCATCCGCACGTCGCTTCTCTGCGGGGCGGTATGGTCGCCTGGGAAGCTGCCAACTTGCTGGAGGCCAGTGGATGAGCACACAAATCGCTATTTCGCCCAACATCGGGCTTGACCTGGCGCGCGCCACCGAAGCAGCCGCGCTGGCCGCCGGCCGCTGGACCGGCCTGGGAGGACCGCTCGAAGCGGAACGGGCCGGCGCGGAGGCGATGGCCAGGGTGCTGGAGAAAATCGAGATGGATGGCGCCATGTGCCTGGGCGAGGCGGACCGCCTCGGCCTGGGGGCCGCCTTCACCACCGGCACCCGCGTAGGCGCGGGCCGCGGCCCCGCAGTGGATGTGCTCGCCAAGCCGCTCGAAGGCAGTCGTTTGCTGGCCGCCGGCTACCCGGGCGCGCTCTCGGCCATCGCTGTGGCGCCGGCCGGCTCGATCCGCGTGCCCGACGGGATCCCTTACATGGAGAAGCTCATCGTCAATGAGGCGGTGGCCTCTGCGCTGGTGCCCGAATGCCTGGATGCGCCCGCAGCCTGGACGCTGGCGCTGGTGGCGCGGGCCAAAGGCAAACAGGTGCGCGATCTGGTTGTCTTCATCCTGGACCGCCCGCGCCATGCGGACCTGGTGGCCGAGATTCGTGCGGCGGGCGCCCATGTGCTGCTGCGGACCGGCGGCGACCTGGCAGGTTCGCTCATGGCAGGGCTGCGCGATTGTGCGGTCGATCTGCTGCTGGGCATGGGGGGCGTGCTGCAGGGCCTGCTGGCCGCCTGCGCGGTCAAGGCCGCCGGCGGTGCGATGCTCGGCCGGCTCGCGCCGCAAACTCCGGCGGAAGAGACCCTCTTGCGTGCAGCACCTCCCGAATTCCGCGGCATCCGGTCGGCCGACGAGATGGTGAAGGGCAAGATCGCCTTCTTCTCAGCTACCGCGGTCACGGATAACACGCTGCTGCATGGCGTGCGTTACCACGGGCAGCGCGCGGAATCGAACTCCATCATCATGCGCGCGGAAATCCGCGTCCGGCGCATCATGCTCACCGAACACCTGCTGCAGGAGAAGGATTGAAGGCCCTCACCCCCCCTTCCCCCTCTCCCGGCCTGCGGGCCGGGAGAGGGGGTGCTTTTCATAGGGGAGGTCTTACCCCGTATCTAGAGAAGTTCTCCGCTGCGAATGAGTTCGGCCAGCGCCTCGATATCGGGCGTAGTCGGGCGGTCGTGCGCCAGGAAACGGACGCATCTGCGGATCTCGGCGTACGCGCGGCCGGTGCCCTGCCCCAACCGGGCCGGGCCGTCGGGCCGCAGATCGATGGCCTGGGCCGCAGTCAGCAGCTCGATGGCCAACACGTGGCGCACGTTGTCCAGGATCTCCAGCGTGTGCCGCGCCGCGTTGGCGCCCATGCTCACGTGGTCCTCCTGGTTGGCGCACGACGGGATGGAGTCCACGCTATCCGGGTGGGCCAGCGTCTTGTTGTCCGACACCAGCGCCGCGGCGGTGTACTGCACCATCATCAGCCCGCTGTCCAGCCCGCTGCTTGGGACCAACATCGCGGGCAGCCCGTCGTTGAGCTCGGGGGTCAACAGGCGGAAGATCCGCCGTTCGGCGATATCGGCCACCTCGGCCAGCGCGATGCCCAGGAAGTCGAGCCATTGGGCCGGGCCTTGCCCGTGGAAATTGCCGCCCGACAACGCCCGGAAGGAGCCATCAGGGGTCGGGAAAATGAGCGGGTTGTCGGTCGCCGCGTTGATGGCGGTCGTGAACCGCGCCCGCGCGAAGGCGACGGCATCCACCACCGGTCCCAACACCTGCGGCGTGCAGCGCAGGCTGTAAGCATCCTGCACACGGTCCGGCGCCGCATCCACCAGGCGGCTGCCGGCCACCAATTCAAGCAGCCGCGCGGCCACCTGGCGCTGGCCGGGTTGGCCGCCGGCCGCCTGCAGATCGGGATCGAACGCCGCAGACAAGCCTTGCAGCGCCTCTAAACTCAACGCGGCGGCGATTTGGGCGTGGGCCAGCAGGTTTTCGGCGTCGCACACGGCCAATGCGCCGGCGGCAGCCATGAAGTCGATGCCGTTGGAGAGCGCCAACCCCTCCTTGGCCTCCAGGACCAGCCGCTCGAGACCCGCGCGGCGCATCGCCTCGGCGCCATCCAACAACTCACCGCCGTACCACGCCTTGCCGCTGTAGCCGCCGTCTGCGGCGGCGCCGTCGCGAGAGAGCACCACCGCGATATGCGCCAGGGGCGCCAGGTCGCCGCTGGCGCCCAGCGAGCCCTTGGCTGGCACGTAGGGGGTCACCCCGGCGTTGAGCATATCGATCAACGTCTGCGCCACCACCGGCCGCACGCCCGAGTGCCCTTTGGCCAGCATGTTGGCGCGGATCGCCATCATCGCCCGGACGACATCCTCGGGCAGCGGCGAACCCACCCCGACGACGCACAGCACGATCAGGTTGCGCGAAAGCTGCCGGGCCTGGTCCGCGCTGATCTGCCGGTTGGCCAGGGAGCCGAAACCGGTGTTCACACCGTAGATGATCTGGCCTTCGCGGCGGATGGCATCGGCCACCCAGTCGTGACTGCGCTGCATGCGCGCCCGAACCTCGGCGCCCAGGGGTGCAACGCGGCCGTGGTGCCGGGCGATGGCCGCCAGATGCTCGATGGTCAAGGTATTGCCGGTGAGTTCAATCACAAATTGCACCTTTCATGTAAGGGTTGCCAACC
The DNA here is from genome assembly GCA_964474695.1 of uncultured Anaerolineales bacterium. Taxonomy (GTDB): domain Bacteria; phylum Chloroflexota; class Anaerolineae; order CG2-30-64-16; family CG2-30-64-16; genus DAOUBP01. The sequence continues at coordinate 53,712 of CAYYTK010000035.1, forward strand.
TTTCGAAGGTTGGCAACCCTGGGGTCTTCAAACGAGAAAACCCGCCCGCGCTTGATGACCGCCGTTACCGCGTTGTTTCCCAGGCGATAGATCACGTCACCGAGCGACGGCACATCCCATACCTGGAGATCGGCCAGCTTGCCTGGCGCCAGAACGCCGCGATCGTCCAGTCCCAACGCGCGCGCGCCGCCGACGGTGGCCGCAAGGAGGGCCTCTTCGGGCGAAAAGCGGTAGAGCCGGCAGGCGAGCTGCATCACAAACTGCAACGATTCGGCCCAGCACGCGGGACAGAGGTCGGTAGCCAGCGCCAGGGTCAGCCCCTGGTCCAGCAGCATCCGCGCATCGAACGGATGCGCGTGCGCCACTGCCCAATCCAGCGCAGGCATGACCACACCCACCACCCCGGCCGCGGCCAGCGCCTGCACGGCCCCCGGCGTGGTGTAGTTCAGATGATCCGCAGAGACGACGCCCAACTCGGCGGCCATGAATGCGCCGCCCAAGTCCGCGTAGGCGTCGGTGTGCACCTTCAGCCGCAGCCCGGCAGCCCGGCCGGCCTCCAGGATGCGCCGCGACTCCGCCACGGTATAGTAGCCCGTGTCGAGATACACGTCGCAGAACTCAGCCAGGCCGCGATCTGCCACCGCGGGCAGCATCTCGTCGATAACCAGGTCGATATAGCGGTCACGGGGCAGCTCAGGCGGGAAGTCGTGCGCGCCCAAGAAGGTATTGACGACGTCGACCGGTCCTCGCTGACCCAACCGCCGGCCGACCTCCAGCATCCGCAACTCATCGACCGGAGTCAGCCCATAGCCGCTCTTGATCTCGACGGTGGTCGTGCCCGCGCGAAACATGCCGGCCAGGCGGCCGGCTGCGGCCTCGACCAACTCCTCGGTCGAGGCCGCGCGCGTCATGTTCATGGTGGCCTGGATGCCGGTCGGGATGCCCAGGGCCTGCACCTCGGCCGCGCTGCGGGTCATCCGGGCCGCGTATTCCCGGACGCGCGAGCCGCCGAACACCAGGTGGGTGTGACAATCCACAAAGCCGGGCGCCACCACCCTGCCGGGCGCGTCCAGCACGCGGGCGTGCGTGACATCGGCCCGGGCGGCAACTTCGGCCTGCGTTCCAACCGCCAGGATGTGCTCACCCGCGATGGCGATGGCGCCATCGGGAATGCGGCCAGCCGGGTCATTCGCACTCCCATTACAGGTCACGACCTCGCCTCGTATCAGCAGGTCGGCTTGGGGCTTAGGGTGTGGTTCCATGAATTCTCCTGAGATTCCTCAAACAAACCAGGTTTCTCGGAGAAACCTGGTTTGTTTGAGGAGTGAGAAACCTGGTTTGTCAGAGGACTTGAACCTTCTACCCTTTTTCCTTCGTGTGCGCCGCGCGGCGGGCGGGGCCGCTGCCTTCGGGGCCAAACGTTGCGGTCGGCGTCCACCAGAGCGGCACCTGAATGCTATCCGTCGTCAGCGGACCCTTGCCCTGGGCCACTTGTCGCGCCATGGGATATCCGGCTTGCGCGTGGCGGATGACGCCGATGCCGGAGTCGGTGGTCAGGCTGGCCTCCAGTCGCAGGTCGGCCTCCTCGCTGCCGTCCGCGATCATGGTGACGCCGGTGTGCACGGCCTCGCCCATCGAATAATTCGCCTGGATCGCGATCAAGTCGCACATGCCGGCGCAGTTGAGCAATGCGTTCAAGTACGGCCAGTCGGAGATCAGATCGCCGCCGTCCAGCATCTTCTCGGATTCGAAGGTCGGATTGACGATGGAGCCGGAGTCCAGATTATCGCGGGAGAAGCCGACCGGCCCCTTGATCTCACCGTCGCGGATCAGCCGGTTGACGGCCAGGCCGAACGCCTTGCGCTCGCCGAAGCCCAAGTAGCAGACGCGGGCGGGCAGGCCCTCGATGGGCAGGTCGCGGCGCGCCAGGTTGATCCACCGCACCGTCGTGGCGTCGTGCGGGAACATCTCCAGCACCAGGTCATCCAGCCGGGCTAAATCGCTCGCCTCGCCGGAGAGGCAGGTCCAACGGAAGGGGCCGCGGCCCATGAGAAAGAGCGGCCGGATGTACGCCGCGACGAAACCGGGGATGCTCATGGCTTGCTCTTCCGGCATGCCCGCGTCGCGACATTCCTTGCGGATGCTGGTGCCGTATTCAAAGACCTGCACTCCCGCCTTGCTGAACCCGATCATGGCGGCAAGCTGCCGCTTCATGGAGGCGCGCGCCTCTTCGAGATAGGCCAGGCGATCGGAGGTGCGCGCCTCCTCGGCGGACTGAACAGTGCAGCCGGCCGCGATGTAGGAGATCGGGTCGTGGCAGGGGCACATCTCGGTGACGAT
>CAYYTK010000036.1:0-14120 GCA_964474695.1 uncultured Anaerolineales bacterium
CAATCCAGCGGATTGCGGTACAGTGTGGCGCAATCTGCTAGATTGCGCAAGGTAGCGGGCCGCAATCCAGCGGATTGCGGTACGGTGTGGCGCAATCTGGCAGATTGCGCAAGGTAGGGGCCGCAATCCAGCGGATTGCGGTACAGTGTGGCGCAATCTGCCAGATTGCGCAAGGTAGCGGGCCGCAATCCAGCGGATTGCGGTACGGTGTAGCGCAATCTGCCAGATTGCGCAAGGTAGTGGGCCGCAATCCAGCGGATTGCGGTACGGTGTGGCGCAATCTGCTAGATTGCGCAAGGTAGTGGGCCGCAATCCAGCGGATTGCGGCACAGTTGTCACCACCCCAACCACCGCGCGCCGTGATAGATCGCGATCCCCAGCGTCAGCGAAATGGCCAACGGCAGCACGATGCTGAAGATAGTCCAGCCCCAGTGCCGCGTCTCCTGGCGGATCGCAGCCACGGTCGCCACGCAGGGAACAAACAACATCTGCACCGCCATAAAAGCCAGCGCTGCGGATGGCGCCAGCGTCCCCGCCAGCGTTTCAGCCAGACTGCTGCCGGCGTGGCCCGCGCCGTACAGCACGCCCAGGGTGGCGATGACGTTCTCCTTGCGCACGAAACTGGTGAACAAGGCCACCATCATCTGCCAGTCCAGCCCCATCAGCTTGCCCACAGGCGCCAGCAGCCGGCCAAAGGCGGCCAGGTAGCTGGTCTCAACCTGCCCGGTCGGCAAATTGAGCAGCGCCCACAGCAGCACCGATACAATCAAGATGATGCTGCCGGCGACGCGCAGGAAATCGATCAGCCGCTCCCGGATGGAGCGCAAAATCGTCCGCGGGTCGGGCAGATGGTACAGCGGCAGCTCCATGATGAAAGCCACATGCTCGCCGCCGAAGAACACCTCGTGGAGCAGGAGGCCCACCAACGCCAGGACGAGCATCGTCAGCACCATCAGCCCCAGCGCCACCCAGGGGGCGTGCTGAACAAAAAAGATCGGCGCCAGGATGGCCACCACGCTCATGCGCGCGGGGCAGGGCACGAAGGGCGCGAGCAGGATCGTCAGCAGCCGCGCCTTGGGCGAGTCGATGGTGCGGGCCGCCATCACCGAGGGCACGTTGCAGCCGAACCCAAGGAACAGAGGCAGGAAGCTCTTACCGTGCAGGCCCATCAAGTGCATGAAGCGGTCGGTGATGTAAGCCGCCCGCGAAATATAGCCGACATCCTCCAGGATGCCCAACGCCGCGAAGAAGACCAGCAGGATCGGCAGGAAGGTCAACACGAGGCCAACGCCGGCAATCACCCCGTCCGCCACCAGGCTGCCGACCCAGGGCGGCGCCGCGGCCAGCGCGTTCCTCGCCCACGCAGCGCCCGCCTGCACCAGGTGGGTGTCCAGGAACGCCTGCAGCGGCGTGCCGATCGCGTAAGTCAGCGCGAAGGTCGCGCCGAGCACCGCCGTGAGGATGAGGAGACCCAGAAGAGGGTGCGTTGCCAGCCGGTCGATGCGGTCGGTCAGTGTCACCTGGCCGGCGCGGGGCCGGACGACCGCAGCCCGCACCATCCGGGCGATCCACTCATAGCGGCCGCCCGCCACAGCCAACACTGCGTCCTCGTGCCGCATCAGGATGGCGTGCACCGCGTCCCAGCGCTCGGCCAGGCGCGGCCGCAGCAGCTCCGTGATCTCGGCGTCCCCCTCCAGCAGCTTAAGCGCGACCCAATCCCCAGGGTACGGTTCGGGGACGCGTCCGGCAATCAACCGGCCGACCTCCGCCAGCACCGCGGCATGATCCGCGCGAATCGCGGGGCGCTGCGGCCGGAACGCGGCCGGTTGATGGGCCAGCCGCGCGGCCGCGTCCACCAGCTCCTTCACCCCTTGGTTTCTGGTGGCCACCATCGGCACTACCGGCAGACCCAGGGCCGCTTCCAACACATGCGGCTCGATCTTGAGTCCCTGCTGGCCGGCCACATCCAACAGGTTCAGGCCCACCACGGCGGGCACCGGCAGATGCAGCAATTCGGCCAGGAGATACAGGTTACGCTCCAACGCGGCAGCGTCGACGATCACCGCGACCACGTCGGGCCGCTCCCGGATGATGTAGTCCCGGGCGATGCGCTCCTCCTCCGAGTTGGCGGTCAGGCTGTAGGCGCCGGGCAAATCGACGATGCGCAGCACCTCCCCGTTCTGACGGTACTCCCCCACGCGCGGCTCGCTGGTCTTGCCCGGCCAATTGGCCACATGCTGCGCCAGGCCGGTCAGCGAGTTGAAGATGGCCGATTTACCCACGTTGGGCTGCCCGACCAGCGCGATGGTGAGAGGCCGCGCCTCGGGCGACTGATTAGCCATTGCCCACCTCGTCAGGGGCCACGAGCACATGTGCGGCCTCTCCGGGACCCAACACCAGCCGCGTGTCGCGCACCAACACGATTACAGGGCCGTGGCCGGGGTTCTGCGCGACCTGGAGCGCCGCGCCCGGCGTGAGGCCCAGCGCGGCCAGGCGCGCCACCAGCTCATGCCCGCCGGTCAGCGCGCTCACCATGCCGCTCTGGCCGGTCAGCAGTTGGCGCAGCGACGCGAAAGGCGCCGCGCCGCGCTCCCCCCGGTCGCCCGGGCCAGCCTGCGGCTCGCTGCCGGCCGGATGCAGGGACCGCTGCAGCATGGCCATGACGCGGCCGCGCGACTGCACCTCTGGCTCGGCGCGCGTCAGAGCCGGCTCCTCCGCCAGGGCGGCGCGGCAAGAGGCGCAGGCGCCCAGCAGATCCACCCGCGCCTCCGCGATCTCGTAATCGAATTTCCGCCCGATGGTCGTCTGCAAGTCCGCGATCAGGGGGCTAGTAAACTCAACCACCGCGCCGCAGATCATACAGACCAGATGATAGTGCGTCGATGGCGTCTTGAGCTCGTAATGATGGTGGTCCTGGCCCAGGTGCTGCTCATCCACCAGCCCCAGATCGCGCAACAAGCCCAGCGTCCGGTAGACCGTAGATAAGTTCAGGCGCGGGTCGCGCGCTTGCGCCAGGCGATACAGCTCGTGCGCGTCCAGGTGCCCACCGTGTTCCTGGAGCAATTCCAGCAGCAACTGTCGTTGGCCGGTCAGGCGCCGGCCGGCCCCGTGCAACGTGCTGCGCAGCGGCGTTTGTGCGGGCATAATAGCCTCCCGTTATTGCAAATGCTTAGCATCTGCAATTATATGCCCGCAGCCTCCCGGCGTCAATAGTGAAGGACTTGCACATCGCGCGGCCCGATCTCGATCGCCGTGCCTGCGATGCGCACCACCTGAGGCCCCTCGGTGAAATTGAGCAGCAGCCGATACGGCCCGCGCCGCGCAGCCACAACACCGGCGGGCACGTCATCGGCCACGCGCACCACACCCGTGCGACCGGCCAGGTGGCTCACGATCGCCGAGGCCTGCGCTTCCGTGGGATACCAGCCGAGGTACAAGGCTCGCCCGCCGCCGACCGTGTGCTCCGTGAACGCCGCGGCGCCGGCAAAGGGGCCATCGGCATACCGGACCAGGATCGTAGTCCCGGATTCAGGCAGCAGCGCCTCGATCCAGAATTCTGCCGGCCCCGCGAGCCCTGGCAGCCCGGTCTCCAGCCCGCACCCCACGCCCGGGAGCAAGCTGCCCCAGTCGGTCACGGTCACGGCCACCAGGTCGCACAATACGCCCGGCAGCGGCTGATCGGTGACCAGATTGGTGGAAGTTTTGAACCCAGAGCGCACGCCGAGCAGTACGGTGCCGCCAGAGTTAGCGTACGCAGCCAGCCGCTGCGCCAGCGCACCATCGGCCAGGAAGGCTGAGGGCGCAATGATCAGCTTGTAGCGGCTCAAGTCAGCGTCCGAGGGGATGATATCGGCCGGGATACCCAACTTCGCCAGGGCGCGGTAGTAGAGGAACAGATGCCGCTGGTGGCCGAAATCGGCGCGGTGCGGCTGGATCTGGATCGCCCAAAGGTCGTCGTAGTCCAGGAGCAGCGCCACCTCAGCAGTCGGGGGACAGGAGGCCACGGCCGCCATGAGATCTCGCTCATCCCGCATGGTTAACAGCTCGCGGTAGCCAGTCGCGGGGGATGCATCGTGGTGCAGCAAGCCGGAATGATACTGCTCGAACGCGAAGCGGACCGCCCGCCAGCGGAAATAGATCACCGCGTCCGCGCCTTCGGCCAGCGCATGCCATGTCCACAGGCGCACAGCGCCGGGGCGCACGGCGGTGTTGAAGCGGCTCCAGTTAATGGGACCGCACTGCTGCTCCATCACCCAATACGGCGCCTGTTTATAGCCGCGCGCCTTGACGTGACAGAAGCCGGTGACGTACGGATCGCCCACATCGTAGGCAAAGGTGCTGCCCGGCGCCTCGGGTCGATAGAGCGCTTCGCCCTGGTGCTCGGCGTGTCCGGTCGGGTAGGAATCCCAGGTCACGAAATCGAGCGGCCGCGCCAGCGCGTGGTAGTCCAGGTCTTCATAATCGCCCAGGGTGTTGGTCGTGACGAATTGGCCGGCCGCATGCCTGCGCAGGAGGTCTACCTGCAACTGCTGATATGCCACCGTGGTCTCGGATGCGAAGCGGTAATAGTCCAGCACATGGCTGGGGTTGGCGCCGGTCGGAGTCAGGTTCGGCAACCGGATCTCCTCCCAGCGGCCATAGCTTTGGCTCCAGAACACCGCGCCCCAGGCCTCGTTCAACGCGTCCAACGTGCCGTACTTGCGCTGCAGCCAAACCCGAAATGCCGCCGCGCACTGGTCGCAATAGCAGCGCCCGGTGTCGTGACAGCCGAACTCATTGTCGATCTGCCAACCAACGACCGCCGGGTGTGCACCGTAGCGCTCGGCCATGGCGCGCACGATGCGCTCGCTGTAGCGGCGATAGGTGGGACTGGTGGGGCAATAGTGGCGCCGCGTGCCGCTGTTTCGCGTGCGGCCCTGGGCGTCCACGGGCAGCACGTCGGGGTAGTCATGCGTGAGCCACGCGGGCGGCGCGGCCGTCGGCGTACCCAGCACCACCTGCAAGCCTGCGTCGGCCAGCGTGGCGATTGCCTCATCGAGCCACTCCCAGGCGAACTGCCCCTCGGCCGGCTCCATCAGTTGCCAGGCGAATTCGGCAATCCGCACATAAGTCAAACCCGCGTCCCGCATCATCTGCGCGTCGATGGGCCAGCGATCGTGCGGCCAGTGTTCAGGATAGTAGCAGACACCAAGCTTCATTGGGGCACCTTTCGTGAGTGAGTCTGGATAGCCTGCCGGTACAGCGCTTCCAGCCGATCCACGTGCGACTCGATAGCGAACCGCGGCGCGAGGGCCCGCGCATTCTCAACAAAGACGCGGCGGGTCGCTTCGTGATGTAAGATGGCGGCGAGCTTACCGGCGATCTCGCCATCCGAGTCTACCAGGAAGCCGTTGAAACCGTCAAAAACCAGATCGCTGATGCTGGCATCGCGCCTGGCCACGATCGGCAGGCCGCACGCGACGGCTTCGATCAGGGTCATCGGATGGATTTCGCTGAGCGAAAGGGTGGCGAAGGCATGGGCAATCGCGTAGATCTCGGCTAGCCGCTCCCAGCCAACCGGACCGACCAACAGCACCTGCCGGTCGACGCCAGCCGAGTGAGCTGCGGCCGCAAGCTCGGCCTTCATGGGTCCGGCGCCCACGAATACGGCTCGACAGCCTGCGTGCGCCCGCAGCAGGGGCAGCAGCGCCATCAAGAGCGCCAACACGCGTTTCTCGTGTGCCAGCCGGCCCACGTAGAGGATCACCGTGTCCTCCGGGCCGATGCCGAGGGCGCCGCGCGTCCGGCCACGGGCGCTGGCACTGACGCGGTCCGGGCTGAAACGTTCCCGGGACACGCCGTTGCCGATCACGACCATGCGGGGCTCCGGCGCGCCCGATCCGGCGCATGCTGCAAGATAGTCCCGCCCCTTTCCTGACGGGCAGATCACGAAATCGTACTCGCGCAGAAACCGCACCAGGATCCTACCGATCGCGCGCTCGGGCAGCAGGCCGCCCAGCGGCAGGTAGTGCCGGTAGGCCGGGTACAGCGTATGTAGCGTGTGGATCAATGGGAGGCCCGCCCGCCTGGCGGCATGTTGGCCGGCCCAACCCAAGCTGAATTCCGTGTGCGTGTGGATGATCTCTATCTTCTCGCACGCGACGATGCGGTCGATGGCCGCCTGTCGCGCGACGCCGAGCCGGATTTCGATGTCGGGCCTGAGCAACAGAGAGGGAAAGCGATAAACGGATTCATCCGATGCAGAATCGTTTTCGGAGTAAGCAACGGTCAGCACAATCACGCGGTGGCCACGGCGCGCCAACTCCTGCCGGGTCTGAAAGATGGCGGTGGAGACGCCGTTTTTCGTGGGCAGGTAGCAGTCGGTGAAGATGCCGATGTTCATCAACAGGGTATCCGCCCTGAGGGTCAGCCACTCAAGCGGTTGTGTTGGCCGCTGCTGGCGGCCAACACAACCCCCATCAGAGGAACCCCTGCTACTTCCTTTCGAACTTCTTGCCGGTCGCGAGTTCGACGCACTTGTACGCGCCGTCGTAGATGCCGATGCGCTTATTCTTGACGATACAATCGCAGAATAACTCCAGCAGATCCGTGCCATTCGTAAGCAGGTCGATCGCCTGAAGCGTTTGCGGGATGGTGCGTGTTTCGACGGTGCTGTCGCCCACCTCCGCACCGCGAATCGCGCCCCACATCTCATGCCCGCCGACGCGCGCGTTGAAGATCTTGGGCACGGGGTAGAAGGCAAGCTCACTGGGCTTGGTGATCATCACATCCACAACCCGCATGAGGTAATTGGTCGCGTAGACGGCATGGAAGGTATTGTCGTGCAGAAAGACGTGCAGTCCTTGGGCCGGCCCCGTGCGGATCTCGTCCGCCAGCGCCTTGGTGTCGTCCCAGGTGAAATGCGTCTGGATCAGCTCCTTGTGACCGGCCAGCTCGCCCTGCAGCCACGCCCAGTTGTCCTTGTGGTCGCCCAGGTTGACGAACAACGTGATTTTGCCGGCGTTGACCAGCGGAATGCAGTGCTCGATGATCGCCTTGAACAGTTCGCGCTGCGCGCCCGCGCCGCCCATGGTCACAAGGTAGCGCCGCGGCTCGCCGTTCCGCATACGCGCGAGGCGCGCCGCGCAGTCGGCCTCGATATTCTCCACCAGCTCGTGATCCACGTGGTGGCCGGTGAAGTAGATCGCATCTGGCGGAGTTGGCTTCAGGATCGCGCCCTTCTCATCGAAGCCCCGCATCGCCCGAAAACCGTAGTAGCCGGACGGCGACTGCACGCCGTGCTTGGCGCCCTCGGTCAGTTGAAAAGCCATGGGCCAGTTGTCGAACATCATATCCACAACATTGGTCATGCCGCCCGCGACTGCGCCCATGCAGGTCCACATGTGCGAGGTGAGCACAGGCATATCGAAAGGCAGCGCCTGGTGCAGGTTGCGGAATAGCTCGCTCATTTTGTAGTCTTTGACGTTCGTCTTCAGGAAACGCCAGGGCCAACCCACGGTCCAACTGTTCAGCAGCGCCGAGAGGCCCGGTAGTGTCGGCTCGCCTGTGGTGACCGGCTCCCAGACGTACTTATTGAACAGCTCGCTGCGCTGCGAGATGCGGGACCAGCGACTGTACCAGGTGTTGCACCAGTTGATCACGTCCGTGGTGATGCCCGGGATCGCCAGCAGGTCCAGCCAGTATGGGGTGAACCCCATTGCCCTGGCGCACGATGCACCGGCCATCGCAATGCGGTAGTGGCCGAACCCCATGCGGATCGTGCTGCAGATGACCGCATTCCCGGTCCTGATCGGTTCGCCGTCTTCCCCGCGCAAGATATCTTTCAGTCCGAAGATCGGGCCCCCGTAGGGGTTCTCTTTCAGGCTGAGGGTGTACTTCTCGTTGGGGTCGTAGTTGAACTTCTTGACGAACATCTCCTGCCACCGGGTGGCCTTGCGGGAGGATGATTCGTCAAGTGCATTGCCGTACACGATGTAGCGGCCATTCTCCATTTTCATGACTCGGCTCCATCACCCTTTCGTGGCGCCTAAGGTCAGGCCAGCAATGAAGTAGCGCTGCAGGAACAGAAAGACCAGCACGGTGGGCATGGTCGCGATGAGCGAGCCGGCGATGATCACCGTCCAATCCATGACGTACTGCCCTCGCAGGGCAGCCAGCCCGGTCGTCACCGGCTTGAGCTTGTCGTTCTGCACCAGGATCAACGCCCACAGAAAGTCGTTGAAGATCCACGTGAACTCCAGCGTCGCCAGGGCCGCCAGCGCCGGCAGGGTGAGCGGCATCATGATCTGCCGGTAGATGCGGAACTCGTCGCAGCCATCGATACGCGCGGCCTCCAGGATCTCGCCGGGGATCGTGCGCATGTAGTTACGCAGCACGAACGTACAGAATCCCAACTGGAACGCCGAATGGAAGATGATGAGCGCCCAATACGTGTTGTAGAGGCCCAGTGCGTTCACCAAGCGGAAGACGGGCAGGAGCAAGATCTGAAACGGCAGCATCATGCCCGCGACGAAGATGAAGAGGATCAGCCGGTCGCCCCGGAAACGGAAACGCGAGAGCGCGTAGCCCGCCAGCGAGGACAGGAACAGCGTGATCACCAGGGATGGCAAGGTGATAATGAAGCTGTTGGGCAGATAGTGCGTCAGGCCGCCACGCACCCATGCCTCACCGAAATTCTTGAGCGTCAGCACTTTCGGCAAGGACCAGAACCCACGGGTCAGGATGTCGTTGTTGGTGCGTAACGAAGTAATCAACGCGGTCAACACCGGCACCAGCCACAGGAGGGTGAGCGCATAGACGAGAATGTAGACGGCCCAGCGTTGCAGCCGACCTGTTTGTTTGGCAGTCATGATCCCCTCCTAATACTCCAGTTCGGTGCGCAGTGTCTGCCACAGGTAGATGAAAATGAACACGGCGGTGATCAAGAACAAGACCACGGCGATCGCTGCGCCGTAGCCCATCTTGTAGTTGTTGAACGCCTCGATGTACATCATGTTCGCCAGCACGCTGGAGGAGTTGGCCGGCCCCCCGCGCGTCATCACAAAGACCAGGTCGAAGGAACGCAGGGAATCGATGATGCTGATGACCACCACCACGACCGTGACAGGGCTGAGCAGCGGGAAGATCACGTTGCGAAACGTCTGCCAGAAGTTGCAGCCATCCACCTGTGACGCATCGATCAGCGATGGATCCACGCCTTGCAGGCCGGTCAGGTACAACGTCATGATATATCCCACCTGGCGCCAGATCGCGGCGGCGATGATGCACCAGGTTGCCAGCTTCGGATCGCTGATCCAGCCCGGAGTCTTGGTAATCCCGATCGCATGCAACACACTGTTGAATAGCCCAGTCGCAGGTTGGTACATCCACCCCCAAATAAGGCCAATGACCACCGGCGCGATGATGTAGGGCGAGTAGAACGCTGACTTGATCGCTTTGGCCCCTGGAATGGCACGGTTCAGGATCATCGCCAGCGCCAAGCCGATAACTACGGGCGCAGTAATGAAAGAGACGACCCACTTGGCGTTGTTAAGCAGCGCGGTCCAGAAGATCTTATCATCGAACAGGCGGACGTAATTCCGCAGGCCGATGAAAGCCGGCGCCGATACGCCATCCCAGTTAGTCAGGCTGAGATAGAAGGAATAGATCATGGGGCCAATGACCCACATGAAGAACAGGGCGAGTGGGGCTGCCAGGAAGAGATAGGGGATCAACGCGGTCCTTCCGCCGGATCGTCGCCGCTTTCTCGCCGGCACAACGCTCTTGGTTGCCATGATGCACCTCCCCCGTGAAACGTGATGCGTGATGTGCAAGAATAACCTCTTACGTTTCACGCCTCACGTTTCACGCCTCACATATCGGACCTTACTCCGCGAAGATCAGCGCTCGTTCCTTCTCCAGATCGGCCAGCAGTGAGTCGAGCTGCGTGGTATCGTCCCAGAATGCCTGGAACATAGCCATGCCCTTCTCGGCCATTTCTGGCGTGGTATCGCGATCGAAGAACTGCGCGATGTAGTCCGCGCCCTTGAGCAGCTCGATACCCTTCAGTGTGGCTGGGTCATAGCCGCTTGTGTCCACCTCGGTGTTGGTGGGCAGCCGTTGTAGCTTGCCGGCAAAGTAGGTCTGCGCCTCCTTGGAGCCCAGGAAGGCCAGGAACTGCTTGGCGGCCTCGGGATGCGGCGCGTTGGCGGCCGCAAAGAAGCCGTCGGTCGGGGCATCCTCGCCGATCGGGACGGCGGGATCAATGATCGGGAAGCGGAAGAAGTCAAAGTCCGCCTTGTTCTCGGCGGGGATGGAGTCCATCACGAACTGGCCCATCAGGTACATCGCAGCCTTTTCTTGCAGCATGAAGGGGAGCACATCCTGCCAGTCATAGGAGGCAGCGTTTTCGATGAAGTAGCCCTTGTCGAGGAGCTCCGCCCAATACCCGAAAGCCTTCTTGACCCTCGGATCGTCGTACTTCTCTTTGCCCAACATCAAATTGATGTGGAACTCGGGGCCGTTGACCCGCATGTTGAGGTAGTCGAACCAGGCCGCGGCAGGCCACGCGTTCTTGGTGCCGCTCACGATCGGGGTGACCCCATTGCTCTTCAGGGTCTCGCAGACCTTAAGGAACTCGTCCCAGGTCTCGGGCGGGGTCAGGTTATATTTCTCGAAGACCTTCTTGTTGTAGTAGACCGCTCACCAGTAGTAGCTGGTCGGCACGAAATACTGCTTGCTGTTAACCGTGCTCAGCGCCATGAAGCCCTTGGGATAGGACTTGTCCCACCCTTCACTGGTCCAGACGTCGCTGATGTCCATGATCTGGCCCTTGTCGATGAAGAACCGGGCGCGGTTGCCCGCGAACCAGGTCATCACATCCGGCGGCTGCGATGAGGTGAGATACGCGCGGATCGCTTGCTTGAAGTCCTCGTGCGCGACCGTGCTCTGGATCACCTCGATGTTCGGATACTTCTCCATGAACATCTTTACGACTTCCGCGTCGGCTTCGCGCGGCGCAGGATCACTTTGGTAGGTATTGTAGACCAGGGTGGTCTTGGGAGCCGCAGTCACCTCAACAATCTTCTCCACCGACTTCTCAACGACCTGGGTCTGGATGACCGTCTTCTCCGTCTCAACAACCACAGTCTCTTTAACGGTGACTGTTTGCGGGGTTGGCGTCGCGCAAGCGCCCAACATGGCCAGCGTACTGAGGACAACCACGAGACTAATGAGTTTCAACCACTTGGACGACATAGAGTTTTTCCTCCTTCGGGGCGGTGAGATGTTTTACCACGTTGTAGAACACCGGAGCACCTGAGCGTTAGCGAATTTCGTTACCTCCTTTCATTCATGGGCGCGGTTGACTCGCGCACGACAAGCGCCGCTTCCAGCCGGATCTGCTGCGGTTCAGCCTGGGGTTGATGCAAACCATCGATCAACAGGCGCGCACACGCCTGACCGATAGCGAAGGTGTCTTGCCACATGGTCGTCAGCGGCGGGTCGAAATACGAAGCCAGTGGCATGTCGTCAAAACCGATCACAGACAAATCCACGGGCACGCGCAGGTTCAGCTCACGCGCGGCCCGGATGATCCCCACCGCCATCCGGTCGTTCTGCGCCACCACCGCGGTGACATCCGGGGCGCGGGACAGAAGCTCCCCGAGGGCCGTATACCCCGATGTAGCCGACCAATCTCCTGCCTCCACCAGCACGGGATCGGGCGCGATCCCTGCCGCAACCAGCGCATCGCCATACCCGCGGCTGCGCTCCTGGGCGCAGTCCTCGGCCAGGGGACCGGTGACCTGCGCAATGCGCCGGTGGCCCAGCCGCGTCAGGTGGTCCGTGGCCTCGTAAGCCGCCCGATGATTATCGAGATACACCAGATTCTGCACATCCTCGCGCTGGCAGCCGCCCATCAGCACTGTGGGGAACCCTTCAGGTAGGCGCTGCACGGGCAGCTCGACGTAGGGACTGATGACAATCAACCCATCCACCCGGCGCGGCGCGACCAGCTCATCCACAAGGGCCACAAACTGGCCCTCGTCGGCAAACGAAGCGCAGAGCAAGTAGTAACCCTCTGCGCGCGCCACCGATTCAGCGCCCTCCATGTTGGATGCGTAAGTGAAATCGGTCAGGTTGGGCGCCAGACAAGCCAGGGTATCGGTGCGACCCTGGGCCATGGAACGAGCAATTGCGTGGGGCCGGTAATCGAGTTTCTGAATCGCCGACTCGACCCGAGCCAGGGTTTCGGGCAGGATGCCCGGCGCGCCGTTGATGACGCGTGAAACCGTTTGGTGGGAGACCCCTGCCAATGAGGCAACATCCCGCAACGTCGGGCGCTTCGTCGTCAATCGGGTCATGTTCGCGCTATCAGGGGCATGTGACCGGTAAAGTGACCGGTAACATGACTATACACCTATTCAGGAAATTTGTCAATACCCCAAAATCAGCAAATTCCATGACGCGCCCTTGACAGGCGGGCTGCTCTCGACTAGACTCGCAGGTAGATGTGAAGACGCATGGCCTGATCCCAAGCCTGCGGGGGAGACTGAGACGATGAAACGAATCTATTGTCTGCTCGCGATCCTGGCGCTGCTGACCCTGACCGCATGCGCTCCGACGGCGCCATCCGGCCCGATTACGACGCAGCCGCCCGAGGCCACGGGGACGCTCGCGGCATCGTCGCAATCGCCCACGCCGCCGCCTGCGACGACGATCGAGCCGCCCCGGCTTGCGCCCACGCCGGGGCCGGCCGCCGCAACGCCGGAAGCTCCAGCCTGGGATGACCGGTCCATCTACCGCGCGGGCCTGGTGGAGGGGGAGCAGGAGGTCCTGGCGCGCCTCCCCGACGCCAGCGTTTACCACATCGACCTGCACATCGCGGCGGACATGACGCACATCACCGGCAGCCAGCAGGTCCGCTACACCAATGCGGAGAACGAAAAGCTGGAGGAGGTGTATCTGCGGCTCTTCCCCAACGCCACGGGCGGCAAGATGACGGTCGCCGACGTGGCGGTGGACGGCCGTGAAGCGGCCGCGGCCACGGAATACGCCGACACGGCCTTGCGTGTCTCGCTGCCTGCGCCACTGCTGCCGGGCGACAGCGCGGTGATCTCCCTGAATTATGTCATCTCGGCGCCCGTCACATTGGACGTGGGCTATGGCGTGCTCAGCTATGTTGACAACGTGTTGGCGCTGGACTCCCCTTACGCCGCGATCCCGGTCTATGACGACGAGGGTTGGAACGTGGAAATCCCGCCGAATAACGCGGACCTGAGTTACTTCGACGCAAGCTTTTATCGTGTGCACGTCACTGCGCCGGCCGGCCTGACCCTGGTCGCGTCGGGCGTGGAGATTGCCCGGGAACAGGCCGGGGCCGACCAGAGCGTGACCTTCGCCGTTGGCCCGGCGCGCGACTTTTACCTGGCCGCCAGCGCGGATTACGAGCTGATCAGCGTGCTGGCGGGCGCGACGCGCGTCAACAGCTATGCGCCGCGGCAATGGGCAGCCGCGGCCCGGGCCGCGGCCGAGACGGCCGCCGCCAGCCTGGAGCACTACGGCGCACGCTTCGGCCCCTACCCCTACACCGAAATGGACGTGGTGAGCACGCCGCTGCTGGCGCTGGGCATCGAGTACCCCGGCATCACCGGCATCACGCTGCGCCTGTACGACCCGTCCAACGCAGTCGGCGGCCTCCCGTCGCAGGTCATGATCGAATCCACCGTCGCCCATGAGATGGCCCATCAGTGGTTCTACAACCTGGTGGGCAACGATCAGGTGGACGAGCCGTGGCTGGATGAGGCGCTCGCCCAATACGCCACTGCGCTCTACTTCCAGGACAGCTACGGGCAGAGCGCCGCCAATCAGTATCGCGCCTCATGGGCCAGCCGCTGGGAGCGCGTGGAGCGGGCCGAGAAGCCCATCGGCCTGCCGGCCGGCGAGTACGTGGGTGGGGAATACAGCGCCATCGTCTACGGCCGCGGCCCCTTCTTCCTTCAGGCGCTGGCCGACCGCATGGGCGCGGAGGTCTTCGACCGCTTCATGGCCGCGTATGCCGCCACCTATCGCTGGGGCATCGCCGGCCGCGCGGATTTCGAGGCGCTGGCCGAAGCGACCTGCGGCTGCAGCCTGGATGATCT
>CAYYTK010000036.1:14220-47972 GCA_964474695.1 uncultured Anaerolineales bacterium
GCGCGGATTTCGAGGCGCTGGCCGAAGCGACCTGCGGCTGCAGCCTGGATGATCTTTTTGCGGCGTGGGTGGACCGCTGATCTGACAAACCGGGTTTCTCCGAGAAACCCGGTTTGTCAGATCGGACAATCCAGCGGATTGCGTCACAGGATCAACTTCCCCAGATATCCCCTACCGTGAACCCCTCGGGGAATGGATCTGATGGGTCCAGCACATACTGGCTGACGCCGGTAATCCAGGCGGTCCCGCTGAGGGCGGGCACAACCGCCGGGTAGGATCCCACCCGCGTCTCTCGCAGCAGACGGCCGGTGAACAGGGTGCCCAGGATTCCCTCGTGCCGGAACTCCTGGCCCAGCGCAAGCTGTCCGCGGCGGTGCAGCACCGCCATCGCCGCACAGGTGCCCGTGCCGCACGGCGAGCGGTCGAGCGCGCCGGTCCAGGTGGCGGGCCGATCCCAGTCGATCGGTCCCGTCGACACGGTGACCGCGTTCCTGCGTCCGGCCGCGCCGGCCGCGGCCAGCCCCGTCGCCGGGCCGTAGAGCTGCGAGATGGTCGGCCCGACGATCGCCGGGTTCTCGGGGTGGGCTACGGGGTGCTGCTCGCGCGTCGCCTGGCGCAGGATCTCGCCGATGCGCGTGATGTCGCGCCCCTCGTCGGGCGTGAGCCGCAGGCCGAACTGCCGCGCGTCCGCCAGCACGTAAAACATGCCGCCCCACGCAACGTCGACGCGCACCGCTCCCAACGTCGGCGCCTCCACCATCACATCCAGGTGGGCCGCGAACGCCGGCACGTTCTCGAAGGTCACCGCGGTCACCTTGCCGTCCCGGCAATCGGCGCGCACTGTAATCAGGCCGGCCGGCGCCTCCAGCACCAGCTCGGTCACCGGCTCACGCATCGGCAGCATGCCGGTCTCGAGCAGCACCGTCGCCACGCAGATCGTGTTGGTCCCCGACATCGGAGGATATTCGGTCTGCTCCATGATCACAAACCCCGCATCCGCGCCCGGCTGCGTGGGAGGCAGGATCACATTGCAGCACAGCGCGGGATACCCCCGCGGCTCGCGCAGCATCAGCCGGCGCAGGCTGTCGGCGTGCTGCTCCAGGTGACGCATCTTCTCGAACATCGTCCGGCCAGGCGGATCGACCACCCCGCCGGTGATCACGCGGCCGGGCTCGCCGCACGCGTGCGCGTCGACGGCCGTAATCATGCGATTCAGACGCATTGCATTCCTCCTCCAAAAAGGGACGCAGATTTACCTGATCTGCCTGATTCTTGTTTTCTCCATCAACCCGTCCGCAAAATCACCCCGCCGTAGCCGTTCAACCGTACGCGGCCGGCCACGCACCCGTCCTGCTCCGACAGCCTGAAAACGCACTCCAGGCCAGGAAAGTCAAAGACCCTCTCCGCGCGGCCGAAATTCAAAAGGACCGCCAGCTCCCCATCGCTGCCGGTGCGCCGGTAGCCCAGCACCGCGGCCGGAAGCCCGTCGATCAGCGCCAGGCTGCCCTCCTGCAGGACCGGCTCCTCTCGGCGCACTTTCAGCAGGCTGCGCAGGGTCTCGAGCAGTGACCCGGCATCCCCGCGCTGCCGTTGGACGTTGACGCTCGGATAATCGGGGTGGACCGGCAGCCATGTCCGATCCCCTTGCGAGAACCCGGCGTGCGCCGTTCCATCCCATTGCATCGGGGTGCGCACCTCGTCCCGGTTGATGGTCAGTCCCAGCAGATCAAAGACTTGCCGCGGCACGAACCGATACCTGTGCGGGATCGGGTCCAGCGCGCGGCGGAACGGCAGCGGCAGGTCCCGTATGCCGATCTCCTCGCCGTAATACAGGCACGGCACCCCGCGCACGGTCAATTGCAGCATGTGCAGCAGCTTCGCCTTCCGCACGTCGCCGTGCAGGCGCATCAGGCTCCTGTGGCGGTCATGGTTGCCGAAGACGTAGACCGGCGCAAACGGCGCCGGGAAGTGGCTTTCCTCGGCGGCCAGCAGCCGGCGAAAATAGTCTGCCGTGAAACGAAAGTTCAGCATCTCGAAGTCAAAGACCAGGGTGAGGCCGTCATTGCGCGCCTCGCCCAGGAACTTACGGAGCGTGGGTCGATCCCCGGTGACTTCACCGATCAGCAACTTCTCGCCGAATTCGTCGCAAACCTGGCGCAACTCCCTGGCGAACACAAAGGTCTCCGGCTGATTGAGGGTGTAGTCCGGCCGTTGGAAGAAGCTGGACGTGGAGGAGTCGCTCGGGGCCAGCGCCCAGGCGAAGGGGTTGTCGCGGCACGCGGCGTCCTTGTATATGACGTTGAAGATGTCCAGCCGGAAACCGTCCACGCCCCGGGCCAGCCAAAAGCGCACCGCGTCGAGCATCGCCTCCTTGACCTGGGGGGTGCGGTAGTTCAGGTCAGGCTGAAACGGCAGGAAGCTGGCCCAGTAGTACTGCCCGCGCTCGGCCGCGTAGTGCCAGCCGCTGCCGCCGACCACGCTGCGCCAGTTGTTCGGCCGATCGCGCCAGATGTACCAATCCGCTTTCGGGTTATCGCGCGAGGCCCGCGACTCCGTGAACCACGGATGCTGGTCAGAGGTATGGTTCATCACCAAGTCAAAGATGATCTTCATGCCGCGGCCATGCACGGCCGAGATCAGCTCCAGCGCGTCTTCGAGGCTCCCGTATTCGGCCGCGATGGACGTGTAGTCCGCGATATCGTAACCGAAATCGCGCTGCGGCGAAGCAAAGAAGGGCGAACACCAGAGGGTCTCGCAGCCCAGCTCCTGCAGATAGTCCAGTTTATGGATAATACCGCGGATGTCGCCGATGCCATCGCCGTCGCTGTCATAAAACGAGCGCGGGTAGATCTGGTAGATGGTGGTCTTATGATACCAGGGCAAGGGATCAGGCACGACCGTGTCCTTTAGTCCTCGGGACGCCACGCGAACCATTCCAGCGCGGCGATCTCTTCAAACCCCAGCTTGCGGCAGATAGGGGCCGAGGTGCGCCGGTTGGCGTGAATAGTAGCGGCTTCTGCGCCGTCCTGATGGGCGTCCGCCAGGCGCTGCGCCACCAGCGCGGTGTAGATGCCGTGCCCGCGGAAGCCTTCCAGGGTGGCGGCCGAAGCCAGGTGGACAATCGGCTGGTCAGGCACGTAGACCATACTGCCGAAGCCTACCGGGTAATCGACCCCTTCCAGCGTCGCCAGGTAGACCCGCCGGTAAATCGGCCCCTCCCCGAAAAACATCGCTTCGGTCACTGCGCGCGTCTGCTCCTGCGCCACCCCCATGCCCTCGGCCATCAGCCAGCCGGCGGTCTCGAAGTCCTCGGCCTCCGCCTCCCACACGTGCACCGCGGGATTGGTGGGGATGAAGATCGCGGGGTTGGGGTGCACCATGCCCGCGGAGCTGGCATCCCGGCGGAAGCCGAAACGAGCCAGCCGATCTGCCAGGTCAAACGGCGTGGAGCGCGGCCCCACCACCCACCCGAACGCCTTGTTCTGCTCCGCGAAATAACCCAGCGCGTCCTGGATAGCTGCATCGGCGTTCTCTTCGGTCAGCGTGGACGCGCCCACCAGGTTCGCAAAGGGGTCAGAATCCCAGGTCGTGCGGAAGCGGACGCCGTCGGCCTGGTAGGTTTCCACCCGGCCGGGCAGTTCGGGCAGCAGGAACGCGGCGATTTCGAGGACATCGAGAAGTGCGTCGAGGTCTGGGGGCATAGCAAACCTCCCTGGGTGAAAGTTCCTGGTTCAAGCGCTATTATACACTTGAAGCGGCTGCAAGGCTCAATTCGGAAAACGCTTGACATTTGACAGGTGTGAGACGCTCCGCTAGAATAACGGCGCCATGCATCTCATGATAGCCATCATCCAGAATGAAGACGCCGATCTGCTGAGCAAGCGCCTCAGCAGCGCCGGCATCCGCCTCACACGTCTCAGCTCCATCGGTGGATTCCTTGCGAGCGGCAATGTGACTATCGTGGCCGGTGTGGAGAGCGCCCAGTTGGAGACCGCACTTGGGATCATCCGCAAGACGTGTCGCACGCGGCGGCGCTACATCAATCCGACTCCGGCCGGAACTGAGCCCGGCCATCTGGCCCTGGCAACCCCCGGCCTCCCCCTGGAAGTCCTGGTGGGCGGCGCGACGATCTTCACCTTCCCTGTCAAGCGCTTCGCCCGGCTGTCGGGATCTGCGCAAGCGCCTGCGAGTCAAACATCTGAAGCTTCCGCGGAAGGACCGGAGGGAGGAGCACCCGTCATGAACCTGGTTCTGGCCATCATACAAAACGAAGACGCCGACGCCGTGACACGGGCGCTGATTGCGGCCGAGCACCGCGTGACGCGCATCAATACGGCGGGGGGCTTTTTCCGGCGGGGGAACGTCACCCTGCTGGTCGGGGTCGAGGAAGCTCAGGTGGATGCGGTGATGCAGATCATCCGGCAGAACTGCCGGCAGCGCGCTGAGGCCAGGACGACCGAGTCCGGGCTGTCCGCGTTTGGCGCCACCGTGTTCGTGCTGGAGGCTGCGCACTTCCAGCACATCTAGCACCCCAGCCAGCCGCCCGCTCGGCTGGATCGCGTCGCATGATGAGGCCCGGTCCTCGCGTCCCGTTGTTGGGGCGGAGCCGACCGGGCCTTTCCTTTGGGCTCAGGCCGCCGCGCCCGCGATCGCTTCGTTCAGCTCTGCCAAGAGGCGCGCCAACTTGTCGGGGCCCAAGCCCCGCGCGGCGGCCGCCTGCGCGATAGGCTCCCAGAAGGGGACGGGGCTGTCATCGCATGGGATGCCGTGCCGGGCGAAGACTGGGCGCGTCTCGGGCCAGGCCGCGGCCACGGCCAGGGTCGACATGCCGGCTGCAATCTGGACGCCGGGGGCGCGCACGATCTGAGTGGCTGCTTGCGCCGGCCGCTGAGAGACGGGCGGCTCCGGTGCGCGCGGCGGCGCCTCGGCCAGGCCCAGCAGCCGCGCCGCGTTGTGGCCCAGGATGTCGGCCCGCACCTCGGGCGCGAGCGCCAGGTCAGCGATCTCCGCCAGGAATGGGCGAAAGTCGGGATCGCGCTGCCGCTTGGGATAGAGCCGCAGCGGATAGTCCGACCCGTAGAGCAGCTTGCGAGGATCGATGCAGCGCAGCGCCACGTCGAAAATCGCGCGGGTCTGGAAGAGGAGGGGGGACGCGGCCGTGTCGTACCACACGTTGCGCAGGGTCCGCCGCACCTCGGGCATCAGCTCGTAGAAGCAGAGGCCGCCGCCCCAGTGCGCCAGAATCAGCTTCAGCTCGGGATAGCGAGCTGCCAGGCGGTAGATATGCGCCAGCGGCGTGGCCGCCTTGCCCGGATAGAAGCCGCCCACCTCCTCATTGGTATGCAGATTCAGCGGGATGCCGTGCTCGATGCACGCCTCGGCCACCCTGAGGAAGGCAGGATCGTCCAACCGGTAGCCCTGCCCATAAGGGCCCAACTCGCCGACGCCGGCCATGCCGCCATCCAGGCAGCGCGCCAGCTCGTCCAGCGCGGCCTGCCCGGCCAACGGCTGCAGCATGGCGAACGCCATCACCCGGTCGGGCCAGCGCCTGAGGATCGCGAGCGCTTGATCGTTGCGCGCAACGCAGCCCTCGTGCGTGCGGCGGTACTCACCCATCAGCATGACCTTATCGACGCCGGCCGCGTTCATGTCCTCAATCATGCGCTCCGCCGTGGCCCAACCCTGCAGGCTCTTGCCGCCGGAGCCGGAGGCCAACATCAAGCCCCAGAACGGCTCGCTCTGCACAAACGCCTCCAGATCGGCCGCGAGGGAGGGCGGGGTGTAATGAACATGGGCGTCAATCAGCATGGCCCCATGATAACCCCCATTCGCTGCCCTGTCCAGTAGGGCGAGGCATTCCATCCCGTATGCTCAACACAGACTTTTCCTGGCGCGAGCAGGAGAGCCGGTCACAATGGTCTCGCCGTGGAATGCCTCGCCCCTACCATGATGTGGTAAAATAGACATCTATCGAGGGATTCCTACTGGAGCAGACCATGGACACCACCCGCCAACTGACCCTGCCAGGCCGGCCCAAACCCTACATCATGGCCCACCGCGGCAACCAGGTCGCCTGCCCGGAGAACACGATGGCCGCGTTTCGCCGCTGCCTGGCGGACGGCGCGGACATTATCGAAACCGATCTGCACCTCAGCGCAGACGGCGTCTTTGTCTGCATCCACGATGGCACGGTGGACCGCACGACCGACGGCACGGGCGCGGTGGCCGGCATGACGCTGGTGCAGATCAAGGCGCTGAGCGCCAACTGCGGCCGGCCGGAGTTTGCCGACGAGCGCGTGCCGATCCTGGCCGAGCTGTGCGAGCTGCTGAGCGCCACGCCGGACGTCGCGTTGGCGCTGGAGCTGAAGACCGACCGCTTCCTGGAGCCGGAGGTCTGCCGCCGCCTGGTCGATGAGCTGACGCGGTTCGGCCTGCGCGAGCGCACCGTGGTCCTGTCGTTCCACATGGACCGCGTGCACGCCGTCCACGCGGTCGCGCCGGATGTGCCACGGGGCTTCATCAGCGCATCAAACCCCTGGCCGCCGGCCGATGCCGAGCTGGTGGGGCCGTTCTGGCCGCTTCTGCTGCTCAACCCGTTCTACCCGGCCATCGCCCGCCGCCGCGGCCAGCTCTCCGCGCCGCTGGATCCCACCCCCGATTGCCGCTTGTGGTTTTACCGCCTGCTGCGCTGCGACGCGGTGCTGACCAACGACCCGGCCGCGACGGCGAGAGCACTCAAGCGGTGATTCCACAGCACTGTCGGAGCAGCGACGAAGTCGGAAAAGGCTCTCATCAGGTCAATCAGATCGATCTGCGTCCCAACACAGGAGCACATCATGGATGATCCACTGACGAATCCGCTTCAATTGGTCCCCACCTACCGCGACTACGTCTGGGGGGGCCAGCGCTTGCGGCCCGGCCAGCGCACCGCGGAATCCTGGGTGATCTTCGCAGAGGATCGCATCGCGTCTGGTCCCGGGGTCGGCCTGACCCTGGCCCAGGTTGCCGCCGCGAACCCGCTGAGCCTGCTGGGCGAGCGCGCGGTGGCGAGCACCGGGCCGCGTTTCCCGCTGCTGATCAAGCTCCTGGACAGCGTGGATTGGTTGTCGGTGCAACTGCACCCCGACGATGCGTTGGCCGCGCAGTTGGAGGGGCCGGGCTACTTCGGCAAGACCGAGGCGTGGCACGTGCTGGATGCGGCGCCGGGCAGCCAGATCATTGCCGGCCTGCGCCCCGGCACGACCGCCGAGGCCCTGGCCGGCGCGATCCGCGACGGCTCGATCGCGGACTGGGTGGCGACTCGCGAGGTGCAGCCCGGCGACACCATCTTCATGCCCCCGCGCACCATCCATGCCATCGGCCCCGGCCTGCTGCTGTACGAGGTGCAGCAGAGCTCGGACCTCACCTATCGCGTGTTCGACTGGAACCGGCCGCCTTCGCCGAACCGGCCGCTCCACATCGCCAAGTCACTTGCCGTGGCCGATCCGGCCGCGTATCCCGCGGTCAGCCCCGCGCCCGCGCTGGCCGACGGCGCGACGGCCGTCGTGGCCGCGTGTCCCTACTTCACCCTGGAGCTGATCGCCGGCCAGTCGCAGCCGGCGGTGCAAGACACGGCCGGCCAAACCTTTCACGCGCTAACGGTGATCGAAGGCGCGGCCGCGATCGTGCCGCTGGCCGGAGATGCCGAGGGCGGGCCGCTCGTGCTCAACCGGTACGAGTCCGCCGTCGTCCCGGCCGCCTGCGGCGCCTATGAGATCAGGCCGCTGAGCGCCTACCGGATCCTGAAGGCCAGCATCGACTCCTAGCCAAGAAGGGGACGCAGATTCTCCTGATTTGCCTGATCATCTGCTTTTGCTGCATGAACGTCCTGCCGCATCCCTGGGCAGCCCCACGAGCAGCGCCAGCGGCCCAAGCAGCAGCAGCCACATGGCCGGCGTCAGCCCGAAGCGCCCCGCGACCAGGCCCAGCGCGAGCGGGATCAGCCCGCCGACCAGGCCCGAAACATTCTTCACGGCCAACGCGGCGCCGCTCCTGCCCGGCATGGCGGAATACAGCCCGGCTTGCAGGATCGAGTACCACCCACTGTTGAACAGGCCCAACAGCCCCAGCGCCGCCACCTTGGGCCAGAAGCCGGGCGCCAACAGAAAGATCGGAAACAGGAGCAATTCCAACACCGCGCTGACGCGCAGGTAACGCAGGCCCCGAACACGCTCCAGCAGCGGGATCAACAGGAAATCGCCGATCAACCCCACCCCGGTCCAGGCTGCCACCGCGATGCCGGCCTGCGCCGGGGTCGCGCCGCCAACATCCACCATGTACAGCGCCAGGAACCCCAGGAGCACGTCGAGCATCAGGTCTGAAAACTCGAGCAGCACCAACCAGCGCACTACCTCGCGCCGCCGCAAGGCGCAAACCGCGTCCTTCAGGCCGCGCGCGATCAACTTTATGTCAAACCTAGAATGTTCCCCCTGGCCGTTCGGGTAGGGCATACGCCAGGCTACCGCCAGCAGCGCGGCGGACAGCAGCGCAAACGCGACGAAGAGCCCGCGCCAGCCCCACGCGAGCGCGGCAGCTCCGCCCAGGGCCAACGGGCCGGCCACCACCCCCAGCGACCCCGCGAAGGTCCAGCGGGCCATGTTTTGCTCGCGCCGCGCCGGATCCAGGTCCATCAACGTGGCCTGCGAGAGGCTGACGAACGCGCCCGAAGCCGGGTAGAACAAGACGAACGAGAGAAGCAGGGGCGTGAAGCTGTGACTGGCGGCCGTAAGGAAGAGCGCGGCCGCGAAAGCGACGCCGCCGCCGAGCACGATCGCGCGGCGTTTCCAGGCGTCGCCCAGGATCGCCAGGAACGGCTCGACCGCGTTGGTGACGACGCTCGGCACGCCAAGCAACAGCCCTATCTGCGCGTAGCTCAACCCCAGGTCGTCGCGGATCAAAGGCCAGGCCGCCTCGCGCGCGCCGTAGACGAACTCATCGAGGAATTCGATGATCAAGATCGTCAGAACAAACAGCGAACTGCGCCTGAGAAGTGGTGCGTGGTGCATCGTGAGCGGAGCCGCATCCTGAGCGGAGGCCCGCAGGCCGAAGTCGAAGGAGCAGCGCAGTCGAAGGATGCGTGGTGCGTGCTCCGTTTCCGAGTTACAGCGCGTGCAGTGCGGCGACCATCGCATCTACGGCCGCAGCGAAGAAACGCGCCATAGCCTCATCGGGCGCCTGGTAAGGGCCGCCGTAGTTGCCGTCGCCCAGGCCGAGCCGGGTGGCCGCGGCGCTGGCCGTGCGCGGGAGGCTCACCGGCGGCTTCTCGCCCGCGGGCACGGGGCCGACGCGCGTGAAGGTGAAATTCTCCGACCAGTTCGCGTGCCGCTGCGTCAGGCCGAGCTCCTCGCCGGCCCGCACCACATCGGGATGCGTCCACCACTGGAACAGCTCAAAACGCGCCTGGGGGTAGGTGTTGCCCAGCTCCACCAGCACGGGCACCAGGACCCCGGTGTTGCCGCCGTGGCCGTTGCTCACCAGGAAACGCCGGAAGCCCTGGGCCGCCAGCCCGGCAAGTAGCTCGCGCACCACGCCCGCGAACGTCTCGGGCCGCAGGCTGATGGTGCCGGGATAGGTTACGAAATAGGGCGAGATGCCGAACGGCAGCGGCGGCGCGATCAGCACCCCCTCCTGCGCGCACGCGGCCTTAGCGATCTCGACCGGCGCCAGGATGTCGGAGAGCAGGCTGACGTAGCCGTGCTGCTCGCAGGCGCCGGTGATCACCACGATGCGATCGTCGTGAGTCAAATAGCGCTCGACGTCCATCCAGTTCATGCTTTCGAACATCATCTACGCCTCCAAAATCGGGTGCAAATCGGGCGGGCTCCAGCGGTCCGACTTCAACACCTTGCCGTCCGCCCGGTAGATCACCTGGCCGTTCTCATCCAACTTGCTCATGTTGCTGCGGTGCACCTCGGCAAAGAGCGCCTCCGCGGCCTCCTGCAGCCCGTGAGACACATAGGTGCCCAGCACGACGTACATCAGGTCGCTGAGCGCGTCCGCCACCTCCACCAGGTCGTGTGCTTCGGCCGCCTGGCGATACTCGTTTAGCTCCTCCTGGATCAGGCTGACGCGCAGCGCGATCGTCTCATCCGAAAGGTTGGCGGTCGGTGCGTGCTCCAGGTGCGCGCCGAAGACGCGATGGAACTCTTCCAGCATGCGTAGTTGTTCGATCAAAGCGTTGCTCCATGATGCCTGGGTTACTCGTCATCGCGGCCCACCTGGCGGCGCCACTGCTTCGCCTGGCTGCGCGCGCGTTTTTCCCGCAGGCGGCGGTCCCGGCCGGCCGCCGTGGGCCGCGTGGCGACCCGGTGCTTGCGCGGGCGCAACGCCAGGGCCAGCAGCGTCTGGAAGCGCGCGATCACGTCCTCCCGGTTCTCCAACTGGCTGCGCGTGGCCGAGGAGAACAGGTGGAGCACCCCGTCGTTGTCGATGTAGCCGGCCAGCCGCGCCCGGATGTGCGCCCGCTGATCGTCCGTCAGGCTGGGCGAATTCGCCACGTCGAACAGCAGCTCCGCGCGCGTGTCGGTGCGCTGCACGTGCTGCCCGCCCGGCCCGCTCGACCGGCTGTAGCGGAAGTCAAGCTCGGCCAGCGGGATCGCGAGCTGGTCGGTGATGGGGAGGAGGGTAGGAGCGATGGGTTCGAGCATCGTGTTGCGTATTGCGTATTGCGTATTGCGTATTGCGGGCGATCTGGGGATCGCTTGCGTGCCGGATTCGGTTATCCGTCCAATGGGCTGCGGACAGCAAGGCCGCCGCGCTGGAGGACGTGCGTATAGATCATGGTCGTCCTGACGTCTTTGTGGCCCAGGAGTGCCTGGACAGTGCGGATATCGTAGTGATTCTCCAGCAGATGGGTGGCAAAGGAGTGGCGGAAGGTGTGGCAGGTGACGCGTTTGTCGAGGCCGGCGCGCTGGGCGGCCTGGCGGACGGCGCGCTGCAGGCCGCTTTCGTCCAGGTGATGGCGCCGCGTCTCCCCTGAACGCGGGTCGACCGAGAACTGCTCGGACGGGAAAACGTATTGCCAGATCCATTCGCGGGCTGCGTTGGGATATTTGCGGTCGAGCGCATCGGGCAAGTAGACGGCGCCGTAGCCTCTGGCCAGGTCCTCGTCGTGCAGGCGTTTGACGCGCAACAGGTGTTCGCGGAGCGGCTCGACCAGTGAGTCGGGCAACATGGTCACGCGATCCTCATCGCCTTTCGTATCGCGCACGATAATGGCGCGGCGCTCAAAGTCCAGATCCTTCACACGGAGGCGCAGGCACTCCAGCAGGCGCATGCCGCTGCCGTAGAGCAATTTCGCCAGAAGCTGATGGATGCCGGAAAGTTGGGCGAGCACCTGGCGCGTCTCGTCTTTGGTCAGCACCTCGGGCAGGTGTTGGGATTCCTTAGCACGCACGGAATGGATGGAGACAGCAAGCTCCTGGCGGAGGACCTCGCGGTACAGGAACAGGAGCGCGCTGAGGGCCTGGTTCTGGGTGGAGGCGGCGACGTGGCCCTCGACCGCCAGGTGGGTCAAGAACGCCTCGATCTCCGGACCGCCCATGTCCTTGGGGTGACGCTTGTCGTGAAAGAGGATGAAGCGCCTGATCCAGTTGACGTAGGCTTCCTCAGTGCGGATCGAATAGTGCTTGAGACGGATCGCGTCGCGCACGACATCGAGCAGCTTCCTTTCTGAGGGTTTTGCCGGAACCCCGGTGAACGATTTCATCGCCAGACCTCTTGACATATCTTGGAAGCCGCCTTACAATATCGATATTGCCAAACGGGATTGCAACATCGGGCCGCATATCTGCTTTCGGAACACTAGACGGAAATCACGCCGTCTAAAATGTAGGTCCAAGACTATTATACGGACAAGAACCGTCTAATGCAAATCTCAGCGTTGATTAGGCGGATAATTTCAGCATAATAGCGCAATATGGATTAAATAGACGGAATTCGTCCGTCTATTTAGTAGTTAGGCTGGCGCACTCAGTGCCACGGTTTCATGCCCGAAGCGACTGCGTCAAATCTTCCCGACTCGCGTCCCGACGCAACGCGAATTTAAGGGGCGGTCACGACCACCCGTGCGCTCTGCAACGGAGGATCACATGGCTGATTTCGTTACTCTTACGTGTCCATCTTGCGGTGGCAAGCTTCAAGTTGCGCACGATATTGATCGGTTTGCGTGCGGATATTGTGGATCCGAGCATGTCGTCAGACGTAGTGGCGGTGCAGTTGCGCTGACACCTGTGATCGAAAGCATTAAGCGGGTTCAAGCTGGCACCGACAAAACTGCTTCTGAACTGGCAATCAAGAGGCTTAGAGATGAAATAGGTAACCTGGAGCATCAAGTCAGTCAAGCGAGGAAGGAGCACAAGGATTCTATCCAAACGAGCCTAATAGCCGTGGGCGGGATTCTGCTTTTTGGGTTCTTAGGATTTTCACAGATCGAAAGGGCCGGTCTATGGTGTATCGGCCCTTTGGTCTTAGCTGGATTAGGCATGTTGAGTAACGTCTTCTACGAGCTATCTGGTAAGCCTTTGGCAAACAAATTGGAGCCGCTGGAAAAGACCCTAGGACAGAAGCGGGCGGAACTGAGGCGACATGAGGAAATTGTAAAGGGCTGAGTTAACGTTAACGCGAGAAAGTGTATCTGTTTTTGCCAACGATAAACTACCGGATACGCGCTTCGCCCAGTTGAATATCGGGACAAGAGACTGTACACTGCTGAATAGGTGATGTGCTATCGGCAGGTGGCGCATTCCGTTTGGCGGGTTGGTTGTGGCAGTGGTCAGGGCGGCAGTACCGCCGTTGTGGGTGTCGGGTCTCGTTTCGGGGCGTTTTGTCAGCCCGTGGGCCTAACACTGGTTGCACCCGACGGCTGCGCCGATACTGTCAGGGGTCGCGCGAGGCTCGTGAAGCGCAGCCGCAGGTGAACCTTACCGTTAGGCAAAACTATGTGGCACTGTTGGTTAGCCGCAGAAGACTATCGTAGTTGTCGCTGAGATTGGCGGCCAAAAGCCAACGCCAGAGAGATGCTTGTGACTTTTCAAATCGGCTCCCTACACTGGGTTCAGGAATTGAAAGAGGCCACCAAGCCTTTAGGCGATGACTTCTGGTCGGATTTCCGTCAGGTTGACGAAGCAGCATTGGATGAACTTGAGCGACGAATCCAGCGCAAGCTACCTGACGAGTTTCGGGAGTTCTATTCCTCTATCGGTTATGGCAATTTCCCGTCGGGTGGAGGTTTTTTCTCACCCGATGATATCGTTGCGTGTCTTGGTGCATCCATCTACTTCATTTTGGGCAGTTTGACGCCGCGTGAAGAGTGGGCTACCGCAGACGAGCATAGACAACTTTGGCGTACCCGCGGTGTCATAAACCCTGCCCCCGACAAATTCACGTCCACCGCTGTGACCTTTGAAGGAGTCAAACTGTATGACTTGCTGCAATTTGGGTCTGACGGGTGCTGTTGTTATCATCAGCTTTACGTCGGGCCTGAGCCAGCTCCATTCCGGTATTGTCTTCTGACCGATAGCCAGACAATGGAAGATCAGTGCGCCTCGCTCTCATTGGCGCTTGAGCAAATTGTACGCTTTTATCTGTCCTGCTTGGGAAACGACTAACGAGCGTAGCTGAAGTTCGCCCTTTCGACATTTCGAAATCGTGGGCGGCGTGCGTCGTTTTGCCGGTCTGGGGCTTGGGCATGGCCTAACCGTGGTTCCAGTTGACGGCTGCGCCGGTTAGGTCAGGGGTCACGCGAGGTTCGCCGGGCGCAGCCGCAGGTGACCCCTACCGTTAGGCTGGCGATATGAGGCTGTGGATTAATCCGACAAACAAGAGGCTCGACTCGTGAGCAAACCCCAGCCAGAACGCGGGGGCGCGCCATTCAATCAAGGATTTGGGCTATGCCTGGATTGTGGAAGCAACTGATTTCACGTCTTCGCAGAGTGGTTCCCACAGGTCAAGCGTCAATTGATGGCATACTTGACCTTGACAACGAAACTCAGATGATCATTACGCTCAGCGAACGAATGACGGTCAAGATTCAGCAGCGCGGGTACGACTCATTGACCGAAGCAGAAAAGACCTTCAATGTTGTGTACTGGCTGGAAGCCGAAGTCAACAACGGCGGATTCGATCAGTACTTCTTCAACTCCGCCGGTGATTACGCCCAAGATACGGTAACGGCTTTGCAGCGGATTGGCGCGCATCATACCAGTGAGATCCTATTGGCAGCGATGGGGCTATTCCCTGGCAGCACGCCTTCCCAAGACCACTGCAAAAGGCAAGAGCAGCTACTCTCATTGAGAGAGCAGGATGGAGTCGCGATGCAGGGTCTTGACCAGGAGTTTTACGCTTATACCGATCCGATCGGCTCCCTGCTAATCGAGTACGTGCGACAACATAAAGACCAATTCTGAACTCCACTTCTGGCGCGGCGGAAGGATCAGCCAGGCATCGACAGTGTGGGCAGCATCTGTCGTTTTGTGGGTTTGGTGCACGGGCGTTTCCTAACCGTGGTTCCAGTTGACGGCTGCGCCGGTTGGGCTCGCCGCGATTGTAGGTTATGCTGAGCGCAGCCGCACCTGAACCTGGCCGTTAGGCTTGCCGAGGGAAACAAAGCTAATCTGAATAATCATGCATCATTGAAATCGGGAGGCATGTATGTCAGCGGGTTTTCAGGCGACCCCGGTCCCAATCGCGAATACCGAACTTCTTGAGTTCACCTCTTCGCTCGTGGGGCAACACTATTACATCAAGGTCCGTCTTCCTGAGAAATACTTCGAAACGGCAGGATCATATCCGGTCCTGTATCTCCTCGATGGGGACCATGCTTTCGCGATGGCCACTGACATCGTTCAATACTTGCTGTATGGCCAGCACACCCCCGATCTGATCATCGTCAGCCCCGCCTACGGCAGCAAAGACACCCCGGAGTACGGCGGCACTAATATGCGCAACCGCGATCTCGTGCCATTTCCTATCCAGTGGTCAAACACACCTCCCGGTGGGGCTAACTTCCTGCGATTCCTAGAACGGGAGCTCATGCCGTTGGTCACGTCCCGCTATCGCGTGGACGTATCAGACCGAACGTTGGCAGGCTACTCCCTTGGAGCCCTGTTTGTGATTTATACTCTCTTCCAGAAGCCTGGTCTCTTTGGCCGGATGATCGCCATTGATGGGATGGACGACAGACTCTTTGAAATGGAAGAGGCTTTTTCGAAAGCCAATTCCCTGCTTCCGATTAGGCTCTTCCTCTCCTCAGGTGAGGATGACATGTCAGGATTAGCCGATAAGATGGCCAAACGTGGATACCCAGGACTCATGCTCGAACATGAGCAACTGAATCGAATCGGCCATTTTGCAGTGGGTGCCGAAGGCCTGACAAAAGGATTGGTTTCTGTATTCCGTCAATAAGCCGGGACAACTGCTCAGCGGCCTAACATTTGGTTCCAGTTGACGGCTGCGCCGGGGGTCGCTTGCCGGATTGACGGTTGGGTGAGCGCAGCCGCACCTGACCCTGGCCGTTAGACGCTCCCATGCAGTTTGCGCCGTTCACAGCAGCGTTGTTTCCAGCTATGCGCCGCACCTACTTCAGATTTGACAAACACGAGACTTCGACGTATCTTCTATGTATATACAAAGACAAGGAGAAACGGATGGAAACTCGTGTTCAGCGTTGGGGCAACAGTCTCGCCGTGCGGATTCCCAAAGCGCTGGCGGATGAAGTTGGGCTCAAAGACAACTCCCCCGTGCAGATTTCACTGCATGATCAGCAGTTAGTGGTCGTGCCGCTGCGCAAGCCTGCCTTCAGCCTGGAGGCGCTCCTCGCCCAAGTCACCGACCTCAACCGACATAGCGAAGTATCAACCGGTCCGGCCGTTGGGGGTGAAGCGTGGTAGCGGCATCCTCATACGTGCCGCGCCGTGGCGATGTCGTGTGGCTCACCTTCAATCCGCAGGCGGGTCACGAGCAGGCGGGACGACGCCCTGCTGTGGTGCTGTCTCCGCTCTCCTATAATGCCAAAGTTGGTTTGGCGCTCTTGTGTCCGATTACCAGTGCGGTCAAGGGCTATCCGTTCGAGGTGACGATTCCCAACGGCTTACCCGCAAGCGGCGTGATTTTGGCGGATCAAGTCAAGAGCCTGGATTGGCAAGCCAGAGATGTAGAGTTCATTTGCGCTTTGCCCGCTGCCATCACGCGTGAAGCTTTGCAAAAGATCGGTCTGCTTTTGGCAGAATAGCTTTGCCACTTGGTCTGTCGATCAAACGTCCAGTCGTCGGCGCGGTTCGCCGTCATGCATGGAAAGGCGAGTGTGGAGTTTGATCGGGAACAGGGGGTCATTTTCAGATTTGGAGATAAGGACAAGCGCAAACGGCAGGCCGCCTACGTAGAATTGTGTCGGATGATAGGGAGAGAGCCGGAAGCGGATATCTTGGATAGCCCAATGGCGGGATAACTAAGCCACAGGCAGGAACCTATGCGATTAAGACATGTATTTCAGACTACTCCGTCTCCGTCTGGCGCCATCCAGTATGGCAACAATCCAGACGCTGGTCATTATGCGAACGCAGGTGATGCGAAGATTTATTACGAGTTGTACGGCCAAGGCGAACCCCTTGTGGTGCTTCATGGCGGCAATGTCGGCTCGACTTACGAAATGGCAGGATTTATCGATAAGTTGTCGAAGTCTTACCAAGTGATTGCAATTTCAACCAGAGGTCACGGAAAGTCGGAAATAGGCGCCGCTCCGTTTACCCTTGAACAAAGGGCAAATGACGCGTTGGCGGTGATCAACGCTACTACCAAAGACAGTGTTATCGCACTTGGTTTCAGTGATGGAGCCTATTCGGGATACAAGCTGGCCAGTATGTATCCTGAGAGGGTCAAGAAACTGATTGCCATCGGTGCTGGAGAAATGAGGCCCGGCCCAAGTACATTCAATCTTACATCGAAGTCGATATTTGCCTTAGATGAACCCTATTGGCAACAACAACTCCAGTTGATGCCAGAGCCGCAAAGAGTGGATGAATTCTTCGCCAAACTGAGTGACTTTTACAATGGGCTCACGGCAAGCAAAGAATTATTTCATTCGATCAAATGCCCTGTCTTAGTGCTCGCTGGCGAACGAGATCAAAATGCTCACTTGTCGACCATTATTGCTGCGTATTATATGATGCCGAACAGTCAGCTGGCCATCATACCGAATGCCACTCACACTGTGTTCCTTGAAAACTTTCCCGCTGTTTGGGAGAGTATCAGCCCTTTCTTGGGACAAGCCTGGCCGCCCACTTCGCCATCATAGGCAGGGATAATCCGTCAGGCGGAAACCCGGCTCATCTTCTGGCGGACGCGGAGGGACAGTATGCCGAACTACGTGTACATCGCGGAGAGCCTGGATGGCTTCATCGCTGACTCCAATGGCGCTCTCGACTGGCTTCACGAGGCGCCAAACCCCGAGAACAGCGACTACGGGTACGCGGACTTCATGAGTGGCATCGACGCGATCGTGATGGGACGGGGCACGTTCGAGACGGTGCTCACGTTCGACACGTGGCCCTACGACAAGCCGGTGTTCGTCCTCAGTTCCTCCCTCAAGGAGGTGCCCCCAGCGCTTGAGGGCAAGGTGGATCTGGTCAACGGCGAGGTGCATGCAATCGTTGATGACCTGAGCAGTCGCGGCTATACAAACCTCTACATCGACGGCGGGCGCACGATACAGAGTTTTCTGAAGGCCGACCTGATCGACGAGTTGGTGCTCACCAGGATTCCGATGCTCTTGGGTGGCGGCGTCCCTCTGTTTGGCGACATCGGACGCAAACTCTCATTTCGCCACGCCTCCACTGAGATGCTCAATCCACAGTTGACGAAGACCCGCTACGTTCGCGAGCGGGGGGCAGGTCCCCCCTCAGAGGAAACCTGACAGTGACCGTCAGTCTTGTACAAGCTGAGTCATTCCTGGCGGGCCGCTTCGGCGGCGGGGTCCGCGACGTCGCGCCGCTCGGCAAGGGGGAATGGTCGCGGGCCTTCGCGTTTCGCCAGGCCGGCCGCGACTACGTTATCCGCTTCGGCGCCTACCTGGAGGACTTCGCCAAGGATCGCCTCGCGGCGCGCTACGCCGGGCCTGAGCTGCCCATCCCGCGCATCATCGAAATCGGCGAGGCGTTCGGCGGCTATTACGCGATTGCCGGGCGCGTCTTCGGCGGCTACATCGACGAGGTCGACGAGGCGCAGATGCGCTCCCTGCTGCCCTCGCTGTTCGCTGCGCTCGACGCGGCCCGGCTCGCCGACCTCTCAGACACAACCGGTTACGGCGGCTGGGGCGCGGATGGCGCGGCGCCCTACCCCAGTTGGCGCGCCGCGCTGCTGGACGTGGCGGCCGACCGGCCGGGAGATCGCATCGCCGGCTGGCGCGAACGCCTGGCCGCCTCCGATGTGGGCAGCGGGCCGTTCGAGAGCGCGTACGCCCGGCTGGGTGCGCTGGCCGGCTGCGCGCCTGAGGCGCGCCACCTGATCCACAGCGACCTGCTCCACTTCAACGTCCTGGTCGAGGGCGCGCGCGTCACGGGGGTGCTGGATTGGGGCTGCGGGCTGTACGGCGACTTCCTCTACGATCTCGCCTGGTTCTGCTTCTGGCAGCCCTGGTATCCGGCCTGGCGGCGCATCGATTTCCGCGCAGAGGCGCTGCGCCACTACGCCTCGGTTGGCCTCGCCGTGCCCCACTTCGAGGCCCGGCTCCGCTGCTGCCAGATCCACATCGGGTTGGGCAGCCAGGCCTACCAGGCATACGCCGGCCTCTGGAGCGACCTCCGGGAAACCGCCGACCGCACCCTCGCCATCATGGACTGAGGCGCACGCTAGGGCAGGCTGCGCAAGAACCCCAACACCGCCGCGTTCACCGCCTCCGGGTGCTCGATGTTGCATGCATGCCCGCCGCCTTCGATGGCCGCGAAACGCGCGGCCGGCAGGGCTGCGCGCAGCCGCGCCTGGTAGACCGCGGGCACCACCCGGTCCCTGGTACCGGCGACGATCAGCACCGGGCAGGCGATGGCTGACAGCGCGGCGCCGGGGCGGAAGCGCATGATCGCGCGCATGGCTTGCCGGTAGGCGGCCGGATCGTTGGCCGCTAACCGCGCCTCGGCCTGCGCCTTCAACGCCGCATGTTCCGCCGCAGGGAAGAGGTCGGACACCACGCGGGCGGCCTGCTGCGCCATGGTGCGGCGGCGCCAGGGGGCCGACAGGCGCCTGGCGCCCAATCTGACGATCTCGCGCGTGGGGGGCCAGAACCCGGGGAAGGTGTTGAGCAGCACCAGGCTGCGGACGAGCGCCGGGTGCGCGATGGCCAACTGCTGCGCCACCATACCGCCCAGGCTGAGGCCCAACACGTGCGCTGGCGCGGCGCCGATCTGCGCCAGCAGCGCAGCCGCATCGGATGCGAACAACGGGATCGAGTAGGCGCCGGCCGGCTTGTCCGACAGGCCGTGGCCCCTGAGATCGACCGCGACGCAGCGATAGTGCGGCGCGAACGCCGGCAACTGCATGAACCAATCGTCGGCCGACGAACCCAGGCCGTGCAGCAGGAGCAGCGGCGCCTGGCCGACCCCCCAGGTTTCGTAACGCAGTCGGATCCCATCGACGATCTGAAAAGGCATGGCTACCTCGCGTTGAAAGGAAAGTATTCCCCCGGCCGGATTGTCGCGCGACTCTGGCAATCTGGCAAGCTTGTGCTATACTGCAAGGAAATACCGAATAACGCTTGCAGAGAGGGCAAGATGTCAAAGAATCAACTCGTCGCGATCTACCGGTCCCAGGGTATGCTCGCTGCCCAGGTGATCAAGGCCAAGCTGGAGGCGGCCGGCGTGCCGTGCATGCTCAAATACGAATCGGCCGGGCTGGTGTTTGGGCTGACGGTCGATGGTCTGGGCCTGGTGGAGGTTCTGGTGCCCGAGGAGTATCAGGCGGACGCGGAGGCATTGGTGGCTGAGGAGCCGGCGGACGACGCGGTCGAAACGGACCTGCCCGCCGAGGAGCCGGCCGACGACACGACCGACAATCAAGCATCCTGAGCGGAGCCGGTGGGCAGTGCCACCGGCGTAGTCGAAGGATGCGCTTCATTTGGCCCTCAGTTGCACTTAAGGTATACTTACCTATTAGCTATTTAACTCTCAAGAGGAGAACCCTCGCGTGATCCAACGCAAAACTCAGACCAGCGAATACTGGCAATCATTTTCCCTCAAGGCTGACGATATTGAGCTGCTCCGCAACGTGCTGCGAGACGCCGAGCAGCCGCTGACCGCACGCGAGCTGGCCCTGGCGTTGGTGACCGAACGCTGCCGCCGAGAAGAAGCCGACTTGCGCGCCGACATGGCGCGCGGGACGATCTACCAACCGAAGAAACGCTTCGCTCTGGGCGACAAGGTGATCTTCCCGGCCTTCGGCTTTCGGCTGGGCCAGGTGATCGAGGTGCGCGCCGGCCAAAACCCAGAATATGGCAACTTCGAAGTCATCACCGTCGATTTCGGTCCCGACCGCCGCCAACGGACTTTCGCCGCCGGATTGAACGCTTCGCACAAGCTCAATGCTGAGACGCCTGATCTGCTGATCGCCGGGGACCTGGCCAGCCCGGAGAAGCTGCTGGCGGCCGAGGCCGCCGGCCTGCCGGACAAACTGGCTGCGGCTCTGGAAGGCGTCTCTGACTTCACCTGCTTCGAAGAGCGCTGGATGCTGCAAGAGCTGCTCGCCGAGATCCACGTGGGGCACCTCAACATCGCCGAGGCGGCCATCGAGATGCGCGGCACGGCCATCAGCACCGAGGCGCTGGTGACCGAACTCGACCTGCCCGCCGAGATCAAGCCGGAGCTGCTGGCCTTCTCGCTGCAGAGCGCGCTGCTGAAGGACGGCCGCTTCGACCGGATCGGGGTCGGCGGGACGCAGGGCTGGTTCCTGCAGCGGCTGGAGCTGCCCGACGTGTTGACCGTGCCGCCCGCGCTGGTCTATCAGCCGATCGCCTTCGAAGCTGCCGACCTGCCGGCCGACTTGGCGCGGCTGGCCTGGGAGATCGACGATGAATGGTCGGATAACCCCGCCGGCCTGGTGCCCGAACGGGCTGCCGCACCCAAGGCCACGCTGCTGCTCACCTACCCGCACGTGATTTCCGGGACGCTGCCGCTGAACCGCCGGTCCGGCGCCTTCTTCCCCGGCGGCCACGGCCAACGCAGCCTGGTCACCCTGATCGATGGCCGGTGGAGCAATCCCTTCCAGGCCTGGGTCAACCACGAGGGACGCTACATCACCGGCCTGCAGCCCTGGTTCGAAAAACACAAGCTGCCCGCGGGTGCGTTCATCGTGCTGGAGCGCCGCGGTGATGCCGTGGTGGTGGATTTCAACCCTAAACGCATGCGCCGGGAGTGGACGCGCTGGGCGCAGGTCAACCCCGAGGAGCGGCTGGACGTCCAGCTCCGCAAGCAAGAGATCGCGTGCGAATACGACGAGCAGATGATCATCGGCGACGACAAAGGGGAGGCGGGCCTGAAGCTGAAGAGCCGGTACGCCCAGATGCCGCTGGCCGATCTCGTCTTCGAAGTGTTCAGCGACCTGGCCGGCCTCAGCGGTACGGGCGTGGTGCACGCCAAGACCGTCTACAGCGCGGTGAACGTCGTGCGCCGCTGCCCACCTGAGCCGATCTTCGCCGCCCTGGCGACCGACGAACGGCTGGCGCGCGCCGCAGAAGAGCATTCCTTCAGGCTGGCGGCCTGAGCACCGGAAACGATTGAAGGACATAGCACATGGCAGTCTGGAAACGACCTACCCTGGAAACCAAATTCCACATCGATCACGACTGGTGGCAGACAAGCGGCAAGGACCTGCGCGTCGCCGTCCTCGGCCAACTTTGCTCCGATTGCCAGGCGCGCTTCCCTGACCATCGCAATCTGGAGGCTGTCGACTGGGTCGACCCCGAGACCGCAGAAGTTGTCCGCGCGGATGCGCTGCTCCAGGCGCTGCGAGGCGACTGCGCGACCAAGCCGGAGTTCATCAGCAGAAACAACAGCGTGGTGACGAACATCTTCCGCCTCTTCCTGATGAACGGCAACCAGCCGCAGACGCCCGCTGAGCTGGGCAAGCGCCTGCCCTGGACGAGCGCCGACACGATCCTGCGCACGTTGGCCAGCGGCCAGGTGTTCATGGGGCTGCGGCCGGTCAGCGGGCTGGACTGAGCCACCGCGGTGGCGAGACGACATGGCCGGGCGAAGTACTCTCGCCCGGCCTTTTATATTGGAAGGTAACTATGGAGGGAAGATATGCACCAGACCGCCGTCGAGCTCTTGACCATCGGCAACGAGGTGCTGGCCGGGAATGTGCTTGACACCAATTCGCACTGGCTGTGCCAGCAGATCGCGGCGCGCGGCGCGCAGGTCGTGCGGATCACCGTGCTCCCCGACGCCGTTGAAACCATTGCGGAAGCCCTGCGCGTCGCGCTGGCGCGCCGGCCCGCGCTGATCATCACCTGCGGCGGGCTGGGACCCACGGTCGACGATCTGACGACCACTGCGGTTGCGGCGGCGCTGGGGCGGCCGCTGGGCCAGCACCCGGCCGCCTACGCCATGGTGCGCGAGCGGTATGCGGAGCTCCACCAGCGCGGCCTGGTCGCCAGC
Organism: uncultured Anaerolineales bacterium; assembly: GCA_964474695.1. GTDB lineage: Bacteria > Chloroflexota > Anaerolineae > CG2-30-64-16 > CG2-30-64-16 > DAOUBP01. Next base: position 36,897 of record CAYYTK010000036.1, read on the forward strand.
GCCGAGATGACCCCTGCGCGCGCCAAGATGGCCCTCCTGCCGGCCGGGGCCGAGCCGCTGACCAACACCGTGGGGGGTGCGCCGGGCGTCCTGATCGCCGACCTCCCCACCCTGATCGCCAGCCTGCCGGGCGTGCCCGCGGAGATGCAGGGCATCTTCGAGCACAGCCTGTGGCCCCGCCTGGCCGCGCGGTTCGGGGGCGCTACCAGCTACGCCGAGCGCATCGTGCGGACCGACTGCCTGGATGAAACCATCATGGCGCCGGCGGTCGACGCAGTCGCCGGACGCCATCCGCGTGTTTACGTCAAGTCGAGGGCGCAGGTGTACGGGGATGGCGTCGCGGACTTCGTGACGCTGGCCGCGCGCGCGGCCAGCGCACCGGAGGCGGCGGCCCTGATCGATGCGGCCGAGGCCGATCTGCGCGAGGCGTTGGCAGAAGTGGGGGTGCGGACGGTATGAGGGACGCAGATTAGCCTGATTTGCCTGATCACTTATGGAGCCAAGAAACCAGGTTTCTCGGAGAAACCTGGTTTCTCTCTATTCTACACATCCAGTTGCACGGGGGTGCGGCCCAGGCGCAGCATCGCCTCCTTGGCCGGCACCGGCTCGTCCTGCAGCCGCAGATAGAGGTACTTGAAGACGTCGCGAATGATCGCGGTCACCGGCACGGCCAGGATCATGCCCCACAGCCCTGCCACCTGGCCGCCGATCACCAGCACCACCATGATGAGCGCCGGGTGCAGCTCAACCGCCTTGCCGGAAATGCGCGGCACCAGGAACAGGTTTTCGACCTGCTGAATACCCAGGAAGAGCAGCACCGTCCAGACCCCCAGCAGCGGCTCCTGGATGGCCGCCACGATTGCGGCAGGCACCAGGCCGATGAACGGGCCGATGAAGGGCAGGATCTCGAAGATGCCCGCAATGAGGCCCAGCACCGCGGGCGACTGCACGCCCAGCAGGGTCAGCCCCAGCGTGGAAAGCACCCCGATGAACACGCACAGCAGGAGCTGGCCGCGCAGGTACTTGCTCATGATGCCGTCGCAGATGCGCATCAGGTTCAGGGCATCGGCCCGAATACGCGCCGGTATCAGGGTTACCAGGCCGCGCGTGGCGCGCAACTGATCGTTGAGCACGTAGAACAGCCAGAAAGGGATCACCAGGAAACCGATCAGGGAGGCGATCGTGCCGGTCACCACGCCCACGGTGCGCGTGACCCCCTTCTGCAGTGCGCCGGTGATCGTGCCCCCCACCTGGCTCAGCGATTCGCTCACCTGCGCCTGAATCTCCTGCGGCACGCTGACGCGATACCACACCAGGAAGCGCTCCCCCAGGCTCTGCGCGCGGGCCATGAGATCCTCACGATTGTCCCACAGCACAGTGAACTGCTGCCCGATCACCGGCACAACCAGGGCGAAGAACAGCACCACCAGGGCGATGACCAGCAGATAGGTGGCCAGGATCGCGATAGGGCGCGTGAAGCGGATCCCGGGCAGCAGCCGGCGCAGCAGCCCGTCCAGGCGGTTGACGATCGGCAGCACCAGGTAGCCCATCACGAGCGCCAGGATATACGGGCCCAACGCGCCGCGCGCAACCCACAGCAGGCCGAGAACCAGCAGCAGCAAACCCGTGACCAACAGCAGCCGATTCCGGCGTGTGGGCGTCATGGATGGAAAGAATTGCATATACGGCTTCCCCCTCACGTGATATGGGCGCCATCCGCGCCGCCGGTGCAGCGCGCCACCCAGGCGGCCACCAGGACCGCGGGAGGCGCGGGGACGCCTGACCGCAGCCAGGCCAAAAACTCAACGTTGCCGGCCGGCCCGGTGATCGGCGAGCGGATAAGGCCGGCCGGGACCAGCGCCAGCGCGGCCGCCGCGTCCAACACCCCGGCGATCGCCGCCCGATGCAGCGCGGGCTCGCGCACCACGCCGCCCTTGCCCACCTGGCCCTTGCCGACCTCGAACTGGGGCTTGATGAGAGCCACCACCTGCCCGGCCGGCGCCAGCAGCGCAGCCACGCGCGGCAGCACCAGGTTCAGCCCGATGAAGGAGACATCGATCGTGGCCAGCGCCACCGGCTCGGGAAGCGCCTCCAGGTGGCGGATGTTGGCGCGCTCCAGGACGACGACACGCGGGTCCTGGCGCAGGGACCAGGCCAACTGCCCGTAGCCCACATCCACCGCGTACACGCGCGCCGCCCCGCGCTGCAGCAGGCAGTCGGTGAAGCCGCCGGTGGACGCGCCGATGTCCGCGCAGACCCACCCGGTTGGCCGGAGGTCGAACGCGTCCAGCGCGGCCTCCAGCTTTAACCCGCCGCGGCTGACGTAGCGCAGGCCCGCTTCGACGCGCACCGCGGCGTCCTCCACCACCAGTTGCCCCGCCTTATCGGCCTGACGGTCCCCCAACCAGACCTCGCCGGCCAGGATCAACCGCTGCGCCTGCGAGCGCGTCTCGGCCAGGCCGCGCGCGACCAGCAGCTCGTCCAGGCGCACCTTGGCGGCTTTCACGCGAAGGTCCTGCCGTCCCGCCGGCACAGGATGCGCACGGCATCGCGGCCCGATAGCAAGCACGTCGGCACGCCGCCGCCGGGGGCGACCCACTGGCCCGCCATGACGAATCCCGCCAGTCCGGGCAAGGTGCGCGGCAGGGTCGTCATGATCTGCGCCGCGGTGGGGGACCAGCCCATGTATGCGCCGCGCCAGTTGCGCGTGTAGCGCCATGTGGTGTAGGGCGTGGCCACATCGGTCATTTCGACCTGGCCGCGAAGGCCGGGGTAATGCGCTTCCAGGCGCTGCAGCACCTCGTCGGCAACGCGCGCCTTCTCGGCATCGTACGCGGCGCGATCGGCCTGCCGCAGCCCGTCCCAGTAATCCCAGTCCGCCTCAAACGACGGCTGGATGATCGTCTTGCCGGCCGGTGCGAAGTCCGGGCCGTAGTTCAGAATCCGCAAAGTCAGCAGGCTGACCTGCGCGCCTCCCACCGCGATCGGCTCGGCCAGGCGATAGGTGGTGAAATGCGGCTCCCCCGCGAACTCGCGCGCCACGCCGAAGCTGAGCGTGGTCCACGGCTTGATCAAACTCCAATCGCGGTAGCGCGCCTGGGTCGCCTTGTCGAGGAAACGGCCATCCAGCAGCTCGAAGAGGGTGCTGCGCCCGTCCGCAGCCGAGATGACCGCGTCCGCGCGCTGCTCGGTCCCATCGGCCAGGCGCACGCCCACAGCCCGGCCCGCCTCGACGATGATCTTCGCCACGGTCGCGTTGTAGCTGATCTCGCCGCCCATCTCGCGATAACGCGCCTCGATGGGCCGCACAAACCCCTCGCAGCCGCGGGTCAACAGCCCCATCTGCCCGTCCGCCAGCAAGCCGAACAGCATGTAGAGGAACCAGAGCGGCGTCTCGGGCAGGAACAGGTTCGTGAAGACGTCGGCCAGCACGGGGTCATGCAAGCTGCGCGCGAACTCGGCCGCGGTGCGGCCGTGTTTGCCGGCGAAGTACGGGAGCACCTTGCGCATGCCCCAGAACATCTTCAGGGTGTCGAGCCGGCCCGCCAGCTCCGGCGGATTGCCCATGCCGATGTCGAATGCGCCGGCCGCCTGGAACGCGCGCGCAGCCGCCATGAACGCATCGATCGTCGCGGCGTCGGCCGGCGAGAGCCGGCTGAGCTCGGCCGCGCTGCTGCCCAGGTCCGCGGTGAGCAGGGCCGATTTGCCGCTGGGCTCATCCACCCAGCGGCCGTACTCGACCATGTCGGTGACGGTGTCGGGCGCGGCCGTGCCGAGCTCGCGATAGAGCTCATGGATCGCGCCGCCGGGGCGGTGCGCCATCAGGAAATGGATGCCGCCGTCGATGTGGTACGCGCCGCGACGCCACCACGCGGCAACGCCGCCCGGCTGCGATGCGTGCTCGAAGATGTGCGTGCGATAGCCGTTCCGCTGCGCGTACACCCCGGCCGCCAGCCCGGCCAACCCGGCGCCGATGATAATGACGGACCTGGCGGGCGCGTTCATTGCGCCTGCCCCAGGCCGTCGCGCACGCCGGCCAGCAGCTTGCGCAGCTCCTCGGTTTCCTGCTCGTCCAGGCAGCGCCACGGCGCGAAGAAGGCGCGTTCGGTGGCGGCCTCAGCCTGGTCGCGCACGGCCTGGCCGGCCTCGGTGACGGTGTAGGCGCCGGCCTCCTCCGCCAGCCACCCGCGCAGGACCAGGTCGTGGAGGGCCGCGGTGTAGGTTTCCCGGCCGTGGCCGCGGTAGGCCAACTGCTCGCACACCTCATCCAGCGTGCGGGCCCCGCGCCAGAGGCAGGTGAACGCCTCCCAGCCCGCGCCGGTGATGTTATAGGGACGCCAGACCGCCAGGTGCGCGTCGGTGCGGTATGCGTTCAGGTCGCTGAGGTACTGGTCGATCCAAATCAGCGGCGGCGCGTCCCCGCCGGGATCGATGCGGCGGGACAGGCGGAAGCTCCATTTGCCGGGCGGCTCAGGCGCCAACTGGACGGCCTCGACGATCCGCTGCAGCAGGCTCGCCAGGCGCTGCAGGCCGGCCTGGGGCACAGGGTGCAGCGGCGCCATCGATTTGTACGCCGCCTGGAAGATGCGCCGCGCCGCGGCCCAGCCGTTCTCGGTCAGGTAATACTCGCCCGGCCCGGCCGGCGTGAGCAGGCCCAGCCGCGCGCTCTCGGCCAGCCGGCTCGCGATCACCGAGGGGGAGGTGTACGGCCCGCGCACTGCGAGGCGCTCGACCGAGATGGGAGCCGGCGCAAAACCCGGCGCGGCCAACATCCAGCCGAACCACGTGCCCGGCGGAAGGCCGCCCTGCGACGTCGCAGCGTGCGCCATTACCGGGCCGTAGACCTCGCCCAGCGCAGCATACACCTCACGGGCCAACAGCCAAAGATCGGTCAGGGTTCCCATTTCGATGCTCCTTTCTCTGTCCTAAACGCCCGGTGACGGGTTTCCTTCGTCCGCTGTCGCGCCGGGCGTCACCAGCACCTTATCCACGCGGCGGCCATCCATATCCAGCACCTCGAAGCGCATGCCGTCCCACTCGAAATAATCGGAAGGCTCCGGGATCCGGCCAAGATGCATCATCACAAAACCGCCCAACGTCTCGAATGTCCCCTCTATCTCGTCAGGGAGCTCTCTCAAGTCGATCAGGGCGCGCAAATCGTCGACCGGCAGCATCCCGTCAAGCAGCCAGGAGCCGTCCGCGCGCTGCACGGCCCGCGGCTGCTCCCCGCCGGAATACTCGGAGACGTCCCCCACCACCGTGCTGAGCACGTCGTGCATCGTCACCAGGCCCTGAACCCCGCCGTACTCATCGACGACCAGGGCGAACTGCTGGCGGGACTCGTGGTACTTCTCCAACAAGTCGACCGCGGGCAAGGTCTCGGGGACGAAGAGCGCGGGCTGGAGGATGGCGCGCAGATTCAACTGCGCGCCCTGCACGCGGCAGGCCAGCAGGCCTTGCGCCTCGACGACGCCCAAGACGTTGTCCAGCCCGCCCTCGCAGACGGGATAGCAGGAGTGCCGGTACGTCGCAATCGTGGCGACCAGCCGCTCCGGGGTGCTGGCGGCCTCCAGCCAGGCGATCTCGTGCCGCGGGGTCATCAGGGAGCCGACGCTGCGGTCCGCGAGGCGAAAGATGCTCTGCACCACCTCGCTCTCGATCTCCGACAACACCCCGACCTCGGCGCCCTGGGCAATCATCACCTTGATCTCATCCTCCGTGACCGCGGCCTCGGCCGAAGTGCGCAGCCGGAAGAGGCGCACGAGGAGATCGGTGGAGGCGGTCAGCAAGGCCACCAGCGGCGCAAAAAGGCGCGACAGGACGCTCATCGGGCCGGCGACCGCGATGGCGATGCCCTCGGGATTGTTCAGGCCCAGGCGCTTCGGCGTCAGCTCGCCGATGACCAACGACAGATAGGTGATGGCGATGACCACCAGGGCGAAGGCGATCTCCACGGCATACGGGGCCAGCGCGGGCACGCGGGCAATCCAGGCAGCCAGGGGGCCGCTGAGGGCCGCGCCGCCGAACGCGCCCGCCAGGGTGCCGATCAGGGTGATGCCGATCTGAACGGTTGACAAGAACTCATCGGGGTCCTGAGCCAGCTTCAGCGCAGCCTGCGCCCGGCGGTCCCCCTCGTCAGCGGGCTGCTGCAGCCGCGCCTTGCGCGCCGACACAACGGCGATCTCGGCCATAGCAAAGAAGCCGTTCGCCACCAGCAGTAGAAGGATGAGCAGCACTTCCAGGGACACCTTGGACATGTCGCACCTTTCCGCTCAATTGTAACGCAAGAGCGGGACATCTCCAAGCAAAAAGGCGGGGCTGCCACGCTGTGACAGCCCCGCCTCCCTGCAACCCAATCGCTATTTGCGAAAGCGCTCTCTGAGGATCGCTCAGTCCGCCGCGCGCGCGCCCAGCATCGCGTTCACCTGGAACAGCCCCGGCACATTGTTGCCCACCATGCGGAGGGTGTCGACGATCTGGGCCGCGTTCTTCTCTTCCTCGACCTGCTCGTTGATGAACCACTGGAGCATCACCTGGCTGGCGTAGTCGTTGTCCTTCAGGGCCAGCTCGTAGAGGTGCGTGATCAGCCCGGTGACGACGGCTTCGTGCTGCTGCACCTTCTCGAAGACGGCCAGCAGCGAGTCGAACTCGGCCGGCGGCTGATCGATGGCCTGCAGCGTCACCTTGCCGCCGCGGTCCAGCACGTATTCGTAGAACTTCAGGGCGTGCTCTTGCTCTTCTTTGGCCTGCATGGACAGCCACTTGGCCGCGCCGCCCCAGTTGGCCGATTCGGCCCAGGCCGACATCGAAAGATAGAAGTAGGCCGAGTACAATTCGTGCTTGATCTGATCGTTAATCGCGTCTTGAAGGGTTTTGTTCAACATGTTTTCACATCTCCTTTGATAATCAGCTGTCGTTCGACATACAAAACGTATTATAGTCAAAAGCCGTTGTTTTTCAAGTAAGCTGGCACCTAATCTCGGGCATCTCCCGCCAAAGCGCCTACGGCCGGGCCAACCGAGAGCACCAACATCAGCGCCATGATGCTCGCCGACGTCAGGCACCAGATGCAGACCGCCCTGATGATGTACAGCTCCAGGTACGTCAGGTACATGCTGAAGACCACACCGAACAGCGCCATGCCGAACAGCGCCAGGGGCGCGAGCTGCGCCAGCGCCCCGCGGCCGAACCGGTTGAGGCCCCAGGCGCCCAGGATCCCCACGTAGCCCAACGCGCCCAAAAGCCCCACGGGCAGGACGCCGAACAGCTTGGCGAAGGGGCTGGCCTGCACTTCGTTGCAGTCACCCACCGGCCCGCACACCGCCTGGGTGTTGGTCGTCTCGACGTAGGTGAGGTAGAGCGCCACACCCAGGCCGGCAATGGCCAGTAGCGGGATCAGGCGCTCAGCCCACTCCGGCAGCACGGGGGCGTCCCGGCCCAGCGCGGCCAGCACGGCCGCGATCAACGTGTAGAGCAGGGCTGCGGCGAGCAGCGCCATCACCGCCCAGGCCAGCCCGAACCCTTGCGACACGGCCGCGGCCGACGAAGCAGCCGGACCGACGAGTTGCGCGTTCATCAGCAGGTGAGCCATCTTTTCAGTTGCCTCCGTTCGGATGAGAGTTTAACGATCACACGCGCCGCGCGGCGCCCTGCCAGAGGCTGCTGCCAGCCACCAGGGCATAGCCGGCGACGTAAAGCCCCAAGAACGGGATCCACGCGTACTGCCCCCGCACCGCGGCCACCGCAATCGCCGCTGCCGCATAGAGCATCAGGACGACCTCGCCCAGCACGGCCCAGTCAGGCTTCAGCCGATAGCCGCTCTCGCGCCACCGGCCCCCGCGGCCTTCCAGGCGGAACTTGGGCGTGCGCTTGAACGTGCCGCCCCAATGGGTGAGCCCCTGAAACACCCCGCGCGTCGTGCTCCACGTCATCCCGGAGGCCACCACCAGCAGCGCGGGGAAGTACAGCAGGCGCTGCCGCCAATCCGCGTACAGGGCGGCCTGGCTGATCACGTAGAGCAGCGGCGGCCCGAAGCTGGCCACGCCGAGCGCCATCAGGAACGCGGGCGTGCTCTGGCCGGTCCAGATGATCGGCAGCATCACCAGCAGCAGGAGCACCAGGAGCGGCTGGGTGAAGTAGCTGCTGATGTGCACCAGGGCCATCAACTTCTGGGGCACGGAGAGCCGGCTGCGCAGGATGGGCGGCCCCAACTTGCGCAGGCACTGGATGGAGCCTTGCGCCCAGCGGCTCTGTTGGCGCTTGAACGCCTCGATCTGGGCCGGCAGCTCCGCGGGCGCGTCCACCTCGGGCAGGTAGCAGGTGCGCCAGCCGGCCAACTGCGCGCGGTAGCTCAGGTCCATGTCTTCGGTCATGGTGTCGGACTGCCACCCGCCGGCCTCTTCGATGCACTGCCGGCGCCACACGCCGCCCGACCCGTTGAAATTGATCAGCAGCCCGGAGCGGTTGCGCGCGGTCTGCTCGACCACGAAGTGACCGTCCAACGCCAGCGCCTGCGCGCGCGTCCACGGCGAGTACTCGTCGTTCAGGTGAGACCAGCGCGTCTGCGCCATGCCCACCGCGGGCTGCGCCACCAGGGCCGGGATCGTGCGCCGCAGGAAATCGGGATGCGGCTGGAAATCGGCATCGAAGACCGCCAGGTACTCGGCGTCGGTCTGCGCCAGGCCCCGGGCCAGCGCGCCCGCCTTGAAGCCGCTGCGGTCGGTCCGGTGCAGCACCCGCACATCGATCCCGCGGGCGCGATATTCACGCGCGCGCGCCTCGGCCAGCGCGGTGGTATCGTCGGTCGAGTCATCCAGCACCTGAATCTCCAGCCGGTCCCGCGGATAGTCCAACGCCGCGGCCGCGTCGATCAGCCGCTCGACCACATGCTTCTCGTTGAAGATGGGCAACTGCACTGCGACCCGCGGCCAGGGCCCGGCCTCATAACTGAGCGCCTCAGCCGGCCGCGCGCGGCGATGCCGGATGTACAGCAGCGTCAACAGCAGCGCTTGAAACGCATAAACGCTCAACCAGATCAGGGTGAGCGTGTAGAGCACGACAGCCAAAACTTACCTCCGAACATTTAGAGCCGCCGCGCTGCGGCGCCTCAAAGAAACAGGCGACCGGTGCCAATCGGAACCAACAATTCTCAATGTGACTGGAGCATCCTGAGCGGAGCCGGGGTGGGGGCCCCAGCGGAGTCGAAGGAGGCGGCCCCCCATGCCCGCTGCGGCCTCCTTCGACTGCGTTCCGCCCGTCCTTCGGCTGCACTCCGTTTCGCTCAGGGTGCGGGCGGAACTCCGCTCAGGATGCCTCCGCTTTCACTCACATTGGAAATTGCTGAATCAGAACGGCCCAAGTCGCCAACTTACCCGACACAGATTATACCCGGACGCGGCGCAAGCGCCAAAAAACCGGAATTCTGTGCGGGCTGTTGCGCGACAGCCGCGGTTATGGTACGATTCCAGGGCACCAACAAATCCTCCAGGAGGCATCCCATGCCAAAATATCTCCTAGGCATCGACATCAGCACCACCGGCGCGAAGGCGTTGGTGATCGACCCGGCCGGCGCGGTCATCGCCAGCGCGACCGAGGAATACCCGCTTGACACCCCCAAGCCGCTGTGGAGCGAACAGAACCCCGAAGACTGGTGGCACGGCGCAGTGACCGCCATTCGGGCCGCGCTGGCCGGCGCGGGGATCCCGGCCGGTGAGATCGCCGGCATCGGCCTCACCGGGCAGATGCACGGCCTGGTGCTGCTCGATCGGGACGGCCGGGTGCTGCGGCCGGCCATCCTCTGGAACGACCAGCGCACCGGGCCGCAGTGCGCCGAGATCACCGCGGCCGCGGGCGGGCTGGAGCGCCTGCTGGCGCTGACCGGCAACGCCATGCTGCCCGGCTTCACCGCGCCCAAGATCGCCTGGGTGCGCCAGCATGAGCCGGCGATCTATGACCAGGTGAGCCACATCCTGCTGCCCAAGGATTACATCCGCTACCGGCTGACCGGCGAATTCGCGACCGAGGTCTCGGACGCCTCAGGCACCGCGCTGTTCGACGTGGCCAACCGGCGCTGGTCGGCCGAGATGGCGCACCTGCTGCAGGCGCCGCTGAGCTGGCTGCCCGCCTGCGCGGAGTCACACGTGGTGACGGGCAAGATCAGCGCGCTGGCCGCGGCCGCGACCGGGCTGGCCGTGGGCACGCCGGTGGCCGGCGGGGGCGGCGACCAGGCTGCGCAGGCGGTGGGGAGCGGCATCGTGCGGCCGGGCATCATCTCCGTCACCAGCGGCACGAGCGGCGTGGTTTTCGCGCACCAGGCGCACTTCGCGGCCGAGCCCGCGGGCCGGCTCCACGTCTTCTGCCACGCGGTCGAGGGCGCGTGGCACGCGATGGGGGTCATGCTCTCGGCCGGCGGCGCGTTCCGCTGGTTCCGCGACGCGCTGGCAGGCGAGGAAAAGGTTGCCGCGGCCGCTGCCGGCCGCGACCCGTACGACCTGCTGACCGCGGCTGCCGCGACGGTCCCGCCCGGCGCAGAGGGGCTGCTCTTCCTGCCCTACCTGACCGGCGAGCGCTGCCCCCACCCCGATCCCAACGCGCGCGGCGCGTTCGTGGGCCTGACGCTGCGCCACAACAAGGCGCACCTGACCCGCGCGGTGCTGGAGGGGGTCTCGTTCGGCCTGCGCGACAGCCTGGAGCTGATCAAGTCGCTGGGGGTGCCCATCGAACAGGTGCGGGCTTCGGGCGGCGGCGCGCGCAGCCCGCTCTGGCGGCAAATCCAGGCGGATGTCTTCGGCACGGAGCTGGTGCTGGTGAACGTGACCGAGGGCGCGGCCTTCGGGGCCGCGCTGCTGGCGGGGGTGGGTGTGGGCCGTTACGCGGACGTCCGCGAGGCGGCCGATGCGTGCGTGCGGGTGGTCAGCAGCACATCGCCGCAGCCCGCCGCCGCAGATGCTTATGACAAGCTCTATGCGCTCTACCGCGGGCTGTACCCCGCGCTGAAACCGACGTTTGATGGGCTGAGCTAGAGTACCCCCAGCAGGACTCGAACCTGCAACCACCTGCTTAGAAGGCAGATGCTCT
>CAYYTK010000037.1:0-47380 GCA_964474695.1 uncultured Anaerolineales bacterium
TCCGGTCGTGCACGCCGGTGAGCTGCCAGGTGCGCGGGAGGCCCTCCTTCGGCTCCGCGCCGCTGTAACGGGCCGCCAGCTCGCCCTGGATCCACGCCACGGTCGAGTCGGCCAGGCGCATGCGCACCTGGATGGCGTCGAACGGGTCGTCGTAGCACTCGGCGCAGCGGATCGGGCACTCCCAGTGCCACTCGGCGTCCGCGCCGCACGCGGCGGGGTAGCGGCCCTGCGATTGGCCGGCCGATGCGGGACCGCACCATTTTTCGAGCTCCTGCGTCTTGTGCTCGTAGCGGCCGCCCGCACCGGTGATGTGCATCCGGAAGCCCTGCTTGTCCGGATCCTGCTCGACCACCACGGGATGGTCCGGCTCATACCCGGCGAAGGTCAGCCGGGGCGGGACCAGGTTGATCCAGTCGCGCGTCTCGCCCGCCACCGGGCAGCCGGGCGGCGGGGTCGGCGGCGGGGTGATGACCGGGGTCGGCGGCACGGTGGTCGGGTTGGGCGACCCGGTGCAGTCACCGTCCCGGCAGGAGCAGACCGGCCCGCAGCCGCCCTGACCGGGCACCTGCGAACACGTGCCGGGCAGCCAGGGCGCCTGATCGTTGTACGCGCACGCGCCCACGCAGCCGTGGTCGCACGCGCTGTCGCAGCGGAACTCGGAGTCCCCGTCGCCGTCGAAATCGCCCCACGAGTACTGCGGGCAGTACCAGCACTGGCAGACGCCCTGGCAGGTCGCGGGCTGGGGCTCCGTCAGGATCCAGGCGCCGGCGATGCCGAGCGCCAGCACCAGCACGCCGCCGAGCGCCAGGGCCAGGCGCGGCCAGCGCGTCCTCACCGGGCGCGTGAGAGCTGCAAACAACTGCTTTGCCATCGGTTGGCCTCCTCAGCAGGCACGAGCAAGGGCTGAAAGGTCGCCATGCTCCAGGTCTTGCGGATATCATCAGGGGTGGCCCCGCGCGCCAGGAACATATCCAACAGTGTGTACGGCGCGTTGAGGGTCACGGCCACGTCCAAGTCGGGGCCGGGTTCGCCGCTGGCCACTGCCACCTGACAGGTGAACGCGCCCTGCTGGTTGAAGCAGTCGCCGGCGGCCCGGGCGGCGCGGTACACGGTGCCGAACGGCAGTTGGCTGTCCGGCTTGTGGTCCACCAGTGCGATCTGCACGGCGGCAATCGGCTGGCCGGACAGGCGGTCGGCCAGGAACTGCTGGAACTGCGGCGCGCAGGCGGCGTCCCAGTCCCAGCCCAGGCTCTGATCCAGGTAGGTGATGGCGGGCCCGCCGGCAGGCGCAGCCACCGGCGCCGGGCGGGTCGCGGCGGCCGCCGGTCCCAGTCCGATTTGTGCCGCCAGCGGCGCCAGCCGGGGCCAGGCGAGGTAGCCCAGGCCGCCGAGCAGCGCCACCACGATGAGGGCCGCGCCGAGCGGCCGCAGGCGAATCTCCACTTGACGCTCCGAAAAATGGAAATAAAAAAGGGGCGCCCGAAGGCTCCCCTAGTTGGCCGGTGTACACACCCGAAGATGTGTACACCACTGCGCACGCTCTCATTCTACTCAGATGTGTCGCTCTTGTCAATACTCATAGCACAACTTGCAAAAAAGCGTCATATTATTGAGATTCTCACGAATTGCAAGATTCTATAGCGGCACTTCAACGCATCTCGCCATGCTTCAATGTCGCTTCCCCTAGACCCCGGATTACAGGTGGCTGCCTGCGGCACGGGCTCGAATTTGACAACCGATGTCCTGATGCGCTGAAAATGTACCAGGCTGTGGGATTCTGTGGTACAATAGCATCCATTGGAGTCGGAGGTGTAAGATGACTGGTGAAACCTTAACCCTAACGCTGCCTACGCCGCTGGCCCATGAGTTGGGCTCGGCCACACAAGACTTTCTGGCAGACCTTCTCGCACGTGGACTACGCGAGGTTAAAGTGGAACGCGCGCTCGAGCGCTACGCGCGCGGCGGTATGTCGTTCGGCGCCGCTGCGCAACTGGCTGGTGTTCCGCAAGGTGACCTGGCGCGCTATGCCTACGCACGGGGGATGGAGCCGCCCTTCTCCGCCCAGACACTGGCCGAAGAACTGGGCGAGGCCGCATGACGACCGTGCTCTGCAACGCCGGCCCGTTGATCGCCCTGGGCAAGCTGAACCGGCTCGAGCTGCTGGCGGAGCTCTATACTCAGGTGCAGATCCCGCGTGCAGTCTACGACGAGGCAGTGACGCAGGGCCTGGCGCTTGGCGCGCCCGATGCACGCACAATCCGGCTGTTCTGGCAGGCTAAGAACTGGCCGATCATCAAGGTCAGCGCCGCGCGGCTCTCGGCCTACAGGCCGCCCGTCATCCTCGACCCGGGGGAGACAGAGGTGCTGGTGCTGGCGCGGTCGCTGCGTGACGTGCTGGTGCTGCTTGATGACGAAACGGCGCGGACCGAAGCCCGGCGCCTCAAACTGCGTGTTCGTGGCACCCTGGGCGTGCTGGCTCAAGCGTACCATGCTGGCATCCTCTCATTCCCCGAGGTCGAACTGCTGCTCCAAGAGATTGCAGCCCGCCCCGATATCTGGATCAGCGCCAAGTTGTGTGAACAGATGCTCCAGGCGCTGCACGCATCCTGAGTGTGGACCGCCAGGCGCCGATCCGCGTATATCGCACTTTGCAGGTAGGTAGGCGGAAATCGTTCGTCCATAAAGCGCTACGTCGCCGCGAATATGACTGTCAGGCATCCCAAACCGAGGCAGAACGATGGGAGAACAGTACCAAGCCACTTGTAGAAGTTGCGGTCATCACTTCGAAGCAGAAGAAGGAGGAGGATTCGTCTTTGATTTATTTCGTTGTGAGTTGTGTGGGACAACCAAAGCCTTAGAACGAAAAGCCTACGAACAGTATTGGCTTCGCCATCTCTTAAGCCTGAAGGGCAAGGCGGGTATTGCGGATAGAGGATTTGAGGAGTACTTCAAAGCTGATACTCCGCGCGTTCCGATGACGCGCGATGAGTTTGAAGCGGCGGCAGAAGCTACAGTGGGTAAATGTGAGTGTGGAGGGCAATATCGATTCCACGCTCCAATTCGGTGTCCAGCATGTAAATCCGCAGACATCAAAAGAGGTAAGCTCACCCTTTTTTATGATTGAACGTTTTGAGTGACTTTCGAGTGTCCCTGTCTGCACATCATCAGGTCAGCAGTGATAGCCGCGGCTCGGTGCTACGAGCCTGACAATTGCGACTTGTCGTGCAACCAGTGGCCAGCACGGCTCACCGTGGTGGGGGGCGGGTCTCGTGGGGCGGGGTTGGTCACCAGGGCGGGACCTAACCCTGGTTGCTAAGAAACAGCTCGTCTGGTTCATCGTGTGGGAAGGCAGGCCCTGCCTGCCAGAGTGAATTCCAGCTAACGGCTGCGCCGGTAAGAGCACGCGCGATTGTGGGTTGGGTGGACGCAGCCGCAGCTTACGCGGGCCGTTCGGCGGCTTAGGTACGCCCTACCGGAGTACCAGACATGGCGACTCTGCACCTGATGGTCGGACTGCCTTGTTCAGGAAAAACAGCGCTGGCGCGAACGCTTGAATATGCGTGCTCGGCGCTTCGCCTCACGCCGGATGAATGGCAATTGCGTCTCTTCGGTCAAGACGCAGAAGAGACGGAGCATATCGCCCGTCATAGTCTCATTGAAGCCCTGCTTTGGGAGTTGGCCAGTCGGGCGCTTGTGTTAGGAACAAATGTGATACTTGATTACGGCTTTTGGGCGCGGGAAGAACGCGAAGACTATCGCTCGCGAGCCAAGCAGCTTGGGGCGAGTAGCGAAGTGCATTTCCTTGATGTACCGGAGGAAGAATTGCTGCAACGGCTGGTGCAAAGAAACGCGCAACGTTCGCCAATGGCTTTTCATATCACCGAGGAGATGATGAAGCCCTGGATCGCGTTCTTCCAGAAACCGACACCCGACGAACTTGAGCGCAGAGAATAAGGTTGAAGCTCGGCGGTGGCAAGTGGAAGGAAACCGTTCGCAGCCCCGCAAGACCGCCGTCCTCGGGAGAACAATGTCCGATCATCAGTCCAGATACTTCACGCTGAGCCTGGAGTCACTCAGGGCCATTGGAGGCTGGGCTGCGGATTGCGCTGAGAGAGCGCTGTCGGTGTACGAGACGCACGCTGGTTCAGACTCACGGCCCCGTGCGGCGATCGAGGGCATCCGGGAGTTCGCGAGTGGGGCCAAGCGCATGGCGCGGTTGCGCACCCTTGCCGTGGAGGCGCATGCCGCTGCACGCGAGGTCGGCGGTCCTGCTGCAGCTGCCGCTGCTCGCGCGGCGGGCCTGGCGGCGGCCAGCGCCTACACGCATCCCTTGGCGGATGTGCATCAAACGAAGCACATCGTCGGTCCAGCGGCCTATGCCGCACTGGCTCTTGAGCTCGACCACGATGGCGATCCACGTGTCGCTGACGCCGAGGTCCACTGGGCGATTGAGCACGCCCCTACTGAAGCACGCGCGGTCTTGCTCCAGATGCCCGCTCGTCAGGCGGGTGCGAGTCGGTTGGACACGATCCTCTATGCGCTGGATGCGGGCATCCGCGCTCGGACCTTGCCGCAAGACGCCTGACCCGCGCTTTCACACAGGCGGGCCCGTGCGGTAGACTCAGGCGGAAGCGCTTGCCGGCACGCCGCTGGTGAAGCGCAAACACGTTAGGCGTGCCATGCGAAATTGTGGATCAACTGGCAAGTCCTGGCCTTGATGCACCAGGATTGGAGAGAGTGTGATACAAATTCACGGACAATATGACCTGGCGGACTACAAAAAGGCGGTGAAACTCAATATGCGCCGCGGTCAGTTTGCCACCTGGTCCATCTATTTATTACTCGGCTTGATCGGACTAATGGTGTTGGGTGGGCTGCTCTTTACGTTGTTCGCTGACTCACCATTCATCCTGCCCGTGCCTGCACTGCTAACTGCGCTCCTGTTTCCGGCACTGCTCGGCCTGATGTGGTTCGTTTTGCTGCCGCGTCAACTCAGCCACGTCTTCAAGCAGCAGAAGGATTTATCTGCGCCGTTCGATATGACGCTATCCGATACGGAATTCTTGCTCCAAAATGACTTTGGCACGAGCCGGATGCCCTGGAACGCTTTCACCAAATGGAAGGAGGATGGCGAACTGTTTCTGCTGTATCGATCAGACGCCGTTTTTCAGATGTTACCCGAGCGTTTGTTGCGCAGCCAAGACGAGATCCAGTATGTTCGCACCAGGTTACAGGCGAATGGCGTACCACCGGCAAACCAGGTGAGGAATGCTTTGCGGACCACGATGTGGGTGAGCTTCGGCGTGTTATTGGCACTCGTCTTTGTCGTCCAATTTGTGATGCAACTGCTACAGCGTTAAGGAATGAGGTCACTCAGGAGATCTTCCGGAACTGGACTATGCATTTCGGCTGTTCTCCAGCCGCGGTGCAGCAGGCGGGCGCCACCCTCTTATCCGCAGACAGGTATGCCGGACAGCGGCTCATTGAAGGCTGATGCCGCACCAGGCGCCTTCGAAAGCGACTGGTACGGTGCAAGATGTGGTATACTTCGCACAACGAGGTGAACCATGACTGACAAAACAACCGAGCAAGCCATCCAACTGATGGTGGATCGTCTGGTGGAACGCTTCGACCCCGACCAGATCATCCTGTTCGGCTCGCAGGCGCGTGGCACAGCCGGCCCAGGCAGTGACGTGGATCTGCTGGTCATCATGCCTGTGACCGGATCCAAGCGTGCCCGGCAGCTCGAGCTGCGCATCGCCTTGCACGACATCGCAGTCCCGAAGGATATCATCCTGGCGACTCCGGATGAGGTCGCCCGTCGCCGCGACATCGTCGGCACGATTATCCGGCCGGCGCTGCGCGAGGGGAGGGTGCTCTATGCTCGACCTGGATGATGAAATCCTTGCGGTGGCCCGCCAGTGGGTCATGAAAGCCGAGAATGACCTGAAGAACGCGGCGCACACGGTCAAGCTGACGGTAGATTGTCCCACCGATACCGTCTGTTTCCACGTCCAACAGTGCGTCGAGAAGTATCTGAAGGCGCTGCTTGTCCTGAACGGCATCGAGTTCCCCCGCACGCATCTGATCAGTGTGCTGGTCGAACTCGTGCCTGTGCAAGTGCGTCCGGCACTGACTCAGGACGAGCAGGACCGCCTGACGGAGTATGCGGTTACGACCCGTTACCCCGGTGACTACGATCCCATTTCGCGCGCGGAAGCGCTAGACGCGGTCCGGCTTGCGCGCCGTGTCCGTAACGAAGTGCACCGACGCCTCCCCGAAGCCGCCCGCTGATGACCTCGGCTGCGCCGCACAAGCGCCTGACAGCAACCAGCCTTGAAGCATTCCAGCACGAGATCCTTCGGAACTGGGCCACGCATTTCGGCTGCTCCCCGGCCACGGTGCAGCAGGCCGGGATAACCCTCTTGCCCGCAGACAAATACGCCGGGCAGCGGCTCATCGCGCTCTGGCACATCGGCGCACACACCTTTGTCGAGCACGATCCGGCCTACACGCAGGTTCTGGAACGCGTGGTGGCCGGCCTGCCAGCCGGTGCCGCGCTGACCGGCGACACCCTCAAGCAGAGCTGGGGCGCTGACATGATCGCAGCGCACGATCTCGGCCTGGCGCACTATCTCTATCCGCCGGACCTGCCGCCCTACACGCCGCCCGCGCCGTTCGTGCTGCGCCGTTTGACCCCGACCGACGCCGCAGCCATGGCGGCCCTGCACGCGGCCAACAGCCCAGAAGATGTGGACGAAGGGTACGTGGAGGTGTCCCACGAGATCGCTTTCGGCTGCTTTGCCGGCGACCAGTTGGTCGCCGCGGCCAGCGGCTACCGGCGCACCGGGTTCATGGATATCGGCGTCCTCACCCACCCCGAATTCCGCCGTCAGGGGCTGGGCAAGGCGACCGTGGGCGCGCTCTGCGCCTGGTCCAGCCAACAGGGCTTGATCGCCCAGTACCGCTGCAACACGACCAACGTCAGCTCGCAGGGCGTCGCCCTGGCCCTGAACTTCCGGCTGTTCTTCCAGTCGGAGAGCGTTTGGCTGGCTGGATGAGCCGGGCGCTTGCAGCGCCTGCCGCACACCACAGCCCGCCCTGTGCTAGCGCCCCACCGGCACGATCTGTACAAACGCATCCTGCCAGACCCACCGCCCATCCTCCTTGTGCGCCGCGCCCAGCGGCTGATAGAGCGGCTGGCTGAAGTCGGGCCGGTCGGCCGGGCCGAGGCTCGCGGGCCAGACGATCAGCTCGGCGAAGTAGGTGGTGCTCCAGTCCGCGCCGGTCGGCCCATACGCGCCGACCGCGACGGTGTTGCCTGCGCCGTAAGACCAGCCGACCAGCAGCGCGCTGTGGCCGTCTCCGGTAGGGCGCAGGCTATGCTGAACGAGACAGCCGTTTTGCATCAGCCCGAGGGGGTCCCTGGTGTAAGTCTCACGCTCCGGCGCCCAGCCCCAGCCGGGACAGCCTGCGTCCGGGTGCGGCTGCGCATCCACCAGGGTGACGCGGATCGGGCCGTTGGCGCCCAGCCGGCGCTTGTTGGGGTAGTACCGCCGGATGTTGTCGTCATCAATCTGATGCGCGAGCATGCCGAAGACATCGCGGTAGATCACGATGTCGTACGCGGCCGACAGGTCCACGAACTCGTAGTCCCACCCCCGGACCACGCGCGCCCGGACGGGATACTGCGTCTCCGGGCCAAGCACAACGAGATCGGGCAAGGGCGCGGAGGAGCCGAGGGGCGGAAGGGCCGCCGTGGGTGCGACGGTGGGCGGCCGGCTGGTTGGGCTGGGCGGCGGAGAGGGAATGTCTGTCACCTCCGGCGCCTGGGCTGCGGCCGCATTGGGTGCGACCAACGCGCCCCAGATCCAGCCGGTCCGGCCGGCGAGCGCGACTTGCCACCACTCGCTGAACCGGCCTGTGACTGACAGGCGGTCTCCTGCCCGTGCGCCGCCGATGATCGGGTAGGCGGTGCCTGGCCCAGAGCGGACGTTGGCGTTGGCCCACACCACGACGGCCGGCCCTTCAGGCGTGGGCGTGTACGTCGGTGACACCGGCGTGTCGGTAGCAGTTGGTGTAACAGTAGCGGTCGGCGCCAGCGTGCGAGTAGGCGCCATCAGCGTCGGCCGCTGAATCACCATTGGCGCAGTCGCGGCTGGCAACGGCGCAGCGGAGGTGGGCGTGAAGGTGGGTGCAGCTATCGCGGTTGAGGTTTCCTCAGCCCCAGCCTCAACCGCGACCTCATTTCGGGCCACTTGAGCAGATCCTGGCAGGCAAGCGGCCAGTGCAACGGCGACCAGGATCCATAGTAAGTTACGTGTGCAGCGAATCATCGTGTGTGCCTCCTGGCATGTGTCGTGTAATGGCGATGCTACGCCCGTGGCGCGCTCTCATACTCCTGTGATAGAACGTTCCGGTTTGGCAATCAGCAAAGGCGAATTTCCGCGCCGAATTGCGCATCCAGCGTTATCCCGGTATAATAGACGCCATTAAGCAGTGAAGCCGGCCAGAACGCATCTGGTCGGCTTCACACCCGTCATCCTGTTGGTCCCAGGACTGGGCATCGCTGCCGTCATCTTAGCACTGCTGTTTGTGATTAGCAAATGAGGCCGCGGCTCCTTCGTTCTGAGGGACCGCGGTTTGTTCTTCCAGACCTGAGTAACAAATATGGCTCGACTCGAAGACCTCACTCGTGGCGCAGCAGTACGCGGCATCTTGCCGAACGGTCTTGTGACCGTCCTGGACGTCAAGTGGTATGGTACGTCCGTCGTCGAGCTGACCTATAAGGATGCCAGCGGCCGGCCCGGCAACCAATTGATCTACCGGGACGATGAGGCGCGGCTGGAGGTTGCCATTGCGGGTCGGCCGTGGAGCTTCGATGCCGATGGCGAGCTGCTCCGCCTGGTCTCCGAGGCGCAGCGCATCAGCCTGGCGCACCTATTCGATCCCCTGCTGGCCGTCCACACCTCGCTGATCGAGCCGCTGCCCCACCAGATTACCGCGGTCTACGAGCACATGCTGTCACGCCAGCCATTGCGCTTCCTGCTGGCCGACGACCCCGGCTCGGGCAAGACGATCATGGCCGGACTCTTCATCAAGGAGCTCCTGATTCGCGGCGACCTCCGGCGCTGCCTTGTCGTCTGCCCTGGCAGCCTGGCTGAGCAGTGGCAGGATGAGCTCTACCGCCGCTTCCATCTACCGTTCGAGATCCTGACCAACGATCGTATCGAGACCGCCCGCACCGGCAACGTCTTCCAGGAGATGCCGCTCCTGATCGCGCGGCTGGACAAGCTGGCGCGCAATGACGAGCTGCAAGCCAAGCTGCTGTTAACCGACTGGGATCTGGTCGTCTGCGATGAGGCTCACAAGATGTCGGCTTCGTACTTCGGCGGCGAGGTCAGCTACACCAAGCGCTACCGGCTGGGACAGGGACTGGGCGGGATTGCGCGCCACTTCCTGCTGATGACCGCCACGCCCCACAACGGCAAGGAAGAGGACTTCGAGCTCTTCATGGCGCTGCTCGATGCCGACCGCTTCGAGGGCCGCCACCGCGATGGCGTGCATACCAGCGACGCGTCCGACCTGATGCGGCGGCTGCCGAAGGAACAGCTCCTCAGGTTCGATGGCCGCCCTCTTTTCCCCGAGCGGCTGGCCTACACCGTGCCCTATCAACTCTCCTCGCTCGAAGCGCGACTGTACCACGATGTCACCGAATACGTGCGGCAAGAGTTCAACCGGGCGGACGCGCTTGAAAGCGAGGGCCGCAAAGGCACGATCGGCTTTGCCCTAACCATCCTGCAGCGCCGCCTGGCGTCGTCACCTGAAGCGATCTACCAGTCCCTCAAGCGCCGCCGCGAACGGCTGGAGCGGCGGCTGGCCGAAACTGAGCTGCTGAGCCGCGGTGCGGCCGTGTCGCTGCCGTCCGCCGAAGGCCCTTCGCCGGATGACCTGGCCGATTTGGAAGACGCGCCGGCTGAAGAGGTGGAGCAGGTCGAAGAGGAGTTGGTCGACCAGGCCACGGCCGCGCGCACGGTAGCTGAGCTGAGGGTCGAGATCGGCATGTTGCAGCGATTGGAAGGTCTGGCGCTGGAGGTGCGGCGTTCAGGCACGGATCGCAAGTGGGAGGAGTTGTCCCGCCTGCTGCAGAACCAGGCCGAGATGTTCGACGCCAGCGGCTCGCGGCGCAAGCTGGTGATCTTCACCGAGCACCGCGACACCCTCAGATATCTGGCGGATCGCATTCGCACGGTGCTCGGCCGGCCCGAGGCCGTGGTTCTGATCCACGGCGGCCTGGGACGCGAGGAGCGCACAAGGGCGCAGGAGAGCTTCACCCAGGACAAGGAAGTCCAGGTTCTTGTGGCCACCGATGCGGCCGGCGAAGGCATCAACCTGCAGCGCGCTCATTTGATGATCAACTACGATCTGCCGTGGAACCCCAATCGGCTGGAACAGCGCTTCGGCCGTATCCACCGCATCGGCCAGACCGAGGTATGCCACCTGTGGAACCTGGTGGCGCAGGAGACCCGCGAGGGCGATGTTTACCTCACGGTGCTGCGCAAGCTGGAGCGGGAGCGCGAGGCGTTGGGCGGTGCGGTCTTTGACGTACTGGGCCGCGCGCTGGACGGAGCTGAGCTGCGCAAGCTGATGATCGAGGCGATTCGCTACGGCGACCGTCCCGAGGTGCGCGCCCGGCTGAGTCAGGTGGTGGAAGGCGCGCTCGACCGTGACCGGTTGCGCGATCTGCTGGCGGACCGCGCCCTGGCGCACGACGTGATGGACGCCAGCGCGGTCGAGCATATCCGCCTGGATATGGAACGCCTGGAAGCACGCAAGCTTCAGCCGCACTTCATCGCCGGCTTCTTCAAGGCCGCGTTCGCGCACCTGGGCGGTGCGCTGCGGGAACGCGAGACCGGCCGCTACGAGATCAGCCACGTGCCGGCCGTCATCCGGCAGCGGGATCGGGTGATCGGCACAGGTGACCCGGTGCTGACCCGCTACGAGCGCATCTGTTTCGAGAAGACGCTCATTGCCGTGCCGGGCAAGCCGCTGGCGGCCTTCCTCTGCCCCGGTCACCCACTGCTGGACGCCACCATTGATCTGATGCTGGAGCGCTACCGCGACCTGCTGAAGCAGGGGGCGATCCTGGTGCATGAGAACGACCCCGGCGAAGACTTGCGCGCGCTGTTCTATCTGGAGCACAGCATCCAGGACGCGCGACCGGGTGACAGCGGGAGCCGGCGCGTGGTGTCCCGCCGGCTGCAGTTTGTGGAGTTGCCGTTGGATGGCGCCGCTTGCGCCCGCGATGCCGGCCCAGCCCCGTACCTGGACTACCGCCCATTGCGGGATGATGAGCGGGCACTGGTGGCGCCAGTCGTCGAGCAGGCGCTCAACGATCGAGATCTGGAGGGACAGGCCATCGCCTGCGCCATCCAGGACCTGGTGCCGAAGCACCTGGGCGAGGTGCGCCGCGTGCGCGAGCCGCTGATCGCCAAGACGATCGCCGCCGTGAAGGATCGTCTGACCAAGGAGATCGCCTACTGGGACCACCGCGCCGAGGAACTGAAAGCCCAGGAATTGGCCGGTCGAGTCAATGCCAGGATCAATTCCAGCAAGGCGCGGCAGCGGGCCGATGAGCTGGAGACGCGGCTGCGGTCCCGACTGGCTGAGTTGGAACAGGAACGGCAGATCGCAGCGCTCCCGCCGGCCGTCATTGGCGTCGCGCTGGTCGTGCCCGGTGGCCTGCTGGCCCGCCTGCGTGGCGAGCGCCGGGCCGCGCCTGGCCTCTTTGCTCGTGAAACCAAACGCGTGGAAGAAGCCGCGATGGCCGCGGTGATGGCTGCAGAGCGCAATCTTAGACACGAACCGCACGACATCCATACGGAGAACCGAGGCTACGATATCGAGTCAGTCATCACCGGCCCCGGCGCCGGTGACGACCGGCTGCGCTTCATCGAGGTCAAAGGCCGTATCTCCGGTGCGGAGACGGTGACGATCTCAAAGAATGAAATCCTAACCGCGTTGAACAAGCCCGACGACTGGCTCCTGGCGCTAGTGGAGGTGCCGCCTGCGCCCGACTTCGACGAGGCGCTGATGGTGGGCGAGGCGCGATCGAGCTACGGCGCGCCGGCCGGCTGTGTAGTTCGGTACGTACGGCACCCGTTCACGCGCGAGCCAGATTTCGGTGCAACGAGCGTAAACTACGATTGGACGAAGCTTTGGAAGCAGGGGACTGAAATACGTGCTTGAAAGGGAGTTCGCCTTGTCCAAAGATTCGGGAGTATCCCCTCCAGCCTTCTTTGCCGAAGTGCAGAGAGCGGCCCATGAGCGCTGGAATCAGCTTCAGGCCGACCCAGAGTTGTCTGGCCCTTGGTATCAGCTATTCCAACAGCTGAGAAGTGAGCCGCGCCATGTGCTATCGGAACTCCTGCAGAACGCGGATGACGCGGGCGCAACCTGGGCACACGCCTGGGTTGAGGAGAGGGTGTTTCGATTCGAGCACAACGGCAGAGATTTCAGCAAAGACGATTTTCGATCACTTTGCCGATTCGCTTACTCCAACAAACGCAGTCTACACACGATTGGGTTTCGTGGAATCGGGTTCAAGACCACCTTCAGTCTCGGCCATCGTGTATATCTCTTTACACCAAGCCTTACCGTAGCGTTTGATGAAGAACGGTTCACCGAACCGTCATGGCTGGAGAACGCGGAGAAGTGCGAATACACCCGGATTGAGATACCTATCGAATCTACCGATAGGCTGCGCGGTATAGAGGAAGATCTCAAGAATTGGACCGCCAGCGGTATCCCATTGCTTTTCTTTCAAAGTATCCGCGAGCTTGAAATACAAGGGGTCAAGCTCGGCAAGCGAGTGTCGGCTTCTCCACTTGGGGCCAACTGCGAGGAAGTGGAACTTACGGGAGCAGATGTTCAGAGGCTCCTCTTGGTTACCTCGAAGGCGGAACCTTTTCCGGCTGATGCACTCAACGAGGTTCGGGAGGAGAGGCGCGATCCTGCTTTCGAGTTGCCGCCCTGCCGCGTTTCGTTAGTGCTTGGCGGCCGGTCTCCTCAGAGAATCTTCGTTGTTCTGCCGACTGATACCGTCCTGGACTTGCCCTTCTCCTGCAATGCGCCGTTCCTGCAAGACCCTGCTCGAATTGGGATCAAATCCCCGCGCGTCTCTCCGACCAATCGTTGGCTCCTTGAGCGATTGGGATGTCTGGCTGCCCAAACCATGCAGTCTTGGCTCAATAATGAGACCCTTGATCTTGAAACGCGTGCGCGCGCCTATGAGCTTCTCCTGCCTACTCCGCCTTCCGGGCAAACTCACAGTCTCTCTGCGGAGTGTACTGAGCGGATTGCAGCAGCATTTAAGCAAAATGCCGATCCGGGGACCATCTTGCTGACCGCTGATGCCAGGCTTGCCGGACCCGCTTCTTGTTTGGACTTGCCGCCAGAACTACTCGGAGTGTGGACTCAAGAGCAGAATCTCCGGTTATTTGCTGACAAGCAGGATGCTATCCTGGCGCCGCAGGTGTCCCAACCAATCCGCGATCAACTGGCCCAGTGGGACTGGTTGAAACGTGCATCCTCCTTGACAATCCTCCAACGCCTGAAACAACCTCCGTGGCCACCACATCCAGCGGGTGATGAAGGTCTCGTCATCTTGTGGGCATTTGCAGAGGCGTGCATCGCCAAGCAAGAGTCGGCCTATCGAATATCGCTGGTTAGCGCCGATTCGCTGGCCGTTATTCCAGTGCGAGGCAGCAACGAGCTTCTGCCTTTCAAGGCCACCACAGTCATGGGATCGCCCGGCGATGACTTGTCACAGGATGATTGGGAGTTTCTGGGAAGATACATCTCGATAGCTGATCCTGATTGGTTCACCAAGCTGCGTGAAACAAATAGAGAAGCTCGGGGCACAGACCTGAAAGAAGCTGAACAACAAAAGGGGGTTCTTTATGCCCAGTCTTTTGTGCGCAGATTGGATCTGGCTCAGCAGACCGGTCTGGCACGGGCTATCGAACGAGCAGCTCAAGCGGTGTTTCGCACAAACAACCCAAGCGACGCAGGAATCAGGCTTGCCTATATCGCAGCGCGTGCCAACGTCAGAGTGCCCGATGCCTTTCGCTACCTTTGTGATGATGGACAATGGCGCCCGGTGACCGACGGATTGCTGGTAGATGTTGAGGCAGCTCTGGAATACCTGCCGATTGAATGGGCGCAGACCCATCTGATCAGCGCCAGGTACGATCAGGCAGAGCAGCCGCGTGATCGCCAGACATGGGAACGCTGGGCCGGTACGCCAAACAGCCGCCTGCGGCGTTTTCCCCTCCCAGAGAAACGACAGCGCCGCGAGTACTGGAGATCGGGGGCCGAGAAGTTCATATTGAGTCGAGACGGCCATCGTCCATCTTCCTATCCATTACAAAGGGACAACTTCACAATTGTTGAGTATGACTTTGATAATCCCCTCTGGGAATTCTGGAATAACGCGGCGCAGGCAAGTCCTCAAACGTGGGCACACATTGCCAAAGGCATCAGTCGGGATTGGGCCGTCAGTTCGAAGGAATGGAAAGATCGCAGCGAGGCTAGGGTCCTACAAGAAGGGAACAGCTATTTCTATTCTATCGACCACGGAAGCCTGGCATCTGCCTGGTTACATCGCCTTCGCAGTCTCCATTGCCTGCCTGATCGTTATGAGCGGTATCATCTCCCGGCAGAACTCTATCGCACCACGGCCGAAACGTCCCACCTTCAGGACATCGAGCCTTTCTTGCATCCAGATTATGACAAACCGGAATACAGCAGCTTCTGGGATTTGCTGGGAGTTCGTGGCAAGCCAGAAGGCGTGGAGCGAATCATTGAACGCATACGCGCGTTGAGTCAATCCAGCATACCGCCTCTGAATTCCTTGAGCGACCTCTATCGTGCGCTCGACCGGTCGATGGCCTACCTATCGCCAGCAAAGAAGGGGGAACTGCTGTTGCTGTTTGGCCAGGAGCGGCTCATCTTCAGCGAGGATAACCATTGGTACGTGTCGGCCGGCGTGTTCCAGGAGAACCCACAGGGAATTCCTGACGTCTCGATGATCCTGCACGACGTCGCTAAGTTGCGTCTGTGGAGTGCCCTCGGCGTCCCCGATCAGCCGACCCTTGAGAGGATGGTCACTTGGGTTGGGCAGATGCCGCCTAATACGAAGCTTACGGGCACCGAGATGTCTCGTGTTCGTAGCATTCTTGCGCGAGCGCCACAGCGCGTGTGGGAAGATGTCAGGGGTTGGCTTAACCACGACGCTTGCTGGGTGCCGATTTCCGGGTTGCGGTGGAAGGGTGCAGCCGTAGAAATCTCGCAGTCTTTGTTCCCAGGTATCCGTCGCGCGACAGCAGACATTTCGATGTTATCGCCTGAGCTGAGGGAGCAGCCGCCCTTCAGCGCGTTGGAGCCGCTGGAACGAGCGCTAGATTATCGTCTGGAGAACGTGCACCCGGATGGTCCGGCGCACCAGCCGGACTGGCTGAGAACACTGGCATACTACTTGCTGCGTGTCCAAGAAGGTACCAACGCATCGAGTGGGACTGATATCCCGTCTGATAGATGTGAAGCCGGAAGCGCGGCACAGCGGCTGTATCGAACTCAATGGCAAACCGTTACATCACTGCAGGTGACTCCGTATGTTGGCGGCCAGCCGGCAGGTGATCGAGAGTCGCCGCCCGTTCGGTGGTATGGGGAAGAACTCTATGTGCTTCAAGATGGCGCGGGTATCTACGATCGGCTTGTAGACGAGCTGGCCAGAGCCTTTGCCCATCCCAGAGTGAAGAAGGCAATTGCTGCCTGTACAGATCGCTCGCCAGCTTGGATCGGCGCATACTTCGAGGCGAACTTTGAACTCACTCCGGCGCAGATCCCTGGATCTGGCCTTCTAGACAGCACTGGAGATGGAAATGTCGGGCGGGTTGTTTCCGATGCGGACAGCGGAATGGTAGCTCAGGGCGATCACCAGAGCGCCGATGCGTTGTCTGAAGGTATCAGCCAGCTAGGGGAGGATGGTAACTCGGTGCTTCTTGCCGTGAATGACGGGGACGGTTTGGCTCAGCTTGAGATAGCAGGACGGAGGACACGCCGGGTCGGCGAACCCACAAAGCATCAACGCTTTGCTGCATTTGCTGCCGGCCTGGGTTTTCGGTGGGATCCGCTGGGTGAGGTTTTCTCTAAACTCGATGGCATGATCATTCGTCGAGCGGAAGGTTTGTGCCATTGGCAGCAAGTTGATCAGGGGGAGACACTCCGCCGATACTGGGTCGGCGAGAAGTCGCTGGAGCAAGGAGTCGAGATTCCTGCTGAGATTTGGGAGTTTCAAAAAGCAAAACCGGATGAGGTCATACTCCTGCTCCCAGATACCGACGGCACCCTGCGCGCGTACGACTGGAACACCATCGAGCGATTACGACAAGAAAGGGCTATTGAGTTGTACCCGGCTGCATATCGCCTGCGGAAGACTGAGGCGGTGCCGAGTCTGGTGCAATAGCCGGTCTGTTGGTGGTGGCTGTTAACGGTGGGCGGAATATCGACTGAATGAGTCCGCATGCGCGGACTTCTAACGCGTCGAAAGGCAAAAGCAAATGGGCAAAGAACCCTGGAATTGGGACAAGGAAGATCTGACTCGTTTGCTCGGCCAGGCTGAGTCTATTCGTCTCGATTTCAAGGAGTCGAGACTCTTGGACAAATCGCATGATGAAGTTGCTGAGGACCTATCCAAGACAGCCTCTGCCTTCGCGAACACAGAAGGTGGCACCATTGTGATCGGGATCGTTGAGCGACGGCCAGGGAAGGCACGGGTTGCGGATCAATTGGATGGCGGGACAGATCGGGACGTTTGGTCGCCGGAGCGCATGCAACAAGTTGTGGAAGCTAACGTCAGTCCCTATCTGACCGGAGTCCGCGTCAAAGCAATTCCGCTGAGTGAAGCTGGGACGAAATGCGCCTATGTAATTCATGTTCCGCAAGGAAGCACTGCCTATCAAGCGCGCGATAGACGCTATTATGGGCGATCCGAGTATGAATGCAAGCCCTTGCCCGATCACGAGATACGCTTGCGAATGTTCCGGGGAAAGGCCGCCAACGCGGTGGTGAAGGTACGCGATTGGCGGATTGAAGTCATTCCACCCAGCGAGAAGAAGGATCCCTACGGAAGCGGATTCGTGCCCTCTTCGCTGCGGGATGTCCTAGTCGGCGCCGAATCGTCTCAACGCCCCGTCTTGCTGCGCCACCACTACAACATTGTTGTGGAGAATGTTGGCGAGATCAACATATCGGAGTTCAAGGTCCGGCTCCACATATCTCCCACCGGGCGATCCTATTTGGATGATCGCAGTTGGGACTATAAAGATGGCTGGCCTAAACCCATTTGGGGGCCTTTTACATATCCCAAGGATAGTCAGCCCCCACCCATGAAGGTCAATGTGTATCCAAAAGATCAGTTCGAAGTGTGTGGTGACGAGATCGTTCTGGTGGAAGGTGAATCGTTCGCGGAGATGGGCTTCATCTTGAATTGGACGCTCTATCTCCGCGACTCGCTTCCGATTCAGGGACAGATAGACCTGGCACAAGCGTATCAGGAAAGCCAGCGGCAGCCATGACAACTCATCGTAAACTCATCGAAGTCGCCCTCCCTCTCGAAGCCATCAACAAGGAATCGGCACGGGAGAAGTCCATCCGCCACGGCCACCCGAGCACGCTGCACCTCTGGTGGGCGCGGCGGCCGCTGGCCGCGTGCCGCGCGGTGATCTTCGCGTCCATCGTGGATGACCCGTCCAGCCACCCGGAGCAGTTCCCCACCGATGCCGCCCAGGACGTCGAGCGCCAACGCCTCTTCCGGCTCATCGAGGAGCTGGTTAAGTGGGAAAACGTGAACAACGAGGAGGTGCTGGGCCGGGCACGCGCCGAGATCCTGAAGGCCACGGACGGCAACCCGCCGCCCCTGCTCGATCCGTTTGCGGGCGGCGGCTCGATCCCGCTGGAGGCGCAGCGGCTGGGGCTGGAGGCGCACGCCAGCGACCTGAACCCCGTCGCGGTGCTGATCAACAAGGCGCTGATCGAGATCCCGCCCAAGTTCGCGGGCCGGCCGCCTGTTCATCCGAACCAGGATCAGCAAACGGTCGTCAAGACCTGGCGCGGGGCCGCAGGCTTGGCCGAGGACGTGCGCTACTACGGCCAGTGGATGCGCGACGAGGCCGAGCAGCGCATCGGGCATCTTTACCCCAAAGTCAAAGTGATCCGTCAGGCCGACGGCGGCTTCCGCCACGCTACGCCCGAACAAATCCACAATCGGCACTCGAAAATCGAAAATCTCACCGTGATCGCCTGGCTGTGGGCGCGCACGGTGAAATGCCCCAACCCCGCGTGCGGCGCACAGATGCCGCTGGTGCGCTCGTTCGCTCTCTCGACCAAGCCCGGTAAGCAGGCATGGGTGGAGCCGGTCGTTGATCGCAATCAACAGCCGCCCGTTGTGAGCTTCGAGGTGCGGACCGGTGTCGGCAAGCCGCGCGAGGGCACGGTGAACCGCCGCGGCGCGACCTGCCTGTGCTGCGGCACGCCAGTGCCGTTCGATCACGTGCGCAACGAGGGCAAAGCTGGCCGGATGAGCGCGCAGTTGATGGCGATCGTGGCCGAAGGGCCGCACGGTCGCATCTACTTGCCGCCAAATGCAGAGCATGAGGCGATTCCCTCCCAGGCGCAGCCGCAAAACGCGCCTGACACCGATCTACCTGGACAGGCGCTGGGCTTCCGAGTGCAATTGTACGGCATGACCAAGCACCGAGACTTGTTCACCCCCCGCCAGCTTGTTGCGCTGACCACCTTCAGCGACCTGGTGGGCGAGGCGCGCGAGCGCGTGCGGCGGGATGCGATTGCCGGAGGGATGACGAATGACGGCGTGCCGCTGGAAGAGGGCGGGACCGGCTCGGCGGCGTATGCTGACGCAGTGGCAGTGTATCTGACATTCGCCTTGGACAAAATGACGACTACTAATTGCACCCTATGCACTTGGCAAACTGAGCCCACACGCCTGGTTGCTGCATTTAGCAGACAAGCTCTCCCTATGGTTTGGGACTATGCCGAAGCAAACCCCTTTGGAGACGCTGCTGGTGACTATAGACTTGGAATCGGCTCGCTCACTGAGGTGCTAGATCGGTTGTCGCCAGGAGGACATGGCAGAGTCCTGCAACTTGACGCCACGGCAGCTGAACAATCCGTGTCAAGACCCATCATCTCCACCGATCCGCCCTACTACGACAACATCGGTTATGCTGATCTTTCCGACTTCTTTTATGTGTGGATGAGACGGTCATTGCAGGCGTTGTTCCCGAACATTTTTAGCACGTTGCTTGTTCCCAAAGCTCAAGAGCTCATCGCGACTCCCTTCAGGTTTGGTGGCGATAGATCGAAGGCAGATCAGTTTTTTGAGGATGGATTGGGGGCTGCGTTTAAGCTGGTGCGACGAACTTGCCATACGGAATACCCCTTATCGGTATTTTACGCTTTCAAGCAAGCTGAACTCGATAGTGGTGAAGGCGAAGATGAGGACAGCCGCACAAGCATGGTCGCGTCCACAGGGTGGGAGACCATGCTCGAAGGGCTTATCCGGGCAGGTTTTTCCATTACCGGGACCTGGCCCATGCGTACTGAACTCACAGTCGCTCTCAAAGTCCGAGTTAGTGCTTTGGCGTCTTCAGTTATCCTCGTCTGCCGCCCGCGGCCCGACGACGCGCCCCTCACCACCCGCCGCGACTTCCTTAACGCGCTCAAACGCGAGCTGCCCGCAGCGCTGCGCGATCTCCAGCGCGGCAACATCGCGCCGGTGGACCTCGCCCAGGCCAGCATCGGTCCCGGCATGGCGATCTACTCCCGCTACCGCCGCGTGCTGGAAGCGGACGGCTCCGCCATGCACGTCCGCACTGCGCTCGCGCTCATCAACCAGGCGCTCGATGCGTACTTGGCCGAGCAGGAAGGGGAGTACGACGCGGACACGCGCTGGGCGCTGGCCTGGTTCGAGCAGTTCGGCTTCGAGGAAGGCCCCTTCGGCGACGCCGAGACTCTCTCCAAGGCCAAGAACACCAGCGTCGGCGGCATGGTCGAGGCCGGCATCCTGGCCGCGCGCGGGGGCAAAGTCCACTTGCTCCGCCGCGAGGAGCTGCCGGCGGACTGGGATCCCGGCACGGATCGGCGGCTCACCGTTTGGGAGGTGGCGCAGCAGCTCATCCGCACGATGCAGGAGCGGGGCGAGCCGGCCGCGGCCGCGCTCCTGGCCCAAGTCGGCGGCCTGGGCGACACCGCGCGCGATCTGGCGTACCGGTTGTACACGATCTGCGAGCGGAAGGGCTGGGCGCAGGAGGCGCTGCCGTACAACGGGTTGGTGGTCGCGTGGAGCGAGGTGGGGCGGTTGGCCGTGGAGAAGGGGAAGGAGATGCCGGTACAATCAAGTTTCCAATTCTGAGCAATGTCAAGTCATCCTCCTTGGCTGGTATGCGGTTCACTATACTGCGCGTCGGGGAAGCAGGTGGAGACGCTACAAAGCGCAAGGCACATATGCTTCGTATAGGTACTGACAAATGAGTAGATCTGCCAAACAAACTATACCCTCTTGGCTGGAAACGCCATCCACCTCGCAGGTAAATCCACCCGTGGAAACCAGGCCGCAGGAGCTTCCGTTTGGCGAGCTCTCCTGGCAGGATTTCGAAAAGCTCTGTCTACGGCTTGCAAGGTTAACTGGTCGTGTGGAGCACTGTCAACTCTACGGCGAAGCTGGACAAGAACAGGATGGGATTGATATCTACGCCCGGCAGAGCGATGGTAGCTACACCGTCTATCAATGCAAGCGTGTCACCGATTTCGGACCAGCCAAGATTAGAGGAGCAGTTGATCGGTTTCTCGGTGGCGAGTGGGCAGATCAGGCCACTACGTTTGTGCTCTGCACAATGGAGAGCCTACGCAGCACCGACCGAGCCGACGAAGTTGAGATACAGAGCGGGGTACTCCGCGACAGGGGGATAGGTCTGTCTGCCTGGGACTGTTGCCAACTGTCCACGCAGCTTAAAGAGCACCCGAAGCTCGTAGATGACTTCTTCGGTCGATCATGGACAAGGATATTCTGTGGCGACGATGTTGCTGGCTCACTCCAAATACGACTCGATGCCACACAGGTCGTGGAATTTCGAAATAGATGCCGGATATTCTATGAGCATGTATTCAGCACGCACGATCCTGGACTGCCCGTTGTGCCCTTCGACGCTAGAAAATCACTCGCGCTACAGGATAGATTCGTCCTTCCCGATGTTTACGACCGCCGTAGCGCCGAACCTGGGTACTCTTCTGCTCCGCGACAGCGGGAAAACCCAACTAATGATCCAAAGGGGAGAGCGTCGCAAGCGAGCGACTATTCGCAGAGCATGCGTGAGGAAGGGTCACGGCACGTCGTTATCCCGACGCGACAACGCCAGTCCGTTGAAAGCTGGCTAGTAGTGGCCGATAGAAGCATGATACTTGGAGGACCAGGCAGCGGGAAAAGCTCGCTACTACGTTTCATCATCCTAGATCTGTTGTCCGAGTCACCGCGCCTTGAGCGGTTGGCCAATAAATGGGGTGGATTCTTGCCCGTTTGGGTGCCATTCCCTTTGTGGACGAAGATGATCTCGGCCGGGCCCGATGCATCATTTTCGCTCAGCGAACTACTTCATAGGTGGTTGACGAGTTGGGATGAAGAGCGGCTCTGGCCTCTCGTTGAGAATGCGCTTCAAGACGAACGGCTACTGCTGCTCGTGGACGGTCTCGACGAATGGACAAGTGAAGCCGCGGCCCGGGTGGCGTTGAACAAGTTGGCGGTTTTCGTTCGGCAGCGCAATGTTCCCGCGGTCGTAACTTGCAGACCACATGGTTATGATCGGCTTGGCGTCCAGGAGACTGGCTGGCAAACCGGAGAGCTCTGTGACTTTTCCGAAAGCCAGCAGAAGCAGTTATCTCAGGCTTGGTTTGCATTCAGATTGACACAAATCGGTAGTGGTTCCACGCATGACGATGCCCAGTTTGAGCGAGAAGCAATCGCTGACGCTGATAGATTTCTCGCTGAATTGCATGGGGCAGCAGACCTACAGGAACTAGCGAAGGTACCGCTTCTGCTTTGCCTCCTAATCTATCACCGATTCTATAATGTTCGCCTCCCACAGAGCCGTTTCAAGGCCTACGATTGGCTTGTTGAGAACGTCATCTCGACACATCCACAGCGGCGGCGAGCTGCGGCGATGATCACCGACGAGATTCTGGATCTGAGTGAGGATGACCAGAAAAGTATATTCGCTCGGCTCGCATATCATGTTCAAGAGCACCTCGGTGAGGGCCTGATTGATCAAGGCGATGCCGTTCGAACCGTAGAGGACTACCTTCGCGACAGCGAACGCGGTTTCGGCTTTGGGCAGCGTGAGGCTCACCAGACGAGCCAAACATTTGTGGACGCTGGTGAACAATCTATCGGCCTACTGGTACGTTGGTCGCCCAGTCAGCTTGGTTTCTATCATCGCGTGTTCAAAGAGTATCTTGCTGCATGGTACCTCTCCGGTCTGCCGATCTCTGAACAGACGACGATTATCGAAACGCGCTGTGCTGATCCGCAATGGCGAGAGGTGATTCTTGGGTTGCTGCACCTATCGCGTCGCAGTGACGATGTTGCTAGTTTGGTGAACGCGGTTCGGGTTCAGCGGCGAGAGTGCATCAATGTGGAGCAGCATTACGTTGATCTCCTGCTGTGCGAAATCGCCTTCAGCGACTTCAACTGTCCAGTCGGCTTACTTCGAGAACTGGCTCAGGGGGCATTCGAGGGGATTGAGTCCGAATCGTGGATGCCTCAGCGCGAGCATCTCCTTCACTATGTCCTTGAGGGTCTCCGTTCAACCCGAGCGAGAGACTTGGTGAGAGCCAAGCTCCAGACATGGTTCCCATGTAGGTTGCGCTGGCGTTCCTACATCTACAACACGATGACTAAATGGCCACACGGCCCAGACGTGACTGCCTGCCTATTCCAGGGTATGCTGGATGAAGAGACAAGCAACCAGCGTTCAGCCGCACGCGCACTTGCCACCATTGCCGCCGGTAGCGGCGATGCGGGAGATAAAGTCGCTTCGCTCGCGTGGGCCACTGTTGCTCCTACGTCGAGAGCTGCCGCAGTTCTGTGTCTCGTGCAGGGCTGGCCCAATCATCCCGAGACTCAGCGCATACTGGAAGTGACACGTGACTCGCTCAGTCCAGAGGTGTTCCTGTCCGGTGTTCTGGGTAGAATCAGGTTGGGATCCCAGACTCAAGACGATTGGGCCGCCCTGATGCAACTTGGATCTCGCGATGGCGTGCTTGACTACTCTTGGCGTGACGATCTCAGTTCTGCCCTAATCGCCGGCTGGCCGCAGTCGCCTGCAACCAAACAGCAGTCACTTGAAGCCGCTCGGCAGAGAACCTATAGGGCCGGTACTCTAGAGAGAGATTTGGCTATTAGACTGCTGCTGGAAGGCTATCCCCAGGATGATGATGTCGTGCAGTTCTGTGTGGAGCAGCTCCAGACTGAGCGATACCCATTCCTGGGTGCGACATCCCACGTGCCCTGGCAAATGTTACGCGACCATTTCAAGGGTAACCCTCGACTCATTGAGGCAATTGATGGTTGGATTGTGAGACAGGAGCACCAAGAGCCTGAGGCGGCGATGGCTGCTCTGGTCGGTAGAACCCCGATTGCCAAGGCAAAGTTGCTCTCGTCGCTCGGAGCGTCGTGGCCGCACTGGCCGGCGACAGCCCTGCTCGATGGCTGGGGAATGCAGGATCCTGAAGTAGCGGATGGGCTGTTGCGATTCGCTTCCGGCCCAGTGCGGGAAGCATCCAAGATCGGTCATCTGTTGCCACAGATCATTGCAGACCGGCCAACGTGCCGAGCGAGACTTCTGGAATTGCTTCGCGATCCACATGTCGCTCGCCCTGATTTTGTCCTGCTGGGCCTAGAGAATTTGGGAAATACCCAAGGAGATACCGAGGTCGTAGACGCTGCTCTCGCGAGGCTGACGGAGTGCAGCAATCTGTACCGTGAGGACGTTATCGGTAGATTGATCGTCGGATATCCGTCTGACCCTCGAGTGCGAAGCCTTGCTCAGCAACAATTCCTTGATCATGATGGCAATGTGGCTGCGGTGGCGTGGGCCTATGGTAACGATGCTCAGATGCGAAAGCAAATCATTGACATCATGAATCCACTGCCCACGCAGCTCCGTGGAGTCATTGCAGCGCACTTCGAGGACATCAGTACAGACGAGCCCTTTGTACCAACGTTGTTGCGCCTGTACGATCATGAGCCGGATGATCAAGTGAAGGCTTTAGCATCGATCGCCTATCACAGATGGCTGAAGCTGTCCGGAGATTGTGCTGAAGCTCTATCAATTCTCGGCACGGACATAGTTTGCTACGGATTTGACCATGAAGAACGACGGCAGGCGGCCTTTTGCGGCTTGGTGATGCTGGATCGTCTGGATTTGATGTGCGCCGCTCAAGAAAGCATTGGGGGAGAACGAACTTGTGCTATCTCTGTTGACCGAGGATTAGGATCGAACATCCCGCTCACGAGGTTGATCCTTCAGAACTGGGATCGCATCAAGGCCGGCTTCGGCACCGAATTCTGGACAAGATTGACAAAGAATGCCGACACCGCTGAGACACGCGAGATTCTCTGGAACAATTTCTGTAGATATGCAGACGAAGATCCATCCGCGCGCGAAGATGCGTTGCAGTTTCTTGAGACCCGTTCAGGACGGACGGCACAGTCCAACATGCTACGTTTCATGGCGCGCGTACAGCCGAAAAGTCCGCTGCTTCTAGAGTATTGCCTGGGAACGTTGGGGGTAACTGAAGTCGGGTCAGGGCAATCAGGCGATAGTGAATCTCGCTTCACTGCCGCAGAAATCCTCGGAGTGCAGTTTGGCGGTGATCCAGACATCCTTCAGCGCATCGCGCCGACAAGTCAAAGAGACTGCATGCAGGAGGGTCGAGTCGTTGCTCTCTGCGAGGGCTGGCCCGATAGCAGTGCACTAGACGCTACACTCGGTGTTTTGCGTCAATTGAACGTGCCTCTGTCGCTTCCGGCATATTTCCACCTCTTGTCGCGAAAAGGATCCAGCAAGGCCTTCTTTGATGCAATAATCGAGCAAATGCGGGACCAACCTCCCGTTCGGGAGCAATCGTTGCATCTGATCATTCGCCCAATCACCCGACGCATCCGAGATGATACCGAATGCGCAGTTATGCTGAGTGAGCGTCTGCGGGCAACCACAGCACCATCCGAGAAGTCGACGATTCCTAGACTACTGGGGCTAGCAAGGGGTGTTTCCGCAGACCTGAGAAACTGGTGTGTGAAAGAGATCGACCACCAAGTCAGCGGTAAGATGCCGCCGGAGGTAGGTTTCGATTTGACAGATGGTGAACTGCGTCCGGTGGTCCATGCCTTGATGGACGCTCTGAGTATTAAGTAGAGGAAGCAACACATGGCCATCACTAACCACGAACGCGTCGGCAAAGCACTCGACCTACTACGCCAGGGCCTCGCGCCCTACATCGAGCGCGAGATGCGCGCCGCGTACGAAAACCAATGGCGCAAGCAGGCCGCCTACAGCCTGAAGCGCGAGGGCGACCTGCCCGACGATGAGCTGCTGGATGCCCACGCACTGCTGGTCATCATGTGGGACCACTGGAACGAGGCGTTCAAGGGCACGCTGGGTTTTGCCGAGCGCAGTCTGGTCAGCGAACTGCGCGAGACGCGCAACAAGTGGGCGCACCAGGGCACCTTCTCCACCGACGACGCGTATCGCGCCCTGGACAGCAGCGCGCGCCTGCTGACGGCCGTGTCCGCGCCGGAAGCGACCGAGGTGGAGCGGCAGAAGCAGGAGCTGCTCCGGCTGCGCTTCGAGGAGGAGGCGCGCCGCGAGAGCCGCAAGGCTGCGGTCGCGCCGGTGGAAGGCCGGCCCGCGGCCGGACTGCGCCCCTGGCGCGAGATCATCACGCCACATCCTGACGTGGCCTCGGGCCGCTATCTGCAAGCCGAGTTCGCAGCCGACCTGTGGCAGGTATACATGGGCGAGGGGACCGACGAGTACCGCGAACCGATCCCCTTCTTCGAGCGCACCTTCCTCACCGACGGCCTGCGCCGGCTGCTGGTCGGCGCGCTGCGACGCCTGGCCGGCGAACCCGCCGACCCTGTCATCGAGCTGCAAACCAACTTCGGCGGCGGCAAGACCCACTCGATGCTGGCGCTGTATCACCTGTTCTCAGGCGCCCCCTTAGCACAACTGCCAGGTGTCGAGGCGTTGGCACGCGAGGCGAACATTCTCCCCTCGCCCACGCATGGGAGAGGGGCCGGGGGTGAGGGCGCCGTCAACCGCGCGGTCCTGGTCGGCAACAAGATCTCGCCCGGTCAACCCAGCCGCAAACCCGACGGCACACTCATACATACCCTGTGGGGCGAGCTGGCCTGGCAGCTCGGCGGCGCGGAGGGCTACGCCGAGGTAGCCGAGGATGACCGTCGCGCTACTAACCCCGGCGATGCGCTGCGCGTGCTCTTCAACCGCTACGCGCCCTGCCTGATCCTGGTGGACGAGTGGGTGGCCTACGCGCGCCAGCTCCACGACCGCCTCGACCTGCCCGGCGGCACCTTCGATACCCACTTCACCTTCGCCCAAACCCTCACCGAGGCCGCCAAGGCCGCCGACCGCACCCTGCTGGTGGTCAGCATGCCCGCGTCCGACATCGAGGTCGGCGGCGACCGGGGCCGCACCGCGCTCGACCGGCTGAAGAACGCCATCGGCCGGGTGGAGTCCCCCTGGCGGCCTGCCAGCGCCGAAGAGGGGTTCGAGATCGTGCGCCGGCGGCTGTTCCAGCCGATGAACGACCCGGCCGCGTTCGCAGCGCGCGATGCCGTGGTAGATGCCTTCGCCCGGCTCTACCGCGAGCAGGGCCAGGAATTCCCGGCCGAGTGCCGTGAGGCCGCCTACGCGCGCCGCATGACCGCCGCCTACCCGATCCACCCGGAGCTTTTCGACCGGCTGTACACCGAGTGGTCGAGCCTGGACGAGTTCCAGCGCACGCGCGGCGTGCTGCGCCTGATGGCCGCGGTGATCCACGCGTTGTGGGAGCGCGGGGATGGCAACCTGCTGATCCTGCCCGCCACCGTTCCGATCGACGATGCGAGCGTCCAGGCCGAGCTCACCCGCTACCTGGAAGACCATTGGGTGCCGGTAATCGAGAAGGACGTGGATGGACCGAACAGCCTCCCACTCGCGCTCGACCGGAGCAACCCCAACTTGGGCCGCTACTCCGCCTGCCGTCGCGTCGCCCGCACCGTCTACATGGGCTCGGCGCCCACCGCCAAGACGCGCAACCCGGGCATCGACGATCGCAACGTTAAGCTCGGCTGTGTGCAGCCCGGCGAGACGCCGGCCACCTTCGGCGACGCGCTACGGAGGTTAGCCGATGGCGCCGCGCACCTCTACGTGGATCGCAGCCGCTACTGGTTCAGCACCCAGGCCAGCGTCAACCGGCTGGCGCAGGATCGCGCTGCACGGATTGACGAGGACACCGTGCATGAGGAGATCGTGCGCCGGTTACGTGAAGATCGTGCAAGAGGCGATTTCTCTGCTGTCCACCTGGCGCCGCTGTCCACAGCGGATGTGCCTGACGAGCCATCCGTGCGCCTGGTCGTCCTGCACCCGCAGCATTCCCATACGTTCAAAACCGCCGACAGTCCCGCCCGGCGCCAGGCCGCGGCGATCCTGGCCGGCCGCGGAACCGGCCCCCGTCTCTATCAGAACATGCTGGTCTTCCTGGCTCCCGAGAAAGCCCGGCTGGTTGAGTTGGTTGATGCGGTGCGGGGATATCTGGCGTGGAAGTCCATTTGCGATGAGCGCGACGCACTGGATCTGGGCGCATTCCAGCGCAGCCAGGCGGAGACCAAGCTCAAATTGGCCGACGAGACCGTGCGCGCCCGGGTCGGCGAGACCTACGCGCTGGCGCTGACGCCGGCGCAGCCCGACCCGCGCCAGCCCGAGCTGGCGTGGGATGAGAACCGGCTGCAAGGTCCCGACGCCCTCGCCGTGCGCGCCAGCCGCAAGCTCAAGAACGACGAACTGCTGATCACCAGATTCTCCGCTGCGCGCCTGCGGATGGAGATGGACCGCTACAATCTGTGGGGCGAGGGCGAGCACGTCTCGCTGAAACAGATTTGGGAGTACTTCGCCCGCTATCCTTACCTGCCCCGGCTGTTGGACGCCGACACGCTGTTGGCCGCAGT
Organism: uncultured Anaerolineales bacterium; assembly: GCA_964474695.1. Taxonomy (GTDB): domain Bacteria; phylum Chloroflexota; class Anaerolineae; order CG2-30-64-16; family CG2-30-64-16; genus DAOUBP01. The sequence goes on from CAYYTK010000037.1 coordinate 28,361, forward strand.
GCAGGATGGCATCGCCCAGGTGACCTGGACCGAGAACTTCGCCTACGCCGAGGGCCACGACGCCGAGCGTGGCCGCTATCTCAATCTCAAGGCCGGCGTGAGCGGCAGCGTCGTCATGGATGGTCGCAGTGTGCTTGTCAGGCCTGCGGTCGCATTGACTCAGCTTCGACAGGACGAAGAGGCGGCTGCGGCCCACCTGAGCCGGGTCCGGCCCGAGGGTGGCGAACAACCGACGCGCGGCGGTCAAGTTGAAGCCGGCCGGGAGGACCGAACCGGGACCGCAGGGGTGACGCTGCCCCCGGCCGAGCACCGCAACCGGCGCTTCTACGGTACTGTGGAGATCGATCCAATACGGGCTGGTCGCGACGTCGGACAGATCGCAGAGGCGGTCATCCAGCACCTGGCCGGCCAGGTGGGCGCGCGGGTCAAAGTGACGTTGGAGATCGAGGCCGAGCTGCCGAACGGCGCGTCGGATGGCCTGGTGCGGACGGTAACGGAAAACGCGCGAACGCTAAGATTCAGAACCGTCGAGTTCGAATGATGTCATCTACCTCTCTCCCAGAATTCTTTACGCCTGATCCAGCGAAGCTCGAGTTAGCCCGCTCTGGGGCGTGGCGGCTTCCGAACTGGCGTTATTGGCCTTGTCCGGCGCTGCAGCGCCATGGCGCGAGCGATTACCTGAGACAAGTGGTTATGACTATCGAATCCACCTTGGCACGCTTTGGGTTGAGAATGCACGTCGTTGAGGTAAACGAGGGCCCGGTATTCACTGAGTACGTGTTCACTGCTGCCGACGCTCGGGCAAGTAGGAATCTAACTCGCGTGGGTGACTTGCTGCCCGATTTGACAATGGCTCTCGGCCCAGATCAAACCATCGAACTGCAACACTCCCTTTCCCGACCCGGCTACCTGGCGTTTCAGGTCAAGAACCGTCTGCGACAGATAGTTCGCCTTGGTCATGTCATGGAGTACGCCGATCGTGAGGTGGACGCGGCCCATTTGCCCCTCTTACTTGGCATGGGAGTAAATGGTACGCCAGTGATTGATGATCTGCGGGATCTGGGCAACATCCTGGTCTGCGGAAGAACAGGTTCAGGAAAGTCGGCGCTGCTCGACGCAATTCTGGCTTCTCTCCTGCTCCATAATACGCCTGAGCATCTGATGCTTGGCCTGGCCGATCCAACGGGCGCCGAGTTTGCTATCTACGCGGATTTACCACATCTGACACATAGTGTGGTAACCGATCCCCAGACCCTGATAGGCATGCTGACCTGGCTTGTGGAAGAATCCGAGACACGCCTGCAAAAGCTGCACCAGCACGGTGTGCGCAACATCGATCAAGTCGCTGCTCACGACCGCGGATTCCCCCCCTACATTGTCGTCTTTGTGCACGGACTTGCGGACTTCCTGGCGAATGCAGGTCTGCGTCTCCAGCCGCTACTGCTGAAACTGGGCAGAATAGCTAGCGCAGTGGGTATCCACTTGGTGGCAGTCGTCGGCAGCCCAATTCCGGAGGCCATTCTCGACACATACGGGATGATTTTCCATACCCGCTTCTGCTTGCGCGTCGCCGATCGGAAGGAGAGCTTGGCTGTGCTGGGCTGCGAGGGCGGCGAGGGCCTACTCGGCCAAGGAGATATGCTTTTTCGGAGAGCAACAGATCGAGCGGTTCCGGTGCGAGTGCAATGCACCTACCTATCTGATGGAGAACTGTTGCGCATAACAGACCATTGGAGGGCCGCCGCGGCGCGTTTTTCGGAAGAAGCGGGAAAAGAACTGGGCAGCGACGGATGGTCCAACGGACCAGGGACAACCGAAGAGCATACATAGATGGGCGCCATATCTGAGATTGGTCCGAGTGGGGGCCTGTGCAGATCAGCGCCACCTGAGCGATCACTGTCCCCTGGTAGTGGAGTTTGATTTTGAGAAACGAGAGCGTCCACTGCACTGACTGCGAAGGGCTTAAGAGCGGCTATCCGTGGGATGCTTGCTGATTAAGCCAAATGGCTTATAAGCCGATTGGCTTAGCTGGTCGTGCCGTGCACGACGCGCTGGCCGAGAAGTGCAAAGCCTCCTGGTGGGACGGCGAACGGTGGGTGGTCGAGGTCAGAGGCGTCAACGTGCCTACGGTTCACTTGATCTGACTTTCGTTATACCACTTGGTTAAGTAACCATATGGTATAGTCCAGAACGGACAGCAAATTCACGGAGATTACTCTCGATCAAGCGTAAGCTCGATCAAGCTAAGCACAGCCTGGCCAAGTGAGATCATCAAGTCATGAGCAGCGGTTGGCCGGTAGCCGGCCCAGCCAATCCGTGCCAGGTTGAAACGAAAGTGGCTGCTGTTCCCGCATCAAAACCTTGACACTAACGCAAAAGTGTAGTGAGTTTGATTCACGGCTCATGAGGGAACCATGTTCATCCCGACACCCAATGGCGGCACGCACCTGTTCCAGCCTCGCTGGCAGGTCACGCCGGAAGTGCGCGAGGCGATCCACCGCGCAGCCCGGCTCACCCTGACGCAGCGCGATCGCACGCCAGAGCAGATCGTCTGGGATGGCCGCGCTGCGCTGGAGCGCACCCGCAAAGCAGCGATCTTGAACGGCCAGGCCATCGCGCAGACAGCGAAGCGGCACAGGGCGAGAGATGATTTCGGCCGCTGGCCTTCGCTACTGTCAGAGATGCGCACCTCTTGGGAGGCAATATGATCCGCAGTGCACTCGGTTTCCTTTTCATTTTGGGGATCACGCTGTTCCCTTCGCCACATGCAACCAATGAGCCGGGACAGATGGCAGCCGATTATCAGCTGACACGCGATGATGCCATCCTTGAATCCACTTCGGAGAACACCAACCAGCAGCCTGTTGCAGGCAGCATCCTCTATGTTAGTTCCAAAGCCCCTGGCCCAGTCCATGACGGTCTCTCCTGGAAAACAGCATACATCAACATTCAGGACGCCTTGGCAAGTGCTGGAAGCGGGACCGAAGTCTGGGTGGCGCGGGGAGTCTATTACCCCGATGCAGGCGCCAGGCAAGCCAGGGGCGATCCAGGATCCACTTTTCGGCTGCTAAACGGTGTCGCGTTGTATGGCGGGTTCACAGGCGTAGAGACTCGACGCGCGCAACGAGACTGGGCGGCCAACTTGACCGTGCTGAGCGGCGACATCGACTCGAATGACTTGAGCGAGTCTTCGGGCATAGTTCCCGCTGCCGTGCGCCTCCGAGGCAAGAACGCCTACAACGTGGTCACTGCGCAGGGGGTGTCTGCCTCTGCCGTCCTCGACGGCTTTGTGGTCACGGCCGGCCAAGCCACAGGATCCCGCGATCCCGAATCCCACGGGGGCGGCATAACCATCCGCGACAGGAGCTCGGTGACCCTGGCTAATATCACGTTGGTTGGCAATACAGCGGCAGCCGGGACGAGCAACGGACTGTACTGGAGTGAGGATAGCAGTCCCTATTTGACCAACGTCACCTTAGGGCAACCGCAGACGGCCCTGATCGAGACTGCCGTCCGGTCCGGCCCGCTTGCTGACATGAACCCTGCGCCACAGCCCACTGACCGCCTGGCTGACACCGTTGACTACTACGGCCGCTCTGTTCAGGTGCTCCGGCTGCTCGGTCAAGCGAAGATCTCCGAGACCGGCCGCAACAAGGTGGGCAATAGCGCCATCTATCATGCGCCAGGGGTGCTCGTCGATCGGAACTCGCCCCCGGACAGGCTGTATATCTACGTCATAGATAGCGGCAATAGCCGGATCCTGGGTTTCAACCTGGCTTGCGCGGGGGGCGGTGCGTGCACACTTGACGAAAACGTTCGTCCCAGCCTGGTCTTCGGGCAACCAGACATGTCCCTGGCGTCATGCAATGGTGATAACAACCTCGGGTTCACGAAGGCGCCATCAGCACAGAGTCTGTGTTTGCTTGGCTATCCACTTGCCAACAACACGGCCGAGTCATGGCTGCGGATGAATCTGGATGTTGACCAGTACGGAAACCTGTATGTTCCAGACGTCTGGAATAACCGAGTGCTGCGCTTCAACCAGCCATTCAGCGCTGACCACACGGCTGGCAAAGGGGATGCCATTGCGGATGCCGTCTGGGGCCAGGTGGATGCCAATACTAACGGAAGAAACAGAGGCTCCAACTATGGGCCGCCCAATGCTCCCGATAACCATTCCCTGTGGATTAGCTTCGGGAATCCGTACTTTGACCACGTATCGTCGCGCGGCGTCTCTGTTGACCATAACGGCGACTTATGGGTAGCTGACACTTTCAACAGCCGGGTTCTGCGCTTCCCGGCCGGGTCCCCAAACGCCGATCTGGTGCTTGGTCAGCCTAGTTTTGCAGCCTCAGGCTGTGTGGCAAACGGACCCCTGAACCGGATGTGCACGCCGACCCTGGCCAAGGTGCATCCGACAACCGGCGATTTGTATGTCCTGGATGAGTACCCGGCGCCCTTCATGGCCCGCATCCTGGTATTCCGACCGCCTTTCACGAACGGGATGACGGCGTACAAAGTGCTCCGAGCGAATCAGGATGGACCGTTCACTAACTGGGGAGGCTGGGATGGCACGGGAGCATACCGTTTCCAATCCACGGGCTTCGTCTTCAACACTTTCAGAGAAGGCGATTATGCTCCAGGTGAAATCTGGCTCAACGAGCATTCGGCCAATCGGGCCCTGCTCATCGATCTGGATGGCAACATCATCCATGTCATCGGAGCGCAGAACAAGTATCTCCGAGGGGGAGACAGCGTATACTACTCCTACCCTGGTTGCGGGACGATTTATGAAGGCAACCGCCTGTTCTGGCCAGGGGGCTCTATCGGTCTAGACAACGCCAACAACATCTATCTGGCAGACGAGTTCTTCTCTACGGTGTATCGTTACGCGTTGCCTTATGAGATGCGTCAGGTGGGCAATGTGATGTGCTTGCCCGATGCAAATGGCGTCTTGTTCGCGAAGGGTCCCAATCGCAGAACCACCGATACGTTAGGTGAATCGGTGGGGATGGCAGTCTGGAACCACCAGCTCATCGTGCGCGATGAGCATCTCAGCACCAAAGTCTGGACCAACTACTCGCTCAAGCCCTTCGGTGCAGACTCAACTTACTTCTTACCCGGCGGCTTTCCGGACAGAAACTGGCTCAGCGCCGGCATCGATGACGGAGATAGGCTCTGGGTGGCAGGCGAGCATCACCAACTCAGGATCTACCAACTGCCTTTTTCATCCAGCGCGCAGACACCCATCGCCGACTTCGTGAAGTTGTATTGGGCCGATACCGGAGCGGAGATCACGCGCCCGGATGGCGTCGGGTACGTACAGCTCGGGGCGATGGCCTTCAGTCCCACCGAGCGTGCCATGTACATCGTCGATTCGTCCGGCACCCGAATATTCCGGGTCAAGAACTACGACCGCTTTGCAGATCGACTGTTGGTTGACATGGTCATCGGTCAAACCAACAAGACTGAGCTTCGCTGTAACCAGGGCCTGAGCGCGCCCAATGCCGGTACGCTGTGCAACGCCGGCCAGATTAAGTTCGATCGGCTGGGCAATCTGTTTGTCGTCGATAACGCCTATGAATGCTCAGGGAATCATCGCATGGTTGTGTTTATGGCCGATGATCTGGCAGCAGCGACCACCCTATTCCCCAATGTGCAGGCCGAAAAGGTCTTCAATGCTCCCAGTCTAAACGAGGTCGGCAATTGTGCCTATTGGACTGTGGATCAACCGGGTTCTCCAGTTAGTATCGCTTTCAACAGTATGAATCAAATGGTTGTTGGAAATGATGGTTACTATGGGGATTCGGCTCAGCGGCAACTGAAGCAATTGTGGTTCTACAGCGATCCACTGACGAAGCAGTTGCCAGATGCCTCAATTGCCCTATACATGGGTACGCCAGGGGATCTGGCTTTTGATGCAGATGACAACCTGCTCATCCAAGATCACACTTGGTACAAGATCTGGATGATCAACTTAGGTTGCGACCCGTCGTGGTTGTCGCTTCTCCCCGGAGCAACCAGCCCGACTTTACCTGCGTGCGTTACGCCAACGGCCACGTCAACACCGACAGCGACTGCAACCGCAACGCCTACACCAACGGCCACCGTCACTGTCACGCTGACGCCAACGGCAACTGCCACTGCAACGCCTACTCAAACAGCAACCGCCACACTCACGCCAACACTCCGATACGTGTATCTGCCCTTGCTCATGCACTGATAGACGACCCCAGATGCCACAGCATCCAGGAACACGCGCAGGGGAGATGCGGTTTGCGTCCAAGTGCCAGCAGATGGCCGATTCGAAGCGAGGGATAACGCTACCCATTATTCCTTGGGGTGGCAGGTCACTTGGATCAGATCAGAGGAGAGCAGGTTTGCCTAACCTCCCCGCCAGCGCCGTATACCGCCGCCGCACTTCGTCGTTCCTGACCGCCACCGCGATCGCCTGCGGATCGCCCACCAAGACCACCAACTGCCGCGCGCGGGTAATCGCCGTATAGAGCAGATTCCGCTGCAGCATGATGTGGTGGCTGTTCAGCACCGGCACGACCACAACCGGGAACTCGCTCCCCTGCGATTTGTGGATCGTGATCGCGTACGCCAGGGTCAACGCCTCCAGCTCAAACGCCTCATAACTGACCACGTGCCCCTCGAAGTCCACCGCTAGCCGCTTCTCCTCGGGGTCTACGCTCAGCACGCGGCCGACATCGCCGTTGAAGACGTCCTTGCCGTAGTCGTTGACCGTCTGCATCACGCGGTCCCCTTCACGTAAGATGCGGCCTGCGCCAACCTCTAATTCGCCCAGCCCGCCCCACTGCGGGTTCAGCGCCTCCTGCAAGCGGCTGTTCAGCGCCGCCACGCCGGCCTCCCCGCGGTGCATCGGGCTGAGCACCTGGATGTCGTCCGGCCCGAAGCCGAAGCGCGCCGGGATGCGCTCGCACACCAACTGCTCAATCAGCTCGGCCGCGCGCTTCGGATCGTCCGTGCGCGCCAGGAAGAAATCGGTGGCGTTGGGATCGTCGGTGACCGGCAGCTGGCCGCGCACGACGCGGTGGGCGTTGTCCACGATGTAGCTCCCGGCCGCCTGGCGGAAGATGGCATCGAGACGGACCACGGCGCAGGAGTCAGGGGGCAGGCGACAGGAGTCAGGCTGACACCTGACCACTGCCCCCTGATCACTGATCCCTGCTCCCTGGCCCCTGATCCCTGTCCCCTCAATCGCCGCGATCACATCGCGCAGCACGTTGCCGGCGCCGACGCTCGGCAGCTGATCCACATCGCCGACCAGCATCAAGTGCGCGCCCGGCCGGATGGCCCGCACCAGGCTGTAGGAGAGCACCAGGTCAAGCATGGAGGCCTCGTCCACGATGACCAGGTCGGCGTCGAGCGGGTTAGTCTCGTTCCGGGTGAAGCTCAGCAGGCCGTCCTGCGGCTTGACCTCCAGCAGGCGGTGCACCGTCTGGGCCAGCTGCCCGGTGGCCTCGCTCAGGCGCTTGGCCGCGCGGCCGGTGGGACAGCCGAGCGCCACCTCCACGCCGCTGGCGTCGGCCAGCCGGATCACCGCGCCCAGGGTGACGGTCTTGCCCGTGCCCGGGCCGCCGGTCAGGACGGTCAGCGGCCGGGTGAAGGCCGCTTCCACCGCGGCCGCCTGGCGTTCGGTGAGGGCCAAGCCGGTGTGCCCCTCGGTCAGCACGCGGCGCAGCAGCCGCCAATCGAGGGTGCGGAAGGTGGCCAGCCGGTCGCCGCCGGCCCTTGCCAGCAGCGCCAAGCGCCGGGCCAGGCCGACCTCGGCGGTGTGGAACCAGGTGCGGTAGACGGCGTGCTCGGGCTCCGGCCCGGCGCCGGCCAACGAGAGCCACTCCTCGACCAGGCCGTCTTCGTCACGCAGGCGCTGCAGCAGGATCTGCTCAGCCAAAGCCGCATCCACGCCGAGCAGAAGGACCGCCCGCGTCACCAATTTGTCGAAGGGCAGATACACGTGGCCCTCGTGGCCGGCCAGCTCCAGGGCGTGCGCCAGGCCGGCCGCCACCCGCTGCGGCGCATCGTGGGGCACGCCCAGCGCCTGGGCGATCTTGTCGGCCGTCTGGAACCCGACGCCGGGGATGTCGCGCGCCAGGCGATACGGATCGGCCTGCACCAGCGGGATCGTCTGGGCGCCGTATTCCTCGTAGATCTTGGCCGCCAGGCGCGGGGAGACGCCGTGGCCCTGCAGCCAGATCAGCGCGGTTCGGGCCGCCTGCTGGCTCTGCCAGGCCTCGGTGATGGCCGCCGCGCGGGCCGCGCCCACGCCGGGGACCTCCCGCAGCCGCTCGGGCGCGTGGTCGAGCACGTCGGCGGTGCTCATGCCGAAGTGGGCGACGATCCGCTCGGCGAGGACCGGGCCGACGCCGGGGATGTGCCCGCCGCCCAGGTAGCGCGTCAGGCCGGCCAGGCTGGTGATCGCCGCCGGCCGCACCTGTGCGACCTTGAACTGCCGGCCGTAGCGGGGATGCTCGACCCAGTCGCCGATGAGCTCCACGGCGTCGTCGGCCGCGAGCAGCGGCATGACGCCGACGGCCGTCACAAGGTCGGCGTCGTCCGGCTCGAACTGGGCGACCGTGTAGCCGGTCTCCTCGTTGCGAAAGGTCAGGCCGCGGATCGTGCCGCGCAGCGTTTCAGGCATGCGCGCGGCCCGGAGGCAGACGACGCCAGCGCCGCTGCCCTGCGCCCGGCCACGCGCGTGCTCCTGTCAGAGATAGATATGTCAAGTGCCTCAACATTCGTTTCACCGAAAAACCAAAAGCCGGCCCATATAGGCGACAACCCGCCTCATCGGGGCGGGTTGAGTGTCCGTATTTGGTACGCGGGGAGCCGCCTGACCGGCGACCGGCGCGGGCCAGGCCTCAATCGTCCGCCCGCTCCTCCCAATCATCCTCTGGTTCAGCGCCCCACGGCGCAAGCTCGGCCGGGGTTCCCTGGGCACCGATCTGGCTGCCGTACACGCCGGCCAGGAACGCGGCCCGCAGCAGTTCTGGATACGCCGGCGGACTGTCGAGCGAACGCGCCGCCGGCAGGGCGGGCAGCACCGGCGTCGCCCGGGGGTCGGGCGCGGGCGCGTGGTGGATCTCCCGCACCCGGTCGTGGTAGACGTGGCGCTCCGGCTGCTGGTTGCTGCGCCAGGCGCGCAGCGGGAACTGCGCGGCCCACGCCAGGCCCACCAGCAGCCCGCCGCCGAGCAGCAGGAAGGCCAGGGCCCGCACCGTCTCCGCGCCCAGCAGCCACAGGGCGTAGATCACGCCCACGATCAGCGCCAGCGCGGCCGCCGCCGCCAGGAGCGCCAGGATGCGTCCGCTTCTGCTCATAGATCATCCTCCTCGTCGCCGTTCTGCCCCCAATAGGCCGCATGGAGCCGCCGGGCGCGCTCGCTGCCGATGCCGAAGCGGGCGGCCAGCGCACCCACCGAGAGGCCGTCGGCCAGCGCCTGCTCGATGGCGCGGTAGTCCGCCTCGCCCAGCTCCCGCCCCGGCCGGCCGCGGGGATCGCGCTGCAGGTCGGCGACCCGCACCACCAGCGGCAGCTCGTCGTCCAGCGAGGGCACGCGTGCCACGCGCGGGATCCGACCGTACTGCAGGCCGGTGATGAGCGGCGCCTGTAGGCGGATCTCGGCGCCGGCGGTGATCAGCAGGAAGTCGCCGTGCCCCAACAGCAGATCGGCCATCGTCTTCGCCCGCCCCGCCGCGCCGAAGGTCTTGGTGGCGGTGGCCACCCGGCCCAGGAGCCGCGCCGTGAAGTTGGTCAGCGCGTCGCCCAGGCTCCGGGCGCCCGGCTGCTGGGTCGTGACGACCAGGTGCACGCCGGCTGCGCGCCCCACCTGCGCGATGCGGGTCAGGAAGCCCTCGACTTCGCCGTTGACCATGAGCAGGTCGCCGATCTCCTCGATGACCACCACCAGCTTCGGCTCGCACTGGTGCGCGGCCAGGCGGCGGTCCATCTCCGTCGTCGCCCAGGCCAGGAGCCGCGTGCCGTCCAGCGGGTTGCTGACGATGGGGTGGCGCAGGTGCGCGGACTGGCCGAAGTAGGGCGCCAGGTCGTGCCCCTTCTTGTCCACCATCACGAAGCCCAGCCGCGCCGGCGGGTTCTGCACGGCGAGCCGGTAAAGCAGCCAGCGCAGCGCCAGCGTCTTGCCGGAGCCGGTCGTGCCGCCGATCGCCAGGTGCGCGGTGTCGGGGTCGTCCAGGTCGTACCAGACGGGCTGGCCCGTCACCGCCAGGCCGAGCGCCACGTGCCACGCGGTCGGCGGCGTGAACCGCTCGACCGCCGCCGCGCCGAGCCTGCGCCGCTCCTCCGGCGCCTTGGGCACCTCGACCAGCAGCTTGCCGTGGTCGCGGGCGATCCGGCAGGTGCTGCTGTGCGCGGCGAGCGCGACCGCGCTGGCGATCTTCTCCACCCGCTCGGCCGGCACGCCGACCTCCAGGTGGATCGCAAAGGTGCGCAGCTGCGGGCCGTCGAACAGCGGCACCACGATCGGCCGCAGGCGGTTCTGCTCCAGCGCGCGGGCGATCATGCCGGCGTAGAAGTGCATCAGCTGCTCCGGCGTCATGCGTTGGCCGGGTAGACCCGATCCGGGCGCGCCCCCGTATGTGGTCATCGTGTGCTCCCAGGGCAGACGCGGCCTTGGCGCCGCGGTGTTGGGAAGGGAGGGACATCCCTACTCGCAGCCGCGCCTCAAGGTGGCTGGCCGGATGTCTCCCGGTGTGCTCCGTGTGTGCTGTTTCAGGGCCGGCCGCCGGCCTCCCCGGCCGCGCGCAGCAGCCGGCGGTACTCCTCGATGCCGAGAATGGCGACGAACGGCTCGTGGCTGCGCTCGACCAGGTAGTGCTGGCCCTGGTAGTGCGCCCGCTCCAGGTATTTGGCCAGCTCGGTCCGCAGATCCGTGACCGTGATCGTGACGCCGCTCGGCTTGGGCCGCGACGATGAACTCTGGGCCATCTTCCCTCTCATGCGAATTCGGACTGTTCCCGATCAGGCCGCCGGGCAGCGCTCAGGCCGCGGTGCGGCGACCGCCCGGCGCTCTGCGCCAACACCCCGGGCCGCCCTGCGGCCGGGGCTTCCTGCGGGCGCGGCCTCCGCCCCCGTCCTCTCCCCGCCGGCCCCCTGGGCAGGGGGGCGAGAGGCGGGTGGCGGCTGCGCCCCGCCCCTGGCCCCCTGGGCCACTACCCGGCCCGCTGGGCCGCCCCCCGCTTGCCGCCGGACTGGCCGCTGCGCGCACCGGCTTTGTGCCGGCCCACCAGCTCGCGCATGGCGTCGGTGACCGTCAGGTAGATCACGCGGTCCACGACCACCACGGCCACCGGCGGCCCGCCGTCGGTCCCCGGCGTCGAGCGCAGCCAGCCCTCGATGGTAACCTCCAGGTTGCCGTCGGTCAGGCCCCAGTAGGCCAGGGCGTCCGGCGCGTGCTCCGCCGGGAACAACACGCAGTGATGGCCGCCGAACGCCTGGTGATCGGTGATCAGGGTGGCCATCGTGTACATGCCGGTCAAATCGCCGGCCTTCACCTCGGCGGCCCGCAGGTCCGCCAGCTTGCCGCTCAGCACTACGCCGTTCTGCCGTTTCATCCGACTGTCGGATCTCCTCAGTGAATTGCTGCGCCAGGTTTGGCATGTCATGGGTTTTGCAGCGTCCGGCGAGATTCGGGCGCATGGCTTCCGCCGCCCTTCTCGCCGTATGACGCTATGGCCCGCTGCACCGGGGGCATGGGATGGCGCGGCCGTAGTCCGGGTCGCCGGGCGGTAGATTGAGCGTGACGCAGCCGCGACCGCCACAGACGGCACAGGCGCCCGTTGACCCTGAGCCGTTGCCATTTGCTGCCGGCAGCGCGCCAACAGGCAACAGCGCGCCGTCGCGAACGACGCTTTGCAGCAGGTAGCCCGCAGGCTGCTGGAACTCGCCCCGGTGGCCGTCCAGGTAGCGGATCCACCCGCCCACGCGTGCCGGATCAGCCTGATAGGCGGTCGCCAATTCGGCCAACGGCCGCCGGCCGCGAAAGTCCAGGTCGCTCAAGATCTGGCGGAGGCCGGTCGGCAGCACATCCACCCCACCACCACCAACCGCCGCCGGCCGCGCGGCGCGCGTGTCTGATGCTGGTGTTTGAGGAGTGTCTGGGGTGTCTGTATAAGATGTGCTGTACTTTCCGCCGCCAACTGCTTTACTTTCCGCCGTGGCTGCTTTACTTTGTTCCGCCGCTGCTTTACTTTCTTCCGCCCCCACTGCACTTTGCGCGTGCACCGGCAGCGCCACCCCCATGCCGGCCAGCGCGGCCGTCAGCGCCTGCACCTCTTGGGTCAGGGCGCGCACCTGGGCTTCAAGCTGCGCCAGGCGGGCCGGATCGGCCGCCGCAGCCGGTTCAAGACGTGCCACGGCCGGTGACGCCGGCAGCGCCTCAGCCAACGGCGCGCGTTCATCGGTTATGGCATCTGCCAGGCCCAGGAAGCGGCCCTCCTCGGCCACCTGCATGCCTTTCAGGTGCAAGGCATAGACGCGGCCGCCGTTCGCGGTCGCCTGCCAGACCAACCACCCGCGCTTAACCCCTTCGGCCAGGGCGTCGCGCAGCGCGCGCTCGGAGTAGCCGATGCCCTCGTCGTAGCGTTCGCCCGCCCGGGCTGCCGACCGGTGGCGCCGCCCCAGGGCGATCTCCTCTGCCGTCAGCCAGCACGGCCGCTCCCAACCGCCCTCCCAACCCCAGGTATGCCTGAAAAGATACTCGGTCGCCAGGATCAGGACCTCGGAACTCACGTCGCTGGTCAGGTCGGTCCAGAGCGCTGGCACCAGGAAGTAGTTGGCGTTCGGCGCCGCAAAGCCGGCCGTCGCCACGTCGGGGGCTTCGCCGAGGAAGCCCGCGGCATCCTCGGCGGCCGGCCGCAGGTGCGGCAGGTAGGTCGGCTGCTGCGCATCGCCGTGGCGCTCCAGGAAGCCTGACGCGACCGCGGTGTCCAACGCTGCGCCCAGGATCCGGCTCGAAAGCCCCGTCCCGCGATCCAGGCGGACTTTGCCCGTGAGCCGGCCATACTGGAAGTGCTGCCAACTGATGCGCAGCGGCCGGTCGAAGTTCTGGTAGCCCCAGGTCCACTTGACCACGTACTCGGTGGTCTTGAGCGGCCCGACAATGCGACCACCGCCCTGCGCGGCGCGCGCGGCCCGCCACGCGCCAAACCAGGCGTTGGGCAGGCGGTAGAAGTTCGCGCGCGGGCGGTGGAATCCAGGAAACACGACGCCTCCGTGAGGTTAAGGTTGAGGTTAAGGCTGAGCCACGGTCTTTGCCTCAGCCTTGACCTTAACCTTAGCCTGAGCCTCAACCTTTGCCTCGTCGTCGGGCCGGGCCAGCGCAACGAAACGGGTGCGCGCCCGCTGCCAGAGCAGTGAGACGGTGTCGCACGGCCCGTGGCGGTTCTTGGCGACGATCAGCTCGGCCGGCTGGTATTCGAGGGCCAGATCCTTGCGATCTACCAGCAGCACCGTGTCGGCGTCCTGCTCCAGATCGCCCGACTCGCGCAGGTCGGCCAGGGTCGGCTTGCGATCGCTGCGTTGTTCAACCCCGCGCGAGAGCTGCGCCGCAGCCAGGATCGGCACATCCAGTTCCTTGGCCAACGCCTTCAAGCCGCGCGAGATGCCCCCCAACTCCTGGTAGCGCCGCTCCGTCCGCGCGCCCAGGGTCATTAACTGGATGTAGTCCACCACGATCAGTCCCAGCGGCGTGCGGGTAGCCAGGCGCAGCGCCTTGGCCCGCAGTTCCGGTAACGCGATGCCGCCCGTGTCATCCAGCCAGATCGGCTCCCCGGCCAGGTCGCCGAGCGCAGCCGTGACCGCCGGCCACTGCGCCGTGAGCGCCTGACCGGTCGTGAGGTCGAACAGGTTTACCCCCGTGCCGGCCACCGCCAATCGCCCCACGATCTCCGCGCCGGTCATCTCCAGCGAAAAGATGAGCACCGTCTGGGTTTCTCTGGCGGCCTGGGCCGCAAAACCCAACAGCAAGGACGACTTGCCCTTGGCCGGCCGCGCGCCCACGATGTTGAGCGAGCCGCGCCGCCAGCCGCCGATCAGGTTGTCCAGATCGCGGAAGCCGGTGGTGAGCAGGCGCGGGGCCTGGCCGGCCTTGCTGGCTGCCAGATTGGCCTCCACCTCGGCGACGACCTCGGCCAGCGGCCGCAGCGCATCGGCCCCGCGCAGTCCCTCCCGCAGCTTGAACGCGGCCGCCTCAATCGTCGCCAGCACCTCCGCCAGGGGCAGGTCATAGTTGCAGGCCAGACGCACAGCTTCGCTGCCAAACCAGATGATCCGGCGCCGCACGGCCGTGTCTTTGACCTGGCGCGCATAGGCCAACGCATGGACGGCGGTCGGCGTGGCGTTGATCAGGCCGGTCAGGTAGGCCGCGCCGCCCACTTCCTGCAGTTGGTTGCGCTGCTCGAGCGCCGAAACCACCGTCAAAAAGTCCACCGGCTCACGGCGACTGTGCAGCGCGCATGCCGCGTCGAAAATCATGCCGTTGCGCTCAGCGTAGAAATCCGCCGACTTGAGTAGGGCGCCGACGTCATCCATGGCGTCCGGATCAATCAGTAGACTGCCCAACACCGCCTCTTCGGCGGCGACATTGTTGGGCGGGACGAAGGGTGCTTCTGTCATGGTTTCAGCTCGCTTGCCGTATCGCCTGACTTGCCAATGATGACAATGGCCTCCACCGCCTGCTGGAGATCCAGGATCCGCTGGGGCACGTACCCGCGCAGCGGATTCAGGCTAGCGTAGCCCAAGAGCGCCGCCACCTGGTCGAGCGGCACGCCGGCCTGCGCCAGGTTGTAGCCAAAGGTGTGCCGGAGCGTTTGCGCCGTCAAGCGCTGGGGCGGGATGCCCGCCGCGTAAGTCCATTTCTGCAGAATGCGCTGTACCTGGCGGGCGCCTAACGCGCCGCGCTGGCTCACGAAGAGCCGATCACTACGGTCGCTGGGGCGCAGCGTCAGATAGGCAGTCAGCGCTTGCCGGACTTCCACGTTCAAAGCCAGACCGCGCGCGGGCTGCGCCCGGCCGTTGGATCGCACGCAAAGGCTGCCAGTGTTTTCGGCCAGGCTCACATCGGTCAGCGCAAGCCCCACCAACTCGCTGATCCGCACCCCCGTGTGCAGCAGGGTCAGCAGCACCGCCTGCTCACGCGTCAGTTGTTCCAGAGCCGGGGTAGGCCCACCGCCCGCCAGTGTCCGTGCATCGCTCACGGCGCGTGCCAAGGCCGCCACCAGCCGCTGCTGTTCGTCACGCGCCAACCAGGCCGGTTCCCGAACAGATACGGGCAGACCGGCCACATGTGCCAGGGGATTCTCCCAGAGGTACCCCGCCGTGACCGCCCAGGCCAGGAACACGCGCAGCCCGGCCAACAGCCGGCTGATCGTGCTGGGCGCCAAACCATAGTTCTGCTGCAGATCAGCCCGACACGCGTGGCCATGCTCCGGCGTGATGTCCGCCAGGTTGGCGGGTGCGCCTTGCTTCGATTCGTACCAGGTCGCAAAGCGCCTGACATCGCGCGTGTACGCGGTGGCCGTCGCAGGCTGCCGGCCCTGGCGCAGCAGGTCAGCCTGGAATTGGGGCAAGAGCTCAGATAAGGTCGGCATGGCATTCGCCTCCACCCACTGATCGCAACCTGGCGACCCATCAGAACGCCGCCAGGAGATCGTCTGGCAGCATCACCGTTTCCGTCTCCTCGGCAGCCGCCGCCAGGGAAACCTAATCGTCGAAATGGCCGGGGACCATGTGCGGCGGTGTCTGTTCCTGGGCGTTCATCGCCCTGTACCGGGACCGCGGCCCTGGCTGCTGTGGCGCCGGGCCTGGGCCGCCAGGGCGCGCGCCTGGTGGTACGGGTGGTAGGCCCAGGTCGGGTAGGCGGACCAGCCGGTCTTGCACACCACCGCCCGGACGGGATCCGGCGCGATCGCGTTGACATCGCCGCCCTTGAGCCACTGGATCTGCCGCCACCAAAAGAGCCCCGCGCGGTCGTGATCGGTCAGCAGGTCGTAGCCGACGTTGAAGCCGAGCTCGGCCAGGTGCAGCTGGAACGCGGCCTCGACCTGCTCCTGCAAGGCGCCCGTAATCCGGGCCGCGTGCCAGCGGTAGCCCTGGCTGTTCAGCCAGCCGCGCACGCCGTCCAGCACGTGGCCGGTGCAGATCGCCACCTCCTCGGCCGGCGAGGCCTTGAGGCGGGCCAGGCACGTCGCGGCAACCTGCGCTGCGGCGTCCAGGTAGCGCCGGCGGGCGTAGCGGTTCGGCTCCTCCGGGTCATCGTTCTGGAAGTAGGCGGGGGCGATCACGCCGCTGACGAACTCCCCGCCCCCTTGCGGCGCGCCCGGCGCGGGGTCAGGCACGCGGCAGCAGCCGATCACCACGCCGCCGACCAGGCAGCCCCAGCCCGCGTCATCAATCTGCAGCATCGTGCTTCCCACTTTCGGCGGCCTCAACCAGGGCGCCATACAGCACCCTGCCGCCCAGCAAGCCCACCACACAGCCCAGGATTAAGTTCAGCATGTCAACCAGGCCCTCCTTGCCATCACAGGAACAAATCTTCCAGGGCGTCGGCCACCGCCTCGTCCGCGGGCAGATCGGTCAGCGCAGCCGCACCCAGGTTCCCGGAGCGCATGGCGGCCTTGACCGCGCCCGCGCAGTGTCGCGGGGGCACCTGGCGGAAGAAGGCGATCAGGTCGTCGTCCACGCCCGGCCGCAGCCGCAGCTTGAGGTTGAGCACCACCGCCTGCGTCAGCAGCCGGGGCCGTCCGCGCTGCGCCATGGTCAGCTCCGCCGCCGGGCCGCGTTCAGGGCCGCCAGCTTGTACAGCCCGCGCGCGGTCGCCAGCACCGGGTCGTCCGGCACGTGCGCCCGGGCATTGAAGCGGCCGACCAGGCTGTGCCGCAGCAGGAGCGCGCCCCCGCCAACCACGATCACGGCCGCGAAGCGCTTGTACGCGCCGCCCCAGCGCCGCTCGATGAAGCTGATCACCTCGCGCTCCCACACCGGCAACGCTGCCGACGTGTCGAGCTTGCCGGCCCGCAGCTGCGTGTCCAGCTCGCCCAGGGAGTACAGCCCGCCGGGGTTGACCAGGTCGAGCAGCCGCCGCACGCCCGCGGTGCGGCCGGCCGTGAAGCGGTCCTGCGGCGCGCCGCTGCGCGCGACGAGCAGCTCGACGGTGTTCATGCCGACGGAGATGACGCCGATCTCCTTGTCGAAGTGAGCCTTGCGCGCGGGGATGAAGGCGCCGGCGTCGTCGAGCAGGTAATCGAACAGCGCCCCAGCCGCCTGCGAGGTGATCTTGACCGTCTCGACCGCCGCGCCGAGCGGCTGGCCGTCGGCCTGCCAGGCGTGGCTGCCGACCAGCCAGCGCCGCACCCCCTCGGTCACCGCGCCGGCCTCCTCCCTGAGCGCCTCCAGCGGCAGCCCGAGGTAGACGACCAGGGGCTCGGCAAGCGGCGCGTGGGCCTGGGCATAGGCCGTGAAGCCCGCGGCCAGCACCGCCCGCAGCTCCGGCGAGCCGGTGAAGCGGTCGTGGTCGAGGTCCTCGCTCAGCGGCCGGCCCCATTCGTGCGCGCCCGCGCCGACGAAGAAGCTGCCGTTGGCGGTGCGGATGCGCAGGGGCGGCTTGCGCTGGGCCAGGCCGACCATCCGGCCCAGGGTGTGGCCTTCATCCACCGCCAGGATGGCCGGCACCTGCACGCCGCCGGCCGGCCCGTAGAGCTTGAGCGCCCCCGCGCCCGGATCGATGCCGATGACTGTCATGGGTGAACCCTCCTTCAGTGGTCAGTGGGCAGTGGTCAGGGGCCAGGGGTCAGGCATCAGGGAACAGGAATCAGACTGTCTCCTGTCCGCTGACTCCTGACGCCTGGTCACTGACGCCTGTCTCCTGACGCCTGGCGCTAGAAAGGCAGCTCGTCGCCGGCGCCTTCTGCCTTGCCGAGTTCGGCGCCGACCTCACCGGTCGCCTTGCCTGGCTCATCCGCTTCGCGATCGCCCAGGAAGCGCACCCGGTCGGCCGTGAGCTCCAGGCTCGCGCGCGGCGTGCCGTCGCGGTCGGTCCAGGCCGTTGCTTCGATGTCGCCGGCCACCAGGATGCGCTGGCCCTTCTTGACGTACTGGTTGGTGATCTCGGCCAGCTTGCGCCAGCAGACGATCCGAAACCAGGTCACCTTCTCCTGGGTCTGCCCGCCGGCGTCCGTCCAGCGCTGGTCCACGGCTACGGAGAAGTTGGTGACGGGTATCCCGCCGGGGGTGTACCGCATCTCGGCGTCGCGGCCGACCCGGCCGACGATCAAAGTTTGTTGGAACACGATAGAGCCTCCTTGAGAATCATGCGCGCACGCACCGGCCGTCATGGCTGCGGTTTGCAGCGTGCGGTCCAGCCAAAGATGAGCGTGCGCCGGTCGAGCAGCGCGCGGCCATCACAGTTCGTCTTCTTCAACGGCGCTGCCGCCGCCCGCGGCCGCTTCCGCAGCCAGCTTCGCTTTGAAAGCGCGGTCAGCCTCCTGGAAGTCAGCTAACGTCATATGCTTCTGCCGCGCCTGTTCGATGAACGCCTCCAGATCGGCGATGTTGACGCGCACCAACCGCTGCCCCGGCCCCAGGCGAATGGCGGGCAGGGCGCCTTCCTGGATCCAGTTGGAAACCAGGCGGCGGCTGACGCCCAGGATGACGGCGGTCTCGGCGATGGTAAACATTTGCAGAGCCGATGGCAGAGGCATCAGGCTCTTGAGATCAGGCTTAGCCATTGGAGTTCCTCCTCCTGCGGTGGAACACGGATTGCGACAAGAAAAAGCCCGACGAGCGGTGCTCGCCGGGCGCGCAGGTAACTTAAAACCCAAACGCCCGACGAGAGTCTTCCCAAGTCAGGCGATCAGAACTTGTTTATGCAGATAACCAGGGGTATAATCCAGTTTAGAAAGGATTATGTGGCATCATCCAGAGGACTGTTGGTCCGTCAATCGACAATCGAATACGTCAATCGATCCAATTGGCGAG
>CAYYTK010000038.1:0-43219 GCA_964474695.1 uncultured Anaerolineales bacterium
CGCCCGCCGCTCCGCCCCGCTATAGGGCATCGGATTGTTCGCCATGACCACCTCCGCAGGCACCCATGTTGCATTTAGTTGACTAAACGCTCCCCATCTCCTAAAATGGAGGGCAAGGTCTTCTTGACCTGCGCATCGTTTTGGAGGAGATATCGTGAAAACACTTGGGCATGTTGCGGTCTACCCCGCGCCCGATAAGCAAATCGCCCGACTTTCCGAGTTGGCGCATAACTTGTGGTGGGTCTGGCATCCTGAGGCACAGGCATTGTATGGAGAAGTCGATCCGGAGCTGTGGGATCGGGTGAATCATAACCCCGTCAAGTTCCTGCGGCAAGTCAGCCAACGCAAGTTGGCCCAGGCCGCATCGGACCCCGGGTACCTGGCCCGGTACGCCGCGGTCATGGCCGCGTTTGACGCGTATATGCAGCCTGGCCCCAGGCACACCTGGTACGCGCGCGAACACGGCGACCTGCAGGCGCGGACCATCGCCTATTTCTCCGCGGAGTTCGGCCTGCACGAGAGCCTGCCGATCTACTCGGGCGGCCTTGGCATCTTGGCCGGCGACCACTGCAAGACGGCCAGCGACCTGGGACTGCCGTTCGTGGGGGTAGGCTTCCTTTATCCCCAGGGTTACTTCCAGCAGCGTATCGACGCCGACGGCCGCCAGCAAGCGACCTACGAGAAGCTGGACTTTGCCGAGGTGCCGGCCACCCCGGCGTTAGGCGCCGATGGCGAGCAAGTAGTCATTCACGTGGAGTTGCCGGGCCGTCGCGTCTACGCGAAGGTTTGGCGCATCCAGGTGGGGCGGGCGCCGATCTTCTTGCTGGATACCGATGTGGAACAGAATGCTGCGGGCGATCGGGAATTGTCTGCCCGATTGTACGGCGGCGACCAGCAAATGCGCATCTCACAAGAGGTGATGCTGGGCATCGGCGGCGTGCGCGCGCTGCGCGCCTTGGGTGTGCAACCCGCGGTGTGGCACATGAACGAGGGGCATGCCGCGTTTCTGCAACTGGAACGCATCCGCGAACTGGTCCGCGACCAGGGCCTGTCGGTCGACGCAGCCTTGTGGGCGGTGCGTTCCGATGCGCTGTTTACGACCCACACACCGGTGCCGGCCGGGAATGACTCCTTTTCGTATGATCTGATGGATCGCTACTTCAGCACCTATTGGGGCAGCGTCGGGCTGACGCGTGAGCGCTTCCTGGAGCTGGGCCGGTTCGACTACTCGTGGGGACCGCAATTTAGCATGACGGTGTTGGCGCTGCGCACGGCCGGCCTGGCCAACGGCGTCAGCCGGCTGCACGGTGAGGTTTCCCGCCGCATGTGGCGCGATCTCTGGCCCGAGGTTCCGGCGCCGGAAATTCCTATCGGCCACGTGACGAATGGCGTGCACACCGACTCCTGGGCGCATCCTGAGCTTACGAAGCTGCTGGATCGCTACCTGGGCCCGGCGTGGCGCGATGCCATCGACGATCGCGCCACATGGACCAGGGTCGCGGAGATCCCCGACGAGGCGCTCTGGGCGCAGCACGACCACGCGAAGGCCGAGATGATCGGCCTGGTGCGCAGCCGTGTGGCGGCACAACTGCTGCGCGTTGCCGCGCCGCCGGCCGAGGTGAACGCTGCCGCCAAGGCGCTGGACCCGCATGCGCTGACGATCGGTTTTGCGCGGCGCTTTGCCACTTACAAGCGGGCGACGCTGATTTTCCGCGATCAGGAGCGGCTCAAGCGGCTCTTGAATGATCCGCAGCGGCCCGTGCAGTTTATCTTTGCCGGCAAAGCGCATCCGGCCGATGAGCCCGGGAAGGCGTTCATTCAGCAGGTCTACCAGATCAGCCGGCACCCGGATTTCGCGGGCAAGATCCTGTTTGTCGAGGATTACGATGCCAACATCGCCCGCCATCTGGTCGCAGGTGTGGATGTGTGGCTGAACAACCCGCGGCGGCCGCTGGAGGCCAGCGGCACCAGCGGCGAAAAGGCCGGCCTCAACGGTGTGCCCAACTTCAGTGTGCTGGACGGCTGGTGGAGCGAAGGCTTCGATGGCACGAACGGTTGGGCCATCGGCGCGGAGCGGGAGTATGCCAGCGAAGCCGCCCAAGACGAGGCGGACGCGTTGTCGCTGTACGCGACATTGGAGAGCGAGATCGTGCCGTTGTACTACAGCCGCGACGAGCGCGATATCTCGCGGGGCTGGCTGCGGGTCATGCGCGCGACGATGTCGACCGTTGCACCCGACTACAGCTTCGATCGGATGTTGAAGGAGTATGTGGCGAAGTTCTATCTGCCCGCCGGCGCATTGGGCGGGCAAGTAGCCGCCGGTAAGTTTGCAGGCGCTCAGGATCTTGCCGCATGGGAGGCGCGTGTTCGCGCCGGCTGGCCCCAAGTCGCTCTGTCGGCATCCGGGCCGGAGCGCGGCGAGATGACCATCGGCAGGCCGCTGAAGGTGCAAGCCGTTCTTCAATCAGGCGCGTTAAGCCCCGACGATCTGGCAGTAGATCTGGTCTACGGCCGCCCGCAGGGAGACGACCTCGCGGACGCCGTAGCTGTGCCGATGCACCGGCGGCAGAGCACCGGCAAAGAGCACACCTTCGAAGCTGAATTCGATGTTGTCGAGAGCGGTGTCTTCGTCTATGGGGTCCGCGTCCGGCCGGCTCACCGCTACCAACCCAATCCTTTTGCCACGCATCTGGTGAAGTGGGCGTAGGAAGGACGAACGACGAATCAGCGAATGGCGCAGATTATCGATTCGCTGATTCGCTGATTCGCTTATTCTATGAACGAATCGGGTTCTCTCAGCGAGCGGGAAGTCGAGGTGTTGAGGTTGGTGGCAACTGGCGCCACCAACCAGCAGATCGCGCGCGCCCTGGTCATCAGCCCGAATACGGTCAAGGTGCATCTGCGCAACATCTTCGAGAAGCTTGCCGTGCAGTCGCGCACCGAGGCCACCATGGAAGCCATCCGTCGCGGCCTGGTGCCGGTGGGCAGTGCGCTGCTGCCGGCCGAAGTGACCGTGGTGAGCCAGGCGGCGGCAGAGGCTCCGCCGGTGGTCGTGAGCCTTCCCACTGCGCCTGAACGGCCGCGTCTGGCGCGCTGGCAGCACATCTACATGGTGGCCGCGTTGTTCCTCGTCGTGCTGGCCGCCCTGGCGCCTGTCTGGTGGCGGCAGCGCCGCCAGACCTTGCCGGCCACGCTCTTCTCCGATATGAGCCAGCCGCAAGTGGCAGTAGCCGCGCGGTCCGAAGTCGCACGGTGGGCTGTGGGCGCGGCGCTGCCCGCGGCCCGCAGCCGGCTGGCGCTGGTGGCCGACGCCCGGCGGCTCTATGCTATCGGCGGCGAGACGGCTGATGGCATCACCGGCCAGGTGAGCATCTACGATCCCCAGACCAATGCCTGGCTACCCGGCGCGCGCAAGCCAACCGCCGTTTCCAACGTGTCCGCGGTTCTGTTGGGCGGCCGGATCTATGTACCGGGCGGCACGACGGCCACCGGCGGCGTCACCAACGTGCTGGAGGTCTATGACCCCCAGACGGACACATGGGCCCTCAGCGCATTGCTCCCCGTGCCCATCGCGGCCTATGGCCTGACCGCTATCGAGGGCAAGCTCTATCTCTGCGGCGGGTGGGATGGCGAGAAGTACCGCAACGAGACGCATGTCTATGATCCGGCTGCCAATCAATGGAGCCTGGGGACGCCGCTGCCGACGCCGCGCGGATTCCTGGCCGCTGCGGCGCTGGATCAGAAGGTGTATGTGGCAGGCGGATACGACGGCAGTCAGGAACTGGCTGAGGTGTTGGCCTATGATCCGAACGCCGCGAGTGGGCTGGACAGCGCGTGGCGGCTGCGTGCGGCACTCGACCAGCCGCGTGCGGGACACGCGCTGGCGGTAGTCGGTACGCGCCTCTACGCGATCGGCGGCGGCTGGCGCACCGCGCTGGCCTTCAACGAGCAGTACGATGTGAATCTGGACGCGTGGTCGCGCCTCAGCACCCCCAGGGTGGGGCAGTGGCGCAATCTGGGCCTGGTGGCGCTTCAGCAACGGCTATATGCGGTGGGCGGCTGGGCCGGCGCTTACCTGGATGTCAATGAGCAATACCAGGCGTTGCTGCGCCAACTGCTGCCGTTGGGCGGTGTTGGCGGCTGAAATCACAGCGCGGGCCGTGCAAGCTTCTGAATCTTCGGAAGCGCATCGCGCCAGGTGATGTATGAGAGCCCCATCTTTTCGCGCAGAAGATCGGGCGCCATGCCGTTGCGGTAATCGCGCACTGCGCAAGTCCAGCGCAACTGCTCGAACGAAGCCCCGCCTTTGATGCCCGCCAACGTGGCTGCGTCTTCCAGCACGTATTCCAGGTTGCGAGCAGTGCATTCAAACAAGTACTCTTTGGGTTTGTACTCGCGGATATATTGGCGGTAGACGGGCGTAAAGTTGGGGCCTAACGCCAATTTGCGTTCCTTGAGCGTCTTGCGCGGATCGGCGTAGCGCACATAGAGCACCGGCGACTGCGGACTGGACAGGTCGATGTGCTCCAGCTTGATCTCCATGCACTCGCCTTTCTTGATGCCCGTCTGCAGGAGCAGTGTGATCAACAGATAGGGACGGGCGTCCGGCTTCACTGCCCATAGCAGGTCTCGCGTCACGCGCAGCAGGTCGTTCACCTCTCCGTCATAGAGCACCAGGGGCAGCGGCGTGGTGGGCTGTTCGTGCGGCAGCGGTGCGGCCGGGTCGGCCGCCAACACACCGGCGTCGGTCAGCCACCCGAAAAAAACCTTCAAGGTGGTGAGCCGTCGAGCATATGACTTGGGGCTGCATGGCACCCCGCGGTCGCTGCGCAGCCACACCATGAACTGTTCCAGGTGGGCCTGGCTGATATCACCGATGGCGCGGTTGGCTCCGGTGTATTTGGTGAACAGGCGCAGATCGGCTTCGAAGGCTTTGATGGTGTTCTCGGAGAAGCCCTGGCGGATCATGTGGCTGTGGAAGGCGCCCGCTGCAGCGGTCAGTGAGGCATCCGGCTTCAGATTGACGGGTGCAGAGGCCAGGGGCTGGATCTGAGCCTTGGCTGTGTCGGGGCCAGGCGGCTGGCTGGCAAAGAGATCGAGTTGCTCGTCTGACATGAGGCGCCTCCTGCTTGCTGGCGTCGCTGTGCTGGACATTGCACTTTCGTATAGCGGCCCTGGCGCCAACTTTACCAGTATCCCGGCGCTTTGTCAAGCATTTCGAAAATCGTATGCGATACCCTGGAATTCGTGCTCCGCGCATTGCGCTCTGGCTTGCACGCGGTCTCATCGGCCTGGTGCTGGTGTGGAACGTGCAGGCCGCGCTCGTCTTTTTGGTCGCGCCCGCGGCCTACGCGCCGGGCTTCGAATTGACCGGCGCGCCGGGCCAGGCCATGGTGCGCGGCATGGCGGTGCTGTTCCTGATGTGGAACGTACCTTACGCCGTGGCGCTGTGGGACCCGGTCCGGCGCCGGGTGTCGCTCTATGAGGCGATTGCCATGCAAGCCATCGGCCTCATCGGCGAATGCCTGATCCGGTGGTCGCTGGGCGCCGGCCATCCCGTCGCGGCCGCGTCGGTGGCGCGCTTCATCGCTTTTGACGCCGCGGGGCTGCTGCTGTTGGCGCTCGCAGCCTGGACGGTGCGCCGCTACCCGCGCAGCGGGTAACGGCGCAAGCAGCGGCGCTACTTATTCGCCTGCGCCCAGGTGTTGCGAGAGCCGATCCAGCTTCCCTTCGATCCGCCCCAACTGCGCCGCCAAGTCAGCGATCTTCTGCAGCAGTTCGCTGTTGTCGGTCTCCGTCTCGGTTTCCGTCCCGGTCCCTTGCTCGGCGGATCGCTCGCGGAACACCAGGTAGTAACACACATGCCGGCCCGCCGGCAGCCCCAGCCCTCCGATGACATCGCTCAACACGTTGCCGGCCCGGTCGCCAATGAAGATCGCCAACGGTCCCTGCCCGGATGGGTTGTACTTGTTTGTGATCATGTGTTGATAGGGATAGTTGGGATTTCCGGGCAGCCCTGTGTCTTCGAAGCGGTTGGGATATTGCCAGCCTTGCCAGGGCCAGCCGATGTAGCAGTGCACCTGCTGCGGCAGGCCGGCTGCGTCCAACACGTGCACATTGGCTACGGTCTGCCCCTGCGCCGCCTCCTCGTCGATTAGCTCGGCCTTGATCAACTCGTACTTGGCCTCTGGTGCAGGAAAATACGTCAAATTGACGCCGGTTACCTTGTTGTTGGCGTCAACCGCGAAGCCGCGGCAGTTTTCGGAACGGGGATCGCTCATGCTCTATCTCCTTTATCGCAGCAAGATACTCGATGCAACCTCGTCTGCTAGCGCCCGGGCTGCGTCGGACGCCGAGAAGTCGTCGACGCCCTCCAGACCACGGGTGCCCTCCAGCACGGTCTGTTGCGCCAGGAAGGTGCGCATGGCTTGCCGTCCCGCCTCGACCAGGTCCTCGCGTTCGGCATCGGTCATGTCGAACTGAGTGGTGCCGTAGCCGCCGGCCGGCAGCCGCACGACGTGCCTGGCGAAGACGGCGATGGCCATGTTGTCATGCGCCAGGGTGGCTGTGTTGATCAGGTGGTGCAGGCGGTTGAATGTGCGCAGTTGCCCGATAGCGATGCCGCGGTCGGCGCCGAGCCTGGCCTGCTTCGGCACAGGGATCGTCTCGTCGATCAGCAGCCCCAGGACGTTCTTGTCGTGCACCGGCCCGACGACCGCCGTCACATCGGCGCGCTCGGCCAGAAAGAGCGCGATCGGAAAGTTGGAGAGCAGGCCGCCGTCTACGATCACGTGGCCGGTCACATCGCTTGCGGCCAGGCGCTCCTGCTCGGCGCTCCAGGCGAAGTAAGGCCCCCATTCCGGACGCCACTCCACCTCCTGCCAGAGCAGGGGCACGCTCATGGACATGCGGGCCGCCCACACGACAGGGCAATCGGGCGCGGTGCGGTGATTGAGCAGCAGCGGGCGCGCGGAGGTGGTGTCGGCAGCGACCAGTGTCAGCTCGGCCTGGGTAGCATCAAAGAACTCCTGCAGCGTGAGCCCGCCGAAATGGCGCGGCCGGTCATTGACGCTGCCGCTGTTGAGCATTCGCTCCATCCAGCTCACAAAGGGGTCTGCTGAATACCAGCCCCCGCGCTCGACGAACGAGAAGACGTGCCGTCCGATGGTGCTCTCGGCCAATTGGTCGGCGATCCAGTTATCGATCTTCTCCTCGGCGAAGTCGGGCACGAGTGGCAGATTCAAGTCTGCCAGCAGCTTGCGGATGGCGCTGTGACGCACCGCGTCCTCGTCGAAGCGCGTCGGTTCGCCCAGGAAACTCTCGAAAACCGATTTGCCCTGGCTGTCCTTTTCGGCCAACGCCGACAGCATCTCCGTGGGCGTGTACCCGGCGGCCAGCGTGACCGCCGTGATGGCTCCGGCCGACGTGCCGAGCAGACGGCCATGTGTCCGGGTCTGTTCCTGGAACAGCTCTTGCAGCGCACCGACAAAGACCATGCCCTTGGCGCCGCCGCCTTCAAAAATCAGATCAATGGTTGACATAGTAGAACTCCTTGGCTGTGACGTGCTCTTGCCCCGCGCGGCAATGATCAGGCCCCGATGAGTCGGACGCCCTGCGGGTCGACCTGCGCCACCCAGCCGCGCACGGATTGGCCGCGCAGTGAAAAGCCGACCTCCCACCACGTCAGCCCATCGACCGGTCGCGGCCCTTCCACGACGGTGAGCCGTGCGCCGCGGGGGAGGGTGGCCAGGACATCGCCGGCCAACTTGTTGATGTAGCCCGGTACGCGGCGTACGTTGACCCCCCTGGCCGCCACGACGGTGATCTGCTGGCCGGCCGCAAATTCGCCGGCGTCGGCAGCGGCGGGCGGCGCCGACAGAGCGGCCATCAAGTGGGGCGCAGGCCCCGCCGCGTGCGGGGCGGGCGCAGCCGGCTGCGGGATTGGGTGGCTGGGGGGCGCAGCCGGCCCCATGATCTCGTGGCTGGTGGGTGGGGCGACCGGTCCCGCCTGGCTGGCGAGGGCGTCAGCCCTGCTGCGGTAGAGCGCACGGAGCTCATCCCAGTCCTCCCGGCCGTGGATGGCGTGATCGAGGCCGGAGCGCCCATCGCCGTCAGAATTGTCATCGCCAACCATGAAGCCCCATTGCAGATAGCCGCGCGCCCCCAGGCTGTCGAACCACTTATTCAAGTCGGCCTCGACACAATCCCGGCGCCGTCCATCCTTGACGCAGCCCGGGATATCACTACTTAACACCTTGGTCCCGGCGACAAATCCGGCCTCCTCGACAATGAGGGGCTTCTTAAGTCTCGCGACCTCTCTGGCATCGGCTTCTTCCTTGTGCTCGTCTCGCCCGTTGTAGGAGTGGACGGTGAAGAAATCGATGTGGGGTGAACTGAGCAGTCGCAGCCGTTCCGCCCGGATGTTAGGGTTGTCGGGATCCATGTGGGCGTGCTGCGTGCTGATCATGCCGGTGGTCACCAGATGGTTGGGGGCCAACGCCTGCAGTTCCTGCGCAATGCGCAGCATGAAATCGACGAAGGTCCTGGGATCGTTGTCCACCTTGAGTTCGTTGCCCGGCTCCCAGGCCATGATGTTGGCGCGCTCCTGGAACTTGGGCACCACCTGGCGGATGAATTTCAGGTAGTTTTCCTGGTAGCGGGTGGCGAACCAGCGCCGGCCCAGGAGCTTTTTGTTGTCCCAGGGAGTGTCGTATGCGCTGTCTCCTATCTGGTCGCCGAACACCTTGAAAGGCGTGTCTTCGTAAAGGTTGGTCAGGCAGACGATGAGATACATGTGCCGGAATTCGCTTTCCATCAGCTTCAGCAGGGCATCCAGGCGCCTCTCGATTTCGTTGTTGAGCCGCCAGTCCACGTATTCGATGGGGAGAAAGACGCGCACGACCCGCGCACCCATGTCGCTGGCCGCCTGTAACTGCTGCCGCTGATTTGCCGAAGACAACTCGAACGGGTGGGCGCCGTAGTGGACCAGGCCCCGCAGGTTCACGCCGATGAAGCGGAACGCCCGGTTGGCGAGCACGAACTCGCTGCCCCGCACTTGCACGAACGGGATGCCTTGGGGTGAGATCAGCAGGGCGCGCGTCACCGGTTCCGTCGTCGGGTTGAGCCGGATGCGCAACTCGCGGCCGTCGCCGGCTTCCACCTCTTGCGTCCAGGGCTCATAGCCAGGCACGACCACCTCCAGGCGATAGGCGCCCGGTTTCAGATCGGGGAAGGCAAAGCGGCCTGACGCGCGGGTGTAAGCCACCCGGGCGTACGTCTCCTGTCCTGCATTGTGTGGGAGCAGATACGTCCTGTCGGAGCTGAAGACGCCACCCGCGGCCGCCAGGCCGGGGTTATGCGCCAGCACCGCGCGCCGGAAGCTGCGCCAGTCGAGTCCGATGACCTTGTTCTGCACGCACTCCTGCCAGCAGGCCCAGCGGTCGCCGCCGAACCCGCTCAAGGGCCGGTCCCAGGCGATCTCAGCCTCAGCGCTGTGCCGGTTCTCAGGCAGCAGGTAAAGCCGGTCAGGGTGGAAACGGCCTTGCGTTTCGCGCAGCGAGGGATTGACGGAGGGGGCCTGTTCCCGGAACTCCTCCCACGTGATGCCCGCGGTGGTGGGCGCAATCAGCTTGAGCCACACCCCCCGCGTGGCGCCGGTGATGCCGCGTTCGGCGCGCGTCCAGGATACCGCGGCCGGCCGGGCTATCGCAGCGCGTGCGTCGTCCCGCAGCGCCTCGGCGCCTCCAAACAGGCTGACTTTGACCCCGGCGAGCGGCGCGCCAACGTCGTTCAGGATGCGTCCGTTGAGTTGGGCTTGCATGCTGGCCTCCCTATTGTGGGGCGCTGGCTGGGTCGGCGACCCAATTCATGATCTCGATTGGATGCTCCTGGCCATCCGGGCCCTTATACGTGCCGGTCAGGCGAAACGACTTCCAATCCTCCTGCCAGCCCACTTCGAACAGGCAGGCGCCCTTGATGAAGGCGTGCTGATCCAGCAGGCCGTTGTACCACTGGAGTGACCGCCAGTACGCCTGTTGGCTTTGCGGCTCGACTGCGTTCAGCCAGCCGACATCGCCGGCCTTGTCGTTTTGGTGCAGGTGTGCGCGGGCCAGGCCGGCTTCGGTGATGATGGCCTGATGGCGCGTGCCGTACGCCGGATTCGCCTGGATTTCTTGCATGATGCGCTGGCACAGACCGACGTGCGTTTTCACCGGCTGCGTCTTGTCGGCCAGCAAGTGCGGCGCCATGACCGGCCAGCCGTACTCATGGAAGCCCAGGTAGGTGTAGGCGGCCAACGTTTCGGGGAACCATTCCACGTATTGCCTGCCGGACTGGAAGTTGCCGGAACCGAAGTTGAAGGCCACCGCGTCCACCCCGGGGATGAGTTCCTGCAAGCGCTGCCGGAACGCGACTTGCAGCAAGTCGTAGTTGTGGGCCCAGTTGCGGATCCTGCGCCGCTCGGCTTCGGTCTGCAGCGGCCAATCATCCCACGATGGGCCAGGGAACGGCTCGTTGAGGCTCATCCACGCGTCCACCAACAACCGGTTGGCCGGGCCGGCGCGCTTGGTGACGAAGAATTCGTCCTTCTTGAACAGGCGCTCGGCCAGGCTGCGGCCGGCCGCGACGGGATCATCGGCGCTGAGCAAGGCATCTTGTTCGGACCTGTCAATGTAGAACCGACCGACAACAAAGGCCTCGGGCGAGCGCCATTCGCGCAACTGCCTGAGCAGGTCGTCGTTTTTGGTGTCCATGTGGATCAGGATCACGGCGGGCTTGATGCGTTCGAAGAGGCCCCAGAGACCGTATTGATCTTGGGAGGAATGCAGGTAGAAACCGAGCTTGTGTGACATTTGTACCTCTAGCCAGTACGCACGTACCTCTGACTGAGGATCACCCGGATCGATCAAGCGTTGGAATATGATCTAGATCATATCACGTTTTCCGGTGATCGTCAATCAGTTTTTGTTAATCCGTCGATCTAAACCGGCATTTTGTAAGGGCGCTTGCGGTGTTGATTAAACACAAGGCAGGGCGCGATCATTATCTTAGTATTGCACAAATATAGTTCAATATTAGCGCATTACTACGCAGTTGTCAAATTGACACCCCATCGCGCGATCGATATAATCACGCAGCTCGCGGGGCCGAGAACCCGCCGTTAATCAGGAGTGAGGCTGATGACCCACTTGCCGCATGATCCCTTCAACGCCCGGACCTGTCTCCCCGGCGCCGGTGATCCGATCGCCTACTATCGCCTGGCCGCGCTTGAGGAGGCTGGGCTGGGCCGCGTTTCCCGCCTGCCCTACTCGATCAAGATCCTGCTGGAAGCGTTGCTGCGCCAGGTGGATGGCTCAGCGGTCACCGAAGAGGATGTGCGCCGCCTGGCCGCGTGGGACGCCGCCAACCCGGCTCCGGTGGAGCTGCCGTTCAAGCCGGCGCGCGTCATCATGCAGGATTTCACAGGCGTGCCTGCGGTTGTGGACCTGGCAGCGATGCGTTCGGCCGTGGCCCGGGCCGGCGGCGATCCGACGCGCGTCAACCCGTTGATCCCGGTGGATCTCGTGATCGACCATTCCGTGCTGGTGGATGACTTCGGGTCCAGGAATTCCCTCATCTACAACGCCGAGCGCGAGTTTGAGCGCAACCGCGAGCGTTATGAGTTCCTCAAGTGGGGCCAGAACGCCTTCGCCAATTTCCGCGTCGTCCCGCCCGCCACCGGCATCATCCACCAGGTGAACCTGGAGTATCTGGCGACCGTGGTCCAACAGCAGACAGAAATCTCCGACACGCAACACGCAGTACGCACTACGCAGCACATCGCCTATCCCGACACCGTCGTCGGCACCGACAGCCACACCACCATGATCAATGGCCTGGGGGTGTTGGGCTGGGGCGTGGGCGGCATCGAGGCCGAGGCGGTGATGTTGAGCCAGCCCGTCTACATGCTCACCCCGCAGGTGATCGGCTTTCGGCTGACCGGCGCACTGCCAGAAGGCGCTACAGCCACCGATCTGGTGCTGACCGTGACGCAGATGCTGCGGGCGCGAGGCGTGGTGGACAAGTTCGTGGAATTCTGCGGGCCCGGCGTGGGCAAGTTGAGCCTGCCCGATCGAGCCACCATCGCGAATATGGCCCCTGAATACGGCGCGACCACCGGTTTCTTCCCTGTGGATGACGAGACCCTCCGTTACCTGGCGCTTTCGGGCCGGCCGGACGAGTTGGTCGATCTGGTCGCACGCTACAGCAGGGCGCAGGGCCTGTTCCGCACCGATGAGGCGCCTGACCCGATCTTCACGGACACGCTGGAACTCGACATGACGACCGTCGTGCCCAGTCTCGCCGGCCCTAAGCGGCCGCAAGACCGCGTTGCTTTGGCCGGCGGCGTGCAGAACAGCTTTCGCAAAGCTTTCGCACATTTGGGATTGCCGAATGCCGATTTTCGAACGGAGACCCAGGCGTCGCAGGGCGAAATCGCAAATCGCAAATCGCAAATCCAAAATCCCATTCACGGTTCTGTCGTCATCGCTGCCATCACCTCCTGCACCAACACCAGCAATCCCAGCGTCATGGTGGGCGCGGGGCTATTGGCGAAAAAGGCGGTGGAACGGGGGCTGGCCGCCAAGCCCTGGGTCAAGACCAGCCTGGCGCCCGGATCCAGGGTGGTGACGAGCTACCTGGATGCTGCGGGACTGACGCCCTATCTGGAGCAATTGGGCTTCCACACGGTCGGTTACGGCTGCACCACGTGCATCGGCAATTCCGGCCCGCTGCCGGAAGATGTGGCCGCAGCGATCCAGGCGCAGGACCTGGTGGTTGCCGCGGTGATCTCGGGCAATCGTAACTTCGAGGGCCGCGTCCATCCGCTGGTTCGAGCGAACTATCTGGCCAGCCCGCCGCTGGTCGTGGCTTACGCCCTGGCCGGCACCGTGGATATCGACCTGAGCCGGGAGCCGCTCGGTGTGGATAGGGATGGGGCGGCCGTCACCCTGGCCGACATCTGGCCCGGTCAGGACGAGATCAATGCCGCGATCGCCGCCAGCCTGAATGCCGGGATGTACCGCCAGCAATATGCCGGTGTGTTCACCGGCAACCTGCAGTGGAACGCCGTGGCTGCGCCGCAAGACGCGGCCTATCGCTTCGATCCGGCCAGCACGTATATCCAGGAGCCGCCCTACTTCGTCGATCTGGCGCCGGAACCCGAGCCGCGCGGCGACATCCTCGCCGCGCGGGTGCTGGCGATGTTGGGCGACAGCATCACCACCGATCATATTTCGCCTGCCGGTCCTATCGCAGTTAGGAGCCCGGCAGGGCAGTACCTGCTGGACCGCGGCGTGCCGCAGATCGACTTCAACCAGTACGGCACTCGTCGCGGCAACCATGAGGTGATGATGCGCGGCGCCTTTGCCAACACACGCATCCGGAATAAACTCGCGCCAGGGGTCGAAGGTGGATATACGGTGTACCAGGGGCCAGGCGTCAGGGATCAGGCGTCAGGGATCAGGGGTCAGGCGTCAGGGGTCAGGGGTCAGGCGTCAGGGGTCAGGGATCACGAGTCATGCACCACGCACCACGCACCACGAAGCACGCATCACGAATCAGACACCCTGTCTATCTACGATGCCGCCATGAGATATGTGGCGGACGGGACCCCGACGATCGTGCTGGCGGGCAAGGAGTACGGCGCCGGGTCCAGCCGCGACTGGGCGGCCAAGGGACCGTTCTTGCTGGGCGTTAAAGCCGTGATTGCCGAAAGCTTCGAGCGCATCCATCGCAGCAACCTGGTGGGCATGGGCATCCTGCCGTTGGTGTTCCTGCCGGGCCAGGATGCCGAGAGCCTGGGGCTGACCGGGTTCGAGGTGTATGATATCCTGGGGATCAGCGAGGCGGCAAATGGGCCGATGGCGCCGAAGCAGGTCTACACCGTGGCCGCGACCGATGCTGAGGGGCATGTGAAGGAATTCCGGGTCCAGTCGCGCATCGATACGCCGGTGGAGGTCACTTATTACCGGAACGGGGGCATCCTGCACACAGTGCTGCGGCAGATGATGAAGGCGTAGGACACTGGGTACTGCGTATTGCGTACTTGCGTATCACGCACCACGTTTCGCGCAGTACGTAGTACGCAATACGCAATACGTAGCGTCAGGCGAATCACCTTTGAGGTCAAACATGACATACACCAACATCACCGTGCCAACCGAAGGCGAGCCCATCACGGTGCGCGAAGGCAAGCTGAGCGTGCCGGAGTGTCCGATCCTGCTCTGGATCGAAGGGGATGGCATCGGGCCGGATATCATGACCGCGTCCAGGCGCATCTGGGATGCCGCGGTGCAGGCGGCTTACGGCGGTCAGCGCAAGATCGCGTGGATGGAGATCTACTCCGGCGAGAAGGCGGCCGGCCGCTATGATGGCGACTTCTTTCCATCCGAAAGCCTGGCTGCGATCCGTGAGTTTCGGGTGGGCATCAAGGGGCCGTTGACCACGCCGGTCGGCGGAGGGTTCCGCAGTTTGAACGTGGCATTCCGCATGGACCTCGATCTCTATGCCTGCATCCGGCCGGTGAAGTGGTATCCCGGCGTGCCCAGCCCCCTGCGCCGGCCAGACCTGGTGGATGTGGTGATCTTCCGCGAGAACACCGAGGACGTCTACGCGGGGGTGGAGTACATGGCCGGCTCGCCCGAAGCGGCCAGGGTGGAGAAGTTCCTGAAGGAAGAGATGGGCGCCAAATTCCGGCCGAACTCCGGGATCGGCATCAAGCCGATGAGCGAGTTCGGCTCCAAGCGCCTGATCCGCATGGCGTTCAGGTACGCGTTGGAGCACGGCCGCAAGAGTGTTGCCTTCATGCACAAGGGCAATATCCAGAAGTACACGGAAGGCGCGTTTCAGCAGTGGGGTTACGAGGTAGCGCGGCAGGAGTTCGGAGACGTTGCGGTGACCGAGGCGCAGCTCTGGGACCGATACGACGGCCGGCTGCCCGCAGGTAAGCTGCTCGTCAAGGATCGCATCGCTGACATCATGTTCCAGCAGATGCTGCTGCGGCCGGATGAGTATGACGTGATCGCCACCCCGAACCTGAACGGTGATTACCTGAGCGATGCGGTGGCTGCCGAGGTGGGCGGCGTGGGCATCGCGCCGGGCGCCAACATCGGCGATTCGATCGCCATGTTTGAGGCCACGCACGGCACTGCGCCCAAATACACCAATCAGGACAAGATGAATCCCGGCAGCCTGCTGCTCTCAGGCGTGATGATGCTGGATCACATCGGCTGGCGTGATGCCGCCCGCGCGGTGGAGGCCGCGTACACCCAAACCGTGGCCGACAAGATCGTCACTTACGACTTCGCCCGCCAGATGGAGGGCGCGACCGAGGTCAAGACGTCTGAGTTCGCTAGCGCAGTGATCGACCGGCTGTAGACGAGTTCACAAACCGTCCATGCCTCATCCGCCATTTTGTCCCTTTTGTACCTTATGGTATTATCTTATTCAGTCAGGTTTGTCCCAACCTGCTTGCCCGCATCCTGCATCTTGAGGCTTGGCATTGACCGCATCGCCGCCGGCCGCAGCAAAGACGCTGCAGCTCACTGATCTTGTCGAGAAAGCACCCGTCTTTCTCTCGCTCCCATCACCTGTACGTGAACTTCCTCGCGGGGGTGCGTTTCGCAACTTCGAGCGCCCCGGCACCGCCACCTTCTTCCTGACCGCGCCTCATAAGCCCGCTGTCCATTTGATCGGCGACTTCAATCGCTGGCACCCGCGCGCCACGCCGATGACAACGGACGGCGCGGGCCTGTTTTGGGTCACCGTACCGCTGCAGGGACCGACCGAATACCGGTTCCTGGTAACGATGGACGAGACGGGCAAACAGGTGGCTGTGGCCGATCCGTACGCCCGCGAGATTCGTTGGGATGGGCAGATCCCGAAAGCGTTGTTGGGCGCTGAGCCGGCATACACCTGGCACGATGCGGCCTGGCGCCGCCCCGCGCTGCGTGACCTGACCATCTATGAGCTGTGCGTGCGTGACTTTGCCGGCGAGAAGGAGGGCGGCGGCGCACGGTTCGGCGATTTTGCCGGCGTTCAGGCCAAGCTCGACCATCTGGCCCGGCTGGGAATCAATGCGATCGAGCTGATGCCGATCAGCGAGTTCCCCGGTGACAGCTCGTGGGGCTACAATCCCGTCTTCTACATGGCCCCCAAATGGCTTTACGGCCGGCCGAATGCACTGAAAACACTCGTCGATGCTGCCCACCAGCGCGGCATCGCCGTGATCCTCGACCTGGTGTTTAACCATGCCTGGGGCGACCAGCCTTATTACCTGATGTATCCCCCTCTCTTCGGCCCTGGCGGCCAAGAATTGCCGGACCGCAACCCATTCTTCCACCATCACCACAACGGCCATGCGAACGGCTGGGGCGGGCTGGATTGGGATCATTCCTCGTCGTACACCCTCGCGTACATGCAGGACACGGTGCGTTTCTGGCTGGGCGAGTATCACATGGACGGGTTCCGGTTCGACTGGCTGGGCGGCGTCGAGTACGACCCCTGGCAGCCGCAGCGGGATGGATTTGACCCCTTCTCTGGCATCGCGCCCATTGCCCGCGCGGCACGTGAGGCAGCGCCTGACTGCTACCAGATCGGTGAGTACTGGCCCATCAATGGCACGAATCCGGCCAAGACGGCGGCGAAACTGGTGCGCCAGACGGAGATCGACGCCGTGTGGAACGGTGCGTTCCATCACACGCTGGAGGACTGCCTGTTCCAGACCTGGCAGTGGGAGCGGCAGGACATGCCCCGTAATCTGGGCGGCTTCCGGGCGCAAGGGTTCGACCGAGCGGACCAGATCATCAACTACGTGGCGAGTCACGATGAACGCCGTCCGGAGCACGAGGTCCAGTTCTGGGGGGCGCACATCACCGAGGCTAACCCGCAACTGGCCGCCCGCTATGCCACTCGCTGGCACTTGGCGCTGCAAAAGGCGCGCCTGGGGCTGGCGGTGCTGTTCACCTCACCGGGCGTGCCCATGCTGCTGGCCGGCCAGGAGTTCGGTGAAGACAGCCCGCGCACCATCGACTTCTGGCCGTTGGACTGGAAGAAGCTGAGGCTGCCGGAGGGACGGGGCCAGTTCGAGTTTCTGCAGAAGCTGATCCGCCTGCGCCGTGAGCACCCGGCGCTGCGTTCCGATGGGATCGAATATTATGCGGATGATTTTGTGCGCTTCAAAGTGATCCGCTACAAACGTTGGGATGGTAAGGGCGACGTGGCCGTGGTGGCGGCCAACTTCGATTCGGTGACCCATACCATTGGCCTGGGGTTCCCGCATGATGGGCTGTGGGTCGACGAGCTCACGGGGCGGCGTTTTCAGATCAACGGATACTGGCGCGATTTCCAACTGCCTGCCTGGAACGCGCTGGTGTTGTTGCCCATCGACCGCCCGCAAAGTTAGTTTTGACTTGGCGCGCTGGACTGAGTATAATCGGTGCGCAGTCCCCGTTGTGCGCTCTGCACAGCAACGTCAATCATCCTGCTCACGCACCTGGAGCAGCCCTCTCTAGCGGTCAGGAGGCTAGCCGATGTCCGATGAAGATGTCGTCAGCGGCAAGGAGCTGGACCGGCGGAAGTTTCTTTCAGGCATTATCGGTGTGGTCGCCGGCGCGGTCGCGTTTCTGGTTGGGCTGCCTGCGGTCGGCTATCTCGTGTCCCCAGGCGTCAAGAAGCAGAACGAAGAAACCTGGCTGACGTTGGGTCCGGTTGCTGCCTTGCAGCCGGGCATTCCCACGGGTTTCCCCTTCTCCCGGCGCATCAAGGATGGCTGGGTCACCTCCACGCAGACCGGCGTGGCCTATGCCGTAACGCACGATGGCCAGAGTGTCAAAGTCTTCTCCAACGTCTGCCCACACCTGAGCTGCCGCGTCTACTGGAGCGAGGAACACCAGGGATTCTTTTGTCCCTGCCACGATGGGATTTTTAGCGTCGACGGCGCGATCGTGACTGGGCCGCCACCCAGGCCGCTGGATCAGTTTCAGACCAAAATCGAGAACGGCCAGATTTCGATCCTTCTGGAGGCGTGAGCCGTGGCCAACACTTCTCCCCCTGAACCGGGCCAACGCCATTCCGTCTATGCCTGGCTGGACGAGCGGCTCGGCCTGACCACGATTTGGAAGACAATCTTCGACCGCGCCGTGCCGGAGACTAACTGGTTCTACACCTTCGGCAGCGCCACCATGGTTCTATGTGTGCTCCAGGGCATCACAGGCATGCTGCTCACCATCTACTACGTGCCCACGCCCGATCATGCCTTCGACAGCATCCAGTACATCATGAATGAGGTGACCTTCGGGTGGCTGATTCGCGGCATGCATCACTGGGGGGCGACGTTGCTCGTGGTGATGATCATCCTGCACCTGTTGAAGGCGTTTTTCGTGGGCGCGTACAAGTGGCCGCGCGAGATCACCTGGCTGACCGGCGGCGCATTGTTGCTGTTGGTGCTGGTGATGGGATTCTCAGGCTACCTGCTGCCGTGGAATCAGCGCTCTTACTGGGCAACTGCGGTGGGCACCTCCGTGATCGGCGCCGTGCCTCTTGTCGGCGAGACGTTGATGAAGATCGCGCGCGGCGGCACCGAGATCGGCGCAGTGACGCTGGCCCGCTTCTACGGCCTGCACATTTGGTGGATCCCGCTCATGGTCCTGGGGCTGATCGGCCTTCACCTGTACCTGATTATCCGCATCGGTATTACGGCTCCGCCGGAGCGCGACGAGTGATAGGAATGGGGTTTCTATGAACGAAGCCGACAAGCAAGCCTATCTCAAGAAGTACAAAGAGAAAAAACAGAACGGCGAGCGTTTCTTCCCGCACTCCATCAGCAAAGACGCGGTCACCTCGCTCTTCCTGTTCATCTTGTTACTGGCCCTGGTGGTCTTCGTTGGCGTGCCCAATGAGCCGCCCGCGAATCCCACCGATTCCTCCTACATCCCGCGGCCCGAGTGGTATTTCCTGTGGGCTTTTCAACTGCTGAAGTATTTTCCGGGCGTCCTGGAGGGGATTGCCATTCTCGCGCTGGGATTGGTCCTTGCCCTGGGCCTTTTTGGCCTGCCGTTCCTGGATCGCAACCCCAAGCGTCATCCGCGTAACCGGCCCGTGGCCAGCGCTGTGATGCTCGTGATCATGGCGGGGCTGATCTTTCTGACCATCCAGGCGGTGGTCACCACGCCCGAGGCGGCCGAGGCGGTGAACGTCGGCGGTGACCAGGCTGCGCGCATCGAGGCGGGCGGCAAGCTGTACCAGGAGTACTGCGCCAAGTGTCACGGCGAGAACGGCGAGGGCGCCGAGATCGAGGGTCAAGCGGGCGAGTTCACCAACGCGCTCAACGATGAGGCGTTCCTGGCCACGCACCCCGAGGAGCCGATCTTCAACGTCATCGATTACGGTTGGGAATCCCTGGGCATGTCACCGTTCGGGTTGAAGTACGGCGGCGCGCTGACCGATCCCGACATCCGGGCCATTGTCGAGTTCATCCGGGCCTGGGCGCCGAGCGAGGAGACCGCGACCGAGGGTGATCTCGCGGCGCTGGTCCTCATCGAGACGCCCAGCTACGCGCAGCATCTCAAGCCCATCTTCGACAAACGCTGCCTGAGCTGCCACGGCGCGCGCAAGAAGGGCGGCTATAGCATGGTCGACTACACCAACACCATGACCAGCGGCGATAATGCGCCGGTGATCGTAGCCGGCGATGCAGCTAACAGCCTCCTGGCTAAGATGCTGCACGGCATCAAGAGCGATGCCGGCGGTCAGATGCCGCCGAGCCGGCCGCTGGCCAAGGAGCAGATCGATCTGATCGAGCGTTGGATCAACCAGGGCGCGCAGAACAACTGACGGAGTGGATTTATGAGCAAAAACGCACGCGTCACGCTGCCACAGGCATTAGCCTATCGCGGGGGCCAGCCGATGATCGCCTGGCTGCTGCACCGGATCAGTGCGCTCGGCATCGTGATCTTCGTTGGGATGCACCTGATCATGGCGTTTCTGGTCTACGCCACCACTGCCGGCGCTACCAATGAGGTGGCGAATGCGTTGACTACCTTCTACGCCCTGGCGCCGGTGCAGATTTTCGTCTTGTTCTGTGTGCTCTACCACGCCACCAACGGCTTGCGCATCGTCATCCTGGACATGTGGCCGGCGCTGCACCGTTTCAACCGGGAAGCGATGTGGGTGCAGTGGGCGTTGTTCCTGCCGATGTTCCTGTTGCCTGCCGCCCTGATCGCCATGGGTGTCACGATTAAGTAACGGAGGGGTCAATGCCTACACATGCACCTGCCACCCGTCGTGTATCGCTTGGCAGCAAGTCCGAAGCTTTCATGTGGTTCTTCATGCGCATCAGCGGCGTTTTGCTCTTGCTGCTGGGTGCGTTCGGCCTGGTCTACGCCAATCTGGTCGGCGGTTACGGCAAGCTGGATGCGGGCGCACAAATACGCTGGTCCTTTTTCCCTATTTCGTTTCACGTCCAGTCGAGCGACGTGGAAGTCTACCCAAACTTCTCGAACCCGGTCTGGCAGACATACGCCTTCGTGTTGATCGGATTCGCGGCGGTGCATGCCTACAATGGCCTGCGCGCGATCTTGCGGGACTACGTGCGGCATCCATTGCTTCTGAGCTGGCTGGAGGCGCTGCTGCTGGCGCTGTGGATTTTCATGGCGGCGGCGGCGATTTACGTGATTTTCGTGTTCAGCAACCAGTAGCTTGCGCCTGAAAGAGGGCCTTCCGAAAAAGGAGCCAAACGACCTATGCTTCATCGTTACGATGTCATCGTCATTGGCGCAGGCGGCGCCGGCCTCATGGCGGCGTTGTACGCCTCCCGGAGCGCCAAGACTGCCGTGATCAGCAAGCTCTACCCGACGCGCTCGCATACCGGCACCGCCCAGGGCGGCATCGGCGCGGCGCTGGGAAACCTGGAAGAGGATCACCCCGAATGGCACGTCTTCGACACCATCAAGGGCTCCGATTACCTGGCCGACCAGGATGCCGTGAAGATCATGTGCGAGGAAGCAGTAGGCATGGTGTACGAGTTGGAGCATATGGGGCTGCCGTTTGATCGCACGCCGGATGGCCGGATCGCGCAGCGCCCCTTCGGCGGCCACACCAACAACATCACCAAGAAGCCGGTGCGCCGCGCGTGCCACGCGGCCGACCGCACGGGCCATATGATCCTGCAGACCGTCTACCAGCAGTGCATCAAGAATGACGTCACCTTCTATGATGAGTATCAGATGGTGGATTTGCTGGTGAACGACCAGGGTCAGGTGGCGGGCGTGGTGGCCGTCAACATCGACAGCGGCGAGATCCATACTTTTCATGCCAAGGCCACGGTGGTCGCGACCGGGGGCTTCGGCCGGATCTGGAAAATCACCTCCAACGCGTATGCGTTGACCGGTGATGGCGCGGCGATTGCCTTCCGGCGCGGCGTGCCGCTGGAGGACATGGAGTTCTTCCAGTTTCACCCAACCGGCATCAAAGGGCTGGGAATCCTGATCACCGAAGGGGTGCGCGGCGAGGGGGGCGTGCTGATCAATGGCCTGGGCGAGCGTTTCATGCCCAAGTACGCGCCTACTGTGAAGGACCTGGCCTCTCGAGATGTCATCTCCCGCGCAATCTACCTGGAGATTCGCGAGGGACGGGGCGTCAACGGCGAGGACTACATCTATCTGGACGTGCGCCCCGAGACGGTGAACCGGTACTTCGATGAGGATGGCATCAAGAACGCGGACGGCTCCCCGCGGCGCATCACCGCGGCCGAGATCGAGAAGAAGCTGCCCGACATCGCGGACTTCTGTCGCACCTACCTGGGTGTTGATCCTGTCAAGCAGCCGATGCCGATCCAGCCGACGGCGCACTATTCCATGGGCGGCATTCCCACCGACAACGATGCGCGTACGGTGTTAGATCCGAAGGACACGCCGATGCCGGGCTTCTATGCCGCAGGCGAGATCGCGTGCGTCTCGGTGCACGGCGCCAACCGCCTGGGCACCAACTCCCTGGTCGACATCCTGGTCTTTGGTCGGCGAGCGGGCGTGAACGCTGCCATCTATGCCAACAGCGTGGACTGGCCGGCGCTTCCGCCTGACCCCGACGCCGACACGCGAGCCCAGTTGGAACACCTACGCCACAATGAGGCCGCCGGGGCGGGCAGCGAATCCGCCGGGCAGATTCGCAAGGAAATGCGCGTCCTGATGATGGACAACGTTGGCGTATTTCGCTCACGGGAGCTGCTGAGCGAAGCGGTCGAGAAGTTGAAGGCCCTGCAGGAGCGCTTCGCTCGGGTGGCGATCATGGATAAGGGCGTGCGATGGAACACGGAGCTGTTGGAGACCTGGGAGCTGGGGTGCCTGCTGGACCTGGCTGAGGCGACCGCCGTCGCCGCCCTGGCCCGCACCGAGAGCCGCGGCGCGCACGCGCGGGAAGATTACCCCGAGCGCGATGATGTCAATTGGCTCAAACACTCGCTGGCTTACCGTGAGCCTGATGGGACGATTCGCCTGGACTACAAGCCAGTCCGGCTGGGCCTATACAAGCCAGCCAAACGCGTCTACTAGCCGTGGGGGCAGCCATGAATATCAAGGTCAAAATCCGCCGTTTCAACCCGGAAAAGGATCGCAAGCCATATTGGGCCGAGTATGCGCTGGATGCGCAGCCGTGGGATCGGGTGGTCGACGTGCTGGTAAGCATCAAGGAGAACCAGGACGGCACCCTGACATTCCGCCGGTCGTGCGCCCACGGCATTTGCGGCTCCGATGCGATGGTGATCAACGGCCGCAACCGCCTGGCATGCAAGGTCCTGGTGAAAGACCTGGGCCAACGGATTGTCGTGGAGCCGATTCGCGGGTTGCCCGTCATCAAAGACCTGACGGTGGATATGGAGCCGTTCTTCCGACACTATCGCGCCATCAAGCCGTACCTGATTAACGACGAACCGCCGCCGTACACCGAGCGCCTGCAGAGCATCGAGGCGCGCGAGCGCTTCGACGACACCACGAAGTGCATCCTGTGCGCGGCGTGCACCACGTCGTGTCCCAGTTTTTGGGCCAGCGATAGCTATCTCGGCCCGTCGGCCATCGTGCAGGCGCATCGTTTCATCTTCGATGATCGCGACCACGGTGCACAGGTGCGCCTGGCGCTGTTGGCCGAGGCCGACGGCGTCTGGCGCTGTCGCACCGTCTATAACTGCGTGGAAGCCTGCCCGCGCGAGATCGACATCACGCGTGCCATCGGCGAGGTG
Source organism: uncultured Anaerolineales bacterium (assembly GCA_964474695.1). GTDB lineage: Bacteria > Chloroflexota > Anaerolineae > CG2-30-64-16 > CG2-30-64-16 > DAOUBP01. Next base: position 23,267 of record CAYYTK010000038.1, read on the forward strand.
AAGAAGGCGATCCTGCTCGGAGAAGTGAGCTGAATGTAACACAAGCCGCTGGCTTGTGCCCGGTGTAACACAAGCCGCTGGCTTATGCCCGGTGTAACACAAGCCGCTGGCTTGTAGCGCGAAGACAACGAGAAGGCCCTAAGGGATCAGAAACCCATAGGGCCTTTGCTCTTTCTTAACAAGTTGATTCTTAGTCGTTCGGCTGTGGTCTCAGCGTCGAAATGTCGACATAATAGACGCCGATATAGGCTTGCTTTGGGTTGTTGGGCGATGCGCCTAAAGTCAGGCTGATGGTCAGCTCCTTCGTGAGGCGCATGACGGTCACCTCAACGCGATCCCCCGGCTGGAAAGTGCCCACCACGGTCGCCAGCGGGTGATCGGAGTCGATGGGGATCTCGTTCACAGCGGTGATCAGGTCACCGGCTTCGAGGCCGGCTTCGGCAGCCGGTGAGCCCGCGACGACTTCGCGGACCAGCGCACCGTTACCGTTCATCAGGTCCGGGAGCTCCGGCCGCGCGGGCGTTTCTGGCTGCAGGCCGGGCGCCTCTTCGCTTTCGATGACGGTGCGCTGCAGGGCGCGCTCATTGGCCTGCCGGCCGATCAGGAAGCCGACAGCTCCGCCGGACAGCGCTCCCAGGCACAGCCCCAGCAAGAGCGCGATGCCGCCGGCGATCAGCGCAATTACGGCAGTTCGATCTTTTTTGGTTTCCATACTCAGTCAACCTCCTTGTGCGAATGACTGCCGCTATTATATCACAAGATTTGTCCCGCTTGTGCGCGCTGCACAGTCCTCCAATCCTGCGGGGTATTGATGTTGAAGAATGACATCCGGGTGGGATCGTGGGCTGCAATTTCCTCGGCCGTCACGGCGCGCACGCGCACATCCGGCAGGAAGGAATTGACGCGGCGTTCGCCCGCGGCCAAACGGGCCGTAACTGCCGGCAGGCAGCTTCGCCGGTAGAGCGCGTGCAGCGGCTCCCAGGCCGGCTCACCATCCCGTCCTGGGATCAACGGCACGACCGCATCGAAGCCTTCGGTCAGGCCGATCATCCACTCGATCAATGCCAGGTTCACGAACGGCATGTCGGCCGCCAGCGCCAGGAGCAGGTCGCAGCGCGTCGCCGTCAGTCCTGCGTGAAGCCCTGCCAGCGGCCCCGCGGCGGGGTAGATGTCGGGCACGACGCGCGTGGGGGTGCCGTCCGCGGCGAGGCGGTCGGCCAGTGCCTGTAGGGGCGAGGCACTCCGACCGGAATCGACCTCTCCTCGTTCGGAATCTTCTGGGAGTGCCTCGCCCCGGCTGCTGAACAACACCTCGCCCGCCAGCGGCAGCACGCGTCGGACAGCCCGCTCGACCAGCGGCACGCCGTCCAGCACCATCCAGAGCTTATCCTGACCCATGCGCCGGCTGCGGCCGCCGGCGAGGATCAACAACGAGAGGGTTTCCAAGTTGAGATCACCCCATTATCACTGGCTCAAAACAGCACTGACGCCAGCCTGGCCCGATACTCGCGCGCCAGCGGATGTTCATCGCCCAACAAGGTGAAGAGCGCCAGCATCGCCTGCCGCGCCTCGCCGTCGCGGTAGCGCTTGTCGCGGCGCAGCACGTTCAGCAGCGCGTCCATCGCCCCGCGCAGGTCACTGCCTGCCAGCGCCAGTGCTGCCTGCTGATAGAGCGCCGCGATCTCACCCCCGCCGTTGGTCTCGGACGGGACGAAAGCCAGCAGCCTGACCAGGGGCAGCAGCGTTTGCGCCACCGCGGCCTCGGGTCCATCGCTCAGGCCAGCCAGCAGCGGCTCGGCCTGCCGGCCTTTGCCCTGCCCCAGCAGCGCCTTGGCCAGGCCCAACCTGGCCGCCTGCGCCGCGGGGGCTCCGGTCCCCAGTTTGAGATAGGCCGCCTCGGCCTCGGCGTAGCGGCCTGCTGCCAACAGCGCGGCTGCGTCCGGGCCTTGCTCCGCAGCCGTCCGCGCCGGCCTAAGCCGCTGGATGAATTGGCGCACCTGTGACTCGGGCTGCGCACCGACAAACTCCGCCACCACCTTGCCGTCGCGAAACGCCTTCACCGCGGGGATGCCTTGAATCCCGAACTGCATCGCCAATCTCTGGTCCTCGTCGGTGTTGATCTTGGCCAGCACGAAGCCGCCGTTGTACTCCGCGGCCAGCTTCTCCAGCACCGGCCCCAACATCCGGCACGGCCCGCACCACGGGGCCCAGAAATCCACCACCACCGGCGTCTGCCGGGAACGATCTATCACCTCAGCCTGAAAATTCGCCTCGGAGACCTCGATCACATGTTGTCCTGAACCCATTACGCTCTCCTCACAGTTGGTATGCAGTAAAATACAGACAATCGGAGATCGGCATCCTCAGATGTCGCCCCGTTCGCATCTGAGGATGCTCACTCCGCGATGTGCGATGTTCATTATATGCCATATGCCATGTATTAGATGCAGTGTCTATCGGCTGGTTACTCGGGACTCATCACCAAAAGCCTATGCGAGAACAACTCGCCGATCTGATCCACAGCAATTCTCGATGCGGACGAGAGCACAGGCACCCTGAGCGGAGTTCCGGCCATCGGTGGGGCCGGAACGCAGTCGAAGGGCGCCGGAGCGGCGTCAGATACTATGCACAGGGCTTGAACCGACGCGGCAAACCTGATAAGCTGCCTGGCAGAAAGGAGTGTACCATGAAACCCACGATCCACGCCACCGCGCGTAACCCACAACCAACCCTCTACCTGGCCTTCGAGTTGAGCGACCAGGACTGGAAGCTGGGCTTCACCATCGGCCTCGGCCAACCCCCGCGTCAGCGTAAGATTACCGCCGGTGACACGACCGCGCTCAAGCAGGAGCTCGCGCTCGCCAAGCAGCGGTTCGGCCTGCCCGCTGCTGCACCGGTGGTGAGCTGCTATGAAGCCGGCCGGGACGGCTTCTGGCTGCACCGCTTTCTCGAAAGCGAGCACATCAGCAACCTGGTCGTAGACTCGGCCAGCATCGAGGTCAGCCGCCGCGGCAAGCACGTCAAGACCGATCGCCTCGACGTCGAAAAACTAGGGACGATGCTCTTGCGCTACCACGGCGGTGAGACGCGCGTCTGGAGCGTGGTACAAGTCCCCAGCCTGGCCGCCGAAGATCAGCGCCATCTGCACCGCCAACTGCTGGCACTCAAGGGCGAACGCACGCGCTACGTCAACCGCATCAAGGGCCTGCTGGTCGGCCAGGGCATCCACTTGACCGTGAACGACGAATTTCTGACCCACCTGCCCGCATTGCGCCTTTGGGATGGTGCGTCCTTGCCGGCCGGTCTGCTGGCGCGCCTGCAACGCGAATTCACCTGCTGGCAGTTCGTGCATCAGCAGATCCTGGCGTTGGAAACGGAACGCCGCACGGCGATCCGCGAGTCGCAGGAAGCCTGCATGGTCCAGGTGCGCCAACTCCTACAACTCAAGGGCATCGGTGAGAACTCCGCCTGGCTCTACGTCATGGAGTTCTTCGGCTGGCGCGACTTCCATAACCGCCGCGAGATCGGTGCGCTGGCGGGTCTGACGCCCACGCCTTTCCAGAGCGGCGACGAGGACCATGAACAAGGGATTAGCAAAGCTGGCAACACCTTGATCCGGGCCATGGCCATCGAAATCGCGTGGGGCTGGTTGCGCCATCAGCCCGACAGTACCCTGAGCAAGTGGTACCAAGAGCGCTTTGCTGCCGGCAGCACGCGGCTCCATAAGATCGGTATTGTGGCGCTGGCGCGTAAGCTGCTGATCGCGCTCTGGCATTACCTGGAAAGCGGTGAGCTGCCGGAGGGCGCGGCCCTCAAACCAACTGCCGCTTGAACCATCGGTTCGACCTGCGTACCTGCTTCTGGTGTGAGCGTGCCGTGCTGTCCACCGGGTTTCCTTCACCGGAACCGCGCGTCAGATGGAGCCGCTCACCAGGAGACCGCCGTTCCTGGGCGCACACAGTACCAGGTGTCTGATCCGGTTGACCCCGCGATCAGCACGGATAGAAGGCTGTTCGGGACACAGTGTGTCCGACGCCACGGGCGCCGCCAGCCGATCCGGGACGGATTGTCCTGGGATCGGAAACGCAGGGAGCCACACCGGCCGCCGGTTGTTTTGGTGCTTTTGTCGCAGCCTGTGTGTTCGGCCAAGCGTCCCTGTCAGGGTCGCTCAGCCCTTTGCGCCTGCCACTCAGGATTTGACAAAAGCGCCAACATAGAAGGTGGACCGCATCCTTCGACTCCGCACGACGGCCTTTCGGCTACGCGATGCTTCGCTCAGGGCGCCGCCGTGCTCCGCTCAGGATGCTTCCTTGTGGCTACATCTAGAATTCCTGTTTGATCCGCGTTTATCCGCGTTTATCCGCGTCCGATGGCGTCTCCGTCAGCCGGAACTTGCGCCACACCGGCAGCATGGCCAGCAGCAGCGCAACTGCCGTGATGGCGAACGGCACGCGCGGGCCGAGCCGCTCCCACAACTGGCCGCCCAGCCACGGCGCGGGCAGCGAGATCAACCCCAGGCTCGTCCAGAACAGCCCGAACGCGACCCCGCGCATCTTACCGGGCACGGCCTTAGAGATCAGGCTGTCGTACGCCGGGATGACCAGGCCGAAGCCGATGCCCAGCAATAGGTTGGCCGCGGCGTAGCTCCAGGGGCTGCGCGCCAGCAGCAAGAAGACCAACGCCGCGAACTGCACTGCAAAGCCTGCCAGGATCGTGACCCGTTCCCCGCGGCGGTCCGAGAGCCAGCCGGCCGGCAGCGCCACCAGCATCATCGCCGCCCCGCGCAGCGCGACCACCTGGCCGATCTGCGCGGCGCTCAGACCCCCGACCCGCTCGAAGTAGAGCGGCAGCAGCTCGCCCGAAAGGCTGTATGCGGTGTCTCGCACGCCGTCGGTGACGAAGATCCAGGTGACCAGGCCGCCTGCCAGGATCAGCCCGCCGATGGTGCGCAAGCTGGCGGGCAGGGTGCGCAGGGGTGGCAGCTCGGCCCGTTTGCCTTCGCTGAAGCGGGGCGCCAGCGCCATCCAGACCCGCAGCAGCGCCGCCGACACATACATCACGGCCGCGGTGTTCAGCATGACCTTGAACCCGAAGCGGTCGGCCAGCAGCCCGCCCAGCCAGGGGCCGATCACCGCCACGACCAGGAAGATCCCCTTGACCAGGCCGAACGCCCGGCCCCGCTCGTCCTCGGCCGATTGATCCGCGATGTATGCGCCGAAGCTGGGCCCCACCAGCGAACCGGAGATGTACTCCAGTGCGAGCGCCAACGCAGCCCACTGCCAGGTGGGCGCCAGCGCCATGCCGATGTAGCCCAGCGAGCCGCCCAGCGCGCCGATGGCGATCGCGCGCAGCCGGCCGATGGAATCGGACAGCCAGCCGCCGAAGATCTGCAAGACCAGCGGCACGATCGACGCGAGGGTGAAGGTCAGCCCGATCTGCGCCGCGCTCGCGCCCAGCCGTCCCAGGTACACCGCCAGCAGCGCGAACAACATCTCGCTCGCCACGTTGGCCAACACCATCGCGGCCATGAACCAGCGCAGGTTCGGGGTAAGAAAAGGGAGTTTTCGAGATAGCATGGTAGGTCATTGGTCGCAATCCAGCGGATTGCGTTACATGAGCACCCTACAGCGATACGCGCTCCTTGGTCAGCGCTCGGGCCTCTTCCAGCGCGGCGGCCCGGATGTCAATCGGGAAGCGGTTGTGCAATGGGCTGAGCCGCGCGCCCAGGGCTGACGCGGACCGGAAGATCAGCGCCAGCGGCCGCGCGATGCCGGACAGGTCGACCGCCTGGCGCAACTCGGCCAGGCTCCCGTCGTCCCAGCCGCCGAAGAAGGCATACAGGAAGGCGAAGAGCGGGAAGCTGAGCAGGATGCCGACGAAGAAGAGCAGCACGCTGCTGATCTGGTCGCCGTGCCACAGCAGTCCGCCCAGCCAGCGCAGCACGGCGTAATGGGCGGCGCCGGCCAGCAGCGGCGCGATCAGCGACTGCCAGGGGTAGAAGCGCTGCGGGAAGCAGATTCGATGGTTGATGACATAACCGACGAAGTCTTTGCTCAATAACCCCACAAAATAGGCGATGATCAACGCGTTGATCTGCAGGCGCTCCAGAAGGAGCAGCGCCAACACGACACGAAGCACCTGTTCTCCCGCGACCAGTGCGGTCTTGAGGTAGGGCCGGTTGGCCGCGAGCTGGACGTTATCGCCAACCCATGAGGGGTATTGGATGGCGCCCCAGAGGATCAGCGGGATCGCGTAGCTGGCCGCGCGCACGAACTCCGGCCCGGACGCGCCCAGGATGAAGCGGTCGGCGACCGCCAGCAGCACCGCGCCGATGAACGCGCTGATCATGCCGCCCCACCGGTACGATTGAGTTGCATAATACTGGCTGAGCAGCTTGCGGCCGTGGGAGATCGCTTCCGAGATGGATGGCATCACGTTGTTGAACAAGGTGGCCAGGACGTTGAATCCGAACACGAAGTTCTGGGCGACCATCCAGTTGCCCCAAATCTCGGTGTAGTTGGCCAGTCGCGTCTGTGTGATAGCGATCTCGGCCGCCTGGCCGCCGGCCCACGCGAGGGACCCCAGCATCTCGAAGACGCCGAAGCTGAAGCTGCGCTTAACCACCTCACGGTCGAAGTGCGCCATGAAGAGCACCCGCACCCGGTAGCCCAGCCGCCGGTAGAGCCGCCAGCCGATCAGGAAGGTCAGGAGTTCGGCTGCGTAAGCTGCCAGCCCCAGCCCCAACAGCCCGCCCATCGCCGAGCCGAAGACCGGATGGCCCCGGCCCCAGGCAACCATCAGCAGCACAATCGGGATCTGCGTCACCATCGGCAGCGCGACCTGCAGCGCCAGGTCCAGGATCTGGGCGTAGTCGAAGCGCTGCAGGCCGGTCAGCGCGTGGCGGAAGATCTGATAGAAGCCGGGGATCTGGATGAACGAATGGAGGATGACGCTCCACGCGTAGAGCGCATAGGCCGAGCGGGGCACGACCGTGCTGGCCAGCGCGACGACCAGCGCGATCTGGACCGCGCCGGAGAGGGCCTGCCACCAGACGAACACCTGGCCGAACATGATGCCCTTACGCGGGTCCTTCACCCGGTATTCGGCCATGAACTTGATGAACGCCGCGCTGGTGCCCATGTCGAAGAAGAGCCAGGCCACGTTGAAAAACTGCGTCACGCGGCCCCAGATGCCCAGCGCCTGCGCCGACGGCAGCACGTAGACCGGCAGGACCAGGTTCTGATAGATGATCAGCGGGACAAACAGCACCAGGCCCACCATCAGCGCCAGCAGGAAGCCCCCCAGGGGCCGGTGGAAGCCGACCTCCTCCCAATCGGTGCCCGCCTCGCGTGTCGCGTAGCGGGTGCGATCGCTCACCAGCGAGTCGATCGCCTCCGGGTGGCGCAGGCTGTAGCGCCGCACCAACAGGAAAGCGCCGGCTACGGTGGCCAGGATCAACCCCAGCAGGCCGAAGATGGCGGCCCGCTCGGCCGCGTGCGGCACCGGCGACCCGGGATAATCGGCAAAAGCGAGCGGGCTTTGCCCGGCCGCGGCCGTGACCAGGTGATAGATCAGGTAGTTGAAGTAGGCCCACTGCTGGAACTGGGGGTTGGCGTCCGCCAGGGTGGGGGTCAGCACGAAGGCCGTCCCCTGGCCCACCTTCATCCGGCCCAGGATCAGCTCGTCGGCGCCGAATCCGGCGGCCAATGGTGCGAGAGCCGCGCCGGTCAGGGCGCGCCGCTCGCGCACTTGCGGCGCGCTGTTCCAGAGGATTTCGGACACCAGCGGATCGTTGGCGCCGCCCGCACGGTCGAGACTGAGGGCTGCGGCTGCGGGCGCCAGCGTGACCGGCGTCTCAAGCAGCGTGCTCGCTTCGGCCGCGCTGACGTCCGGCCCGAGGATCAGCACCAGGCCGGCTCCCCCGCGCACCTGGCCGGACAGTGCGGCCGGGTCCGGGATCGCGCCGTTCAGCACCAGCACCGCCGCCGCCGCAGGATCGGTCACCATGCGGAACCCGGCCAGCGTCAACGCGGTCCGCACGCCGCCATCCGGCCCGGCGTAGTAGACGGCGACCTCAGGCCGCGGGGGCGCGGCGGTTGCTGGCGCCGGGGACAGCAATGCTATCGCACATAGCAGGATCAGGACAAGGCAGAAAGTGGTGGTAAGTGAGCCGCGGCGGTTTCGCTGTTGCATGGGTGCTCCATCGATGGTGGCGGTCGGGCTGAGTGTACACGGGCAGGGGCGTTTTTGCAAGCTGCCCGATCATAACCTCATTCCGGTGTTGCCATCTTGCCATTACACACCTTTGGGTATAGAGTACGGTCGCGCCTGCGAGAGATCACATCTCGGTTAGCCTATTCCAAGGAAAAATCAGATGCCATCATTTCAGCCGGACTTTCCCGAATCCAGCGAGCAGATGCCTGTGCTTTTCGTAGGGCACGGCAGCCCGATGAACGCGATCGAGGACAATGGTTTCAGCCGGGGATGGGCCCAGGCCGGTGCGGCTCTGCCGCGGCCGCAGGCGATCCTGTGCGTGTCGGCCCACTGGGAGACCATCGGCACGCAGGTCACAGCCGCAGAGCGGCCGCGCACGATCCACGATTTCGGCGGCTTCCCGCGTGAGCTTTATGCGCAGCAATACCCCGCGCCCGGATCACCGGAGCTGGCGCAGCTCGTGCAATCGACAGTCAAGGATGTCAGTGTGGGCCTTGACACGCGCTGGGGGCTGGATCACGGCGCGTGGTCGGTCCTGCTCCGCATGTTCCCGCTGGCCGATATCCCGGTGGTGCAGTTGAGCCTGGATCGCACTCAGCCGCCCGCCTTTCATTACGCTGTGGGCCAGGCGCTCAGGCCGCTGCGGCGTCGCGGGGTGCTGATCATGGGCAGCGGCAACATGGTGCACAACCTGTACGCGGCCTGCTTCGAGGACGAAGATGGCGCATATGATTGGGCGGCGGAATTCGATGAGACGCTGCGTCGGCTGATCGTATCAGGCGATCACGCGGCCATCGTCGACTACACCCGTTGGGGCCGGAACGCCAGCCTGTCGATCCCGACCAACGAGCACTTCTTGCCCCTGCTCTATGTGCTCGGCGCGCAAGAGCCGGGGGAGCCGGTGCGCTTCTTCAATGACAGGCTCAATTATTGCTCGCTGTCGATGCGGTCGGTGTGGGTGGGATGATCAGGGCTGTCCCGCCGCGAACCAGTCGATCAGGCGCCGCGAGATGCTCATCCGCGTCGGAATGTCGGGCAGGGCGTCGGCGGCGAACCAGCCGGCCTCGGCGATCTCGCTTCCTTCCAGCGCGATTTCGCCTCCGTCATACTCAGCGGTGAAACCGATCATCAGCGAGTTTGGGAAGGGCCACGGCTGGCTGCCGAAATAGCGGACATTCTTGATGCGGAGGCCCACCTCCTCGCATACCTCGCGCTGCGCGCATTCCTCCAGCGTCTCGCCCGGTTCGACAAAACCGGCGATCACGCTGTAACGGCCTGCGGGAAAGCGGTGGTTGCGGGCCAGCAGCAGGCGATCTCCCTGTTCTGACTTGCGCACCACGGCGATGATGATGGCAGGCGAGAGCCGGGGGTAACCGATGAGGCCGCAGACCGGGCAGCGCTTGGCGCGTTCGTGCGGCTCATCCAACGTCGGCGCACCGCACTGACCGCAGAAGCGGTGCGTCCGATCCCACGCCACCACCTGGATGCCTCGTCCGGCAATGGAAAAGAGGAAATCGCCCAGGCGAGGATAGAGGCTGCGCAGCCCATCGGCGATCATGCCCGGGGGCAGCGGCGTCTCAGAGTCAAGCTCGGCGCAATAGCAGTCTGTCTGCGCGCCGCCCCCATCCTCCACGTAGCCCAGGTAGTGTGCTCGCGCATCCTGGTTTAGCGGCGCGCCCAGCTTATCGAGGCTGGCTGCTTGCGGCACCTGTGCCGGAGGCTGCACCAACAGCTTATCGCCCTGGAAGATGAACCAGTATGCTGGTCCGCGTTCGCCGGCGGGTGGCATGATCCGTGCTGTGAATGTCAATGCTTGGGTAGGCTCAGGTATTTGCATGGCGCCCAGTATAACAAAAGCCCCCGGCATGGTGCAACCGGCCGGGGGCCGAAGTGCGTCTCAGGCCCAGGCCCTCAATCTACCTGATAAGGCACATTCGTGATGACGATGCCCCGTCTGAACATCAGCGCCATCCGCAGGGTGAGCGCAGTTTGTGTGTGCAGGGCGTTTGCCCACCAGTGCTTCGGCACAAACTGGGGCACCACGATCGTGATGGTTTCGCTGGGCTGGCGCTTGGCGTCGATCTGATCGATATAGGCCAACAACGGCTCGACCAGCAGCCGGTAGGGCGAATCAAGGATGACCAGCCTGACCCCTTCGCCCCAGGTTTCCCATTTGTCTTGCACCTTTTCAGCTTCGGCTTGGTCCAGCGCCACATATACGGCCGTGACGTCGTCCGAAAGCTTCCTGGCATAATCGAGCGCGGCGAGCGAGCCGCGATGCACGCCGCCGATGGGCAGGATGACCCGATGGCGCCTCATGCGCGGGGTTGGGCCGTAGTCCTCCAGCGTCAGTTGGTGGGCCAGGTGCTTGTAGTGAGCGTGAATCCGGGAGAAGACCAGCACCAATGCCGGCACCAGGGCGACGATGACCCAGGCCCCGCCGCTGAACTTCGTCACCGCGAACACGATCGTGACGACCAACGTGCAGGCGGCGCCGACGGCATTGATGATCAGCTTGGTATGCCAACCCCGCTCATAGCGCAGCGTGGAGCCGTGGCCGATGACCTCCTGCCCCGGTCCGAGATGGCCGGCGCGCCACCAGCGGCGGGCCATGCCGGTCTGTGAGAGGGTGAAGGACAGGAACACGCCGACGGCATAGAGCGGGATCAGGGCGCTCACGCTGGCCTTGAAGGCGATGATGAGCAGCGCGGCGATGCCCGCCAGCGCCATGATGCCGCGGGAGAAGACCAGCCGGCTGCCCTTGTAGGTCAATTGCCTGGGCAAGAAACCGTCGGCCGCGGCCAATGCGCTCAAGCGGGGAAAGTCGGCAAACGATGTATTGGCAGCCATGATCAGGATCAGGGTTGTGGATACGATCGTGGCCAGGTAGATCGCCCCGCGGCTGCCGTACGCGGTGCGGGCTAACTGGGAGATAACGGTCTCGCCACTGTCCGAAGGCACAGCGCCGGCCTGATGCGCCAGGAAGGTGATGCCCAGCAGCAGCGAGCCCAGGATGAACGACATCCAGATTAAGGTGATGCCGGCGTTGCGGCTTCGCGGTTCTCGGAACGCCGGGATGCCGTTGGAGATTGCCTCCACGCCGGTGAGCGATGTGGTGCCGCTGGCGAATGCCCGCAAAAGCAGGAAGAGGGCCAGCGCTTGTGGGCCGTGCGTCAGTTCCAGCGCCGGCGGGTTTGCCACCATCCCCAGGCTGCCGGTCAGATAACGCGCCAGCCCCACAATGACCGTCAGGAAGGCCATCGCCAGGAAGAAGTAGGTCGGCGCAGCGAAGATGGCGCCCGATTCCTTCACCCCGCGCAGGTTGATCACCATGATCAATGCCACCAGCGCCACTGCGATCTCGACACGATAGACATAGAGGTTCGGGAAAGCCGATGTGATCTGGGCCACGCCGGATGAGATGGACACGGCCACGGTCAGGATGTAGTCGGTCAGCAGCGCCGCGCCGGCGACCTGCGCGGGAAGCTCGCCCAGGTTATCGCGCGCCACGATGTACGCGCCGCCGCCGCCCGGGTAGGCGTGAATGGTCTGCTCGTACGACAGGGTCAAGATCGTCAGCAGCGCCACGATGCCGATGGCCAGAGGCACGGCGTAGCGCAGGCCGGCCGCGCCCGCTGCCGCCAGCACCAACATCATTTCCTGGGGGCCGTAGGCCACCGACGACATCGCATCGGACGAGAATACGGCCAGGCCGACAAACTTGCCGATGGCCTGGTGGGGCGCGTCGGCGGTGGCCAGCGGCCGGCCGATGAGCCAGGTGCGCCATGAGCGCCCCGGCTGATAGTCCGCCTCTCGATGGATGAACGGAGGCGTTGTTTCATGTTCGATGACAGTCATAGTCCTATTTGATTGCACTCCAAGACAACAAAAATGGGGCATAAGCGTTCGCTCATACCCCCAAACCATCAAAGATGTTGACCTATCCTACTCCCGCCGCGGCGCTGGCGTCAAGGGGTTTTTGCACGGCTTGACCTTTTCTTGACCTCGACGTCTCATTTCTTGTCACGCAATTGACGTGTTTTGGAGTACGCTGATGAGTGAATCTTTGACTTTGGGTGTCAGGAGGACGCGATGCGTCGTTCACGTTCAAAACCGCAGTGGTGGGGCTTATATGCGTTGGCGCCGCTGATGATTGCTGCAATTGTGTTGGATGAAGAGGTGTTGTTGTCGGACACGCTGCGCATGATCCTGTTGGGTCTGATTGCCGTTGCAACCTGTGTGTTGGCTTTGCGTTGGGTAGGTCGGCACTATCCGTTGCTGGCACAAGAGGATGCGGATAGGTTATGTCCGAGCACGCCGGAGCCTGCCGGCATGCTTGAGCAGAATTGAGATTGCGATAGTTGAACCTGGCGCGGAATAGGATACAATAGGCATGGCATTGCTCTGGCGTGGCGGAGCAGACGCCCCGTTAAGGAGATAACCCGTGCCTATGTTTCAATCGCTGCGGTATCGCTGGCAGCGTTACATTTGGAGTGTGATCTTGGTCGGCGCGACCACTTTGTTGAGCGTGCCGGTTCATCGCTTCGTTTCGCCTACTAACCTGGTGATGCTCTATCTCGCCGTGGTCGTGATTGCGGCGATCTATCTGGGCCGCGGTCCGGCCGCGCTGGCCGCCATCCTTGGCGTGCTCGCCTTCGATTTCTTCTTCGTCCAACCCCGGCTCAGCTTCACCGTCGCCAACACGGAATATCTGCTTACGTTTCTGGGGCTCCTGGTCGTCGGCCTGGTCATCAGCACGTTAGCCGCCCGCTCGCGCGAGCAAGCGGAGGCCGCGCAGCGCCGCGAGGCGCAGGCCGTGGCCCTGTACGAGCTGAGCCGCGACCTGGCTTCGGCTGGTGAGCTGGACGACATCCTGGCCGCGGTTGTGCGTCATGTCGGCGACACCTTCGGCCGCGAGGCGGGCATTCTGTTGGCAGCGGGTGAGACCTTGCAGCCGCGCAGTCTGAGCCCGGGCTTCGCGCTGACTGAGGACGAATCTGCAGTGGCGGCCTGGGCGTTCAGGCAGGGACAGCCGGCCGGCCGCGGCACCGATACGCTGGCGGATGCGCGGGCGCGCTTCATGCCGCTCAAGACCGCTCGGGGTGTCATCGGCGTCCTGGGGGTCAAGCCGGTCGATCCTGGCGTCTATCTGTCGCCGGAACAGCGCCGCCTGCTGGAGGTGTTTGCCAGCCAGGCGGCCCTGGCGATCGAGCGCGCCGAGCTTGCCGAACAGGCGCGGCAGGCGCAGTTGGCCCGCGCGGCAGAGGAGCTGCAGCGAGCGCTGCTGAACTCGGTGTCTCACGACCTGCGCACGCCGTTGGTGTCGATCACCGGCACGCTGTCCAGCCTGGAAGAGGACGGCGCCTGCCAGGAAGATCCCGTGCAACGCAGCCTGATCACGATGGCCCGGGAGGAGGCAGAGCGGCTGAACGGCCTGGTGGGCAACCTGCTGGATATGACCCGCATCGAGGCGGGCGCGCTCAGGGCGGCCGAAGAGCCGTGCGATGTCCAGGAGGTCATCAACGCCGCGCTCGACCGGTTGGGCGGCCGGCTGGCGGGCCGGGCGGTGTCCGTCGACGCAGCGGAGCTGCTGGCGCCGATGGATGCCGTATTGATGGCGCAAGTGCTTGTCAATTTGCTGGACAACGCGCTCAAGTACTCGCCGCCGGACAGCCCCATCGAAGTGGCCGCGCGCGTGACCGGCGGCGCCTTGCAGATCGCGGTTGCCGATCACGGCATCGGCGTGCCGCCGGAGGATCTGGAGCGAATCTTCGACAAGTTCTACCGCGTGCGGCCGGTTACGGGCGCGGGCGGCACGGGGCTGGGATTGGCGATCTGCAAGGGCATTGTGGAGGCGCACCGCGGCCGGATCTGGGCCGAGAATCGTCCGGGCGGCGGCACGGTCGTCACCCTGGCGCTGCCGCAGGAGCCGCCAGTTCCGACAGCAGGGAGTGTGGAACCATGAGCGAAGGCGGACCGCGCGTTCTGGTAGTGGATGACGAACCGGCCATCCGCCGCTTTCTGCGCACCTCATTGTCCGCACACGGCTACAGCGTCTTTGAGGCTGTTAACGGCCAGGAAGGATTGGCCGCGGTAACGACCCACCGGCCCGACCTGGTGATCCTTGACCTGGGCCTGCCCGACATCGACGGCATCGAGATCACCCGGCGCCTGCGCGAGTGGACCCCGGTGCCCATCATCATCGTCACGGTGCAAGAGCAGGAGCGCGCGAAGATCGCGGCCCTGGATGCGGGCGCCGATGACTACGTCACGAAACCCTTTGGCATGGGTGAACTGCTGGCGCGCATGCGTGCAGCGCTGCGTCGTGCGGCTTCCCCTGCTGCCGAGCCGGTTTTTACTGCCGGACAGTTGACCGTTGACCTGGCACAGCGCCTGGTCACGGTAGCGGAGCGCGAAGTGCAGTTGACGCCGACCGAATACGATCTGCTGCGGACGTTGGTCATGCATGCCGGCAAGGTGCTGACGCATCGCCAGTTGCTGAGCCAGGTGTGGGGCGCGGGCTACGAGGGCGAAGCGCACCTGCTGCGTGTCAACATGAGCAACCTCCGCCACAAGCTTGAGCCGGACGCCGCGCGGCCGAGTTTCATCGTCACCGAGCCGGGGGTCGGCTACCGCCTGCGCGTGACTTCGTAAACTGGAGGGGGCGTTACATAGGGTGGCGGCGTATCTGTGGTGGAAGTTCGCCGATCAAAACCGTTAGCACCTCTCAGCTCACCGCTTTCTTCACGAGCGCGCTGATCCTGCTCTCTTCGGCGGCAGTCATTTCCATCAGCGCGAAAGCGGTCGGCCACATCACGCCTTCGTCGAGGGTCGCCGTATCGCTGAAGCCAAGGGTCGCGTACCTCGTGTTGAACTTCTGTGCGCTTTGGAAGAAGCAGACTACCTTGCCGTCCCTGGCATACGCCGGCATGCCGTACCAGAGTCGCGGCGCGAGGACCGGCGCGCTGGCTGTGATGATCTCGTGGAGCCGGCCGGCCATGGCGCGCTCCGGTTCCGGCATCTCGGCGATCTTCGCGAGCACGTCGCTTTCCCCGTCCGCCCTGTTCTTGCTCGCACGTGCTTCGGCTTTCAGCTCTTTGGCGCGTTCCTTCATCGCGGCGCGTTCTTCGTCCGTGAATCCCTCGGGGGCGCCCTGGTCGGACTTTCGCGTTTCCTGCTTGGGGCTCATGGTAACCTCCTGATGACCTTTTCTATATGGCACGGCCGAAGCGATCCTGATCGGGCTGTGGGGCGCACTGGCGGTCGGGCTGTTGCCCCTGCTGCCGGGCGAGCTGCGCGGCTAACGGCAGTTACGCTGCCCCGGCGCTCGTAATCGTCAATACCGCCCGCAGGAGCTCCTTGTCCCGTGATGAGGGACCGACCAGGATCTCGAACTCGCCGGGTTCCACCACGCTTGCGCCCTGCGCGTTCACGATCTCGAAGGCCTGCCAGGGCAGCTCGACCTGCACGGTTTTCTTTTCGCCCGGCGCCAGTTGCACGCGGGCGAAGCCCTTCAGCGCCTTATCCACCCAGGTGGCCGATGTGACCACGTCGCTGACGTAGACCTGCACGATCTCCACGCCCGCCCGGGGCCCGATGTTCTCCACATCCACGCAGACCCGCGCCGTTTCGCCGTGCGCCAGGTTGGCAGATGCCAGCCGCAGGTTGGCATACGCGTATTTCGTGTAACTCAGCCCGTGCCCGAAGGGGAAGCGGGGTTCCTGGGTCAGGTCGGCGTAGCGGTCGCCGTGTTGGCCGCGCACCTGGCTGTAGAACACCGGCTGCTGGCCCACGTGCACGGGGAACGAGATGGTCAGCTTGCCGGACGGGTTCAACAGCCCGAACAGCGCTTCGGCGAGCGCGCGGCCTCCTTCCATGCCGGGGTTGAACAGCTCGATGATGGCCGCGGCGCGTAACGCGGAGGCCGGCAGGACCAGCGGCTTGCTGTTCACCAACACCACCACCAGCGGCTTGCCGGCCTTCTCCAGTGCGCCCTGCACGGCATCCAGCAGCGCGATCTGGCCGCCCTGCAGCTCCAGTGTGGCCGTGCTCTTTGTCTCGCCGATGAAGTCCAGGTGATCGCCCACGACGACCACCACGGCGTCGGCGGCCACGGCGGCGGCCACGGCCGCCTCCACCCCCGACAGGTCGCCATCCGTGATGGAGCAGCCGCGCTCGTAGCGCACGGCCAGTCCCGCGGGGGCAAGGGCGCGGATGCCGTCGAGCACGGTGGTTGTTACCTCCCGCGGTTGCTTGCCGTCCTCCGGCAGGTGCTGCGAGGTGCCCAGCGACCAGTCGCCCAACTGCTGCAGGTCGTCGTCGGCGTTCGGCCCGATCACCGCGAGCGACCTCAGTTGTTTCGGGTCCAGCGGCAGCAGGCCGTCGTTTTGCAGCAGGACCAGGCTCTGGCGCGCGGCCTCCAGGTTGGCAGCCCGGTGCTCTGGCCGGCCGATCTCGATCGCGGTCCGTTCCGGGTCCGGCCCGCGCGGGTTCTCGAACAGCCCCATGCGGAACTTGAGCGCCAGCAGCCGGGCGCAGGGCGCGTCGATCTCCGCCTCGGCCAGCCTGCCGCTGTGCACCGCCTCCAGGGCCCCCTCGTAAAACTCCGGCGTGGTCATCATGATGTCGTTCCCGGCCCGCACCGCGGCGACCGCAGCTTCCATGTAGTTCGCGCACACCTTCTGCTCGATCACCAGCCGGCCGACGTTGTTCCAGTCCGTCACCACCACACCCCGGAAGCCCCACTCCTCCTTCAGCACCTCGGTCAGCAGCCAGCGGTTGCAGGTCGATGGCACGCCCTCGATCGACTGGTAACCCGTCATGAAGGTCATGGCCCCCGCCCGCACCGCGCGTTCGAAGGGCGGCAGGAAGTAGCTGCGCAGCTTGCGTCGCGAGAGATCGGCCTCGGACGCGTCTCGGTCGCCCTGCGTCTCGGAATAGCCCGCGAAGTGCTTGGCCGTGGCGAGGATGGCCGCGGGGTCGTCCAGCCCCCGGCCCTGGTAGCCGCGGATCAGCGCCGCGGCCAGCTCGCCGATCAGATAGGGGTCCTCGCCGAAAGTCTCGCCGGTGCGGCCCCAGCGCAGGTCGCGCGCCAGGCACAGCACGGGGGAGAAGGTCCAGTGGATGCCGGTCGGGATCACCTCCTGGGCCGTCGCCCGTCCCACCCGCTCCAGCAGCTCGGGGCTCCAACTACAGGCCAACGCCAATTGAGTGGGGAAAATGGTGGCGCCCGGCCAGAACGAATGCCCGTGGATGGCATCCTCACCGATCAGCAGTGGGATACCCAGCCGATTCTGCGCGGCCAATTGCATGGCTCTGCTCAGTTTTGCGCCCAGGATGTGCAGGAGCGAACCGGGCTGGCGGGTGTTGATGAAGGACAAGTCATCGGGCCGCGCGTCCCACATGATCAACTGGCCGACCTTTTGCTCCAGGGTCATGCGGCCGAGCAGGTCGGCCACACGTTCCTCGACGCTCAGAGATGGGTTGCGATAGGCGAGGGATTGTCTTGACATGGAATCTCCTTTACCGGGCCTGTTCGTATCTTCTCGGTTCCCAGACTCTCAACCCTGGCGGTGTTTTTACAGCCGGGATGCTGCCCCTATGCACTCAATAGTATACCTGATCTTGTCCCAGATCCTCAAGAGCCTGTTGCCTCTATCTTTGCGACAGGGCTGGCGGCCGTCAGATAATTCACGTCAATCTCGTGTCCCGTCACGCCATAACAAAACCCCCGGTCCAGTGCAACTGGCCGGGGGTTACCAGGAGCGGGTAAGGGGATTCGAACCCCTGACATCCAGCTTGGGAAGCTGACGTTCTACCGCTGAACTATACCCGCAACAAGCGCTATTATAACGATCTGCGGTGCGATGTCAAAGTAGGGGCCAGGGCGAAGTCATTGTGCAGGCGACGCGACATTCAGGCAAGCGTCGTTGCGAGGCTGGCGACAGCCCGGTTGCGAGGAACGAAGCAAAGCAATCTCTCCCAGGGGGATTGCTTCGCTCCATCCGGCGCAAAGCGGGCCGGATTCCGCTCGCAATGACGGTGTCACGTCAGATGTACGTACACCCGGTTGCCGATTGCTCCGTGAACTGCAACATGAAAGCGCCCTGGCGCACGGGCGTGCTATGTGTGGGGTTGCTTGCCAGGGGGTGGGGCTACCGACCTCAACCACCCCTTGCGGAATGGTGGTATAATTTTAGATGTGCGCAGCACATGCGCAGTGCGGGTCACGAGTCGCCGCGCACGACCAAGTTGTATGGCCGTACCAATGATGCCATCAGCCTGGATGAGATTGAGCGGATTTTGATATAGTCTGCACCAGCAACTCAGATTCGAGCGGATAGTTCGCGTAGTGCAGCGAAGAGACCCGCGAAGGAGGCTTGTGATGGCTCCCAATGAAGCTTTGCCCGAAGGCACCAGCAAGGGAAAGCCCAGCAGCAAACGCGCATTAGGCCTCCCAAGCGTATTTGGCTATGCTTCCATCGCCGTAGGACTGGCAATCGGTATGTTCGCACTGGAGTTGCTTATTCTAAGTTCAGTGCAGTATAGAGGAGTTCACGGGCCTGATTGGATGAATCGGTTGTTCGGTCTATCGATTCCGGTTGTGCTTATTGGTGTACCAGTGGGTCTGATATTCGCATGGTTGGGTATACGAAGAAACCGTACAAGGCATGGACGCGCATTGTCAAAGGTTGGCCTCATATTGATACTGGCGGCCTTCAGCATCTATCTGCTGGGCTGGTTTCTCTGGTTTGTCACCATGGCGTCTCTGATCTATTAGCAGCAAAATGGTTGAACGCCAGGCCCTTGTCGCGGCTCACCTTTGTCATGCGCATGAGCCTAAGCGACAACGCAACCGACGCACTCCTGGGCGAGTGATTCCTGCGCCTTGCGCTTAGTTCAATACCCGGTTAGGGGAAACAGGGCGTTGGTCGTCCGCTAAGAGGCTGCTAGCGGTTCTTGGAGGAAGCTGACCGCTCAGCACGCGCAGCAGATCAACCCACAAGAGTGCTGTTGAAACGCGTCCCAAATGGCGCGATAATGCATGTGGAACAACGTTACCCGCCCAACGCTACTTCGGGCAGCCAATACCCTCGGCCGCCAAAGGAGGAACCATGACCGAGTTGGACCCCTCTACTACTGTACGGCAGCGGAGCGGCTGGGCTCTATGGCGCATCCTTGATTCGTTAGCCACCTTTCCCCAATCACACGAATCGAGAGGAGCTGAGCGAATGAGAACACGATTCTCTGGGCAATTCTTTCTCGTTGTGAGCCTGGCCCTGATATTGAGTACGTCGGGAGCTCTGGCTCAAGGACCGGGTACCACCGCGCGCCAATCAACCCTCCAGCAGCAAGGGCAGAACGTACAAATGGTGGGCCAGATCGGCGGCGAGACGTCCGCTGTGGCTGTGCAGGGCAGCTATGCCTACGTCGGTGTCGGGCCCCGGCTGCTTATCCTAAATATCTCCAACGCGGCCACTCCCACCATCGTTGGCCAGACCCGCATCCTGCCTCAGCTCGTGGTGGGCGTGGCGGTGGCGGGGGACTACGCGTACGTCGCCACAGGGGACCTGCGGATCATCGATGTCTCCGACCCGGGGGCGCCCACAGAGGTTGGCTTCTACGACACGCCGGGGTCGGCCAGTGACGTGGCGGTGGCCGGGGACTACGCCTACGTCGCCAACGGAGGTCTGCGCATCATCGACGTCTCCGACCCGGGGGCGCCCACAGAGGTTGGCT
>CAYYTK010000039.1:0-41548 GCA_964474695.1 uncultured Anaerolineales bacterium
AGAAGATCGCCAGCGCGGTCGCGCTCGCCGCGCACAGCAGCACCTGCCGGATCGCGCGCGATCACGGCAAGCTGCTGGTCGAGGTGCCCAAGGCGCCGGAGGAGCGGCGTAAGCTCGGCGCGGCCGCGGTCGAGCGGTTCCGGCCGCCGACCCCCTGGTACGTGGCGTTGGGCCTCTCGGTGACGGGCCAGCCGGTGTGGTACGACCTGGACGATCCGAACACCGCGCACCTGGCGATCGGGGGCACGACCGGCTCGGGCAAGACGGTGGCGCTGCGCTGGCTGCTCTACCGGCTGGCCGTGCAGAACCCGCCGGCCCGTTTGGGCTTCGTGATGGTGGACAAGAAGGGGCACGACCTGGCGCCCTACTTTGGCAAGTCGGCGCACCTGCGCCATCCGATCGTCAGCAACCCGTTGGATGGCGCCCGGCTCCTGGCCTGGGCGACGACGGAGATGGACCGCCGCCTGGCCGCCAACCAGCGCGAGCCGAAGCTGGTGGTGGTCATCGAGGAGATCGGTGACCTGCTGCTGGTGAACGGCGAGGTCGAAGGCTTCCTGACCCGCATCGCGCAGGTGGGGCGGGCAGCCGGCATGCACCTGGTCGTCACGACCCAGCAGCCGGGCGCGCGGAGCCTGGGCGACGCGCTGACCAACTTCACGGCGCGGCTGCTGGGCCGGGTGGCCACCGCCACCAAGACCTTCGGCGCGGCCGGTCGGGCGAGGACCATGGCCGACCTTCTGCTGGGACACGGTGACTTCCTGCTGATCACCGCCGGCGCGGAGACCCGCCTGCAGGCGCCGCTCATCACCGGGTTGCAGTACGGCCAGCTCCCGCGCACCGAGCGCGTGCCTTCGCTGGACGCCGAGCTGCCGCTGGTGGTGCGCCTGGCCGACCTCCAGCGCGATCCGCGCGGCCGGCCGGGGCGGGAACTGGGTGAGGCGGACTACCGGGCCATCGAGCAGGCGTTGGCCGGAGGCCTCTCGGCGGGCGCGCTGGCCGCGCGCTTCGGCATCGGCAGCGAGCGGGCCCGGCGGCTCCACGCAGCCTACTGGGAGCAGAACGGCGATGAGGAGGATGGCCTATGAGTCACAGCGCACGCATCCTGGCGCTCCTGAGCGCGGCGGCCGCCCTGGCGCTGATCGTGGGCGTCATCTACGCTCTGTGGTTGATGGGCGCGGCAACGACGCGAGCTTTGGCTTTTCTGCTGCTCGGCGGCGGACTGCTGGTCGGCCTGGTGTGGGCCGCGCAGTTTCCGCTGCGCGCCTGGCGCAGCAACCAGCAGCCCGAGCGCCACATCTACCATGACCGGGTGCGGGAGATCCATCACGTGCCCCCCGATCCCACGGTGCCGCCGGCCTTGCCGGCGCTGTCGGCGGCCCGGTCCGCCGAAACGCCGCCGGCCTACCCGGAACTGCTGCGGGCCGCGTTCCTGGCCGGCGTGTACGGCAGCCAGATCGGCGCGCCAGGCGCTTCAGCTGGGCTTGCGCCGTGGAATGGTGAGAACGACTGGGAAGAACGAGAGGCTGATTGAGACGTCGATAGTGGGTGCGATCCTTGCAGAGACAGCGTCTCGATGATACTGATCGCTCCCCCTGCTCCAAATGCGGACACATGCACCGCCCCCGGTGGGGCATTCTGCACCCCATATGGGCCGGTTTTTGGTTTTTCAGTGAGACGAATGTTGCGCCACTTGACATATCTATATCTGACAGCGATATCCGGGCGGTCGGGCCAACGCGGTCAGTGCCGTCGCGCCCCTGGCCGGTCACATGCTTGAAACGCTGAGCGGCACGATCCGCTCGCTGACCTTTCGCAGCGAGGAAAACGGCTACACGGTGGCCCAACTTGAGCCGGATGACGGCGAGGCCGTGACGGTGGTCGGCGTCATGCCGCCCCTCGCGGCCGGCGAAACGGTGGAGCTGCTCGGCGACTGGGCCGAGCACCCGCGCTACGGCTGGCAGTTCAAGGTGGTCCAGACCCGGCCGGTGGCGCCGACCAGCCTGGCCGGCCTGGAGCGCTACCTCGGCAGCGGGCTGATCCCCGGCGTCGGTCCGGTCCTCGCCGAGCGGATCGTCGCCCACTTCGGCATGGCCACCGCCGGCGTGCTCGACCACGCGCCCGAGCGGCTGCGGGAGGTCCCCGGCGTGGGCGCGGCCCGCGCGGCGGCCATCACCGAGGCCTGGCAGAGCCAGCAGGCGGCCCGAACCGCGCTGATCTGGCTGCAGGGCCACGGCGTCTCCCCGCGCCTGGCGGCCAAGATCTACGAGGAATACGGCGCCCAGACGATCCCGCTGGTGCAGGCCGATCCGTATCGCCTGGCGCGCGACATCCCCGGCGTCGGGTTCCAGACGGCCGACAAGATCGCCCAGGCGCTGGGCGTGCCCCACGATGCGCCGCAGCGGGTGGCGGCCGGCCTGGCGCACGCCCTGGAGCTGGCCGGCCACGAAGGCCACGTGTATCTGCCCTTCGACAAGTTGGTAACGCGGGCGGTCCTTCTGCTCGGCGTGGACGCGGCTTTGGCTGAGCAGATCCTGCTGCAGCGCCTGCGCGACGAAGACGGCCTGGTCGAGGAGTGGCTCCCGCTGGCCGGCGCCGGGCCGGAACCCGAGCACGCCGTCTACCGCGCCTGGTTCCACACCGCCGAGGTCGGCCTGGCCCGGCGCCTGGCGCTGCTGGCGCGGGCCGGCGGCGACCGGCTGGCGACCTTCCGCACCCTCGACTGGCGGCTGCTGCGCCAGGTGTTGGCCGAGGGGAACGCGGGCCTGCCCCTGACCGAGCGCCAGGCGGCCGCAGTGGAGGCGGCTTTCACCCGGCCGCTGACCGTCCTGACCGGCGGCCCCGGCACCGGCAAGACTGTCACCCTGGGCGCGGTGATCCGGCTGGCCGATGCCAGCGGTGTAAAGGTCGCGCTGGCCTGTCCCACCGGCCGCGCGGCCAAGCGCCTGAGCGAGGCGACCGGCGAGGCGGCCCGGACGGTCCACCGCCTGCTCGAAGTCCAGCCCCAGGAGGGCCTGCTCAGCTTCGCCCGTAACGAGGCCAACCCGCTCGATGCTGACCTGGTCATCGTGGACGAGGCCTCGATGCTCGACCTGCTCCTGGCCTACAGCCTGGTCCGGGCCATCCGGCCGGGCAGCCACCTGGTGCTGGTCGGCGACGTGGACCAGCTGCCGAGCGTCGGCGCCGGCAACGTGCTGCGCGATGTGATCGCGGCGATCGAGGAGACGGGGAGCAGGGGGCAGGGATCAGGCATCAGTGGTCAGGGGGCAGGGAACAGGGGGCAGTCTGACGCCTGTCGCCTGTCCCCTGACGCCTGCGCTGTGGTCCGCCTCGACACCATCTTCCGCCAGGCGGCCGGGAGCTACATCGTGGACAACGCCCACCGGGTTGTACGCGGCCAACTGCCGGTCACCGATGATCCCGAGGCTACCGACTTCTTCCTGGCGCGCACCGACGATCCGGCCCGGGCGGCCGAGCTGATCGAGCAGTTGGTGTGCGAGCGCATCCCGGCGCGCTTCGGCTTCGGCCTGGATGAGATCCAGGTGCTCAGCCCGATGCACCGCGGGGAGGCCGGCGTGGCGGCCCTGAACAGCCGCTTACAGTCCGCCTTGAACCCGCAGTGGGGCGGGCTGGGAGAGTTGGAGGTCGGTGCTGGCCGCATCTTGCGTGAAGGCGACCGCGTGATGCAGACGGTCAACGACTACGGCAAGGACGTCTTCAACGGCGATGTCGGCCGCGTGCTGACCGTAGACCCCGACGAGAAGCGGCTGTCCGTGGACTTCGAGGGGCACGTGGTCAGTTATGAGGCGTTTGAGCTGGAGGCGCTGGCCCTGGCGTACGCGATCACGATCCACAAGTCGCAGGGGAGCGAGTTCCCGGCCGTGGTCGTGCCGGTGCTGAACAGCCACCACATCATGCTGCAGCGGAACCTGCTCTACACGGCGATTACCCGCGCGCGGCGGTTGGTGGTGCTGGTGGGGGATCCAAAGGCAATCGCGACGGCGGTGGGGAACGACAAGGTGCGGCGGCGGTATACGGCGCTGGCAAGCAGGTTGAGATGGGCGAACCATGCATGACTCAGGTATCGCAGGACACAGGTAATGCATCCCCCAACCATCAGCCTCAGGCAACACCTATCGTGCAACTTCGGCACCCGTGATGGTTCTGGACGCTCGCCCCTACCAAGGGCTGGAAGTACGAGTAAAGCAGTGATGACGATGGCACCCGGCGGATTCGACTCTCAGGAATTAATCGGGAAATACCTACCCCAGAGGCCAAAAGCGTATTGTCTGGTCCTGAGATACGGAGAGTAGTGTCTTCCCATCTTGCGTGAGGGCCAAGTCCTGGATGCCTTCCGTATGACCGCGTAATGTTTTGAGCAGCTCTCCTGACCGGGCATCGAGTATCCGAATGGTGCAGTCGATGTTGATCTGTCAGATATCTCTCTCCAAGAACATTCTGGCCGATGGTTTGGCCAAGGCGATGGGCGCTATAGGCCACATTGCCGGTTGCGAACTACGTCATAGTAGCATCTCCTCGTTACGGACAGACATATCCCTCGGTTCGAACAAACTGATACCCAGCTGCTAACGCCGCCTGCTCTCCTTCTGCTGTCGCCGTTGCCAGGTTGTCCTCTCGTTTTTCGCTCCAGTAGAGCTTTAGCGGCGCTGTGCCCTCTGCTTGAATAGAATACACATAGCCCTCAATGCGGATGAATTTGTAGCCTGCATTGAGCGCTGATCTCTCGCCAGCTGGCGACACAGCCACCAGGTTATCCTCTCTACGCTCATTCCAGTAGAGCTTCAGAGGAACAGTACCGGGTTTTTCATTGGCGAACACGTGTCCTTCAATTCTGACGAACTGATAGCCGGCGTCGCGTGCTGCGCTTTCGCCAGCAGCAGTCGCCGTTTCCAGCATATCCCCCCGTTTGGCGCTCCAATAAACCTTGAGGGGCGCAGTGCAGTCAGGCGGGCGCGCGGCCGGTGTGGTGGTCGTTAAGGGAGCCGAAACCGTCGAAGCGGGTGGGGGTGTTCTGGTGGCATCACGGCCCATGCTGGGAGATGGCGCGGGTGTGGCGGTGCGCGCGACAGTCGAGTCGTCGAGTTGCGGCCCCCGTTTCGCCATCTGCGTCTGGGGGCTGTAGAAGAGCAGGCGCCCCCGGTCCTTGTAGCCGTCATCTGTATCGTCGGTCACGAGGATGTCCTGACCATCATAAAACATCGCGACCCGATTGGGCCAGCGCTTGAAGCGAAACAGCCGCTCGACTTGACTCGTCCGCACGTTGTAAACCTGGAAGGTATCGTAACTCGGGACATACAACCAGGATGGATCCTCTTGGGAGAAGAACATGGGAGAGCCAGAGTCCAACGGCTTGACTTCCACCTTGACACGGTTCAGTCTTTGCCCGCTCGATAGGTCCCAGATTTCGATCCAGATTGCCTCTTTCTCACTGCTGCTAGCGGCCGTGTACTCGGCCAGGGCGAGCCAACGCCCATCAGGGCTGAGCGCCGCTCGCCTGAATTCGTAGCGCTTGCCTTCCATGACCATCTGAGGCGTCACGGTCAGCCTGACCGAGTCGAGCTGGTCCGGATCTACAATTGAAACGCGGTTCTCGGCGTCGAACAATCCCAGTCTACCCGAAGCGCCCATCACGAACGATTTGTACTGCATGTTTAGCGTCTGTTTGTGTTCGGCCCCTTGGGCGGACCACAAATGCAGACCGCAGCTATTGCCCAGCAATCTGCCATCAGGCAGAAAGGCAAGCTGGCCGATGCCACACGGCCCGAGATCCAGGATGCGTACGCGCGCTTTCTCCGTCAGATCCCACACCTCAACCCAACTCCCAACGTCGGCAGTATAGACTAATGCCAGGTACCGATCGTCGTGGCTAAAAGCAACGAGATCCTGATTCTGCACGCCCAGAACCCCGTCCACCTTGCTGCTGATGGAGAACTCCAGCGCGGGCTGGTACTGGTTGTCCTTGTCCAGCACGACGAAATTGCTGCCGAAGCCTTCCCGCCAACCGGACACCGCGACCCAACGCCCGTTATCGCTCACTGCCTTGAAAGACATGCCGTTTTGACCCACAACCCGGACCGCCTTGAGACAGCCATAATTGGGTGGGCAGTACCCCAGGGAGCCGATGTTGACATTGGTTCCGAACAGGTTCGCAGTTCCCCTGATAACGCCAACAACACCCATAATCACACCCATGATGATGAGAGCGATCAGGATATACGGCAGAAGGTGTAGGAAGATCACGAAGCCGAGAAACTCCGCTCCTTCCTTCTCACCGATTGGCCGCCAAGGGGGAGGTAGTTTCGACATGCTGGAATCTCCTGATCAAGTACTACGATTCTCTGCAGAGCAGACGCTGTACTCCAGCTCAGCTGATTCCCGCCTGCTTCTTGAGCATCAGTTGCAGATCCCACTCATAGGACGTCTTGTTCTCGCCGGTAGCCAGGGTTATCGCCCGCCTGCAATACTCGATCGCTCTGGGCAGGTCATGCAAAACATCCTCATACACCAGGGCGATACTGCGGTAGGTGCTACCGATGTTCCGCTGGTTTCCCAGGCGTTCCCACAAACGCAGCGCCTGGCCGTATGTCTCGAGCGCCTTGCTCCCGTTATAGGAGTCGCGATGGCGCGCCGCGACCGCGCCGAGCCAAATGGCTTCGCCTTCGACATTGCCTGCTCTTCGGCAGGTTCGCACGTTGTCTTCGCATTCTTCAATGGTGAGCATATGCCTTCCTTGATGCATTCCTGTGATACTTGCCTGTTTGACTTCAGTCCCAGGCCGCAGTAAGCCGCGTCATCCTACGGCCGATGCTGAACTCAGCCTGCATCGGTTGGATCAACGATCAACCGCCCCGGCGCGAGCAGCTTTTGCAGCGCCTTGCTGACCGTGCGGGCGCAAATGTCGTGCTCGGGATGCTCGATGGTGATCTCGCAGCCCACTTGCCCGGCTTTGCCCGGCGACGCCCAGCGGGTGATCGGCCAATCGCGCAGCATCACGACGGCGCTGCTGCTGAACGGAAACTGCCCGGCCGCAGGCCAGTCGAACATGGCGGTCTCGCACCAGGTGTAAAGATCGTACTCGCGATGCCACACCTCGATGCTGAAGCGGATTTCCTCATCCGTGCGCGTCAGCCAGGTGATCTCGCACTTGAAGGCCGTACTGCTACCGCGTCGAATCACATCGGCGATGACCTCTTTGGGATGGAGACCGAAGAGGGTCGTCTTGTATTGCACGATGGCCTCCCGCTTTGAGCGATGTGGCGTCTGCTGCTACTCCCACATCAGCTTGCACATCATGTCAGTTAGCAGCTGCCTTGCACCGACAGGAGACTACGGCCGGCGCACTAATGGCAAATACAGCCATCGGGACGCAGGCGCTTCGTATGCGCCGATGTCGAAGCCGCGGCCCTGCGGGCGCGCCACGCCATCTTTGTCGCGCGCGGGCGCCTGTTCAGCCGTTCCGGCATCAATCGCCGGCGACCCGAACGCGAGGCGCAAGTTGCCGTGCGGAGCATCGACGAAGCGGGGGGTGGCGGCGATGTTGTGCGCACCAACAGACGAGGGCGGGAGATTGCAGAAGTTGCCCTGATTGTCTACTACATCGTTGTAATCAGCCATCAGGGTCAATCCACCTCTCTCATTTGTAACATAGACCCCACACCAGTTGTTCCCCACCACGATGTTGTTCAAGAGAGTCACCACCGATGGACTTATGGGTGTTGTCTCGACTACATAAGTATCAATACCACTTCTGGAGTTTCGTGCAATCGTGTTGTTGACAATGGAAACATGGGAGAAATTGGTCATCCAGAGGCCAGCTCCCGCATTGTGCGCAATCACATTGTTGGTCAGCGTCACTGGCTGTGTTGAATCAGCCACAAGAATCGCATCTCCCTGATTGTGATGCAGATAGTTGCCTTCCACGGTGGCCGACGAACCAACATCAAGCCCTGCGCCCGCAAAGGCGGCGGGAATGGTGTTTGAATATACCTCGTTGTGAAGAATACTGACCAGGGTGCGGTCGCCAATTGTCCGTATGCCTGCCCCGCGTCCTGCCGTTGTACTGATGACTCGGTTGTGCGCAATGGTGTTGCTGGCGACAGTGACTGTAGCATCCCAGCCTACGAATACGCCACCCCCCTCTACATCTGCCGTATTCGCCAGAATTTGGTTTTCACTGATAGCAGCAGAGGCCGACCGCACGGCAATGCCGCCGCCCAGCCCGCCCCCATCGACATGATAGAGCGCCGTGTTCGACACGATTACGTTTCCTGTAATGACCGGCGACGCGCCGCGTGAGACGTAGATGCCACCGCCGTAGTAGTACGCCCGGTTCCCCTCAATGCGGTTATGGCTGAGCGTCGGCGCCCCGCCGCGCACCCAAATGGCCCCACCGCCATACTGCAGCTCCGCGCAATCCGTCGGACACGCCCCGGTTGCACCTGTCATCGTGAATCCGTCTACCACTGTGTTGACCTCGGAGAAGAATACCACGAACTTGCGCGGCGCATCAGCGGCGCTGAGGATTGTCTCATTGATCTCGGGCTGGCGCGCCGCAAAATCAGGCGAGTAACCGCCAAGCAGGGCGGCAAGTTCCTTCGTGATGACGACGGTGGCTGAGTAGAAGCCGGTGGACGCCGGAGCGGCCATTGTACCCGTGTACGTACCGGCCGCCACGCGAACTTCGTCGCCGGGTTGGGCAGCCTCCACTGCGTGCTGCACTGTGCGGCAGGGCGCCGCAGCGCTGGCACAGTCATTGCCCGCGTCATGGCCGGCAGGCGAGACATAGCGCGCCGCAGCGTTCGTGCCTGCGCCAGATTCCGCTCCCACACGGGAGAAGGACAGTCCGAGCAGCATGACCGCTGCGAGCAACCCGCAGATGGCAAAGGGCGCGCACACGCGCGCAATTCGTTTGGCGAACATTTGGGCCTCCGTTGCGTTTGTATGTGGGCGTCATGGAGGACGCACCGAAGGCATGATAGTCCGAACGCGGCCGCAGCGCCAGAGGGAAAACCCCTCAAAATCAGGGGGAGGGCAGCCAGCCGTGCACGGTAACGCCGCCATTCGGCCCGGAGGTCACGGTCAGCGCACCGCCCAGCGAGCCGATCCTGGCCTGCATGGAGCGCACCCCGAAGTGACCGGCCGCCTCGGCTTGGGTGCGCTGCGCTTCGCTAAAGCCGCAGCCATCGTCGGTGACGGAGAACTGCACCCGTCGGTCGGCGCTGCGCACGACGATTGCGACGCTGGAGGCCCCGCGGGCGTGGAGATCCACGTTGTCGAGCGCCTGCTGGATCACGCGGTAGAGGGCGTGGCGGGCCGGCGGCGACAATCTGGCATCCACATCGGCCGTGATCTCGGCCTGCACGTTCAGGTTGGTGCGCATCCGAAACCGCTCCAGCAGATCCACCAGCGGCTGGGTCAGTTTGCTCTCGAGTTGGATCGGGGCCAGCTCCCCGCGGATTTGCCGCACCGTTTGGGCCGCGCTCTCCACATCGGCGATGCAGCGCTGCAGCAGCGCTTCGGTCTGTTCGGGGCGGCTGCGTACGCTGGTGCGGCTGACCTGGAGGTAGAACGGCAGCCGGCCCAGGAATTGCTGGATCGTGTCGTGGAGCTCTTGGGCCAGCCGGAACCGCTCGCGCTCCTGCGCTTCGGTCACGCGACGGGGCACTTCGCGCAGCCGCTCGATCTGCTGGGCGGTCAACAAGAACAGCGCGGCTTGTTGGGCGATCAACTCGATGATTTCAAGGTCGCGCGTGTGGAAAATTTCTTCGTCAACGTGTTTGCCGAGCGCCAGCAGACCGACTCGCGCTTCGAACGAAGGGCCTGACGCCTCTACAATGCCCGGCGCGTTGAGGGGGGCTGCCGCTTCGAAGCCGCCCTTCTGCAACGGGCGAAGCCAGTCGGCGACCGACTTCGCATCGGCGCCGATGTAAGCCGGCCGCTCCAGGACGGCTGAGAGCGGAGATACGCAGTCAGGCAACGTATCGCTTGCCGCGCCGGCGCTGCTCGCCAGGATGAAGCCGCCCGTCTCCGGCTGCCACAGCCAAAGCGCGACCCGATCCAGCTGAAACGCAGACGCCAGGACCGTGACCATTTCGTCTGGCAGGGAAGCCAGGTCAAGGCGATGAACCATGGTTTGCCCGAATTGGCGCGCCGCGGCGTAGCTGGTAACCTCCCAACGGAACAGGCGGCTGAGCCACTGGGGCAAAAAAATCCCGGCTGTGCTGCCGATCAACACGATGACAAAGAGCCAGACGAACGGTGGTATCTGCGTGACCCATGCAGCGTCAGATGAGAGAACCGTGAGGGCTCCATCATTGAGCGCAGGCGAAGATCGGCGCATCAGCCAGTCCCCTACGCTCGCCAGCAGCGCGCTGGCTGACACAATCAGCACGCCCAGAAAAGCCGGATGGATGCCCCGAAACGTCTGATAGCGCAAGATCACGAACGCGACCGCCAATGGAACCGCCAGATACAGGTAGCGCAGATCCAATCCGCCGCAGCAGAAGTTGGAGCCAGAGAGAAATAGCCCGGCCCGATAATTCATCACGGCCATTGGAGAAGCGACGAGGATGCCGAGCAAGAGGCCGGCGACACGTCTTTTCACGCGCACCGACACCCCGCGCGCGGACAGTGCGCGCACTACCCGGGACACAGCAATGAGCAGACACACGACGCCGCCGGCCAGATTGGCGACATACGGAATCTCGTCGAGCAGGCCAACCAGCGGGCTCCACCCAGCGTGCCAGAGTAAGAAGCGTGATAACCACCACACCAGGGTGGTTATGCCCGCGAGGACATAGCCGGCCGCCAGCCAACGCCGATAAGTCAAGCCCGGCGACTGGCCCTCATCAGACGTCAACAGCACGATCGCGTGGATCGCTGTGGGAATCAGAAAGGGCGCGCTGATGCGCAGCAGCTCAGCGAGCCGCAGCCACGGCGCGAAGTCGGCGGTGCGTTCGAAAAGATCTAAACGCCAGCTGGCGAGCAGGACGGCGAGCAACGCGCCGCAGACTCCATACGCACGATTCAGCGGGTCGCCGGGCCTGGACCGATAGATGATGAATGCCAGCAGCCAGAAGCTCAGGCCAATGATGACATCGGGCAGTTTGAACTCAATCAGATGACGAAGCGAAAACGTAAGGATCGGGAGGCGAACTGCCGAGACCTGTCCGGCTCGCTCGAATTGCACCTCCACTTCAGATTTGCCGCGCGCAAGGGCCTCAGCGTAGATGTTTCCCTGATTGAGGATGTCCGGGTTGCCGTCAACGGTGCGCAGGCGATCTTCGATGCACAAGCCGTCAGCTCCCAGCGCCGGCCACCAAGGCGGCGTGGCGCCATCCACCACCCATTCATTCGTGTTCGGATAATCCAACACCATGTACCCGCCGAATGGTTGGCCGATGTCGCGTCTCAGGTTGATAACGCCCGCCAGGATGCCCGCCAGGGTGAGCCCCAAGAGCACGTTAATCCAATAGCGGCGCGCCAGCGTGCGCAAGCTGGCTAATCTGACGGTGCGGGGACCGCTCATCGCACGCGCCCCTGAAGATCATGAATCATGCATGCCTTGGCCAGCAACACGGCCCGGCGCAGGTGATGTGGCGCATCGTTCAGCCGTAACTTATCGTAGATACGACTGATATTGTTCTCGACCGATTTGGGCTCGATGACCAGTGCGTGGGCGATCCCTTCATTGTTGTGCGCCGCTGCCAGCCGGTCCGCTACCTCGCGTTCGCGCGGGGTCAGCTGCGACAACAAAACGGCGGCTGTCTCAACAAAAGGCCGTTCTTCCGGCGTCAGGCGCGCAACGAGGCGATCCGCCAGGGAATGAACGTTGGTCACATCGGGATCAATGATAACCTGGCCGGCCATCACCCCGCGCAAGGCTGCGAGCAGCGCGGCCGGCTGACACCCCTTGAGCTTGTAGGCAAGGCCGCGGCGACCTTCCTGGATCAGATTCAAAACCTCCGCGCCGCGATCTTCGTAGGCCGAAAAGAGCACGACACCAAAAGCAGGATACGCATCCTTGATGCGTCCGGCCAGTTGGATGCCTGCGCTGTAGCCTGTTTGGGCCTTCTGGCCTGGCTCGGCGGGGAGTGAGATGTCAACGACGGCCGCGTCTGCTGCCGGCGCGCCGGTCTCGGACGCACCGAGCATCTGCCAGGCGGTCGCCGCGTCGCCAGCCTCAAGGATGGCAAAGCCCTCTTGCTCCAGGTAGAGGCGTAGGCCTTCTCGGTTGAAAGCGTCATCGTCCACCAGAAGGATGGTGGGGGTGGATGAGTTGCGCATTGCGGTCTCAGTGTTGCAGCGGGACACGGTGCTGGCGGCGAGGTTGGGGCCGAATATTTCGCCTTCGAATTCGAGCAAGTCGATCAGCGAGTCTGGGCGGCCTGCCTGTCTATCGACATCGCTCCGAAGCAAAACCGGATGGGCTCCTGTTGACGTTCATTCCTGATAGCGGCGATTACAGGAGTCCTGTGTCTTGAAGCACTTGTTGTGTTTCCTTCAGGAATTCATCCAGCGACACAACGCGTTGCCCTTCCGGTGAGAAGTCATGCTGATCTGGCATTGCCGCCGGATGCCGATGCCAGGATCCTCCATCGCAGTCACGACCGAGAATTCGGGCGCGGTTGAATACCACCGTATAGCTGACGATCTGCTTGCGAGTGTTGACGTAGACCTGGACAAAACAATCTGTATCGATGTGCAACCGCAGCTTGATGGCATCACCGGTCTTATCCACCGTTTCGACAGATTTAACGAAGGCCCACTTTGCTGCCGTGCGTTGAACATCGCGCTCAACAGCGCTCGTGTTCACTCCTCACCTCGCAGGGCTGCAAGCTGGT
Organism: uncultured Anaerolineales bacterium; assembly: GCA_964474695.1. Taxonomy (GTDB): domain Bacteria; phylum Chloroflexota; class Anaerolineae; order CG2-30-64-16; family CG2-30-64-16; genus DAOUBP01. Next base: position 12,861 of record CAYYTK010000039.1, read on the forward strand.
GCTCAATCGTGCGGATGCCATCTACCGCCAGGTCCCAGTCCTGGTGGTCATTCTCAACCTCAAAGGAGTAGCCACGCGCCTTGACTGTCTCTGCCGCTTCGAACTCCTCCAGGGTGATACCGTATTTCTCGCGCATGAGGCGATCGGTTAACTGGTAGCGCGCCAGCCGCCGGCGCAGTTCCTGTTCGGCGAGGCGGGCCACCTGTTGCTTGGGAGTAACACCGGGCTCCAGCGCATTTAGAATGCCGACCAACCGATTAGAGAATTCAACCTGCAACATGTGAACACCTCCATGGCTCATCACCATTCTACCCCAGGGCGGTTCTTAACGCAATACATCGAGAAGGTAGAGTGACGGAAACTGCGGAGAATTGCTCAAGTATCAGTCGCGTGTATACGTGAGTGACTCTCAATGCCTACTGCCAGGGTCAGACTTGGCTCGATCAAGCGTAAGATTGATCGAGCTAAGGCGTGAGTAGAGGGCGACGTCCCCCACCGGACTACTTGCCGAATCGCACCCCTAACAACTCCGCCAACGCCTGCATCTCCGCCGCGCCGCTGACCAGGATGCCTTCGCCGACGGCATAGTCAAGCGCTGACGGCTTGAAGCCGCCTTCGGAGATCTCCACACGTTGCAGCGGAATCTGCTCTACACGGCAATCACCCGCGCGCGGAAGTTGGTGGTGTTGGTCGGCGATCCGCAGGCGATCGCGGTGGCGGTAAGGAACGATGAAGTGCAGCGGCGATACACGGCGCTGGCGACGAGGTTGGGTTCTGCCAACTGACGTGCATGATCAAACGGCATGATACCGAAATGGCGGGCAAGTTCGGTTTCTGGGCGATTGCCCGGTGGCGCTGGTCGGGGCACTTCATGACGCAAGGTTCTTGCCAAATTGAGCTTGCCAGCGAGGCCAAGCCGGGCTACAATGGATACATGGCGCCAGGAGTCGAAGTAAAGCGATGAGTGAATCAACCATTAATTCTTCCACCGCCCAGGATCGCGCCAGCGTCGGTCCGCTGGTGTATTTTGACTAAGATTGCTTTCAACGCGGCTTCTGAATCCGGTAGACTATGTCAGATAGGTGGAGAAATGACGGACGTGACGATGATGGTGAATGATACTGAATTGAGTATCAAGGGCATCGAGGCCCTGAACCGCGAGCTGGGTCCGGTGCTTGCATTGCGGTTTCTGAGTCTGCTCCACCGCGAGCCGACGGATTACGTTGACGTTTCTCGCCGACTTTACGCGGGCCAAAGCGTCGATGAGATTTTTGATCGGGCGGAAAAGCAGTGGCGCGGGTAACCTCGTCGTGGACTGGTGCGGTCGAGCCGACGCGCTGACTGCGCCGCGCACGCAAATGGTGTGCGGTTTATCCGCTCTTCTGGAAAGCTGAGGCTCGACCGCATTTGGTCGGGCCTTTTTTGTCAGTGATGCCCGTTTGACTGGCGTCACCAACTCTCCCTCTGGGCCGCCAGTCCGATACGGTGGTGCAGTCTCATCTATTGGCTTCTATTAGCTATTAACTGCCAATAGACGCTAATAGAAGCCCAGAATTCGTCAAGCCAGAATGTAGGCTGACCAGGATGCCTTCGCCGACGGCATAGTCAAGCGCTGACGGCTTGAAGCCGCCTTCGGAGATCTCCACACGTTGCAGCGGAATCTGCTCTACACGGCGATTACCCGCGCGCGGCAGTTGGTCGTGCTGGCCGCTGATCCGAAGGCGATCGCGGCGGCGGTCAGGAACGACAAAGTGCGGCGACGATACACGGCGCTGGCAACCAGATTAGAGAAGGCAGTATGAGGCTGATGTGTCAGCAAGCCGAGTATCTATCAACAACCTATCAACGCGAATGTTGATAGGTTGTTGATATGACCTTAGCGGCGCGTTCAGCATTGTCAGGGTCTTACTCCGGCCGGCGCGTGTTTCTGGCTGTGCTGAATCTCACCCAAACGGATCACCAGGCGAAGCGCCTCGTTCACTGCCGCCTGGTCTGGGAAGGCTTTGGCCACGTCAGGGTCGAGCAACACCAGATTGGTGCCGGCACGATAGTGTGCCACATACTTGCCTCGGACACCACCTTTTAGTAGATCGCACAGGTCATATTCTGGCCGCAGTTCGTCTTCCATGTCATTCGATCAGGCTCTGGTCCTGAGCATCTTCGTGACGTGCTTCATCCTGCGCCGCCTGTTTGATGGATTGCCAGAGCTCTTCCACGTCTGGCCCCAGCGCCTGGGCCTGGGCATCCAGGTACGCCTCATCGAAGGTGTCTGCCAGTGTTGGGTCGGCTTCGAGGTACTGGAATACGAGCATATCGTAAATGTCGGCTTCGTGCTTGCGTGAGCGGCCTTCATCCCAGGCCAGGAATTTGCCGTAGATCACGTCATCCGGTCGGGCGCACCACGCCATGAAAGACGCCTCGCCAGGCCATTTGATCTCGTAACGGATGCGCCTTCCGAACGCCTGACGATAGCGCGAGTCCCTGGTCAGTGGGCTCAGGTCCGCTTTCTCGCCGCGTTTGCCGTCAATGATATTGAACGAAATGCCCATCCGGATCGAACTACGCATCTGCTCGGGATCGGCGTAGTAGCGGGGCGGCGGATAGGCGGCGGCCAACGCCTGGATGTGCGTCTCCTTGAGATCAACGACGATATCAATATCAAAAGTCGTGCGTGTGATGCCGTACATGGTGGCCGCGAAGCCACCGATGATCATGTAGGGCGCGCCGATCCCTTCCAGCGTATGCACGATGTCAAGAAACAGGGTGAGGTCGGGTCTGTCTGCGTTCGGCACGCTCTATCTCCTCCAACACCTTCAGGTTGATCTCCTGGGGTGACAGATCGGGGTACCGCCGGCACAGGCGAGCTCGTTTCGCGCTGACCACCCACTCGCGTGCCGCCAGCATGGCGAGCAATCGCTCACCCGGCGTGAGCCGGCCACGAATCCGCATGAAGTTGTGATCCACTGGGTCAAAGCGGTATTTGGGTCCAGTATCCATAAAGCCTCGCGTCGTATCAAGAACACGATTGACCTGAATCATAACTCAGAATATGCGGTGCAGCAAACTGCACCGGCGCTTGGCGCATGCCTATCGGCCGCAGTAGTATGCCCAATGCCGTTCACCTTCTCGCTTCAAAAAGCCCCGCCGGTGCATTCTCTTGAGCAGACGAGAAATGGATAGACCTGGCAAACAAGCCCACAGCCTGCTGCCAGGGTGAGACTTGACTCGATCAAGCGTAAGACTGATCAAGCTAAAGCGTGAGTAGAGGGCGACGTCCTCCACCGGATGACTTACCGAACCGCACCCCTAAAAACTCCGCCAACTCCTACATTTCCTCCGCGCCGCTGACCAGGATGCCTTCGCTGGCGGCGGGGCCCAATCTTGAGCATCAGATCAAGCAGGTCGCGGACGCTGTCAGACCGTTCCATACCATATGGTTACTTTACCAAATGGTATAACGAGGATCAGGTCAAATCAGCAGTCCATTGCTGTGTCGCGCTATAGTGCAACCCTTACGGCCAAAATTATGACTTAGCGATCCGGCATTTTGCCTCGCTCACCGACAGTATCAACAAAGATGCCTTCCCTCTGGTGGTACCGACCAGACTACGCTGGTGCTTCGACCAAGATGTTGGTAAGATGATTCTGATCCTTTTTTGATCCCTGGTCAAGTCGGCGCGCTGTTATCTCAAGGATGAAACCATGGATCGTCCCGCACCGCTGCCAGGCATTCATCCAGGGTCAGATCCGGGAAGATTTCGATCCATTCTCCAGTGTAACGCTGGAACGCCAGGCTGAAGCGCGCTCCCCCGATGTAGGTCAGGCGGGCGAATTTGGCCTCAAATGTCCCGCCCAGCGCATACGGCCCGGCCGAACGGTATATCGCATAGAAGTAGAAGTAGCTGCGGTACCACCTGGTGGCGATATCTTCGATGTAGTTGAACTGCGGGTCTTGCGGCGGTGGCTGGACGTGCTGCGGCTTCAACACCGACTCGACCAGCGCGTTGGCCTTCGTCTCCACCTCGCGCTTGAGCGCGGGCGGCACAGGAGGTGGCGCGGCTTTTCGCGGCGCATAGACCCAGGTCTTTCTCGGTTGGGTGGTTCTTGGCATGGACCCTCCTGCATTACGCCGGCTCCGGTGCACAGGCGTGCTGTTTGGCATCGGAACATCCCCACCAACTTCAGCGGTGGGTCGGGGCCGGCGCGAAGCGTTTGCCCAGATCGGCCACCAGACGCTTCAGATCATCTGTGTTCGGAGAACCGTCAGTCTCGATCCCCCTGGACATGCAGGCGACCCAGTAGCGCAGCACAGGATCCCGGTAGAAGTAGCGCTGCTCCTTGACCACCAGCAGGTCCACATCCATCAGCCCACGCAGATAATCCTGGACGCTCGATGGCCGGCGATACATCCGCTGCGCGGCTTCGGTTAACGTCAATCCATCTTCTTCGGCGAGAATCTGCAGCAGCGCCTTGAGGGCGGCATACCCCCGCGCCCTTTGGAGCGAGACATCATACAGATAACGGCAGTGGTTGTAGATTTGCCCGCGTGCACCGAGTGTTTCCAGCACGAAAGCCTGCGCGACCTGCTCCGGGCTGATCGCTTCTGGCTCGTCCCGCGCCAGGTCGCGCAGCCGCTCGACCAACGCCGCTACATAGAAGGGATGGCCGGCGGTGTACGCGTACACTGCGGCCTGGGCAGCGGAGTTCAACGGCCGGCCGATGATCTTCGTGGTCAAAGCTCCCGTGTCCTCGGCTGTGAACGGCGGCAGCTCGATGGTGCGCAGCTGCAGAAAGAGGGGCGACTCGTGATCGCGCACCATTTGCTCCATCGCTGTGCTGGCGGAGCCGGTCACCACGTAGCTCACGTGCGCGTGTTGCTGCATCGCTGCGCGGAAAAGCTTATACGGATTGCCCACCTGCGGGAACTTTGCCAGGGCCGCCAGCTCCGTGAATTCGTCCAGGAAACACATGATGGGCCGCCCCAAGGCGCGCGCCAACCGGTCGGGGAAGTCGAAGGCCAGGTGCAGCAGCGCGCCCGGGTCGATCACAGCCCGGCTCAACTCGGTGATCAGGAAGCGCATCGCATCCAAGGCGACTGGGATATCCGCTGCGGGGGTCCGGAGCAAATCCAGTACGCGCAGATGCGGCTCAACACTGCCCTGACCGCCAGCCACGGCCCAGAAGCAGGTCAGGCCGATGTAGCGCTGCACGAACAATTCGGGGGAGGTGCAGATGCTTTCGATGTTCATGTAGACGGAGATGACTCGCCCCTGCGCGGCCGAGCGCTGCATCTGTTCTTGGCAGAGGAGTGTCTTGCCGAAGCGACGTGGGCCGAACAGGGCGATGTGGTGTGGCCTGCCGCGTTCCAAATCTGCCGCCGCCTGTGCCAGGATGTTCAGCTCGTGAACACGGTTGGTGAAGACGTCCAGGGAGGAGCTTGCTTGCCAGTCGCTCATGACACGCCTTTTCGGCTATTCGCCCTATCGGGTGATTGACCGAATCTTAGCATGACTGTATCTGAAACACAAAACCAGCTCTCGCTGCGCGGGTCGGACTTAGCTCGATCAAGCGTATATATTTGTCAGGCGAAAAGGGACTCATTTCAGAAGACGGATCAAAAACAGGCAAAAGACTATGCTCAGTATTCATCGTGTGCATAAGGGTGGATTGAGGGGGAGATGTGAGGAAATCTCACTCTACTGTTCGTCACTGGCCCCTTGATTCAAGAGGTGTTGGAACAGTTCTGCATTGCCATTCAGACCCAGTTCTTTGAACCCCTGAATTGCCTGCCGTAATTCTTGCATAGCTTCGACGAAGCGTCCTGCTTGTAGCAGAGATTCTCCCAGGAACCCCTGAGCTCGAGCAGTCAAATGTGGATGATTTGCCTGACTGTGCAACGTGTAAGCTCGTCTCAATACCTGTTCTGCTTCCTCGAAATGACCCAGTGCAGTTTCCACACGACCGAGGACAATACAAGCTGCGCCAATGTCCAAGGGATCACCCGAGGACTCTCCAATAGACAATGCATGGATGGCGTCTTGCCTGGCATCATTAAGACGGCCAAGCGCCAGTCGGACAAGTGCCAAATCAGCATACATGTCCACCATGTTCCAGTTCGAACCCAAGTTTTCTGATTCAGTGATGGCGGATAGCATCTCGTGCTCTGCAGATCGCGCGTCGCCCTTGGAAAGCAAGACGCTCCCGCGCAAAGCCCTTGCGTATGCTAACGTATCCAGATCTCCTGCAAGTCTTGATAATGGTTCGCCAAGCTCAATGAACGTCTCGGCTTCCTCTGCCTGATTTTGCTGCAATGAATCGTATGCCAGATTCAACCAACAAATGCCACAAAACCGCGTATCTCCAAGACGCGTCGCCAACTCGATTGCCTCTCGATATGCCGTCTCTGCTTCTCGAAATCGACCAAGATTTCCCAGTGTAATGCCGCGACGGTTATGCGCAACCGGTAGAAGCTTCTCTATTTGCAGCGTCGTCTCCGTTTCCCCTGTCATTGCCAGCAAGTTATCGTAGACCGAGAGGGCTTTCTTATCGAAACCCTGGCGACTCAGCGCACCTGCGTAATCTAGCTGCAATTTCACATACAGAAAGACATCACTGCCTTCTGGTTCTTTCAGGATCTCCAATCCCTTGCGTGCATATGCCAAGCTTTCTTCGATCCGTCCAGTGACATCACAGAGATATGCAAGTTCACTGTATATCTCTGCGAGGACGCTGCAATCGGCATCTGTTCTTCTGGCCAGTGCTAGAGCTTCCTGATATCGCTTCTCACTATTGATGCAATCTCCCCTAAAGCAAATGCCTTGCCCAGAGTACATAAGCAACTCGATGCGCAGGCTTTCGGTTTCAGTTGTCACGGGTTTCACGCGCTCGAGGGCTGCCAACCCAACACTGCACCAGTGTTCGCCCTCTGACCAGGCCCAGCGCACCTGCTCAAATCTGGCTGCTTGGAGCGAGCAGAATGCTTGTCGCAGGTGTTCGCCCGCTTGACCAAAATGGAAGGCCAGTTGCGCTGCCACTGCAGGCTGGTGCGGGCAGATACGTTCCAGGCATTCACCAACGCTACGGTGAAAAGCCTTGCGGCGGCCCGGACCTATACCGTTGTAGATAAACTCACGATAGAACCGATGAATGAACTGATAGGAGTCCAGACTGAGTGCTTCGTCTTGTTCCTGAGGGCTGGAAACCACAATTTGCCGCTGGTGCTGCAGCAAGTCGAGAATCTCGAATGTCTTCATCTCACTCAGTTCGGAAACACAGGCCACCACTTGGGCAGTGAAAGTGTTGCCTTCAATCGCTGCGCGCTCAAGCACCTTACGCGTATCATCATCCAGGTGTGCCAAGCGTTCCGCCACTGCGTTGCCTAATGTTCGTGGAATTTCAAGGCGCATCAGCGATGCGTCTTCGATAGAATACACTTTGGTGCCATCAGGCCGTGACACATAGGTGATCGCGGCGGGAGGTCGTTCCCATTCCGAGAAGAGGGTGCTGAGAAAGAGGGGATGCCCTTGCGTGATCTCCTGTACTCTGCGGATGAAGGGATGCGGAATCAGATTGGAGGGATACCGCTGCGCTATGTACTCAGCTGCATCAATACCCTGGGTAAGTTCAATTTCCAGCGCTCCGTAAAGTGAGAGATTGCTTTGAATCTTGGCGAGCAGTTCCGATCGACTCTCATCAGCCGTTATCTCACCTGTTCGCACCGTGCACACTATCATCAAAGGACAACTTGCAAGATTACGCGTCAAGTGGAACAACAGGCTCAAAGAACTGGCATCGGCCCATTGAAGATCATCTATGAAACATATCGTTGGATGCGAATGGGCAATCCGAGCTAGAGCTTGCGAGTACTGAACAAAAACGTTCTCTTGGGAAAATCTGCTATATCGAACGGCTTTTTGTCCCTCTTCAACTGTCTTGGCTGTTGCAGACGCCATCCCATGCGTGATCACATCGAGCCACGCGGGTGCGACCTTAAGAATGAAGTCAGACACGCCAGAGGCAGAGACACGCCCTCTCATGGTGCGTTGGGCGAGAGCTCCCAATATCTGCGCAAATGGCACGAGACCGTTCTGATCAGTCTCCAGTGCACACCGCCCTCGACCAATCAGGATGCCCGTATGCCGGACTGTAGCATCGGCCAGGAAACGTTCAACCAGCCAGGTTTTTCCAACGCCGATATCGCCGGATATCAAGGCTACGCGCAAACGGCGTTCAGCGATACATTGCTGCAGGGTCTGCTTCAGTAGTTCGAGCTCAGGCTCACGCCCGACAAATAGAGACGATATCTCAATGTCGCTATTGGCCATGGTCACCACTCCACAACGATACTACTTGGCTTTACCCTTTTGAGCGCTGGTCCGGTTCCTAGCCTTGCCTCCAAGCGTCCTTGAGACACACGACAAACGATGTACGCCTTCACGTCCCCATTGGCATACGCGTAGGCTCCTCCGTCGCGGGATGACAAAAGACGAAGCAGGGCGGCCGGAAGATTGTTCTCGGGAATCGGTTGTGCAAGTGCATGCTCAGTTCTTTCGATTCGCTTCTCAAAAGTATCTCGACCGTCAAGGCTAACGCCCTCGCAAGCGAGCGTAATGGGTGCGTCGGGGTTGGAAAAGACATTGACCTGAAAGAGCATGCTGTCCGCACTAATGCCTAATTCGCTGGTCATCTGCCACTGACCGGCGAATTCGATCCTATGGGCCACGACAGACTCGGTCGACGGCGCCACAGTCACAATTGCATAGCCGTCGGCAAACGGTGCCAATGACGTTATTACCTTTTCGGAAGACAGACTTGGGCCAAGACGCAGAAGAACCCAGGCAGCGACGTTTGCATACATTGCCCCGGCCTGCGGTCGTAGAATAAGGGCGTCTACCGCCTGTACAAATCCGTCGGTGCGCCAGGCGAAGGCCAGACCAGGAAGCAGATCTGGATAGACAAACGCATAGGCCTTGATGTTGCCGGAATGGCTTGGCATGTTCAATACGACAAGGCGCAAACGGTCAAAACGGCTTCCGATTTCTTCTTCCATGTCTTCTTCTGTATGCCAGAGCACTACATCTCCGGATTTAGCGCGCATGACTCCAGTCTGGCAGCCTACTGTGTCGGTCTGAAGCATAAACGCCAAATCTAGAGGTGTAACCGGTTCTCCATCGACGCAATTGAGCCCTTTGATTCTGTGTGCGAACTCATCTAGCGCCGCTCCACGACTCCACGCAGCAAGACATGCACTGTAATCTACTAACGCCTCTCGAATCTCTGGCGCGATTTCATTGTTTTCAGTTTTCTTTCTCACCTCAGTTGCGCTACGCCTAGCAGCGCGGATCGCCTCTTGAAGTTGGTCGCTGCTAAGCTCATTTATCATGCTCGCAAGCCAGCGATGTACTTGCTCCGCAACCTCGCGTCCCAGTCGGTAGTGCGCCTCTTTGAGTGACAGGGCACTGTAGTCTAGAACCACGAGGGGTCCTAGCCGATCACGGATCCGGGCGAGTTGGCGCACCGATACATCTTGAGAACGTTTTCGCGACATGCCTAACACCTCTTCAATTGGCCGGGCGAAGTTGCACCCATGTGGAGCACTGACTGACAGCGTTGCACCTGCTGTCTTCCCCTAACGTAAGTCTTGCGCAACCACAGCCCGAATCGCTTGCGGGCTGATAAAATGATCAATTGCAACCGTCCGCCGCTGGGCCTCACGGGCCGCTTCGCGAGGCAGACGACTTTGGAATCAGCCCAAACACCGGCAGTTGAGCCGCGACATGAGACGCTCGCCAGTAGTATCGGCTCTGTTTGCGTTTTTCGCCGATGTTTGCCGCCCGACGCGACCAGAGCCTGGCTTCATGGCGCCTCAGGATGCCGGTCAACGCCCTATCGATGGCGCATCTGCCGGTAAATCGGCAACTCAGCGGCGCGGCAAATGATGAATCCGTAAGTCCAGAAACGAATGGGCCTCTGGTTGCGCAATGGTAACGCTAAGAGTGATTCCTTTCACCGCAGCCGCTTTCGTGCAAAGATATCCTGAACAATTCGGCCTCGCGACCTAGCTCAAGACCTTCTAGCGTTGTAATCGCTTTCATCAGTTCAACGACACCTTGCTCGACCTGCCCGGATCTCAGCAGCGCCTGGCCCAGATAACCCTGAGCACGAGCTACCATATGGCTTTCCTTCGCCTTGTTATGATACTCAATCGCCTTCCGTAAATAACTCTCGGCCGCTGGATGGTTGTCCAAAGCTGATTCCGCGCGTCCAAGCTGCGCGTAACCCCAACCGATCTGAAGCGGTTCGTTGCTTTTCGTTGCCAAGTCCAACGCCTGCTTGGCCGTTTCCTTTGCTTCCTCAGCGCGTCCTTGATCTAGAAGTGCATCAGCCAAATCCACATACATTCCAACCAGATTCCAGCGGAAACCGAGCTCTTCGGCTTCCTGAATCGCCTCACTCAACATCCTCTCTGATTCAACAGCCTGACCCCGCAGACGCAACACTGCTCCGCGAAGTGCCTTGGCCCAATTCAAGTTGTCCAGGTCCCCAGCCTTTTTTGAATACTCGCTGCCTTTCGCCAGACGTTCTTCGAAATCTTCCAGGCACATGCGCGCATACGCAGCCGAAGCGAAGTTTAGATAGCATGTGCCGACCATGTACCAGTTTTCCAGCTCTTTGTAAAGCTCAATTGCACGATAGTAATCTGGAGCTGCCTCTGGTTCACGCCCCGAATTTCCCAATGCAATGGCACGGTAATGGTAAATCATGGCAGTCACAGTTTTGATATCCAGCGTGGGTTCCAACTCTGCAACTTCACCCAACAGGTTACTATAGGCAACCACTGACTCCTCTGAATCAAGCTTGCCTAACTCTTCCGCTGCGTTAATCCAGTCTGCTTTCAGGTCAATCGTAAACCATCGAGCAGGAATCTCGAGTCTCTGCAGTGTGGCAAGACCCTGCTCCAAATATTCGAGATTCTCCTCACCTTTCCCCAAGTCATACGATGTTAACGCCAAGAAAGAACAAAGTTGAGCGATTCGCTCTGGACGCCGTCGCGCGAGTTCATCTAGACGTTCTCGTTGCCAGGTCCAAGCCGCCTTCAAATGCGGCCAGGTTATCATTTCGAATTCCGCTATCCTTGCTATTCTGTGCTCCTCATACTGCTCATAGCAGTCTTCTGCCTCCTGTCCCAATCGCAAATAATGCCAGGCGTGCCGTTGACGCGCCCCTTCTAAAGTCTGTTCCAAGCTTGTTGAAGGGACTTGTCCTGAGCCGATCAAAGAAGCCAGCGCGCATTCTCGCAACAAGTCATGCATCCTGTAAGTCTCGCTCGCGGCATCGTAGTCGAGCAGATTCCGCTGCACCAAAGCGCTCATCCCCTGCCGCGTCTCCTCTTCATCCAACAGCATCAACGTCGGCCAGGCAGTCGAGTCGTTGCCGGGCATATCTCCAAATCTCCCCCACACCGCGGCCACTGCGGCTCGATCAAATGGTGCTGGAAATATCGCTAACTGCTTCCACCGCTCCGCCAGCACTGAATCTTGCCCTTGCAGGCGATCGATGCTCACACTTAACACCGTTTGCACTGACTCCTCCTCTCCTGGCGTAACCAAGTACTTCAACCGTGCCCGCTCCAACGCGGCTAAATAATCAGCCAACAACCAATCTGTGTACGTCGTCAAATACCCTGCCGCCATCCGCAACGCCAGCGGCAGCCGCCCACACTGCTCCGCCAATGCCTCCAGTCCTGCCTCACCTGCCAGGTCTTCTCGTTCACCATCGAAAAACAACCGCTGCAACAGCGACATCGCATCATCCAGCGGCAATAGCTCCAAATCATGCAGTTTGCCCCCCGGCAGCGTAAACCGGCTGCGCGAAGTAACCAACACTGCCCACCCTGCTGGTGCCGGCAGCAACGGCCGCACCTGCTCCGGCCCTGCCGCATTATCCAACAACAGCACCCCGTGCTTCCCGGCCAGCACCGCGCGACAAATCCCTTGTAGCTCGACCAACCCCTGTGGCAACTTCGCCTCCGGTTGAAACGCGCGGATCACCGCGCGCAACGCCGCCTCCGGTGCCAGTGCCGCATTGCCCGGCTGCAACTCGAACATCAATCCTGCATCCGGGTACCGCTTGCGCAGCGCATGCGCCACCACGAGCGCCAGCTCCGTCTTTCCGATCCCCCCCATCCCCCGGATCCCCGTAATCGCCGCCGTCTCCCTGTTTCGGCTCAAATACTCTACCAGCGCTTCGATATCTGCCACCCGTCCCGTGAAATCCCCCACCGGCGCGCGCAACGTATGCAGTGCCTGAAACACCGCACCATCCCCCGCCGGCCGCACCCTTTCCAGCAGCTCCTCAACCCCCGCCTCGACCCGCACCATCCCTTCCCGAATCGCCATCAGCTCCGCGTCCATGCGCGGCGTCCGCTGCAGCTCAGCTGCCAGCGTCTCATGCTCAAGCACATAATTCAGCGCGAACAGCAACCGATTCGTATCAGTCTCGTCCAGATCCAGCGCATCCGCCAGGTCTAACACCCTATTCCGTGACCCGGGTGGTTGCGTGCCGTTTTCCCACGCGATGACCGTGTTCCGATGTACCCCCAACTTCTCGGCAAGCCGCGCCTGGGTTAGGCCAGCCCGTGCCCGGTACATAGGGAGCAACTCAATAAACGTGTACCTGTCTTCCATCGCAAATCGTGCTTTCACCGTGCATGGTGCCCAGTCAAGCCGTGCATTTACCTGCTACACTTGTCCTGGATCGATCGAACAGATGACGCCGGCGTCATCGCCACCTCAGCCAAGGAGCGATGACATGAACGAGAACCTGACCTGGGCCTGGCTGGCCGCCGGGCTCATACCCTACCACATCGAGAAGAAGCTGCCGTCTCGACGCGAGCGGATCATTACGATCCGGGCGCTGTTCTGGACGCTGGAAGTGCATATCCGCTGGCTGCGCCCGCCCCGTCGTGGTCGCCGCGGCCGGCACTGCATTGATTGGGCGCTGCACATCCCGCTGATCGAGCGGGCCCGCGATGCCGTCTGGGCAGCGATGATGCGGCTCAAAAACAGTGAGTCGCAGGGTCCGCAACCCTGACGATGACTGCGACAGGGTGGCCGTGGCAAGGAGTACGACCACCCCTGTCGCTTATCACCAACTTGTTTACCCGGCTCCTTCTAGCAGCTTTCCCAACACCTTCTCCGCCTCCTCCCGCGCGACCGCAGACGGCCCGTGTACGGCATCTCGACGTCGCTCAGGCCCCGCTGCCACTTGTCACCCGGTCATGCACCGGCCACAGCGAGCAATTGCCCTTCATAGTCATCGGCCGACACCAGCCGGAAGATGCAGCGGCCCTGGCTGCGGCTCTCCCAGAGCTTTCCGATGGTATCTTTTTCCCGGGTGTCCGCGTTTGTGACCCGATCTCCACCCTTATACTCGACCACCAGCACCCGCCCATCCTCCAGCAATGCCACGAAATCGGGGTAGAAGCGGTCGGTCGAAGTTGGCAGCCAGAACGCGCGCGCGGGGTCGCGCTCCAGGTTGCGCACCCACCATTTCACTTTCGGCAACGAGTCAATAAACCTGGCGCAGAGTGCTTCCTCGCCGTTCAGCGTTCCGACAGCGCGATAGTAATGCTTTTGGAAGGTCCCCTCATAGAGATCCTTGGCTGGATAGTAGCTGGGATCAAAGGTAAAAACGCGCTGCGGGCTTACTTCGACGGCCGCGCCAGCGGAGAACAGCGCAAGCTGATAGCCCGTTCTCTTTGCTTCCTGCCGGCACAGGCCGATCTTCCTAATGATCGCATCGCGCAAGCGATACCGTTCGGACGAAAGCTGCTCCAGGCTCAGGTCACGATCCCGGCGCAGCTTTTCGATCACGCTCAGCAGATAGAGCTGCATGTCCTCCTGGCCGATCTCCCCGTGCGGTATGTTCTTGTCCAGCCAAAGCACCAGCCCGTCGGCGGTCATGGTCTCTTGCCGGGCAAGAAGGCTAAGCTGGCGCTGCAGATCGTTAACCCAATGGGTCGTCAGCTTGCCTGCCGCGTTGACATCCACCTCAACGGCTCGGTCTACGCCGCTCTGCGTAGAAAACTCCACCGTGGTCAGCGTCGCATCGCAGCCGTGCAGCGTCCAACCGCCGCCGAGGAAATCATCGGGCTCGACAGCTTCCAACTCCCCGTTCACCCACAGGGCCAGTTGCGGAACCGTGAACTTCTCGTCGTGTTCGGCCGCGGGCCTGGCGTGCTCTGCAAAGGTGGCGAAAAGCGGCCCATCTTGCGTCGGCAGCGGCATCTGGAACGGCTGGATCTCCTGTTGGGCTTCAAAGCGGGTGAAGCCGTTGGCCTGCAACGCCTGCGTCAACCCCTCGACCGCGGCCGCGACCTGCCCAAAGCGGTGAGAGGTCACAAAGGCGTAGGCGTGGTTGAGGTCTTCAAGCCCTTTACGTGTCGCTTTGGGCATGCGCAGCACCCGGCCCAGGATCTGCTCGACCGCGGTGGGCGCGCCCAGCTCGGCCACCGAGCACAGGACATAGGCGAAGGGGCAATCCCATCCTTCGCGCAACGCCTGCACGGTGATGATGAAGCAGATCGGGCAGCTTTCATCAAACAGGGTGCGACCGTTCTTTTCCTCCCACGCTTTGACTTCCCGCACTTCGCCGGTTTCCTCGGCAATCTGATCGGCCGGCACGCCGAGCTCGATCAGACAGGCGCGCACTTTGTCTACTGTCAGCGGGTCGCCATGTTTGCTTTTGGGTTGAGCCTGAAGCAAGACGATCGGCCGCAGATACTCGCCGCTGAGGGCGCGTTTGGACTGAGCCAACTGCCAGAGCTCATCCCGTTTAGCGATAGCTGCGGCGATCGCTTCTCTCCATTGGCCGCGGACCTCCAGGCGGATGGGCAGCTTGATCATGTGCTCCGCCTTGAGCTCATAGGCCGAGACGTGGCAGAGGACATTGCTGGGGTGAGGTTCCGGTGGCTGGGCCGGCGTTGCGGTGAACTCCAGGATGCAGGCTGGATTGAAGCGCGCCAATGCCTCGAACGAGAGGGGGGTGCGCGCGTTGTGCGCCTCGTCCACGATGATCAGCGGACGACGCAGGCAGAGCAGGTTCGCCAGCGAGGGGATCGGTTTGCCGTTCTCGTATTTCTCCAGGCCGACCGTGACCACTGCCGGCAGGTTCTCGAAATGCGGCAGCAACGTGCTGTTCTGCTCGTAAAGCTTGCGGCTCTCGGTGTCCTCGACGCGCGGCGCGGCCAGGGTGGAGACGATGATCGTCGTTGTGCTGTCCAGGGTATCGCGACGCAGTTCCAACGCCTCCGCCAGGTCAACGACAGTCACCTGACCATCCAGGGCTGCGTCGAGCGCCTGACGATAGGGGTGCTCGCGGTTGCGCAGCGCAGTCAGCGTTTGCTCCTTGATAGTATTCGTCGGGACGAGCCAGAGCACGACGCCGTGATCCTGCAGCAGGTATTCCTGCAAGGAGATCCCCACCGCATGACAGGCCATTAACGTCTTGCCGCCGCCGGTCGGGATGCGCAAGCAAATGTAGGGCAGGTCGGGCAACTTCTCCACCGAACGATAGGGCCGCTCGGTCTGGATTACGAAGGCGCGCTTGGCGCCATCCTGGCGGACAAGCTGGAAGTAGTCCCGCAATTCGTGAAGCGCCCGGCGTTGGTAGTTTTTGAGTTCCAGCATGGTCAACTCGTCCGAATGTTGTAGGGGATCTGCTTGTAGGTGATCCCTGCCTTCTCCAGCCGCAGCGGGCTGACACGACATAGCTCAGCGTAGACCACTTTGGGTCCCTCACGCTTGGATAAGGCGCGCACCGCGGCGGCGTCTAGCACCCTCGCGGTCGTGCCGCTCCACAGCAGGAAGTATGCAACGCCGTCATGCTCGCCGATGAACGGCGGTTCACCCTCTGGATCGGTGGGCAACGGGCGGCCTGTCTCGGTGAAGAAGATATGCCGCGCCAACTCGCCGAAGGTCACGCCCCAGCGGACCCGTCCGCGCTCGTCGAAGAGCGGCTCGTCCAGCGTGCAGAAGCGGAATCCACCGCCCAGGCCCGGCGTGTTGCCGTAGCCTTCGATGACGCGCCGCAGCCGTTCTGCCGTGATCGGCCCGGCGACTTTTGGCTCCATCTCGATCAGGATGAAGCGTCGGTTTCCGCCATCCTCCGCGTTGAGCTTGAGCACAGCATGACCTGTGGTCCCGCTACCTGCGAAGGAGTCGATGACAAGGTCGCCGGGATTACTGGCGATTTGCAGGATGCGCTGGATTAGTCCGGTTGGCTTGGGAGTGATGAAGAGATCTTGAGAAGCGCCAGCCTCCATCAATCGACTAAACTCCTGCTTGGCGTTTCGTGTGCTGCCTACGTCTTTCCAGAACCAAAGCGTTTGTGGCACCACACCTTCTTGGACTTCCGATAGAAAGCGTTTGATCCCAGGTCGATTCCCCCCTGTTTTGCCCCACCAGATTCTATTGTCTCGCTCAAGTTCATCAAATCGCTCTCTGCTCACTCGCCAATAGCTCCCTGCCGGAGGTCCTTCGATTACGCGGCCAGTTGGTGTGGTGATCGGGTAGCGTCCCAGGGTATAGGAGTTCCGAGCGGCAAGATCGCTCAACAGCCACGGTCCGCGCGGATCATTATCGGGATTCTGATACCGGGCGGTCATGGCCTCTGTACGTGGTAGTTTATTTGGGCGCCACTCAGCGCCTTTCTTGGCGTAAATGACGATATAGTCGTGATCCTCGCTCAGATGCCTAGCCATGTTCTTAGGACTATCCATTTTCTGCCAGATCACTGTGGCGATGAAGTTTTGCGCCCCGAAAATCTCATCCAGGATGTAGCGCAACGCTTGTACTTCGTTGTCATCTATGCTCACGAAGATCGCTCCGTCTTCGCGGAGCATCTGGTAGAGTAGCACTAGCCGCGGATACATCATGCACAGCCACTTGTCGTGACGGGAGAGGTCGTCTATCCTGACCGGCTGGCCGGCCAACGCGTCCGCCAACCAGGCTTTCATCTCCGGCGCGTTGCCTGCGTCGTTGTACACCCACCCCTCGTTGCCGGTGTTGTAGGGTGGATCGATGTAGATGCACTTGACCTTGCCGGCGTAGTAGGGGAGGAGCGCCTTCAGCGCGTGGAGGTTGTCGCCCTCGATCAGGAGGTTGCCATCCACCGCATCGCCCACCGAGCGCTCCGCGTGGCAGCGCAAGAGGCGGTAAGGGACTTGCTGGTGGGTGTTGACCACCGCGTCTTTACCGATCCAATTCAGAGTGGGCATGATTTGCCTTTTCGATCAGTGTGAGTAAGCCGCTTCATGGTGTTGGACAAGAAAACAAAAGGCCGCGATCCCAGTCTGTCGGGCCGCGGCCTCATTTGCTCACCACGAACAACGGTGCTAATATGATGGCAGCGATGCCCCAGTCCTGGGACCAACAGGATGACGGGTGTGAAGCCGACCAGATGCGTTCTGGCCGGCTTCACTGCTTAATGGCGTCTATTATACCGGGATAACGCTGGATGCGCAATTCGGCGCGGAAATTCGCCTTTGCTGATTGCCAAACCGGAACGTTCTATCACAGGAGTATGAGAGCGCGCCACGGGCGTAGCATCGCCATTACACGACACATGCCAGGAGGCACACACGATGATTCGCTGCACACGTAACTTACTATGGATCCTGGTCGCCGTTGCACTGGCCGCTTGCCTGCCAGGATCTGCTCAAGTGGCCCGAAATGAGGTCGCGGTTGAGGCTGGGGCTGAGGAAACCTCAACCGCGATAGCTGCACCCACCTTCACGCCCACCTCCGCTGCGCCGTTGCCAGCCGCGACTGCGCCAATGGTGATTCAGCGGCCGACGCTGATGGCGCCTACTCGCACGCTGGCGCCGACCGCTACTGTTACACCAACTGCTACCGACACGCCGGTGTCACCGACGTACACGCCCACGCCTGAAGGGCCGGCCGTCGTGGTGCGGGCCAACGCCAACATCCGCTCCGGCCCGGGTACCTCCTACCCGGTCATCGGCGCCGCGAGAGCAGGAGATCGCCTGCCAGTCACAGGCCACGCACACACGCAAGACTGGTGGCAGATCAGGCTCCGCGACCGGCTCGGCTGGATCTGGGGTGCGCTCGTGAAGCCCAACGCGGCCGCCGTGCAGGCGCCGGAGGTGACGGACATTCCCTCTCCCCCTCCTAGCCCAACCAGCCTGCCGCCCACCGTCGCACCCACGGCAGCCCCTCCGCCGCTCGGCTCCTCTGCACCCTTGCCCGATCTCGTCGTGCTCGGCCCGGAGACCCAGTATCCCGTCCGGGCGCGCGTGGTCCGGGGGTGGGACTACGAGTTTGTGGACCTGTCGGCCGCATATGATATCGTGGTCTATCGCGATGTCTTCGGCATGCTGGCGCACCAGATCGATGACGAGAACATCCGGCGGTACTACCCCAACAAGCGCCGGCTGGGCGCCAACGGCCCGATCCGCGTCACCCTGGTGGATGCGCAGCCGCACCCGGATGCAAGCTGTCCCGGCTGGGGCTGGGCGCCCGAGCGGGAGACTTACACCAGCGATCCCCTTGGGATGATGCAAGATCGCTGCCTCGTTCAGCACAGCCTGCGTCCTGCCGGAGACGGCCACGGCGCGCTGCTGCTGGTCGGCTGGTCTTACGGCGCGGGCAACACCGTCGCGGTCGGCGCGTATGGGCCGACCGGCGCGGACTGGAGCACCACCTACTTCGCCGAGCTGATCGTCTGGCCCGCGAGCCTCGGCCCGGCCGACCGGTCGGACTTCAACCAATCGCTCTATCAGCCGCTGGGCGCGGCGCACACGGAGGACGGCCGCTGGGCCTGGCAGGATGCGTTCGTGCAGGTTGTGCCGGCGGGGAGCTAGCACCGGACTGGCTGCGGTGAGCGGCAGGCGCTGCAAGCGCCTGGCTCATCCAGCCAGCCAAACGCTCTCGGACCGGAAAAAGAGCCGGAAGTTCAGGGCCAGGGCGACGCCCTGCGAGCTGACGTTGGTCGCGTTGCAGCGGTACTGGGCGATGAGGCCCTGCTGGCTGGACCAGGCGCAGAGCGCGCCCACGGTCGCCTTCCCCAGCCCCTGGCGGCGGAAGCCGGGATGGGTGAGGACGCCGATATCCAGGAAACCGGTGCGCCGGTAGCCGCTGGCCGCTGCAACCAACTGGTCGCCCGCGAAGCAGCCGAAAGCGATCTCGTGGGACACCTCCACGTACCCCTCGTCCACATCCTCCGGGCTGCTGGCTGCGTGCAGGGTCGCCATGGCCCCAGCGTCGGCCAGGGTCAACTGGCGCAGCACGAACGCCGCGGGCGGCGTGTAGGGCGGCAGGTCCGGCGGATAGAGATAGTGCGCCAGGCCGAGATCGTGCGCTGCGATCATGTCAGCGCCCCAGCTCTGCTTGAGGGTGTCGCCGGTCAGCGCGGCACCGGCTGGCAGGTCGGCCACCACGCGTTCCAGGGTCTGCGTATAGGCCGGATCGTGCTCGGCAAAGGTGTGCGCGCCGATGTGCCAGAGCGCGATGAGCCGCTGCCCGGCGTATTTGTCTGCGGGCAAGAGGGTCGCCCCGGCCTGCTGCACCGTAGCCGGGGAGCAGCCGAAATACGTGGTCCAGTTCCGGAAGATTTCCTGCTGGAACTCTCCAAGGCTGGTTGCTGTCATGCGCTGTCTCTCGAACCCGACCAGGCGGCCGTCCTCCGCCGCCGGGCAATCCCGCACCGCTAGATGTTGAGGCGTAGTCATCCTATGTGCGGCGCAGCCGAGGTCATCAGCGGGCGGCTTCGGGGAGGCGTCGGTGCACTTCGTTACGGACACGGCGCGCAAGCCGGACCGCGTCTAGCGCTTCCGCGCGCGAAATGGGATCGTAGTCACCGGGGTAACGGGTCGTAACCGCATACTCCGTCAGGCGGTCCTGCTCGTCCTGAGTCAGTGCCGGACGCACTTGCACAGGCACGAGTTCGACCAGCACACTGATCAGATGCGTGCGGGGGAACTCGATGCCGTTCAGGACAAGCAGCGCCTTCAGATACTTCTCGACGCACTGTTGGACGTGGAAACAGACGGTATCGGTGGGACAATCTACCGTCAGCTTGACCGTGTGCGCCGCGTTCTTCAGGTCATTCTCGGCTTTCATGACCCACTGGCGGGCCACCGCAAGGATTTCATCATCCAGGTCGAGCATAGAGCACCCTCCCCTCGCGCAGCGCCGGCCGGATAATCGTGCCGACGATGTCGCGGCGACGGGCGACCTCATCCGGAGTCGCCAGGATGATATCCTTCGGGACTGCGATGTCGTGCAAGGCGATGCGCAGCTCGAGCTGCCGGGCACGTTTGGATCCGCTCACAGGCATGATGACCAGCAGATCCACGTCACTGCCTGGGCCAGCTGTGCCACGCGCCTGCGAGCCGAACAAGATGATCTGGTCGGGGTCGAAGCGTTCCACCAGACGATCCACCATCAGTTGAATGGCTTGCTCGGTTGTTTTGTCGGTCATGGTTCACCTCGTTGTGCGAAGTATACCACATCTTGCGCCGTGCCAGGCGCTTTCGAACACCTCCAACTGCACTCCGCCTCCATTGTACCACAGGGCACCATAACTTGAGCGCATCACTCCTCAGATTCGAGCTGTCCGCTCTGCTGCCATCCCCAACCTGGCGCCCCTGGACGCCGACTGCGCAGCCCGGCGGGCAGCGTCAGAATCTCACGGTTCGCGAGAATCTCAAGAATATGACGCTTTCTCGCAAGTTGCGCTATGAGTATTGACAAGTGCGACACATCTGAGTAGAATGAGAGCGTGCGCAGTGGTGTACACATCTTCGGGTGTGTACACCGGCCAACTAGGGGAGCCTTCGGGCGCCCCTTTTTTATTTCCCTTTTTCGGAGCGTCAAGTGGAGATTCGCCTGCGGCCGCTCGGCGCGGCCCTTATCGTGCTCGCACTGCTCGGCGGCCTGGGCTATCTTGTCTGGCCCCGGCTGGCGCCGCTGGCGACACAGATCGGACTGGGACCGGCGGCCGCCGCGACCAGCCTGGCGCCGGTGGCTGCGCCTGCCGGCGGACCCGCCATCACCTACCTCGACCAGAGCCTGGGCTGGGACTGGGAAGTCGCCTGCGCGCCGCAGCTGCAGCAGTTCCTGGCCGACCGCCTGCCCGGCCAGCCGATTGCCGCCGTACAGATCGCGCTGGTGGACTCCAAACTGGACAGCCAGCTGCCGTTTGGCACCGTGTACCGGGCCGCCCGGGCCGCCGGCGACTGCTTTAACCAGCAGGGCGCGTTCACCTGCCAGGTGGCCGTGGCCAGCGGCGAACCCGGTCCTGACCTGGACGTGGCCGTAACCCTCAACGCGCCCTACACCCTCCTGGATATGTTTCTGGCGCGCGGGGCGGCCCCTGACGACATCCGCAAGACCTGGAGCATGGCGACCTTTCAGCCCTTGCTCACGCCTGCTGAGGAGGCCAACCGATGGCAAAGCAGTTGTTTGCAGCTCTCACGCGCCCGGTGAGGACGCGCTGGCCGCGCCTGGCCCTGGCGCTCGGCGGCGTGCTGGTGCTGGCGCTCGGCATCGCCGGCGCCTGGATCCTGACGGAGCCCCAGCCCGCGACCTGCCAGGGCGTCTGCCAGTGCTGGTACTGCCCGCAGTACTCGTGGGGCGATTTCGACGGCGACGGGGACTCCGAGTTCCGCTGCGACAGCGCGTGCGACCACGGCTGCGTGGGCGCGTGCGCGTACAACGATCAGGCGCCCTGGCTGCCCGGCACGTGCTCGCAGGTGCCCGGCCAGGGCGGCTGCGGCCCGGTCTGTTCCTGCCGGGACGGCGACTGCACCGGGTCGCCCAACCCGACCACCGTGCCGCCGACCCCGGTGATCACCCCGACGCCCACCCCGCCGGCCGGCTGCCCGGTGGAGGGCGAGACGCGCGACTGGATCAACCTGGTCCCGCCCCGGCTGACCTTTGCCGGGTACGAGCCGGATCATCCGGTGGTGGTGGAGCAGGACCCGGACAAGCAAGGTTTCCGGATGCACATCACCGGTGTGGGCGGCCGTTACGAGCACAAGACCCAGCAGCTCGAAAAATGGTGCGGGCCCGCGTCGGCCGGCCAGGCGCAGGGCCGCTATCCCGCGGCCTGCGGCGAAGAGGCCGAGTGGCACTGGGAGTGCCCGATTCGCTGCGCCGAGTGCTACGACGATCCGTTCGACGCGATCCAGGTGCGCATGCGCCTGGCCGACTCCACGATGGAATGGATCCGGGGCGATCTGGCAGGCCGCTACACCGGTGCGGAGCCCAAGGAAGGCCTGCCGCGCACCTGGCAGCTCACCGGCGTGCACGGCCGGATGAGCGTGGACCAGTGGTGGATCTACGCGCCCGGCCAGCCCGATGTGCTGAGCAACGGTCCGCTGGACCCCGGCGTCCACGGCGGCAAGATCGCGGGTTGGACGGTCGGCACGCCCAAGAGCCCGCCGCAGCTCGTCGAGCGCGCATTCTCCGTGCCGGTGTTCCTGTTGGATACGACGATCGCGCGCTAGGTTGAAAGTTGAAGGTTCAAGGTGACAGGTGGCCGAGGCACGCGCCAACGCCAGTGCCCGACCTTCAACCTTAAACCTTGAACCTGCAACCGTACTGGAGACCATGAACGATATCATCGCCGCCATTCGCGAAGCCCTGGTCGCCTTCGGCGCCTGGGAGCTCAACGGCCTGCTGGCCATCGTGTACACCGCGTGGGAGCACGGGGCGGCGCTGGCGGCTGCGGGCGCGTACGCGGCCCTGCTCTTCTGGACACCGCCGGGCCGGAGGTCGGCTCACCGGGTGCGGGACCAGCTTTCGGGGCAGCGGCCGTGGCTGCTGGGCATCGGCGTGGCCGTGATCCTGGCGGCGTTCCTGGCGCCGGCGCCGATGCCGGTGCTGCTGGCCGTCATGACGATCGCCGGCTCCGCTGCGGTGGCGCTCGACCGCTTCAACCCGGACGCGCTGCGCTGGCGCGCGGCCGGCGGGCTGGCGCTCTACGCGCTGGCGGCGCTGGCCTACCTGGGCTACGGCCGCTACCTGGACGCGCTCGACGCGACAGCCTGGGCCGAAGCGATCGGCGGGCAGGGTGAGGCCGCGCAGGCGCTGGCGCAGGGACGGGCCTTCATCAGCACCCTGGCCACCTGGGGCTTGTGGCTCATCCTCCCGCTGGGCTACCTGTCGCTGTTGGTCCAGGGCGTCCTGATCCACCCGCCGCTGCCCGCCACCCCGGAGCAGGTGATCAAGGCGGTGCGCACGCGGGGACAGGAGCGGTGATGCGGAGAGGGGGAGAGGGGGAGACACGGAGAGGGGGAGAATGTCTCCTTGTCTCCTTGTCTCCTTGTCACGCCGCAAGGGCGGCTTTGGGGCCGTTAACGGCGGCATGGGTAGCTGAACCCACCTGACTTCCGGGCGGTCCATCTGCTCTCCGGGGAAGAACAAGCCCTGCGCCTGACGGGCAGGCTGGCACGCACTGCTGAGCAGACAAGCCCCGCCCGTGCGACGGCGGGCGGGAGCTCCAGGAAAAAAGGGGCGGGGGGTGTGGCCGCAATCGGGCCGCTAAGCGCGGCGTTCGGGCCGGAGTGGAACTCCGTTCATCGGCGACGGTGAATGGCGCCATGACCGGTGGGAGTGCAACAGACGTGACCTACGAAGAACTGGCCGAGATCCTGGGCAGCTTGCCGTGGGGCGAGAGCGGGGTGCCGCGGCCGCTGGCGGCGGTGCTCGTTCCGCGGCGCACGCGGCAGCGCTGGATCGCCGGCGAACCGCCGGGCCGGCTGGAGTTCCTGCTGCTGGCCGCCTTGGGCGCCAGCGGCTGGTCGGCCCGGGTGGACCTGGTGCAGGCGCTCAACGCCGGCCGCGGCTTGCAGCCGCGCTCCGGCTCGTACCGGCGGGCGGTGAGCCGGCTGGACGAGAGCGGGCTGTGGGTGACGCACCTGGCCAGCTTCGGCTACCGCCAGATCGCGCTGGTGCGGCTGTCGGAACGGGGCGCGGGGCTGCTGCAGGAGGCCGGGATGACAGTGGTGGCCTCGGAGTGGGAGCGCGCCGAGCTGGCGCACGCGCGGCGCGGGGAGGTTGGCTGCCAGGGCGTGGGGGGCATGACCCCGCACACCGCGGCCATCTGCACCTTCCTGCACCACGCCCGGCTGCGCGGCTACACGACCGAGGCGTGCCCGGCGGTCGCGGACGCCAGCCCCTCGGCGCCGGACGCCGCGGTCGCGCGCTTCAGCCTGGCGCTCAACACCGAGGTGCAGCGCCACGGCGGCGAGACGCACCGCAAGGCGCAGAAGTGGCTGAACCAGGAGCGCCTGCAGGGGTTCGTCGCCATCTGCGCCGTGACCCCGGCCTGGGCGATCCGGCTGGCCCGGCAGGCGCAGGACCAGGGCGTGGCCCGCGGGGTCGCGACCGACCTGGGCACGCTGGCACGCCGCGCGCCAGCCGCGTTGTGGACCTACCGCTGGCTCAGCCCGTACAGCCCGCTGGAGGCCGTCGCGGAGGACGCACCCGAGGTGGAATGGCTGATCGGCGGGCGTGTACTCGGCGGGAGCCAGACGGCTGCGCCGGGTGCGGTGTACACGCGGGAGCGGCGCAAGTGACCGGGTGCGGCGGCCAGGACGGCGCACGCGAGACCGGTGGCGACGCGTACACAGGGGGCGCGACGGAAGCGACCGCCCCGGTGTACACGATCCGCAGCCTGCGGGCCAATCTGCGGGAGGCCCTGGCGACCGTGCGGGAGACGGGCGTGCCGGCGATCATCGCCGAGCGTGGGGAGCGGCCCGTGGCCGTGCTGGTGGATTACGCGAGTTGGGCCGCGCAGCAGAGCGACGGCAGCCACTGCGGGATGCGTGCCTGGACCGAACCCCCGGCCGGATCGGGCCGGACGAACGGTCACCCTGAACCGGCCCCCCTCGTCAGGGCCGCGCAGCCGGCGCAAAGCGCAGCGCCCCCGCTGCCCGCCGGCTGGGGCGGCGCAAGCACGCCGGCCCGCACCGCTGCCGGCGAACCGGCGGCCATTCCGCCCGGCTGGCGGGTCGCGCAGGACGACTGGGGGCTGTGAACGTTTTTTGGCCGCTACGCAGCGGTCCCATTTTCTGGTCGCTACGAATCTGAGAGGCAACCCGGTGGAGTTCAAGATCCTCGACAACGGCTTCAAGGTGGACGGTGGGCGGGTCATGTACCAGTGGTTCCGGCTGGCTGACCCGGCCGGCCGCGCCTTCAGCCGCGTCGTGGCGTTCCGGGAGCTGGTCTACCTGCCCATCGAGATGCGCAACGATCCCGACGTGCTGGGCAAGCAGTGGGCCGCGCTGCGCGGCCTCTACAACGCGTCCGCCGACTTCTGTTACACCGCGTTGGGGGTCTTCCAGCCGGAGCGGTTGGGCGTGGTGCAGTTTTACGGCGCGGCCGCCGAGGCCGACATCGAGTTCACCGCAGCGAGCGAGGCGCTGCGCCGGCTGGCTGCGGTCGAGGCCACCCTGGCGAACTACCCGCAGTCGCGCACGGTCTTCCCGGAGCTGATGCGGGTCGAGCTGCTCACCGACCGCCTGCGCCGGCTGCCGCGCCTGCTGGCCGTCCTCGGCCATCCCGACCCGCGGCTGGCGCAGAAGGGGCTGGGCCGCGACGGCGCGATGGGGGTTGCCGACGACGAGCTGCTGAGCCAGCAGGGGGAGAACCTGCTGCGCGGCCTGGCGCGGCTGAGCGAGGACTTCGTCTTCCTGGTCACCGCCGCGCACGTGGCCCGGCCCGTGCTCGCGGGCGGGCTGGTGCGCATGGCCCAGGTCGCCAGCCAGGTCGCCTCGCGGCAGCGCGGCAGCATCGGCGCGGGGTTTTCGATTGCCATCCCGCTGGCCGCCGCGCTCTCCAACGCCTACGCCCAGAACCTGGGCCACAGCCAGAGCGTGGGCCACAGCCAGGCTGACACCGTCAGCGAGGGGTGGAGCGAGAGCGAATCGCAGTCGTGGGGCCACAGTGTCGGGCAGAGCCAGAGCCACGGCACGAGCCACACCGAGAGCGCATCCGTCACCGACACCACCGGGGTCTCCCACGGCGTCACCGAGAGCACCGGCTGGGGCCACACCGACAGCCTGGCCAATACCGCCTCCGGCGCCCACACCGACAGCGCCAGCCACACCGACTCCGGGTCGCACACCGACAGCGCCAGCCACACCGACTCCGGCTCGCATACGGACAGCAGCAGCCACACCGACTCCGGCTCCCACACCGAGAGCCAGTCCACCGGCACTGCGCACTCCGAGGGCACGAGCTGGAGCAGTTCCGACGGCTCTTCCAGCGGCTGGTCGTCCGGCAGCAGTCACACCGATTCCGCGGGCGCGGCGCAGTCGAGCGGCAGCGGCGTCACGGTCAGCGCCGGCTCTTCAACCGGGCACACCGACAGCAGCTCGACCGGCAGCTCGGCGAGCCAGGGCACGTCCGACGCGACCAGCCAGTCCTCCAGCGCCAGCTCGTCGCAGAGCAACACCGTGGGCGCCAGCGTGGGCGCGGGCATCCCCGGCGTCGTCAGTGGGGACGCCAGCGCGTCGCACGGCTGGACCGACGGCACGTCCGATACGACCGGCGCCAGCCACACCGACTCATCCTCCACCGGGACCACGCAGACCACCGGCACGGCCGACAGCGCGTCGCAGTCGTCGGGCGTGGCCGTGAGCGCCAGCTCAGCGGACTCCACCAGCACCGGCACGGCCGACTCGACCAGCTCGGGGGTGAGCGGCGGGACTAGTCAAAGCACGAGCCAGGGCGGCTCCAGCGGCACCACGACTTCGGAGTCGCACGGCACCGCTGACACCGTGGGCTGGGCCGACACCACCGGCTCCGCGGACACGGTCGGCTGGGCGGACACGAAGGGCTCGGCGGACAGCGTGGGTTGGGCCGATTCCGTGGGCAGCGCAGACACGCGCGGCTGGGCGGTCAGCCACGGCAGCGCGGACAGCGTCAGCGGCGGCCGCGCGGTCTCGAACACGGTCTCCCAGTCGCACAGCGTCTCACGGGGCGTGGCCGATTCCGAGTCGTGGGGCGAGAGCGTGTCCGAGGGGTGGTCCGAAGGCAAGGCGGTCGGCCGCAGCACCAGCGCGGCGCGCAGCCACGGCACAGGCCTCTCCGAAGCGCAGGCGATCTCCCTGGGCGCGGGCCGCTCTTTCTCCGGCGGCCTGTCCGCCGGCATCGTGCCGGGCGCCTCCATCAGCCGCGCCTGGCAGACCGAGGACGACGTCGCGATCCGCCTGACCGAGATCACGCGCGGGCTGGAATCGCTGCTCAACACCGCCTCGCACGAGGGCGGCTTCATGACCACGGCCCTCCTGCTGGCCTCCGAGTCCGGCGAGCGCGCGGCGCAGGCGCTCGTGCCGCAGGCGTTCCACGGCCCCAACGTGCCGACCCCCGTGCTCACGGTGCCCGGCGATCCCCTGCTGCGCGACCACGCGCTGGCGTTCCGGCCCTCGCTGGCGCCGGACGGCGACCCCTTCGGCATCGACCTGCTGTGGACGAAGAACGGCACGCTGCTGACCCCGGCCATGCTGGCCGCGTACACGTCGCCCAACCTGTTCGAGGAAGGCACCGCAGTCACGATCCAGGAGAAGCTGCCGCCGCTGGCGTTCTACCCGGAGCTGCCCGGCGAGGCCATCCTGGGCCACCAGGTCAGCCCCGAAACCGGCGACCTGACGCTGGCCCCGCTGCGCCTGAGCCGCGACGCGCACTTCCACACCGCGTTCTGCGGCGACACCGGCTACGGCAAGAGCGTGGCGGCCGTGCGCCTGGCCTACGAGACCACGCTGCACTGGAAGCTCAAGACCATCGTGCTCGACTTCGGCACCGGCTGGCGGCAGCTGCTGAATGCGCCCGGCCTGGCCGGCCACGTGGAGATCCGCCAGCTGTCGCCCGGCGGCGTGCGCCCGCTCAGGTGGAACCCGCTGCAGGTCGGCCGCAACGTGCTGCCGGAGGTGCAGTGGCGTGCGTTCTCCGACATCTTCGGCACGATCGCCCAGCTCGGCCAGAAGCGCCAGATCCACGAGCTGCGCGAGATGCTGCGCCGGGTCTATCTGTCCGCCGGCGTGCTGGTGGACGACCCGGAGTGCCGCAACGACCCGGCCTGGGGCATCGTGCGGCCCGCCGAAGTCGCGCTGGCCGGCCAGGCCGCGGGCACGCCGCTGGCAGCCCTCGACCGCCGCGCGCGGCTGGCGCTGGCCGTGGAGCGCTCGCGCGAGGTGGGGCTGGGCGACCTCTACCGCCGCATCGAGGCGGAGATCGCCAATGTGCCCCCGCGCGACATCCGCCGCTCGATCCTGGAAGGGATCACGTTCCGGCTGGAGCCGCTGGTGCAGGGGGAGGCGGGGCTGCAATACGCGGCCGGCCCGGACGCAGTAGACATAAATGATGTTGTGCCGGGCGAGTGGGGCGTGGCCGTGCTGGAGGGCGGCGCGTTCCTGGACGACTTCTCCAAGGCGTTCCTGCTGGGCTGGGCGGCCTGGCACCTGTACACCGACGCGGTCGCGCTGCGCGCGGCCGGTGGCGCGGGCCGGCCCGCGCACATGCAGATCTTCTTTGAGGAAGCCAACAAGATCCTGGCCGGGCTGGATAACACCGCGTCAAGTGAGGAGGGGGGCGGGCCGTCCACGGCGGAGCAGTTCGCCAACATGTGGCGCGACTCGCGCAAGTACGGCATCTGGCTGC
>CAYYTK010000040.1:0-39108 GCA_964474695.1 uncultured Anaerolineales bacterium
CGCATCCTGGGAACCGGCATAACCGGTTCCCCCGGATTATTGAGAAGATACGAAAAATGAGGCTCTTCATCGGCTTCCTCTCCTTAGCAATACTAGCTGCAAGATTTATGGCCGTCTCGTGAAGCAATGATTAGGTCACGGGGTTGGTTCGTCTATGGGTACATTTTGCGTCTCCGCGCTCCGTCATGGAGCCAAAGGGACCGCGGTTCGGGTCGTGGCACGGCTCAACATGGGTGTTGAAGAGGGATGCGCAGCACAACTCGATGCTGTTGGATATGACGAGCTTGCCTTTTGGGCGATGCACTAAGTTGCATGTGCCATGGGGTAAGCTAGCGTCTATTATCGCGCTGACCTATGGGTTTGTCAATAGTGGTAGGAAAAAAATACGCTAATATTGCGTGTCTTTAGCAGAAGAACATTCGATATTAGTAGTTGATTACATGCAAGTTTATTTGTGCCAATTAGTTCTGAGATCGAATGGATTTGCGCGTGAGCCCCGGTTTGTTCTCAGGGACGATCGGGGGAAGTCAAGGCTGGGCGAGCTTGCAGCGGCGTTTCCGGCGCCGGCTCGCCTGGGTGCTGCTGCGCATAGCGCGCCTGGGCGTGCCGGCAGGCCAGGGTGTGCGCCCCGAAGAGGCCTTCGTAAAGGCCGCCGTGCTCCTTCCAGGCCAGCCCCGCACATCGCCCTTCGCAGTAGGCGTTGATGGGGCAGATCCGGCATTCGGGGAGGTTGGCGTAGGTGTGCTGCGCCCGCAACTGGCGCAGGATCGGCGCCTCGGCCCAGATCTTCGCGAAACGCTGCCGCCGGAGGTCACCGGCAGGGATGCGTAGCTCTATGCACGGGTAGACCACGCCGTAGGGACTGATCAGGCAGGAGGACAGGCCCACGCTGCAGGTGCGCCCGGCGTCCGGGTGTCGAGGCGTGAAAGGGGTGTGATCCTCCACGAGCACGCCGGTCATTTGTTGCAGGGTGAGCTGGCGGCCGGCAGCCTTGTCACGGCCTTCATCCGTCGCCGAGACCTTGAAGACCTGTTCGTACCGGACGCCCAGCCCCAGCGCCAGATCCAGCATTGCCTGGCGTTCCGCGAGGTTGAGATCCAGCAGGAGGGTGTTCAGCTTGACCCGCACCCCGCGTTCCTGCAGCAGCTTGACCGCGCGGAGAATGTGCGCCAACGTGTTTCGCCCGCGCATCACCGCGTCGCTGGTCGCCGCGGTCGCGCCCAAAAGGCTGATGTCCACCTGCAGCGGCGCCAGCGCCGCAACGCGATCGGCCATCTCCGGCGTCATCAGGACGCCGTTCGTTTTGAGGTCCAGCGCGAACCCGAATTCACGCGCCTTGCCGGCGATGGTGAAAAAGTCGCGGCGCGTCAAGATTTCACCGCCGGTCAACGTCAGCCGCAGCGCGCCGGCCTCAGCCAACTGCGCCAGCACGTCCAGGCATTCGGCGGTGCTGAGCTCAGGTTCGGGCCGCGGTGCGTTGTAGCACATCACGCAGTCGAGATTGCAGGTGTGCGTCAGCTCCCACAGCACGTGAAACGGGACGTATTCCCGGCGCAGGCGGGTCAGCAGCGCATCGTACGGGTCCGCGGTGGGATCGACCCAGCCGCAGGCCGGGAAGCCGCGGTCCAGCGATTCGGCGGGCGAGTTGCCGGGGATTGCTGATTTTTGATTTGCGATTTGCGATTGGTCAGCCATGACGATATCCGGGCGACTGTAAGTCGCGGCAACCGTTGCGAAGTCCACCTGCGTGGACTGGTCTGTGGTGCGCGTCGCGCGTAGTCGGCGCAGGCCGACTTTGTAATGGTTGCCGCGGTTTCAACCGCCAGGCGCCCATGCAAGCAGTCCCTTGGCGGCCAGCTCGTCGATGAACGCCGTCACGCTGCTGCGGGCCTGCGCCAGGTCCACGTCGAACTCCTGCGTCAATGCATTGGCGATCTGCTCCGCCGTGCGCGTGCCGTCGGCCAGCTCCCAAATGCGGGAGCCGACGGCGTTCAGCATGCGGACCGTGTTCTCGGCCGGGGTGATGATCACCGCCTCGCCGCTGAAGACGCGCGCCGCGATGCGCGGGTGGTGGACCGGTATGCGCTGATCCGGTGTATCCATGAGATAACTCCATTGAACTCTGGGCGGCCGCCAGGGCCGCCCCTACGGTTGAGAAAGATAGCCTGCAAGCTGGCCGGGCGCCAGAAACGCGGCCAGCACGGTCGATTGTGTGAACTGCGCCTTGGGCCGGCCGGCCGCCTCGGCGCCATCGATGCGGGTGTGCCAGTGCCAGGTGTATTCGCCGCCGGTCAAGCGGGCCCACAGCGTTGTTGAGACGCGGTCTCCGGGGACCAGCGCGATCGGCTGTTCCCAGGGGAAGAAGGCCTGGCCATAGATGGTTGGCGGCTGGTCCGGCGCGGTTGAGAATCCGATATCCTCGAACAGCCGCGTCTCAAACCAGATGCTCAGGCCGTGGCCGATGCCCGGCCGAGCGATCGTCCAGGCCAACTCCGCCTGCACGTTGGGTTCTGTCAGGCGGGTGTAGTCAAGCACGGCCCAGGAGGCCGGCTCGACCAGCAAGCTGCCGGCCGGCACAACGGCTTTGCGCCAGGAATTCGCCATGATCGCCCGCGCAGCCGACATATCGAACCCGTGAGGATCATCCCACGGCGAAGTCACCGGCAGATACACCGCGGGCGCATCCACGACCGCGGCCCACAGCGTGTCGCACTGTGGAATCAGCACGCCGCCGGGCGCCAGCAGCCGCTGGCGCGCATCGACGATGGCCGGCAGATGCCCCTGGTGGAGCGGCATGATCCCGCGCAGGTCGGAGACGATCACGTCGGCCTGTTCGGGCAGCGTGATCTCGGTGGACAGGCCCTGGATGAACCGGATGCGGTCACCGTAACCGTTCGCCGCGGCGATTTCCCGCGCCACGTGCAGGGCATCGTTGGCCTCCACCGCGTACACCCGTCCTGCGCCGAAGCGGCACGCCAACAGCGCGAAGATGCCGGTGCCCGTGCCGATGTCCAGCACCGTGCACCCCGGCCGGACTGCGCGGCGCAACGCCTCGGTATAGGCCTCCATCCGCACGCGGTCGCGGATCATCTCGCCATAGCTCAGGATATGATAAGCCAAGCCCTCCTCCGCGCGGCACACGAATGGCAACTAGTATAACCGCACGCCCATATCTGTCAATTGTGGTTTGACTTTACCTGCATCTTGCGACACAATCGGGGTTGCGTATTGCGTATTGCGTATTGCGTATTGCGTATTGCGTATCGCGTATCGCGTGTCATTCTGAGCGCCGCAGCGCGAAGAATCTCGTGGTGCGCGTTGCGTGATCCAGTATCCAGGAGCCGCCCATGCCCACCGAACTTACTGCCGAACAGTTGCGCCGGCGTTTCATCCCGGAGCGTTTCACCTTTGCCTCGACCGCGGAGGCGCCTGAGTTGGAGGGAATCATCGGCCAGGATCGGGCCGCCCAGGCCATCGAGTTCGGGATCGAGATTCCTTACCCAGGGTTCAACATATTTGCCACCGGTCCGGCCGGCGCCGGCAAGACCAGCATCATCACGCGTTTCCTGGAGGCGAAGGCCGCCACGCGGCCCGTGCCGGTCGATTGGGGCTATGTCCATAACTTCTCGGATCCCGACCGGCCGATCGCAGTGAAGCTGCCGCCCGGCGGCGGGATCGCGCTGCGCGACCAGATCGACAACTTGCTGGGCCAGACTGCCGATGCGCTGGAGAAGGCATTCGAGGGGGATGCGTACGCTGAGCAGCGCAACGCGCTGGGCCGCGAGCTGGACGCGCAACGCAACGAAAAGTTCCGCCGGCTGGACGCCTCCGTGCGGGAGCAGGGTTTTGCGCTGGCGCGCACGCAGATGGGCCTGATGATCGCGCCGGTGAAGGACGGCCAGACCCTGACGCCGGAGCAGTTCGAGACGCTCTCCGAAGAGGAACGCAGCGCGTTCACCGAGCGGGGCCAGGCGCTGCAGGAGATCCTGGAACGCACCATGCGCCAGGTTGAGGACCTGGAAGAGGCCGCACAAAAACGGTTGGCGCACCTGGACCAGGAGATGGCGGCGGCTGCGATCGGCCAGTTTTTCGAGAAGTTGAGCCAACCCTACGCGGACTGGCCCGATGTGACCGGCTACCTGGCCGCCGCGCAGGCGCACATCGCCGAGCACGCCGCTGACTTCAAGAAGGGCGCCCGCGAGAGCAGCCCCCCGGAGGGTGAGGCTGCGGCCGGCGGGCTGCCGGCGTTTCAGCCGCGGGCCGCATCACCGCTGGACCTCTACCGGCTGAACGTCATTGTGGATAACAGCCGCCTGACCGGCGCCCCGGTGGTGGTGGAGACCAACCCCACCTACCTCAACCTGATCGGCCGGGTCGAAATGCGCGCCGAACTGGGCACCCTGGTCACCGACTATCGCTACATCAAGGCGGGCGCGCTGCACCGGGCCAACGGCGGTTATCTCCTGCTGGATGCGCGCGTGTTGCTGCGGCAGCCGCTGGCCTGGGAGGCGTTGAAGCAGGCGCTGCGCCTCCAGCGCATCCGCATGGAAGAGATGGCCCAACAGATGGGCGTCCTGGCCACCACCAGCCTCACACCACAGCCGATCCCCCTGGATGTGAAGGTGGTGTTGGTCGGTGACCCGCAAACCTACTACGTCCTCTATGCCTACGACGAGCAGTTCGAGAAGCTGTTCAAGGTGCGGGCCGATTTTGCTGTGGAGATGGCCTGGACCGCCGAGAACGAGGAGAAAGTCGTCCGCTTCATCCGGGATCGCTGCGAGGAGTTCAAGCTGCCCCACTTCGATGTCAGCGCGGTGGCCAAGGTGGTGGAACACAGCGCGCGCCTGGTGGAAGATCAGCGCAAACTCACGTCTCGCTTTGCGCTGGTGTCCGATATCATCCAGGAAGCCGCGTTTTGGGCGGGCCGGTCAGGTCGCGGCCAGGTGATCGCGGAGGATGTCCAAAAGGCCATCGACCAGCGGGTGTATCGTTCCAACCAGTATGAAGAGCTGATGCAGGAGGCGATTACCGATGGCGCCATCATGGTCAACGTGACCGGTGCGGTTGTCGGGCAAGTCAACGGGCTTGCGGTGCTCAGCCTGGGGGATTACGCGTTCGGCCGGCCCTCGCGCATCACCTGCCGCACCTACCAGGGCCGCGCGGGCGTGATCAACATCGAGCGCGAAGCCCGGCTCAGCGGCAAGACTCACGATAAGGGCATTCTGATCCTTTCCGGCTTCTTGGGCGGCCGTTATGCCCAGGATAAGCCGCTCAGCCTGTCGGCCAGCATCGCGTTCGAACAGTCGTATGAGGGGGTCGACGGCGACAGCGCCTCGTCCACTGAGCTGTACGCGCTCCTCTCGAGCCTGGCCGAGCTCCCCATCCGGCAGGGCGTCGCGGTCACCGGTTCCGTGAATCAATTCGGCGAGATCCAGGCGATCGGCGGGGCCACAGCCAAGATCGAGGGCTTCTTCGACGTCTGCCGCGGGATGCCCGACGGACTGACCGGTGACCAGGGGGTGATCATGCCCGCGGCGAATGCGGTCAACCTGATGCTGCGCGAGGATGTGGTGGCCGCGGTCAGCCAGGGCCGGTTCCACATCTGGCCGGTGCGCACGGTGGATGAGGGGATCGAGCTGCTGACGGGGGTCGCGGCCGGCGAGCGCGACGCGGACGGCGTCTATCCGCCCGACAGCGTAAACGGTCGCGTCGACCGCAAGCTGCGCGAACTGGCCGAGAAGCTGCGGAGCTTCGGGGCCGACCTCACCCCCCTGCCCTCCTCTCCTGACGACGGAAAGATGTCGTCAGGAGAGGGGGAAGTGTGAGCCCGACCCCGACCGAAAAGATGTCGTCAGGAGAGGGGGAAGTGTGAGCCCGACCCCGACTCAACTCCCCCTCTCCTGAATCGCAATTCAGGAGAGGGGGCCGGGGGGTGAGGTCACGCCTTCTTCACCCGCAGCTTGAGGCCTTCCTGGCCGATGACTACCACGCGTTCCCCTTCGGCTACAGGTCCCGACTCGGAAACGGCGCGCCAAAGCTCGCCCTCCACCAGCACCATGCCCTCGGGATTCAGGGCCTGGCGCACCTCGCCGGTTTGGCTCTTCATCCCTTCCATGCCGGTGGTCGGTTGGCGGAACTGGGCGGCCAACGCCTTCGCGATCGCAAATGCGAAAAAGGCAGCCGTGACCAACGCCAGGCTGATGATCGTTAACCAAGGCACGGTAAGCTCCGGTGTATTGAAAAGCAGGTACGCGCCAAAGACGAAGCTGGCGATCCCTCCTGCAGTCAGCGCTCCGTGCGTGGGCGCTTTGATGTCCAGCACGAAGAGGATGAACGCCAGCCCGATGAACCCCAGGCCGGCCCAGTTGGCTTTCAGGGTGCCCAACGCGTAGAACGCCAGCAGCAGGCACACTGCCCCGATTAGTCCGGCCACATAGCCGCCCGGGTTCGACAGCTCGAACAAGATCGCGTTCAGGCCGATGGTTAACAGGATCGCGGCCACCGACGGGTTGGTGATCTGGTTCAGGAAAGCTTCCAGCGGGCTGAGGGGCACTTCTTCCAGGGGCGCATCGGCAACGCGAAGGGTGATCTCTTCGCCGGCCACAACGGCGGTCCGGCCGTCCAGTTGTTGCAGCAAGTCGGGCACATCCTCGGCGATCGCGTCGATCACCCCCAGCGCCAGCGCCTCATCGGAGGTGGCTGCCGCTGCTTCCGAAACCGCCTTCTCGGCCCAGGCCACCGCTTCCTCGCCCCGCCGCGCGGCCAGGTTCTTGATATCGGCCACCAGGATGTTCGTCGCCTTGGCCTTCAGCGTCTCGGGCAGGTCCCCGCCTTCGCTGCCCACCGGGCTGGCCGCGCCGATGCTGCTGCCGGGCGCCATGGCCGCGAAGTGGCCGGCCAGCGTAATGAAGGTGCCCGCGGATCCCGCATGGGCGCCGCGCGGGGCCACGTAGACGATGATCGGCACCGGCGATGCGGTCATGCGTTGGGTGATGCTTTTGGTGATGTCGACCGAGCCGCCGGGCGTGTCCAACTCGAGCACAAGCGCGGCCGCGCCGCTGGCTTCTGCGTCGGCAACGGCGCGCTCGATGTAGTCCGCCAGGATCGGCGTCACCGGGCCCTCGAAGCGGGCTAGCTTCACTGCGCCGGGCGCCTGCGCGTTGGCCTGGCCGAACGCCAGCACGGTCACCAGCAAGGCCAGCAGCCAAAGATTCAATCGCATTTGGAAATCGCGCCGTCTCATCACACACTCCCCAAAAGCTGTGCCGCAAGCTGCCAGCTTGCGGGATATCAGCGCGAGCGCTGATATTTTCCCATGATCTGTCCTTCAGCAATCACGTGTCCCTTGATGGCTGCTGCCACGTCCTTCGCCGTGGCATTGTTCCCCAGGGACAGCGCCGTGTCCAGAGCGTACAACTTGAAAAAGTAGCGGTGCGTCCCGCTGGGCGGGCATGGGCCGCCGTAGCCGAGCTTGCGCCAGCTATTCATGCCGTGCATGCCGCCCGCCGCCTGCTTCTGCGCTGATATGCTCTCGGGCAGGCTCGTCACGGTAGGCGGCAGGTTGAACAGCACCCAATGCACCCACGTGCCCACCGGCGCGTCGGGATCGTCGCAGATCAGCGCCAGCGATTTCGCGCCTGTCGGCACCGCGCTCCAGGCCAGCGGCGGGGAGATGTCGTCGCCGTCGCAGGTGTACTTCTTCGGGATCATGCCGCCTTCAACAAAGGCTGAACTGGTGAGCTTCATGGTCATACCTCCTTGTGAGGCTGGCAAGGCCGGTGCTGGCATTGTCCCCTGGGCCGGCGTTCCGGCGCAACTAGTGAGCAGAATCAGTCCACAGAATAGAGAGAAAAGCCGCTCTGTCATCCTCATAGTCTGTTATCTCACAACTCACTCGGTCAGCACCCACAAATCCCTGGTCAGGAACTGCTGGAAATCAAAGATCTGCTCCCGCAAACGCTGATTAACAAGCATCTCGGGGCGTGGATCGACATAGTAAACGCCATCCAGTCTATTGAGAGCTACCGTATACCCTAAGAAGTGATTGCTTTTGAAGGTGGTATTGATTCCGAAGATGCTATTACCCCGTCGAGCTCGCTGCACATCATGGAGGAACACGGCCACTACTGGAATGTCTCGGCCAAGCAATTTGGTGAGCAGGTACTTATCGAGAAAGACCTTATCGATCCGATCCTTGCTCGTCGTCTTTACCGAGCCGATAACTTCACTTGGATGAATGAACTTAGTTTCTGAGGTGAGAATGGCCTTCCTGCGCGAGAAGACCAGATCCAGCTCGTAGGACATTTCGTAGCCCGGATTGTCTGGGATGGGGATGCAAATCTTGCGCGGCTCACATTCGACACCGGCCGCTTGGATGACGAGTTTGATGAGGTTCTCGAAGAGCTGACCTGCGCGCTTCCTGGATTGGTTGGCATCGTCGAAAGAGTCACTGATGCAGCCGACAGTTTGCTGAAGGGTATAGATCATTCGATTGATAGCGTTCGACTCTAAATATTCTCGGCTTCCTGTCTGATCACTCGCGGCCTTGTGCAGTCTGCGAAGATCTCCTAAGAACTCCACAAACCTGTCGAAATCCTGTTTGAAGCCAGCCGCCGATTCGTTGAAGAGATCAGCATTAAGAGGGCGAGTGATCTTGTGACCATACGCCTGATCGTATTGGTAAAAAACATAGTTGGGCTGCGTAGGTGATACAATACGCGTCGGCCGTTCTGCTTGGAGAAGTGCAAGAAAGGCGCTGCCGATGACCTGGTAGTCGTCCAGTTTCTTGAATGCCGTCCTATCTCTGACACTTTCCTGTAAGTCGCCCAGGGTGAGTCCTGTCATCGGATGGCTTTCCTTCGCTCAGCGTTTTGTTGGTCGTACTCGATCCACTTTTCGACCGGCCAGTCCTCAACCAACTCAATCCTCTTTGCAGCCCACCCGCAGTACTCTGGGGAGATGTCACAACCTTTCCAGCGGCGTTTAAGTTGCTCGGCAACGACCATGGTCGTGCCGGAGCCCAGGAAAGGATCGATCACCAAGTCATTCGGGCTAGATGACGCCAGGAGGATCTGGCGCAGTAGTTCTTCGGGTTTTTGCGTTGGGTGCGGTGTTTTTTCGTGCATGCCGTTGCAGGTCGTGGGAATCTCAATGACATCTTTGGGCTTGGCGCCCTTTGGGTGGGGCTGCCAGAGCCGGCCCTTGCCATCGCCTTTACCGTATTGGCTGGTCTCGGCTTGCGGGTGCTCAGGATACTTTAAAGTGTGATTGCCATAAGGGATGCGCACGTCATCCGTGTTGAATGTGAACTCCCGGCTCTTGCGAAAGTGCAAGATGCTCTCGTGCGAACGTCCCCAGTCATTGCCCAGATTGGCCTTGTTTTTGTAGTGCCAGACCAACCAGCGGCACCCTGTGAAGAATCGCGCTGCTGGCAGTCGTAAATCAGCCAGGATCTCAGAGAAGCCGCAGATGTACAGCGTCCCAGTCGGCTTCAAGATGCGCGCTGCCTGTTCGATCCACTGCACAGACCACTCGACATAAGCCTGTTGTGATTCGAAGGTGTCCCACTCAGCCTTGCCTATGTTGTACGGGGGATCAGCAAAGACGAGATCAACGGATTCGCCCGGCAGCGAGTGCAGCCAGGCAATTGCATCCCCGACCCAAAGCTCTCCGTTGGGATGGGCATAGAAGAGAGCTGGCGTTCGGGTCTGCGATGGGCGAGAGCTGAGGTCCGCATATTGGCCCTCCAGCATAGGTTGGCCGAAAAAGGTCGGAACCTCTGTGTTACGGGTGTACGTAGCCACGGGCTCCCGGATTTCGCCTTGCGCGGCGGCCACCTTCTTGTTCCTCGCCATTTGACTCATCCATTCGATCTGCGCGCTGATTGACTCTAGCGCCATCATAGCATACACTAGGGCTTGCGTCAACGGGTTGCGCAGGGGCGAGGAATTCCCAAAGTATCCGGAATCGAGGCTTCAGCCGGTCTGGTGCATGACCGCGAGGGCCAGGAAACCGGCTAAAGCCTCGAGTCCAGTACGTTATCAAGGTCTGCTATCATGTCTTACATCATCGACGGCCATAACCTGATCGGCGCGCTGCCGGATATCGACCTGGGCCAACCGGACGACGAGGCCCAGTTGTTGGCGCGGCTGCGCGGCTACCGGGCACACACCGGCGGCCAACCGATGATCGTCTTTTTCGATAGCGGCGACCTACCGGCCCAGACGCCGGATCCTTCCAGCCCAGGGGTGCAGGTGCGCTTTGCCGCGGCCGGCCAGACTGCGGATGATGCCATCGTAGCCTACCTGCGTGCTCGCAGCCAGCCGGGACAATATGCGGTGGTGACCAACGACACGGAGCTGACGTGGCGGGTTCGCGAGGCCGGCGCCAGCGTGCTGCGCGCCAGCGATTTCGCGGCCAAGCTGGGGACATCCCGACGGCAGCCTAAAACGCCCGCAGTCCACGACACTACGCCCAATCCGCGCGACCCCGCATTTGCCGATATCTACAATGCTTTTGTGGCAGCCGAGAAGGACAAGAGCCGATTTCCGGGGGCGAGGCAGGTCGACGTGGCCGGCTGGATCGAGCGTCTCTACAACGGGGACCCGCAGTTGGCGGAGCGGGCTGCACAGTGGCTGGGGCAGCACAGCGGTGAAGCAGGGCTCGAACCGCTGCGCGACGCACTGACGCACGCTGACGCCGGGGTGCGCGCGGCGGCTGCGCTGGCATTGGGTCGCCTGGGCGATCCTGGCGCCGTGCCGCACCTGTGTGGGCTGTTAGCTCACGATGGCAACAGCATGGTGCGTGAGGCGGCGGCGCAAGGCCTGGGCGCCATCGGTGACCGCTCGGCCATCCCCGCGCTGGAGGTTGCTGCGAAGGCGGACGCAAAGGGCAAGGTGCGCAAGGCCGCCCGGACTGCGCTCGCACAGATTCACGCCAGAAGGGGATCCGTTTCTTAAAAAAGACGCCCCCTCTCCCGCGCAGTGGGAGAGGGGGCGGGGGGTGAGGCCTATACTGTCGGCAGGCTGCGCCGCATGATGGCGTAGTTTTCCAGCGCCTTGCCGGCGCCCAGCGCGACGCACGCCAGCGGCTGCTCGGCCACGAACGCCGGCACGCCCGTTTCCTTGGTGACCAGCCGATCGATGTTGCGGAGGAGCGAACCGCCGCCGCTGAGCACCATGCCGCGGTCGATGATATCGGCCGCCAGCTCGGGCGGCGTCTTCTCCAGGGTTTGCTTAATCACGCCGACCATGGCGGCCAACGGCTCGGCCATCGCTTCCGTGATCTCGCCCGAGGTGAGCCTGATGGTCTTAGGCAGGCCGGCCACCTGGTCGCGGCCGCGCACATCCATCTCAAGCTCTTCGGGCAAAGGCAGCGCGCTGCCGATATTGATCTTGATCTCCTCGGCTGTCTGCTCGCCGATAATCAGGTTGTACTTCTTGCGCACGTAGGCCATGATGGACTCATCGGTGCGGATGCCGCCGACGCGTACGCTGCTCCACACGACGATGTCGTTCATCGAGACCACGGCGGCTTCGGTGGTGCCGCCCCCCATATCCACCGCCATATTCCCGGTGGGGGTGCCTGTGGGGAGTCCCGCACCGTAGGCTGCGGCCAATGGCTCCGGAATCAGATAGGCTTCCTTGGCCCCGGCCTGGATCGCCGCATCATGCACTGCGCGGCTCTCGACGCTTGTGACGCCCTTCGGCACGCTGATCATCACCTTCGGTTTGAGCAGCCGATTGCGGCCGATGATCTTGCGGATAAAGTAGCGCAGCATCGCCTCAGTGACCACATAGTCCGCGATGACGCCATCGCGCATGGGCCTGGCCACTTCGATGCTTTCGGGGTTCCGCCCCAACATATCGCGTGCTTCCTGTCCCACGGAGACGATTTTGTTGTCCTTGATAGAAATCGCTACCACA
Source organism: uncultured Anaerolineales bacterium (assembly GCA_964474695.1). Taxonomy (GTDB): domain Bacteria; phylum Chloroflexota; class Anaerolineae; order CG2-30-64-16; family CG2-30-64-16; genus DAOUBP01. Next base: position 11,925 of record CAYYTK010000040.1, read on the forward strand.
GAGGGTTCCCGCAGCACAATGCCGCGACCACTCACATACACCAGCACGTTAACCGTGCCCAGGTCGATGCCGATCTGTCTTTCAAACATGCTTGCTCCCGCAAAATGCAAATACCACAGCGGATTATACGTCAATCGGGACAGTCACGCAAACCCATTCTTGTTCATCTCACGAGCGTCTAAAACTCAAAGCGCTTAAACGCCTCCGCGTAGGCGTAGCCTGGCTTTTCACCGGTCTCCCGGGCCCGCTGGCGGATGCGTTCAGCCAATTTGTCGGGCTCGGCGCCCACCTGGCTGGCGTGGCGCAGCAGCGCAGCGATCCGCGCATCCACGCAGCAGGAGATATCCTCCCAATGATCGGGGTTATCGGTCCAAAACAGGTAGGCCTGGCGCACGCGCCACGGCTCAATCCCGTCCACCAGTTGTTCCGGGAAGATGTACCACTCGCGCGCTGCATACAGCGCGTCCAACGCGGCCTGACCGGCGGCGCGATGGTCGGGGTGAAGCTGGTAGTGACGCCAGGGATCGATGGTCAGCAGGATGTGCGGCCGGTGTTGGCGGATGATCCCGGCCAGCTCATGGCGCAGAGCCAGCGTGTTCTCCAGGATGCCATCCGGGTGACGCAAGAAAAGGACTTCGGCCACGCCCAACTCGGCCGCAGCCGCGCGCTGTTCGCTCTCGCGCCGCGCGGCCAGCCGGCCCGGCCGCAGGTCCGGATCGTGGCTGCCCTTATCGCCGGATGTCAGGAGCACGTAGGTGACGCGTTTGCCGGTTTGCGCCCATTTGACAACCGTGCCGGCACAGCCGAACTCCGGATCGTCCGGATGCGCGGCAATGACCATCACGCGGTCGAGCGACTCGTTGTTGAAGTCTGTCATAGAGCTGAGGATAGCACTGCCGATGGCAGGCTGTCAAAAGACCGGGCAGCCAGCCATCATCGCCCTGACACCCTGCACATGACAGAGGTCATGCCCGTGATTTGAGACCTGCCGTAGAATCCACTTGAAGCAGCGTGATTAATCGGGCAGGTCGATTGTCTTATCTATCAGAAGCATGTGCGCAGAAACCAGGGTGCATCGGACTGAGGAGGCACGGCATGACTCACAGCGCTTACGACGAGGCCACCATCGCGCCGCCGGCCGTCGCCCAAACGGACGGCGACGCTCTGGCCACCCACCTGTTCGAGCACTACCACCTCGAGATCTTCGCCTATCTGCTGCGCATGGTCAGCGAGCGGGAGTGGGCGCAGGATTTGGCGCAGGAGACCTTTCTCAGCATGTACCGGGCGCGCGACCAGATCTCGGACCTCCATAACCCCCGGGCCTGGCTCTATCGCATCGCGACGAACCTGGCGCTCAACGAGATCAAGCGCAAGCGCCGCTTCGCGTGGCTGCCGTGGCACTGGCACGAGGAGCGGCCGGCTGGCGGCAGCGTCGCCGAGGAAGTGGGCCGGGAGACGCTGATCGAAAGGGCGCTGGCAGCCCTGCCGCCGGACTACCGCGCGCCGCTGCTGTTGTATGCGCATCACGGCTTCAAGATCGCGGAAATCGCCGAGGCCTTGCACTTGAGCGAGGGCGCGGCCCGCATGCGGCTCCAGCGGGCGCGCGCGATGTTCCGGCAAGCCTACCGGAAGGAGGATCAGGCATGAACCACCCTGACATTGAACTATTGCTGGCAGATTATCGCGGCCTGCGCGGGTCCGAACGTGACGCGGTGGATGCCCATGTCGCGACGTGCGCCTCCTGCGCATCCCGGCTGGCGGAGTACCGGGAGATGGATGCGACCCTGCAAGGGTTGCCCGATCCCCGGCCGGATGAGCGCCTGCGGACAGGCTATTTCGCGACGGTCAAAGGGGAAAGCAGCAGCCAGAGCATCCGCACCAGCGCAGATCACCAACCCGCGCCATGGCTTCCTGACTTCGCTGCCGTAGCCGCCACCGCTTTTGTGGTCCTCGCCATCATCTGGATCGCGAGGGGCTCCGGCAGAACCGGTGTCGAGGAGACCGCCGGGCCGGCCGCGGTTCCGCCCGCGTCGACCGCGTTCACCGAGATCATCTTTCAGTGCGAGGGCATCACGGAATGGCCGGACCTGTCCAGGGTGATCTCCGATTTTGAGGCGGCGAACCCCGACGTGAAGGTGAAGTTCACACCGGTGCATATCTTTGGCACGGATGAGGCTTCGTACGACACGGCCGTGAAACACGCGGCGGAAACGGCAGACGTCTACTGTGCGATGCCGTCGCCCACGCACATGCAGATGGGCGTCGCGCGCGATCTGACGACGTTCATCACGGCCGACGCGTCGTTTCGGCCGGATGATTTCTACCCGGGTCTGTTGTTCCGGTGGGGGGAAGCCACCGGGCCCATTCTGGCTGTACCGACGTACTTTCGCCCCAACCTGATCGCCTATGATCCGGCAGCGTTCGATAAAGCCGACATGCCCTATCCGCAGCCGGGTTGGACGTGGGACGATTTCCTGACCGCAGCGGCTCAACTGACCACGCGCCAGGGCAACGAAATCGTCCGGTGGGGTTACAGCGAGGTCGGTACGGGCCTCATCAACGGACGCCTGTGGAGCGAGTGGAGCGCCGATTGGCAGGCAGGTCCCTCTTATGCCGCGCTGGCTGATGCCCTCGCGTGGTATGAAACGCTGTACATCAAGGCGAAAGCCGCACCGGCGCCGATCACGCTCGGCTGGGAAGGGGGCAAGACCTACACGATCGATGAAGACCTGCGGCAATATAGCAACGGCACGAAGAGCGCGATGTGGGATGTCACCTGGGGAGAAGCAGTGAAGACGGATCATCTGGCGCCCTATCCTGAGACGCGGACAACTGAACCGCACACCCTGATGAGCACCCTGACCGGCCTGGTGCTGAGCGGGCAGACCGCGCATCCCGACGCAAGCTGGCGCTGGATCAGTTATCTGTCGCAGCACCTGCCCGACAGCGAAAATCTCCAGGCCCGCCGCTCGCTCGCCGAACACGCCAGCATCTGGGCAAGGCTGGATCCGGCCAGCACCGCGGCCTATCGCTATGCGCTCGATCACCTGACGGACTTCCCGCGCAAAACCCCTGCAGAATACGCGACGCAGATGGAAGCCGTGGTTGCGGTGGTGAAGGGCGAGAAGACGGCGGCGCAGGCGCTGGCCGATCTGGTCGCGCAAGGGCAGGTGCGCGGTGCGCCCGGGACGCCGGCGCCTGAGCAAACGGTCATCGTTACAATGGCAACCGCCACCCCTCAGCCCGCGGCGGTCACTCCGCCGGCCGGCGCAACGGTCATCACCTTCGCGTGCTATCGGGATCGCCTGCCGATTTATGCGCCCGCGGTCGAGGTCTTCCAAGCGGCAAATCCCGGCGTGTATGTCGAACTCAAGGCGTTGGAGGACCTGGGGGTGACGCAAGAGGCTGCGTCCATGCAACCCGGGGCCTTCGAGGCTGCGGCGGCGCAGGTGGATACGCTGTGCGATGACACGCTTCCCAGCAAGATCCGGGCCGGCATCGCTGATCAGTCCTTGCGGGATTTGTCTCCGTTCATCGCGGCGGACGCGTCGTTCGATGCGGCTGACTTCTACCCCGGCGCCCTGGAGATGCTGCAGGCCGGCGCGCGCACCTGGGGCATCCCAAGGGGCCTCCGGCTGCAATTGATCTACACCAATCAATACGCATTCGACCAGGCGGGCATCGGCCACCCGGCGCCTGGCTGGACCTGGGATGACTTCCTGCGCACAGCCAAGGCATTGACGCTGACCCGGGCTGATGGGAGCATGCGTTGGGGATTCCGGGAGAACTGGCCTTCGCAGTTTGGGCTGCTGCGCGCCTATGGGTTGCCCCGGCTTGAGAATGGTATTGGCGGGCTCACAACACCGGAGGCCGAAGCCGCGCTGCAATGGTACGTCGACCTGGTCCGGCTGCACCAGGTCATGCCCGTGCCGGCGAGGTATGCAGATGCCGCGCAAAGCGGCGTGTCTGCCGCCGCCAATCCCTGGGCAGACACGGCGATGTTCGCCGGGCTGGCGAATGGCGTGGTGGCGGACAGCAAGAATCTTGCTAGCCGGATCGGTGTGGCGCCGTTTCCGGTGGGAGCGAACTCGCGCACGACCCCGCTGGAGCAGATTGACGACGCCATCGCCATGAGCGCAGCGACACAGCATCCCGAAGAGAGCTGGCTCTGGCTGGCGGTCGCATCACGCGCCGCCGGTTACTATGAGCGCATGGTTCCCGCCCGGCGCTCGCGTTTCGAGGCCAGCGCGTCACTCACAGGAGTTGATCCGACCGTGCAGAGCATCTACCGGTACGCGCTCGAACATCTGGCGCCGCCCCTGGATGGCGATCCGGCGGTCAGTCAGGCGTTGCAGGAGGCTATCCGCGCCGCCCTGGTGGATGGACAGCCGGTAGATCAGGCGCTGCGGGAGGCGATCAGGCAGTAGCGCCGTTGAGCCGGCAGCCGCTTGTGATACATTCGCCTCAACTGCGTATTAATGAGTGACATGACAAGCATTTGGGACGTTTTCACCGGTCAGGTCAGCCGGGCCGAGGCAGCAGTGGATTGGGCGGCGGTTTACCAGGAGCAGATGCCGCGCGTCTACAACTTCTTTCGCTACCGCCTGGGCGACGACCAGACCGCCGAAGACCTGACGGCAATGACCTTCGAGAAAGCCTGGCGCGGCCGTGCACGCTACCGCCGCGACCTGGGCGCCTTCGAGGCCTGGCTGTTCGGCATCGCCCGCCGCGTGGCCGTCGACCATATGCGCCGCCGGCGGCACGATGTCAGCCTCGAAGACCTGGCCGATCCGCCGGATCCCCCCCGGCCGCTGGTCGAGATGGCGCAGCGGCAGGAGGACCTGGCCCGGCTGGGCCTGCTGCTGGCGCAGCTTCCGCCCCGCGAACGCGAGCTGATCGCGCTCAAGTACGGCGGCGAGATGACGAACCGGGCGATCGCCGCAGTGACCGGCCTCAGCGAATCGAACGTGGGCACGATCTTGCACCGGACGGTCGGCAAGCTGCGGGACAAATGGGAGAAGCAGCCATGAACGATGAATTCCTGATCCACTATCGGCGTACCCCGCGCCGCGCCTTCGCCGACGATCTGTACGCTCGGCTCACCCGGGACAGGAGACCAGGTATGGTCAACCTGTTGGTGGCCACACCTGGCCGACGCTTCGCAACCGGGCTGATCGCGCTGTGCCTGGTTGCGTCGACAGTGCTGCTCGCCGCGCCGGGGGCGCGGGCGGCCGTCGGACAGTTCATCCGCACGATCGGAGGCATCACCTTCGACTTTACTACCCCGCCGCCTGATTCCAGCGGCGCCACCATCGTCCCAGAACGCGTTGTGAACCTGGCCGAAGCGCGGGCGACGCTGCCATTCGAGCTGCACCTGCCGGCGTGGGCACCGGAGGGATTCGTGCTGCAAGAGGATCAGGTGCGCATCTTGCTGCATACGTCTGGAACCGAGCGCCAGACGGTCAGCTTCACGTGGTGGGACCCGGCACATCGTCAGAGTATTCACCTGACCATTGACGTCGACCATCCGGCGAGTAGTTGGGGTCAGTGGCTGGTTGGCAGCGAAAGCAGCGTGGAAGAGGTCGTGATCAACGGCCAACCCGCGGCGCTTGTGCGCGGCGGATGGGAAAACGGGCAGTGGGGGGCGGAGCCGGCCATCACGCTGTTGTGGCAGCCGGCGGGCGCCGAGGCCACCTACATGTTGTCTGCTTGGACGCAATTCACGCAGTTGACGCAGGAAGACCTGATCCGCATGGCGGAGTCGGTGCAATAGGTCAGAAGTTCGCCCACCAGGAGGTCATGCGGACGCTTCGGGTTGCGTCCGCATGACCTTTTTGTGTTCCGAACAGGGGTCGTGCGAGACACGAGACCGAACATGCGAAGCTGGTGTTAGAAGTTGCAGCGCTCGCGACACAATCAGTCATGAATTCCGATATTCCTAAGAGGACGAGCGCAGCTTCGCATGGCGTGAAGGCATCGTGACCCGGAAATGCTGCGCGTCGCTGGCAAACTCCGGCTCCGGCGAGCCCAGCGCCGCCAGCTCCTGGCGGATCAGGACCAGGCCGCGACCGACCGTTGTCATCTTGCCCATCTGGCGCAGCACCTCGGCGATCACCGGGTTGCGGCGCCGCGATTCGCCGCCGGCCAGCACCTGCTCCAGCGTCAGTCCAGGCAGCAGGCCGCCGGGATTCTGGATTTCCAGCCGGTCATCGTAGAGCCGCACGAAGACCTGGGCCGGTGCAGCGTAATCCCGATGCGCCACGGCATTGGCGACCGCCTCGTGCGCGGCTGCCAGGGGGTACTCGGGCACGTCCTGTTCCTCGAAATGGGTGCCACGATCCACCAATAGCCGGGCCACGCGCAGGTTCCGCCGCACAAACGCCTCAGCCTGCTCGATCGCGCGCAGGGCCGGGCCGACCGTGTCCAAACGATCCACGATGGGCGAAGTGATCTCCGTGCCGCTGAAGCGCAGCGCGGTCACGCGCCAGGCGGGCTGGAGCCATTCAGGGTGGCTGCCGAACAAGGCACAGCCGGCTACCGTCGGCACGACCTCGTCCCCCCGCCGCATGGCGAATCTCTGACCGCTCGCCAGCGCCGCCAGGGTCAAGCCGGGTTGTTCCAACACGCCGGGCGCCCGCGCGGCAAAATACTTGTGCAGCGCAGCTTCGTCCAGATCAGCCCAGGCCGCACCGGGGCACGGTGACGCCTCGTAGACTTCAGGCGTTTCACGTAACGTCAACGAACGAATCTCTTCAGCAGATGCGCGCCGCGTCTGCCGGCCATGCCGGACGAGCACCGCGCCGCTCTTGGCATGCATTCTGCCTGTGGCCTCGACCTGCGCCACGACCAAGACGCCTTCTAAATGCCTGACGATGTCTACTATCGGCGTTAAGGGGGGGCTGACCGCTTCCCGACACGCGCTCAAGACACTCTCGGCAACCTTGTCAGCATCCGGCAGCCCCACAATCCGGCCGCGATCATTGACGCCGATCAGCACGCGCCCCCCAGTTGTGTTGGCGAATGCCACCAGGCTCTCGATGACGCGTGAGCTATACTTTTCCTTGTATTCAGTGTGTTCGTCCTCACCGGCTGCCAACCAGGCTGCGACAGTCTCTGCATCCATTGCTTGCACCTCACCTGCCTCCGAGATCGCCCGTCGTAGCGGAATCATGCCCCGACATGATCACCAACCCATTTACCTTACCCCGTCCCTATGATAGCATAACAGACGCAGAAGTGCGAACGTTGGCATTGAAAGCTACGAAAACCACTACTACCACGGACGACGGTTTGCGGGACGCATTCCCTGATGCTAAAATAGGGCAAATCAGCGTTGGAGGCGGGATGAATCCGCGGGCCGGGCGTTGGCTGGCGCTGCTCCTGGGAACTACGGTCACGTTGGCTGTGGCCGAGCTTGCCTTGCGCGTGCGCTATCGGCGACGCGTGCTGCCGCAGCCTGCCCTCGCCGGGAGCATCACCGCAGGCATCACCGCGGGCGATGTCATCGTGGTGGTCTTGGGGGACTCGATCACGGCCGGTGCGCCGGGCGACCCGCAGGACGCCTGGCCAACCCGGCTGGAGGCGCGATTGCAGGCCAGCTATCCGGCTGTCCCCTGGCGTGTGATCAATGCCGGCGTGCCGGGCGATACTGCGCCGTCGGGGTACAGCCGGTTTGAAGCTGATGTTGCCCGGGCAGGGCCGCACGCAGTGCTGATTGCTTTCGGGCTCAACGACTGCAATCCGGGCCGGCACGGCTACGATCGCTGGCGGGAGGACAGCGTGCCGGGCCGTGCGCCGCACAGCTTCCTGTGGCGGGCCGTCTATGTCAGGGGGATGCGCCTGGGCCGTCGTCTTGGTTGGCTGCCTGAGCCCGAGCTCGAAACGATGGAGCAACCGTACGCCCGCACCTCAGGCCAGGGGTTTTCGGCGGCCCTAGCCGCGCTGGTGGCGCGAAGCCGGGACATCGGCGCCTGGCCGGCCCTGCTAACCATGACGCCCCTGGCCGAAGCTGCGATGCCGGGCGTGCAAGCGCGGCTGGCGACCTACCCTGACTATAACGCGCGGATCCGGGCCCTGGCGGCCCGCCGGCCATGCCCCCTGGTTGAGTTAGCCGTGGGGGCCCCGGCTGAGGCCCTCGAGTCCGATGGCTTTCACCTGAGCGCGGCCGGTCAGCTCTGGGCTGCAGATCAGGTGTTCCACCAGCTCGCGGCGGTTGGATTGTGGGAGCAGCTTGTGCGGGAGCGGAGGAGCCGATGAAGGACATGCCGCGCACCCGCGCTTGGCCGCCGCGCTGGCCCGATATCCATGATGCGGCGGTGCTGGACGCCCTAGCTGCCGTGCCCAGGCATCTGTTTGTGCCGCCCGCGTACCAGGCTGACGCCTACGCGGATATCGCGCTGCCCATCGGCCAGGGGCAGACCATCTCGCAGCCCTATATCGTGGCGCTGATGACCCAGGCGCTGCACCTGACCTCAGCCAGCCGTGTGTTGGAGATCGGCACCGGATCGGGTTACCAGGCTGCGATCCTGGCACAGATCAGCTCCCAGGTGTGGAGTGTGGAGATGCTGCCGGAGTTAGCTCGATCTGCTGAGGAGCGGCTGCATGGACTGGGTTATGAAGTGATAGTCAAGACGGGGGATGGCCGGCTGGGATGGCCCGAACATGCGCCGTATGACTGCATCATCGTGACCGCGGCCGCGGCCAGCGTGCCGCCAGCGTTGGTGGCGCAGCTCAAGGCGGGCGGCCGGCTGGTCGTCCCGGTGGGGGAATCCCCCTGGGATCAGGTCTTGTGGTCGATCGAGAAGATGCCCGAGGGCCGGTTGCAGGCCCGATGGCTGGCCGATGTGCGCTTTGTTCCGCTGGTGGCGAGCGTCGCACAGGCGGAGCCGGAGGACGCGGAGCTCAGCGCCATCCGGCGTGAGCTGAAGCGCGTGCTTGTTCGAGACTGAGTCGAAACCGAGACTTAAGGAGTTCATCCGCATGCGTGTTGTCATCACCGGCCACACCGGCCAGCTTGGCCGCCAGCTTCGGATCGCCTTTGGCGATCATGAACTGCTCAACCTTGACCTGCCCGGCGACGACATCACTGATCCGGGGATCGTGCGGCCCATCGTCGATTTCCGGCCTGACCTGGTGGTTCATGCCGCCGCGTACACCGATGTCGATGGCTGTGAGAGGGATCCCGAACTCGCATTTCGGGTCAACGCGTTCGGCACACAGAACGTGGCATTGGCTGCGCGTCAGGCCGGCGCGGCGCTGTTGCACGTCAGCACCAATGAAGTGTTCGACGGAACGCGCCGGGACCTCTATCGGGAGTGGGATGCGGTCAATCCGATCAGCGTCTATGCGCGCAGCAAGGCCGCCGGTGAACGGATCGTGCGCGACGTGATGGCCGGGCGTTTTTACATCGCGCGCGTTGCCTGGCTGTTCGGACCGGGCGGCAACAACTTCGTGACGAAGATCCTGGCCTCGGCGCAGAAACAGAGCGGCCTGCGTGTGGCCGCGGACGAGTTTGGCAATCCGACCTATGCCCCGGACGCGGCCCTGGCCATGGCGCGGCTGGCCGCCGCCGGGCATTACGGCATCTATCACCTGACCAACGCCGGGTTCTGCTCGCGTTACGAGTTTGCGCGGGAGATCGTGCGTCTGGCCGGCGAGCCCGATCTGCCGGTTGCACCGATTCTCAGCGCAGAGTGGCCGCGGCCGTCGACGCCGCCGTTGCACGCGGTGCTGGCCAATACGGCTGCAGCCGGCCTGGACATCACGCTGCGGCCCTGGCAAGAGGCGCTGGCGGAGTATATCAAGCAAATGCAGGCGGCAAGTTGAAAGTCAGCATCATCATCCCCAACTACAACGGCCTGCGCTTCCTGCCGACATGCCTGGATGCGCTGCGAGGCCAGACTTATCCGCGGGAGCAGACCGAGGTCATCCTGGTGGACGACGCCTCGTCGGACGCGTCGATCGCGTTCGTGCGCCAGCACACTCCCGAGGTGCAGATCGTGCCATTGGCGCGGAACAGCGGCCTGGCCGTGGGATGCAATGCCGGAGCACAGGTCGCGCGCGGCGAGTTGTTGGTGATGCTGAACAACGACACCGAAGCTGAGCCGGGCTGGCTGGCCGCCCTGGTCGAGATGGCTGAGGCGCATCCGCATGCCGGCGCCATTGCCAGCAAGATGTTGCTGTTCGACCGCCGCGACACGTTGCACAACGCAGGTGATACGATGGGCGCGGACGGCATCCCGCGTAACCGCGGGGTGTGGGAGCGAGATGCAGGGCAGTATGACCACGATCTGGCGATCTTCGGCGGCTGTGGCGGCGGCGTGATGTACCGCCGTGCGGCGTGGGATCAGGCCGGCGGCTTCGACGAGCGCCTCTTCATGTATCTGGAGGACGTCGACCTGGCCTGGCGGCTGCAATTGCTGGGCTGGGAGGCGGTCTTCGCGCCGGCTGCCCGGCTTTACCATCATCTCAGCGCAACCGGCGGCGGCGTGTTGGCGAGCTACTACGTGGGCCGGAACACCATCTGGGTCATCGCCAAGGATATGCCCGGCCCGCTGATCCGGAAATACTGGCGCCGCATCTGGGCTGCACAGTGGCGCGTGACCCGGGATGCGCTGGGGGCATGGCGCGGCGCGTCTGCGCGAGCGCGATTGCGCGGCCAGTTGGCGGGGGTGATCGGACTGCCCAGGATATCAGGCTGGCGCAGGGCCGTGCAGCAGAGCCGATCCGTGCCGGTCGAAACGCTGGACGGTCTGCTGGTCAAGGATTGAAGCCGGCATCGCGGGGGTGCGTCTTCATTTCGGGGCGCGAGCATCCTGAGCGGAGTCCCGCCGCGGTCCGCGGGACGTAGTCGAAGGATGCGGCCTTGCCGACGACCGCTCCGCACCCTTCGACTACGGTCGGCGAACTGATGCCGACCTCCGCTCAGGATGCCTCCGCTCGCGTTTAGGTTTGGAATTGCTGGCATCCCGAGAACTTCTTTGCCCATCGTTATCTTATATGTTAGCATCATGTGGTATTCAAATTGAGGTTGAAGACCATTGGCGTCGTCAGCACGCTTGATTCGAGGAGTATGCCCATGCCTATCATCGAAAAACTTGGCAGCTTTTTCCTGGGGAACGAGTACGATCTCGCGACCAAGAAACTCTCGGACGTGCCCATCAACTATGATGCGCGCGACCTGACCACCCACGCGGTGTGTGTGGGCATGACCGGCTCCGGCAAGACGGGTCTATGCCTGTGCTTGTTGGAGGAGGCCGCGTTGGATGGCGTGCCGGCGATCCTGATCGATCCGAAAGGCGACATCACGAACCTGCTGCTCACCTTTCCCGAGCTGCGACCTGAGGATTTCCTGCCGTGGGTCAACGCAGACGATGCCCGGCGCAAGGGCCAGACGCCCGAGGAGTTCGCGGCGAAGCAGGCGTCGTCCTGGCGCGATGGCCTGGCGGCCTGGGGCGAGGGACCTGAGCGGATTCGTGCGCTGAAAGCTGCGGCCGACTTCCCCATCTACACGCCCGGCTCTGATGCGGGGCTGCCGATCAGCATGGTCAGCAGCTTCAAGGCCCCGCAGGCGGACTGGGACGTCGACGCCGAAGGGCTGCGCGAGCAAATCCAGGGCACGGTGTCGGCGCTGCTGGGCTTGGCCGGGATCGAGGCGGATCCGGTGCGCAGCCGCGAGCATATCTTGCTTTCCACCATCCTGGAGAACGCCTGGCGCGCGGGAGAGGATTTGGACCTGGCCAAGCTGATCCTGTCCGTGCAGAAGCCGCCGTTCAAGCAAGTGGGGGTGTTCGATGTAGACACCTTCTACCCGGAGAAGGATCGTTTTGAGCTGGCGATGGTGCTCAACAACATCATCGCTTCCCCCAGCTTCGCGGCCTGGCTCAAGGGGGACCCGCTGGATATCCCCAGCCTGCTCTACACGCCGGAAGGCAAGCCCCGACACAGCATCTTTTACATCGCTCATCTCAACGATGCGGAGCGCATGTTCTTCGTCACGATCCTGCTGGAGCAGGTTATCTCGTGGATGCGCGCTCAGCCCGGCACCACGTCGCTGCGCGCGCTGCTCTACATGGACGAGGTGTTCGGCTTCTTCCCGCCCTCGGCCAACCCGCCCAGCAAGCGGCCGATGCTGACCCTGCTCAAGCAGGCGCGTGCGTTCGGCCTGGGCGTGATGCTGACGACGCAGAACCCGGTCGACCTGGACTATAAGGGGTTGACGAACTGCGGCACCTGGTTCATCGGCAAGCTGCAGGCCGAGCGCGACAAGGCCCGGCTGCTGGACGGCTTAGAGGGCGCGCTTTCGGGGTCCGGCGCCAACATGGACCGCGGCGTATTGGATCGGCTGATCTCCGCGTTGGAAAGCCGGGTGTTCCTGCTGCATGACGTACATCAGGCTGGTCCGCAGGTCTTCCAGACCCGTTGGGCGATGAGTTATCTGCGCGGTCCGCTGACGCGGCAGCAGATCAAGGAACTCATGGCGAGCCGCAAAGCCGCGCCGCAGGTCGTGGTCCGGCCAGCGGCGGGACCTGCCAGCGTGTCGCCGATCTCGGCGCCCAGCGCACCTGCGCCGGCGCCCGCATCGGCGCTTCCGCCGGCTCCGACCGGCTTGAGTGCGCAGCCCCCTGTGCTGCCGCCGGGGATGACGCAGGTGTTCCTGCCGGTGGCTGCGTCCCAGCGCGACGCCCTCCAGACGATCGCGGATCGGGTCGGCGGGCAGGTGACCCCCACCGAGCAGCTTCTGGTCTATGAGCCCGCGCTGTTGGGGTTGGCCACGGTTCACTTCCTCGACCGCAAGCTGAACCTTGACGAGAGCCTGGATTACGGTCTTGTCTTGCGCCCGGCCGAGGGCGGCCGAGTGGGCTCCTGGCGCGATGCTCAACCGATCGACCTGAAATCGCGCGATCTCGGTGACCGTGCAGATCCCGATGCGTTCTTCACCGGCGGGCTGCCCCAGGGCTACAGCACAGCCAAGGCGCTCACCGGCCTTGAAGCTGATCTGGTAGATCACCTGTATCGCAGTGAGGCGTACGCCCTGGCCTACAACCGCACGCTCAAGCTCTACGCGATGGCGGGCGAGTCGGAGCGCGACTTCAAGGCGCGCTGCCAGCAAGCCGCCCGCGAGGCGCGCGATAAGGCGGTGGATGTTCTGCGCGACAAGTACGAGGTCAAACTCAAGCGCCTGGAAGAACGCCTGACGAGCGAGGAGCAGGAACTGGAAGAGGACAAAGCGACCTACAAGTCACGTATGTTGGAGGAGGGCCTCTCCGGCCTGGCCAGCGTTGCAGGTTTCCTGGGCCTGGGCACGCGGAAGAGCCGCAGCCTCAGCAAGCTGTCCACCGCGGCGACGAAACGCCGCATGACCAGCACCGCCAAGGTCAGCATCGAGGAATCGGAGGCGGAGGTCGCCCGCCTGCAATCTGACATTGAAGCCCTGAAGGCAGAGATGGAGCAAGAGGCCGCCGCGCTGACCGAGCAGTGGTCTAAAGCGGTCGAGGACGTCGAAGAAATCAAGGTCATGCCTCGCAAGACCGATATCGATGTGCAGATGGTGGCATTGGCCTGGGCGCCGAACTGGGAAGTGGCCTATGAGGACGCGCGCGGCCGCGCCCGGACGGAGACGGTGCCCGCATACCCCGGCGCACAGCAAGTTTGATTGTGAGTAAGTCAGATCAAGTCAGAGAGCGCACAGCCTGACCTGCTGTGCGCTCTTTCTGTTTCGAAGCGCGCCCATCGTGCGTCAGGCCAGGCTCACAGAAGGATCAACGCAGCACGGAGGCCGCGGGGATATCCGCGCGCTGGATCGCTCCGAACGGACAGGCCGGGACGCAAGCCTGGCAGGCCAGGCAACGCTCCACGTCTATCATGGGCAGGTCACCGCGTTCGAACTGGACGATGGCGCGCGGCTTGCAGGCCAGGCGGGCCTGGCATTTGGCGCACGCCTGGCACGTGTGCGAATCGACGTAGAGGATAGGGCGCATCGTCTGTTGCTTCTATAACCGGACTTGCGGATCGGATAGCCAGTATAACCGGCCCAACCCGTTTCGGCAAACACCCGCATGCCGTACTCCGGTGCATGACTTGATTGGCGCCCGCCCGCGCCCTATGCTATACTGATACGGTAGCAAGTTCCCCCAGGAGATACCTTTACCTGGCTGGCCAGTCTCTACCCAACAGGAGACAGCAACATGGAAAACCTGACCCCCCACTTCATCGAGTTGATCCGCCGAACCTCCACAGATCTGCCGGCGGATATCGAAGCGGCTTTGCGGCGGGCCCGCGAGGAAGAGGACGCCGGCTCAGCCGCACAGAGCACACTGGACGCCATCCTAGAAAACGTCGAGATGTCACGCCAGGGCTCGACCCCCATCTGCCAGGATACCGGCACCCCGATCTTCTATGTCTATCACCCCGGCGGCTGGTCCACGCTTGCGTTGAAGCAGCAAATCCGCGAGGCTGTCGCTGAGGCCACGGCCCGCTCGTACCTGCGCCCCAATTCCGTCAATACGCTCACCGGCAAGAACACCGGCAACAACCTGGGGGATGACTTTCCCACCATCCACTTCGAGGAGTGGGAGGAGAGCTACCTGAAGGTCGATCTGATGCTTAAGGGCGGCGGCTGCGAAAACGTGGGCGCCCAATACAGCCTGCCGGATACGCGGCTGGATGCCAACCGTGACCTGGAGGGGGTCCGCCGGACTGTGCTGGATGCCATCCACCAGGCGCAGGGGATGGGGTGCGCGCCCGCGGTGATCGGTGTGGCGGTCGGCGGCGACCGGGGATCCAGCTATATCAAGTCCAAGGAGCAGTTCCTCCGGCCGCTGGATGACGTCAACCCCGATCCCCGGCTGGCAGCCCTGGAGCAACGCCTGATCAAAGAGGCCAACATGCTGGGGATCGGACCGATGGGGTTCGGCGGCAAGACCACGGTGCTGTCGGTAAAGATCGATTCCATGGAGCGCCTGCCCGCCTGCTACTTCGTCACAGCTTCGTACATGTGCTGGGCCGACCGGAGACGCTCGATGACCTACCGGGACGGAGAGGTGAGCATCGCGTGATGCGGCGACCTGCGGGGTCGTTGCGTGGCGCGGCGAGGCGCGGGGCTGGGCCCCAGGAGGAGAAGATGGCAACTTTTGATTTGCAGATTCCTATCAGCGAAGAAGAGATACGCCGCCTGCACGTTGGCGATCAGGTGCGGCTGTACGGTTTGATGGTGACTGCCCGGGACGCGGCCCATAAGTACATCAAGGACACCTTCTTTCATGGGCCGGAGGCGCCGGAGAGCGAGCGGGACACCCACGAGCAGCTCAAGCAGCTCTGGGCCGGCGGCGTCATGTATCATTGCGGCCCGGTGGTCAGCAAGGACGCGGCCGGGCAGTATCATTTCGTCTCTGCCGGGCCGACCACCAGCATTCGCGAGGAGCCATATGAGGCCGATGTCATCCGCTATTTCGGCCTGCGCGCGGTGATCGGCAAGGGCGGCATGGGTCCGAAGACGCTGGCGGCCTGCCAACAGGATGGCGCGGTCTATCTGCATGCGATCGGGGGTGCTGCGACCCTGATCGCCAGCTACGTGAAGGAAGTGGTGACGGTGCTCAAGAAGGAGGAGCTGGGCGTGCCTGAGGCGTTTTGGGTGGTGCGCGTCGAGGGCTTCCCTGCGGTCGTCACCATGGATGCGCACGGCGTCAGCCTGCACGACAAACTGTTCGAGGAGTCCAAGGCCAGGCTGGCGGAACTTTTGTAGGGATGGATGGGAAGCCAGAAACCAGGTTTCTCGCAGAAACCTGGTTTCTTTCGCGTGTAGGGATGCTGGCAATCGTGCAACTACAAACCGGGTTTCTCCGAGAAACCCGGTTTGTGGTTGCATTGTGGCTGCATCTCAGGCCATCCCCGGCAGTTTGTTGGGATCGCCGCAATGCCGGTGCTCGATCTCCTGAACCTTGCGGCGGAGGCGCCGCAGGAACTCGAGCGCGGCGACCTCATCTTCGTCCTGCACGATCATCTTAAGTTCGATGACTTCTTCGGCGGATAACGGCACCCCGATCCCCAAAGGCTTTGCTGCACTGGTCTGCATCGCGGTTCTCCCCGATTTGACGTCTCATACACAATCCATATACTATACCCCAGTATAGTATTTGCGATGCCTCATGTCAAATCGAGGGATGTATGGAACTTCAATCGCCTGAAGTAAAGGCAGCGCTCACCGCCCGGCTGCGGCGGATCGAGGGCCAGGTGCGCGGCATACAGAGAATGGTGGATGAGGGGCGTGAGTGCTCGGAGATCCTCCAGCAACTGGCCGCCATCCGCTCGGCCGTCTATCAGGCCAGCCTGGTGCTGACCCGCGCCTACGTGGCGCGGTGTTTGCAGGAACCGAGTGGCGGGGACGCGGAAGCCCTGCTTGATCAATTGATGGTGACGCTGCGTGAGCTCGAGTAAGGAGGTGCTATGAACCCTGGTGATTTTCTATGGATCGGTTTGGTCGTCTGGTTTATCCTGATTCTGACGGGCCGCGGCGGCGGCTGAGCTGCCAACGATGCATGCCGGCTCCGTGAGAGCCGCTCGAAACGTAACCCCTGGCCCTGGCAGCGCATCAAATAAGGAGCACCTTACGCACAGCTCGTATTTCAGCGAGGCTGAACTCATCGCGGCAGCGAAGGCTGGCCGGCAGGAAGCGTTCACGGAAATCGTCGAGCGCCATTCCGGCACGGTCTACAACCTGGCATTGCGCCTGACGAACAATCCTCAGGAGGCTGAAGACGTCCTGCAGGAGACTTTCATCAGCGCCTTCAGGGCGTTGGATCGGTTCGAAGGTCGCAGCCAGTTGGGCACGTGGCTCTATCGCATCGCCTACAATGCCGCCCTGATGCGGCTGCGCCGGCGCCAGGTGCCCACCGAATCGCTGGATGGGCCGATTGCAACGGATGACGGGGATGCCATGCCGCGGCAGTTCGTGGACTGGAGCCGCCGGCCGGATGAGATGCTGTTGGGCCAGGAATTGCAGGGGGTGCTGGAAAAGGCGCTGCAGGAATTGCCTGTCTCGCTGCGCAGCGTATTCGTGTTGCGCGACATCGAGGGGCTATCCACGGCTGAGGCGGCCCAGGCGCTGGGGCTCACGGAGACGAACGTCAAGGTGCGCCTGCACCGGGCGCGACTGGCGCTGCGTGAGAAGCTGAGCGGCTACATCGCTCCAGGGGTGGCTGCGGGCGGCAAGCAGGAGGTGGGGACGCGTGCAATGTAGAGAGATGCTGGGATCGCTGTCTGACTACGTGGATGGTGAGCTGGGCGCCGCTCTGTGCGAAGAGATCGAGCGCCACATGGCAAGCTGCAACGATTGCCGCGCCGTGGCCGACACGCTGCGCCGGACCGTGATGCTCTACCGCGCGCATGGCCATGCGGAGCTTCCCGCCGATGCCAGAGAACGGCTCTATGCGGAGCTGAGGCTGGCATTGCATGAGTAGGCCGCGCAGCGGGTGCTGTCGCAGAGCGCCCGGCCCGATTTGCCAATCCGTGCGGGTGTGCGTATAATCTCAGTTACTTCGGGCGGTTAGCTCAGCTGGCTAGAGCGCAGCGTTGACATCGCTGAGGTCAGAGGTTCAATCCCTCTACCGCCCACCTGAACAGCAAAAAGCGTGGATCGGGACGAGTAGACGGCGCAGAGGCGCCAGAGAGGGCGGACCATTGGCTGTAAGCCTGCCCCGCACATGACCGTCGAAAACCCCCCGAGAGCGGATGCCTGAAAGCGCGAGCGATTACGGCGTCCCGGCCGGCCCCGTTACAGGTCACAAGAGAAGACGCCCGACCGCGATCAGGCGTCAACTTGGGTGGAACCGCGAGCCCCTCGCCCCAATGGCGATGGGGCTTTTTTGTTTCGCGGCCAAGATGGCGCCACCGGCTCAGGGCAGCCAGTCCAGCAACTTCTCGGCAGCGCTCTTGCGATCCGCCTTACGGTCGGCCCAGGCCGGGGGCTGATCGCCGGGGGCGTGCTGCTGGGCATAGCCGAGATTGCGAGCGTCGAAGATCGCGCTATCGATGGGTATGCCCCGTCGTAAGAGCAGGTATTCGGCCCACCGTGCCTGACGTCTTTCGACCGTGAGAATCAGATGCTTATCGGTGATGCGGTGGCCCCAGGTGCGAATCCCGTAGCGGTGCAGGAATCGCACGAGTTCGCCGCCGCTCCAGCCGTGTTCGCGAGACACGTGTATGTTCCAGGCGTTGCTCCCCAAGAGGGCTTTTCCGGCCTCAAGGGCAGCACCCGCGGGTCCAGCATTCGTGAGCGCGTTTTTCCAATCGCCGAAAACAAATCGGCCGACGAATGTCTCGATCCGGACTAGCAGATCAAGAGCATCAGATAGATCTAGCAGCCCTGGCATTTGACTCCCTCCTTCGACCTTTGAGGTCGGGCAAGGGGATTATACAGCACACTTGTTCTACCGTGCAAATCGAGGTGAAGCTTCGCAGGAATACTGCGGTGCCATATAGCACCCTATTGAGCTATCGGCAGTTTGGCAATCATAGTGCCGTACAACCAGTCTTCTCGGCGTATCCATTGACGTGCGCGTCTTAGTCCGCAGGGAGGGTGCCGTGGAACAGATACTGGGAGTCCTCTTCGAGTCATTGAAGGAGGTCTATTCGATCTTCTTCGATGGTATGGCATGGCTTTTGGCAGGGCTGTTTGGCTCGATTTTTGACACTGAGATTGAGCCGGAAGCTGCTCGTCCGGCTGCCATTCTGGTTGTTTTTCTGCTAACGCTCTACTTATTGCGGAAGTTCTTGTTCGTGATGCTGGGTTCAGAGGCAAGCAAGCCTATGAAGGTGACGCATACAACTGACAAGACGCCCGCGCAGGTTGTATCTGAGGATTTGCAGAAGAAGCTGATGGCCCTGTTGGCCTTCGGCGGCGTATGTTTTGCTTTGTATGTGTTTGGCACGGCTCCCTAGCTTCCGCCCGTATGCTTCCGGACTAGGGAATGCTCGACGAGTGAGTCAGTGCGGCATTGTTCTTGGGGCTGCCTCACATGTACGACGAGAGACCGGGGATCTGTTTCAAGGAGGCCATCATGGCCGGAAAACATAGTCACGAAAACGAGGATGAGGGTTTACACAAGCTGCGCCATTCGACGGCGCACGTAATGGCCGAGGCGGTGATCGACCGTTTTCCCGACGCGCTCATCGCTATTGGGCCGCCCATCAAGGACGGCTTCTACTACGACTTCGATCTGGGCCGCAACCCGGACGGCTCGCTGAAGACGTTCTCGCCGGAAGACCTGGAGGCGATCGAGAAGCGGATGCGCCAGATCGTCTCGGGCAAGCATGCGTTTACGCGCAGTGAGATCAGCGCGGCCGACGCCAAGCTGCTCTTCAAAGATCAGCCCTACAAGATCGAGCTGATCGAGGGCCTGGAACAGGGCGGGGTGGATGAATACGGCGAGGCGACGGAAGAGCCGCCGGTCATCTCGACCTATCAGCACGATCGGTTCGTCGATCTGTGCCGCGGGCCGCACGTGGACAGCACCGGGCAGATTCCGCCCGATGCCTTCAAGCTGCTCAGCGTGGCGGGGGCCTACTGGCGCGGGGATGAGCATAACCCCATGCTGCAGCGCATCTACGGCACGGTCTGGCCGAACAAGCAGCAGCTTGAGGGGTATCTGAACAAGCTGGAAGAGGCCAAGCGCCGCGATCATCGCCGGTTGGGCAAAGAGCTCGACCTGTTCAGCACGAACCCCGACGATGTCGGCGGCGGGCTGGTGCTGTGGCACCCCAAAGGCGGCTTGATACGCCACCTGGCTGAGGAGTTCTGCAAGAACGAACACCTGGCGGGCGGCTATGATCTGGTCTACTCGCCCCATATCGGCCGGGCTACGCTGTGGGAGACGAGCGGGCATCTGGACTTCTACAAGGAGAACATGTACGCCCCGATCGAGATCGAGGGCCAGGAGTTCTACCTCAAGCCGATGAATTGCCCGTTCCATCTCTATATCTACAAGACGCGGACGCGCTCGTATCGTGACTTGCCGCTGCGCTACGCGGAGTGGGGCACGGTCTATCGGTTCGAGCGCAGCGGCGTGCTGCACGGCTTGACGCGGGTGCGCGGGTTCACGCAGGATGATGCGCACCTTTTCTGCCGGCCCGACCAGATGCCGGCCGAGATCGATAGGGTGCTGGCCTTCTGCCTGCATATCCTGCGCGGCTTCGGTTTCACCGAATTCAACGCCTATCTCAGCACGCGGCCCGAACACCGGGTGGGTGAGGATGAAAAATGGGAAGCGGCCGAGCGGGCGCTGCAGGGCGCGCTGGAACGCGCCGGCCTTCCCTACCGGATCGACGAAGGCGGCGGCGCTTTCTATGGCCCGAAGATCGACCTGAAGATGTTGGACGCCCTGGAACGCGAGTGGCAGCTCAGCACGATTCAGTTCGACTTCAACGAGCCGGAACGCTTTGATCTGAAGTATATCGGGGAAGATGGCCAGGAACACCGGCCGTACATGATTCACCGCGCGCTGCTGGGCAGCATGGAACGCTTCTTTGGCGTGTTGATCGAGCACTACGGCGGCGCGTTCCCGGTCTGGATCAGCCCGGTCCAGGTGGCGGTGATCCCCATCGCAGACCGGCATAACGATGCGGCCTATGGGGTGGCCGAGCAACTCAAGGCGGCCGGCCTGCGGGCAGAAGTCGATGCCAGCTCGGACCGCATGAATGCTAAGATCCGCAATGCGCAGTTGCAGAAGGTCCCCTACATGTTGGTGATCGGAGACCGCGAGGCCGCCGAGGGCACGGTCAACGTGCGTTTGCGCACGGGCGAGCAGCGCGGCACGCTGCCGCTGGGTGACTTCATCGCGTCTGCACAGGATGTAGTTCGGCAGAAAGCGTTGATCTAGATGAGGAGGCGAGGCGCCGCGGGCAATACGGCTGTTTTTGACACTCACCCGCGGTTATGTTATAGTTGCGATTCGATGCGGCTGGGCTTGCGCCCGGCTGCTGCGCGTATTTGGCTCAGGCCGGTGCAGGCCGGCCCCAGCATAAGTAAAGGAACAGCAGCATTACTACCGTAACGCCGAAATCCCTACGGGTAAACCAGCAAATCCGTGTGCGCGAGGTGCGGGTCATCGACGAAGAGGGCCAACAGCTCGGTATCTTCCCGACCCATGAAGCACTGCGACTCGCGTACGAACGCAGTCTGGATCTTGTTGAAGTAGCACCGAACGCGATACCGCCCGTCTGTCGTTTTTTGGATTACGGCAAGTTCCAATACGAGCGACAAAAGAAGGAACGCGAGGCCCGCAAGGCGCAGAAGATCATCGAGGTCAAAGAGATCCGTTTGCGCCCGCGCACCGGTGAGCACGATCTTGACACCAAGGTGCGCCACGCGCTCGAATTCCTGGATGAGGGCAGCAAGGTCAAGGTTGCCGTTCGCTTCCGTGGCCGTGAAATCACTCATCCTGAGATCGCTCGGGAGCAGTTGGAGGAGTTTGTCGCCAAGGTTGGCAGCGCAGCAGTTGTCGAGGCGCAGCCATCCATGGAGGGCAAGAACCTGTTTTTGCTCCTCAGCCCTAATCCGACATCGAAGAAGCCTGCTCCCGAAGAGTGAGCCGGTATCGAGACTAAGTTAACCGCGAAGCGTAAAACGTAGCGGTTGCTGCGTTTTACGTTTTGTTATGTTTGGGAGGATGACTGTGCCGAAGATCAAGACCCATAAGGCTACCGCCAAGCGATTCCGTCGCACGGGCACCGGCAAGCTGGTGGCGATGCACCAGGGCCGCGGCCACCTGCGGCGCCGCAAGGCCAAGCGCACGCTGCTGAAGTACCGCGAGATTCAGGTTGTGGAAGCGAATGCCGCGGACAAGCGCGTTGACCGCCTGGCGCCCTACATCGACTGAGCACATCGAGTGTGCTTCGCCGGCATGACAGGCGTCGATGGCCACCACAAAGTGCTGGCTTGACCCAGCCGCCATATCAAGGAGAGTTTTATGCCACGAGCTAAGGGCGGAATTGTTCTCCGCCGACGTCACAACAAGATTCTGAAGATTACCAAGGGACAGCGCATGTCGCGCCACCTGCTGTGGCGCCGCGCCAACGAGGGGATGCTGCATTCCCTGTTCTATGCCACCCGCGACCGCCGCAATCGCAAACGCGATATGCGCGGGCTGTGGATTGCCCGGATCAATGCTGCGGCACGGCTGAACGGCATCACTTACAGCCGTCTGATGCATGCCCTCAAACAGGCTGACATCATCCTGGATCGCAAGATCCTGGCTGATCTGGCCGTGCGTGATCCGCAAGCATTCGCGCGCGTCGTTGAGACTGCTCTGTCCGCGTCATGATCCGGCCGGAAAGCCGCGGGTCACTCTGAGATCATCGCGGCGAGCGGCCCTGGGAAGAGCGTGGTCATCGGATTGTGTTGAGCTGAGCGGGGGGAGACCCCCGCTCTTTGTTTACCGTCCTGGGGATGAGCGGAACTCGCGGCGCCTGTTTGGCGTTAATGATTCGATAGAGATTGCACAAAAGATTGAAAGGGTGTATGATTCTCATACGACTGGTTGACAGCACTAAGCTGCTTTGCGAAACCGATCGGAGCGTTTTTTCAGACTGATACTTGTCGAAGGAGGGATTTCGCTGGTCACATACCGCAACGACGCGACCGGACGTCGTCCAAAATCAAGAAAGGTAAAGCCCATATGACTGCCGATATTATTTTTCGTATTCTTGGATTCATTATCTTTGGTATCATCGGCTGGCTGGCAGGTACGGTTTGGGCAGGCACCTCCGAACTGAATGCAGCGTCTCTGAAGTACATCCTGCCGCTGACCGGAGCAGGCGCACTGCTCGGTGCAGTGATCGCACCCTGGTTGACCACGAAGCCTGCTTCTTTGGCGCGCCGTCTGATCCGTGAGATGACGGCGGCCCAATTATTGGCGGGGATCATCGGTTTGATCCTTGGCTTGCTGTTGGCCGCTTTGGCCGCGCTGCCTCTCAGGTATTTGCCTGATCCCTTCGGTAAGTTCTTGCCGACTATCGCCGCGATCCTTTTTGGCTATCTGGGCATCATGGTCATGGTCTTGCGCCAGCGCGACATCTTTGCGCTGTTCACCAGGCGCCGCAGCCACGCGGCCTCGGAGACGGACAGCCTGATTGCCGAGGAAGGCCAGGCTCCAATAGAGCGCTTGTTATTGGACACCAGCGTCATCATCGATGGCCGGATCGCCGATGTCGCCCAGACGGGGTTCATCCGCGCGCCGATGCTGGTGCCGCGCTTTGTGTTGACCGAACTGCAATACATCGCCGACTCCCCGGACTCGCTGCGCCGAAACCGAGGCCGGCGCGGGCTTGAGATGTTGAACCGCATGCAGAAAGACTCTCCCGTGCCGGTGCAAATCGTCGAAATGGATGTGGATGGCGTGCGCCAGGTGGATGCGAAGCTCGTGCAACTGGCGCGCCAGCTCGGATGTCCCATCGTGACCAACGATTACAACCTCAACCGGGTTGCTGGCCTGCAGGGCGTGCAAGTCCTCAATGTGAACGAACTCAGCAATGCCGTGAAGTCGGTCGTCTTGCCTGGCGAGACCATGAACGTGCGCATTCTCCAGGAGGGCAAGGAGGTTGGGCAGGGCATCGCTTATCTGGATGATGGCACCATGGTGGTCGTGGAGAACGGACGGCGTTTCATGGATAGTGATGTCGAGGTCGTTGTGACCAAGGTGCTGCAGACCAACGCCGGCCGGATGATATTTGCGTCGATGAATCGCTGAGGCGTACGATGATCATTACGCTTTCACGCCAGTTGGGCAGCCAGGGCGACACGATTGCCGCCCGGGTGGCCGCTGCGTTGGGACTGACCTTGCTGGATCGCGAAAGCGTGTATCGGATGTCGCTGGCCGCCGGGGTGCCGGACGAGCTGTTGCGCAGGCTGATGTACGAGGGGCAGCGGAGTCTGGCTGCGGAAATCATGGATTCGTTAAGTGGCGGCTTTGGCGCGCGCGTCCAGTCGCAGGCCTCCGCGCCCAGTCCCCTGTTGGATGTGTTTGCGCCGCTGCTGCCGCCGGCTGCTATCAGCCAGGAAGAAGCCGTTCGGTCTGTCGGGTTGGTGATCAAGGAAGCTGCCAGTCACGGCAATGTGCTGGTATTGGGCCAGAGCGGGCAGTGTTGGCTGCGCGGGTACAGCGGCGTATGTCACGTGCAGATCGTCGCGCCCTTTGACAGTCGGGTGAGCCGCATTGCCGAGCGCAATGGGATCTCATTGGCTGCTGCCCGGCGCCAGGTGCGCACCAGCGACCAGGCGCGCGCCGATCACGCGCTGCGGTTCCATGAGGTGCACTGGCTCGATCCTACGCTCTATCACCTGGTCATTAACACCGGGCAAGTGACGATTGAGGCCGCTGTTTCGTTGATCGTGCATGCCGCACACACCGTATCACAGATATCGTAGGACCGATCGCGAGAAGCGAATTCGGCTGCCTTCATAACGAAAGGGAACGTCATGTCGCTAGTTGTCTACAATACGCTGACCCGTGAGAAAGAGGCTTTTCAGACGCTGGAGCCAGGCAACGTGAGCATGTATGTGTGCGGGCCTACCGTCTATGACGAAGCCCACGTTGGCCATGCGATGTCAGCCATCGTGTTCGACTTCATCCGGCGTTATCTCGAATACAAGGGCTACCGGGTCCAGCATGTGATAAACTTCACCGATGTCGATGATAAGATCATCGCTCGGGCTCACAAAACCGGTGAAGATCCGGTCGGGATTGCCAATCGGTATGCGGCGAAATACCAGGAGCAGTTGGCGAAGCTCAGCGTCCTGCGTCCAACCGTGTTTCCGCGCGTCTCACAGACTATCGGTGAGATCATCCAGATGGTGGCTGGGCTGCTGGAGAACGATCACGCCTACGTCACATCCAGCGGCGACGTGTACTTCCGTGTGCGCAGCGACCCGGACTACGGTAAGTTATCTCGCCGGAAGCTTGAGGCAGCCGTGACGGGCACCCGCGTCACCAGCAGCGACGAGAAAGAGGACGAGGGGGATTTTGCCCTGTGGAAAGCGGCCAAGCCCGGTGAGCCCAGTTGGGATAGCCCGTGGGGCAAAGGCCGGCCAGGCTGGCACATCGAGTGCTCGGCCATGAGCCTGCTGCACCTGGGAACGCAAATCGACATTCATGGCGGTGGCAACGACCTGATCTTCCCCCACCACGAGAATGAGATCGCACAGACCGAGTGCTTCACCGGCCTCCCCTTCGCGCGCTACTGGATACACAACGGGATGGTCCAGCTCAAAGGCGAGAAGATGTCCAAGAGCCTGGGCAACCTGGTGACCATCGAGGATTTCCTGGCAGAGCACGATGCCGACGTGTTGCGGTTGGTGATCGCGGGCAGCGGCTATCGCAAACCGCTGGCGTTCAATGCGGATGTGATTGCCGATGGTGAGCGCGGCCTCGAGCGGCTGCATTCGGCTTTGCGTCCGGCCGCGGCCGACGCCGGCGCGGGACCAGCCGCAGAGGCGCTTGCGGCCCAGGCGGCGCATGCGCGCGCCAGTTTCGAAGCTGCCCTGGATGACGATTTCAACACCGCCGGCGCGCTGGCTGCGCTGTTCGAGCTCGTGCGCGCCATCAACAGTGCGCGGGATGCAGGGGTTGGCGGGCAGATCTTTGCGGACGCCCAGGCGGCTTTCCGTGAATTGGCGGGCGTGTTGGGCTTGCAGTTGGCGGAAACCCAGCAACCTGCCGGGCAATCGATCGCACCGTTCATAGAGCTGCTGCTCGCCGTGCGGCAAGATTTACGTAAGGTGAAACAGTGGGCGCTGGCAGACAAGATTCGCGACGACCTGAAGGCGCTGGGCGTGATCGTCGAGGACTCGGCACAAGGCAGCACGTGGCGGCTAGAGTAACGGGTGTTGCGCCGCGACCGGCGCAGCCGCCAAGCCGCGAGGCCGAGCTCCTGTATGGCCGGCACGCCGTGCTGGAGACGTTGCGCGCCGGCCGCCGGCGCGTCCAGCGCGTCTACCTGGACGAGGGTGTTGGCCGGGGCGGCATCGTCGCCGAGATCATCGCTGAAGCACGCGCGAAGGGCTGTCCCGTGGCTGAAGCATCGCGCTTCTTGTTGGAGAGCCTTGGCCCGGTGAACCATCAGGGCGTCATCGCTGAGGCAGGGCCCTATCGCTATGTTGCCCTCGATGACTTGTTGGCCGCGACCTATGGCCGCGATCCCCTTTTCCTGGTGCTGGATCATCTGCAGGACGTGCAGAACCTGGGAACGCTGTTGCGCACAGCCGAAGCGATGGCCGTGAGGGGTGTCCTCATGCCTGAGCGCCGCGCCGCGGGCATCACTCCCGCGGCAGTCAACGCGTCGGCGGGTGCGGTCGAACACCTGCGGGTGGCGCAAGTGACCAACCTGCCTCAAACGTTGGAGCAATTGAAGGCCGCAGGCGTTTGGGTTGTCGGGCTGGACGGCGGCCCGGGCGCCATCTCATTGCCGCAGGCTGATCTCACCGGGCCGTTGGCGCTGGTGGTCGGGGCCGAGGGGGCTGGGTTGGCTCGCCTGGTGCGCGAACGCTGCGACTGGTTGCTGGCCATCCCGATGTATGGTAAAGTAACGTCTCTCAATGCGGCTGTGGCCGGCTCGGTGGCTTTGGTGGCTGCCCGGCAAGCCCGGGCCGGGGAACTGCCTGGCGGAGCGGGCCAGTCAGATGTAAACCCGGTGCATATTTGACTTTTGAAGGCGCTACGGCTATACTGGCTTTTCGCAACGCCTGGCGTGCAGTAGCGTTGTGTCACAATGTGACGCATGCCGACGTAGCTCAATCGGCAGAGCATCGACCTTGTAAGTCGAGGGTTGCCGGTTCAATTCCGGCCGTCGGCTTACGCACCTTATGAATGTGGGCAGGTACCCAAGTGGCTAAAGGGGGCTGACTGTAAATCAGCTGGCTATCGCCTACGGTGGTTCGAATCCGCCCCTGCCCATTTCATTAATCTCTGCCCACGTAGCTCAGTCGGTAGAGCACGTTCTTGGTAAGAACGGGGTCATCGGTTCAAATCCGATCGTGGGCTTTACTGTTGCATGGTTATCATCGCCGCCGTTTCCGGGCCAGGAAGTCCGGTTTCAGGCGGCGACTTATCGCCAAAGGCTAGGCACAATCAGGAGGTTATCCCATGGCGAAGGCAGTATTCGAGCGGACGAAGCCGCACATTAACGTGGGGACGAT
>CAYYTK010000041.1:0-37204 GCA_964474695.1 uncultured Anaerolineales bacterium
AGTTTGGTAATCATGTGGCCATGTTACCATGCCGCTCATTCAAGCGAAAGTCCTACAAACAAATACCCGATCCAGTTTTTCGAACTCAGCTCCATAACGGGCAAATGGGATCTCCTGTATGGGGAGTCAACGTTCCCCCAACTTGTGGTCGATGGACTGCCGGAATCAGTGGATGAACGATCAGGAGCTGTTGTATTGCGCGTCAGCGTCAGCTACCCTGTCGCACAAGCCGATGTGTCAGCAATAGTACCCGATCCTGTTGGGTCTGTTCATGTGCGTGTGCCTATCCCCAGGCAAGATATCGTGACCAGCATACAGCAATTAGGGACATATGCGCGAACGTGCCGTTATGCTCTGGATGAAATCCATAACAGACTGCCAAACGCCTGTTGTGTACATGTCTTCTTCGCTGGCCCCGTGTCTCTTGCGGTCAGCTTTGGTCGCCTGATCAGCAAGACGATCCACCCTTCCATAATCGTGTACAACTATTGCGCAAAGGATAGCCTACGTTACTCATGGGGTCTCGAAATCACGCGCTATCCAGACTGCGCAGGAATGCTAGTGGCAAGAGCTGCCTTCAGAGAGGATGAATAGGAGTATGTACAATCTGCATAACAAGATGAAGAAGTATCATCATGACCATGTTCGGCTTGGTCAGATAGAGCAAGGTGAACTGGCGGGCTATCGCGACACGAACTTACGACGACTCAATGCTGGGTTGGATAAGCTATCCGAAGAATGTGGCAGGTCATACGCACACCCCATTCGGCACTGTGATCAGGGCGGGTATGCCATGTCCACTCTGAACCAGCACCCAGACAAAGACTATGATCTCGATGAAGGGATCATTTTCCGCAAAGATGATTTGCCTGCGGGAGCCTTGGATGCGCGTAACCGGATCGCAGAGGCTATGAAAAAAGGTGGAGGAAATTTCGCTAAGGAGCCTGAGGCGAGAACAAACGCGGTCACAGTCTGGTATGCTGAGGGATACCACATCGACATGGCAGTCTATCGACAGTATAGTGACTCTGTTGGCCGCGCTATTACTGAGCATGCGGGAACAGACTGGACTGTGCGTAATCCGTCCGAGATCACAGATTGGTTTACAGAACGAGTAGAAACCCTCAGCCCATCTAGAGATCGCGGGGCATCAGTTGAAGCGGGCCAGATGCGCCGGGTTGTTCGACTTCTGAAGGCATTCAGCAAGTCCCGCGAGAGTTGGCAACTACCCGGAGGGCTGATCATCTCGGCTCTGGTCGCAGAATGCTTCCAGCCAGACAGTCATCGCGATGATATTGCTCTTTACTCCACCATGGTCGCTATTCGCAACCGCCTACAGGGCAATCTTGAGGTCCTTAATCCGGTCGATTCCAGCCAGAAATTGACCTGCAAGCCAAAGTACACTAATCAGGTTAAGCGGTTTCGAACTAGATTGGGCGAGGCCATCGACGAGCACCTATATGTCCTGAATACGCATGGCTGCACAGACTCACAAGCTCTCCGAGCTTGGCATTGGGTTTTCCAGCATTCGTTTTGGTTGGAAGATGTGGCGGAAGAGCGCAAGAGTCTTTCAGAGTGCAGCGCTGCTGAGCCTATTGTTTTCGGGGATCTCAAAATCAGGGCTGAGTTGTCCCCCTACCGGCGCGGTCCCATTTGGGGCTGCTATCCTAGTGCTGGTCGGCTGCTGCCCAAAGGGATTTGGTTACGTTTTTCGTACCACACCTCAATCAAGACGCCGCATGAGGTCAAGTGGGTGGTCAAGAACTACGGCGACGAAGCTGAAGAAGAGAATGACGCGGACTACCGGTTCGATGGAACTGCCGAGACTCAATGGGAAAGCACACGCTACAAAGGTTGCCACACCATGATCTGCGAGCTGTGCAGCAATGGCGATGTGCTGGCACGCGCCAAACACCTGGTGCGGATCCAGGGAAGGTAGCCGGGAACGGCTACCTGACAATGTGGGAGTCCCCTTCCATTGCCTCGACAGGACACTAATGATCCCAAAGCCGCGCCTGAGTGTGGCCAGTGCGCATCGTTGTGTCGATAGTGTCAGGTCTTGCCGACTATGCTCTTTGGAAGTGAGATGGACCGACGAGGGTACGCAGCGTTGGGGTGGCGATAGCGCCTGGAACATCGCTGCGCTACTGGGTCATCGGTGGTGCTGAATTCGTGCGGTGAGATCATGACCAAACGAGGCCCGCAACTGCCCAGGATCCAACCGGTGGGCCGCGCCGCGGTCAACCCGCCGCACCCACACCGGGATGGCGACCTGGCGTACGGCATGCCCGAAACAGCCGGGCATGCTTGGGAGAACTGGCCGCAGCGGGAAACTACACCGTATGTAATCGCCTCGGCCGCCTGGGCCGGATACCTGTCGCAGGGTCGCGGCCTGACGATCGTGGACACGCGCAAGGCCTATCCCGTGCCGACCGGGCTGGGCCACGCCATCAGCTACCTGCCAGCGGGCATGGTGACCGCAGCCGATGTTGCCCGGATGGTGCAGGAGTATGATCCGGAGCGTGAGGTGGTCGTGGGATAGTCGCAGGGCGACTATGCGAGCCAACGGCGATGAGGATGTCTATCGCCTCGGCAGCCCGCGGCTCACGCCGAAGCAGGCGTATGAACAGACGCCAAAACAATGAGACGAGACCTCACCTTCGGTGTAGGGATGACCTGAAGACCAAGAGACCACATCTGTCGCCGGCGTTCTGCGGATAGCACGTTGTGATTCCTACCTCTTGCCCCAAAGTGCAGCGCTGACTTTCGACCATGACACCTGCTTCCGGATCGCACCCGCGCTTTGCATCAAAGTCGTGCCTGTCGCAGCGGCGTTCTGCGCGGCCGTTACAAGCTCTCGTGTCACACCAGCCGCCTCAATCAACCAGAGCAACATATCGGGGCAGACGATGTGATTGTACGCGAACTTTGCATCTCGGCTCTGATTAGGCTTTCGCCCGTAGGCGCCTGGGCCCTCGTATTCACTCAGCCAACCGAGCCAGTGTTCCTTCTGCGTCTGGTACCAAACGCCTGGCTGACTGCGCGGTTGGTCCGATGGCAGCCGCTCGATTGCGCGCCTGAATTCGGTGATACTGATGGCTTCCGGCATTGTAGCCAATGCGAACACTCCTTCAGCTCAACGGATTGGGCCGGGCGACGCGAACCAACTCCGGCGCAGCCAGTCGCGGTTTAGGGTAGCCGCGCACCTCACCAAAGCGGCGTCCCGCTTCCCAATCCGCGCGCGCGGCGGCGATCTCTTCCGGTGTGCGGGCGACGAAGTTCCACCACATCAGGATTTGTTCGGCGAACGGCGGCCCTCCGATCAGTAGCAGGCGGCCGCCTGACGGACTGGCAAAGGCGGCGGCGCTCCGGCCCGGGGCTGTGACATGCAGGGCGTGGTTGTCCAGCCGTTGGCCGTCAAGCAGGCACTCGCCGGCGAGCACCAGGAGGCCATGCTCGAAGGTCGGCTCCAGTGCGATCTCGACGGTCGCGCCGGGATGCACCTGCACATCCGCGCCGACGAGCGGTGAGAAATGCGGTGCGGGCGAGCGCACGCCGCCCAGTGCGCCAGCAAACACCCGCGGGAGGCCCCCGGGCAGCTCGCGCAGCGGCGTCTCCGCGATCCCCGCGAACGAAGGCTCGACGTCCCGCTGGGCATCCGGCAGCGCGATCCAGAGCTGGACGCCGTTCAGGCGGCCGCTGTGGTGGGCCGGCGTCTGTTCGGCATGGCTGATGCCCCGGCCGGCCGTCATGACGTTGACGCCGCCCGGCCACACGGTGGCTTCACAGCCCAGGCTGTCGGTGTGCAGCACCTCGCCCTCCAGCAGCCAGGACACGGTCTGCAGCCCGATGTGCGGATGAGGCGGGACGTCCATCGGGCTGCCGGCGGTGAACGCCAGCGGGCCGAAGCGGTCGAGGAAACACCAGGGGCCGACCGTGCGGCGCTGGCGCAGCGGGAGCGCCCGGCTGATGGCGAGCTGGCCGAGTCGCGTGTCCCGGCTCGGGTAGGATGTGAACGTGGGGCCGTGCGCCCCGGGTTCCTCAGCCGCAACAGATGTCTGGCTCATTCTCTCCTCCATGTATCTTCGGAACGCCATGCCCGGATGCAGACTTCAGCATCAAGGCCCGGTCCCCTGGCCGAGGATCAGCCACGGCCCGCCGGCGTTCCGGCCGGCGTATACGAACCAGTAACGCGGGCCGGGGGGTGCGCCGGTGATCTCGCGCCACCGCGAGCGGTAGGTCACCACGAAGAGCAGTTCCTCGGCATACTCCCCGTATAACGGGGTCGCCTGCGGTGCAGACACGGCGAGGTCACGCGCCAGGAAGGGGTCGTCAATGAGCGGATGCACCGCGTTCGGCGCGTGCAGCTCCTCCCGGACCTCCGGCGCCAGCGCGCGTTCGCTGAGCGTCCGGCAGCCCCACTGCCGCGCAGTGAAGTAGGCAGCCACGACTTCGCCGGCGTCCGGGCTGGCGAAGCGGGGCGCGAAGATCAGCTCGCCGGCCGCGCGGTGCGCGACGACTGCGAGCAGGATCGCGCCACCCAGCAAGAGGGCGGCGATGATGCCGGCTGCCGGAGCCGCGCGGCGGCGCTTCAGGTCGGGCATTTCAACCTTCTGCTCCGATTGATAGGCAAGCGCGGTCGAACGCGCGACTCAGCCCTGCGCCCTGTCAGTCACCGTGAAGATAACCCACTCACCTTCGACACGCTGGCTGTATGCCAGTTCCAGATACTCGGCGATGGCGATCCACTTCTTAGCGAAGAACTGGATGTACTCGTTTACAGTGATCTCGTGTCGCGGCCGCCTGCGAATCGAATCTTCGCCGAAGCCTTTCATTCTGGCCTCGATCGTCAGCGCCGACTCGGCCAGGATCTCTATCTCGAAGCCGTGGAACTGCTGCTTGTTAGCGGCGATCGCTTCCACCAGCCCGCGCGCGCGTTTGGGCCGATCTTCTTCCCATGAAGGCGCCGCGACCTGGCCTGCCCACGTCCCGAAGTCCTCGGCTGATTCGCCGTGAGACTTGGCGTAGGTGATGCCACAGACCACGAAGTAGAGCAGATTGCCCTCGGCGGTCTCCCACTTCTGTTGAAGCGTCAATTGCGGCAACTCAACGCCCATGATGCACCTCCTGATCTGAAAATGGGACGCGGACGAGCGCGGATGAACGCGGATGGCTTCATTTTCATCTCCGCTTGTGTCGCCCGCGACATGGACACTGCTAATCCCAGTTTGGGTTCATGACGATCTGTAGCTGATCTCCTCTTCGCACGGCTCGTCAGGCTGCGCGCGGTAGTGCTTCAGATGATAGGCAATACTGGGATCCAACTGGGTGAGCATGGTCCCCAGCTTGGCAGCCGCCCCTCTCTGGCACAGCGCCTCCGCAGTCTCATCATCCAGCCCACCCATGCGGTAGCCATCGTACATCGGACATTGCGCGTTGCTGAACAGCGCCGCCGCCGCGTCCGCCGCGGCGAGCTCGCAGTCGATGCCGATGCTGAGATTGCTCGCCCTGAGCACGGCGCCGAGCGCACCGATATCGGGCCGCTCGCCGAGCTTCTGCTTGAGCAGCTGGCCGGAAGCCAGGCCCTGTTCCTCGTGGGCCTGTGCGTGCAGGGCCAAGGCTCGCTCGGTACCTACCGCGCGCGCCACCGCGCCGAAGAAGGCGCCGTAAAGCGCATAGACCCGCTTGGTAGCTTCGTAGATTTCTTCTCTGGACATGGCGCATCACCTTCCTTTCCCCAAGTGTCGCCTTCAGACACCGCCGCGCTGCCGTCGCGTATACGGCACATGCAGCAGACTGACCGCCTTGCGTTTCGCGCGCTCCCCGCGGCGGTCGTAGCGCGCCGTGGTGGTCACCTGGGCGTGGCCGGCCAGCTTCTGGACGGTGGCGATGTCCGCGCCCTTGTCGAGCAGGTCGCTGATGAACGTGCGCCGCAGGTCGTGGGGCGAGAAGTCGGCCAGCTTGGCGGCCGCGCCGCGCTTGGCCAACAGGTCATAGATCGCCTGGCTGGTCAGCCGCCGATCGAGCGCCAGCACGCCGCCCTTGTTGATCGGCACGAACAGCGGGCCAGGCGCGTCTCCGCGCACGATCAGCCAGTCCTGTAGGGCGTCCAGCGCGCCGCCCGCGACCGGGAGGCTCCGCTCCTTGTTGCCCTTGCCCCGCACCGTCAACTTGCCCCAACGCTCGCCGTTCTCCTCGGCGATGCTCACGTCGGCCAGGTCGAGCCCGACCAGCTCGGCGCGGCGCGGCCCGCAGGCATAGAGCAGGGCGATCACCGCGGCGTCCCGGTAGCCCGCGGGCGTGGGGTCGGCCAGGCAGGCGTCTAGCAGGGCCAGGATCTCGCCGGACGCCAGCGCGCGGCCGGTCGGTTCTTCCTTGCTGCCCTTGACCGACTTGACCGCGGCCGCGGCGTGGAAATCCTCGGCCGCCATGTACTCCAGCTGCCAGGCGACGCGCAGCACGCCCCGCACGGCGGAGAGGATCTTGTTGGCCCCGGCCGCGGTGTAGCGCTGGCTCAGGGCAGACCGAAGCGCAGTCGTGTGCTGGAAGCGCAGGCTGCCCCAGGGCAGCTCCTCGGCGGTCAGCGCGCCGTTGGTCAGGATCGCCGCGCTCACGGCCAATGCCTGGCGCATGGTGCGTACGGCCGCCGGGCTGCCCAGGCTGGCCAGGTAGACCAGCGCCGGATTGCAGTCGGCGGGGATGTCACGGAGGGCCGCCCAGGCCAGCGCGGGGGTGGTCGTGGTGAGCGCAGTGTCCGTCATCGGGCCTCTTTTCGGGCGTGAAATCGCATGTGCGAAGTCTAATTCGCATAAGTAATGCTACTTGAAACTTAGCCCTATGTCAAGGCCGAAATCGGCCGGTTGGCTGCAGAAAGCATACATCTGCTGCGATAATCTGCATACCTGGACGGCCGTAACCGAGATGCTCGCCGCTCCTGGCAGCGGTTCGTTGTTGTCCGGCGAACACGATTTGACACGCATCTCGGATTCGGGTAGGATACTCCCATCACACAAGGAGCGCTTCGCAAGAGCGAGTATCGTCATGTCGTTACACAGTGGGCAGCGGATAGCGATGGTTGACCTGTGGCGGGACTTCCCGATCACAGATGCGTCCGCGCGCGGCTCCGCCTATGCAGGAGGTGGAGGGTAGTTTTCTATCCTCATGCCACTTGTAGTCAAGGAGCCGCCGCATAGGCGGCTTTTTTATTGCTTGCGATCGTGCTCGGTGCGTGGGAGAGTAGTTCAGCGGCCAGAACAACCGACTCCAAATCGGTCGACCCGGGTTCGAGTCCTGGCTCTCCTGCTGTGGGGTGTTGGTGTAGCGGCCTAACATCGCGGTTTGTCAAACCGCAGATCACCGGTCCGAATCCGGTACACCCCGCCTATCAACGCTGCAAGGGGATGTGGCGCAACAGATGAGCGCAGCGTTCTTATAAGGCGCCGGTTGCCAGTTCGAGTCTGGCCATCCCCATGTCGGCAGCTCCGTTCGACTGTGCCGCTGGCGGAGCGCCGCCGATGGTCTTATGTCGCTGCGGGGTAGAGGAGTGGTCGTCCTCGGGGCGCCCATAACGCTCAGACCGCGGGTTCGAATCCCGCCCCCGCTATTGGAGATTGCGGTGGCTGCAACCGCCAACCCTCCGGTATTAGGCGGCGCAAAGGCATGGCGAGGCCGAGCGCGTCAGTCCTGCGACCGCCGCGATCTCCAAATTGCCGAGGTAGCTCAGTGGGTAGAGCGCGCGTCTGAAGAGCGCGAGGTCCCTGGTTCGATCCCAGGCGTCGGCACCAGATCCTCCTGGAAGGAGAGGAGGAAGGCCGCATGGTGGCTCAATCAATCCTGCTGCTCAACGCTTCATACGAGCCACTGACCGTGGTGACGCTGGCGCGCGCGGTCAAGCTGCTGCTGCGAGGACGCGCCGAGGCGGTCAGCGACGAGCGCATCACGGTCGCCAGCGCCGCCGAGACGCTGGCGGTGCCGCAGGTGCTCCGGCTCAAGATCTACGCGCACGTGCCGCATCGCCGGACGCCGGCCTGGACGCGGCGCGGGGTCATCGAGCGTGACGACTTCACTTGCGCGTACTGCGGCCGGCGCTACGCCGCGCGCGATCTCACGGTAGACCACCTCATCCCGGTGTCACAGGGTGGGGCTTCTACCTGGGGCAATACTGTCGCGGCCTGCCCGCGCTGCAACCAGCGCAAGGCAGACCGCACGCCGCACGAGGCCGGGATGAAGCTGCTGATCGAACCGAAGGCCCCGCGCACCAGCTACCTGGTGGCCAGCGGCGACGTGCCGGCGGCATGGAAAGTGTGGATTGAGCTGTAGAGGCATAGCTACTCAAGAGAGAAGCGCCCGTCCCATATTTGTTGGGTGGGCGCTTCGTCATTCTTGCTAGGCGTCTTGATCAAAGTTGACTGCTGCGATGATCGCAGGAACGGCATCATGCCGTATCCAACATACGACGGACCTCTCGCTGGACCTCTTGCCAGGTCTCTGTCAGATCGAGACGTTCGGACCAACTCGTAAGATAGTCCAGCTCCAACTCCTTACCGATTGTAAGCATGATGCTGGCGATGTCACGCACATGTTTGGGTTGGTGGCTGATGCGAAAGTAACGCAGCTTGTACAGGATCAGATCCTCAGGTGAGTGTACCCAGATCTCACCAATCGGTGGGCCGAGGTCTACCAGCAACCGGCGTTCCAGCGCCTGTGCCCGGTATGCATCACCTGGCCGCAGCAAGAACAACTCGGCCTTGTAGCCGGAGTACATGTGAATGGCGTTGATGGCAAGGTCACTGCGCGAGTTGAGCAAGATATCGAGGATGATATCGGCTGGCACCAGCATGTCACGTCGAGCGAGCTCGCGCGAAAGATCGGCGATCGCCTCGACCGGCAATTCGACCACCAAATCGAGGTCACGTGTTGTGCGCACCTCGCCCCAAGCCCACACCGCAACTGCGCCGCCGACCAGATACTTGAGCTGGAGGGCGTCCAGCGCGTCGAGCACCAGGCGGACGAAATGCGCAAAGTCGAGGCTCGTGTCGGCCGGCTGTCCTTCGGCCATCGCCCCCGCCATCAGCGCGCGCTCCGGACAATGCGCAGCGCCTCAGCCTCGCCTAACTCCGGCCGCCGCTTGCGCAGGCGATACGCGCCGACCTGCTCGGCCAGGCGGATCATCGAGAGTCCTTCCTGGCAGCGCTGGGCGGGCGTCAGACGCCGCGTGATCTCGATTTGCCGCAGGTCGAGCTCCGCGATGGCGCCGGCGATCAGGACGGACAAGTCAGCTTGGCGGTCGGTGATCTGGTCAAGCGATGCGTTTGTTGCTCTGTTCATAGCGGCCATTTTACCCCAAAGCACCATGTCTGTCTAGCGCCTGTTAACCGGGCTACGGTGGCAACTTCACGTAGCCGGGATACCGATTCAAAGCGAAAGGTGGCCACGCCGATGTGGGGATACCGCGCCATGCATGGCGCGTCGTCGGTGGCGGCACGCGCGGCCAGGAGCAGGTCCGGCATCTGCCTAAGGTCGTGCGCGGATTCGTAGCCGCGGGAGGTCAGCATCCACTTTCCTAACCGGCCAACAGGGCTGCAAGCCAGTTGTTGGCAATGTGCGCCAGGGACGAGGGCCAGATGGACGCGCTCCGCAGGTAGAGCCAGCCGGCCAGCAGGCCGAAGATGAAGACGCCGCCGGTATTGATCAACGTTGTGGCGCTCAGGCCGCCGTGCGAGAGCCAGAAGGGCAGGTGAATCCCCGCAAAAAGCAGTGCGGCCAGCAGGTTGGCCCCCCAGCGCGGCAGCAGACCGGCCAGCTCCTTCAGGATCAGCCCGCGAAACAGCAGTTCTTCGATCACCGGCGCGACGACTGCCGAGAGCAGGCCGGGCAGCGTGAGCGAGATGCCGGTGAAGGCGAGCCTTTTCCCACCGGTGACGACCTGAAAGCCAACGACGGCGCCCAGGTACAACCCGCTGACGACCAGATAGCGGATCCACTGCCGGGCGGAGGGCATGGCGGACAGCCCCAGGTAGCGGCAGGGCGAGGCACGCCGGACCCACCAGGCGTAACCGCAGGCCGGCGCCGCCCAGAGGAGCAGCTTCACCGTCACCGAGTAGACGGTGCGCAGCGCATCTGACGCGATGGCGTCGTCGATCGCGTACAGATAGGTGGCGCGCACCGTCCAGACCGCGCAGAAGCATAGGATGAATAGCGAGATCTCTCTCAGGCGGGTGGTGCGGGCGCTGCTCACGGTGCGTTTCGCTCCCGGTCCTTCGGATCGAAAATCAGCGCGCCGACAGTGGGTTCAGGGTAGTATTGGGCAGTTGGCATCAGGGCATGGACTCCTTCAGAACAACAGGTGCCAGAACAGGGCGATCTCGCGCATCCCCGGCATGACGCCGTGGTACAGCAAGGCGTCGAAGCCGCCGAGGACAAAGCCACATGACGCATACAACCGGCACGTGGGGACGTTGACGTGTTGCGTCTCCAGCATCACGCCGGGCAAGCCGCGCGCTCGCGCCTACGCGGCCGCCTGCGCGATTCTAAAAGATGCTGCGCCATCAAGCGCCGGTCGAGGCCCGGCGGCGGTTGGGCGGGCCCACGGCAATAGCCCAGATGATGGCAAAATGGTTCCAGGTTCCACGAAGGATCGCGCGATAAGTCTACTACTGGCCGACCCAACTGATGCTGTATTCTGTCAGGGCGTCGGGTTTGTCCAGGGCCGGCTCGGCGACGGACCAGCGGCCAGACAGGCCCAGCTCAGCCGCCACCAGCTCGAAGTGGCACATGGCGATGCCCATGTCCACGCGCTGCATGTCGGCCACGCCGAGCAGCCTGACGCCCAGGTTATCCCGATAGCCCCTGGTGCGCTGCACGTAGAAGTGCCAGGCGTCACCGGCCTTGATGACGCGCCACGGCTGCTTGTTGGAGGCCGATGGCCCCAGGCGCACCCCCTCCAGGGGCGCGGCATAGGCGCCGGCCGTTTCCCGCGGGAGCGGGTTGCCGAAACGCTCGTAGTAGAACAGGGCTTCCCAGGGCAGCCGGGTGTCTGCGCCCACCTGCCGACGGATCAGGTCGCCGGAGCCGGCGCGGCCGGCGCCGTAGCCAATGGCCGTCACCGCGGGCAAAACCTCAGTCGGCTGGGCCGCGATCTTCTGGGTGAAGCTGCTCCTGGTGAAGCTCCCGCCCAGCCAACAGGTCCCCAGCCCCAGGTCCGTTGCCAGCAGCACCGCGCGTTCCATCAGATAGCCGAAGTCTTCCAGGTTCTGGGCGCCTGCCTGCACCACCCCGATCATGAAGCCCGCCGGGTTCTTGATGAAGCCGTAGGTCCCCAGGCTCCGCAGCGCGTCACGCTCCTGCTCGGTGGCAGCCGTCAGCATGAAGCGCGCGGGCGTGCCCAACGGGCCGCAGGTGAGGGTCGCCAGGAAATCCGCCAGCCGCCGGCGCAGGTCGGCCGCGATGGGTTGGCCCAGGTAACTCCGGCTGGAGAAGCGCTGCTCGATCAGCGCGTGCGCGGGTTGGTTGAAGAACAAGATTCACCTCCGGGTTTTCCTCAGGTATTCTTTGGTGATATCGAGAGGTTCTCAAGGTAGTCCAGGGCGATGCCCAACACCGACACAAGGTTGAACTTTAGTATTCTTGTATCGTGCAATACAGCCACGAGCGATGTTCATATCGTATGCTGAGAATTGAAGTTGTATTCGCGGCGATTCTACTTCAACCAACAAAATTCTACCAGCAGGGCGAGGCACATATGAAGATCGGGATCCTGGGTTCGGGCATGGTGGGGCAGACCATCGGGGCCAGCCTGGCGGGGTTGGGGCACGATGTGATGATGGGCACGCGCAGCCCTGAGAAACTGCGCGCGTGGGCCGCGCAGCACGCAGGCGCCCGGATCGGTTCCCTGGCCGAAGCCGCGGCGCACGGCGAACTCGTGTTCAACGCGACAAACGGCGGCGGAGCGCTGGCTGCGCTGCGCCAGGCGGGCGAGGCCAATTTGGCCGGCAAGATTTTGGTGGACATCGCCAACCCGCTGGACTTCTCCCGCGGGATGCCGCCGACCCTGTTCGTCTCCAACGACGACTCGCTCGGCGAGCAGATCCAGCGGGCCTTCCCGGACGTGAAAGTCGTCAAGAGCCTCAATACTTTGACGGCTCACTTGATGGTGAACCCCGGCCTGGTGGGCGGCGGCGACCACACGATCTTTGTCAGCGGCAACGATGCGACCGCGAAGGCCGAGGTGGTCCGCCTCTTCGGCGAGTGGTTCGGTTGGCGCGACATCATTGACCTGGGCGACATCACGACCGCGCGCGGCACGGAGTCGCTGCTGCCGGTCTGGATCCGCCTGATGATGGCGCTCGGGCACGCGAACTTCCAGTTCAAGATCGTGCGGTAGACAAAACGCGCCCTTCTTTTGGAAGGAGCAAATCATGGCCGTTTTCAATCCCGAGCACAAGGCCGTCCTCGATGACCTGTTGCTGGCACATCCGCTGGTGCGACCCGGCAAGATGTTCGGCTTCCCGGCCTATTACGCCGGCCGAAAGCTCTGTATCTGCCTGTACGAGGGGGGCGTAGGGATCAAGCTGCCTGAGCGTTTTGCTGCAAAGCTGTTGGCGGAAGACCCAAACGCGGTTCCGTTCCAACCCATGGGCAAACCCAAGATGCGCGAGTGGGTGCAGA
Source organism: uncultured Anaerolineales bacterium (assembly GCA_964474695.1). Classification (GTDB taxonomy): domain Bacteria; phylum Chloroflexota; class Anaerolineae; order CG2-30-64-16; family CG2-30-64-16; genus DAOUBP01. The sequence goes on from CAYYTK010000041.1 coordinate 12,667, forward strand.
TCAATCTGAGCCGCTCCGAGGATTACCGGCACTACGCATCCGTGTTCGAGGAAGCGATCCGGCACGTGCTGGCGCTACAGGAATAGGAGTCAGGCAAATGCAATCGGACGCCACCACAGTCACCCAATACCTGGCGGACCTACCCGCCGACCGGCGGGACGCGCTCGAGGCGGTCCGCCAGACCATCCTGGCTAACCTGCCGGCCGGCTACGAAGAAGCGATGAGCTGGGGGATGATCACCTATCAGGTGCCGCTGGCGCGCTACCCCGACACCTACAATGGACAGCCGCTGGCGTATGCGGCGCTGGCCGCGCAGAAGAACCACATGGCGGTCTACTTGATCGGGATCTATATGGACGACGCGGCCCGAGGGCGGTTTGAAGCCGCCTACCGGGCGACAGGCAAGCGCTACGATGTGGGCAAGTCGTGCGTGCGCTTCAGAAAGCTGGACGATCTGCCCCTGGCGTTGATCGGCGAGAGCATCGCACTGTTCAGCGTAGATGAGTTCGTCGCTCGCGTCGAGAAAGCACACCCCCCGCGCAACGGCAAACGGGACTGAGCGGCTCGCCCGCGTCCGGCTGTCACGCTGACCGAAGGCGCGGGCGACCTGCTGCGAACAAGTTCAAACTCGGCGAATGCCTGGACAGTGGAGGCAGGATGGAAAGCAACGACGACAAGATCGTGGTCGAAAACGTGAACGTGCCAGGGAGCAAACCCCTGCGCTGGCATCGCGCTGCTTGACCACTCGCCGGAGCGGACCCGGCCAACCCGGCGCGCTCCGCTGGAGGTGCCTTGGCCGGGCCGCTCAGCTCGATACCGTTATGCGGACAGCCAGGTGGCAAGGAGAACGTCGACGGTGATTCAAGATCGCGCTGCATCTGGAACCCTTAAGTCCTTCGGCGCTTCGCTGTTGATCAGCGCTGCCTTGGTTGTGCCATTCATCGTCCTGCAGTTGGTTAATCGCAGGACATTCCATGAAGACTTCCCGTTTGTGCTCTTCACCTTCATGTCGTTGCATTCGCTATTCATCGTACTATCACTGACACCGGCTCTACGACGGCTCCGCGCGGAGAGAAGTCTCAGAGCGTTGGGATTTGGCCACTGGGCTGGACTCCTGCTCGGTGTCCTCCTGGTTCTTGTGTATGCGAATGTGCTCGTTGACCAGTTACCGTGCTTTCTCGGGGTACCGAATTGCGACTAAGCTCTCGCCAAGATTGGATCGGCACCGATCACGTGCCTGGCACTTGCGGATCCCTGCGTCAACTCTGCGCCAGCGAGGCAAGTGACAGGCACGCCATGCAAAGAGCAGCAAGGGGAAATCCAGCCTGACAAAAGGAGACGATCATGAGCCCAAACAAGGAAACGCAGAAGTCCGGGGGCTTCACGGCCGAGGAACGCGCCGCGATGAAGGAGCGCGCAAAAGAGCTGGCCGCCGAAGAGCGCGCCAGCAAGAACCGGGCGGCCGGGGAAAGCGACCTGCTGGCGAAGATCGCTGAGATGCCGGAACCTGATCGCAGCATGGCCGGCCGGCTGCACGAGATCATCAGCGAGAGCGCGCCGGAGCTCTGGCCGAAAACCTGGTATGGGATGCCCGCGTATGCCAGGGACGGCAAAGTCGTCTGCTTCTTCCAGAGCGGTGCGAAGTTCGGCGCGCGCTACGCGACTTTCGGCTTCCAGGACACGGCGCACCTGGACGAGGGCAACATGTGGGCGACCTCGTTCGCGCTGATCGCGTTGACTGCCGCCGAAGAGGCAAGGATCGCCGCGCTGGTGAAGAAAGCGGTGAGCTGAGGAGTGATCGCACCATGGCGACCCATCCATGCGTGAGGCAAACCATGAAGCCAGCGAGTTCGGTCATCGAATGGCTACTCGATTCTGACCCAGCGATCCGCTGGCAGGCGATGCGCGACTTGACCGGTGCGCCCGCGGATGCGGTTGCGGCCGCGCGCGCACAGGTCGCAACGGAGGGCTGGGGCGCCCGGCTGCTCGCGCTCCAGGCTCCCGACGGCCGGTGGGGCGGCGCGGCATGGAACCATGGGTGGGACTCCACGATGCACATCCTCCTGCTGCTGCGGGATTGCGGCCTGGATCCGGCGAGCGGACCGGCGCGGCGCGCGGTGCGCCTTGTGCGCGAGCGGGTGACGTGGCGGGGATGCGGCCCCGAGGAATGCGACGCCAATGCTTTCTTCGAAGGCGAGCTCGAGCCGTGCATTAACGGGCAGGTCGGCGCGGCCGGCGCCTATTTCGGCCAGGATGTCGGCGGGATCGTCGCCCGCCTGCTCGTCGAGCAGCTACCCGACGGCGGCTGGAACTGTGAGGCTGCCAACGGCTCGACGCGGTCGTCGTTCAACACCACGATCTGCGTGCTGGAGGCTCTGCTCGAGCACGAACGGGCGGGCCGAGGTACCCCGGAGCTGACGGCAGCCCGTTTGCGCGGGCAGGAGTACCTCCTCGAGCGCCGGCTCTTCCGGCGACGGACGACCGGCGAAGTGATCGAGCGAGATCGCAAGGGCGGCGCTACGTGGGCGCGTTTCGCGTTCCCGACGTGGTGGCACTACGACGTGCTGCGGGGCCTGGACTACCTGCGCAGCGCCGGCGTCACGCCCGACGAGCGCGTAGTCGAGGCGATCGAACTGGTCTCGTCCAAACGCGACGCTGACGGGCGGTGGCCGCTCGAGGTCCGGTATCCCGGCGTGATGCCGGTCGAGGTGGAGGACGGTGAGGGCGGGCCGAGCCGATGGAATACGCTGCGCGCCCTACGCGTGTTGGACTGGTATTCAGCAGGGGAATGACGTTCACCCTGACGACTGCCCGCCAGGGTAGACGTGCTGCACTCCGCCAGCATCGCAGGTAGTTAGTCCGCCGATGCACATTCGATATCCCTCCATGGGGAAGACCTAAACACATGGTTCGTATGGGGGAACAAAATGACGAAGATCGCAAAGAACACGGTTTGTCTCTGGTATGACAAAGACGCCGAGGATGCGGCACGCTTCTACGCTGCTACCTTTCCGGACTCTTCAGTTGACGCTGTGCAGCGCGCACCGGGGGACTATCCATCCGGGAAGCAGGGGGATGTGTTGACAGTCCAGTTCACCGTGCTGGGCATTCCATGCCTCGGGCTCAATGGCGGGCCGGCATTCAAACACACCGAGGCGTTTTCCTTTCAGGTCGCAACCGCTGACCAGGCCGAAACGGATCGCTACTGGAATGCGATTGTCAGCAATGGCGGACAAGAAAGCGCCTGTGGCTGGTGTAAGGACAAATGGGGACTGTCTTGGCAGATCACGCCGATGGCTCTGACGGAAGCGATTACCGATCCAGATCCCGCCGCCGCCAAGCGCGCGTTCGATGCGATGATGACGATGCAGAAGATTGACATAGCAACAATCGAGACGGCACGCCGTGGCTAAAAGTCGGCGACCATGCTCAGTGTGAAGTAGCGGGTGAGCCAGGAGGAAATCCATGAAGATCACCATTGAGGCGACCGCCGCCGCGCCCATCGAGGCTGTGTGGCGGGCGTGGACTACGCCAGAAGACATTATGCGATGGAATGCCGCCTCGGCGGATTGGCATTGCCCGGCGGCTGAACTTGACCTCCGTCCTGGAGGTCAGTTTTTGTACCGCATGGAAGCCAGGGACGGCAGCATGGGTTTTGACTTCGCAGGCACTTTCACGAGGATGATTCCGAGCGAAGTCATCGAGTACTCGTTGGGTGATGAACGGTCGGTGACCGTTGAGTTCGCGGCGAGCGCCCAGGCTGTGACAATTCGTGAGACATTCGACGCCGAGTCTTCTCATACCGCTGAACAGCAGCGGCAGGGCTGGCAAGCCATTCTGAACAATTTCGCGAGGCATGTTGAGGCGCGAGCAATTGTCCAGACCGCCGACACCCTTACCACCCTGTTTCACCACAACCGCTGGGCCAATCTGCGGCTGCTCGAGCAGTGCGCGGCCTTGACCGGCGACCAGCTGGACGCCACCCTGATCGGCGCCTACGGCTCCATCCGCGACACCTTGCAGCATATCGCTACCGCCGAGCGTTCCTACCATGCGCGCATCAGCACCGGTCAGCCTTACCGTCGTCCCAAAGACGCGCCGGCCATGACCATCGCAGAGATGAGGGATTCGCTGAGCATAACTGGCGCCGACCTGATCGAATGGGCAGCCAAAGTCAGACCCGGCGACACGGTTCAGGTGGACTGGGATGGTGCGCCGCGCAACGTGCCCAAGACGATCTTGCTCACCCAGGCGATCAACCACGCCACCGAGCATCGCGCCCAGGTCATGGGGATCCTGACGCATCTGGGGATCGAACCGCCCGAGCTGGATGGCTGGGCCTATTTCGACCAGCGTGGAGCCTGCCTTCCCTGAACGTCAACAGGGAAGCGCCGCGCACCGCGATGCGGCGTCGCCTCGCTGACGTTCTCCCCTTCGTAGTCCGCTGTGCAGAACGCCGCCATGTGCTGGGAATCGTGCGAGTTCCAGGCGTCGGTCACAGGTGTGATGCAGTGGCCGTTGAGCTTGGCGTCGCGTGAAGAGGCTGCAAGGGCCTTTTGTGGGGCGGGAATATGACGGATTTTGTCATGATTCGGGTGTATAATGCTGCTGAATCCAATCCAGGAGGCTGCCCCGATGACCACGCTAGACCTGCGCAAACAATGGAAGCACCTGTACGCGCCCTCAGCGAAGAAGGTGGAGTTGGTGGACGTGCCGGAGCTCAAGTTCGTGATGCTTGACGGCCGCATCGAGCCGGGCGAGGCGCCGGGCACGTCGCCCGGGTTCGAGGAGGCCATGGGCGCGCTCTACAGCGCGGCCTACACCCTGAAGTTCATGTCGAAGCTGCGCAAGGAGGATCCGATTGACTACCCGGTGATGGCGCTCGAAGGGCTGTGGTGGGTGGAGGGCGAGGCATTCGACATCACCATTGCCTGGCAGGCTTTCACGGACAGGTGGGCCTACACCCTGATGATCATGCAGCCCGATCACATCACCCCCGCCATGTTTGCGGAGGCTGTGGCGCAGGCGGCGAAGAAGAAACCGAATCCCGCGCTCGCCCGGCTGCGGTTAGAGCCTTTCCGCGAGGGCCTCTGCGTGCAGACCATGCACATCGGGCCGTATGCCACGGAGCCGGTGACCGTCGAGCGGATGCACCGTTGGGCGGCCGAGAATGGTTACCGCCTGACGGGCAAGCACCACGAGATCTACCTGGGCGACCCGCGCCGCGCCGATCCGGCTAAGCTGAAGACGGTGCTGCGGCATGGGGTGGGGCGAATCAGCGAATAGCGGAGGAACGCAACACGTATGACCACGACCGCCACCCGTCTCATCACGCTCATCATGCTCTTGCAGCGGCGGCCCAACCAGAAGGCCGAGGAGCTGGCGCGGGCGCTGGGCGTCTCGACCCGCACGCTCCACCGCTACATGACCATGCTCGACGAGATGGGCATCCCCATCTACTCGGAGCGCGGGCCGCACGGTGGGTTCGGCCTGGTGCGCGGCTACAAGATGGCGCCGCTGGTCTTCACGCCCGAAGAGGCGGTTGCGGTCTACCTGGGCACGAGCCTTGTGGGCGAGATGTGGGGGCGGCTGTACGAAGGGGCTGCGCAGGGTGCGCTGGCCAAGTTGGACAACGTCCTGCCCGACGAGCAGCGTCACGAGGTGGCCTGGGCGCGGCGCAGCCTGGTGGCGACCGGGATGCGGCGCACCGCGTTGGCGGAGCTGGCGCCGGTCATGGAGAAGCTGCGCCGCGCGATCCGTGAGCGGCAGCGGGTGCAGATGACCTATCGCGGCCGCAATCAGGCAGAAGCAAGCGAGCGGGCACTCGATCCCTATGCGCTGGTCTACCGCTGGGGCTGGTGGTACGTCATCGGCCACTGCCATCTGCGCGGGGCGGTGCGCTCCTTCCGGGTTGACCGCATCGGGGACTTGATCTTGTCCGGCGAGAGCTTCGACGCTCCGGCCGACTTCGATATTCACGCCTACCTGGCTACGGATATGCGGTTCCAGCCGGCGGTGCGGGCGCGCCTCAGTTTCGCGCCGCAGTTCGCCCAGGTCGCGCTGGACGACCGGCCCCAGTGGGAGACGGTCGAGACCCAGCCCGACGGTGCGGTGGTCGTCGGCCTGGCCGTGCCCGACCTGGAGTGGGCCGCCAGCACGGTGTTGGCCTACGGCCCAATCGTCGAGGTGTTGGAACCAGCCGAGCTGCGGCAAATGGTGGCTGAACGAGCGCAAGCAATCGCAACGTTGTACGACCAGGCGTGACCTGCCGCGAGGGGAGGCGGATCGTGGATCAAGGGTACGAAATCGTTACCGTGGACGCCGGGAACGTGGACCGGCTCGGCTTCTTCTGCTACATGAGCAAGCCCAAGGCGCCCGGCTATCGCCAGAAGCGGGAATGGTTGGCGGCGCGCTTCGCCGAAGGGCTGCGGATCAAGATGCTGCACGAGAGCGGCGGCCGGACTGTGGGCTTCATCGAGCACCTCCCCGGCGAATACGCCTGGCGCGCGGTGAACGCGGCCGGCTACCTGGTCATCCACTGCCTGTGGGTGGTGGGCCAGGGCAAGGGGAAGGGGCACGGCACGCGACTGCTGCAAGCTTGCCTGGAGGACGCGCGCAGCCAGGGCAAGGCGGGTGTGGCTATGGTCGCCAGCGATCGGGTCTGGCTGGCGGGCAAGCAGCTCTTCCTGAAGAATGGCTTCGTCCAGGTGGATCAGGCCCCGCCCTCCTTCCAACTGCTGGTTCATCGCTTCGGAGATGCCGATTCTGAGAGCGGGACTTTCGGCATATCCGCGCCGTCCTTCCCCAGCGACTGGGAGGCGCGGCAGGCGCGCTACGGAAATGGCCTGACGGTCATCCGCACGCCGCAATGCCCCTACATCGAGAACGCCACGACCGAGCTGCTCCAGTTCGCAGCCGAGCAAGGCATCCCGGCGCGAGCGGTCGAACTGACCACGGCGCAAGAGGTGCAGGCGCAGTCACCCAGCCCGTACGGCGCGTTCGGGATCGTGCGCGATGGCCGGCTCTTTTCATACCATTATCTGTGTCGCAAGGAGCTGGTGAAGCTCTTAGCCGGCTGGGACGAGCCAGTCACGGAGTGGAGAAAAGGATGAGCGAGCTGATCCAATGGTTACTGGATTCGGCCGAACCCTGGACGCGTTACCGGGCGCTGCGCGATCTGCTCGATCGGCCGGAGAATGATGCGAAGGTCGCCGCGGCGCGCGCCGCGCTGCTGACCCATCCGCAGGCGCAGGGGCTGATCGCCCAGGCCGCCACTTGGCCGGGCCGCGCGATTCAGCGCCACAACGATGCGGGCCATCCGATCTACGCGTTGAGCACGCTGGCGGATTTCGGCCTGACCGCGGCCGATCCGGGGCTGGATCGGGCGGCGGCCGCGGTGCTGGCGCACCGCTCGGCGGATGGCGCGCTGCTAAGTGTGCTGAACGTTGCGCCCGCGTTCGGCGGGACGGGCGAGGATACCTGGAGCTGGGTGCTGTGCGACGCGCCGACGCTGCTCTACGCGCTGTTGGCGCTGGGGCTGGGGGCGGAGCCGGGCGTGCACGCAGCCGTGGCGCACCTGGTGAACGCCGTGGATGAGGGCGGTTGGCGCTGCCGCTGTGGACCGGAGCTGGGCCGGTTCCGCGGGCCGGGGCGCAAAGCCGATCCGTGTCCCATCGCCAACGTCTACGCCCTGAAGGCGCTTTCTCTCGTCCCGGAGTTCCTCGACGGCCCGGCGACGCGGCGCGGCGTTGAGATGCTGCTGGGCCACTGGGAGCGCCGGGCCGAGGTCAAATACTATCTCTTCGGCATGGGCAGCGACTTCCGCAAGCTCAAATACCCCTTCGTCTGGTACGACATCCTCCATGTGGCCGACGTGCTCAGCCGTTACCCCTTCGTGCATGCCGATCCCCGCTTTGGGGAGATGGTCGCGGCAATCACGGCCCAGGCCGACAGCCAGGGACGCTACACCGCCGGCTCGATGTACCAGGCGTGGAAGGGGTGGTCGTTTGCCGATAAGAAGCAGCCGTCGCCCTGGCTGACCTTCCTGGCGGCGCGTATCCAACTGCGAGTCCGCGGTTTCTCCTTCCACCTTCCCCCGTTCGAGGGATCGTGAATCCCCACCCCTGGGCTGGTATCTGCGGCAGTTCGCTGTATTCTGGCGGGAGATGCCAAACGGGCGCCATCCTTGCCGGCGCCCTGCTTTCCTGCTGTGGATGAGGCGGTCGCGCTCCTGCAGGGGTATAATAGCGCCTGGGAGGGCGGCCTGATGTCTGAACAGCCTGATGCATTGACCTTCTGGAATCTGCGCGACGCACGCGACTACCCCTTGCTCTTGGAACTCAACCGCCGCAGCCGCCAGGCTGATGGCGACCTTGAGCCAATCACGCTCGAAGTCATTGCTGACGTACTCACCCACATGGACGGGCTGACCCGTGAGCAGGGTGTGATCCTCGCCTCTGTGGGTGATACGCCAATCGGTTACAGCCGCCTGGGCTGGTACTCCAGCCGTCCCCAAACGCGGCTCTACTACCAGATCAGTTTCATCATTCCTGAACAACGCGCGCTCTGGCCGGCCCTGATCGCCGAAAACGAACGCCGTTTGCGCGCGGTCGCTGCCGGGCATGCGCCCGTCTCGGAGCAGTACTTCCAGGCCTGGGCATCGGATCATCAGAGGGACTGGAAAGTCGCCTTGGAGGAATCAAGCTGCCAGGTGGTGCGGCGTTTCAACAACATGCTTTACACTCTCGGTGCTGCGCCCGACAACCCCATGCCGGCCGGGCTGGAGATACGACCCGTGCTGCCGGAGCACATGCGCCGCATTTGGGAGGCGCAACGGGAAATGAACGCCGGGCTGTTCGAAAATGTGGCCGAAGATTGGCTGGACGAGAAGTATCCCACCTGGCTTGCCAACCCGGAGAACAACCCGCGTACCTGGCAGGTGGCCTGGGCCGGCGATCAAGTGGCCGGGATGGTGCTGGCGCACATGGAAGAGCAGGGTCGCGAAAAGCAGCCCGGCAAGCATGGCTACACCGAGCACATCTACGTGCGGCCGCAGTGGCGTGGGCGCGGCCTCGCCAGCGCGCTGATCGCGCGCAGCCTGCAGGTGCTGAAAGAGCAGGGTGCAAGCGAGGCGGAATTGGGCGTGGACGCCGAGAACGAGAGCGCCGCATTTCGCCTGTATGAACGCCTGGGTTACAAGACCTTCAGCGTAGATACCTGGTATCGCAAGGTGATGAACACCAGCAGGTAGACAAAATGGAAACCGTATACGAAATCATCGCCCGCATTCCGATGGATGGTTTGAACGGATGAACCTGCTCTTGCGTCGCTGCCAGACCGAAGACGACACCTGGCGCGTTCGCGACTTTCTGCGCGACGTCTTCCTGCTCAACAACCGGCTCGAACATAGCTGGCACGTGGCGCGCCTCGATCACTGGTGCTGGCATCTCATCCAGACCTGCCAGGTGTGCGCGCCCTTCGAGCAGGTGACCGTGGCCTGGGAAACGCCGGCGGGGCAGATCGCAGCCGTCCTGCACCCCATCCGCCACGACGAGATCCGCCTGCATATACACCCTGGCTTCCGCACGCCGGACCTCGAAGCTGAGATTTTTGCTTATGCTGAGGAGCACTACTCGGCCCGGACGGAGGATGGCGGGCGTGTCCTGTACGTACCCGTACTTTCGGATGATGCCCTGCGCCAGGCAGCCTTGACCCGGTGCGGATTCAGCCGGCAGCCGGGCTGGGGCCACCACTGGTGGCGGGATCTGGACGTCCCGTTACCTGGCGCGCCGGTTCCGGATGGCTACACCATCCGGGCCATGGGGTCGCTCGACGAGCATCCGGCCCGCAGTTGGGCTTCCTGGCGTGCCTTCCATGCCGAGGAACCGGACGAAGCCTACGATGGTGATTGCTCCTGGTACCGCAATATCCAATCGACACCGCTTTACCGCCGCGACCTGGACATCGTCGCGGCCACGCCCAGGGGCGCAATCGCCGCGTTCTGCACCATTTCTTACGATGACGCCACCCGCAGCGCGGTGACGGTGCTGGTGGGCACGGCGGCCGAGCACTGGCGCCGGGGCTTGGGCAAAGCAGTCATGCTCGAAGGGCTGCGGCGGCTCACGCGCCTGGGCTGCACCCGCGTCTTCTCCACCGCCACCGAAGCACCCGCCGACGCGCTCTACCGCTCGGTGATGCAGACGATGAAGGTAACGGATACGTGGGTCAAGGAAAGGTCAAAGTAGTGTTGTAGACGATCGAGGCGAGCTGCGCCAGCACGTGATAGGTCCTTCGGATCTCCTTGTCAGCCCGGATGTGCTGGCGGGGCAGCTCCCTGAGCGGCCGCGGTTTCTCCGATGAATTGCAGGACATCATCCGGCCGGCGCGTCGAAAAGGAGATGTCTCGCACGAGACCTGCTTGCCTCTTCAGCGCGATCACGATCCTGGGATGCTCCAGGAAATTGAACGAGGCCCGGTATCTGCCGCCGATGCTCATGAAGTGGATCCCTGCGCCGCCATACCGCATCAACGCCGGCAGCGCATCAAGACGGCATCCCTCGATGTTGGCGAGCGGCACAACCCACGTGAAGATGCCGAATTTCAGCTTCAGGGCCTCCGGCGTGAGCCGGATGATCAATGTCCTGTAGTTCACGGAGTAGAAGAGGAAGACAGCGCAGAAGCAGCAGAACGCTGTCGAAAGAATGTCCCGGCGCCTGGCTTTCACGCGCCGGACTGCCAGCAAGGCAAAGAGGACCGTGAGCGCCAGGAAGAGCGCCTCCGTCCTGGCCGAGGAGATTTGCTCAGTGTAGACGAGATCGTCATCCCGATCGGCCGTCACGTTCATCTTGGACCTCCCCAGCCCCGCGTCACCACACTCCGGGCAACAGGCGATAGCGCACCCGCTCGGCATAAGCGCGATACCCCTCCAATTCCTCCTGCAAGGTTTTGTCTTCCAACGCGGTGCGGATGATCGTGAGCGCCACGACCAACAGCGTCGGCATGAAGGCCCACGGTGCATCCAGCAGGAGCGGCGTGGCCAGGTAGGCCAGCAGTCCCCCCGCATAGCCGGGATGCCGCACCCAGCGGTAAGGACCGCTCGATACGACGTGATGCCCGCGCTCGGCCTGGATACGCACCGTGCTGGAGAAGAAGCGGTTCTCGATCAGGGCATAGGAACTCAAGGCATAGCCCGCGACGATCATGACCAGCGCCAGGGCAGTCACCGGCCAGCCGAACGCGGGCGACCAGCCGAACCGCGCATCAAACCCGGCGACCAACAGGACCAGGATGCCGCCGAGCATGAGCCATGCCGACAGGCGCTTGTCCCATGGCTTGATGTTCGCTTGCCGCATGTGCTGGGCGCGTTCGGCAATCAGGTCCGGATGCCGTCGCGCGGCCAAGACGCGGCTGATGACGAACCCAGCGATGCTGATGATGGCGTAAGCCCAAGCCTCCCACCAGCCCCAGCGCCCGGCGATCAGCAGCGGCAGGAATGGCGCGACGACGATGAAGAACAGCATTTGGAGGATCAGACGTAGTTTGATGCTCCGTTGTTGATTGTTCATATGTCACATCACATTTGTCGGAAATGGCGTTTTGATAGCAGCGCCACGCCCCAGGTGATCAGGAGCGGCATTCCGATCAGGAGCGCGAAATGATAACCCTGCGCCGGCACGCCGCCCAGGAATTCCAGCTCCCGCGGCGGAAATGCCAACCCCGTCAGGATAGCTGCGTAGCTCGCTCTGCAAAAGGTGAGTAGGGTTGAGCACGTGAACAAGCCCAACAGGATCACAGACCCCCACCACGCCCAGGGCCGTCGCTGCAACGTACCCCAAGTGATGCACGCCAGGCCTGCGCTGGTGAGATCGAGCAGGACAATCCCTTGCAGCCCGTGCCGGAAGACGCCGAACACCGGGTACATGCCGTTGAACAAGATGAGGATGTGGAGCATGACGATGTAGAACGCATACAAAGAACTCAGCACCAGGATGGGCGTGGGCAGGTCCTCGATCCAATACGACCGGGGATCCTGGGCCGCCAAGGTTTGCCTGGCATTGCGGCCGCGGTAAAACCGGATCAGCAGCCCCGGCGCCACCAGATAGGACAGCCCGAGCAGGGCCAGCGCCAGCAGCGCCGCCGGCAGCGCCAGGTCTTTGGAGGCGGCCAGGATGAAGGCGACCACGACGCTCAAAGGCGCGCCGACGACCAGCCAGGCCCACAGCAGAGCCAGAGCGAGCGGCCTGACCCAGCGTCGCATTCGCAAGTGGCCGTAGCCCAGGGGGATGAGCAGGGCTGCGATCAGATAGTAGCCCACGATTTGGGCTGCAATGTTGCCGAACATGAAAGAGCCGAACCCAAACCCCGCGTAGTGAAAGCGGCCGCCCTCAGAAAAGAGGTAGAAGCAGTACATCTCAACCGGACCCAGAAGGCCAACGGCGATGCCACTCAACAGCAGCAGAACCCCGCTGACCTTGAACCAGCGGGTGCGATCTTGGTATGTCGCGTTGCTTGTCTGCGCGTCCATGTTTCTGCGGATCCTTCCTTAGCTGCCGAGACCCAGGATGTTCCCGATTGCGAATGCGATCCAGAAGGCACCCGGCAGCACGCCGGCTGCCAGGCCGATCCATGTCGGCCAGCAGCGGTCATGGCGCAGCACGGCCCCACTGCCGATCATGACCGCGGCGGCAGCACAAGCGATGGACGCCAGGTTGCCGCCCATCTCGGCCTCCGTGAACATGCCAACGGCGAAAGCCGTGGCGGCCATGACTCCGCTCGCAAGCGTCAGCCAGCCGAGCACCGTGGGTCTTGCAGGTGCGCCGGCCGCGCCGGGTTCAGGTGCGCGGAAGATAGCGAGCACGACGCCAGCGATGGCGACTCGCCGAGAAACGCAATCGTAGCCCACATGACGCACCCCCTGTGTTGGCGCCTCCGCATGGCCTTCAACCCCGGAGTTGCCTCTCCCTGGAACGTAACTACCATATCCCCGGCAGCAGGCGATAGCGCACCTGCTGGCTGTACGCCCGATACCCCGGCAGCTCCCGCTGCAACGTCCGGTCCTCGAGTGCGGTGCGCACGATGACCAGCGCGATCAGCGCTGCTCCCACGGCCAGCCCCCACCAGGAGCCCAGCACCAGCGGCACGCTCACATCGTAGCAGATCATGCCGGCATACATCGGATGCCGGACATACCGATACGGTCCCGCTGCGACCACCTCGTGCCCCCGCTCCCCCTGGATCCGCACACGGCTCGACAGGTACGCGTTCACCTGCGCAGCCCACAGCGGCAGCCCGAAGGCCGGGATAAACCCCAACAGGCCCAGGGCGCGCGCGCCGAGTGGGACCTCTGACCAGCCGTAGCGCCCAGCGTCCAGGCCGATCACGGCGAACAACGCCAGGCTCAACAGCAGGTTGAGCCCCACCAGCAGGTTGTCCCACGACTTGGCGTTGCGGCCCGGCCGGGCCCGTTCCTGGGTCAGCTCCGGGTTCGTGCGCAGCATCCAGACGGCGGTCACGAGCGCGATCAGGAAGTAGACGCTCAGGAAGGCCCACGCCGCCGGCCAAGCGAGGCGGCCGGCCGCGAGAAACAGGACGCCGCCGATGACGAGGAACATCACGAGCGTCTGGAGCAGCTGCGCGGCCACAAGACGCCCGGACGGCTTGGCCCTGCTTGCAGGTGTGTCTGGCGTGTTCATGGAGCCTCCAGGAACTCAGGCGCGCGGTGCGCCCACCCACCGACTCCTATCCTACCGGACCGCGGCCCTTACTGCCGCGGCCGTAGAGCAGCGCGCCGATCAAGATGCCCACGACCACGCCGATCGTGGCGCCGAGCCAGCCCGTGGTCCGCAAGACGGCATAGCCGATGAGTCCGCCGAGCAGCGCCAGAAGCGGGATCCAGAAGACGGGTTTCATGTTTCAGACCCTCCCTGCGTGTGTTGATTGTCTTTGTTGCTGCACCTGCATGAGCACCTCCGACCCGGCCAATCGGTCGTAAGGGGTGCGATGGGACTTACTGAACGCCAGCGGCGCCAGGTAGCTGATCACCAGCAGCCACACCAAGCCGAAGCCCACGATCACCCAGGGGGGCGGCGCGGTCGGCGCCAACGGCCAGCCGGGGATATGAAACAGGCAGGTGTGGGCGATCTGCCAGGGCAGGAATTTGACGAGTGCGCGGACGAACGCACGGCCCAACGGCAGTTGTCCGCCATCCAGCGCGGTCACGCGCAGCCCCAGCTTGCACTTGCCCCACGTGCCCCGCCGCGCCGAGCCCTCCTGCAGGGCGAAGTAGAGGATCACCGGCAGGACCATGGTCACGAACGCCACGGCATCGCGGGAGGCGGGCGTTGCCAGGAGGACCGCGAGGAGGCGGCGCAGGGGACTTGCGGCCGCGGCGAACGTGACCGCGGCTAACGTAATGGCATAGGCGGCGATCAGCAGGTAATCCAGCGCAAAGGCGAGCAAGCGCGGCCGCAGGCTCGCGGCCTGCATATGGACATTGGCAGTCATAGCCGTTTCCGCCGCACGGCGGCCGTGTTGTCCCGCTTGCGCGGGCTGCCGATGATGGTTGCGATTTTCATGGTCGAACCTGCGCGTTGATGTTCATTGGACAGGCCTCTATCCTTCAGCAGGCCCGAAGATCAGTGTGTAGTAGAAAAAGGTTCCGATCTGCTTGCGGGGGCGCAGGCCCGCCGCGGTCGCCCACCGGGTCACGGTGGCGGCCCGCGGGTAGTCGGGGTCCACCAGGATCTCGCTGACGGCCAGCGTCCCTGACGGCTTGAGCACCCGGCGGAACTCCTGCATGGCGCGCACCGGGTCAGGAATCTCGCCGGTCACGGTGATCAGGTAGATCACGTCGAAGAATGCCTCGGGGTAGGGCAGCTCGTAGGCGCTGGCCACGCGCGCCCGGATGTTGGTCACGCCCTCTGCGGTCGCGCGTGCCCGCACCCGCTCGATCATCTTCGGCTCGATGTCAACGGCGTGCAGGCAACCGGCCGGACCGATGCGCCGGGCCGCGGCGACGCTGTAGCGGCCGTTGCCCGGCCCCACGTCCAGCACGGTCATGCCGGCCTCGATGCCGTGCCGGATGGCGGTGGCGTCGGGCGGCTGCAGCCGGCGCCGCAGCGGGTTGTCAATGAGGTTCGCGAGGAACTGCGGGATGGGGAACTTGTAGAATCGCCGGATGATCCGCACCAGCGTGTGCCAGGCGACCAGGATGACCGGTAGGAGCAGGATGGTTTTCAGCAAGCTGCGCCACATAGTGACCTCCTAATTCCGGGCCAGCGCCTCGGCGCGTTCCGTGATGCCGAGCAGGCATCTCCGCATCATGACGATGTCGCCTACGTCCAGCAACAAGTTGAAGAGAATCGTTGGCGACAACCAGTCATAATGCATCCGGACGCGGGAGACCAGGCGCGTGGTTTTTTCGTCCGCCGGATACAGCCCCCAGACCCAGGTCATCTTGCCCTGGCCCTTGTCATCCCACAGCAGCCACTGGCGCGGCTCGAAAGCGCGGACGTAGACGCCGAGCTCGCCCACCGGACTCATCGGCACCAGGGCGCCGGCCCGCGGCTCCTGATACTCGGGCAGGATGCGGCGCGCACTGGGGCGCCCCAGGTTGTCGATCAGGTCGTAGCTGTACCAGCCGGCGCGGCCGATGCCCATCTGCAGCAGCCAGGGCCAGATGTGCTCCGGGCCGGCATGCACGGTGATGGCCCGAGTGGCATTGAAGTGCGGCCGGGCGACCAACTCGTCGCCCGGCATGGGCCGGTTGACTTCTTCAGCGGTCGCGCCCCAACGCAACTGCCAGGGGCGAATCCAGATCAGGTAGGCGGACGCCGTGACGCCAGCCAGCGCCAGCCACGCTGCCCTACTTGCGGCGGACATAGCTCTCTCCCTTCTCCAATACGACCAGGTCGTCGCTCCAATCCGGGACGAACAGGCAGCCGGCATGATAGTCCATGCTGCAGATCAAGGGCAGGTTGAGCTTGAGCGGATCGGTCTCGGCCGGGTTGTTGCGCACGCCAGGCTCGGCTGCAACCTTCCCGGCGATGGTCGAGATGATGCCGGTGGCCCGCTCCACCATGCGCACCACATGATTGTACGTGTCGCCGATGAAGACGTTGCCCGCCTCGTCCAGCGACAGGGAGAACGGCCCATCGAAACGTGCGCTCGGGTCGCTGCCGAAGGTGGCTGCCGAAGCCGGGACATCGTCCAGCGCTGGGCCGGGCGCACCGGTGCCGGCCACCAGCGAAACCACGCCCTGGTCAACCTCGATCCGCCGCACACAGTAGTTCTTGCTGTCCAGGACATAGAGGTCGCCGTCCGGTCCGAGGCGCAGGTCGTAGATCCAGTTGAAGCGGGCCGCTGCGAACGGCACGGTCTCACGCTGGAAGCCAGGCTCGCCGCGGCCCAGGACAGCCAGGGGCCGGCCGGCGAGGTCGAGCTGCCAGACCCGGCAGCCTTCGATCTCGTGCGCCCACACGCTGCCCTCCGACGAGCCCGCTCCGTCGGCGCCAGCGTACACGCAGTTGCCGATGTCTCGGAAGCCGAGCCGGCCTGTGTCGGCGAACAGCTCGACCGCTTGCTCAGCCGGCCAGAGGCGGAAGATCTGGTTGGTGCCGTTGCTGGAGACCAGCAGCGAGCCATCGGGCAGCTCGGTGATGTAGTGGGGATGCTGGATGCCGAACGGGATATGCACGCGGCTCAGACCCTTGTTGGTCGCGCCGGCCGTCCAGAGCCACTCATCGTCGGCGGTCAGGCAGCCCAGCCAGTGTTCGTTGTAGTGGAGGAAGTACAGCGCGCCGCTCCGGCCGTGGAAGCCGAAGTTGACGCAGCCGCGTGCCCACGGTCGATCCGGTGGGAAGTTGAAGACGTGCTTGATGCGCCATTGCATGCTCATCACCCCACTTGTTTTGCCGCCCGGCGGGCCTGCGCGATCATCCGCTTCGCCCTGGCCGCCTGGCCGGCCGACATGTTGTCCAGCCGCCGCTCCAGCACGGCGACGAACGCAGCGGCGTGCGCCGCGTCCACGGCCGGCACGATCGCTTCAGCGTGTTGGGGCACATCTTTGGGACGGCAGGTCTGCAGGTGGCGGAGCAGATCGGGCAGCAGCTCGGCCCGGTAGGTCGCGTCCGCCGCCGCGAGCGCAGCCAGGACCTTGACGCCGTTGTCCACCGTGATCACTGACCCCTCGGCCATCGCCGCCTGGATCTGCTGGCGGTGCGAGTACAGCTCGCCGGCCCGCAGCGGCGCGATGGTGCTCAGCGCGATCATTGCGCCCCACGCCATGCGGTTGTTGCGGTCACGCAGCAGCCGCAGGAATTCGGCGGCATGGCCGGCAATGAGTTCGGGCTTGCAGTAGCCGACCTCGTACAGCGTCTTGAGGCAGTCGCTGCGCACGTTCTGGTCGGCGTGGCACAGGTTGGCGACCAGCTCGCGGATGCCTTCCTGGTCCTCCCGTTCGGCCAGTTCGCGCGCCAGTTCCTGGTTGGGCGCCTCGTCGCGGCGGCCCTGCGCGATGGCAAGGCGATTCAAGATGGACATATGCTTCTCTCTTTGGCGGCGTGAGAGTAGTATAGCACCGGTGGCGGGGGTTAGCTAACCTTTTGTCTATCTGAGAGGGTCAGGCTACGGACGGAGCGGAATGCCCTGAAAATCCGGCACGATCTGCCGGATTTTCAGGGTCGGGTGCCTGGAGGCTCGGGCGTGTTGGGGTCAGTCCGGCGTCTTAAGGTCGCCAGGATCAGCCGGACTGGACGCCTCGTCGTCGGCGGCCGCCGGGGGCAGATGCCGGCGCAGCTCGCCCCAGATGCGCTGGAACAGGTTCATGATCGTATGCACGAGGGCGATGGCCTGTTGGCGCCAGGGCGGCGGCAACTCGGCGGTGGTGTCGGCGAGCGCGACGATTTCCGCGTGATAGGGCCGGCGCTTGGTGTTCTGCGCGGCCTGGCGCGGCCGGCGCGCGGGCGCCTTGGCCGGTTTGGCGGACTTGGTGGACTTGGCAGGCGGCGCGCTGCGTTTGTCTGCTGGGCCGGATGCGGGATCTGCCGTCGCTGATGGCGCAGGTGTGGGCCTGGCGGCGCGGTCGGCTGGCGCTGGCTGAGCGTCGGTGGTCATGTGGCTCTACTGCCTCCCGGCTGCGCGATGCGCTGCCAGATGAAGTGCACGGCGGCGGCGCCCAGCCCCAGCAGAGCGAGCCGCTTGGCGTCGCGCAGCCGGTCTTCCAAGCCCTCGGCCAGGTTGTCCAGGGCGAAGATGGGGGCGTGGCGGCCCAGGAAGCGCCGCTCGGGCACGAAATAGGCACGCGCTACGCGATTGATGTCGGCCGGCGTCACCGCCAGCAACTCCGCCTCGATATCCGGAGGCGGTTGATCGGCCGGCCAGTCGAGGATCGGGTCGGCCAGGGTGGCCGCGCGTTCGTAGTTGTTTTCGTCGGCGGCCGCCCAGGTGGCCCAGGCGACGCGCGCGGCGCTGCGCACCTCGCGGCGGCTCGGCGCGGCCTGGGTGAGCTCGTCAAGCTCCCCCAGCAGGGTGTCGCGCGCCCATTCCTCGTGGCGGTCGGCGACGGTGACCTGCGCGGTGAAGTAGCCGCTGTCGCGGTGGAAGACGTTGTAGGTCCACGGCGCATACGTGAGGCCGCGGCGGAAGCGCAGCTCCGCCAGCAGGCGCTGCCCCAACAGCTCTTCCAAGACCTCCAGGGGGCGGCGGTCGGCGTGGGCGCAGCCGACCGTGCGCGCGCCGACGGCCACGGTGATCTGGCGTCGTTCCAGCGGGCCGTGGATGGCGACGTCGTGCGGGCCTTTGGGGTAGTCCGCCGGCAGCGCGGGCGGCGCCGGTCGTGCGGGCAGGTCGCCGAAATAACGCTCGGCCAGCGCCGCGACCTGCTCCTGGGTCACGTCGCCGACGATGGCCAGGCCGGCGTTGGCGGGCGTGTAGCGCTGCCAATGGAAGTCCACCAGCTCGGCGCGCGTGAAGCGGCGCAGGTCGTCTTCGTCCCCCAGCGCGTCGTCCGGCGCGCACCCGAAGAGCCGGGTGTGGATGCTGCGGTCCAACTCCTCGGTGAGGCGCAGGCGACGCAAGATGCGCAGCAGCTGCGGCTCGCGCAGCGCGCGCTCACTGGCGATGGCCTGGCGCTCCTTGGCGAGCTTGTGCTCCGGGAAGGTGGGGTGGAAGACCAACTGCGCCAGCCACTCCAGCGCCAGCCTCAGGCGGCGCTGAGGGACTTGCACCCAGTAGCCGGCGGCGTCGTAGCCGGTCCAGCCGTTGGCCTCGCCGCCCTTGTCGCGCAGCAGCGCCTGCATCTGCGCCTCGGGCCAGTGTTCGCTGCCGCTGAACAGCATGTGTTCGACGAAGTGGGGCAGGCCGGCCTGGCTGCGCGCCGCGTGCCGCGCGCCCGCGCCGACCACCAGGTGTGCCGCCAGGGTGGGATTGTGCGGCCGGGTTTCGCCCCAGATGCGCAGACCGTTGGCCAGGGTCAGGTGCCAGACCGCGGCGCGCGGCGGGGCGGACGGGGATGCTGGAATGATGGGTGCTTCTGCCATCGGACCTCTTGCCGGGCCGGGGATCTGCCGGCGGCGGCAGGAGGGATTGTACTGAACATTTGTTCTTTTTGCAAATTGGGTGCCAGGAATGCGCGCCAGCGCCGGAGGTCGGCGTCTGCGTCGTCAGCGCAGCGTGCGGGAGGTGGCGATTCCTTCCAGCACGGCGCGCCAGGCCTTGATGACTGCGCGCTGCAGCGGCGCGGGCAGGCTTTCCACCTCTCGCACCAGCGTCACCAGCTCCGGAGGCCAGGCCGGGGCGGGGGCCGGCGTCATGTGGCCGGCCATCTGCAGCACATCCTCCAGCGGCACGCCGAAGAAGCCGGCGAGGCCCTTGCAGATCTCCAGGCCCGGCTGGGTGCCGCGCACGATCGCCGAGATGGTCCCCTGGCTCAGGCCGGAGCGCCGGGAGGCTTCGGCCCAGGAGAGGTCGCGTTCCCGGCACGCCTCAATCAGCCACTGCGCCAGTGGGGTGTGCGACTGGGACATGGGCGTGTACTCCTTGTGGCGCTGTCCGTGTGCCCGGCCTGGGTGCCATAAAGGCCGCG
Organism: uncultured Anaerolineales bacterium; assembly: GCA_964474695.1. GTDB lineage: Bacteria > Chloroflexota > Anaerolineae > CG2-30-64-16 > CG2-30-64-16 > DAOUBP01. The sequence goes on from CAYYTK010000041.1 coordinate 32,747, forward strand.
GCCGGATTTGACAGCGCTGCGGAAATCGTGTAGCATACGAACGGTTGTTCGCATGAGCGCCGCCCTGGCGCCGGGAAGGAGCGGAGGGCAATGGGGCCATCCCACCTTCCTGCACCGCCGGGAAGCGCGTAGCGACGCCAAGCACAGACCGGGCCGCGCCCGCCGCGCCCGCCGCGGCCTGTCCACGCCTGACCGGTGATCTGTCCTGCCGTCCGCCGTTGCGACGGCTCTTTTTGGGGCTTGTCCGTCCGATAATTCATACACTCTTATAGAGAAGTGTACGTCGTACAGGAGAGCCGCCGAGCCGTCGGAATCAGTCGAGCAGATGAATCATATCATACCATAAAATCCGACACAGGCCGCATCGCGCCGCGGCGCGCGCGGGTTGATGCTTGCGAGGAGACGCCGTGAAACGCCAGAATCTGGTCATGCTCACCGGGAAGCTGGACGATTACACCGAACAAACCGAAGCCATCGGCGGGAAGGCCGCGTACGTGGTCACCGCCACTTTGGCCACCGACCATCCGGCTTACGGCGGCCATCACCGGGTGCTGTTTGCCGACCGCCTGGCGCTGGAGCTGCGGGCCTTTCGCGCGGCCAGCCAGGAGGCGCCCCTGGAGGTGACCGTGGACGGCTGGCTGCGTTCGCAGCGCACAGGCGCCGGCGGCGCGCCGGCTGCGGTCGTGGTCGCGGACCGCGTCATGTACCATGTGAGCGATGCCGTGCGCCAGGAGGCAGGGCGCTTGACGGATCGCCTCGTGGCGCTGGCCGCGCAGCGCCGTTAGCCGCGCGCTGCGCGGGCGCCGCCGGGGAAAGGGGCCAGCATGCCGCGCCAGCCTGCCCGGCCCGCCGAGCCGCCGACGCTGGCCATCCGGCCGGAGGCGGTCGAGGACGTGGCCGACGAATTCTGTTACGAGCTGGCGCAGGCGCTGCGGCGCATCCTGGGGCTGAACGAACCGGCAGCGCCCTGGAACGACGAGGAGGAGGACGATGGTTTGGCCGATCCGCAAACAACCGCCGACTGAGGCCGAGCTCGACCGCGAGCTGGCGGCCATCCTGGGCGCGTCCCCGGTGGCAGGCCGGGGCCTGGTGCGCGCCGCGGGCTACACGCGCGTCTCCAGCTTCATGCAGGTCGAGGATGGCAGCAGCCTGGACGACCAGGCCGCGCGCATCGCCCGGACCGTCGCGGAGCACGGCTGGGAGCTGATCGAAGTCTTCGCCGATCCGGCGCGCTCGGGCCGCAACGAACAGCGGCCGCAGCTGGCGCGGCTCTTGCGGGCGGTGCGCAAGAACCAGGTGGAAGTCGTCGTGATTGACCGCATCGATCGGCTCTCGCGCAACCTCTTCGGCCTGCTGAGCACGGTGCAATACCTGAAGTCCCACGGCGTGCGGCTGGTCTCGCTGCGTGAGAGCATTGATTTCACGACCTCCTGGGGCCGGCTCGTGATGTACGTCTTGGGCGCCCTGGCCGAGTTCTACGTGGCCGCGCTGTCCGAAGAGATCCGGCTGAGCCGGCTGCAGCAGGCGCGCAACGGCTACCTGACCGGCAGCTACCGCTTCGGCTACTGCAACGGCCGCTGCGCCGACTGCACCGACCCCAACGGCCCGGGCTACTGCCCGCTGGCCGGCGGCCGCAACCGGGGCACGGACGGCACGCGCGTGCCCCACCCGGTCGAGGCGGCGGCGGTGCGGCTGATGTTCGCGTGGTACGCCACCGGCGAGTACTCCGACGACGACGTCGCGCGCCGGCTGAACCGGGAGGTCTTCACCCTCGACGATGGCACGGAGGTGCGGTTTCGCACCAAGGGGCTGCCGGGTTCTTATGCGCCGCAGGCCTTCGACAAGGACGCGGTGCAGGGACTCCTGACCAACGCGGTCTATGCGGGCTACGTCACCTATGCGGGCAGCGACGAGCAGGGCAACCGGCGGCGCAAGCCGGTGGAATGGTTCGCCGGCAAGCACGAGGCGTTGGTCAGCCTGGAGCTCTTCCGCAAGGTGCAGACCATCCGCCAGAACCGCTACCACCGCAGCACCACGCTGGCCAACCCGGCGCGCATCTACCCGCTCACCGGCGTGCTCTACTGTGCGGCCCAGCACAGCCCGCTGCGCGGCATCTCCTCGAACGGCGGCGCCAGCCGCTACTACGTGGATCGCCTGTGCCAGCAGCGGCTGGAAAAGGCCGAGTGGCATCAGCCCAACTTGCGCGCGGACTGGATCGAGCAGCAGATCCAGGACCTGGTCACCAACATCCGCCTGCCGGCGGCCTGGCGGGAGCGGATCCTGGTTTATCTGTTCCATGATGAAGGCCAGGACGAGATCGAGCGCGAGAAGCTGGCGCTCCGGGAGCGGCTGCGGCGGGCGCAGGAGCTCTACCGCGACGGCGACACCACCCGCGAGCAGTTCGAGCGCGTCAAGTCGGCCTGCCTGCGCGACCTGAAGGCGTTGAGCCCGGCTGCGACGCCGATCGGCGGGGAGGCGGCCGCGCTGTTGGACAACCTGCCGGCGCTGTGGGCCGCCCTGACCTGCGATGAGCAGAAGACCCTCTACCGCCTGATCTTCAGCGCCATCGAAGTGGCCGACCAGGCGATCGTGGCGCTTGAGGCGCGCGGGCCGTTTCGCGAGCTGTTGGACGGCGCGTTGGCGCGGCTGGACGGCGCGTTCGGCCGGCTGACCGGCGCGGCGCGGTCACCGGCGGCAGCTTAAGCGCGGCATGTGCGGGGACGGCTTTTTCGCCTCCGCTGCGCCAAAATCATCCGGTTGGGATCCTCCTGGCGACCGGCTATAATGGGCGTAAGGCTCCTTCCAGCGTTAACGGGCCGAGTCCATTCCCCAGCGAAAGGAGGGTTTCCACCCATGCGCGCGGTTTCATACATCCGCGTCTCGACCGAGGAGCAGCTTGAGGGTCACAGCCTGGACGCCCAGCGCACGACCACCCGGACGCTGCTCACTGACCGGCAGTGGGACTTTGCCGGCGAGTATCTCGATGCCGGTATCTCCGCCAAGTCGGATTCCTACCGGCCTGCCCTGGCGCAGCTGCTTGAGGATGCTGCGAAGGGGCGCTTCGACGTGGTGGTGGTGGACAAGATTGATCGCTTCTACCGCCACCTCAAGGGACTGCTGATCGCCCTGGACACCCTGCGGGAGCGCGATGTCACCTTCGTCTCCGTGCAGGAGAAGATCGACCTGTCGACCCCGTGGGGCAAATTGACGCTGACGGTGCTGGGCATGCTGGCCGAGATCTACATCGACAACCTGCGCTACGAGACCCGCAAGGGCAAGATCGCCCGCGCCCGCAAGGGGTTGTGGAACGGCAGCATCCCGTTGGGCTACTGCGACGGGCTGTGCTCGGCGTGCACCGACGCCAACGGCAAGGACTACTGCCCGCAATACGGCGGGACCGACCGCTCCGACGGCCGCCACCTGGTGCTCCACCCCGTGGAAGGGGAGGCGGTGCGGCGGATGTTCGCCTGGTACCTCACCGGGGAGTACAGTGACGGCGAGATCGCCGAGCGGCTGAACGCCGATGGGGTGGACCTGCCCGACGGCCGGCGCAGCCCGTTTCGCACCAAGGGCCGGGCGCCGGCACGGTTGCCCTCGGTCTTCACCAAGGACGCGGTGCGGGAGCTGCTGCAGCACGAATTCTACAGCGGCGTGATCGCGTACTATGGGGTGGACGCCAAGGGGTGCAAACGCAAGCGCAAGGACCCGCTGGAAGTCTTCCCCGGCGAGCACCCGGCGCTGGTCAGCCGGGCCGACTTTGCCCGGGCGCAGGAGCTGCGCGCCATGTTCGCCCACCGGGTGCGCCTGGGCCGGAAAGTGCCCTGCATGTACCCGCTGTCGGGGCTCCTGCTGTGCTCGGGCTGCGGCAAGCCCTTGCGGGGCATGACCTCGTATGGCAAGGCGTACTACCGCGATGCGACCCATCTCAACCATGCCGGCTCCTGCACGCAGAAGACGGTGCGGGCGGAGGTGGCGGAAAAGCAGGTGGTGGACCTCATCTGCTCGGTGCGGCTGCGGCCGGACTGGCAGGAGTGGGTCATGAACAACCACTTCACGCCGCAGGAGCGGGCGGCGCTGGCCGAGGCCGAGCAGGCGATCCAGGCGCGGTTCGACCGGGCCACCGAGTTGTACCTGACCGGTGCGATCACGAAAGAGAAGTACCAGGCCGAGAAGTGGCAGTACCAGACAGACAGGGCCGGTTTGCGTCCAGCGGTGTTGGATGCTATCATAGAGGCCGGACACGTGCTTGAGGGGTTCGCCCAACGGTGGGCGGCGGCGGAAACGTCCCTACAAAAGAACGAGCTCCTACGACTGGTCCTCGTAGGAGCTCAAATCAAGGGACATTCGCTTACCGCACTCGTAGTGAAACTGCCGTTTTATCCACTGATGCGATATTGTCCCAGCGGGGACGACGGGAATTGACTCAATTTTTTGTACAATGCACCAGCCTAATTCCCT
>CAYYTK010000042.1:0-33635 GCA_964474695.1 uncultured Anaerolineales bacterium
GTTTGGTAATCATGTGGCCATGTTACCATGCCGCTCATTCAAGCGAAAGTCCTAATTTGATATCTCCGGTGATGGGAGCCGCATCATCTTCAATGTGGTCGACTACGACGGGTATGACCGGATCCTGCGCGTGAACGCTGACGGCAGCGGACTCGCAGAATACCCGCTCCCCGCCAACTACTTCTGGCTTGTGGCGAACGTCGGTATCAGCGGCGACGGCGCCAAAGTCTTCTACCAGGGCGCTCTGAACCCGTGCTGTTCGTCGCCCAATGAGTTGGGGGTGTTTGACTGGGGGGGCGCGAACCACCGCGTGCTCGACACCCTGGGCGGCTGGAATGGCACCGATGGCGAGATCGCGCAGTTGTCGTACGATGGCTCGAAGTTGAACCACGGCTCCCGGAACCGTCTCTACAACACTGACGGCAGCGGCGTGCTGCAATTGGCGGCCTACGGCCCCACCTTGACCGGTGATCCGCCGCTCATGGTGGGCTCGGGAGACGGCGGCTTCCAAAGAAGCAGCATGAGCCGCGACGCGACGCGCTTTCTCTTCTTTTTCGACCTGGGCTATGTGGACGGCGCGCCGGTGCCGGCGCAATTGGGCCTGCTGGAGTTGAACCCGGCCAGTTTGGGCCAGGCGCCAACCCTGGCCAATCCCAAGATCGCGCCATCCTACCTCGTGCGCGGCGACGGTTCGACGACCAGCTTTAGCGTCGGCATGAGCACGACGAACACGCACATCCGCACCAATAGCGTGGTCTTCCGTAATGGAGCGGAGGTGAACACAAATATCATCGATTCCGCCGTGCTGTACGATGATGGCAGCCACGGTGACGTGACGGCGGGCGATGGTCGTTTCACCAACTATACGGTCAGGGCCAGCGCATCGGCCACACTCGGCCTGCATACGGTGCGCGTGAAGACCGAGGTGCGCGCGGCCGATGGCCGCCGCCATGCCACCGCGCTTGACGTGGCGCAGCTCGACGTGGTCACCGAAGTGCCGCCGGGCATGGGTCCCTGCACGCCGACCCCGACCCCGACACACACGCGCACGCCGACCCCTACGCTGACGCCTACCCGCACGCCCACCCTTACCCCTACGCTGACGCCTACCCGCACACCCACCCCCACAGTCGGCCTCCCCGACCTGACCGTCAGCCACCTGGAGGTGAACCAGGCGATCCAGAACAACGACAACAGCATCTCATTGATTGCCTCCAAGCGCACTGTCGTGCGCGCCTATGTGGGTTTGAGCGCCTCCATGCCCATCGGCAGTGTGACGGCCCAGTTGAAGGGCTATCGCGGCAGCACGCTGCTGGGTGCGGTCGCGCCGTTCAATCCCGGCGGCCGCATCACGGTGATCCAGCCTTCAGACTGGCGGCAAATCAATCACACCCTGAACTTCGAGGTGCCGTTCGGTTGGTTGACCGGCGCCGTTCGGCTTGAAGTCGAGGTCAACAACGATCATGCGGTAGCCGAGAATAACTACGGCAACAACACCACGTCGATCGACGTCAGCTTTGTGGATGGCGGCGACCTGCGGATCGCCTGGCTGCCCATCCACTACGTCACTGGGGGCTACACCGGCCCGCAGGACCCGTCCGAACGCATCGCCAAGGGCCAGGCGTGGCTGGTCGCGACCTACCCGGTCAGCCACACGCGCGTTAAGTATTACCCCTGGCCCGGCATCACCTGGGGCGGCAACATCAACACCGGCACCGGCGCCATTAAGCTGCTCAACTACCTGGGGCGGCTGTATCAGCTCAGCCAGACCAGCCCTCGACCCGACCATGTCTACGGCTGGCTGCCGACCGGCGTCTATCTCGGCAACGGACTGGCATGGTATCCGGGCAAGATCGCTTTCGGCAACGACACCGACGGCCGTTGGCGCCGCACCTTCGCGCACGAACTGGGGCATAACCGCAACATAGGCCATTGGGATGCGACGATTCGCTACCACGGCTTCGACGTTGCTGCGCGCGAGGTGCGAGAGGACACCCGGCTTGATTTCATGGTGCCCGGCCGGTTGGAGAGCGAGGCCTGGGTTGCGCCGGAAATTTACACCTACCTGCACGAGCACATGGGCACGACGTTCGAGCAGAGGGGCGAAGAAGCAGTGGAGCAGGTGAGCAGGGGAGCAGAGAAGACGACAGCCGAATACCTCTTGGCTTCCGGCATGATCAACCAGGATGGTGCGGCCAGCTTCGATGTGTTTTACCGCCAGGCGCAGACCAACCCATTGGGCAATCCACCGGCTGGGACCGACTACTGCCTGGAGTTGTACGATGCCGGGAGTGCGATGCTGTCAAGCACCTGCTTCGACGTCTCGTATGGCTTCGGTGACAGCACGATGCTGATGACGACCGCGCCTTTCGCGGTGACCGTGCCCTTCGCGCCGACGACCCGGCAGATCGTGCTGCGACATGGGGGCGCCGTTGTCGCCTCGCGCACGGTCACCAACCACTCTCCTGAGGTATCTGTTGCTTTGTCTGGCGGGGGCGCCGTCAAGACTATCACCTGGACCGCGAACGATCCGGACGCCGGTGACGCCCTCGGCTACTCGGTGTTGTACAGTCCCGACAACAAGGGCTCCTGGTTCGCAGTGGCCACGGATCTCACCGCCACCTCCTACAGCCTGGACACAAACACGCTGCCCGGCGGAACAAGCGCGTATGTGCGCGTGCTGGCCAGCGACGGCGTGAACACAGGCCAGGTGGATGCAGGTCCCTTTAGCGTCAGCGGCAAAGCGCCCACCGCGCTGATCAACGCACCGGCCGACGGGGCCACCTTTGCGCCCGGCGCGAACGTGTTGTTTGTGGGCGATGGCTTCGATCTGGAGGATGGCTCGCTGCCCGATAGCCGTCTCGTTTGGTCATCCGACCGTGATGGCGACCTGGGCGCCGGCAGGACCGTGGAGCGGAACAACCTCAGCCCGGGGACGCATCACATCACCTTGACGGTGGGGGACAGCGCCGGCAACCAGGCGACCGCCGCGATCACGGTGGCGATCGGCGGGGCAGCGATCTATCTGCCGCTGATCTTGCGATGAAATAGAAGCCTCGAAGCCTCGATGCCCCGGCGCTGCAAATAGAGCGCCGGGGCATCGATCTCTTGCGTTCCTCTTGACTTTTTTCAGCGTTTTGATACAATCAATTGCATCTATATCGAATTGATTGTACGGAGGACGAAATGGATAACCCATCACGGACTGAGGAACTCTTGGAGTTTTTTAGGGCGTTGGCTGATGCCAATCGCCTGAAGATCATTGGCGTGCTGGCGCAGCAGCCGTGCACGGTGGAGCAGTTGGCCGCGATGTTGGGCTTGCAGCCTTCGACGACGTCGCGGCATCTGTCTTACCTGGTGCACGTCGGCCTGGCGAGCGCCCGCCCCGAGGGGTATTACAACGTCTATCGTTTTGAAGCACAAGCGTTGGAAGCGCTTGCGAAACGGCTGCTGGCGGACGAGACACTGCCCGCGATCGCCGCGGATGTCGACCTGGACGCGTTCGACCGCAAGGTGCTGCGCCACTTTACCGGGCCCGATGGCCGGCTGAGGCAGTTGCCTGCCCAGCGCAAGAAGCTCATCATAGTGCTGCGCCACGCGGCCAGCCTGTTCGAGTTCGACACCCAATACTCGGAGAAGCAAGTCAACGAGATCCTTGGACAACTCTACGATGATACCGCGACGCTGCGTCGCGGGCTGATCGATGCGAAGCTGATGGCGCGCGACCACGGCGTTTACTGGCGTCTGCCGGATGCGGCCGGCGCGATTGGTGCGTAATGACATAACCCTATTGACATGGCACGCGCGGGAGGGTTATAATTGTTGTAGCTAAGCAGCACAGCGCAGGGAGGAGGTGAGTGATGGCCGCCAAACCCGATCGCCGCACGTTGGTCTTGTTGCTCGCGATGCTCTTGTTGGTCGCGGGTTGCGGTGCAGCCGCCACGCCTGCACCGGCGGCCGCACCGCGGTCGGCCCCGCAGCCCACAACAGCCCCCGCGGCCGCAGCGCAGTCGGCCCCGCAGCCCACAGCAGCCCCCGCGGCTGCAGCGCCTCCAGTCGTTCTGACTCAGGAGGTCGAGAAGGTCGTGGCTGTGATTACCACGCCGACGCCCAGCGACCGGTCAAATGCGACGCCTTCAGAGGTGGCGATCACGGCATCACCGACACCTGTGCTAGCGCCCGTGATGACGTCCACACCGACACCCGCGCCAGCGCCCGTGATGACGTCCACACCGACATCCGCGCCCTCACCTTCGCCCATCGTGGTCGCCGTCCCGATTGCGCCGCCGTCCGCCTTTGGCGTGGACCGCATGCTCATCGAGCGTGGCGAATGCGTGAACTTCACCTGGAACATCCAGAATGTCGGTGAGATCTATTTCTACGTGGTTGGTCAACCCTGGGATCAACATGCTGCGACCGGTGAGGAAACGCGCGAGGTTTGCCCCACGCGCAGCACCGGGTATGAGTTGCGCATCGTGAATTTCGACGATAGCGTTGAGATCCGCCGCCTGGATGTAACGGTCAGCACACAGCCTTCATCGTCGATTACCATGTGGCTATCGGCCGAGCCGAGCCAGTTCCCGGTGGGCGCATGTGTCATGTTGCGCTGGCGCGTTTTGGGGTTGAGCAGCGGCGTGAGCGTGATGCGGGATGAATGGGTGCTCTGGGGGAGCGCGACGCAGGCCGGTTGGCTGCGAGACTGCCCGGCAGCATCCGGCGATGTCGTCTACACGGTCGTTGCGACCAGCGCGGGGCAGAGTTACCAGGCCCAACGCAAGGTTCATGTGGGACCGTAACAGCGGGCGCCAGCGGATTACGGCGTCAGCACCGTCACCGTTCTGTCTGCTCGTCCAGGACTTTGCGTTGGGCTAGCAGAGCTACTAGCTGTTCCCGGCCGATTCCATAGCGCGCGGCGATTCGATCCGCGTAGCTCCGCCCCAAGGGGGGGGCCAGCACAACTCGGTAGCTGCCGAGGCCGCCCCCGGCGGAGTCATCCGTTGGCTCTTCCTGTCCTGCCTCATAAGAAGCGACCATGCTTACTATCTGGCTCTCCCCGCTTGTGTTCGTGTTCAAGTCCTGAACGCTGGACGCCAGTTCGTGCAGGTGGGTGGTGAAGATGGCTCGCAAGCCGATTTGGCGCAGCACCCGAACAATATCCTGCGCCAGGTAAAGGCTCTCACCCATGTTGGTGGTGGAAAGCGATTCGTTCAAGAGCACCAGGCTATCACGTGTGGCCTGCTCAAAAATGGCCCGAATACGGCGGGCTTCATCGCCAAAGCGTCCTGTGCCTAACTCCAACCGCTCCTCGACCGGGTAGTGAGAGTAAATCCCATCGACAGGGCTGATGCGAGCACACCGCCCTGGAACAAAAAGACCGGCCTGCGCCATCACCTGGGCCTGGCCCACAGCCTGCATGTAGGTTGTTTTACCCCCCTGGTTAGGGCCTGTCAGGATCACAATGCGGCCACGCGGTCCCAGGATGACCTCATTGGTCACCACCTGCCCGGCCAGGTTTTCCCCCGGCTTTTGATTGCTCAAGTGGAGAGCCAATTGGATGCTGTAACAGGCTTCAATCTCACAAATCCGCTCTGCGCTGGCCGCGATCTCCGGCAGGCAGAAGGGCAGTCCCAATGACTCCACCTTGCGCGCAAGCGCCACTGCCCGTACATAGAAGATGATCTCCGGGCGCAAATCCTGCAGGAAATTGCTGTTCAGGTGGACATAGTGTTTCAATTCCTGGGCAATGGGCTTCGTTGACTTCTCCAACACCCTGGACAGATCCCGAAAGAGGGGGACCAGCATCGGTTCTGCCCGCCGGACTGGCCCGCCGACGGGCAGAACCCCGGAGACCATGTTGCTGCTTTCAGTAAGTAGAGGCAGCGAATGCAAAGGCGCAACGCCTTTTCCACCGGCCGCGCTTCTACCCAAGAGGCGGTCCAGCAGGCCGCCCTCCGTAAACCGCTCTGAATTAGCCGAAAGGAGCATGGCCGCTTCGGGCTGTAGATGCTCATCGAGATTCACCCCTACGGTAATGCTTCGGCACGCCCGTAAGCCTGAAAGTATCTCTGGCAGGGCTTTGGTGACCTGCTGAAAATCCTTGTCCGCGCTGAGTTGCTCGATAGCGCTTTTCAGCGTTCGTAGTCCCGATGAATCGACCTCTTCATCCACGGCTGCAAAAGCCTCACGCAGATGACGGACACAATCAACCAACAGTTGCAGCTCGCCTGCCCGCTGGATGACCTCGCGAAGAGACGTATCGTTGGCGTAGTAAGGATGGGTGAAAAGCATCAGTTCGTCGAGCAGCGGCAGCAGCGATTTCAAAGCTTCCGCCAGCATCGGGTGGCGGAGCAGATCTTTCAGGATGGCCTGCCGATAGGCCAGTACTTCCGAATCCTGGCATAATTGATACAAGACCGTTCTGATTGCGTCCTGGTGGGGGCTGTGGGGGCACATCCCTGCGACAAGCGTCTCCAAGGCGAGATCCCGGATCGCCTCGCCTGACAGTGGCTGGTCAGCTCGCGCTTGCACTCCATTGGGCCAGAGTAAGCTTAGACATGGATCGGTTTTCATAACGTTTGACCCGAAAAACGCCGTTTGCTCCGGAATCGAGGCTGCGGCATACATGCCGTTGGCCGGTTTCTCGCCCATACACACCAGACCGGCTGAAGCCTCGATTCCGGATACACGTTCTCATCACCCTAGGACTGCCTGCACCTGAACCTCGGTTGGCCCTGCCGGCGGGAACGGCACGATGTCGCCTGCCACCGGCTGTCCATCCACAGTCAGGCTGACCGCGTTGCCTGGGCCGCGGCGCGTCACCTCGATGCGATAGGTGACCCCGCGGAAGACGCGTGTGGCGCTGAAGCCTGGCCATTCCTCTGGAATGATCGGCGCGACGCGCAGGCCGGTGTGCTCGGGCCGGACGCCCAGGATCCATTGGGTGATGGCCACGTAGTTCCACGCGGCGGTGCCGCTCAGCCAGGAATTCTTGGCCTCGCCGTGGGTCGGCGCGTTTCGGCCCGCGATCATTTGCGCGTAGACATAAGGCTCGCAGCGATGCACCTCGCTGATCGCCTCACGGTTCGAGGGGTTGATGCGCAGGTAGTAGTCCAGCGCGCGCGCGCCGCGTCCCAGCTTCGCCTCCGCGGCTATGATCCAGGGGTTGGTGTGGCAGAAGATGCCGGCGTTCTCCTTGTAGCCCGGCGGATAGGTGGAGATTTCGCCCAGGTGAATGTAGTACTGCGTGTAGGCCGGCTGTTGCAGCATGATGCCGTGGGGCGTCGCCAACCGTTCGGCCACCGCGTCCAGCGCCTGCTGCGCGCGCCCATCTGTGAGGCCGATCCCGGCCAGCACGCACATCCCTTGCGGTTCGATGAAGATTTGGCCCTCGGTGCACTGCGCGGACCCGACCGGCTGCCCGAAAGCGTCGTAAGCGCGGCGGAACCAGGCGCCATCCCAGCCATGCGCATCCACCGCGGCGGTCATCCGGGCGGCCAGCTCCAGATAATACGCTGCCGAAGACAGCCCCAGCCCTGGTTCGTTGGTGCGCTGATTCGCTGATTCGCTGATTCCCGCCATCTCCTGCGCGGCCAGCACGAACAAGCCGGCAATGAAGACCGACTCCGCGACCTTGCCCTCGCGGTTGGTCGTGGTCTGGAACGATTCGCCGGGCGTCTCGGAGAAGCAGTTGAGGTTCAGGCAGTCGTTCCAGTCCGCGCGGCCGATCAGGGGCAGGCCGTGCGGCCCCAGGCGGTCCAACGTGTACTGGATGCAGCGTTGCAGGTGCTCGTGGAGCGGCATCTCGGTGCCGGGTTGGTTGTCATAAGGCACCGGTTCGGCCAGGATGTCCAGGTCGCCTGTCTCCTTCAGGTATGCCGCCACAGCCAGGATCAGCCAGAGCGGGTCATCGTTGAAGTTGGAGCCCACCGCGTCATTGCCCCGCTTGGTAAGCGGCTGGTACTGGTGGTACGCGCCGCCGGAGGGGAGCTGCGTTGCTGCCAGGTCCAGGATGCGTTCGCGCGCCCGCGCGGGGATCATGTGCACGAAGCCCAACAGATCCTGGTTGGAGTCGCGGAAACCCATGCCGCGGCCGATGCCCGATTCGAAGTACGACGCGGATCGCGACATGTTGAATGTGATCATGCACTGGTAGGCGTTCCAGATGTTCACCATGCGGTTGGCATGCGGATCAGGCGTGTTGACCTGGCATTTGTCGAGCAGTCCGGCCCAGGACCGATGCAACTCATCCAGCGCTGCGTCGACCGTTGGGAGATCCAGGAAGCTGTGCAAGATCGGTAGGACGCCCTGTTTGTTGATGGTCTGCGAGCCGGGTGGGTCGAACTTGGCGTCGCGCGGGTTCTCGTGATAGCCCAGCACGAAGATGATCGTGCGGCTGGCGCCCGGCGCCAGGGTCAGGCGAACATGGTGCGAGCCGATGGGTGACCAGCCGTGCGCGATGGAGTTTGCTGAGATGCCGTGCTCCACCGCCAGCGGCTCGTCCCACCCCCGGTAGGGGCCCAGGAATGCCTCGCGCTGCGTGTCGAACCCGGTCAGCGGCTCGGAACAGGCGAAGTAGGCGAAATGATCCCGCCGCTCCCGGTACTCCGTCTTGTGATAGATGACTCCGTCGACGACCTCGACCTGGCCGGTGGAGAAGTTGCGCTGGAAATTGGTGGCATCGTCCCATGCCTCCCATAGGCAGAACTCCACCGCAGAAAAGACGCTGAGATCGGCGGCAGTCTCGCGCGTGTTGGTCACGGTCAGCCGCCACACCTCAAGGTTGCGGCCCAGCGGCACGAAATAGGTCGTCTCGGCGCGGATGCCGGCGCGCGACGCGCCGATGGTGGAGTAGCCCAGGCCATGCCGGCAGGTGTATTCGTCCAGCGGCGTGCGGGTGGGCTGCCACGACGGCGACCAGTAGGGGCGAGCCTCGCGCCCGTCTTCGTTTCCGTCCGCTGCATCGTTATCGCGGATATAGATATAGCGACCGCCGCTGTCTATCGGAACATTGTTGTAGCGATAGCGGGTGATGCGGCGCAGCCGCGCGTCGCGATAGAAGGAGTAGCCGCCGGCCGTGTTGGAGATCAGGCCGAAGTAGGCCTGATCCCCCAGGTAGTTGATCCAGGGCAGCGGCGTATCGGGCCGTGTGATCACGTACTCGCAATGTACGTCGTCGAAGTATCCGTAACGCATGCTTTTCCTCCATTGGAAGTGCTGGCGCAAGATGCCATCTCGCGCCGCTCGTACTTACCCGATGGCTATTCAGGCCTAGCGGAGCATCCTGAGCGGAGCCGGGGCAGGGGCCCCGGCGGAGTCGAAGGATGCGCAGCGGCCATCGGGCAAGGCCGCATCCTTCGACTGCACTCCGCCGCCCGTCCTTCTAATGCACTTCATTCCGCTTGGGAGGCTGGACGGCTCCGTTCCGCTCAGGATGCTCATTCTGGGGTTATTGGCCGAACAGTCACCCTCTCTGCTAGAAGCTCCCGGGTGGATGCAATCAGCGCCGGGCGTAAGGCCGGCGCGGCGAGGCCGGCCTGCTGCAGCCCCAACAAGACTGCGCCCGCGACCGGCGGCGCCGTCAGGCGCACCAGGCGGGCGCCCGGCGCCTCAGCCCGGATCGTCTCGCGCATCGGAGCGAGCAGCCGCTCGCCGCCGTTGTAGACGCTGCCCACCAGCACGATCTCGAATGTCTCTCCGGCCAGGTCGAGTTGGCGGATGATCCCCAAGGCCATCTCCCCCAGCTCGCAGCCGATCCAGCGAATGATGCCGTCTGCCACCAGGTCGCCCGCCTCCGCGGCCTGGAAAACCAGCGGCGCCGACTCGGCGCCCACGCTCAGGGTCCCCTGGCTGAGTCCTTCCAACAGCGCCTCAGCCGTTGTGACGCCCGCGCGCTTTGACAGCAAAGCGGTCAGCGCGGTTTCAGGACCGCGGCGCGACCAGGCCTTCGCAACTGCGCGCACCGCTGCGGCCACGATGTCGCCCCCACCGCCGTATTCGGCAAAGGCCTCTCCGCAGCCGGTCAGATGGGCGATGCGGCCTTGCCGGTTGATCCCCCAGCAGTTGCTGCCGGTGCCGGCGACCACGGCTACGCCCCAACCCGCCTCGGACCCTGCCAGCAGCCCGATCAGGGTGTCGTTGACGGCCTCAACTGCCGCGTCCAGGCCCAAGGTTGCGATGGCGGCCAGGGTGTCGCCGCGCTCCGAGGGCCAGTCATACCCTGCAATCCCGAAGCCGGCCCCTGCAATCCCTTGCCGTTTGATGCCGGCCGCCGCCAGTGCGGCGCTTGTGATCTCCTCGAGCACCGCGATCAGGCCCGGATAGCCGACTACCTCATGGTTGCCCGGTCCGGCCTGCCCGAAACCGACGGCTCGGCCTGCAGCATCCGCGACCAGCGCGTGGCTCTTGGTTGCGCCGATGTCCACGCCGAGGAAGTATTGTTTGGTCACAACGCACTTTCCGTGTCCGAATGATCTTCTGGAGTCGAGGCTTCAGCCGGTCTCGGCCATGACCCAGAAAGACCGGCTGAAGCCTCTATTCCGGAAATCGGAGCCCGTTCATCCGTGCTGCCAGAACTGAGGCAGATATCGCCGGTTCATCTCTAGCATATCGTCCAGCACAGCTTGCACCTGGGCGGCCCGTGGCCCCAACGGGTGCACCAGCAACGCCTGATATGCGGCGTCGCGGTCGCCGTGCACTGCGGCTTCGACTGTCAGCAGCTCGAATGATTTGACAGCGGCCAGCAGCCCGAAGCAAGCTGGCGGCAGCGGCGCCGCGGCCAGTGGCGCGAACCCGCCCCGCGCCACGCGCGCAGGCATCTCCAGCACCCAATCGGCAGGCCAGCCGGGCACGGCGCCGCGGTGTGCGATATTGATGACATGGGTCTCGTGCAGGTCATTCGCGTGCGCGTTCAACAGTTGCGTCGCCAATGTGGAATAGTACGCGCCCCCGCGCTTCATCAGGTCCGCCGGCGGTTCCGAGCGGCTTGGGTCGCTGTACTCCCGGAGCAGGTCCGCCTCAATCGCCATCACCTGCTCGGCGCGGGATGGCGGCCACTGTTCCTGTTCGGCCAGCTTGGCCGCGGTGGCATAGAAATAGGCCAGGTAGTAGTTTGGGATCATGCCGAGGACTTCAACCAGCCGGGGGTCGAACGGCGGATGCGGGTCGGCGCGCAGCTCGGCCAGATAGCCGGCAAAGATTTCCGGCCAGAAGTCCTCGCCTTCGTAAGTGAAGCCGCGATGCCACGAGAGGTGGTTGAGGCCCAGGGTGTCCAGGTGCGCCCTGTTCGGGTCGAGCTTGCGCCCGGTGTGGCGTTCCAACACCTCGACCATGCGCATCTTGGTTGTGATGGCGACGTTGCACACCCCCACCGCAGGCGCCTGCGGCATGTGCCGACTCAAGGCCTCCGTCACCAGTCCCGCCGGGTTGGTGAAGTTCACCAGGGGCGCGCCCGGCGCCAGCTCGACCATGTCGCGGGCGATGCCAAGGATCACGGGGATGGTGCGCAGCGCCTTGGCCATCCCGCCGACGCCGGTTGTCTCCTGGCCGATCAGGCCGTACTGTTTACCCAGGTATTCGTCGTTGCGCCGCGCCTCCATCCCGCCAACGCGCAACTGGGTGGTGACATAGCTGGCCTCGTGCACTGCCTCGCGTTGATTCGTGGTTAGCACCACGCGGAACGGCTGGCCGTGCGCCGCCACGATGCGTTGGGCGAAGCCGCCCACCACATCCAGCCGCTCGTGGGAGATATCCGCCAGCCAGAGCTCCGTCAGCGGAAAGCTGCCGGCGCGCGCCAGGAAGCCCATAACGAGTTCTGGGGTATAGCTGGAACCGCCGCCGATAACTGTGACTTTCATTGTTTCTCTTTCGCTTTTCCCTATGATCAGGCCTCACATCTCTCGCCAAACGGCCTGCAAAGCCCGATAATCTAGCAGAATGATTCCTTCTTCGCGGACGATATCTTTTGCCTCTTGCGACGTCAGGAAGTCATAGTCCGCCTGGCGGATGCGGGCGTCGCCCGGCTCGATCGCCAGCAATTCGGGCGTGTCGAGGCCCGGATGCACCGCCCACTCGCTCAACCCGGCGGGCAGATCGCGCAGCAGTTGGGCATACCGCGCGGCTTTGTCGGCCGCTCCCAGGCCGTAGCTGTCAAGAATATCGGTGTCGTTCGTGGGGAAGCCTTGGCTTTGCAGCGCCTCAATCCATGCTCGGCCGGCAACCCGGAGCGCCAGCCCGTTCTCGCGCGCCAGCCGGAACATCAGATCGTGAATATCCGGCCTGCTGCCGATGATGCGCAGCGAATGCCAATCGAGATGTGTGGGCCGCAGTCCTGCGGCCAGCACGGCCTCAATTTGGCCGCGGAACTCCTGCTCCAACTCATCGAGCCGCGCACGCGCGAAAAACTCAGCCATGCGATCAAAGACGTAGAAGTGCCCTGTCTCGTCAACGAGTGAGGGCACCCGATGGTGCGGGATCACCGGCCCCCAACGGTATACGGCTCCATCGCCGATGGCCGTGAGGTGAACGCCAAAGGATATTTCGGGATGGACGGCAAGGTAATGCTCGGCGTGCAGCGCCCAGGGGCAAGGAACCATCACGCTCGTGGAGCGAACAACACCCTCCGTCAACGCGCTGATGATGGCCGCATTGACGGCATGGCACATCCCGAAATCGTCGGCGTTGATAATCAAGAGACGGGCATCGGCCGGATATCCCAGCAAACGGTTTGTTCGGCTATCGGGCGCCATGTCCGTCCCCCTGTTCGCCCCTCCCAATTCTGCGCGCAGCCAAAATCAAGCGGACGGGACTACACCGTCGAGAGATCCCATTCTTCATAGATCTTCGGCACGTCGCTGATCAAGCGCTTGGTGTAAGGCTCCTTCGGACGCAAAATCACGTCATCAGCCGATCCGCGTTCGACGAATTTCCCGTGCTCCATGATGTACACGCTGTCAGACACGTAGTATGCCAGGCCGATGTCATGGGTGATGAAGATCAGCGTCATCCCGGTTTCATCGCGCAGCTTCAGCAGGTAATCCAGGATCGTGGCGCGCGAACAGGCATCGATCATCGAGGTGGGCTCATCCGCCAGCAGGATCTTGGGCTTCAGCAGGAAGATGCGAGCGATCATCAGGCGCTGCATCTGCCCGCCCGAAAGCTCGAAGGGATACTTGTTGGTCAACTCGGCGAACTTCAGATTGACGAAGCTGCACGCTTCGGTCATCAGCTCGACCTTCTTCTCCTGCGGGAGCTTCCCCCCGCCGCGCATGCGAATGCAGTCCAGGAGCACGGCGTCGATCTTGCTGAAGATGTTGTACGAAGAGAATGGATCCTGGAAGATGGCCTGGATATTCTTCCAGTATTCCTGCTTCTTCTTTTGCGAGCTGATATCGCGCTTCTGTCCCAGGAAGTAGATATCACCCTCGGTCGGGCTGATCAGTCCCAGAAGCATCTTCGCCAGGGTGGTCTTGCCGCTGCCTGATTCGCCTACGATCGAGATGATTTCGCGCTCATGGAAATCGAAATCCACGTGATCGACGGCGAGTGTCCTGGTGCGGCCGAATCCGAAGACTTTGGTCACTCCTTTTCCACTCAAGCAGGAGTTGTTCTCATTGGGCATGCTCATAGGCCTCCCTCAACGTCTTCTCCGACAAGATGCAGCGGTAAGCGCGACCAGGGCCTGCATCGTAGAGCGGGACAGAAGTCACTTTGCACTCCGCCCGGACGTATTTGCAGCGCTCGGCAAACCGGCAGCCGGCCGGCGGCTTCTTCAGATTCGGCGGCACGCCGGGAATGGCCGTCAACTTGACATCCCGCAGGCCACCTTCGGGAACGATGATCGATCCCATGAGGCCCTTCGAATACGGGTGGAGCGGGTCAAACACGGCCTCTTTGGCCGCGGCCTTCTCCACGATCTGCCCGGCGTACATCACCATGATGTCGTTGGTGACATTGTACAGGAGGGGCAGCTCGTGCGTGATGAAGATCATCGACTTGATGAAACCGGTGTCCATCAGCCCCTTGAGCATCTTGATGACCATCTTCTGCGAAGTGACGTCGAGCGCCGACGACGGCTCGTCGGCGATCAGCACCTTCGGCCGTAGGATCACCGACACCGCGATCACCGTGCGCTGCTTCATGCCGCCCGAAAGCTCCACCGGGTACTTCAGCAGCACCTCGGCCGGCAGCCCCAGCGTCTCGAAGCTGGCCCTGGCCAGGTCATGGATCGATTTCTTGTTCTCGGTCGGATCGTGCGCCAGCACAACATCTTCGATGAAGTCGATGATTCTCCGGGTGGGGTTGAGCGCATTCATGGCGGCCTGGGGGATATAGGCGACCTCCGTCCCCAAGATCGACTTGCGCACGTCATCCGGCTTCATGCCCGAGATGTTGCGCCCATCGATGATGATGTCGCCGCTCGTGTAGTGGAGCGGCGGGAAGTAATATCCCATCAGGCTGAGGGCCAGGGTTGACTTGCCGCAACCGGATTCGCCCGCAATGCCCAGCGACTTACCCTCTTCGATCTTCAGGGATACGTGGTCCACTGCGTAGACGTCTTCCCGGAACCGGGTGATATACTTGGTGGTAAGGTCTCGAACTTCCAGTATGACGTTTCCCATACTCACTAACCTCCGTGGCGGTTAATCCCGCAGCGCGGGGTTGAATACCTGGTCGAGCCCCGTGTTCATCAGGTTCATCGAGAACGTGATCAGCGCGATGGTAATGAGCACCGGCAGGTACGCCCACCATTTGCCCAGGATATGCGCCTGGTAGATATTCGCCCAGTTCATCATCAGCCCCAGGGTCGGCACTTCGGTCGTCCTCGGCCCCAACCCAAGGATCGACAGGCTGGCCTCCGCCAGGATAGCTGAGGAGATCTGCAGGATGAACGCCATCACCACGTAAGAGGCGACGTAGGGCAAAATGTCGGTGAGGATGATGTGGACGATCGAGTGACCGGAGATCTTCGACAGATTGACATGGTCGCGATTGCGCAGCGAGATCACCTGAGCCCGCACCGCCCTGGCCGTCCAGGGCCAGGCGGTCAACCCGATCACCGTAGCGACGACAAACGCGCCGCGTTTATCCTGGCCGATGCTGAACGAGATCAGGATCAGCAGCACGAACGAGGGGATGACGGTGAAGAGATTGGTGAGGAATACGATCAAGTCATCCGTCATGCCGCCGATATAGCCCGCTGCCAGCCCCAAGACCAAGCCAATCAAGGTCGCGATGAGCCCTGCGACGAAGCCGATCTGCAGTGACACGCCTGCGGCCCGGACCAGCTCCGTCAGGATATCCCGGCCGAAGTTGTCGGTTCCCAATGGCAGCATCCGGACGTTGGCGACTTCGCTGACATTCACGTAGTCCGTCTGTTTGACCGTGCCGGTTTGTTCCAAGGCGCCCGTGTCGGCCTTCTTGGTCGCAATGATCGCGCCTTCGGTCGATAGCAGTCCCTGGAGCGAGGTGTTGAGCCGCTGGTAATAGCGCGTCTTGGCAAAGGTCATCCCCTGGATCTGTTTCTTCGAGTCGTAATTGCTTTCCCATAGAGTCAGGAGCTGCCTGGCATTCGTGATGTCGATCTGATCTTCGGGAGTGCCGGTTGCCACAAGCCATTCCTTCATGGCGACGCGATCGTCGTTGCTGAGCTTGTTGGCGATGCGCCTGGCCCCGGCGTCATCCAGGTTCAGCGTGTAGGTCGTGGGGGCATTGATGCTGTCGTATGCGCTCACGTAGATCCCGGGCGGGAAGAAAGTGCCCTGGCCGATGATCTGCAATGGTGAATCCCTGACGATCAACGGATAGATGAGCACACATAACAGAAGTGCCGCGAAAATCGCAAAGCCGGCCACGAACTTCCCAGAGTGGAAAATTTGTCGGAGCATATGTTGCATAACGGCATCTCTCCTTAATCCGCCTGGGTGGCTTTGATGCGCGGATCAATAAAGCCGTACAGGATCTCGATGATGAAGTTTGCAATCAACACCATCACCGTGACGATCAACGTGGCGAATGAGATCAGCGGGTAATCCTGCCCCATGACGGCGGTCAGCAGCGTGGTGCCAAGCCCCGGATAGCTGAAGATGATCTCCGCGATGAGCGCGCCGCCGACCATAGTGCCGATCGCCATCGCCAGGCCGGTGATCTGCGGCAGCATGGCATTCCGAAACACGTAGCCGACGATCTTGCGATCCTTGATGCCCATGAAACGGCTGTATTTCACGTAGTCCGCATTGAGCTCATAGATGGACATGGAGCGCATGCCGATCGCCTGGCCGCCGATCGCGATCAACACAATCGACCAAAACGGCAGTTGATAGTGGACGATCGCTGACCAGATGAACTTCCAGCTCGCGTTGGGAATCATGTCGAAGGCATAGCCGCCCGAGGTCGGGAACCATTTCAGGCGGACCGCGAAGATCACCATCAAGATGATCGCCATACCGAAGGCCGGGAAGTTGCTGACAAAGATGGAGACGGGCATCAGGACCTTGTCAAAGCCGCCCTTGATGTACCCAGCCAGCGCGCCGAGTGTGTTGCCGATCAGCCAGCCGACGATGATCGCCGGGAATTGCAGCGCGATCGTCCACCAGATGGAAGAACCCACCACGTCCGTAACCGTTCTGGGATACTGGCTGAACGAGAAACCGAAATTGCCCTGCACCACGTTTCGAACATAGATGAAGAACTGCTCGAGCAGGGGTTTGTTGGTGCCGAACAGCTCGGTGTACTGCTGATAGATCGCCTGGACCCCGGTCGCATTGCTCATGCCTTGGGCCATTCTGGACACGATGGCTGCAACGGGATCGCCCGGCATCAGGCGCGGCAGGATGAAATTCAACAGGAAGGCGAAGACGAAGGTGATCGCCAACCAACCCAGTTTGTTGAGGAAATACTTGCGGTACCCTTTCAACCCAACACCTCCTGTAATAAATCCTCTGAATGGTTCTCAGGAACGAGGTGTTTCGTCATCCTGCAGCGAGGTCAGGGGGAGACCCGCTCAGGATGATCGTCGAAATGCCATCATCCGCCATGCTCCGCTGACTCCGGAGCATGGCGGATCCTTACCAGGGTGCGGCTTACTGCGTCAGTGTCAGGTTATACAGACAGGCGATGCTCCAGCCGTCCGTGCAGTCCAGCGGCGGAACAGGCGGGTTGGTGCCATCGCCCTCGTGCGGGAAGTTGGTCCATACGCTCTCGTTCACCGCATGGAACGACTGCGGGCGGTACATGAGCGTGAAGGAAGGCACGTCGGTCAGGTAGATCTTGACCAATTCGGTGTAGGCTGCCTTCAGCTCGGCTTCATCGGTGAGGGTCGGGATCTTCTTGATCAACTCATCGGCGGCCGGGTTGCTGTACTGGCCCCAGTTGCCGTTCCAGTTGCTCGCCATGCCGACGAACTCGGAGCTCATCAGCTTGCGGATGCGGCCCCAAGGCTGGGTCGGGCCGGCGCCGTCGCTCCACATCATGAAGATGTCGTAGCCCTCGGGCAGCGGCGAGTCGGACTTGGTGACGACGGTCTGGTACACGCCCCATTCGGGGTAGTTGGACGTGATGTCGATGCCGATCTTCTTGCCGGCAGCGGCGACGATCTCCATCGCAGCTTGCCAGTCGGACCAGCCGTTCGGGCAGGTGGCGACATAGCTCAGCTTCTTGCCGTTGAACTCGCGCCAGCCGTCGCCATCGGTGTCCTTGATGCCCGCGTCATCGAGCAGCTTATTGGCGCCTTCGATGTCGTTGCCGGCCCACTGCAGGTCCTTGACCGCTTCGCGGTCGTACATGGCTTGCTCACCCGCGGTCGGGTTCATCAGGGAGCGCGGCACCTGGTCGAAGGTCGCGGATTGGTTCGTCATCGCGTTCGCGATGATGGTGGGATAGTCAACGGCCATCGCGATGGCCTTGCGGACCGCAACCTGATCCAAACCGTAGGATTTCAGGTTGTAGAAGGCGGTCGGGAGGCTGGCGCCGATGCCATACGGAGGCTCGGGCAGGTAGGTGGAGACGGGCAACCCGTAGCTCTCCCACAGGATCTGGATGTTGGAGTTGAACTGCTGGCTGACATCCACTTCACCCTGCGCGAAAGCGACCGAGCCGGCCGCGTTGTCCTTGTAGATCGCATGCGCCAGGTACTTCGGTGCAGGCAGCTTGCCCCACATGCTGGCATCCTGGCCCCAGTAGTTGTCATTGCGAACATAGACAACCTTTGTATCGTCGGAGAAGAACTTGCCGTAGGGGCCGGAGTAGACGACGTCCTCCGCAGGATCCGCCAGCATCTTCGTCAAATCACCGCCTGACCGGTCTTCCAGTTTCTGGGTCCAGGCTTTCTGGGCGACATAGTTGGTGCTCAGGTAGGCCTGAACTTGCAGCGGATTGACCGCTTTGCCTTCGGCATCCAGCTTGGCTTTGACAACGACGGCGCCATCCTTGGCCTCGATGTTCTCGATGAATTCCTTGTTGGATTCAAAGAGTGGCGTGCCATACTTGGCCGCGGTGGCCCAGGTGTAAGCGACGTCCTCGGCGGTCACCGGCGTGCCGTCATTCCACTTCGCGGCAGCCTTGACCTTGAAGGTGATCTCGGTGCGCGCATCGTTCCAGGCATAGTCACCATCCGCCAGCAGCGGATACTGCTTGCCGTCGATCATGTTGTACAGGTACGGCGTTTCGAACATGATCACGCGAGCGTTGTCTTGCTGCGCGATCGCCATGGCGTTGTTGTTGCTGTTGGAATATGGGTTCCAGCCAACAACGGCGCTCCACTGCTGACCGTTGGAGTACAGGGTCTCATTGCGGGGCAGCGTATTGGCGTCAACGGGCTTGGGCGGTTCCGGCGTGGCAACCACGACCTTCTCAACCACTTTCTCGACGACCTGGGTCTCGACGACCTTGACCTCTTTCTCGACGACTTGCGTCACGACTTCCTTCACAACCTGCGGCGTTGCCGGAGCGCAGGCGCTGACGATCATTGCGATGACCATCAGCAAGACGGGCAGGGTATAGAACTTACGCATCACTGTCTCTCCTTTGGGTGTGACTTGGTGAGATATCGGTTTGAAGCAACTGATGAAGCGGGACATCTCCCGCGCTGTCATGGCTTATGAGAGCAAATCACCTCCTTTCGCCTGCTATGGACAACCACACGATTGCCGGATCACCAGCTTGTTGGGCAGGAGCGTGTGCTGCTCGGCCGAACCAGTCTGGATGAGCGACACCAGTTGGCGGGCAGCCTCCAGGCCGGCAGTTTCGATAGGAACCTGCACGGTCGTGAGAGGCGGCGTAAGTGCTGCGGCGTAAGACACGTCGTCGAAGCCGACAACTGCGACATCACCGGGGATGCTCAAGCCCGCCTGGCGCAGGGCGATCATCACGCCCGACGCCGCATCGTCATCCCCGGCGAAGACGGCATCGAATGAGAGGCCGCGGCGGAGCCACTCCTTCACTGCCTGCTGCGCATCTTCAGCAGCGAAGTTGCCTTCGCCGATCAGGTCGGGATCGAGGGGGATTCCGTGCGCGGCCAACGATTCCAGGTAACCCTTCTCCCGCCAGGCGCTGTCTTCGTTGCCCGCCGGCCCGCGCAACATGGCGATCCGCCGGCAGCCGTGCACTTCGATCAGGTGGTCAATGATCTGGCGTGCGCCGGCTTTGTTTTCGAGGTTGACGCACGGGATCTTGGCGTTCGCAGGCGCAGAACGGAACAGTAAGAGGAGGGGATAACCCCGGGCGTGCAGCCGGAGGATTTCGGCTTCGGACAGGCAATCGGTGAAGATCAGCAAGCCGTCTGCGTTGTGCTCGCCCAACGACAGGTCGGCAAGTTGGCCGTCGCGCGCGACACGGGGATCGGCATGGATCAGCAGGTCATAGCCGTTCTCGCGCACCCCCGCCTCGATCCCCTGCAAGAGAGAAGCAAAGAAGGCGCCGCTGGTCCGGGGCAGATAGAGGCCGATCGTCGCGGTGCGGCGGCCTGCCAGCGAGCGTGCTGCGGCCGAGGGCACGTACTCCAACGCTTCAATGGCTTTGCAGACCTGCTGCACGGTCTCTTCTGCCACGGGCGCGGACGCATTCAGCACTCGGCTGACGGTTGAGATGGACACGTTTGCAAGCTTCGCGACGTCCGAGATGGTCGGACGACGTTGAGCAGGCCGGCTGGATACTGTGGGCAGCATTGACACACTATCTCAGGTTGGTAAAATTCTAAGAAAGCGTTTTCTGAAAGCGCTTACACTATACCGCAAGCCTGGAGGTTTGTCAATACCCTAAATTCGGATTTCAGGAACTCCCCCTTGTTCAGGCCTGGTGATAGCGCGCCATGAAATATGGATAGAGCTGATTGGCATTCGTCACCCGATTGACATCCAGCGGCGCTTCGGGCGGGGTCAGGAAGAAGGGGTAGTCCTCCGGGCCGCCCGCGCCGCCGTGGGTGGCTGCCTGATCCTCAAACGTGACGACCCGGCCGAGCATGTTCCACGCACCCAGCAGCACCAGGTCGCCGCAGCGTGGAAAACTGAGCAGTCGCGCCAGATCGGCCGCGGTTTGCTCCGGCTCCGGCAGCCCAGGCGGCAGGCTTTCGGGGGTCAGGGCCACGGTGCCGCGCGGCGTCACGACCACCGGCCGTTCATCTTCCAGCCCCAGCACCATGCCGATCCCCGGGTGATCGGTGAGTGCATTCAGCAAGTCGGCGTACAGCAGGGCCAATTCGCTGACATCCATGCGTTCACGCGTGACGTTGAAGTAGAGGTGCGCCAGGCTGCCCGAAACGCGCACCACCACATCGCTGCTGCGGCCCAGGTCGTAGTCAGGGTCGGGATCAAGCGATTCTTCGGAGCGCGGCAGCCGCTTGAGCAGCCGGCGGCGCAGCGCGGCAGCCAGCCGCCGGCTGCGGGGGGACAGATGCGCTTCGATGGCGTCTAGCTCGTCCAGCAGCCAGCGGATGCTGTCATCTGCCCTTGCGCTGTCGGAGAGGTTGCCGGTTTCGCCCCACACCGCCGATGCATGCACGCGATCAGCAACGAATTGGCTCAGCGGCTGCTTTGGATCAAGCCGGAAGAGGGGTATCGATGGGGTCATGCCGTGATCCGAGCAGATGTACAGGTCCGTTCCGGGGTAGTAAATGCGCCTCAGGCGCTCGATCTGGCTGATGTAGCGGTCAATGCGATGCAGGGCTCGCAGCGCTTCCTTGCCCACCGGACCATCACTATGCGCCACCTCATCGTAGCCGTAGAAGTTGACGTAAATCGCAGGTATACCGCGGTAGATATCCATCAGCACGCCGAAGGTCTGAATCTCACCGAAGATCACATTGGTCAGCATCTGCATCACTGGTTTGATCAGAGTCAGGCGGCTGCGGAAGCCGCCCTTGACCCAGCGGGCGAAGGTGTGCGTCACATTGCGCAGCAGTTCCCATGTGCTGAGCACGATGATGCGGACGATCCGCCAGGGGATCAGCGCGAAAAGCAGCGCCCAGCCCAGCCCGCGCAGGTGCTCCAGGAAGTGGCTGCTGCCCATCGCGGACAGCGTGAACAAGGCCAGGCGGGCGTCACCGTCCAGCAGGTTTGCATAGCTCGATCCGCCGGCCAGGATGCCGGGTCGGTCGCCGGCGACTTGAGCTTTCAGGCGTGCGGCGTGGTAGGGGGATTTGCAGTGCGGGGCCAGGCCGGTCTGCTTTTCGTACCAGCGAAACGCCGGGATGTTCCAATTGTTGCCGTACATGATGCCGGCCTGCACCGCGGGGGTGCTGCTGGGGAGGCCGCACCGCCAACGTTGCAGATGGTGGCCGCTGGCGATCAGCCGCCGCAAGGTCGGCGCGTGACCCCGCGCCATGGCTTGCATCAAGTATTCATGGGCCAGCCCGTCGATTTGGAGCACGATGAACCGCGGCGTCACCTGCTCCGCCTGTTCCGCCGGGCGCCGGCGCTGCGCGAGCGACCGATAACGACGTCCGGTCGCCCAGGCGGTCAGCAGCAGGATCAGGTCGATGACGTCACGGATCCAATGTAGCATGGTGCTGTCACAGGCCTCGGTTTTTCCTGGACAAACACCGCCCGTAAACCTCCATGACTTCGGCTGCATGCGTCAGATCGGCCGCGCTGAGGAGGCCGATGGCCTGGCCGTTTTCCACGACCGCGGCTGCCTGTCGGGCCTGCAGTCGCTCCTGCGCCTCGGTCAAGAGGATATCAGGCGGCAGAATAACGTATCCTTGTGGCATGGTTGCGTTTAGTCGGGCATCGGCGCTGGCCTTGCGCGCGCCGGCCAGCAGCTCACCGCGCGTGATCACGGCTACCAGGCGGCCGCCGTCAACCACCGGATAGGCTGACTGCGGCGTGGAAATCATCTGGTTCAGCACTTCGCTAACGGTTTGCAGCGGGTGCAGGCGCAGTCCCAACGGCTGCATCGCCTGGCGCACGCGCAGGTCGCGCAGCCCCTCGGCTGTTGCCGTCCCCTGGCGCTCTTGCCAGGCCGCCACAAACACGAAGGCCGCCACCAGCCCCAACATAAGATTGCCCGTCAACAGGGCTGCCAGTCCCATCCCGGTGGCCACGATCTGACCGCCGATGGAGGCGATGCGCGTCGCCTTGCTGAACGGGAACACCGCGGCCAACAACGCACGCAACAGGCGTCCGCCGTCCATAGGAAAGGCGGGCAGGAGATTGAACAATGCCAGCAGCGCGTTGTTGACTGCCAAAAGCAGAACCAGCGCTTGCCCGTTCATAGAGCCGGCAAGGTCCTCAAGCGCCCGCGGCGAAGTGACCAGCCTGCCCAGCGCGGATGGGCCGATCCAGACCAGCGCCAACGCGGCGAAGCCGATGGTCAACAGGATGTTAACCGCCGGCCCGGCCGCGGTGATCAGGAACTCCTGATAGGGTCGTTCCGGCAGCTTGGCGAACCGCGCCACCCCACCGATCGGCCACAAAGTGATATCGTAGACTTTCACCCCAAAGAGTTGGGCCACCAGACTGTGGCTCAACTCGTGCAGCACGACACACAAGAACAGCAACAGGGTGAAGATGATCATGAACGTGGCCCCGCGCAGCCATTCGCTGCTGCCCGTCAGCCCGATGTAGGCCGCCCACACCAGGATCAACAGGAAGCTCAGATGCACCCGGATCGGGATGCCGCGGATCGTAATGAGTTTGAAAGACCAGGACATAGGACCTCTATTCATCCCACCTGAATTGCAGCGCCACCATCTTATGGTAGACGCCATCGGGGCGGGCCAGCAGGTCGGCGTGGGTGCCCTGTTCGATGATGCGGCCCGCATCGAGCACGATGATCCGGTCCGCCTTCACGATGGTGCTCAGCCGGTGCGCGATCACGAACGTCGTGCGGTCGCGCATCAGCCGCTCCAGCGCTTCCTGCACCGCCTGCTCCGATTCGCTGTCCAGGGAAGAGGTCGCCTCATCGAGGATCAGGATGCGCGGCCCCTTCAGGATGGCGCGCGCGATCGCGATGCGCTGGCGCTGGCCGCCGCTGAGCTTCATGCCCCGCTCGCCGACCAGCGTCGCGTAGCCATCAACCAATCCGCTGATGAAGTCATGGGCGTTGGCTGCACGCGCCGCGGCTTCGATCTCGTCCTCCGTCGCGTCCAGCTTGCCGTAGGCGATGTTGTCGCGCACGCTGCTGCTGAACAACGCGGTCTCCTGCGGCACGATGCCGATCTGCTCCCGCAGCCCGCGCAATTTCACCTCGCGGATGTCGTGGCCATCGATCAAGATCCGGCCGCAGTTGGGGTCGTAGAAGCGCGGGATCAAGTTCACCAGGGTCGTTTTGCCGGCGCCGCTGGGCCCCACCAGCGCAATCACCTGGCCGGGTTGCGCGGTCAAATCGATGTCGCTGAGCACGACGCGCGTCTCGGCCGTATCGCCGTAGTCGAAGCAGACCCCTTCGAAGCGCACCTCGCCGCGGATCGTCGGCAAGTCGCTCGCGTCCGGCGCATCTTGCATCTCCGGAGCTGTGTCCAGCAATTGGAACACGCGCTCGCTGGCGCCCAGTGCGCGCTGAAGCTGCGCATACAGGCTGGTGAATCCCGCGATGGGCGAGGCAATCATCATGGTGTACAGCAGGAACGAGACCAGTTGCCCCGGCGTCAGGTGGCCGGCGATCACCTCGCGGCTGCCGACCCAGAGCACCAACGCGATGCTGCTGAACGCCAGCAGACTGATGACCGGGCCCAGAATGGCGCCCAGCCGCACGCGTTTGATCGCGATATTGAAGAGGCGCTCGACGCCGTCACCGTAGCGCCTGGTTTCATAAGGCTCGCGCGCAAATGACTTCACGATGCGCACGCCCGCGAGTGCCTCTTCCGCGGTGGCGCTGACCTCGGCGAGCGCATCCTGCACTTGCCGGCTGTAACGGCGCACCCAGCGGCCCAGCACGATCATGCCGATCACCGCCAGCGGCACCACCGCCAGCATCACCAGCGTCAGCCGCCACGCCATCACGAAGATGATGATTACCCCGCCGATCAGCATGAGCGCGTTGGAGAGCAGGCTCAACAGCGTGTCGGTGACCGCATTTTGGATGGTGCTGACGTCGCTGCCCAGTCGCGACAATAACTCGCCGGTGCGTGTGCTGGCAAAAAAGCGCAGCGGCATGCTTTGCAGATGGGCATAGAGCATCGTGCGCAGGTTGGCCACCACGCGTTCACCCACCCAGCCCAGCAAATAGGTTTCACCGAACCCCAGGATTGCCTGCAGCACAAAGAGCGCCAGCAGCAGTCCGCTCACGCGGTTAAGCACCGCGAGGCTGGCCTGAAGCAGCGCACCGTCCACCACTCTGCTCACGATCTGCGGCAGGGCCAGGCCGGCCAGGCTGTTGAAGACCAGCATGATCCCGGCCGCGGCCAACAGCCGCCAGTAAGGCTGCACGAAGCGCAGCAGCCGCCGGTACTGGGTGAACATGCCGCGGAAAAATGCGCGGTCAGGCATGGGGATGTCGGCCAGTGTTCGGCGTGTGCCAGAAGCTGAGTCGGTAGCAGCAGTCATTGTGATTAACCTGGGCGCAGTATAACCTCAGTAGGATGAGAGGTCAAAGCAAGAACTTTCCAAACACGGCGCAGGCCGGTTATAATGACGAGACCTGGCAGATCCCCAAGACCTGGCAGGTCAAGACTCAGACAGGAGTGGATTCATGACCGAACCCACAGCTAAGGCCATTCACACCACCGACGTTCCGGCTCAAGTCTTCGGCGATGAGGCGCCGGGCGTTACCATTCATACCCCTGACTGGGTCAGGGATGCGGTCTTCTACCAAATCTTCCCGGATCGTTTTGCCCGTTCGGGCCGCGTGCCGAAGGCCTCGAACCTCCAGCCGTGGGGCGCCGAGCCCACCGGGTGCGCTTACCAGGGCGGCGATCTGCTCGGCGTGGTCGAGCATCTCGATCACCTGGTTGATCTCGGCGTCAACGCCATTTATTGCAACCCGATCTTTCAATCGGGATCTAACCATCGGTATCACACCCATGACTACTTCCGGGTGGATCCGATGCTCGGCGGGGACGCAGCGCTGCGGGAGCTGTTGGCCGAGGCCCACGGCCGCGGCATCCGCGTGGTGTTGGATGGCGTGTTCAATCACGCCAGCCGCGGGTTCTTCCAGTTTCACGATATCCTGGAGAACGGCCCCGAGTCGGCCTACATCGATTGGTTCACCGTTACCGATTGGCCCCTGCGGCCCTACGGCGCCAAGCAGCACAACTATCATGCCTGGTGGGGCAACCCCGCGCTTCCCAAGTTCAACACCAACACACCTGCGGTGCGGCAGTTCATCTTCGATGTGGCGCGGCATTGGATCGAATTCGGCATCGATGGCTGGCGGCTGGATGTGCCGGCCGAGATCGATGACGATAGCTTCTGGCGGGAGTTCCGCCGGGTCGTGCGGGCTGCCAATCCCGAGGCCTATATCGTCGGCGAGATCTGGCACGATGCGGAACGCTGGCTTCAGGGCGACCAGTTCGACGCGGTCATGAACTACGGCATCGCGCGGGCCGCGTTGGGCCTGTTTGGCCGCGAGACGTTCGATCGCCACTATCGGCCGGGCGGGTTCCGGCTGGCGCCCCTGGGCGCACGCGCGTTTGCCAACGAGATCGAGCGCTTGATGGGCCTTTACGCCTGGCCGATCACGCAGGTGCAGTTCAACCTGCTGGACAGCCACGACACCGCCCGTTTCATCCACCAGGTCGGCGGCGATTGGGACGCCCTGAAGCTGTCGCTGCTCTTCCTGCTGACGATCCCGGGCGCGCCGTGCATCTACTACGGCACCGAGATCGGCATGATCGGCGGCCATGATCCAGACTGCCGCCGCGCCTTTCCCTGGCACGACACGGCCGGTTGGGATCGTAACCTATTGGCATTCACCAAGAAGGCCGTGGCCTTGCGCCGCGACCATGCGGCGCTGCGCCGGGGGAACTATACCACCCTCTACGCGCACGATGATGTGGTTGCCTTTGCCCGCCAGGCCGGCGCCCAGGCGGCCGTGGCGTTGTTCAACGCAGCCACTGAGGCGCACA
Organism: uncultured Anaerolineales bacterium; assembly: GCA_964474695.1. Lineage (GTDB taxonomy): Bacteria > Chloroflexota > Anaerolineae > CG2-30-64-16 > CG2-30-64-16 > DAOUBP01. The sequence continues at coordinate 26,492 of CAYYTK010000042.1, forward strand.
CCGTGACCCTGGATGTCGATGGCCTGTTGCCAGACGGTATGCTGACTGATGCCTGGGGTGGGCTGCCGGGCCGCGTCTCACGGGGCACCCTGCGCCAGATGGAGCTGCCCCCGCGCAGTGCGGCCGTTTTCATCAGTGGGTGAAGTGGGGGAGGGAGCGTATGTATCGTTACCGCCGCATGCGTCCGAAGGTCAGCTTTGCCCTGGCCACGGCGATGATCGTCATCATCGGCCTGATGCTTACCGGCATCCTGAAAGTCCAACTGGATTGGACGCCGCTGGACACGAACCCCCAGGCGGTGGCTATCGCCATCGTCTTCTCCCTGTTGGCAGGGCTGCTGCTCTACGAGTGGTGAGAGTTGGTTTCACAAACCAGGTTTCTCGTCGAAACCTGGTTTGTGAAGAAGGCTCTAAAGCGGCGTCTCAGACCGTTTCCCACGTCTCCACGAACTTGATTCCCAGCGCCTCCAGCTCAGCCAGCACCGGCTCGTAGATTTCCGGCACCACGGGCACCTGCACGCCGGTCAGGTTGATCGTGCCTTCCAGGACCAGCCGGACGCCGATGGCCGCCGGCAGGCCGACGGTGCGCGCCATCGAGGAGTCGCCGCCCGGGATGCCGAAGTCCACCAGGGTGGAGGTGATCTTCTCGCGGCGATCAGGATACTCGGCCAGGAACTGGTGCTGCATGATCAGCAGATCGCGCTCGCCGGGCGCATACTGCATCTTCGCCATCATGCGGGCGCAGAGGATGTCGATGGGGCTGTCGACGCCCGCCGGCAGCGGATCGTCGCTCAACAGGCCCAACCACGTCAGGTCTGAGATGACCTTCGGCATGTATGCCGCCGAGTCGACCGCCACGTTCAGGAACGCGGCCAGGTCGGCCCGCAGGTCGCCGCGGGAGCCGGTCAGCTTACGCGTGAGGTCGGCCCAGGTGGCGCCCTCGAGATCGGACCGCGGCGCTTCATCCAACAGGCCCAGGTCTGCGATCTTGCGCAGGGTGTCGCACCAGCCGACGTTGCGCAGCGTGCCGCGGAACATCGTGCGCGTCCCTTCGATGCCGTAGGGCTTCATGTAGGACAGGCTGTCGCGATTCGGGTAGCCTTCGAAGTCGGTCAGCTTGCCTTCGACCACCACCGGCACGGTGACATGGTGATCGAACAATTCGCCGTTCGGGATGACCACCATCTCGCCGTCCCACAGGTATTGGGCGGAATTCTTGCCGGCCAGCAGCACCCCGCGCGGGCTCCACGAGAACTTATAGCCGAATGGGTTGGTGTTCGCCTCGGGTGCGGGCAGGCCCCCGCACCACGAAACGAACCTGGCGATCTTGCCGCCCTCTGCCTGGACTTTGTGGATCACCCGCATGGCGGTCATGTGGTCGATCCCCGGATCGACGCCGATCTCGTTGAGCAGGATCACACCGGCCGCTTTGGCCTCGGCATCCATATCGGCCATCACTTGCTTGACGTAAGATGTGGTGACCATGTGCACCCGGTGCTTGATGCAGAGCCGGGCCACAACGGGATGGTAGACGTAGGGCAGCAGGCTCACGGCCAGGTCGTGTTGGCTGATCAGCGCTTCCAGCGCGGCGGTGTCATCGGAGTTCACCGCAGCGGCGCGGCCATTCGGATGCCCCTTGACCAGCTCCTCGGCCTTGCTGACGGTGCGGCTGGCAACCGTGACTTGGAAGCCGTGATCGAGCAGGTAGCGCACGTGTGCGCCGGCCACCATGCCGGCGCCGAAGACGACGACTTTCTTCATAGGGAAGAGTCTCCTTGAGTTTGGATATCCCTGAGTTACAAACCAGGTTTCTCGAAGAAACCTGGTTTGTAACTCAGGGCGTTTATAGATATTGGCTGAGGTGCCGGTAGGCCGGGGTCAGCTCCCCGCGGTGAACGATGACGGCACGCTTGATCTCCGGCGGCAGCGCCAACTCCTCGAACGGAGCAGCGTAATCGGCAGCCGCGATGCCGGGGATATAGCGGCTCAGCACTGTGCTGAACGTCTCCGACGCATCGCGCGGCAGCGCGGCCGGCAGGATGTCCACAGCCATGACAGTCACGCCCTCGCCGGCGTCCCCATCGTGAATGCTGCCGGTCAACGGATCGTAGACGAAGGTTGGCTCAGCCAGCTCGGTGGCTTTGACCGTGCATTCGATCCCGCCTTCGATATCGCAACTGATATCCCCGATGACCTGCAGCTTGCGTTGGCCGCGCTCGAAGAGCTCGCGCAGCCCGGCCTTGGTGACCAGCCGTGGGTAGCGCGCGTCCCAATAGGCGCCGTTCACTAGCACGGTCAGATGCGGCAGGTGTTGCTCGAAGATGGGCCGGAAGTTGTCTGGACAATCGTAGTAGCGCTGGCAGTCGAACGATTCCAGGTCATTTCTGGGGGTCACGATGTGCTGCTCGCGGAACGTGGTGGCATAGATCACATGCCGTGAGGCGCCGGACCCGCTTGTGATGCTGGCCAATTCTTCGGGTGCGATGACCTCCAACGGCAATCGGTCGAGGATCTCCCAGGCGCCCTTGGCCACATTGCCGTAGCCGGCTACGCCGATTGTCAACGGTGTGATCTCCGGGGGCAGCCCCTCCGATCGGATGGCCGCGCCCACTTCGGCGACCGCCTCCTGGGCCTCCGCCAGGTCGTGATACTCGTACGCGTGCCGGATCGCGGTGAAGGGGGTGGTGATGCCTTGCGCCGAGAGCCGTTGGCCCAGGGCTCGCAGCGTCTCGATAGCGCCGGCTAACCCTGCGTGGCGGCCAAAGAAGATCAGGCGGCGGCCGTCATCGTCGGCGACTTTTTCATAATCGATCAGCGTGCAGCCCAGCGTCATCAATTGCCTGAGCATCGGCATATTGTGGGCCTGGCCTTTGATCACGTGGGCAAAGAACATGTAGGCGCCGCCCGTGCGAAGCAGTGCGGGCGGGATCTCTTTGACCGCGAACACCACCGGGCAGGCGCTGAGGTCTTCCTCGATGGTCGCGCCGGCCGCCGTGAACTCATCTTCGGTGAAGGCGCGGATCGGTGAGGGCTGAACGTATACCTGAATGCCTTGCTCGGCTAAGGCGCGCGCAGTGGTAGGGGTTACCGGCGCGCGGCGCTCCCAGCGGCTTTTGTCTTCGCGGCGAATTCCTACGGCATGTATGCCGCCGGCATGTATGCCGCCGGCATGGTTGGCGCTGCGTCGTTGCATGGCGTTGCTCCTCCTACGCCCCGTTGCGGGAGAAATGAACATTCTAGTATCGCGATTCTACCATGAGGGAAGGCAATGGGAGAAAAAAGAGAGTCCAAGAATTCCAGTAGGGACGGGGTTGCCCCGCCCCTACTGCCACCACATCACACATCCACGCGGCGCAGGCTATCTGCGGAGGAATACCCGTTCGGATAACGCACCCTCAGCTTCTCGATGTTCGCCTGCATGATCGCCGATAGGTCCAGTCCCAGCGTCGTGCAGAGGGCCGCCACATACCAGAGCGTATCCCCCAGCTCCTTCTCCAACTTGGCCAGGTCAATGCCGTGCCGGTGAAACACGCCCTTCTTGATGTGGTCGGCAACTTCCCCGGCTTCCCCGGCCAGGCCGATCGCGTTCCAGACCGCCATGCTCTCAGTGTTTGTGAGTGTAAAATCCGGGCCGTCGATCAACGTGCGCGCGGCCAGTCTTTGGTATTCATTTGCGTCCATTCAGAATCTTTCCCAATGAAGCACTTGCCCCAACGGCTTCTTCGCCGGCATCGGTTCTTCCGATGGCACGCCAACTGGTATCAATGCCATCAGCCGCTTCTCTGCCGGCACACCCAGGAGCGTCTTAAACTGCTTCTCGCGGGGCAAGGCATCGCCCTCCACCCAACACGCGCCGTAGCCCAGCGCGGTGCATGCCAGCAGCATGTTCTCAATAGCGGCCGCGCCGTCCTCCACCCACCAACGGGAAGCCGGATCCATGACGACCGCGATCACCGCGCCGGCTTTCTCCATCCAGGGGCCGGCCACCCTTAACCGCTCGATCATCCCCCTGGCGGTCACCACAACGAAATCCCAGGGCTGCTGGTTGCTCCCCGTAGCCGCCAATCGACCGGCATCGACGATTGTCTCCAAATCCGCCACAGGAATCGCTTGGCCTGTATATCGGCGGATGCTTCTGCGCTTGCGAATTGCCTCGAGAGCGTCCATTTTCCTCCTTCTCACCATCGAGCCGGGCTCAGTAATTCTTCAATACACCCCACAGCGCTGCGATCCCGAACCCCACGATAATCACACCCGCAACCCGGTTGATCCACAGCAGATGCTGCGCACCGAGCTTGCCCCGCAGCAGGCTGACTCCTCCGCTGAGCAGGAACCACCATGAGGCCGAGCCCAGGAACACGCCGAGCACGACCGCGGCCGCTGCCGCGTAGCCGTTGACCGTTTGCCCAACACCCAGCCCGGCGAAGACCGCCAGGAACGCGAAGATCGTCATGGGATTGGTGAGGGTCAGCGCCAGGGTGGAGAGGTACGCGCCGACATAGCCGCGGCCGTCGGCAGCCGCGGGCTCGGCCGACGGCCGGGAGAGCAGGGTTTTCGCGCCGAGATAGCAGAGGAACAGCCCGCCGGCCAGGCGCAGCCAGCCCTGCTGGCGCACGAGCAGCCCCGACACCGCGGTCAGGCCGAATGCGGCGATGCAGCCGTACAGCACATCCGCGGTCGCGGCGCCCAGGCCGGATACGAAGCCGGTCGTCCGGCCCGCAGCCAGGGTGCGGCGGATGCAGAGGATGCCGATGGGCCCCACCGGCGCGGCGATCGCGAAGCCCAGCAGCAGCCCGCGCAGCAGCGCAGGCAGGATATCACCCGTCATCATCTGCGGTTACCCGTGTTGATCCAGTAATTCCAAATGCAAACGCGAGCGGAGGCATCCTGAGCGGAGGCGCCGGGCCGCGGCCCGGCGTCCGCAGTCGAAGGAGGCCGGAGCGGGCAGATGGGACCGCACCCCCGGCCTTGCCGGGGGCCGCACCTCCTGAGCTGAGTCGAAGGACGACTACGCACGGCGATCCTTCGGCTGCACTTCGTTCCGCTCAGGATGCCGCCGTGCTTCGCTCAGGATGCCGCCGTAGTGCCTACATTTGGAGTTCCTGGTGTTGATCCGCGTCCGCTTCGGGGCTTGTGCCACAGGCGTCCTCACCCCAGTGTTATTGCCTGGCCGTGGCGCGCAATCCAGCGGATTGCGCCACGATCTTACCCCGGCGTCGGCGTCGGCGTGAGCAGCCGGCGCCCCAACGCCTGCACGGCGAAATCGGCCACCGGGCCTCCGGCCGGCGTCAACTCGATGCTGAACTCGGACCGCCCCCCCCTGGGGATCACGTTGTACGCCGGCGGCGCGCGCCGCGTGCCGATCACCCGCCCCAGCGCGTCGTACAGGGTGATGGTCACAACCACATCCACCGCATCCTCGGGGCCGGTGTTGGCGATGAAACCACTGACCGTGTAGATGGCGTAGCGTTCCCCCTCGCCTTGTGTTTCCTGGCCCACCAGGTCGAAGTAATAGCCGCCCATGTAGCCCTGTACGCCCTTCCAGGGCGCCACCAGATAACTGGCAAAGGATTGGGGTGGCGCCTGGAAGCGGAGAGCAAAAGGCGCGCGCTCCCCGGGCCGCAGCAGCTCGACTTGAACGTAATCCTGGGCTTCAGCCACCACCTCACCTGTCTCATCCAGCAGCGAGACGGTGACGCCGGCCTGTTCCAGGTCGGTCCCCGTCGTGTTGCGGATTTCGCCGAAGCACCACAGGCCGCCCAACTGGGAGTTGGCGAAGCTCACGTTCTCCGCCGCGAACGGCAGCGGGGTCGGCTCGACTGTCGCCGTGGCGCCTGCCGCGCCCACCGCGGGCTCCGGGATTAACAGCTCCTGGCCGACCCGCAGCGCGCGCGGGTCGGTGATGCCGTTGGTGTCCTGCAGCGCGCGCACCGTCACCCCGAATTTCTGGGCCACAGCCAGCAAAGTGTCGCCCTTGGCGATCCGATAAACGATCGGCGTGGGACTCACGGTGGGGGTGGCTGTCGGTGCGGGAGTGTAGGGCGCCGGGGTTGCAGTGGGCCGCAGCGTCGCCGCCGTGGTCACCTCGATGGTGGGCGTGGCGCTGGGCGTCGGCGTCACGCGCGTGATCACCTGCCCGATGCAGCCGGCCAGCAAGACAAGCGAGACGATCCCGACACTGAGAAACAGGTAAGCTATCAGGCGCTTCAAGATTATTCAGACTCGACAACCGGGATGGCCTTGATGATGGCCGGGCCGACCTTATCCTGGCCCTCGGCGTTCACCTTGCGATGCGTGCCGTCGCAATAGGGGAATGCCTCCGATTGCCAACAGCGGCAAATGGCGATCGTCTTGCCGGCGGGCAGGGTCTCAGTGTGGCGATCAGGACGGTCCTTTGTGTTGATCATGACGCGAGTCTCCTTCAGTAAGAATGTCGTTCCCTTTGTGAAAGATTATCGCATGGGTGACGGGCAGCGTCAAGTCGCCCTGGTTGGTAGGGTGCGTCTTAACTTGGGGGCAAAAATCAGCGGAGCATCCTGAGCGGAGGTCGGCATCAGTTCGCCGACCGTAGTCGAAGGGTGCGGAGCGGTCGTCGGCAAGGCCGCATCCTTCGACTACGTCCCGCGGACCGCGGCGGGACTCCGCTCAGGATGCTCGCGCCCGAAATTGAGACGCACCCGGTCGGTATTGACCAGGCTTGCCGGCTGGTTTACAATGGGGCCATAGCTGCCGACGGCGCAAGCGATTTGCTCCCAAGGTAGCTTCGATTGTCACCCTTCAGTTTGGAGTTCGCCATGACTTCGTCATCGCTTCTCTCCGCGCCCTCTCTCGGTTTCGTGCGCGCCGCGGTCGTGTCGCCTGAGCTGCGCGTAGCCGATGTCGCGTTCAACACCGGGGCCATCGTCGCCGCGCTGCAGCAGGCGGCCGGCCGGGGCTGCCGCCTGGCGCTCTTTCCTGAGCTGTGCCTGACCGGCTACTCTTGCGGGGACCTGTTTTTCCAGGGCTTGCTCCTCGACCGGGCGCGTGAGGCCTTGGCGGCAGTCGCCGCTGCGGCCCAGGCTGCCGATATCGCGGCCGTGGTCGGGCTGCCGCTGCCGGTAGACGGCCGGCTTTACAATTGCGCGGCGTTCATCGCGGGGGGCCGC
>CAYYTK010000043.1:0-29823 GCA_964474695.1 uncultured Anaerolineales bacterium
GCATCGCCGCCCTGCTGCAGGGTTGGACCCCGCCCGATTTATGAGTGGATCTCAGAGTATCATTATACCATTGGTGCGAGGCGCTTGGTGCAATGGCTTGGACGTGTTATAGTGGGTTGGGCAAAGTTTTGGATTCGAGGCTTCAGCCGGTTTTTTGTGGACAACGAGCGTGACCGGCTAAAGCCTCGAGTCCAACAAGAGAGAATGCCATGAGAACGATCCTTTGTTACGGCGATTCGAATACGTGGGGTTACGATCCTGTCAGTGAGGACCGCTACCCGCTGGCGCAGCGTTGGGTCAGCGTGCTGGCGCGGGAGTTGGGGCCGGCGTACCAGGTGATCCCGGAGGGGCTCAACGGCCGGACGACCGTCTGGCCCGATCCGGTGGAGGGGGAATACAAGAGCGGCAAGACGTACCTGCTTCCCTGCCTGGAGTCGCACCATCCCATCGACCTGGTGGTGCTGATGTTGGGCACCAACGACCTGAAGCATCGCTTCGGCCTGTCGGCGTGGGATATCGCGCGGGCTGCCGGTGCGCTGGTGGAGCTGATTTTCCTGTCCCCCTGGGGTCCCGAGGGGATGCCGCCGCAGGTGCTGCTGCTGGCCCCGCCGCCGACCTGCGTCGCGGGCACGGTCTTCGAAGACATGTTCGCGGGCGCGGACGAGACATCGCGCGACCTGGGGGGCTGCTACCGCGCGATCGCAACCGAGTTCGACTGCGAGTTTCTGGATACGGCGGCCGTTATCCGCTCCAGCCCGGTGGACGGGATCCATCTCGATGCGTCCGAGCTGCCGAAGCTGGGCGCCGCGGTGGCCGTCAAGGTGCGGGGGATCCTCGAATGATCCAGCATGCACTGGTGAGACCGCCTGGAAACAGCTTTGCGCACGCCATCAGCTCGTCCGGCGCGGCCATCGACGTGGCGTTGGCCCAGGCGCAGCACGCCGAATATTGCCAGGCGCTGGCCGCGGCCGGCGTTCAGGTGGAGGTGCTGCCGGCCGACGAGCGCTACCCCGATAGCTGCTTCATGCAGGACCCGGCGCTGGTGATCGCGGGCATGGCGATCATCGCGCGGCCCGGCGCAACCAGCCGGCGCGGCGAGGAGGCGGCGGCCGCTGAGGCCCTGGCCGGCCGCTTCCCGCTGGCGCACATCGTCCCGCCCGGCACGTTGGAGGGGGGCGACGTGCTGATCCTGCCGGACCGGGTGGTGGTGGGGCGTTCCGAGCGCACGAATCGCGCCGGCATTGCGCAGTTGGCGGTTGCGTTATCTGCTCCGCCAGGTCTTCCCGTGCTGGAGGCGCCTGTGGACGGCTACCTGCATCTGCTCAGCGCGGTGACGCACCTGGGCCAGGGTGTGCTGTTGGCCGTTGAGGGATTCACTCTGCATCCGGGGCTGGCGCGCTGCGAGGTGCTGCGCGTGCCGGCGGACGAGGCGTACGCGTGCAACGCGCTGGGCACCGGCGACAAGGTGATCCTACCGGCCGGCTATCCCAAGACGGCGGCCCGGCTGCGCAGGCACGGGTTCGAGGTGCTGCTCGTTCCTACTACCGAGTTCGTCAAGGCGGACGGCGGGGTGACGTGTTTGGCGCTAGTGTGGTGAGGTCGGTAGATTGGTAAACTGGTAGATTGGTAGACAAGAAGGCCAGCCCTTCAATGTACCAATGTACCAATTTCCCCGTCACACCTCGCCGTGCAGCATCCCTAACAACCGGTCTAGCAGCCGCTCGCCATCGGCGCGCAGGGCGTTGTGCTCGTATTCGTTGGTGATCCAGGCGCGCACGCCCGGGATGAAGGCCGCGGTTTCCTGCTGGTAGGCCGACTCCACGTACATATCGTCGAGATAGACTGCGGCGGCCACGGGCACGGTGTTGGCGCGTAGGATATCGAGATCGTAGAGCCGCGGCCAATCCGCCTTTTCGGCCAGGATCTCGGCGCACGCCTGCAGTGGACGCAGCGCCGCGTACTCCGCCATCATCCATGGATAGACCATCTCGCCGGTGAACAGGACCGGCTTGTCCGGAGCCAGGTCAAACTCCGGGAATGCCGCGCGCACCCGCTCGGCCGACCAGCGCGACGCCTCGTGCTGGCAGAATTCCGGCTCGTGCAGCAGGATGTAGATCGGGTTGGTCTCGAAGCTGAAACGATGCTCGAAATCTCGCAAGAAGGTGTAGCTTAACTCGCGGCCAGCCGGACCCGCTACGAACGCGCCTTCCAGCAGGTAGTGGATCGGCTCGAAGCCATCGCTCATCCCGAAAGCGATCCCTAATTGCTGGAACCGCCGCGGGGAGAGCTGCCCGCCGCCGGGCAGCCGGACATCGTGGCCGGCGAGATAGTCGACGATTTCCCGCGCCCGCTCGACGTCGTCGGGATAGCGCTCAAAGTAGAGGCGATTCTTGCCCAGAAGGCGGTGATAGGTCGCCTTGTAGATGTCATCCACCGGGCGGTTCAGCGGCGGCAGCCCGCCGGTCGTGATCGCCTCACGCAGGCTGCCCGGTGCGGCCGAAAGATAGTGGGCCACGCAGAAGCCGCCGAAGCTCTGCCCCAGGATGCTCCATTTGCCCTCCGGCCCCAGCAACTCCCGGCGGATCAACTCGGCGTCGCGCACGATGTTGTCGGCGCGGAAATGCGCTACGTATCCGGCCTGCGCTTCGGGTGAGCCGCGCCATGCCAACGTCTGGTGCGTCAACGGCGTGCTGCGGCCCGTGCCGCGGTCGTCCAGCAGCAGGACGCGGTAGTCTTGCAGCGCGCGCTTGAGCCAGCCGGTGCGGCCATCGGGCCGGGGTCCGCCGAAGCCGGGCCCGCCCTGGAAGAAGACCAGCCAGGGCAGATCGGCCGTCTCCTTGTCAGGCGCAACGACTTCGCGGGCAAAGACCGTGATCTGTTCGCCGTCCGGCCGCGCATAGTCCAGCGGGACGGTGAATTCGTGATCGGTCAGGACCAGGCCGGGGATACGATGGGTGAGGGTGAGCATGGCATTGACTCCTGTACGCGGATGCGATTTCTCCCCTCTCCTGAGCCATCTTTCCGGCTCAGGAGAGGGGCCGGGGGTGAGGTCATCCCAACGCCACATCCAACAGCATCATGACCGCAAACCCCACCATCGCGCCGATCGTGGACATGTGGGTCTCGTGGCCTTGCTGCGATTCGGGGATCAGCTCCTCAACCACGACGTAGATCATGGCGCCGGCGGCGAAGCTCAGCGCGTAGGGCAGGAGCGGCCGCATCAGCAGCACCGCGGCCGCGCCGATCACGCCCGCGATCGGCTCCACGATGCCGGACGCCTGCCCATACAGGAAGCTTTTGAGTCGTGAGAACCCCTCGCGGCGCAGCGGCATCGAGACCGCCAGCCCTTCCGGGAAATTTTGGAGGCCGATGCCGATGGCCAGTGCGACCGCGCCGGAGAGGGAAGCCACCGGCAATCCCGCGGCCACCGCGCCGAACCCCACGCCTACGGCCAGGCCTTCCGGGAAGTTGTGCAGGGTGATGGCCGTCACCAGCAGTACGCTGCGCTGCCAGGAGGTCTTGATCCCTTCAGCCTCCTCCAGGGGCAGCCCCAGGTGCAGGTGAGGCAGGATGTGATCCACTCCCCACAGGAACGCGCCGCCCAGCAGGAAGCCGATGACGGCCGGGATCCAGCCGGGCACGCCGGTTCCTTCCGACATCTCGATGGCGGGCGCGAGCAGCGACCAGAAGCTGGCCGCGATCATCACGCCGGCGGCGAAGCCCAGCATGGCGTTCAGCAAGGCCCGGTTAACGTTGCGTGCCAGAAATACGGTCGCTGCACCCGCGGCGGTCAGGCCCCAGGTGAACAGGGTAGCGAGAAGTGCTTGAAGAATGGGATTGAGCGTAGAGAGCGTGGACATCTCGACACCTCGGACGGATACTTAATCTGAGCTTTCCGGATCCTCTTGGGTGGGATCAGTATAACCCAGAGGGGGCGGCCAGAAAAATCGGCCCGAGGTGTCTTGCCAGGGTCCCTATGGTAGCGTCTTTGGGTGCAGCCTGCGGTTGCTCATCTCGCATCCATATCGCGCGTGTCGTGCAGCTCGATCTCGGGTTCGACTTCCACCGCTATAGGCGCCAGCGTTCCGCGACCCCAGCCGATATTGAGCCGCTCAGCGGCCAGGCGGCGGAGGGTTGGACCGTACTCTTTGAACAGGTGCGTCATCGCCGGCAGTGCCGAGACCAGGATCACCGCCCCGACCACGGCCAGGAAGTAGCGGTCAATGTCCGGAATCACCTGGCCGAGGTAGTAGCCCGCCAGGGTCACGCCGACACCCCACAGCAGCGCTCCCGCAATGTTGAAGGCCAAGAAGCGGCGATAGGGCATCTCAACTGCGCCGGCAACGATGGGCGCGAAGGTGCGGATGAACGGCATGAAGCGAGCCAGCACGATGGTCTTCCCGCCGTGCCGGTCGTAAAACGCGCGTGCCGCCAGCAGGTTTTTGCGGCGGAAGAGCAGAGACTCGTCGCGGCTGAAGATGCGCGATCCCGTTCGTTTTCCGAACCAGTAGCCGACGCCGTCCCCGAGGATTGCCGCAACAGGCAGGATAAGCAGCAGCACAGCGAGCTCCAGCTTACCCTGCGAAGCCAACAACCCGGCCGTGAGCAGCAGGCTGTCTCCGGGCAGGAAGAAGCCGAAGAACAGCCCCGATTCCGCGAACACGATCGCGAACAGGCCGATGTATCCGACGGTTTGAATGATCTGTGATAGGTCGAAGTGCATGGTGTCTTCTTATCTCCTGTGCCGCAGCGTCCGCAGGATCACCCAGCGGACGTCGGTTGTTCGACTGCGCGGTCCGGGCCGGCGCCCCAATAGCGGGCGCGCAGCAAAGACGCCGCGACTGCAACGATCAGTATCGTGGCGATGACGCCCAGCGAGAGACCGACCGGAATCTTGAAGAAGCCGGCGATCAACATCTTGACGCCCACGAAGCCCAGTATCGCTGCCAGCCCAACCTTCAGGTAATGGAACTTCGTCATCGCGCCTGCCAGTAGGAAAATGAAACGCTGCCCACGGTGCCTCCTGACCAGAATAGTCGTTGGCCGCAGGATGCAAAAAGGCGAGACCCCACGGCTTGAAGTCGTGATGGTCTCGCCTGTTGTGTCGAAACACTTAGGACAGCCGGGAGCAGATGCTCCGTATTGACGACTGTCCGCCTCAATCCCCATGAAAGAGGTGGGCTACTCCCCAATCAGGATGCGAGTGTACCCGATCATTGGCGGGCTGTCAAATCAAGCGCTCGACGCAATCCGCCGGATTGCGTTACTCAGGCATCCACCCCCGGTTGCGCGCGAAGCGCCAGACCGCACCGCGCGTGGGCGCGAAGAAGAGCGCCAGCAGGAAGAACGCCGTACACACCAGCACGATCGCCGCGCCCGATGCGACGTTGACGTAGTAGGACAGGTAAATCCCGACGACGCCGGAGAGGGCGCCGATCGTCGCGGCCGCGGCCATCATCACCGGCAGGCGGCGGGTCAACAGCGAAGCGGTTGCCGCCGGGGTGATCAGCATCGCAACCATCAGCGCCACACCCACGGTTTGCAGCGCAATGACGATGGTGACGGCCAGCATCACCAGCAGCAGATAGCGGAACAGTTGGGCCGGCAGGCGCAGGATGCTCGCCAACACCGGATCGAACGAGATGACCAGGAACTCCTTGTAGAAGGCGACGACGAGCAGCACGACCAGCCCGCCGAAGATCGCGGTCAGCCGCAGGTCGGCTGCCGACACCCCCAGCACGTTGCCAAACATGAAGTGGGTCAGATCGACGCTGAAGTTGCGCACGGTGGAGATCAGCGCGACCCCCAGCGCGAACATTGCGGCGAACAGCACGCCGATGGCCGTGTCCTCTTTGATCTGCCCGCTCTTGCTGATCGCGCCGATGCCGAGGGCGGTCGCGATCCCAGCCACCAGTGCGCCCAGGAACAACGATCCTTGCGCGCCGCCGCCGACCAGATAGGCCACGGCCACGCCGGGCAGGATGGCATGGGCCAGGGCGTCGCCGAAGAACGCCATGCTGCGCAGCACCACGTAGGTGCCCAACACGCCGCAGACGATGCCGACCGTGACCGCGGCCAGCAGGCCGCGAATCATGAATTGATATTGCAGCGGAGCGAGCAGCCAATCAATCATGGTGATGCTCCTCATCTCCCTCGCAGCAGGTGTCGCTCACCGCCAGGTCGGCCTCGGTCTCATGGATCACCGTCATGTGCGAGCCATAGGCCAGGCGCAGGTTAGGGGGAGTCAGCACCTCTGCCGCGCTGCCGAAGCCGATGATCCGGCGCCGGAGCAGCATCAGCCGGTCGAAGCGATCCGCAGCCAATTGAAGGTCGTGCGTGGAGACCAGGACGGTCAGCCGGCGCGCGCGCAGCAGGTCAAGGATGTCGAAAATCGCTTCTTGCGATGGCAAATCCAGCCCGGTGAGCGGCTCGTCCATCAGCAGCAGCTCGGCCTCCTGGGCCAGGGCGCGGGCGATGAAGACCCGCTGCTGCTGTCCCCCTGAAAGCTCACCGATCTGCCGATTGGCAAGCCCGCCCATGTTAACCTGGGCCAGGCTCTCCGCCACCAGCCGGTGGTCGTCGCGGCCAGCCTGGCGAAAGAGCCCTATGCGCGCCACTCGGCCCATCAGCACGACGTCGGCCACGGTGACCGGGAAGTTCCAATCCACCTGCGAGCGCTGCGGCACGTAGCCGATGCAGATGTGGCCGCCCGCGACTGCGCCGTACACATCGACCGTGCCGGCCGCGGGAGTCAGGATGCCTGCGATGGCTTTCAGGAGCGAGGTCTTGCCCGCGCCGTTGGGGCCGACGATCGCGACGCGTTCGCCGCGCGCCAACGAGAACGTGGCATCTTCGAGGGCAGGCTTGCCATCCCCGTAGTGCAGGGTGACGCCGTGGAATTCCACAACCGGCGCATCAGGCCGGTGCACTTCCGGTTTGCGAATGAGGGATCTGAATGCCATCGAGTTCCTTTGTGGCGGACAACATGGTAGGGGCAGGTCTTGCACCTGCCCCGATAGGGCGGCCGCGAGGGCCGCCCCTACCGCAATGCGTCGACGATCTTGCGCGTATTATACCGCATCATGTCGAGATACGTGGGCGCGTTGGCATCGGCCGGATCGACCGAATGGGTGTAAAGATCGGACACGATTTTGATGCCGGTCTCTTGGGCCAGTTGGTTGGCGAGCTGTGGGTTTGCCCCTGCTTCCAGGAAGACCGCCGGTGCGCCGGTCGCCACCAGGCGGTCTATCAGCCCCGCCATCTGCTGGGCCGAAGGGGACGCGGCGGTGCTGACGCTGGGGATCACCGTGCCGACCACGCGGAAGCCGTAGCGATCGGCGAAGTAGCCGAAGCTTTCGTGGTTGGTGACCAATAAGCGCCGCGACTCCGGGATCTGCTGTACCTCTTCACGGATCCAGGAATCCAGCTCGCGCAGCTTGCCGACATACGCCTCCGCATTCCTGGCATAGGTTTCCTTGCCCGTGGGATCGACCTGGCTCAGGCCATCCCGGATGTTATCGGCGTACCTGATCACGTTGATTGGGTCCAGCCAGAAGTGGGGATCTCCCTCGGCTGCGTGTTCGGCCTCAATCAGCTCATCCGCGCGGGGCTGGCGGCTTGCCAGGCCTGCGGCGGCTTCGATGGTCAGGCGCTGGCCGCCCGCGTTGTCAAGCACGTCTTGCAGCCATCCCTCAAGGCCGGCGCCATTGATGATGAGCACCCGGCTGTCGGCGATACGCGCCACATCCTGCGGGGTGGGCTGGAACGCGTGCGGATCCACGCCGGCCGGGATCAGCGCGGCCACTTGCACCCGGTCGCCGGCCACGTTCTGTGCGATGTCGGCCAGGAAGGTCTCCACAGCCAACACGTTGAGTGAGCCACCGGTCCCGGCTGCGCCGGTTTGGGGCTGCGCGGCCGGCGCACAGCCGGCCAGCAAGAGGCTGCCCAACAGCAGGATAACCGCCACCGGCAGCGGTCTGCTGCTTGAGCTTGATCCACCAATCATTTTTCTATGTCCTTCCTTCGCAATCGAAATTACATTATAGAGGGCCTGTCTGTCTGAGTCAAAGACTTGCGATGTGTTCCGATGTGTTCGGGACCGGGGGCACGAGTGGCCTACCGCCGGACCAGAGGCTTTAGCCGGTCTCTCGGTGTCCGCACACAGACCGCCTGAAGGCTCGATTCCGAAACTTTTTCCAGATGCGGATACACAGCGGCCTCCCGTAGAAGGCAATCTACGGGAGGCCGTTCGTTCGATACCAATGCCGCTATCCCTTACGCAAACACGATCCTGCCGTTCTCGACGTCCGCCACCACCGTGCTGCCGCGCGGGAACTTGCCCTGCAGCAGCGCCAGGGCCAGCGGGTTCTGCAGGTGTTCCTGGATGGCCCGCTTGAGCGGCCGCGCGCCGTAGGCCGGATCGTACCCGGCTTCGGCGAGGAAGTCGCGCGCTCGATCGGTCAGGCGCAGGGTGAGGCCGCGTTCGGCCAGCATCTTGTCGAGCCGCCGCAGTTGAATGTCCACGATCTTCGCCAGGTCCGCACGGGTCAGGCTGTGGAAGGTCACGATCTCATCCACGCGGTTCAGGAATTCCGGCGGGAACGCCTGGCGCAGGGCGTTGAGCGCGCGCTCGGCGCGTTGCGCATCGCTGAGCGCCGGATCGTTGATGTACTGGCTGCCGATGTTGCTGGTCATGATCACGACGGTGTTCTTGAAGTCCACCGTGCGGCCGTGGCCGTCGGTCAGCCGGCCGTCGTCCAGGAGCTGGAGCAGCGTGTTGAACACCTCGCGATGCGCCTTTTCGATCTCATCGAACAGCACCACGCTGTACGGCTTGCGCCTGACCGCCTCGGTGAGCTGGCCGCCCTCGTCGTAGCCCACGTAGCCGGGCGGCGCGCCGATCAGCCGGCTGACGGTGTGGCGCTCCTGGTACTCGCTCATGTCGATGCGGATCATGGCGGCTTCGTCGTCGAACAGGAACTCGGCCAGCGCGCGGGCCAGCTCGGTCTTGCCGACGCCGGTAGGTCCCAGGAAGATGAAGCTGCCGATGGGCCGGTTGGGGTCTTGCAGGCCGGCGCGGGCGCGGCGGACCGCCGCGGCGATCGCTGCCACCGCCTCATCCTGGCCGACCACCCGCGCGTGCAGGCGGTCCTCCATCCGCAGCAGCTTCTCGATTTCGCCTTCGAGCAGCTTGCTGACCGGGACATGCGTCCAGGTCGACACCACCTCGGCGACCTCTTCGGCGCCGACCTCTTCCTTCAGGAGCATGCCGCGGCCCTGCATCTCGCCCAGTTGCGCCTCAGCCTCCTTGAGGGTGCGCTCCAGCTCGGCCAGCTTGCCGTACTGCAGCTCGGCCGCGCGGTTGTAGTCGTACCGGCGTTGCGCGGTCTCCATCTCGTGGCGCGTCTCCTCGATCTGCTGCTTGACGCCGGCCACCCGCTCGATCACTTCGCGCTCGCGGTTCAGCCGGGCGTCCAGGCTGCGTTGATCCTCCTGCAAGTCGGCCAGCTCGCGCTCCAGGGCTGCCAGCCGCTCCTTGGAGGCCGCGTCGCTCTCCCTCTTCAGCGCTTCGCGTTCGATCTCGAGCTGCATCACGCGGCGTTTGATCTCATCCAGCTCGGCCGGGTCGGAGGTGATCTCCATGCGCAGCCGGCTGGCGGCCTCGTCGATCAGGTCGATGGCCTTGTCGGGCAGGAAGCGGTCCGCGATGTAGCGGTGCGACAGCGTGGCCGCAGCGATGACGGCCGCGTCGGTGATGCGCACGTTGTGGTGCACCTCGTAGCGCTCTTTCAGCCCGCGCAGGATCGAGATGGTGTCCTCGACCGACGGCTCCTCCACCAACACCGGCTGGAAGCGCCGCTCCAGCGCCGGGTCCTTCTCGATGTGCTTGCGGTACTCGTCCAGGGTGGTGGCGCCGATGGCGTGCAGCTCCCCGCGCGCCAGCATCGGTTTCAGCATGTTGGAGGCGTCCATCGCGCCTTCCGCCGCGCCCGCGCCCACGACGGTGTGCAGCTCGTCGATGAACAGGATTACCTGGCCGGCCGCGTCGGTGATCTCCTTCAACACCGCCTTGAGCCGTTCCTCGAACTCGCCGCGGTACTTGGCCCCTGCGACCAGCGCGCCCATGTCCAGCGCGACCACGCGCTTATCCTTCAGCCCCTCCGGCACGTCACCCCGCACGATGCGCTGGGCCAGCCCCTCGACGATGGCGGTCTTGCCCACGCCCGGCTCGCCGATGAGCACGGGGTTGTTCTTGGTGCGCCGGCTGAGGATCTGGATGGTGCGGCGGATCTCCTCGTCGCGGCCGATGACCGGGTCGAGCTTGCCCTGCCGCGCGAGCTGCGTCATGTCGCGGCCGTACTTCTCCAGCGCCTTGTAGGTATCTTCGGGGTTCTGGCTGGTGACGCGCTGGCTGCCGCGGATCGCGGTGAGCGCGGCCAACACGCGATCGCGCGTGACCCCGAGCCGGCCCAACATCTTCGCGGCTTCTCCGCCGTTGGCGCCGAGCAGCGCCAGCAGCAGGTGCTCCGTGCTGACGTAGTCGTCGTGCATGGCCGCGGTCTCGCCCTGCGCATCCTGGATAACGCGGGAAAGCTGGCCGCTCACGCCCGGCTGCACATTGCTGCCATACGCCTTGGGCCGCCGCGCCAGTTCGGCTGCAAGCTGGCTCTGGATCGCCTGTGGGTCCGCGCCCACCTGGCTGATGATCTCCGGCACGACGCCGTCGGTCTGCTGCAGCAGCGCCAGCAGCAGGTGCTCCGGCTCGATCTGGCTGTGATTATAGGTTTGCGCGAGCTCCTGGGAGGCGACGATCGCCTCCTGCCCGCGTTGGGTGAATTTGTCGAGACGCATAGTGACCTCCGCGCTACCTGGAAGCGGTAGATTGGTACTTGGTAGATTGGTAATTGATGCATCACCGGTAGTTTGCCTTCTACCAATTACCAATATACCACTCTACCAACTACTCGTTAGTATAGCGTTGGCGTCGCGTTAGCGGAGTGTGAGAGGTTGGATGGATAGGACGGAGGCAAAAAAACGTTGTTGGGTGCTTAGCGCTGTGCAGCCGTCGCGACCCCGCACTCCGTCAACACATACGTTGCGGCGGGGAACTTCATGTTGCTGGCGATGAGCCCCTGTCGCTTGAGGGCCTCGACCGCGGCGCGCTCCACGATCTCGTCGGGGCCATCCAGCGGATGGAGGGCGTAGGTCTTCTGGCCGTCGAGCGTGCGGTGTGCTTTGAGGGTCGCGCCGTCCAACATGGCGCGGAGGATGTGGCGGCCGGCGGGCAGGGGCGGGTTGCCCCGCCCTAGAAAGAAGGCCAGACTTAACGGTATTGCCGCCATTGATGGAAGACCTGCGGTAAGCACGGAAAACCCGCCCCTACATTATCCCAATTCCCGGGCGTACTGCTGCAACTGGCGCTGGTTGATCTTCTGGAACTGGTCCGGGATGATCTCGGCCATCTCAGCTTCGCTCAGGCGGATGCGCAGGATGTCGAGAGCGTCCTCGGGCGACTGGCCGTAGGCCAGCTTTTTCTTGCCGTTCGTCATGGCGAACAGATACATGAAGTGGGGGGTGCTGAAGCTGCTCATGGGTTGGTGACTCGGTAGATTGGTGACTGGTAAATTGGTAGATTAGGAGGCTGGGAGTACCAGTCTACCAATCTACCAATCTACCGTCCTATGCTTTTGCCAGCGCTCGCGCGTAAAGTCCTTGATATCCTCGGCCCTGCTCTTCCGGGCTGAGGCCCTGGTTGACGTCGGCGTCATACTTGCCGGCCAGCAGCTCGCGGTAGAATTGATAGTTCACACCCAAGACTTTTTCATCGTCGGGGAAGCGGTGATAGTTCTCCTTGGACATGCGGCTCTTGCCCTCGGCGATGAGCTGGAACCCCAGGGCCGAGCCGGGATAGGGCGCGTAGAACGAGATGGACGGGAAGACGCGCTTCATCCGTTTCAGCATCCGCATGGTCTTGAACGCATCCTCGGGCAGCTCGCCGGGGATGCCCAGCATGATGTTGGACCAGAAGCGGACGGGCTGCTTGCCCTGCCGCGCCATGTCGTCGCCGATGCGGTTGACCAGGTCGATGGCGAAGGCGTTGTCTTCCTCGGTGCATTCCTTGTTCAGCAGCCGCAGGATGCGGTCGCTGCCCGATTCGAAACCGATGGAGACCATGTTCCAGTTGGTCTCGCGCACCAGCGCCTCGAACAGGTCGGGCCACTGGCGCACGGTGTCGGCGCGGCCGGCTGCCCAATAGGCCCAGCGCTGGTTGGCCTTGCGCGGATACTTCTCGATCCATTCTTTCAGCCAGCTTGGGTTCTGGAAGAACATCGAGTCATGGATCACCACCGAGCCGATGCCATAGTGGTTGTCCAGGTAATTCAGCTCGTCGATCACCTGATCCACCGGCTTGCGGCCCATGTTGGGCAGGTAGGAGCTCTCGTTACAGAACACGCACTGCCACGGGCAGGCGCGACTGGTGAGCAGGGTGGCGACAGGCGCCGGGCCCCAACCGCACTCCGGCTCCAGGGGCCAGTTGAAGCGGCGCGCCAGCTTACGGCTGGCCGGCTTGGGCCACAGGGTGCGATCCAGCATCGGCCACTCGGCCATGGACGGCGCGCTGGGGCCTGTGAACAACCTGGGGAACGCGGCCGGATCGCGCACCAGGTCGACGATCACCTGCTCGCCCGCACCCTGGCAGATTTTGTCGAACGCCGGCACCTCAAGCATCTCGTCCGGGGCGACGGTTGCGTGCATGCCCCCAGCCAGCACCAGGCCCTGCGGGTTGACCTCTTTGAAGACCTCGGCCGCCTTTTTGCCGCTGGGGAAGGTGTAGCTGCGGATGTTCATCAGCGCCATGTCGTAACCGGCCACCTGGCGGGCCAATTGATCCCACGCGGTGACGGCGCGCGTCGACACGACATCCGTTGGGATGCCGTTGCGCTGGAGGATGGTGCGCAGCAGGCCCAGCCCGTGATCCTGCCACTGTTCGTGCGGCCCTTCCGGGTGCACCAGGTCGCCCAGGTCGCCCAAGTCGATCCAGACGATTTTTGCTTTTTGTTTGGCCCACGGCCAGGAAAAACTCATCAGTAACGCCTCTCTATAGCCGATCTTCGCTGCATTTTATCCGAATGCTTTGATTTAGGCTAATCTGTGCGTCTGATTGGTATATTGGTAAATTGGTATATTGGTAAATTGGTAAATTGGTAAATTGGGAGATTGGGAGATTGGGAGATTGGGAGATTGGGAGACAGCAACCTACCAATTTACCAATCTACCAATCTACCAATATACCAACGCACCACGCACCACGCTTTGCACAACTCCCTTCATTGCGGTATCATGCCGCGCATGGGCCGCGGCGCGTACGAGCACAACTACACCCAACTCAACCTGCCCGAGCTGGCAGGCGCCGAGCTTGACGCCGCGCCGGTCGCGATCCCGTTGGCATCCGAGCTAACCGGCGCGGGGCCGGCTGCGGTCGACCTCTATTGCGCCGAGAACCTGGCGTTGTGTCAATGGATGACGGCAGAGTGGGCAGGACGGTTCCAGCTCATCTATGTCGATCCGCCTTTCGGCTCCGGCAAGGTGTACGCGGCGCGGGTGGCCGGCGCACACGATCGCGTCGCTCGGGCCATGACGGCGTACCGCGATGACCAGGATTTCGACGGCTACCTGGCCTGGTTGAACGAGCGCCTGGCCGCCTGTCGCGATCTGCTGGCGCCCAGCGGCACGCTCTACGTGCACCTGGACTGGCACGCGGTGCACTACGTTAAGGTGGCGTTGGACCGCCTTTTCGGCCGCGAGCGCTTCCTCAACGAGATCATCTGGTGCTACCACGGCCCATCCCCCATCCGCAGCGCGTTCAAGCGCAAACACGATACGATCCTGGCCTACACGCGGTCGGCCGGTGCTTTCTTCGATGCCGATGCCGTGCGCGTGCCCTATGATGCGTCGACGGTGAAGACTTTCGCCAGCAGCCCCAAGGCCGGTTTCGGGAAGATGCCCGACCTGGCGCGCGGCAAGGTGCCGGAGGATTGGTGGTATTTCCCGGTGGTGGCCAGGATTCACTCGGAGCGCGTCGGTTACGAGACGCAGAAGCCCGAGGCGCTGCTGGAGCGCATCGTCAAGGCTTCCAGCCGCCCCGGCGACCTGGTGGGCGATTTCTTCGCCGGTTCGGGCACGACAGGAGTGGTTGCGGCGCGGCTGGGGCGCGACGCGGTGCTGGTCGAACGCAATCCGGTGGGGGTTGAGAAGAGCCTGTTACGGTTGGCTCGATTGGAGGCGCGGCCGGTGACGCGGCTATGGCGCTATTTCACGCCCTGAGTCTCATATAAGCCGCGCAGCTCGTTGCGCTTCACCCGGTAGATCTCGCGCGCCATGTCGAGCGATTCGCGCAGGTAACGCGCGGTGTCGCCCTGCTGCCCCTTGGTATCGCTGACATCGCGATTCAGCCAAACGACTTCCACCTCTTTGATGGCGAGGCCGGCCTTTTCGAACAGAAAGAGCAGCTCGACATCATAGGCTGAGACCTTCCACCCCGTGGGTTGGCCCGCTTGTTTGAAGAATTGCAGCTTGGGGAATGCTTCGAGCGCAGCTTCGCGGCGGCAGGTCTTGAAGCCGCACTGCGTGTCCTTGATGCCGCGCAGGAGGAAGAGGCTGCGC
This sequence comes from uncultured Anaerolineales bacterium, assembly GCA_964474695.1. Lineage (GTDB taxonomy): Bacteria > Chloroflexota > Anaerolineae > CG2-30-64-16 > CG2-30-64-16 > DAOUBP01. The sequence continues at coordinate 14,665 of CAYYTK010000043.1, forward strand.
AGCGTGCGGAAGACAAAGCTGCCCAGTTTGCGCATAATGTTGAACCCTTCGCGCGTCCCGCCGCGCGAGCCGATCACCACCTGAAACCCTTGATCGTACCAGGGCAGCAGCTTGTCCAGCTCGGAGATGGGGGTGGACTGATCCATGTCGGTGAAGAGAACGATCCCCCCCCTGGCCTGCTGGATGCCGGCCCAAACGGCGACCGGTTTCCCTCCGTGGCGGATGTCCTTCAGCGCGAAGTGCGGGTGTTGTGCAATGAAGGCCTCGATCAGTTGCTTGCTCTCGTCCGTGGATTCATCGTTGACGACGATCACCTCCCAGGCATACGGCTGTTGGGTCAGGTACGCGTTGACCTCGCTGAGCACTCCTTTTTCGAGGTTCCGGGCCTCGTTGTAGCAGGGGATCACTACTGAGAGAAAGGGAGTTTGCGCCTGAGTTGTCATGACCGACCGCCTTGTTTTAGATCAGGAGCGCCAGGCCGGCTGCCACTGCCGCCCCGCCCGCTGCTGCAAGAAAGTTGACCCAGTCGTTATTCAGCCAGCGGAAGCCGCGCACATGGCGGGTTGTCTGGCCGCAGCGATGGATGAGACGCTCCGTCTCCACTTCGCACCGATCACACCGGTAGATCGCCTGGACGGTGGCTCCCAGCAGACTATCGAACAGGGCGCCGAACAGCCCGGCCACTGCGGCCACGGGGATCAGCACCCAATCGCTCCACAGCCATTGGCGAAGCGTTAGTTGCGCGGCTATCTGCACCCATATGAACGCCGTCAGGCCGATGAAGGTTGCGCCCGCCAACGCGGCAAGCACGCCTTCGGGCGTGATGCCGCCGGAGGCGCCTACCGGAACGGGGCCGCCGCCGGTGATCAGTCGCGGCGGCTTCTTGGCCAGCACGCCCAGTTCAGTCGCCCAGGTATCGGCATTCACGGCCGCCAGGGCGCCGATAAAGGCCAGGGACAGGACCTGATAGCACGGCGCCTGATTGCCAACCAGGCCGATGCCGAGCGCCAGCAGCCCGGCTACGCCGCCGTTCGCGAAGGTCTGCCAGAGATCCCGGCGGCTGCCCTTGGCGAATTTTTCGACCAGGTGCGCCTTGCGGCGTTCTTTGTAGTGTGACAGCACGCTGGAGCCTACAAAGAAGCTGATCAACAGCAGTCCCCGCACCCAGCCGCCGAAGCCGAAAATCGTCGTGCCCAGGATGATCGCGCCCAACACGCCGCTGGGCGCCAGGGCCCGGCGCCAATAGGCCAGGCCGGCGATGGTGATGCTTAGAGCCAGGCCCAACAGCAGGCGGGTGACGAGGCTGTCCGACACGTGCGCGACTCCTTCCTGCTACCAGCGCATCAGGTTGAGCAGCGCCAGGCCGGCGATGCCCTGAATAGCCAGCGCTCCGCCCCACAGCAGATAGGCCGCGCCACGTTGCACGTGGCGGTAGAGCCAGACGCCCGCCGCGGTATTCACCAGCCAGATGAGTAGGCCGATCACGGGCAGCGTAAAGAGATCTGACTTGGGCGCGATCCGATCGGGCAGGCCGTAGATGTCGAAGTGCAGCGGCAGGTCGGAGGAGAGGGCCGGGTAGCGGAAGCAGAGCACCCCGAACATCAACAGCACTCCCAGCAGCCCTGCGCCGATCAGGAACAGGGCGCCGCGATCGCGCCACAGCGGCCAGGTCCAAAATGGTGCGCGGCGCAACTCGGCCGGCAACGCGCGGTTTGCACCCAGGGCGAAGCGTTCCTGCAAGGCTTTCAGGAAGCCCTGGCGGTCGGCCGGCGACAGGCTGTAGCTTTCGCCGGTCGTGACCAGCACGATCTGCTCGTTGAGCGGTCGCGTGGCATAGGCATTCACGACGCCCAGCTCCGGGTACTCGACCCGGCGCCGGGTGGGGCAGGGCCAGTGCCAGGGGCGTGCCGGAACGATCGGTTGCGCAGATGGGCTTTCGATGATGCGTTCGATTTGGGCCAGCGGAACGATCTGGCGGGTCGATCCCCACACCAGGGTCACCGCATCGCGGTCCACCCAATACTCCAGCCTGAAGACGCGCGCAGTGCGCAGGCCGATGTAGCCGATCAGCACCGCGCAGACCAGCCCGATCAGCACCAACACAAAGCTGAGGCCATCCACCGGCCGCCCCGGCACTTGCAACAAGAGCAGGCCGGCCAATACGAGCAGCCCCAATATGGCCAGCACGCCGTGCCAGTGATCAGAACAAAGGAGGGGTCGGAAACTCATGGTTCGCTCAATGGATCAGGCGGCGTAGTAGCCGGCGCAACGGCTAGCGCTCATAAACCGGCGTGCACCACTGCCGGTATTCCGCAACCTCGCCGTTGATGGCGAGCGAGTAGAGATCGCGTACCTGCCTGGTGAGCGGGCCGATCCTGCCGTCACCGAGCACGTAATGGTCGATCGACGTCACGGCAACGATTTGCACGCCGGTGCCGCAGAAGAAGGCTTCATCCGCCAAATAAAGCTCCGAGCGGTCGATATCGCGAATCTCGGTCGGGATGCCCAACCTGGCGCCTGCCAGTTCCAGCACCGTGCTGCGTGTGATGCCTTCCAGGATGTTAGCTGTGGTGGGGGGGGTGATCAACTTCCCATCCCGCACCAGGAAGAAGTTCTGGGCGCTGCCTTCGGCAACATGGCCATCCTGGTTCAGGACGATGGCGTCATCGAAGCCTTTTAGCTGCGCATCCGTTTTGATGAACGCGGAGTTCACGTAGCCGCCGGCAACCTTGGCCCGCGGCGGGATGGCATTGTCATCGTTGCGCCGCCAGGATGAGACGCAAACACTGGCCCCTTCCTCGTTTTCGATGTACCGGCCGAAGGGCAAGGCGAAGATGGTCAGCTTGTCCGCCAGGTCGTGCAGCCGCACGCCGATGACCTCGTCGGCCTTGTAGATGAGGGGCCGGATGTAGGCATTGGTGCGATAACCTTCGCGACGCAGCAGCTCGATGACTAACCCGTCGATATCGGCGGCGCTGTACGGGATTTTCATGCGCAGCAGGCGGCCAGAGCGCAGCAAGCGCTGGCTGTGCTCGTGCAGATGAAAGACATAGAGCTGCTCGTGGGCCGCGTTCCAGTACGCCCGGATGCCTTCAAAGACGGCGGTGCCGTAGTTGAACGCATGGGCCATAACGCTGATCTTTGCCTGTTCGAAAGGCACGAAGTGGTCATCGAAGAACGCTTGTGTAGGCATGGCACTTCCCTTAAATCCTGCTGTCTGGCGCGTTAGCGAGCTAATTGTAAACCCCATTCCCGCAACTTGGCTAATTGCACCGGGTCCGTCATATCGAGGTTGAGGGGCGTGATTGAGATGTAGCCTTGTTGCAGCGCGCCGATGTCGGTGCCTTCGTCCGGCTCGCCCGTGGGCGGATCGCCGCCGATCCAGTAGTAGGGGCGGCCTTTGGGATCGAGGCGCTTAACGAGGACGTCGCGGTAGATGCGCCGGCCCAGGCGGGTCACCTGGATGCCGCGCACCTGATCAGATGGCAGCGCAGGAAAGTTGACGTTCAGAAGCAGGTTGGAGGCCGGTCCCAGGGCCAAGAGCCGGCGCGCCAGCATGGCGACCACGTCCGCCGCCGCGCTCAGGTCGCCGCGCTGACCTGCGATTTCCTCCTGTGAGGCGGCAATCGCGGGCAGGCCGGACACAATACCTTCCATCGCCGCAGCCACGGTGCCGGAATAGGTGACATCATGGCCTACGTTCGCGCCCTGGTTGATGCCCGATACCACCAGGTGAGGAAGCGCCGGCAGCACGCCCAGCACGGCCAGGGCTACACAATCCGATGGCGCACCGGTGGTGACAAAAAGCGGCGTCCCGTCCGGCAGGCTGCCTTCGGTGACGCGCAGCGGCTTGTGCATCGTCTTGGTGTGCCCGGCCGCCGACCAGTTATGATCGGGGGCAAAGACAGTCACCTCGCCAATCGCTTTCAAGGTGCGGGCCAATGCCTGCAAGGCCGGCGCTTGATAGCCGTCGTCATTGGTCAGGAGGATGCGAGGCTTTGGCGTGGCCTCAGCTTCTTCGACGTTCATCCGTTATCACCGCCACGGGGTTGGTGGGCCACAGCGCACTGGTCGACGTCTCTTTCGGTTTGTGCATGACGAGAATGCGCACCGGTTCGCTCTTGGTCTCATTGCCGGCGCGGTCGAACGCTTTCACGTAGATCGTGTGCGTCTCGGTCAGCACGCCCGATTCGTAGATGGCGCCATACCCGGAGGCGGTGGTCAGCACGATGCGTTCGCCCTGGGTTCCGTCCGCGCGCGTGTAGCGTTCGAGTTTGGTCTCGCGCTCCACATACTCTTCGAGTGAGATCGTGCCATCCGCGTTGGTGATCACGCGCGTGGCGATGATCGTATCGCCGAGCCGAGGCACGGTGTTGCTCATCGTGATGGTCCAGCGAAGGCTGTAGGGCGCCACGGTGCTCTCGCCCAAATTTTGCTCGTCAAGGTAGAACTCGACGCGATCCATTTCCCACGCGTCCTGTGCGTCCGCAGTGATGCTGACGAACTCGTCGGTTTCCATCTCGTATTTTTCGTCCGGCCCAGGGTGCACGATTTCGACCGTTGGCGGCGCATTGTCGACCACGACCGGTGATTCATAGGTCACGACGTTGCCGCTGTTCTCTATGACCACCAGCCGGAGCGTGTAGAGGCCGTCGAAGCCGGTCGTATCCCAGAATTCCAGAGGACCATTGCTGACCTGCTCGCCGTGTTCGGGCCCAATCTGCCGCCAGTCATCGGGGGTGGCGGCTGCTGCGATGTCCAGCTTGTAGGCCCGGAAATCGCCTGAGCGGGCGTTGCCGGTGATCTGCACGCCCCCCTTGACGCGCGCGCCAATGGCGGGTGTGCCGATGGCGACATCGCTCGCCAATTCAGAACCGCCGCAGGGACCGTCCACTTCGATGGGCGGCTGTGGGATCCCCTGGTCGCGCACCCAATCGGCTGCGTAGGAAGGGAACACCTGGTACACCACGCGCTGCAGTTGATCCGGCGGCGTGCAGGCCGAAGCGCGCTTACCGCTGGCTGCATTGATCTCGAATGCCTGATAGATATTGTCCTGTTGTGTCGGCACATGGCCGGCCAGGAACATGCCGGTCGTCGTTGATGGGCAATCGGCGGTGGGCAACAGGCCGGATGGCACGCAGACGCGCGCTTTTTGGATCCCCGGCGGCTCCTCCCACCCCTGCGCCGGCGAACCCTCTACCCCTTTGGCCAGCACGCGATTGAAGATTGGGGCGGCCGTGATGGAGCCATCGGCCAGTTTCATGGGGGTGTTGTCGCTGTTGCCGGTCCACACCCCCACGGCCAGTTGCGGGGTGTAGCCGACGGTCCAGGCGTCCATCCACAAGTTGGTGGTGCCGGTCTTGGCCGCGACGGGCCGATCGGGCAGCACGAGGTAATTGGCGTAGCTGCCGAAAGCCGCGGGCCGCGGGGTTGGGTCGCTGAGGACGTTGTTCAAAAGATACATCGGGGCCGGATCGACGACGCGTTCGGTGCTGGGTGTGGTGTACTCTTCCAGCCGCTTGCCATCTTTGTTTTCGACTTTCAAGATGAAGACCGGGTTCAGTTTGCGGTAGCCTGGGCGTTGCTCTTCGGCAGGCACCGGTTGGCCGGCCATCACGCCGCCGTTGGCGAAGACGCTGAACGCGTACGTGTGATCCAGGAGCGCCACTTCGCCGCCCCCCAGGGTCAGGCTTAGACCGTAGGAATTCAGCTCCCTGTTCAGGCTGGACAGGCCTACCCGCCGCGCAGTCTTGATGACATTACTGACGCCTACCTGGTCCATCAGCCAGACGGCCGGAATGTTGTAGGAGCGCTGCAGCGCCTGGCGCAGCGATTGCGGGCCGTGATAGCGGCGGTCATAGTTTTCGGGCGTGTAGGGCGGGTTGCCGGGGTCAGGGAAGACCGTGCGTACGTCCATGACTAAACTCGTCGGTGCGAACGCACCGCTCTCGAACGCGGTGAGATAGGTGTAGGGCTTGAACGACGAGCCGGGCTGCCGTGATGCCAGCGCCACGTTCACCTGCCCGTCGATGCTCTCATCGAAGTAATCCAGGCTGCCGACCATCGTGAGCACTTCGCCGGTATTGGGCCGGATGGCGACGATGGACGCGTTGGTGACCTCGTGATCGAATTTCTGCTTCATTGCCTCGGGCACCGGATCCATCATCGGCAGATCGTTCTGACATGCCTTGGGCTCCTTCATTTGCAGCGAGCCGATGTGGCTGCGCGCGATGCATTCGGCGTAGAGCTGTAGATCCCAATCCAGCGCGGTGGTAACCTTCAGGCCGTTGGCCCAGATGAAGTAGGGGTCTTCCGGCGTGTTGTATTTGTCTTGGAGCTGCTGCAGCACGTAGAGCGCAAAATGTGGCGCATCGGGCGGCACCTCGAAGCGCTCTTGCGCCGATTCACGGGTGTATTGCCAGAGCGATCCGGTGAGTTTTTTGGCGGCGTCGGCCTCTTCTTTGGTCAGTTCATCCGCCTTGACGAGCGCATTGAGTGCACGCGCCGTGGCCGGCCGATCGCCGGTGGCCACCAGCGGCAGGTCGCCCTGGCTGAGCAGCCCTTGTTCGACCAGCGCATTGAGCAGCGGCGTATTGAAGTAGCGCACCGCAGCATCGGCTTCTTCTTGGGTCAGGTAGCCGGCTTCGACCATTGAGATGAGCACTTTGCGCTGGCGGCGATAGGCGTCGCCGGGCGCCTGGAAGGGGTTGAGGCCCGGATATTGCGGGATAGCGGCCAGGACAGCGACCTCGTCCACGGTCAAGTCGCTGACGGTCTTGTTATAGTAGACCTGGGCCGCGGCCTCGATGCCATAGGCAGCATTACCGTAGAAGTTGTAGTTGAGATACCACTCCAGGATCTTCTCTTTACCGTCGCGGCCCGGATATCTGCGCGTGATTTCGATCGCCAGGATCGCTTCCTTGAGCTTGCGCGAATAAAGCTGTTCGTAGCGCTCTTCGGGATCGATCAGCACGTTCTTGACTAGCTGCATGGTGATCGAGGAAGCGCCTTGTGTGTCGCCGCCGCGCAGATTCGAGATAATCGCGCGGGCCAGGCCGCGCGGGTTCACGCCGATGTTTGTGTAAAAGGAACGATCTTCCAGCGCGATGGTCGCCGTCTTGATCAGCTCCGGGATTTGATCGCTGGGCAGATAGGTGCGGTCGCCGCGAAACGGCCGCGGATCGATCGATTCATAGAGCAGGTGTGTGCCGGTGCGGTCATAGATCTTGACCGTCTCGTAGGTGGCCTGTTCGGTCTGAATGGCGCTGGGATCGGGCAGGTTTTGGGCGAAGAGCGTGTAGACGCTGGCCGCCGAGCCGACGGCGCCGAAGACCAGCGCGACCAGCAGCAGTACGTTGATGGCCAGGAAGCCGGCGCCGACGCGGACGATCCAGCGGCCATAATGCGGGCCGCCCTTCGTGCGGCGATAGCGGCGCCAGCGTTGGATTTGTTCAGTACGGGTCATAAGACTTTGTTTGTCTCCATGGCAGACGTTGCGAACCTGGAAGATCAGACGTTTGCCCCAGGAATCTGTTCCACTAACAGCCACGTTGCGCATGGCTGCCAGCAAAAATCACGGGAGGTGGTCCATCCACCCCCCGCGCAACATGAGAGATTATAAGCGAAAGAGACGTAAAAGGCAAAGCGGCTTCAGCTCAGATAGTTCAAGCCGCTCGGAGCAGGTCTGCCCATCGACGCCGATGTTGGATAGCCGATCCTCCGCGATCCAACTCGAGCCCGACTTGCCTGAGGAACTCGACGCGGCCATCTTCGCCAAGAAGGATGAAAATCCCAAGGGCAAAGTCCGCGAAGTTGGTGACATAGATATTCTGACCGCTGGTGAATTCCTGTGCGATACGGGCGTCAATCAGCTCCGTTTCCTTCGATTCCTTGCCGCTCTGAGCGATGAAGAGTATTTCCGAAATATGCGCCGCGCGCACGCGATCCAATTTAGCGCCGAGCTGAACCAGGGTGAGTGATCGATCCTTGACTTCTACGAGCAGGACGGTCTTGCCGTCCGCACGACACTCGATATCGGCAGACATCCCAGATGGTCTGTCTGCGGTGTTCACTTTCTCTCGGCGTACCTCGTCGAACAGCTTGAAGCGAACGCCAATCGTGTGAAACAGCGCTGTAGTCAAAACCTCCATACGATCCCCGCCCGACTTCTCTGCCAAATACTGCTGCACGAGATCGTGAGTTCCATCCAGGCTGATGCGATTTGGCGTCGGATAAGTGACCTTCACATCGGCGAGCAGTCTGTAGATCTCGAGGAGAACCCCGTCGAACACTTCTGCCGTGAATGCAGGATCGGCGGCATTTTCCACCGCATCCAAAACCGCGATCAGCTTTGCCCAGTCATTCTGCTGTTTTTGGGCGCTGGCATAGGCAGGCGTAACGGCTGGGATGCGAAGTGGGTTATTGGCATAGGGCTCAGGAGCTCCGCCTAACACGCAGAAGTTGGCTTGATCGAAGGGCACAATGACCCCGTGCGCAAGGCTTCGCGCGTCGAATGCGCCGCTACCTCCGTAACTGACCTGGATGCTGTGCGCGTCCAGAGAAGGATTCACGCATTTTGCAAGGAGGTGTGTCGGAAGGACATAATGATAACTCTTGCTCTTGCTGGTCAGACAATCGTGGATCAGGTCAATGAGATCTGGACGATTTTGCAGGGGTGTGGATGACTCGGCCAAAGCCGACTCATGTTGCTCAATTGCGCTGTGCCAGCGTTCGGCGAGATAAGCCGCACAACGCGCACGGAAGTCCTGTTCGGCGGTTACTGTCTCAGTCGTCTTCTTGCGCATGTTATCTTGTGATCCCAATTAGTAATTGGTCCAAAGCACTTCGAGGCGATCGGCTTTCACAGAATGGGCCTTCTTGGCGCCTTCTTCATGAACATGCCAGCCTTGATAAAGCTCATCCATCAAATCGCCGTGATAGCCAGAGATCGCAACTTTGGCCTTAACGCTCCGAAGTAGTTGCGCCAGTGCAGTATGTTCGGCATCGGTCAGTTCGTATTGGTAAGCCTTGGCATCGCCTCTCGTCTCATGCGGATAGGGGGGATCGCAGTAGAACAAGGTGTCTGGACTGTCGTAACGGCGGATCACGTTGAATGCGCTATCGTGCTCGATCTGCACTCGAAGCAATCGACTGGCTATCCACTCCAACTCTTCGACACTGCCCAGCCAGCGTGAAACTGCCCCTGCCATACCGGCCCTGCTTGTGCCAAGGCAGTTTGCCCAACGGCCGACCGATGCTGTCTGCGCAAGCCCGGTGCGAGTCTGTCGAGCTCGCACAAAAAAACGGCGCGCGCGCTCCAGATCTGTCTGCGGCTTCCCGGTGTCAGCGCTTACATTCACATGAAATTGCGCGCGTCGCTCGGCAAATAGTGGCAAACGTCGGTAATCTTCGCCCTTTGCTTCCGCCGCCTCTTCCGAGTGCAAGGCCGCACCGCTATTGCTTCCATTCGTGTGAATTGCCAGCACATATTCCTCGCGGGAGAAAGGCGTCATGCCGATCGCGTAAATTAAGGCGTCTCTCTGTTCGCGTAGAACACGGAAAAAGTTAACCACCTCGCTGTCAGTATCGTTATATGTCTCTACAGGCGAAGATGCCCGATTCAGCAAGACGGCCGCCGACCCGCCGAAGGGTTCGCAGTAGTGGTGGGTAGGCGGCAGCAGGGGCAGTAGCCAGTCAAGATGACTGAACTTGCCTCCATACCAGCCGAAAGCGATGTGTTTACTCCGTGAGCCGGCCATAAATCAGATCCTGCCTGTTATCGCGTGAACGAGAGTGTCGACGGTCTTGATTATACGAGTTTAGCATGATCATGGCAAGCCAATACGGTTAATTAGCTTCGTTCCAGAACTAAAAAGTGGCTCAGCCCGAAGATCTGCAGCGGCGTGTGCTCCAGGGCGTATAGGATTCGCCGCAGGACGTGCCCCAGGCCCGGGCGGCGGGCGACGATGTTGTCGAAGCCGGGGTAGATGACGCTGTGATGGATGATGCGCACCGGCTGTCCGGCGAACAGGGTGCGCAACCCGGCTGTCGTGTACGCGCGCACGTGGGGCGCCAGCCGGTTGCGCAGCGGGTTCGGCAGCCAGTTGATGAGCGGCGTGTTGCCGAAATGATAGCTGCCGCGCCAGTAGTGGCCGTGCGTCTCGAAGGGATAGAGGCGGTTGGGGCAAAACAAGACGATGCGACCGCCCGGCGCTAGCACGCGCACCATTTCGGCGGCCGCAAGCCGATCGTCTGCGACGTGCTCGATCACTTCGTGCGAGAAGACGACGTCGAAGCTATGATCCGCGAACGGCAGCGCCTCGGCCGGCGCGACGACGATGCCGGGTGCGCGGGCGCCCGCCTGTTGCGCGGCCGTGGGGTCGATCTCGACGCCGGTCACGCGTTTGCTGAAGCTGCGGAACTGGTCGGTGTATGTTCCGACACCGCAACCCGCGTCCAGGATCCGGCTGTCTTCCAGCTTGACATGCTCGCGCACCAGCGCCAGCCGGCGCTTTTGTCCCGCGCGCCAGCTATAAGACGGATGGCCGCGACGCGCGGCTTCTTCGTCGGTGCGACGGAAATCATCTCCTGCCGTGATGCCCATACGGTTCTCCCTATGCCCTGTCAATGTTGCTGCGAGCGCATTACCTCTGCCAGGCGCCGCACACCTTCGATCAGCTCCTCTGCGGGCAAGAGGCTGAAGGCCAGCCGCAGGCTCCGGCCGCCTTCGCCATTTGTGTGGAAGCGCGCGCCGGGCACAAATGAGACGCCGGCTGTTTCCGCCGCGGCCAGCAGCTCAGTGCTATCGCAACCGGCTGGCAAACACACCCACGCGAAGAAGCCGCCGCCGGGCGTCTGCCAGGTGCAGCCAGCCGGCATGCAGCGCGCCAGCGCGGCCAGCAGCGCATCGCGGCGGCTGCGATAGGCAGCTCTCAGCCGATCGATATGCTCGCCCAGGAGGCCCATGTCGAGATACGACGCGGCAACGTGCGCCGTGAAGTGGTTGACGCCGCCGCCGCTGTCCAGGAGGCCGCTGCCGGCGCAACGCCGGATGAGGTCGGGCGCGGCCACCAGCCAGCCCAGGCGCAGCCCGGGCGCCAGGATCTTGGAGAACGATCCGAGCCGTGCGACACCGGAGCGCGCCAGGCTCTGCAGCGAGGGCGGCGAAGGCGCATCGTACCACAGCTCGCGGTAGGCGTCATCCTCCAGGATCAGGAGATCGTCGCCCGCCAGCGACGCGAGGCCGCGGCGCCGCTCATCGGCGAGGCTGATGCCCGTGGGGTTGCACCAGGTGGGTACGGTGTATAGGAAGCGCGGGCGCCGGCCCTGCGCTTGCAGATCGGCCAGCGCGGCCGTGAGCGCTTCGAGGCGCAGCCCACCGGCATCGCTTGCCACGGGCACGAGCTCCAGGCCGTGATCCGCGAAGATGCGCAGCGCGAGATGATAGACCGGCGTCTGCACCAACACGGCATCGCCTGGCCGGGTCAACAGGGTGCAAAGCAGGTCCAGGCCCTGGGAGATGCCGCCGGTGATGAAGAGCTGATCCGGATCGATGGAAACGGCCTCACGCTGGCTCAGCCATGCCGCCAGGGGCCGCCGCAGCCGGCCGGGCCCCGGCTCCGCGCCGTAGGCCAGCGCGGCCCAGCTATCGTGTTGCAGGGCCTGTCCGGCCGCGCGGGCGATGTCGGTCACGGGCAGTAGCGAAGGGTCCGGGTGCCCCCAGCCCATCTCGATGATGCCGGGCCGCAAGGCGAGTTGGATGTCAGGCAGCATGGCTGGTTCGCAGCAAATCCATCAGCTCTACCGGCACCAGGAACGCGCCGTTTTCGAAGTCGGCCAACGGCTTCCAGGAAACCGCGAGGACTTCACCGCTGTCCTCTGAGGCGGCAAAGGTTGACCGCTGGTAGAGGGTCGGATCGATGAAACGCGCTTCGTACGCGAGCACGATTTCATGCCCTTGTTTGCCGGCATGGGTGAAGATGCTTTCGATGGCGCCGAGGTAGTGAACGTCAGCGATCTCCGCGCCGATCTCCTCGCGCATTTCGCGCATCAGCGCCTGATGCCCATACTCACCGAATTCGACGCCGCCGCCGAGCGGCCGATAGAAGGTGACGTCTCTGATGGGATCGTATCCCTCAAACACCAGGAGGCGGCCTTCGTGCAGGAAAATGCCCAGAACGATCGTCCTGATCTGTCCGTCTTTCATCGCAGCGTCAACTCCTCTTTGAAGCCAAACTGCACAGTGTTGTCTATCAGCCGGAACCAGGACGGTCGCAGTACCCAGAAGCGCGCGCGGGCCAGCGGCCCGATCAGGGCGCCGGGGCCCCGTGCGCCGGCCAACAGTGCGCCGACGAACGCGAATTTGTTCCCGTAAACAGCCGCGGCATGGGGCAGCTCACTCGCAGGCGCCGGACTTGCAGCACCGCGCACTTGCAATCCCCGAAGCTGGCGCCAATCCTGCTCGTCCGCCTGGATCGTGCCTGCAACGCGCGGATCGGCGAGCAGGTTGCGGCCGTGCTGCGTCTGTTCCTCTGAGAGAAAGTACAAATTCAGGTCAGCGTCCGCCGCATAGAACACGGCGGCTGCGGCCGCGCCATCCGGCCCGGTTGTGGCCAGGGTCAGCGTTGTGTGATGGGCGAGGAACGCGGCGATGCGGGAGCGCAGCGCCGAGGCCAGGGGGCTATCCGCTGATGGGTCTGGCATCCGGTATCGCACCTCCGGGTTGGGCCGTGCGGCGCAAGCATAGGGTGATGCCGGTCAGCAGGAGCACGCCGCCCGCAACCTGGCGCATGGTCAAGCCCTCACCCAACAGCGGGATCGAAAGCAGCCCGGTCAGCACCGGCTGCGCCAGGAGCACGACCACGGCGCTCGAGGCCGGCAGGTGTCCCAGCGCATAATTGATCAAGACCCAGCCGCCCGACTGGCAGATGATCCCCATGGCGATCAACGCGAGATATGAGCGCGAACTGTAGCCGAGAAGCGGCAGCCCGCTGACAAGGCAGAACGCCGTCAGCGCGATCGCAGCCGTGACGGCCACCAACCAAAGGTAGGCCAGGGAGCTCAGGCCCTGGCGCGCGCGCTGGGTGTTCAGGAGGTAGCCCGCGTAGAAGATCGCACCGGTGAAAGCCAACGCGTCGCCGCCGTTCAGCTTGATGCCGGCAGCCAGGCGAAAACCGGAGACCACCGCGGCGCCGGTCAACGCCAGCGCGAGGCCGGCCCAATAGCGCCTGCCGAGCTTCTCGTGGAAAAGGAACAGTGCACCCAAGCCAACCCAGACCGGCGCGGTGTTGTCCATGAGGGTCGCGTTGGCCGCCGAGGTGAGCAGCAGCGCGGAACTGAGCATGCCCAGGTTGATCGCGAACCACAATCCGCCCAGGACGCCCCAGCGCACTCCGGCAGCAGGGAGACCGGCCCGGCGTCGATGCAGCCCGAACGGGATCGCCAGGACGGCGGTCGCGACGGTCATGCGCAAGGCTGCGGCCACGGGGCCCGGCACGCCTGCCCACTTGGTGAAGATCGCGGTGAAGCTGATGCACAAGACGCCGGCAGCCAGGGCCAAATAGGGTCCGGCAGGATGGGCGGCCGTGCGGGCTGCTCTGGCGAATAGGGCGTTGACAACTGGCAAAGGGAGTGCTCGCAAATCGTGATAGGATGTGCGAGCATTGTAACCTCGGCTGCGTCCAGAGGCAAACGGGGAGCCCCCCAGGAATTCCGGGTGTAGGCGCGAGCGTAGGCATCCCTTCGACTCCGCTCAGGGCAGGCTCTGAGCGGAGGCTCGGCCGTTTTCCGGGCCGAGCCGCAGTCGAAGGAGGCCGGAGCGGGCAGATGGGGCCGAACCCCCGGCCTTGCCGGGGGCCGCACCCCCGGCCTCGCCGGGGGCCGCATCCTTCGACTACGCACGGCCAGACTGCCGCCGTGCTCCGCTCAGGATGCTTTCAAAGTCATTTTCAGATTCTCCTCGGCTACCAATACGCGACGGAGCACCTTGCCCACCATCGTCTTGGGCAGCTCCGAACGGAATTCGATCTGCTTGGGGATTTTGTATCGCGCCAATTTGTCAGCGCAGAAGCCGGTGAGTTCCTCGGCCGTCGCGATTGCGCCGGGTTTCAACACCACGTAGGCTTTGACCGCCTCGCCGCGGGCGGGGTCGGGCACGCCAGCCACCACGGCCTCGAGCACCTTGGGGTGCGTCAAGAGCACTTCTTCCACCTCGCGCGGGACGACGTTGAACCCCGAAACGATGATGATGTCTTTCAGGCGGTCCACGATATAGAAGTAGCCTTCCGGGTCCATGTGGGCGATATCGCCGGTTCGCAGCCAGCCGTCCGGCGTCATCTGGTCGGCGGTTTCTGCAGGCTGGTTCCAGTAGCCTTTCATGACCTGCGGCGCGCGCACCCACAGCTCGCCGTCTTCGCCCACCGGCTTATCGGCGAAAGTCTCGTAGTCTACGATCCGGGCTTCGACATCGGGGAGCGGCAAGCCAATGGAGCCATTTCGGCGCTGGCCGTAGATGGGGTTGCAGTGCGTTACGGGCGCGGCTTCGGTGAGGCCGTAGCCTTCCACCAGCCGGCCGCCGGTGAGCTCACCGAACCGGATCTGCACATCCATCGGCAAGGCGGACGAGCCGCTGATGCAGGCCTCAATGGAACGCAAATCGTACTTCTTCACCTGCGGATGGTTGATGATGCCGCTATACATCGTGGGCACGCCGGGGAAGATCGTCGCCTGCTCCTTCTGCAAAGCCAGCATCACCCCATCGATGGGCCGCGGGTAGGGGAGGGTGATCAAGCTGGCGCCGATAACGATGGCCAGGTTCATCGCGACGGTGACCCCGTAGATATGGAAGAACGGGATCGCGCCCATCACGCACTCGTTGCCTTCCTCAAGCCTGCAGATCCAGCGCCTGAATTGCACTGTGTTGATGACCAGGTTGCGGTGGGTCAGCATGGCCGCCTTGGGAATCCCGGTGGTGCCGCTGGTGTACTGGAACAGGGCGGTGTCCTCCGGCGTGATGCCCACATCCGGCGGCGCCTCGGGGTGCGCATCCAGCAGCTTGCGAAACCTGTAAATGCCGTCACCTTCGGGCACGGGCGCCATCTGGCCGTATTTCTTGACGGTCTGTTTAGCCAGGGCGATGAATGGTGGATTCACATAGTCGGG
>CAYYTK010000044.1:0-29533 GCA_964474695.1 uncultured Anaerolineales bacterium
CGACAACGAGATGGGCTACTCGACCCGCCTGGCCGAGACCGCCGCACTGCTGGCCGCGTGACAAGGCCTTGATTGAAAGTTGAAGGTTATAGGTTGAAGGGTGATGGTTCGACAGCCTTCGGGTCGAGGTCGGAACCTTGAACCTTCAACCGTCAAAATGGAGGATCGAATGGCTATCAGCCCTTATGCCGGCAAGCCGGCGCCGAAAGAATTGCTTGTCAACGTGCCGCGCCTGATCTCGGAGTACTACACCGGTCACCCCGACCCGGCAAACCCAGCCCAGCAAGTTGCGTTCGGTACATCCGGCCACCGCGGCACGTCCTTCAACACCTCGTTTAATGACGACCACATCGCGGCCACCAGCCAGGCTATCTGCGAGTACCGCAGCGCTCAAGGCACTACCGGCCCGTTGTTCATCGGCATGGACACACATGCGCTATCGGAGCCGGCGCTGAGCACCGCGATCGAGGTGTTCGCGGCCAACAGCATCGATCTGATGGTGCAGGCCGGCCGCAACTATACGCCGACCCCGGTCATCTCCCATGCGATCCTGGCCTTCAACCGCGGCCGGAATTCCGGCCTGGCCGACGGCGTCGTCATCACCCCTTCGCACAACCCGCCCACCGACGGCGGCTTCAAGTACAACCCGCCCAACGGCGGCCCGGCCGACACCAGCGCGACCAAGGTGATCCAGGACCGCGCCAATGCCATCATCGCCGGCGGAATGAAGGATGTGAAGCGCATGACGCTGGCGCGTGCGATGGCGTCCGGCCTCGTCCACGACTATGACTACATCACCCCCTACGTGAGTGACCTGGGCAACGTTGTGGATATGACCGCCATCGCCAACGCGGATCTGAAGCTGGGCGTCGATCCGATGGGCGGCGCCAGTCTGCCGTTCTGGGCGCCCATCGCCGAGATGTATGACCTGGATCTCGAGATCGTTAATAAGTATGCGGATCCCACCTTTGGCTTCATGACGGTGGACAAAGATGGCAAGATCCGCATGGACTGCTCGTCGCCCTACGCGATGGCGAGCCTGATCGGCCTGAAGGACCGCTTTGATGTGGCCTTCGGCAACGACTCGGACAGCGACCGGCATGGGATCGTCACCCGCAGCTCGGGGCTGCTGAACCCCAACCACTACCTGTCCGTGGCCATCTGGTACCTGTTCCAGCACCGGCCCGGCTGGCGGGCCGACGCGGCCATCGGCAAGACGCTGGTCTCCAGCTCGATGATCGACCGCGTGGCCGCATCGTTGGGCCGGCGGTTGGCCGAGGTGCCAGTGGGCTTCAAGTGGTTCGTCGATGGCCTGGTGGACGGTTCGTTCGGCTTCGGCGGCGAAGAGAGCGCGGGCGCCTCCTTCCTGCGCCACAACGGCACGGTCTGGACCACCGATAAGGATGGGATCATCCTGGACCTGCTGGCGGCTGAGATCACCGCTGCGACCGGCAAAGACCCGGGCCTGCACTACAAGACGTTAGCGGAAAAATACGGCGCGCCGGTTTACGAGCGCATGGACGCGCCGGCCAACGCGGCGCAGAAGAAGGTGCTGTCGGCGCTGTCGCCCGAAATGGTCAAAGCCACCGAGTTGGCCGGCGAGAAGATCGTGGCCAAGCTGACGCACGCGCCCAGCAACGGCGCGGCCATCGGCGGCCTAAAGGTTGTCACCGAAAACGGCTGGTTCGCGGCGCGACCGTCGGGTACGGAGGACGTTTACAAGATCTACGCCGAAAGCTTCCTGGGCCACCCGCATCTGCGGCGCATCCAGGCCGAAGCGCAGACCATCGTCGCTGAGGCGTTCAAGGCGGGCGGGGCCTGAGTCTCCGACCACCCGAGGTTGCACTGTCACAGACAAGCCAGGTTTCGCGACCCTGACGACCGCCGGAGCGCACCAACAGGTCGCACCGATAGGTTGCAGGCCCGGAAAGACCTGGCTTGTCCCTTTTTAGTTACCGGCTGCCAAACCGAAGTCAAACTCGCCGACGTGGTTCGACGCCGTTGATTTCTGGCCTGCCCCATTGACAGCCAGCACTTTGTAGTAGTAGTTCTTCGTCACATCGCCGATCTTGCCCGGGTCCGTGTAGGTGATCTGTCCGTTAGCGCTGCCGAAGGTCGGCGCCGCCACCGCGGTCACAAAGTTACCCACCCCAGGGAAGAAGTAGGGGCTGGTGCTGCGATAGATCTCGTATGCCGTCACAACCTCAGGTCCCTCTAGCGTGTCCTGTGTTACTGCAAGCCAACGCAACACCGCATCACTGCCGGACCTGGCGATGCTCACAACCGGCGCTTGCGGTGTGTCGATCTTGGCTTGCTCCAGCAGCACGACGCCCCAGTTGCTGTTCACCGGTACGGTGACCGCACCGCCGCCCACGGTGTACGCACCGCCGTTCAGCGCGTCCACCAACACCGTGCCGTCGGCCAGACTGTACGGTGCAGCGTTCAAGCCGTTGAAAGTGGCCGCTATCGGGGTTGTGCCGTCACTGCGCCGCAGCGCGATCAGCGCGGTCTGTGAGCCGTTGGTGCGACCGTAACCGTAGATCTTGTTAACGTCATCGATGATCATCCCGTGCTGGACCGCGCCATCTTGCAGGGCCGCGTAACCCTGGCGGATCGATGCCATCTTGCGCACGTGGCTTTGTAGGCTCGTGTCGGCCAAGAATGAACCGGGAGTGTCACCCCACGGGAAAGGAGCCCGGTTATAAGGGTCATCCTCCCATTTGCTGCCCGACCATATGCCATCCTGGCTCAAGCCGACCTCATCGCCGTAGTAGATTGTCGGCGCGCCGGCATAGGTGAAGGCAAACAGATACCATTCCTTCATGCGCTGCACCGCCGCCGCGTCGTTATCGTTGTTGATCTTCCTGAGCAGGAAGCGCAGCCGGTTAGTGTCGTGCGAGCCTTCCAGGTTCATCATCGCCTTCCACGCCTGCGGCGGGTAGTCCTCCTCGATGGAGCGCAGCCGGGCGTTGAGCTGCGATGGGCTGATGGCGCTGATGGCGCCGCTGGCGCTGCTGCTGTTGGAGTCGTTATCCGAGAAGACCCCGCTCGAACAGCCGTTCCCCGAACAGCCGGTGAAGAGCCAGCTCAACAGCGCGGAGCGGAACCGATAGTTCATGACGCTGTCCCATTCGTTCCCCAACAGCCACGCAGAGGCATCGCCCCACTCCTCACCCAACGTCAGCGTCCCTGCATTCACGCTGCGCACTGCAGCCCGGAATCCTTCCCAATAGTTATTAGCCGGATCGCTGGTCACGCCGGGGTCTACATCCGCGCCTACATCGAAGCGCCAGCCATCCGCGCCCTGGCTCACCCAATACGGCCCGACCGAGTTGACGCCGTCCGACCAGATGAGCTGGCGCACGGAGGATGAGTTGGCTTGCAGCTTGGGCAGCGAGGCGTAACCGTACCATGCCTCGTAGCTGACGCCGCCGCTCGCGCCGCCGACGCCGGGCGGACGGCAAGTCACCAGGTCGGCCGGCAGGTCACAGATGGTCGGATCGCCCGAAATGCGGGCATCGCAGGCAGGGCTGCCGCCGGCGGGCAAGTAGTACCAGGCGCCGTAGCTGCTGCCGCTGGCTTCGCACGCGCCGCTGCCGTCATTACCGGAATTCGCGCCACCGCCGGCATCGTAGCGGCTGTAGTAGTCGAAGTACTTACTGTCGGATGACGTGTGGTTGAACACACCGTCAAGGATCAGCTTGATCCCATGGCTGTCGGCCGCCGCCACCAATGCACCGAACTCGGCCTGCGTGCCGAAGTCAGGGTCAATCACCATGTAGTCGGCCGTGTCGTACTTGTGGTTGGACGGCGACTTGAAGATCGGATTCAGGTAGATCACCGTGACGCCCAGGCTGTCGAAGTAGCCTTCGTTGATCTTCTGCGTGATGCCGGCCAGGTCGCCCCCATAGAAGTTCTGGCTGTACTTGTCCGCGCATGCCGGCGCCACAAGCCCGCGCGGATCACAGATGGTGGTGTTCCAGGCCGACTGGTTGGAACGCACGATCGCGCCGCCCGTCTCGTTGTAGAAGAAACGGCCCGCGGCCGGATCGTTGGCGGGATTGCCGTCGCGGAAACGGTCGGGAAAGATCTGATAGACGATGCCGTGCTGCATCCACGCGGGCACGCTGAACGCCGGATCGTAGACGGTGATCTGGAAGCTGCGCGAGTCATCGTACCCATCACTGACTGCGCCGAAGCCGCCGCCGTAGAACTTCACGTCATCGTCCACGTAGAAATCCTGGTCGGCCGGACACCCGCCCGGGGCATCATTGATCTCGAAAAAGTAGTACAGAATGGTCGGCTGGCTGCCTATAGCCAGGTCGGCGGTCCACCAGTCGTAGTAGGTGGGGTCGGTGTCGAACGCGCCGTCCCAGGCCAGGGTCAGGTAAGTCCCGGAGTTAGTGCGATCATCCCATACCCGCACGCGCGCACCCGTGATGTCGTTCTGCGCGACGCGCAACCGCAAGCGCACCGTGTCACCGGGCGTCGCCGGCCCGGTGATCGAGCGGTAGCGGGTGTCGAAGGTGTCATGCGCCACGTGGCTCCACCAGATATTGCAATCCTGCGCTGCGCCGGTGGCAGGGGTGACGGTGGGCGTCGCACTCGGCGGGGGGGTGGCTGTCGCCGTTGGTGTGAAGGTCAGTGGCGGAGTGGTGGCCGTGCCGGTCATCGTCGGCGTTGCGGTTGGCGTTCCGGTCATCGTCGGCGTTGCGGTCGGAGTCCCGGTCGGCGTCGCCGTCGCAGCCCCAATCGGGGTTTCGGTCGACGTCGCCGTCGCCGTAGGCGGGCTGACCACGCCGGCATACAACACGCGGCCCCACAGCGCGGTCACTGAGCTGACGTTGAGGCTGCCGCCGCTAACCGTGACGGTGTAGCCGGGATCCAACAAGTCAGTTAACACCGTGCCGTCGTCCAGGTATGAGCTCACCGGGATGGCGGCGCTGTGGCTCACGCCGTTGATATCGTTGTTCAGCACGATCACGATCTTCTCGCCCGCGTCCCAGCGGAGGTAGCTGTAGAGCTTGGCGGCGTCGTTCACCAGCAGAGTGGTCACGTTACCTCCGCGCAGCGCCGGGTGCGCCATCCGGATGCCGATGACTGTCTTAAAATGGTCATAAAGATCCAAATCCGGACTGCCGCCCTTGTCGGCCCACGGATAGGTGCGCCGGTTGTCCGGATCCCTGTCACCGGTCACGCCCACCTCATCACCGTAGTACACTGACGGCGCACCGGGCAGGGTGAACTGGAGCAGCGTCACCAGCTTGAGCCGGGCCTTGTCATCACCCAACAGGTGGAGCATACGCGGCGAATCGTGCGAACTGATCAGGTTCATGAACGCCCGCCAGGCCGAAGACGGGAAGAGCGCCCGAAACTGGTTATAGTTGTTGTCGAACTGGCTCGGTGCGCCGCCGTTGCCAAAGCCGGCAGCCCAATCACGGAAGCAGTAGTTCATCACCGAATCGAGCTCGTCCTCGTTGATGTAGCTCTGGTAGAGATACCAATCGCAGCCGCCGGTGACCTCGCCCAGCATGATCTGCTCGCTGTCGCCGTAGACCGCGCCGCTGGTGTTCGTTCCCTTGATGTAGGGACGCATCTCCTGGAAGAAGCTATGGGTGATGTCCTGCGCTACATCGTAGCGCCAGCCCGCGATGCCTTTCTCCTGCCAGAACTGCGAAACAGACTTGCCTTCGGGAGCCTGAAGGCTGCCGCCGCTGAAGAGGAACTGGCGCACTTCGGCGCTGCCGTCCACCAGCTCGGGGATGGTCTCGAACCCGTACCACCCCTTCCACTGCCAGCCGTCCGTGCAGCCGGAGCCGGAGCTGCCCGCCGTAAACCATGAACGATACGGGCTGACCGACTCGCACGCGCCGTCGTCAGGCCAGCGGTTCAGGCCGTAGCCATCCATGTACTTGCTGTCGGAGCCGGCATGGTTGAACACAGCGTCGAGGATGATGCGCAGCCCGTGGGCATCTGCCGCTGCTACCAGCGCAGCGAAGGTGCTGGCGTCCCCGAAACGCGCGTTGATCGCGTGATAGTCATTGGTATCATAGCCGTGATTGGAGGACGCCTTGAAAACCGGGTTGAGATAGAGGGTGTTGACGCCCAAGTCATTGAAGTAACCGCCGTTGATTTTGTCAATGATCCCTTGCAGATCGCCCCCGAAAAACTCGATGCCGAAATTGGGACTGGTCGTCGGCAGGCCGGTCCAATCACTGCGCAGCGTTGTGGTGCAGGGGCCGCCGTTGCACGTAGTGGGGCCGTAGACTGTTGTGGGACCGATGTTGTTGCCCACCTCGCCATCACGGAACCGATCCGGGAAGATCTGATAGATCACAGCATCCTGGGCCCAGGTAGGCACCGCGTAATCGGGCTGTGGGGTGGGCGTGGGCGCGGCCACTGGCAGGCTCCACGAAGGGTTAGCCAGCGCGCCGGTGTACCACTTGCCCGGACCGGTATTCCCGGTGATCGGGTTGAACTGGCCTACCGTAGTCGCATCGGTGATGCGGAACTGATACCAGAGGTTCACCGTATCGCCAGGCACTTCGGCTTCCCAGATATCGTAGTCGCCGGCGCTGCCGGTTACTGCTGCTGCGTAAGTGAATGAAGGCGAGGCCAACGGGTCGCCCGTGCGCCACACCAATACCTGCACCTGCTGGATGTCATTCCGGCAAGTCCGCAGCCGCACCAGCGCGGAGCCTGTGGGCGGGATGGCGCCGACAGGCTCGCGATAAGCGGGGTCCGTGTTATCGTGATAAAGGCCGGCGATCACGACGATGCCATCCCCGGCCTGGGCGCCCGCGCACCCTGGGGACTGCGTCGCCGTTGGCGTCGGGCTGTGCGTGGCGGTGGGCGTGAAGGTCGGCGTGGAAGTCGGGCCGTTCGTCGCGGTCGGTGTACTGGTCGAACCGGATGTCGTCAGGATGCATGCAGCATAGTTGACCAGGGTTGTCGCGTCATCCCAACCGGTGGCCTGATCGTCGGCCGGCACCGTATCGTAAGCGCCCTTGGTGCTGCCAGTCTGAGTGGCAAAGAACTCCAGATTCAGAACCGTACCCAGCGCCGGGCTGCCGATGTCGCTCAGCGGGATCTTGAATTCCACGCCGTTGGCGTTGCTATAGGCGATCTTGCCGCCCACCTGCCCGCCGCCGCTGATGCCGCCCCAATTGATGCCGCCTGCGCTCCAGGCCGCATCGCTCCACAAGCGCAGCTCGGTCCAGCCATTGTTTGCATCCGACTGGTCGCCCATGCCTGGGATTTCGCCGCGAATCACGTAGTCGGGTTTGTTGGCATGATTGAAAGTGATGGCATTGTTCCATGGATCTCCGCTCCCGCCAGCCGTTGTGCCGTTGTCAATCAGCAGGCCGATTCGGCCGCTGGAGGTCGACTGGCTGTATTGGGGCAGATCGGCATAGACGTAAAGGTAACCGTCGTCGTTCTGGCAGTAGAGCGCGGTTTGGTCGGTCCAGGCTGTGCCGGACCATTCGCCGGGGCCGGGGTTGGCCAGGTCACCGCCAGGGTCGGTGGCGATGGCTGCGCCGTAGCCAGCATCGCGCACGCCATCCAAGGTCATCGTGCCATAAGCGATAGCCGGCGCAGAGAAGAGACTGAGGCCGAGGCTGGCAGCGATGAGTCCAAAAAGAACGAGGCCCGCGTACCACGGGGTGAACGATGAAGAGCGTTTATCCACGGTCGAACCTCCCTTTTTTGTGATGAATATTATACCCGGTGACCGGATTTGACAAGTTCCCTAGGGTATTATAGAATCAGAAGCAGCTCAGGCCGCGAGCGTCCCTGGGTCCGTATCACGGACAGCAGCGAGGCTGCTCTTCAGAATGCTGATAACACATGAGGTAGGCGCATGAAGATCATCGGTGAAAAGATCAATGGCACCCGCAAGGCGGTGAAACAGGCGGTGCTCGACCGCGACGTCGAGTTCATCCAGAAGTTGGCTGCGGCGCAGGCTGAGGCAGGCTCAACGTGGATCGACGTCAACGCGGGCACGCCCACCGACCGCGAGCCGGATGACCTGGCCTGGCTCGTACAGACCGTGCAAGCGGCCGTCACCAAGCCGCTGTGTTTGGATAGCGCGAACCCCGCCGCGCTGGCGGCCGCCCTGCCCCACGTCAAGCAGGCGCCGCTGATCAATTCGATCAGCGGTGAGTCCGCCCGGCTGAGCGGCGTGCTGCCGCTGGCCGCGCAGGCGCAGGGCGGTGTCATCGCCCTGGCGATGGACGACAAGGGCATCCCCGCCGACGTCGAGGGCCGGTTTGCGATCGTGCATCGCCTGATCGGGGAAACGCGCGGCGCGGGCATCCCGGACGAGCAGGTGTACGTGGACCCGCTGGTGATGACCATCGGCGCAAGCGGCAATGCGGCCCGCGTCGCGCTGGCCACGGTGCGCGCGGTCAAGGCGGAGTACCCGAAAGTCCATTTCACGTCGGGCCTCAGCAACGTCTCCTACGGTCTGCCCGTGCGCACGCTGATCAACCGGGCGTTCCTGACGCTGATGCTGGAGGCGGGGCTGGACAGCGCCATCCTCGACCCGCTGGACAAGGAGCTGCGCAAGGCGCTGCTGGCAGCCGAGGCCACACTCGGCATCGACAGGCATTGCCTGAACTACACCCGCGCGTTTCGTGCAGGGCTGTTGGAATAACCTGCAATACTTCGGAATCGAGGCTTCAGCCGGTTTTTGCGGTGACGGACGCAACCGGCTAAAGCCTCGATTCCCGCCTGCAAAAAACTCCTGGCAAAACCAACACACCAAGGCGCAACCACATATCGGGTCAACTGATCAATGCCATCCATGGCCCATTTGACACAAGAATAGCACCCCATTACAATGCCGGGCCATGTCACCGATCGGTTCGTCAAGGAGGGTATCCATGGCGCTTCCCCAACTGTTCGAGTTCTACGTGCGGCCGCGCATCCTCTACGGTCCCCGCAGCGTGCGTGAAGTGGGCTTCGAAGCTGGCAAGCTTGGCGGCACGCGCGCGGTCATCATTACGGACAAGGTGTTACGTCAAGCCGGGTTGGCGCAGAAGGTCGCGGACGGCCTGGAAGGCTCCGGCGTGGCCCTGGTCGGCATCTTCGACGACGTTCCCCCCAACTCCGAGGTGCGTATCGTGGAACAGGCCGCGGCCTTTGCCCGTGAGGCTGGCTGCGACCTGCTGATCGCCCTGGGCGGCGGCAGCGCGATCGACACCGCCAAGGGGGCGAACGTGCTGCTGGCCGAAGGCGGCAGCCTGCTCGACTACGAGGGCGCCGGACTCCTCACCCGCCCCCTGGGGCCTTTTATCGCGATCCCCACCACGGCCGGCACAGGCAGCGAAGTCACCATTGCCGCAGTGATTCGGGATGAGTCGCAAGGGCTCAAGCTGGAGTTCAACAGCCCCTTCATGATGCCGGATGTCGCGATCCTGGACCCGGAACTCACCCTCTCCCTGCCCCCGGGCCTCACTGCGGCCACGGGCATGGATGCGCTGACGCATGCCATTGAGTCGCTCGTCTCCCTGGGCACCCAACCATTGAGTGACGCACTGGCGCTCGGCGCCATCAAGTTGATCGCTGCGAACCTGCGCCAGGCCGTGCAGCACGGCAGCGATCTGGAGGCGCGCGGCAACATGCTTTTAGCCTCCAATATGGCTGGGATCGCGTTCAGCAACTCCCTGCTGGGCATCGTGCACGCGATGGCGCACCCATGCGGCGGCCGCTACGGCGTTCCGCACGGCGTCGCCAACAGCATCCTGCTGCCCTACGGCATGGAGTACAACCTGCCGGCCTGCATGCCGCAGTTGGCAGATGTGGCCGCCGCGTTGGGCGTCGATACCCGGGGCATGGATGACGAGACCGCGGCGCGCGCCGGCATTGCGGCCGTGCGCCAACTGGCGCGCGACTGCGGCCTGCCTGCTCGTCTCTCTGAGATCGGCGTCCCTCACGACGGCCTGGCGCAGTTGGCCGCCGATGCGTTGGGTGACGCCATGATGTTTACCAATCCCGTTCCGGCCGGCGAGGAGGATGTCCTCGCCTTGTACGAACGCACATATTGAACGGTAGGGGCGAGGCATTCCATCCATGATTTGCCTCAACCCACGTGATTTCGTCTAGGGCGAGGCCTGATAGCCCCGGGCTCAACCCGGGAATGCCTCGCCCCTACAAGTCGATGAATAAGGAGAATCTCATGTCAGTCTTTCAAGACACCGAACAACTCTACGATTGTGTGGGCGCCATCCTGGACTATCTGCGAACCTATGAGCCCGCAGCCAACGCATTCCGCAAGTCCGGCCTGATCATCCGCTTCAAGTACAGCACGCCGGATGGTGAAATCACCATCGACGGCAGCCAGGATCCGATCGCGCTCACCTGCGGCCCGTGCGACCGCACGCCCACGGTCGACATGACCATGTCGGCCGACACTGCGCACCAGTTCTGGTTGGGCAAGGTGAACCTCGTAGCCGCCCTCACCCGCGGCACCATGACGGCGAAAGGCCCGATCCCGGCCATCATGAAGCTGCTGCCCGCGATCACGCCGGCATACAAGAAATATCCCAAGATTTTGAGCGAGAAGGGATTGGCGCACTTGATCAGCGCGTAGAGGTGTCTCATGTACGGCTACGCCGGAAAACTGCTGGAAGTTGATCTGGACTCCGGCGCCGTGCGCGACCTCGCGCTGGCGCCGGCGCTGGCGCGGGCCACCATCGGGGGCAGCGGGCTGGCGGCTCAACTCTACCTGGACCGCCTCGGCCGTCCTCCCTATCCCGGCCCCTTCGATGCGGCCGCGCCCCTGATCGTGATGACCGGGCCTGTGGCCGGCCACTTGCTGCCTGGCTCCAGCCGCTTCGCGCTCTGCGGCCGTTCGCCCCAGAGCGGGTTCTGGGGCGAGGCCAGTTGCGGAGGTTTCTTCGCGCCTGCGCTGAAAGCAGCCGGGTACGATGGGCTAATCATCACCGGCGCGGCAGCCGCGCCGGTTTATCTGCTCGTCGAAAACGGCCGGGCCGAGCTGCGCGATGCGGCCGATCTCTGGGGAAGCGACACCTATGCAACCGACGACGCCCTGAAGGCGCGCCACGGCGCAGCAGCCCGCACCCTGAGCATCGGCCCGGCCGGCGAAGCCCTGGTGCGCTATGCCGCCGTCGTGCACGACAAGGGCCACGTGGCCGGCCGCACCGGCATGGGGGCAGTCATGGGCAGCAAGCACCTCAAGGCGATCGTCGCGCTGGGCAAAGGCAAGCCGGAAGTTGCCGAGCGGACCGCGCTCAAACCGTTGCGCGAGTCGGTCCTGGCCAAGCAGCAGGACAGCCTCATGTCGCAGACCTTCCAGACCTACGGCACCGACGGCGCGATGTACGTAGGATCACTGATGGGCGACGTCCCCTTCCGCAATTGGCGCCTCGGTGTATGGGATGACGACGCCACGCAGGCGCTGGACGGCGCGACCATGCAGGAGACGATCCTGACCGGCACGGGCACCTGCCAGTCGTGCTCAGTGGCGTGCAAGCGCGAGGTTGCGGCGCCGGATGAGCCGTACCGGGTGGCCGAAGGCCCCGGCCCCGAATACGAGACGGTGGCCGCGTTCGGCTCCCTGGCATTGGTCTCAGACTTGAAAGCGATCGCAACCGCCAACGACCGCTGCAACCGCTACGGCCTGGACACCATCTCGTGCGGCGCGACGATCGCGTTCGCCATCGAAGCCACTGAAAAAGGGCTCTTGGAGAGCAACCTGACCTGGGGCGATCCGGCGGCCGTCCTCGAGATGGTGGATGCCATCGCGCACCGCTGCGGCGTCGGCGATCTGCTGGCCGAAGGCTCAGCACGCGCGGCCGCCCGGCTCGGCCCTGCGGCCGCGGAGCTCGCGGTCACCGTGAAGGGGGTGGAGCTCCCCATGCACAGCCCGCGCGCCTATCACGGCCTGGGGGTCGGCTACGCCACCGCGCCGCGCGGCGCCTGCCACAATGCGGCGAACGTCTACCTGGAGATGGGCGGCGTCCTCTACCCGGAGCTAGGCCTGGAGGGCGGGCTGCCCGAACAGTCGAGCGAGGGGAAGGCGATGGTCTCGGCGTTGGGCCAGGATTACGCGTGCATCCAGAACGCGGCAAGCTTCTGCATGTTGAACAACCTCAACTTCACCGTGACCGAGATGATCCGGGCGCTGGCCGCGGTCACCGGCTACCCCTACACGGTGGAAGAGATCGTGCAGACCGGCGAGCGGCTGTGGCAGCTCAAGCACGGCATCAACCTCCTGCTGGGCGCCACCGCAGCCGACGACTGCCTGCCGCCGCGGCTGCTGGAGCCGCTGGAGGACGGCCCGACTGCCGGCTCAGTTCCCGATATGGCGCTGATGCTGGCTGAATTCTATGCACTGCGCGACCTGGACGCCGAGGGCCGACCCTGCCGCGCCCGCCTGGAGCGGCTCGGCCTGCATGCGCTGGCCGACGCGCTGGATGTTGGGTAGAAGACGGCCCAAAAGACAGCTTGGCAGAATGGGTCGGTTAGCACCTGCCCATTCTGCCAAGCAGAAACAACACATCACCCTTCAATCCTCATAGGGACCGAGAAAACGCTCTCCGTTGAAATGGATCAAGTGGGATTCAGACTCAGCCACCCACACCTCAGTCGCCCAGGAAATCTCGCCCAAATACTTCATCATGTCGCTGCGGGTCAAAAATGCAGTCACATACACCAATCCGGGGCGCGCATTTGCAAAAAGCCGGGCCAGCTCCCCACGACGTTTTGCATCCACCGGACCGTGGCTGGTTACCGCCTCAACGAGCACCAGCCAATCGCGATCAAGGTGGTGAACCACAACATCGGGCATCTTGCCGTGCTCATCCACTACGACACCAAGGTTCGCCAATGCCTCACGATCGAAGTAAGCCCATTTCTCGCCTGTATCACCGACATAGATGATCTGTCCGCCGGGCACGAATCTCGGCGCGAACTCTTCAACCACAGCGCGAATCAACCGGCTATGCCCGCCAGGTGTCAGATAGAGCTCCTTGCCCTCAGCAAACTGCAAAGGGACCTTGTTCATCTCCCGCTCGCGGGCATAGCGCCGCCGCAATGAATCGAAGGTGCGCTGCCACTCACCCAGGCTCTCACCCCAATTGGCAGTGCCATAAGTCTTAAGCAGCCGCAGCGCTTTCGGCTCGACCTGGTAACACCATTTGGGACTGTTGATTGGCCGATCCGGCTGGTCTGGGTTTGGAACCGCTAAGCACGCATCCACAAACTGGTGCATTGTCTGTCGCCGGAAAGTCTCGCGTGTGTTGGGCGCATACCTGGTGCCATAATGATCCCGGCAGAAATCCATGATCGGCGTGATGCCCATGCGTGGATTCGCAGCCTCTTGCCAGGGGGTCTCCGGCTGCAGGCCGAGCAAGGCCAATAGCGTCAGCGCCGATCGCTCATTCAACTGCCCGCGGGGCAGGCCGAGCGCCTTGAGAATCTCCGTTGCCTCATCTATTTTCCGCTTCGCGGCAATCGGATCCGGTGACTGAATATCGACCATGCGACGCATCTCCTCTTCGAGTACAATATCAATCTCCTGCTGCGCTGGCTGGCGGTCCCGTGAACGCGCGCCAAGCCGCTCCAAGAACTCCCGTGACGGATAGCGCAGCATCCGCAAGTCAGTAGCGTTCACCTGTGTATGACCGCTGAACTGGCGAAAATACACATCAACCAGCGAAGAATTCAAATACGACGCCAACCCGCGCGCTATCTCAAGCGGCAAGCCCCCATTGTTGATGTGGAAGTAGTTGAGATGATTTTCGAACCCAATTGCAGGCGCAGCGACAGACTCTGGTTCAAGCACTGCGGCCACCACCCGGCGCGGCTCCTCTTTGGAAGAAAAACGTTTGACCAGGACATAACAGCCGGGGGGCAGCAGCATGGAAGCTGTAGCCTCCGACCGGATGATTGCCTCAGGCTTGCGGATCTTGGGGTTTGGCCAACGAACCTGCCCACGGACGAAATGTCCTGGATAAATCAGCGGCACGGTATCCGGTCCTGTGCTGTCTCGCAACATGTCGCTGACTCGAAAATCCACCACTCGCCCGGTCGAGACACTGATTCCAATATCATCTAAAGTGTTTGAGAAAAGAGCAAGCCGGTCTTTGACAAGCGTATCGATCTCATCGGCAGCGATATGAATGACTAGGTCAGGGTCATCCGGGCTAACAACCTCCTCGTACAACACGTTACGCGTCGCCATCGTGTCATCGCCGACGGCGTGTGTGTGCGAAATCACCACCCGATCACGCACGCCCTGCTTCACCGCGTGAAAGATGATATTCTCCTGTAACACCTCATCAGCGCCAAATGCCTCATCACGGGTCTCAAATACGTGAATGTGCTTCAACGCCATATCGCTGAGAAGTAACTGGCGAAATGACCGGAAATAGGGCCCGTTGCAGAAGCTGCGCGGGGTGATAGCAACCAACTGTCCACCCGGCTCCAAGAGACCGATTACAATTGCCAAAAATCCGGCGTAGAGGTTGCTGATTTCTAGACCGATATCCCTGAACAAACCTCGGTACTGGGAGTCACCGCGAATCTTCCGGTAAGGAGGATTCAAAATCGCCGCAGTGTAACGGCTCGCCTGTGGAGAAAACAGATCGGCGCGAAGCTGTGCGACGCCTTCGACCACAAAGTCGTCGTGCACCACCTTTCCAGAAAACTCGATCTCGTGCTGGTGACAAAGCTCCTGGCATTCCCCCATTGAGAGACGCAAATACTCGCCCAGCAGCGGATCGATCTCATAAGCCGTGGCCGCAATGCGGCGAGGGTGAGCGGTACGACGGCACATCTCCTCCACGAAAGCCGCAGTCAGTGTGCCGACTCCCGCGCCGGCATCCAACAAGGCAACATCAGGAGGCAACTCAGCAAACAAGGATGCCATGAACCGGGCCACGGCCGGCGAGGTTGGGAACTGGCCCATCTCTGCCCGGCGCACCGGATCAAGACCACGGAGGGCGGCCGCGCGAAAGAGATCAACTCGCTCAGCCAATCCGGCTGCGCCGATTTCTGCACTCCGGGAAACCTGCGCGCCCGCTGCGTCGAGTGACCCAAAGCTTGCGCTGCCATCCCAGCTTTCGCCGTAGTCGCCGTCGTGTCTGCGATACAACAACTGGCCTCCTCTTTGCTGGGGCAGTATACGTCCGAAGGCTGATCCGGTCAACCTGGGTTGATCCGGTCAACCTGAATCGTCGGGACGTGAGCCGTTCATAGCACGCGCCGACCTGCGTTTGTCTTACAACCGCACATGGCATACAATCGGTTGGACGCGAATCTATCCTGATTGACAAACCAGATTATCGCTAAACCGTGTTATGTCCGATTTCACATCCGCCAACAGCTTTCCCGCCTACTTGCGCCGCCGGCTGCTGACCGGCAGCTTGACGCTGCTCGGGGTCGTCACGGTCATCTTCGCGCTCGTGCATCTGCTGCCCGGCGACCCGGCGGAGACGATGCTGGCGCGCGCGGGCGCAGCGCCTGAGGCGGTGACCGCTCTGCGCGCGGAGCTGGGGCTGGACCGGCCGCTGCCCGCACAGTACCTGGCATGGCTGGCGCACCTGGCCCACGGCGACCTGGGCAAGAGCCTGTTCAACGGCCGGCCGGTGGCTGCGCTGATCGCCGAGCAATTCCCGCACACCGCGGCCCTGGCGCTGGCCGCGTTCGCCTGGGCGGTAGCGCTGGGATTGATCCTGGGCAGCGTGGCGGCCTATTGGCCCGGCTCGTGGCTGGATCGGAGCGCAATGGCGCTGGCGGTTGGCGGCGTGGCGGTGCCTGTGTTTTGGTCCGGGCTGCTGTTGATCTGGCTCTTCAGCGTGCGCCTGGGCTGGCTGCCGCCGGCAGGGGCGGAGGATTGGCGCGGCCTCGTCATGCCTGCAGTGGTGCTGGGTTATGCATCCGCCGGTCCCATCGCGCGGTTGACCCGGGCGAGCCTGGGCAAGGTTCTGAGCGAGCCCTACATCACGACTGCGCACGCCAAGGGCCTGACCCGCCGCCAGGTGCTCCTGCGCCATGCGGCGCGCAATGCGGCGATCCCTGTGCTCACGGTTGCGGGCTTACAGCTCGGATTCTTGCTGGGCGGCACGGTCGTCACTGAGACGCTGTTCAGCCGGCCGGGGCTGGGCAAGCTGCTGGTGGACGCCATCCTATGGCGCGATCTGCCGGTGGTGCAGGGTGTGGCGCTGGTGGTGGCGGGGATCTATGTGCTGGTGAACCTTGTTGTGGATCTGGCCGCGGGCTGGCTGAACCCGCGCGTGGGGTGGGAATGAGTATGGCAGGCATGCCGCCGCGCCGTCAGTGGCGAAGCCCTTCTGCCCTGATCGGCGGTGCGCTGGTGCTGGCAGTGCTGATCGGCGCTCTGCTGGCGCCCTGGCTGGCGCCATACCCCCCTGCCGCCATCGACCTGACCGCTCAGCTCCAGGCGCCATCGGCCGCGCATCCATTGGGCGCCGACTTCTATGGCCGCGACATCCTCAGCCGGCTGCTGTACGGGGGGAGGGTGACGTTGACGGTGGCAGCAGGCGCAGTGGCATTAGCCGCGATAATCGGTATCATCGCGGGGCTGCTGGCAGGAACCAGCCGGGGCTGGATCGGCCAGGCCTGGGTGGCGTGCTTCGACCTGCTGTTGGCGTTCCCCGCGCTGCTGCTGGCGCTCATTGTCGTGGCAGTGCTGGGACCAGGGCTGATCGCCCTGGCCTGTGCAGTCGGCGTCGCGGGCATCGCCGGCTATGCCCGGCTGGCGCGCAGCGTGGTGCTCACGCTGCGGGCTGCGCCGTTCGTGGAGGCCGCGCACGCCCTGGGCGCCGGCCGGATGCGCATCCTGACGCGCCATCTGCTGCCCGGCGTCGTTGGCCCGATCCTGGCGCTCGCTACGCTGGACGTGGGACGGGCGATCCTCAGCGTTGCGGCGCTAGGATTCCTGGGGCTGGGCGCACCGCCGCCGCAAGCCGAGTGGGGCCTGATGCTGTATGAGGGCCGGGGCTACCTGGCCACCGCGCCGTGGGCCAGCCTCTTCCCCGGCCTGGCGATCGCCCTGACCGTGCTAGGCGCCACGCTGCTAGGGGACGCTTTGGAATCCTCGCGATAGAGAAAGATAGAGAAACCGGGTTTCTGCGAGAAACCCGGTTTCTATTGCTGATACTACTTCCGCCGATAGCGCACGCGCGTCGCTTGCGGCCGCGTTGCACCCGTGCCATAAACCGGCCGGGGATCCTTATCCAACAGTTCCAGCTCGAACTGCTGGAACAGGAGCGCGACAATCGCCATCATCTCGTTGTTGGCAAAGTTGAACCCCGCGCACCGGTGCGTGCCGCCACCGAAGCCAATCAAGGCAAAGCGATGTTGTGCATCCTCGGCCCGGCCCGGCGCATAGCGCAGAGGATCGAACTGCTCCGGATCACGAAACACGGTGGGCAACCGATGGGCGAACCCGGCCATGACCATCACTAACCAACCCTTGGGCACAACGATGTCGCCCACCGCCAGATCTTCCTCAGCGTAACGCATCAGGAGATCGGCGGATGGATGCAGGCGCTCTATTTCGCGCACCGTCCACGCCAGATTTTGCATCTTGCGCAAGACGCTGGTATCGACGCTGGCGCCGGCCGGCAGATACTGCTCGACCTCTTCCAGCACTCGCTGCTGCGCCTCCGGATGCCGGAGCAGTTCAATGATCGTCCAGGCCGCTTGGCCCGCGGTGGTCTCGTGCCCGGCGAACATCAAGGCACGGATCAGGCTGCTGATGGTCTCATCGTCCATCAGTTGGCCGTCCTTCAACCGGCCATTGACAAAGTCCTGCAGGAAGTCATCGTACTGGTCAGGGTGCTGGCGCCGTTCCGCGATAATCGGGGCCAGGATGGCGCGCATTTTCGCCTTAGCCCGGTCGCGGCGGATATTCTTGGGCAGTGGCAGGTCGGGCGGCGTCGCCAGGTCGATACTCCGGCCCAGTACGGCGTACTGCTCCCAAAACTCGCGTCCGGCGCGGCGTTGAAAGTCCTCGCCCATCAGTGCATAACCCGCCACGTTCTGCACCAGATTAACGATCTCGGCGGTGATATTCATCTCGCCGTTCGCGCCCAGGCCGTCCAACCAGCGCTGAATCACATCCTGCATGATGCGCACATACTGCACCATCTTCCCACCGGCAAAAGGCGCATACAGGATGGGACGCTGCTGCTGATAGGTCTCTTTGGAGGCCAGGAACGCTACGTTGCCGATGGCCGCGCGCAAGCTCCGATAGGGCTTATCCATCCCCAGTATCTTATCGGTTTCGGTGAAGAAAACTTGATGCAAATCCGGCCCGATGAGCACCGCGACGGGCTGTGGTCCGAGCTTGAACCCGAAGATCGGACCGTACGTTTCATACCCGCGCCGGACTAACCCAAGGCGATCCCGGTTGAATTCCAGGAGGTTGCCTAGTAGCGGCAAGCCGGACAACATAAGCGGAGTGGAGTCCTTCATGATCTTCTCACAACTCCTTCAGGGCAAAGCAGGGAATTTCTCGCGGGCCGCATAGGCAATGCCCACCAGCCCGGCCCCGGTATGCGCGCCCAACACCGGTGCGACCGGCGACGTCGGCAGCCATTCGCACGGGTACTCCTGCTCCACCAATCGGCGCACCTGCTCAGCGTCCTCATGATTGTTCGTGTGCATGATCTGGGCGCGCAGTGGCGTCCCGGACGCGTGATCCTCGGCTATCACGCTCACCAGTTTGGCGAGCGCGCGACTGAATGAACGCGCCTGGCCCCGCTGAAAGTACTTACCATCGTGCTTGCTCACGCCGATAATCGGCTTGATGTTGAGGAGCGATGCGAGCAAGCCTTTGATGTGGCTGATGCGGCCGCCGTGGATCAGATATTTGAGATCAGGCAGCGTGTAGATGGTCTCGGTTGCATCCCGGACCTGCGCCACCAGCTCCCGAATCTTGCCCAACGGCCAGCCGGCCTTAACCGCACGCGCCGCGGCCTCCACCTGCCACCCCTCGGCGCCCGAAAGGGTGAACGTGTCGAGGACGGTGACATGCGCCTCCGGCACCATCTTGGCGGCTTCAAGGGCCGTGTTGTAGGTGCCGCTCAACCCGGACGAAATGTGCACCGAGAGGATCTCCGGGTCCCGCTTGGCCAGCTCGCGGTAAATCTCCACGAATTCGCCGGGCGAGGGCAATGAGGTCGTGGGCATGCTGTCAGTGGCCGCAAGCAGCGCATAAAACTGTTCCGGCTGAATATCGACGCTGCTGATGTAAGAACGACCATCCAAAGTAATCGTTAGCGGGGTGAAGTGGATATCCAACCCTGCCAGTTGCTGGGGCGATAAATCCGCGCCCCGATCTGTCACAACAATCATGGCCTTCTCCTCGTAATCTCTTAAGGTCTAGTGGGCAGCAGAGGACCGCCGCAGCAGCGCCGGCCCCAGCAGATCAATGAACCAACCGAACGCGGGCTCCACCCACGGCACCACCTGCAGCCAGTTCGGCACGTAGGCCACCCGTCGCGGGCGCCGCACGAGCGCGACCACCTGCGCAGCCACCCGCTCAGGAGTGATCGCGAATCGCTCACCGGGGACGCGCCGGCCGTCGGGCAAGTTAGCCGCCCGATCGTAAAACTCCGTTTGCACCGGGCCGGGGCGCAGCAGGCTCACCCGCACTGCGGTGCCGCGCAACTCGCGGTGCAGCGCCGTGGAGAAACTATCGACGAATGATTTGGTGGCGCTGTACAGCGCCGTGCCCTGCTCTGGCAGGCTGCCGGAGATGGAGCTGATGTTGATAATGTGCCCTGCGCCGCGGGCCTTCATATCGCTCAGCACCAACAAGGTTAGATGCGCCAGCGCGGCCATGTTGGTCTGGATCATCTCTCGCGCCACGGTCCAAGGCATCTCACTGCCATAACCATACCAGCCAAAGCCGGCGTTGTTCACCAGGATATCGATGCCGCCGGCCAGGGACCGGGCCTGAGCCAACGCCGCAGCGCGGCCTCCCTCATCGGCCAGGTCCGCAACGATCACGTCCGCGGTCCCGCCATCCCGGCGAATCTCGTCCGCCAGCAATTCAAGCCGATCGGCGCGGCGCGCGACGAGCAGCACGTGGGCGCCTCGCTGTGCGAGCTGCCGCGCCACAGCGGCGCCGATCCCGCTGGACGCGCCTGTGATCAGGGCTACCTTCCCTGCCCAGCCCTGCCCGTGCGACTGGGCCAGGTGACGCCGCCAGTGTGTGGACTGCGCCAGCAAAGAGCGCTGCACGATAGGTTTAAAAGCCCGAATAAACGGAAGTCGCGGCCCGATCATTTGCGTCATATCCCGCAAGTAGTCATCCAGGGTGCGGGTTTGATAACGCAGCAGCCGCTGGCTCTCCTCGGTGTCCAGCCAATCGGTGGCGAAGGGGACCGTGGCAAAGGCCTCCTGCGGGAGCATTTCCAGCCCCATCGAGCCCACGATGCGGGCTACCATGTCGCCGAATACGTGCTGGCAGCGCGAACCGCCTCCGATCAACAGAGTCTTGCCCCAGATTTCGTCGCTGCTCACCGCGTTGGCCAGCGCCAGCCCCACATCGCGCGTGTGCACGTATTCCATCCGATTATCGAGCGGCACATCGAACATGCCGGGATCCAGCTTCAAGGCCAGAGGGAAAGTAGCCGCGAGCCGCAAAATCGCCCAACGCAGAGTTGAGGCGCGGATCATCTCCTCGCATTTCATCTTATGTCGAGCATAATGTTCGATGGGTTGGGGGATTTCGGCCACGGTCCGCGGCGGCGGCAAATGCTGTGTGCGGCCATAGACGTGCAACGAGGAGGTAAAGACCAGTTTAGGGGGCACGGGCTGCGCCTCCATCGCCTCAATCAGGTTGCGCGTGCCGCCGACGTTGACCCCCTCGGCCCAATCGGGCCGCCGCTCCGACTCGATACCGGTGTGCGACATCTTGGGGATGATGAACGCGACATGGAGTACGACCTCCACGCCGGCTACCGCGGCCGCGACATCCTCGAGAACGCGCAGATCGCCCCAGACCACCTCGATGCGGTCCCGGTATCGACGGGCTGTGCGTTCATTGACCGGCGTGCGGAGATCGAAGCAGCGCACCGCCTGACCCTGCCGAAGGAGCTCATCCAACGTACTGACACCGACGTTACCAAATGCGCCCGTAAGCAAAACTTTCATGGTGAACCCTCTTGGACAAAGAATCTCAAATGAGTACTGGGACGCAAAAGGGAAAAGCCGGATTCATTTCCTGTCAGCAAGCCCTTCCAGTAACAACCGAATCGCCTGGTCGGCTGCGCCGTGCCAGTCAACGCCAACCGGGTCGAGAACACCTTGCAGCACCAGCCCAACCCCCAACGACACGATCACGTGGGCCGCCAACTCGGGGTCGACCGCGCGCAAAGTGCCTTCAGCAATACCATCACGGACTAACGTCGCAAAAGCCGAACGGAAGCGCCGGTAGGGGTCAATAGCGACCTGCCAAACCTCAGAATCTTTGGCTGCCTGCCGCCAAACCTCAACGAACATCGGGACTTCGGCGGCAGAAAGCAGGATTACCTGCTCCACCATACCCGCCATCCCTTCCAGCTTCTGCAGTGCAGTCTCTCCAGCCGGCCGAGTCGCCAGCAGAAGAGCATCCAAGCCCGCACGCCAACGATCGAACAGCGCCAGGAATGCCGCCTGCTTGGTGGGAAAATGGTGGTAGAACGCACCCTTGCTTACCCCGGCGCGCTCGCAGATCGCGGC
Organism: uncultured Anaerolineales bacterium; assembly: GCA_964474695.1. Lineage (GTDB taxonomy): Bacteria > Chloroflexota > Anaerolineae > CG2-30-64-16 > CG2-30-64-16 > DAOUBP01. The sequence goes on from CAYYTK010000044.1 coordinate 21,724, forward strand.
CACCCCTGTGGCGTCATAACCATTGCGCGTGAAACACTCGAGCGCCGCATCCAGGATGCGGGCCCGCGTCTCATCGCCGCGTGGTTGGTGGGTCATGCTACCTCAGAGGGAATTGCCGACCGACCGGTCGGTTTATTCGATTATACTGGCGAAGCCTGCTACTGTCAAATCCAACATTGACGCCATCCCCCACTGAACATATACTTGCCTGCAGGAAACTACGCATACCCGGAGGGCATCCTATGGACGCGCTTTGGCCCACTACTGCTGCGGTGGACGCGGGCGGCACACTATGGCTGGGGGGGTGTGCCGCGCCAACACTGACAGAGGCGTATGGTACGCCGCTTTATGTGTTCGATGAGGAGACGCTGCGTGGCAACGCCCGCGCATACCGGGAGGCGCTAGCCCGGCACTATCCAGGCACAGCACAGGCCGCCTACGCTTCCAAAGCCTACTTGTGCACCGCCATCGCCCAGCTCTTCGCTGAAGAAGGCTTGGATCTGGATGTTGTCTCCGGCGGCGAGCTCCACGTCGCGCTGTGCGCCGGCTTCCCCCCCGAACGCATCCACTTCCACGGCAATAATAAATCGCGGGAGGAGCTGATTCAGGCGCTCACAGTCGACCGGGGCGCCGCCCAGGGCCGCGGCCAATGCCGCGGCATCGGCCGCATCGTCGTCGACAACTTCCACGAGCTTGCCGTGCTCGCAGAGCTGACCAACAACCCACGCACCACGCACCACGCATCACGCACCACGCATCCCGTTTCACGCACCCCCATCTGGCTCCGCCTCTCCCCCGGCATCGAGGCGCACACGCACAGCCACATCCAAACAGGCCACCTGGACACCAAGTTCGGTTTCGCCATCGCCACCGGCGACGCAGAACGGGCGGTCGTCCAGGCGCTGGCCGCGCCCGGCCTGGCGTTGATCGGCCTGCACTGCCACATCGGCTCCCAAATCTACGAGCCGGAATCGCTGGCCGACGCGGCCGCCGTGCTCATCGCGTTCGCAGCCGAGATGCGCGACCGGCACGGCTTTGAGCTGCGCGAGCTGAGCCCCGGCGGCGGCTGGGGCGTGCCGATGACGGAAGAGGATCCCGTCGCGCCCATAGAGCCGTACATTGCCGCGCTGAGCGCCGCCGTAGTCGCCGCCTGCCGACAGCACACGCTCCCGCTGCCCCACCTGGTGTTAGAACCGGGCCGTTCGCTGGTGGCGCGGGCCGGCGTCGCGCTCTACCGGGCCGGCGCTCACAAGGAAATCCCCGGCGTACGCACCTACGTCTCGGTGGACGGCGGCATGGCAGACAACATCCGGCCGGCGCTCTATGGCGCGAAATACACGGCGCGAGTGGCGAATGGCGAATCAGCGAATCAGCGAATGGCGAATCAGCGAATCAGCGAATCACAAATCACAAATCACGGCGCCATCACCATCGCGGGCAAGTTCTGCGAATCCGGCGACATCTTGATCCGCGACATCGACCTGCCGCGGCTGGAGCCAGGGGACTTGTTGGCCGTTCCGATGGCGGGCGCATACACGCTGGCGATGGCCAGCAACTATAACCTGGCGCCCCGGCCCGCGGTGATTTTGGTGAAGGACGGGCAGGCCAGGCTTATGCAGCGTCGCGAAACCTACGACGACCTGGTCGCCCGCGACCTGCCCCTGGGAGCGCCGCGCGGCGACGGTGAGCCCGGCGACTGCAAGTCGCGGCTACCATTACCAGGTCGGCCGTCGCCGACTCAGCCCCAGTCCACGCAGTCGGACTTCGCACCGGTTGCCGCGGTTTCAACCGCCGGGATCCGCCCTTTCACCAAATACCACGCGCTCGGCAACGACTACATTGTGCTGGACCCGGCTGACTGGCCCGAACCGCCGGCCGTAGAGGTGATCCGCCAGATCTGCGACCGGCATCACGGCGTGGGCTCTGACGGCATCCTGTGGGGACCAACCTTACCCCCGGCCCCTCTCCTCGAAGGAGCGGGGGGCATGTTCGCCCTGCGCCTCTTCAACCCCGACGGCAGTGAGTTCGAGAAGAGCGGCAACGGCCTGCGCATCTTTGCCCGCTATCTGTGGGACCGCGAGCTGCCGGCCGGTCCCGATTTCGACATCCTGACCCCGGGCGGCCCGGTGACCGCGCACGTGCTGGACGAGGCAGGGAAACAGATCGCGATGGACATGGGACGGCTGTCATTCGCCAGCACGGATCTCGGCTTCAGCGGCCCGGCCCGCGAGGTGGTGAACGAAGAGGTCACGGTGGACGGCCGCACGCTCCGCATCATCGGCGCCACCCTCGGCAACCCGCACTGCGTCATCTTCCTGGACGCGCAAGGGCCGGAGGTGCAGGCCGACTTCGGTGTCCTGGACGCGGCGCTGGCCCACCGGCTGGGCCCAGGCCTTGAACGCCTGGCGCTCTATCCCAACCGCACCAACGTCCAATTCGCGGAGGTCGTGGATCGCCATACGCTGCGGATCGAGATCTGGGAGCGCGGCGCGGCGTACACCCTGGCGTCGGGCACGTCAAGCTGCGCAGCCGCTGGCGCGGCCATCCGCACCGGCCGCTGCGCCAGCCCGGTCACCGTGCGCATGCCCGGCGGCGAGATGCTGGTTGAGGTAGCGGAGGATTGGTCCGCGCGGCTGACGGGGATGGTGGCATTTGTGTGTCGGGGAGAGCTGCATGCTGAATAGAACGTACTACGTACTACGTACTACGTACTGCGTACTGCGTACTACGTACTACGTACTACGTAATTCATGCGCGGTGCAAGACTTGTGCCGTCTACGCAACACGCAACGACCCGCAGGTCGCCACAATACGCAGTACGCAATACGCAGTATGCAATACGCCTTACGCCTCGCGCTTCACCTTCACCCTGCTCATCGACAACGCGGCCAGCGCCAGGAAGATCGCGGTGAAGGGCCAGATCACACGGTAGCTGGTGAGATCGACCAACGCGCCGCCGAGGATCGGGCCGGTGATCGCCGCGGCCGACGAGGCAAAGTAATACAGGCCGGTGTACGCGCCGATGCGGCCGGTCTTGGATAGGTCGTAGACCATCGGCAGAGAGTTGATGTTGATCAACGCCCAGAAGCCGCCCATCACCGCCAGCAAGATCAGCAGGATGCGCTGTTCGCGCATGAAGTAGGCCAGCACTGCGCCGACGATCATCCCGGCCAGCCCCATCAGAATGGTCGGCTTGCGGCCGATGCGGGTGGCAATCAGGCCGCTGGGGATGGAGAAGATGATCAGCGTGGCAGCGAACGCCGTCAGCATCTGAGTGCCCGTCGCGACTTCCAGGCCGAGGATTTCGCGCGCGTAGAGGGTGAAAAAGGCCTCGGTCGCATTCCAGCCCACGAACCAGCAGAAGATCGCTCCCAGCAGAAACAGGCCGCTGCGGTCGGCGTCTGTGGCCACCTGCTTGATGTTTTGCCACAGCGTCGGCTCCTGCGCCGCGTCGGCCTGCTCGGACCGGGCAATCGGAGGATCCGGCACCCGCCACAGCACGATCGCGATCGCGAAGAGCAGCACGGCCGCGCCGAAGATGAACGGGATCGGCACCCCGATCCTGTACAGTGCGCCGCCCGTGAAGAGTGCGATCGCGCCGCCCACGCCCCCCATCAGATTGATAACGCCGTTCGCCTTGCTGCGCTCCTCCGGCTTGAACAGGTCGCCCAAATAGGAGATGGTGGGCGAGCGAAAGAGCGCCATTGCCAGGTTGGTGCCCAGGATCGCCAGCGCGATCAGCACGAAGTTGTGGCGCACAAACGGCACCAGGATGAAGAAGAGCGCGGCCAGCGGTGCACCCAACATCAGCCACGGCTTACGCCGACCGAACCGGCTGTGCGTGCGGTCGGAGCGGCTGCCGACCCAAGGTTGGAAGAACATGTTGATAATGTTGTCCCAGGTCAGGATGAACCCGACCACCGCGGCGCTGAGGCCGAGGTCGGCCAGCATGGGCGGGATGAGGCTGTTGAACAGCGGCCAGATAATGCTGATGCCGAAGAAACCGAAACCGAGAACGAATGTTTTCCCCCAGGGGAAGGGACGATCGGCCATAAGGACTCCTCTTCTTTGATGGAATGCTGCGGCGGATAAGACGACGGCGCTATCTTACCACAAGTCAGGCAGCACGCCAATGGCGCGCGCCCGACAGACCGGAATCGAGGCTTCAGCCGGTCACCCGCATTCCGCGCACGCCTGCCATACCGGCCGGCGGCATGTATGCCGCAGCCCCGCATCCGCTTACTGCAGCAATCAGGCGAATCAGGCAAATCTGCGTCCCACTCTCGACCGGAGGTTCACCCTCGCAGCGCGGGCCGCGCGCGCCACCACAGCCAGGCCGTCTGCACCAGCGTGGCGGCCACCAGGCTGGCCAGCCCCACATAGAGGCCCGTCATTCGGCCCCAGGCCACCCCGCCGAGCAGCACCGCCGCGCTGGTGGCCAGATAGAGCACCACCGACTCCGTGATCCCGCGCGTGCGCCGGCTGTGCAAGATCGCGCCCTGATACCAGCTCTGCAGCGCGGTCAGGGCAGGAAGCGGCAGTCCCACCCAAAAACCGAGCCGCGCCAGCGCGGCCAGCTCAGGCGACAGCGCCGACGCCCCCTCGAACCAAAGCCGGCTCAAAGGGGTTGCGGCCACGAACGCCATCGCGGCTGTCGTGCCCAGGGCCAGCAGCATCGTGAAGCGGCGCAGGGCCGGCCGCGCGCCCGGCTGATCCAGCAACGCCACCACCGTCTCATTGAGCGCGGTTCCGGGCGTGCGCGCCATAAAGATCAGGCCGCTCACCACCGGCCAAACGGCCAATGATGTCAAGGCTTGCGGCATCCGGCTCAGCGCCGCGCTGCCGATGGGCTGCGCCAGCAGCGTCAGCAGAGACGTGAAGACCAACGGAATGTAAAACGCGAAAAACGTCCGGTAGGTCAACGGCGGCTGGACGGGCGGCTGCACCGCCAGCTCATGCTTCAGCACCGGCCGCACCCGGATACCCATGTAGAGCGCCTCGCTCAGCACTGCAGCCGCCATCCCGGCCGATGCCACTGCGATGCCGGGGATCGTCCGCACCGAGAGGCCGATCAGCAGCACCATCAGGTTGGTGGTGAGCCGGATCACCGTGCCCGCGCCGACCGACCGCGAATGCCCGAACCGGATCAGCACGCCCTGGTTGAACCGGCGGTACGCGATCGACCACGTCCACGGGGTCATGATGATCAAGCCGAGGCGCGCCGGCTCGACGATCTCTTCAGGCACGCCAAGGATGCCCCGCACGACGACGTAGTAGAGCGGCGTCAGCGCGACCAGCAGGTGCAGCGCGGTCAGCAGCGCGCCCGCGCCCTGCATGTAGTTCCAGATCTTGCGGTAAGAGGCCCAATCCTTGCTCAGCGCCGTGGACCCGGACAGCAGCATGATGATGGGCGACTCGATGATCAACGCCAGCGGCCACACGATGCCCCCGTACGCCGCCAGGTTGATCTCCGGTTCGGCCAGCCGCGCGATCACTGCGCTCAACACGGGCATTTCCGCACCCATTAGCAGCCAGCTTGCGGCCAGCGGCCACCAGGTCGACACGATGCGGGAGAGGGTCAGGTTTGGTTGCGGCGGTTTGGCTTCCATCAACGGCGTCCGTTCCTCGTTGGATGATGCGTACAAGGCACGATTGTACCTCAGGTGCGCCGGAGTATGGCAATCTCGTGACGGGCGCCGCGCGACCAATTCACAAGCTAAAATGGCCTGTCGAAACCCCTTGACTACGCCCTGGATTTATGCTATCCTGTGTATGAATAAACTCACATATTAACAAGCCTAAACTTCATAAGATTGCCATCTCGCAGCGCGACGATCTCCGAAGATTAACAATCTGCTCCCCGCATCACGCAACCTCATCGCACTTTCTCCGAGGGGCGAGGCCACAGTTCCTAACGTGCCGTTGTGACCGAGGAGGCACACCATGTCGACCCCACGCTTCGCCGTCCCGTTGATCCTGCTGCTGGCGGCTGCCCTGCTCGTTCCCGCCAGCGTTCCCCCCGCCGTTGCCCGTGGCGCGCCAGCAACGGCAGCCGGCACGACAGAGCCAGCGCCCCTCCCAGTCGAAGTTGCTCATCCCAACCTGCCCGCGGCAAGTCAGAGCCCATCGGGGGTCATCGCGACCATAGGTGTGGGCAGCTATCCGTTTGGCATCGCAGCCAACGCGACCACGCATCGCATCTATGTCAGCAACCGGGACAGTAATACGGTGTCGGTGATCAATGGAACGACGAATGCCGTGATCGCCACGATCCCCGTAGGTTACTCACCCCTCTTGGTCGCCGTCAATCCGAACACCAATCGCATTTATGTGATCAACAACGGCGGCGGTTCACTATCGGTGATCGATGGTGCGTCCAATACCGTGATCGCCACCGTAACCGGTTTCTCGGCCCCAGAGGGGGTTGCGGTGCACACCGGTCGAAACCTGATCTACGTTGACCACTACGGCAATGAACTGACTGTGATCGATGGCGTGAGCAATACCGTTGTCGGTTCCCTGGATACCGGCTTCTGGAATCACACGCTTAGTGTCAACGCGAACACCGACCGGGCCTACGTCTGCCGCACCGATCCCGATGTCACTTCGGTCATGAATCTGGCGACCAACTCCTGGATCACCGAACTCGGCGTCAGCGGCCACTCGGCTGTCAACCCCAACACAAACCGCATCTACGTCGCGAACCTGGACGAAGCGCTGGTGACTGTAATTGACGGCGCAACCAACAACACAATCGCCACTATCAGCAGAAACAGCGGGGATGGAATCCCCGCTGTCAACCCGAGCGCCAATTGTGTGTACGTCCCGAATCCCAGCACAGACACATTGACAATCATCAACGGCGCAAACAACACCGCTGTGGGAACGATCGGCACCGGCTTGGGCTCCGGCGTGTATACAGCCGCAGTGGACTCGGTCACTGGGTTGGTTTACGTGACAAACCGCTTCAGCAACTCAGTTTCGGTCGTTCAGGATACATTTTGCAGGTCGACTTCTCTGAATCTCACCGCGCAGCGCGCCGGTGCACGGCCAACCGTCGACGGCAACCTGGCCGAATGGCAGGCTCTGGGCCAGACCCCGCTCAACAAGAACAACGCCAGCTCGATCACCGGCTCCGAAACGAGCCCCTCGACCGCTGATCTCAGCATGAACCTGCGCGCCGCCTGGGCCCCCGATGCCCTCTACTTCGCCGCTGCCATCAACGACGACGTCCTTGTCGGCAACAACAGCTCCCAGATCTGGGGCGACGACGTCCTCGAGCTGGGCATCCGCGTCGGCAGCACCACCCACCAGTTCACCCTCGCCGTCGACGGCCGCACCGCCGACCAGGGCATCCTGATCACAGGCCTCACCTACATGACCCGCACCGTGGCCGGCGGCTGGACCCTGGAGGTCGCGATCCCGCCCGCCGCCGTCGGCCTGACAAGCTTCGCCGCCAACCAGTCGTACCCCTTCACCTTCGGCCTGTGGGATGACGACCTCTTCACCTACCCCGGCCAGACGCACATGATCTGGCGAGGCACTTCCACCAACACCTACCAGCCGGAGTGGGGGGCGCTTGAGCTCAGTAGCACCGTCTACGACTTCCCGCCGCAGGCCACCGACACGCCGACGCCTACCGCAACCGCAACGGCCACGCCCACCGCGACGCCGACGCCTACCGCGACGCTTACGCCCACATCGACCGCGACCCCGATGCCAACCGCGACGCCGACACGAACTGAGACGCCCACTGCCACAGCGACCGCCACACCCACACCGAGCGCCACAGCCTCTCCGACAGCGACTG
>CAYYTK010000045.1:0-29117 GCA_964474695.1 uncultured Anaerolineales bacterium
TTGAGACAAACGGCGTTTTGGGGCCTCTCAGTCTCATTATCTTTGAGATACGACAAGGATCTCAAAGATAATGAGACTGGTCTCAAAGATAATGAGACTGGCGTCTCAGAGATAATGAGACTGGCCTACACGTCTGGATTATCTCAAAGATAATGAGACTGGCCTACAATGCGGCACGATGCGCCGCTGTTAGTTCCTCCAGGCGCTGCATCTCAAAGTAACAGTCGGTTCCAGCTTGCGGCTGAATCAGGCCAGCGCCTCACAGGCGGGCAGCCTCTTGGCGGGAGGCACACACTATGGCAGCCAAGGTCATCAAGATCGTCTCAATACCCTCACAGGCGGGCAGCCTCTTGGCGGAGGTCGCCAACCGGCGCGCCAACGCTCCCGCGTAGGTCTCAATACCCTCACAGGCGGGCAGCCTCTTGGCGGTTGCCCGTCGCGATTGCCGTATCGCTGTTGGCCATCGTCTCAATACCCTCACAGGCGGGCAGCCTCTTGGCGGGAACAACACCCATCTGATCATCCAAAACCTCTGGGTGTCTCAATACCCTCACAGGCGGGCAGCCTCTTGGCGGCTACCCAGACGTTGAGTTTGGGTACTGGTTCCAGCCGTCTCAATACCCTCACAGGCGGGCAGCCTCTTGGCGGACGGCGAGCGCGGCGGATCCCATTGGGGTGGCGCTCAAGTCTCAATACCCTCACAGGCGGGCAGCCTCTTGGCGGGTTTTTCCTGCGCTAAGAGAAAGGAGGAAGCAATTCGTCTCAATACCCTCACAGGCGGGCAGCCTCTTGGCGGCACAGCGGCAGCTGGAAGATCATCGACTTCGGGCTGTCTCAATACCCTCACAGGCGGGCAGCCTCTTGGCGGCAACCCGACCTCGCGTCGTACACTAAGCCCTTACTTTTGGTCTCAATACCCTCACAGGCGGGCAGCCTCTTGGCGGGGAAGCCCGCTGCTTCGAAGAGAGTTGCCGGGGTCGTCTCAATACCCTCACAGGCGGGCAGCCTCTTGGCGGCCGATGGTGAAACGACTGCGCGTGGGCTTGTGCGGGAGTCTCAATACCCTCACAGGCGGGCAGCCTCTTGGCGGCGCTCATGGCCGCGGCCACCCGTCGCAACGGCTATAAGTCTCAATACCCTCACAGGCGGGCAGCCTCTTGGCGGGAACGTTAAGTGTTGGATGTTTATCCGCCGGTAACGTCTCAATACCCTCACAGGCGGGCAGCCTCTTGGCGGTACAGTCTAGCAATTTCCGTAATCGAATGCACGCCGTCTCAATACCCTCACAGGCGGGCAGCCTCTTGGCGGGACGGTGTCATCACAGACAGTCATGGCGATACCTGGTCTCAATACCCTCACAGGCGGGCAGCCTCTTGGCGGCCGCCACCCTGGTCCCCGCGAAGTTCAACCTGATCCGGTCTCAATACCCTCACAGGCGGGCAGCCTCTTGGCGGTACTACATCGCGAAGTTACTCGAACTGCTTGGTCTGTCTCAATACCCTCACAGGCGGGCAGCCTCTTGGCGGCAAACCTTGACCTTCAGCCATACCCTGGCGTTCACGTCTCAATACCCTCACAGGCGGGCAGCCTCTTGGCGGAGCCGTTTTGCTTCCCCACTATCTTGTCATTCCATGTTCCAAACAGCACCCTGCAAGGCCCTTGCGGGGCGTGGTAGCCCTGCACTGAAGCCAATCATAGCCGGTTTTGGGTCAAAAATCCACTTTCCCAACGCGCAAAAAACTTGGTGCAGATATTTAAGATTACTCGCCCGTGTCGGGACGAAAACCGCCAACCAAAACACTTTCGTTACCCTTGTTAGCACGAATACTGCGCCCGAGCTTGTTCAGCAGCTCACGCTGCCGGAGGTTGCCTCATGACGAATTCCACCTGGTCGGCTGTCAGCCTGGCGACCTTGCACGATGCGGCTCGCTGCCTGGCTCTGTTCGAGCGCGATGCGATCGTCGCGCTGCCCGATGGCAGCCTGACCCGCGCTGGTTGGCGTTTGCTCCACAGCCACGTCTTGGCCGACCACCCGCCGCATGCACCGCGCTGCGAGGCCGACGTGCCGGTGTTGAGCTGGTTGTATCGCTCGCTGGGCGCGGGCGGCCTGATCGGCCTCATCAACGGCCGGGTGCGCCTCAGCCAGACCGCACACGATTGGCTGGCCCTGCCCGCACCCGGCCAACTGCAGGCTCTGCGCCAGATCTGGCTCAGGATGCCCGAAGTGGCCTGGGCCTGGCTACCTCAATCGTCCAACTTTTGGGCGCGCTCACGCACCCGGCATGAGTTGACCCGCCAACTTGTGAGCACCGTCGCGGCGCTGCCGGTGGATACCTGGGTTCTGATCACGGATCTGGTGGCCGATCTGGCCGCTCAAGCTGAGGCGCTGGAGTATGGGGTGGCGCGCAACCTGCCCAGCGTGCGCCAGGCGCTGACCCATCAGGCGGAGCGCCTGGCGCTCTGCCAACTTGGCGAGCTGCTGCCCCGGTTGGGTCTGATCCGCCTGGAAGGTGTGGGGGCTGAAGCATGTCTGGCGGTGCTGCCCGCAGGCGCGGCATGGCTGCGCAGTGTGCTGAAGCAGGGCCAGATCGCGCTCACTGAGACGCCGCAGGTTGAACAGCACGCAAACGCGGGCCCCGGCGCCTGCTGGCAGGTTACCGCCGACCTGCGCCTGATAATCCCCCTGGCGGCGCCGGCCGCAGCCACATTTGAGGCGCTCCGCTTTGCGGATTTGCTGGCGCTCGGTCCGCCATCTGAATACCGGATCACCCGCGCCAGCCTGGAGCAAGCCCTGGTGCATGGTTACGACCTGGCCGATCTCCTGTTCGACCTGGCGCATGGCGCTGACGCGCCCCTCCCTGGCCCGGCCGGCGCGCAGTTGGCGCTCTGGCGGGAGGAGGCGGACGTCATTCAGTGCGAACCCGGTTACCGGCTGCGTCCGGCCGGACCGGCGCGGCTGGCTGCATTGCGCACCCGCGAGCCCTTCCGCGCCGCGACCGAAGTGGCCGCGTCCGGCACGTGGGCCTTTGTCGGTCAACCGGAATCGGCCGCGCTCTTCCGCTATCTGCGCCGCTCCGGCTATCTGCTGAAGCTTAACGACACGGTGCAGCGTGAACCGGTTCATCCGGCGCCGCCTCATCCTGAAGCCAGCGCCGCACCCCCCTGGCCGGCGCTCTGGCGCCGCCGGTTGCCCCTGATCCAGCTCGCCAGCCTGGTGGGCCTGTATGCGCGTCTACAGGCACGCGTGCCCGGTCTGGCCGACCTGGGGGTGACCGAGATCGAACAGACACTGCTGGCCGCGCTGCCGGTCGAGGCGCGCGCCGCAGTCGCCCGACTGGTGGCTTCGCATGATGCGCTGCTGACCGCTCACCTCAACCAGACCGGAAACAGTGTAGAGGCCGTCACGGCGCCGGAAGCAATGCGCGCGGCTTCAGCAAACCCGGAGCCGTCGGCCGATCCCCCCACCCTACCGGGCCTCACAGAGTCTCTGTCTTCTGCCATCGCCGAGAACGCAACGCTGGAAATCCTCTACGCCGACACCCAGGGCGCGGTGACACAACGCCGCGTCAGGCCGCTGCGGCTTGAGGAGCGTTGGGGGCGCCGTTACCTCGTGGCGCACTGTGAGCTGCGCGATGATGAGCGGTCGTTCCGGCTGGATCGCATCATCGAGATCAGACGATCGTAAACGCCTTGCGGACGTGCACTGGCTGGCCGACGCCATAGGTCTCGATCCGGCCGATGTCGGGTGGGCACAGATGATAGAAGCGCAGGTTATCCTCCCGCGCGTTCAGCAGCCGCTGCACGCGTTGGCTCATCTGGCGGTAGGCTGGCGGTTCCAAGTCGCACTCGAAAACGCTCTCCTGCACGTGCCGGCCATAGCCCTCCAGCAGCTTCATCATCTTGGTGCGCCGGCGGTTGTCAGGGATGTCATAGGCAACGACGACGAACATGGCAAGCCTCCTGGGACCAGAGGCCAGAGGTCAGGGGCCAGCCTCCCCGTCTCCCTGTCTCCCCCTCCCCTCACCCCACCGCCAGCGGTTGGTACTCGGCGTCCCGGCCGGCGATGCAGCGTGCCATGTGCTCGACCTGGCGCTCGATGCACTGCCGGTAGGTGAGCTGCTGGTCCCAGGCCGGGTGGCGCGCCTTGACCGCCAGCCGCTCCTCGTAGCGCGCAATCAAGAAGCGCCGCGCATCGTCGGTCAGCAGCACGGCCGGGCCGCCTTCGGCCCGTGAGCGGAAGTCGCCCGGCTGCAGCAGCCCCTGGCGCACCAGGCTCAGCACCAGCGCATCCACGATCACGGGCCGGAACTCCTCCTCCAGGTCCAGCGCCAGCGACGGCCGGCCGTAGTCCACCGTGTGGAAGAAGCCGATCGCGGGATCCAGGCCGATGCGATAGACCGCGGCGATGATGTCGTTGAGGAGCAGCGCGTAACCGAAGCTCAACATCGCGTTCACCGGATCAGTCGGCGGATGGTAGACCCGCCCACGAAAGCGCCAATGAGCGGCGTCAAAGAGGCTGGGCCAGGCCGCGAAGTAGGCCGCCGCACCGCTGCCCTCGTGACCGCGCAGCGCTTCAACATCTGTGGCCCCGGCTGCGCGCGTCCCCTGTTCCTGCAGCGTCCGGATGGCCCAGCGGCCGCGCTCACCGGCGCGTTCGCCATACTGGGCCAGAATGGCAGCCTGGTTGCCCAGCTTGCCGATCACCACCGCGCGCGCCAGCGCCACGGCGCGCCTGGGGTCAGTCATCGCCTGCACCTGGTGCACCCGCAGCGCACTGTGCTTGGCCAGCGGCCCGGCCAGGCGGAAGGCGAAGCGCCCGCCCTGGCTTTGGTAGACCACGTCCACGCCGCTGCGCGCCAGGTGGTAGAGCAGCGGCGTGCTGGCGCTGACCCCCTGGCCCATCAGGATGACCTGCTGCAGCCCGCCCATCGGCAGGCTCTGCAGCGTCCGGCCTTCCAGCTCGACTTCCAGCCGTTCGCCGTTCTTGCGCAGCCGGGCGCCTTGGGTGTCCACGATCAGTTGCGTCATCGTCAGCCTCCTGCAAACTGCGCGCCGAGGAAAGTGAACGCCGGGCCGAACGGCACCAGGCGCGTCTTCTCCCGGTTCAGAGCCAGGCCCAGGCCGGCCAGCACGTTGGTGGCGTCATCCAGGGCAGCCTGGGCCTCCTGGCGCGTGCGGCACAGCACTACGAAGTCATCGGCGTAGCGCACCAGGGCATGGCCGGCCCGGATCATGGCGACATCAAAGGGGTGCAGATACACATTCGCCAACAGCGGCGACAGGGGCGCGCCCTGCGCCACCCCCAGCCCGGGCGTCTGCGTGCTGGCGTCAAGCCAGGCCGCCACCAGGTCGGTCACCCGGCGGTCGCCGAGGCGCACAACCTGATCCAGCAGCCGCGTGTGCTCCAAAGTGTCGAAGCAAGCTGCGATGTCGGCGTCAACCACCCAGCGCCGGCCGCGCGCCTCGTGCCACAGCACATGAGCCACCGCCGTGAACACCGAGCGCTCCGGCCGGAACCCGTGGCTGCACGACAAGAACTGCGCCTCCCAAATGGGCTCCAGCACGTTCTTGGCCGCGCGCTGCGCCACCCGGTCGACGATGGTCGGGATGCCCAGCCGCCGGCTGCGGCCGGGCTCGGCACGCGGGAGCTCGAACCAGAGCAGCGGACTGGGATGGTACAGACCGGTCAACAGATCGGCCTGCAAGGCCCGGAGCCGGGCGTCCCAATTGGCCGCCCAGTCGGCGATGGTGACGCCATCCACGCCGGCGCCGGTCTGCCGGCCGGCTACCGTGCGGCCGCTCCACACACCCAACCAGGCCCGGTGCAGGTTGGGACCGTCGCAGAGCGCCTCGAACAGGCTGAGTTCAGCGGCCATGGAGCGCCTCCTGGGCCAGAGCATCGGCCACACGGTTGCGCATGCGCGGGACAAACGCCAGGGTCGCGTCGGGCAGCTGCGCCAGCAAGCGCATCACGCGAGCGTGCCGCTCCCCCAGGCGCGGGTCACGCACGGCAAAGGCCCCGGCCACCTGCCCTACGACGATCTGGCTGTCGACCAGGAAGGTGACCTGGTCGGAAGGCTCGCCGCGCGCCAGGGCCAGCTCAATGGCCAGGATCAGCGCCTCGTACTCAGCCTCGTTGTTGGTCATGCCGGCAAGCCGGCGGCTGGCTGTGGCGAGGATGCGCCCACGGTCGTCGCGCACCACCACCGCGGCGCCGCTGGCGCGGCCCAACATGTCGATCGCCCCGTCGGAATAGTAGTTGAGTCGCTCCATGCGTCCAGCCTCCTTCGTGCCAGCTTGCGGGAGGGGCTGGCGGGATGGACCATCCCGCCAGCCCGGCGACTGCGCTCAAGCCGGCCGCACGTCCTGCGCCTGGATCCCTTTCGGCGTCACCAGCGGCAGGAACGTCACGCGCTGGCCGGTGGTAGGCTGGAAGTCCGCCGCGTTCGAGGCGTGGAAGAACACCTCGACACCATCGGCGCCGGTGATGAAGCCGTACCGGCGAGCGGCGGCGAAGAACTTCACCTGCCCGGTGCGGCGCAGGCTGTCGTCCATGAAGACCTGCTTGCTGGCGCGGCCCCCGGTGCGCGCGGCCGTGTTGCCGTCCTGATGCTCGAACCCGGCGTGACGCGCGTATTGCGGCGCGCCGCCCCAGTTCAGGCGCAGGCGGCCGGCGTACGCACCGCCCAAGGCCTCACGCTGCACGACCAGGACCATGTCGAAGGGCGGGCTGAGCGGTACGATGCCGATACCCTGGGTGTGGTCGAGGTGGAACTGCGGCGCACCGGCGTGCAGCGCGTAGTTGTACTCGGCCAGCACAGCCCGGGTGGCGTCAGGGCGGTGGAACTTGAGCGAAACGAGCTGCAGCGCATCGTGCTCCAGCATGACGGTCAGGTCGTTCAGGATGTCGTCGAAGCCGAACGGGTGCTCCTTACCGTAAGCCTGGGCGATGCGGAACACCTCGCGGACCACCTTCTCGGCGAGCAGTCTGGCGGCGTTGGGTTGCATGGGCGTAGCCTCCTGTTGCGTGCAGATGGGCAGAGCTTCCTACCCTGGGTAACGAAAAGACCCGCACTTTGCGGCGCTCCCGGCACGACACGAATGGGCCGAAAGCGCCGCAGAGGTCAAGCCATGAGGTACTGTGGGCCAATGGCCGCCCAGTCCGCCTCCAGGCGTTGGATCTCGGCGGCCGTGCCGGCGAGGAACCCGCGGAAGGCGACCGTCACGTGTGGCCAGATCTGGCGAAGCAGCGCGCGCACCGGGAGGAAATCGCCGTCGCCGGTCCACAGCTCCACACGGCCGATGCCAGGCTCGCTGGCCCAACGGGCGGCCGCGGCGCCCATGGCGGCGTCGGCGTTGGCCGCAATGCGGCCGTGGCTGCGCTTGGGACGCTGCAGCTCAATCTTGAAGCCTACCTGGGCCAGGTGCTCGCGCACCGGCAGCGTGTCGGGCAGATCCGGCACGAACGCCACCCTGGCGCGCACCGGACCCAGCCGCTCGGCCGCGGCCAGCAGCCGGCCGTAGTCCAACCGCCGGCCGTAACCGAACTGATCGCCGCAGACCAGCTCCAGGTTGGCAACATCGGCCAGCACGGCCACGCCAGGGGCGTCCGCGGCTGGCGCGGCGGCCGGGGCCGGTTCATCCAGCTCCTCCCACGGCGGGGCAGCGGTGAGCCGCTGCCAGCGCTGCCACAAGGCGTCCGCGCCGGGCAGCGCCAGGTCGCGCGCCGCCGTCAAGACCGCTTCGTAGGCGGTTGCCGCGCCCGTGCGCTCAATCACCCGCGCTAGCCGCGTGAGCGCCTCCGCATCGCTGACGAGCTGCAGCGCGTGCAGCCACTTGTCCTGGGCCCCAACAGGCTGGCCGAGGCGCTGCAGGCATTCGCCCCACAGCGCGAACAGCTTGCGGCCGTCGGACTGCCGGCCAGGGGCCTCGGCCGGCGCGCCCTGCCATTGGTAGTAGGCCCAGCGGAACACCGGCAGCGCCTCCAGCAGCTCGCCCGCGCGCAGATGGCCGGCCGCCACCTCCAGCAGCGGTTTATAGTAGCCGGGCTGCTGGCCCACGGAGAGCCAGCCGGCCAGCTTCTCGATCTCCGGCGCGTTGCCGGCTCGCCGCGCCCACATCGCCAGCTCGTGGGGGGCCACGCCGGCCGCATCCAGCGCGGTCTGCAGGGCGACCGGGTAGCGAAAGAGCGCCTGGATCAGCGCTTGCGGCACCTCGTGCTCATGGGTCAGTGGCAGCATGGGTTCAACCTCCCGGTGTGCGCTAACGTTCCGAGCGGGGTAACGAAAGCGCGGCCCCGGTTTCGTTACCCCGGCTGAAGGGCACGTCCGGCAGCCCGCCTGGCCGGACACGACACCACAAAACGCAGGAGGCTTCCCATGGCCCACATCCGCATCGACTACCAGCGACCACCCCAGCCCCAACCACGGCCGGCGCAGCCGCCCGTGCGCGCACAGACCCCGCACTGCGGCCGCCATCCCGGCGTGCACATGGTGCTT
Source organism: uncultured Anaerolineales bacterium (assembly GCA_964474695.1). Classification (GTDB taxonomy): domain Bacteria; phylum Chloroflexota; class Anaerolineae; order CG2-30-64-16; family CG2-30-64-16; genus DAOUBP01. The sequence goes on from CAYYTK010000045.1 coordinate 8,499, forward strand.
GCGGGCACCAACCCCGGCTGGAACACCGTGCGCTACCTCTGCCCCATGTGCAACGCCATGGGCCTGCCGCTCGTCGAGGTGGCCACGGGCGTCGTGAGCGCCTGGATGGCGGACCGCGGGTTCGGCTTCGTCGAGAACGGCGGCCCGCGCATCTTCATCCACTTCCGGGACCTGGTCGGCAACTTCATCCCCTACGTCGGGATGCCGGTGACCTGCAGCGTGGAGCAGAACGACAAGGGCCTCATCGGCCGACAGGTGCGGCCGCGCTGAAGGCTGCCCCGTAGCGCCCTCCGCTGGCTTGCCGCCCGACGTGCGCAGGCGGTCGCGGCAAGCCAGCGGAGGGCCGCCCTTCAGCCAACGGCCCGCAGTGTTAGCCGTTGGCTGGCGTCACATGTTTGCGGCGCCGCGCGTGGCGCCCACCCTGGAGGTGAAAATTGGCCGTCAGCACCGCGCACACGGAGATCGTCACCCCCATCGGCCCGAGCGGCCAGGCTCAGATCAGCCCCCGCCAGGTGCGCCACGCACCACAGGCGGGCCGGCTTGGCGCAACACTCCTGGCCATCCTGGCCGCGAGCTGGGCCGGCCTCCTGAGCCTGAGCCTGTTGCTGGTGCAAACCGGCCTCCTGCAGCCCGATTGGGCGGCCGTCGCAGCCCACTGCGGCGAGACCTGGAGCCAGATCCTCAATCCCTGGCTCGGCCCCCAGCTCCTGCTGCTGAACGGTCTTCTGGGCGCGGGCTATCTCGCGGCTCGGACAGCGTTAGGCCTGCTGGCCGGGCACCGCATACGCCTGCTGCTCGGAGACGGCCTGCTGGTCCATCTACGGTGGCTGCTTGACTGCGGCCTCTACCCCGGTCTGCTCGCCGCACTCTACGCCGTCGCCCACCTGGATGTCCGGCTCTGGCGGGCGACATTGGACTACGCTGGCGAGTCGGTGATCCTGACCGCGCCGACCCTGGCATCGGCGCTGCTCTTCACCGCGGCCCTGGCAAGTCGCCAGCTCCGCTCAATGCCGGGCACGCCGCGCGGCCTGTTGGCCGGCAATGTCAGCTTCATGGCGGTATGGAGCATCGGCCTCGTGCTCTACCTGGATCGCGCCACCGGCAGCCAGTGGCCGGCCGCGCTGGAAACGCTGCGCCGCGCCTGGATCGCGGCCGCGCTCAGCGGCTGGGTCGGCGCCTACCTGCTGGTCATGGTCCAGGCCGGCAAGGCACACATCACCGATGTCCGCCGCTGCATCACGGCGCGGCGCCGCGCCGTGGCCGGCCTGGCTGCGCTCCGCATGGGCGCCCACCTGGCGGTCATGCTGGCGCCGGTCGTGATGGGCCTGGCGCTGGCCTGGTTCATCCGGCTGCCGGCCGCCAGTACCATCACCGATCGCTACGGCCGCGTCCTGCAGTACCGCTACCCTGCCGGTCAGTTCCGCCTGCCCATCTCCGCGGCCGAGATGCCGCGCGCCCTGTACCTGGCCGCCGATGCCGTTGAGGATGCCGGCATCTACACCGCCCCGGCCACCCACCTGCCCGTCAGCCCACAAGCGGTGGGGCGCAACCTCACGGCGCTGATGCGCCTGACGGCCGGTGGCGCAAACGTTTTGACCGGCGGCTCCGGGTTGGCGGCACAGGTCTGCAAGAACGTCTTTGGCCGGCCGCCGGTGGACTGGGCCGGCCACATCGTGCGCGGCGCGCCGCTGGCCGCCGTGACCGGCGCGTACAAGCTGCTGATCGAGTTCCCGTGCGCCTGGATCTACGAGCGCATCGCGTTGCTGGGGCCCGCCGACCGCCGGCCGGCCGCCCTGTGGCTCAACCTGGTGCCTTTTGGCCGCGGCGCCTACGGCGTGGAGGCCGCCAGCCGCAGCTATTTCGCCAAACCGGCGGCTGAACTGACGCCGGCCGAGGCGCTGTTCATCGTGAGTCGGGCGCAGGCGCCCTACGCCTATGATCCGGCGGTCGATGCCGCAGCCGCGGCCGCACGCACCGCGGCGGCTGCCCAACTGCTGGCCCGCCGCGGCTATCTGGATGCCGCCGCCATCGCCGCCAGCCGGGAGGTCTCGGCCGCGGTGCGGCCGGAATCGCCCTATTTCCCCTTTCGCGCCGACAACGCCTTCGTCGAGCACGCGGTAGTGCAGTTGGCCGCAGCGGGCTTCACCGGCCTCTCGCGGCGCGGCCTGACCATCCGCACGTCGCTCGACGCGGATCTCCAGGCGGGCGCCGAGGCAATCGTGCACCGCGGGCTGGCGAGCCTGCAGGGCCGCAACGCGTCCGCCGCGGCCTTAGTAGCCCTCGACCCGGCCACCGGCGAAATCCTGGCCCTGGTGGGAGGGTCCACGGAGCCCGGGGGCCTGAACCTGGCCCTGACGCCGCGCCAGCCCGGCTCGGCGATCAAGCCGCTGGTCTACCTGGCCGCGTTCGAGGCCGGGTGGACGCCGGCCACAGTGCTCTGGGATCTACCGCAGGCCTACGAGACGCCGGAGGGGCCGTACCAGCCCGTGAACTACGATCGTCTGTTTCGCGGCCCCGTCCAGGCGCGCTATGCATTGGCCAACTCCTACAACGTGCCCGCCGTCGCGACGCTGGACTTCGTTGGCATCCCGACCTTCCTGGCCCGGGCGCGCGAGTTCGGCCTGACGACGCTCGGCGCGCCGGCTGACTACGGCCCCGCGCTCGCGCTGGGGAGCGCCGAAGTGCGCCTGCTGGATCTCACCGCTGCGTATGCGGTCCTGGCTAACGCGGGGCTGCGGTTACCGCCAACCGCCGTACTAGACGTTGCCGACGCCCGCGGTCGGGCCCTGTACCGCGCCACGCCGCAGGCGACCCGCGTGGCGCGGCCCGAGGACGCCTACCTGATCACCGCTATCCTGGCCGATGACGCGGCACGCACCGCAGCGTTCGGCGCCGGCAGCGCACTGCACCTGGATCGCCCGGCCGCGGCCAAGACCGGCACCACCAACGACTATCGAGACAGTTGGACGGTGGGCTATACGCCGGATCTGGCCGTCGGAGTCTGGGTCGGCAACGCCGATAACAGCCCGATGGCGGACGTCGCCGGGCTGCTGGGCGCCGCGCCGATCTGGCACACCTTCATGGTTGTGGCGCTGCAGGATCGCCCGGCGCTGGCCTTCGAGCCGCCTGCGGGCATCGTGGCGGTGGAGGTCTGCGCCGGCTCCGGGGCCCAGCCGGCCGCCTGCCCGGCGCGGCGCACCGAGCTTTTCACAAGCGACCACCTGCCGCCCGGCCCGGAGGCGGACTGGTGGCGGGCCTGCCCGGCGCTCGGCGGGCAGGCCACGCTGCGGCTGGATGGGATCACGAATCCCGACGCCCGCGCCTGGCTGGCGGCCTGGGCTGCCGCGCATGGGGCGCCGGTGGATTGCCCAAACTAAAAGTCGGGCACGCCGTTGCCCTGCGGTCTCCCACGGCTCACACGCGCACAGGGCCGCTCGCACACCAGGTGTGCGAGCGGCCCTGTGAATATCCCAGCGACCGGTTCGCCCGGGTTCAGTGCTCCGCAGTCCAGGCGAGGGCCATCTCCACCAGCCGGTAGTTGGCCAGCGCGGTCGGATCCCGGCAGATGAACTGCCAGATGCACTCCTGGAAGCCGTCCAGGGGGCGGCCGGCGCGGCGCGCGCGCGCCAGCGCGTGGAGATAGGGGGTCACGATGTCGGCCTCCAGCGCGGCGGTGAACTGCTCCAGGTAGGTTGCGGCCCGTTCGGGCGCCTGGGCGACCAGGAGCGCGGCGTAGTCGTAGTTGCACTGGGGGCAGATCAGCAGGTGGAGGTCTAGTTCCGCGCGTTCCGCCGGCGTCAGGGGCGCATCGCCCGTGAAACGCCGGCGCAGCAGATCGGTATAAAAGCTCGGATGGTTCGGCATGAGTGCCTCGCTCGCGTTCAAACCTGACGGGTCTCGCAGACCCGTCAGGTTTAGGGAGCCGGCCGTCAGGCGATCAGCGTCGCCTCCAGCCAGCTCTGCCAGAGGTCGTCGTCTGCGCGCAAGGCAGCCATGCGGGCAGGGACAGCCTCCAGGGTCGCCGCGTCGGCCAGGCCCGCGCGGAGGATCTCCGCCGTGGTCAGCCGGCGCACGTAGAGGAGCTCGGCCGCCCGCCAGAACGGGTCGTCCGGCCGCTGCTCCAGAGCCGTCTCCACGACCCAGCGCTCGAAGGTGCGGCTGCGCAGGGCCGCGGCCAGGCTGTCCGGGGCGGTGGGGTCGATCTGGGCCGGGTCATCCGACTCGTCCAGTTCGTCGGGATCCGGCGGCCGGATGCCGCTCTTCGCCTGCTGCTGGCGTTCGAGCTGCCAGAGCGCGGTCTCCAGGTAGCCCTGGCGGCGCTGGCGCGGCAGGGCCCGCTTGCCTGCCCACGGCAGGATGCTGTACTCCTCCTCGGCGTACAGGGTGCGGGCTGGCTGCACCGTGGCGGCGAACCCTTTGACCAACGCGATCGTCGCCGGCAGGGCGAAGAAGCGGATCGTCGCCACAGGATCCAGGCCGCCCCGGCCGCCGCCCCGCGCCAGCAGCGCCAGGCGGGCCTTGAAGGCGGCGACGCCTTCGACACCGCCGGTCTCCTGCACGCGCAGCCGGATCTCCTCCGGCAGTTCGGCGGCCAGCACGAAGGCTACGAAGGCCTCGGTCACCGCCGGGTCCTGGGTCAGGTTCTCGATCTGGCGCATGGTGCGGCTGACCGCGCTCTCGTAGTGCGCCAGCTTCCAGGCGATGTGGCCGCCCAGCGGCTTGTGCGGCACGTAGCCGGCCAGGCTGCGGCAGAGGCTCAGCAGCAAGCCGGGATCCTCGTCCAGCGGGTTCTCACCGAAGCTTTGCTCCAGCCGCTCGGCCCGGGCGTAGATCTGGGCCAGCGTGCGCTGGATCAGGGCTTGCGAGAGCGGGTCCAGGGTCTCGCAGGGCCGGCCTGCGGTCATCAGCCGCTGGAACGCATAGCGCGTGGCCAGGTCACGGGCCGCCTCGTCGAAGTCGCGGCGGCCGCGCAGCGCGGCCTGCATCTCGGGCTGCGTGCCCAGGTGTACGATCTCGCTCAAGGCGCGCAGCAGGCCGGCATCGGTGGTCCAACCGCCGGCTGCGCCCAGCAGGCGCCGGCAGAGGGCGACCAGGTGCTTGCGCAGCAGTTCAGCCGTCCACTCAGCCGTGGACACGGGAGGGCGGTACGGCAGCTTGGGGCTCAGCATGGCTTCCTCCTTGTTTTGGCATGCCGCGGCCGCCGCACCTCAGGGCGCGGCCGGCACGCGAAACACAAAACAAGCCGGGAAGCGGTTCTGCGCCCGCAGGCGCCCCCGCGCTCACGCGGCGCGGTGCTTCATAGAGGGTAACGAAAAGAAGAGGTCAGCGATGGGGCGTAGCCGGGCCAAGTCAAAAAGCAGAAACAGAGGTTGCACAAATCAAGAGGTTATGCTATCCTTCACTACGCTTCAAGTATAGCATATTTCAGCAGCGGTGCAAAGCAAGTATGCCGACATCTACCTGACATCTGACTCGGGGGAGATACGCAATGAAGGGCGACCGACCACCGCGCACAGAAGGCGAGCTCCTGGCCTGCACGACAGGCACCTACTGGCCGAAGCTCGACAGTGACCCTGAAGAAGCTCTCGCCTGGTACCTTGATGAGCACTTGCTCGTAGACGAGCTGGCCTGGGCGCTCCACAAAGGGAACATTCCAGACAGCGCCACTCGTCCCCCCTGCGATGTCCTGGTCCTCCTGGTCGGCTATTCGCTTGATCCTCTATTTCAATCAATCTGCGTGTATGACCCAACTGAGAAGATCATACTGGTCGTAAATACTCATTATGGAGAGCAGTCGGGTGGGGGCTATGGCGAAGCGCTGGCCGAGCGGATCAAGTTGCTCTTCAAAGACACCAGGTTGCACGAGGGCTGGCTGACCCACAACCCCGTCATCAAGATCTGTGAATTGCCCACCGAGGAGCCGGATTCCGTCTTTCGCGCCCTGCATAGTGCGCTGCTCAAAGACCAGCAATCCAAGCGCAAGATCATCATCGACATTACCGGTGGCAAGAAAAACATGGATGCTGGCGCGTTCCTGTTTGCAGCTTACACCGGCGCAACCGTCTCTTATGTGAATTTTGCACTATATGACGAGCGCAAGCGGCGGCCGTTCGGTTATTCGTGCAAAATCGGTCCCCTTGAACGCAATCCGTACGATGCGTTTCGGCTCCGCGACTGGGAAGAGTTATGTTACCACTATGAGGGTTATCGGTTTGCGATGGCCCGTACGATACTTCAGCGAATCTGGCAGCCCATGCTTGAGGCATTCCCACCACGAACCACCTTGCCGCGCCTCCCGGTCGGCAAGCTAACTCCAATCGGCCACGAAGAAGTGGAGCGGGCTTTCAAGAAGTTGGATGCCGCCCTGGTTTTCTATGATGCCTGGGAGACCGGCGATTATGTGACGGCCTACGGCCTTCTCTCCACGGTACAGGGGTTGAGCAACACCCCAAGTGCCGTCAGCCTCCTCGGGCCCGATTGGCAGGACATCTATGAGCACAGTCAGGTTCTGGCGGAACCACTACCGGCCGGCGAGTATGACGACAAAATCAGAACCATCGCCAGCGACTACCTGCCGATCTTCAAGTCCAATAAACTCCTGTTCACCTATGCCCGCGATGAGTTAGCGCGTGCTCGGCGTTTGACCGAGCTGCACGGCGATCAGCGCTCGGCATTCTTGCGTGCCGCAGGGCTGGATGAATTCCTGCTGAAAGCACGGTTGGTGCGCCTATGGCAAGCACGCCAACTGGCCGTTTATGAGTTGCCTGATGTTGAGCGGGAAATCTCGGTCCCAGATTGGCTGCGCCCCAAAATCGAAAGAGCATTGGCGTCACACGATGGCGGCCGCAATTTCCGCTGGGCATTGAGCCAAGATCTGGTCAACGACAAATACCTCAAAAGGAAAGTCCCTGGATATGTGCCAGTGAAGATTAGCGAACGTCAGTTCCGTCTCTCTCCTCGCCCAAATAGTGCTCCCAAGCTTAAATATGAAGCACGCTGCGCGCTTTCGGGTGAAGCATTGGTCCAATTACGCAACCAGGCCAGCCATGCCTATCTCTACCTATCGGAAGCACGCGCGGCCCAAGCGTTGGAGTTAGCCGAAAAGAACCTGGATGAGCTGGCTTTACCCGAGTGGGCGGGCACTGAGGCAGTTCCCGAGGCACAGCCTCAAGCCACCACAAGAGCCGAATGGGCCGAACTGCGCAACTGGTGCGGCCTCACCTTTCTGCCCATATTCTCTACTCTCGTTTCCTCTTGAAAGGAGAGATCATGACCCACTACTTGCTGGCCGCGGAAGCAAACAGAATTCAGGACTTTATCTTCCGTTCGGCCCACCTGCGTGAAGTCCTCGGTGGCAGTCAGCTGCTCAAAGACTTCTGTGACACGGCTGCGCCCGCGCTCCTTGATGAGGTGATGCGGGTGGCAAGCAGTCCGCCGGAAAGAGCCGGCGAATTGATCGTCAATGATGGCGGGAGCTTCACCGCGAATTTCGTTGATGAGGATATCGCCAGACGCTTCAGCCAAGCGCTACCCGACCTCTACAATCGGATCACCGGCGGCACGTTGACTGTGGCTCCGCTGGTGCCCTGGAGTGGCAAGGAGGAAGAATTCTGGGCAGCGAACAAAGCATCGAGGGGGCTTCTCAACCTGGCAAAACGAGCAGGCGGCCCCCCGGTTGCCGGCGAGCACCTGCCATACGTGGCCTTCTGTGCGTCTTGCGGCGTGGCGCTGGCCGATGCATATGCCAGCCTGTCCGGTCAGGAAGCGGAACGCGGGAACTACGTATGTGCCACGTGTCGGAAGAAGGCTGAAGTCAACGTGACCTTACGGGATGATTTCCGTAAGGGTTTAGGACCTGAGCGCTACTTCGAGATTCCGCGCGAGGCCGAACGAACTGCGCTGTGGGATTCACGCGGCTATGTCGCGTACATTATCGCGGACGGGAACAGTATGGGCGCCACCTTTGGCCAGTGCCGGACCCGAGCTGCTCTCAAAACCCTCTCCAGCGGGCTAACCGAGGCCGTCATGCACAGCCTGGGGGTGCCAGCCCAGGGCCTCATCGCACGCGCCGACGAATACCAGAAGAATATCGCCGATGTGCCTACCCTGCCGCTCATCGTGGGCGGCGATGATGTATTCGTGCGCGTGCCGGCGCCTTATGCTCTCGATTTTGCACTCCGCTTCTGCCAGCAGTATGACGAACGCGTCGGCGCATTGGTGCGCGAGATCGACCTTGCGGCGCGCGCAACGGTCAGCGTGGCAGTAGTGATCTGTAAAGCCAAGTATCCCCACTACCTGGCCCACGGTTACGGCGAGAAGTTGCTCAAGGAAGCGAAAAACCTAAGCAAGCAATGGGCACGGCTAGGGCATGCTCATTCCTGCGTCAACTTCGGAATCTTCCTGGGTAGCCGTTTGGCGGAAGAAGAACATGATTCCAGACCAGCTGAGTTCCAGTCATCGCTCAAACCATATTGGATTGGCCCCAGTGATCCGGACATAGGCGTATCCCTGGATCAGCTGATCGCAGCCCGGTATGCGCTGCGCTCGTTGCCGCGCGGCCGGCTGGCGCAACTCGAAGCGCTCTTTGCCCCTGATGAGCTGCCCCAGCAGGATAGGCAAGAGGCAACCGCGCGCTGGCAAGCACAGTTCGAGCGGCTGCTCGCACGCGTAGAAAGTCGGAGCAAAGAACAACACAACGCACTTGGGGGCGCGTTGGCCACACTGGGCGGTGATTGGCCCTATCCATGGCGCAAAGTGACCCGCCCCATCACCCGCCCTGGCCATGATGGCGGCGCCTTTCACGCACACGGCCTGCCCGATCTGCTGGATGCCTGGGACTACGCACTCGATATGGGCAAGCAACGCGCCGACTATCTACGAGAGGAGGAGCGATCATGACGCTCAGTTTAGTCTTCGAGATCACGCTGGACTCAGACTATCATATCGGTGCAGGCCACGGACTGGGGATGCTCGTCGATTCAGCGTTGCAGCGCGATCCCGACGGTCGCCCTGTCCTACGCGGCACGACGGTGACCGGCTTGCTGAGAGATGGGATGTATCGCCTGCTCGCCCAGCCTCCCCTCATGCAGGGTAGCTACCAGGCATGTCAGGCCTCCGGCCTTCCTGTCAGCGACGAAACACCGCGCTACTGCGGCCAGCAGAGCCCGAAACAGCCGGACTGCCCGGTGTGCGCCATATTTGGTTCCCCGCGCGTCACGCGTCATTGGCGGATCAGCTCCGCGCGGCCAGTGGGTGAGGAGATGCCCGCAGGCAAAACATGGGAGCCCGGCTCAACAGCCGCGACGATCGCGCCGCACGTCCGGGTAAGCCCTCGCACGCGCCGGGCAGAAGCCAGGAAGCTCTTCTTCCGCGAAGAGGGCGACGGACGATTGGCATTTCGGTTCACCGCGACCTGTGAGACCTTGAATGCAGAAATCCTGAAGGAAGCAGGATGGCTGACAGCCGCAGCACGCATGGTGCGCAGCCTGGGATCCGCCCGCCGCCGTGGGCGCGGCGAGTGTCGCATCCACGTCGTGAGCATCTCGGGTGTTGAGCTTCCGGCGGGCGTTGATGCCGAAACCTGGCTACTGGATAGTTTCGGCGAAGTTGCCCTGGGCCTTCCAGCAGCGCAGCAGGCGCAGTGGACCGTGCCGCAATCCGACGTTACATTAGTCCGTTCCCCTGCTGCCGCAACGCAGTCTTTCACGATGCGCAAGCAAATCATCGCGCAGTTATGCGAGCCGTTGATCATATCGGAGAGAGCCCTGGCGGGCAACGAATTTCGCGGCACCGATGTGATTCCAGGCACGGCTTTGCGAGGAGCTTTTGCCGGCCTCGCAGCCGCACGGCACAACCTGGCAGACCAGGCCAGCTCGACTTATGCCGCTTTCGTCGCCCTCTTCTTCCGGGGTGAGGCTCGATTTTCGACCCTTTTGCCGGCTTGGGTGGTTAAGGACCGCGATCTCTACCCGACCATCCTTGCGCCACTGGACCTGCTGTCGTGCGAGCTATTCCCAGGCTATGGGCCAAGCGCCGGTTTGGGGCACCATGGCGGACGAGGCTTCGCGACAGCTATGATGGCCGATATCCTGGACGCGTATTGCGCAAACTGTGGTGAACCACACGTTGACCTGAAGCCATTAACGGGCTATCTGCCCTTGCGATCGAAGGCCGAGCCGATCCACCTGCAGCGTGTGAACCAAATGCACGTCCGTATCGATCCCATCAGCCAACGAGCGGAGTCCGGCGCGCTGTTCGGCATTGATGCCCTGGCCCCTGGACAGTACCTCATGGGCACGCTGGAGTTTCGCGATCAGGTTGCCTGGCGCGCTTTTTGCGATCTGGTCGGCCTAGAGGCAGAAACTAGCGGACAGGCACTGACGATTCGCCTAGGCAAGGCAAGCCGCCGCGGGTACGGCAAAGTCACGCTCTGGATCGAGGATGTGGAGGAACACCCGTGGCTCCAAGTACCTCTGCGCGAACGGCTGCCCGATCTGAACGCACCATTTACGCTCACTTGTCTCACCGACACCCTGATGAGCGATCGTTGGGGGCGCAGTTTAACCGCATTCGATGAACGGTGGCTAGCATGTGAGATCGGTGTACGGCTCCGGGTGCTCCGCACCTTCAGCGGAACTCGGGCCATTGACAGCTACAACGCCTACTTCGGCCTGCCACGCACACGTGATGTAGCGTTACGCGCAGGTTCAGCTGTGGGGTTGCAGATCGACGAACCACTGGACACAGCAGGCGCCGAGCGCGTCTATAAACACCTAGAAACGCTTGAGAGGGCTGGCCTGGGGTTGCGCACCACCGAGGGATTTGGACAGGTTGCGTTCAACCACCCAGCGTACAACGGCTGCCTGGAGATCGCTGACGCTGCCCGCGTATCCTTGGCTGACCGTCCGGCGATTAAGCCCGACGACGGCACGGATACGATGCTGCTTCGCAGAGAGCGGAAATTCCTGAAGTCGTGGCAGGAAGAGTTGGACCGCGAGAAGACGATCAATACCGTGTATCGTCACGAGGAGTTTGCTGCCCTTGCGCTCGCGCTGCATCGCATTGCTTCAGCCCCGGAACAATCGCTCGACGATTTGCTAGGCCAGATTGGTCACCTGGAGACGTTACAGGCAGGCCAAGAACTGGCCCACCTGCTCGACGCGCTGGTTGCTTGGCGCAAGAACAAGGAGCCCTTGGGCTTCTTCCGCGCAGATGACAAGGGCGGCGCCGCAGGAGTAACCGAGCTGCGGCGCCTGGTGGCGAAACTACAAGCGAAAGCGGGCGACAATCGTCACTGGCAGCAGCTTGGGCTTGCCGAATTGGCCGAACGCATTGCCGAGGCCGCACGTGCAGCAAAGAAGGAGTCAAAGTCATGAGCCACTTGATCATCAGTGCTACGTTGACGGCTCGTACGGCTCTGCATGTGGGAGGGGGACGGACGAGCGAAGGCATCGACGCACTCCTCCGGCGGAATGCAGCCGGGCAGGTGTTTATCCCGGGTTCCGCGGTAGGCGGGCCGCTCCGGACTCTAGCAACACGGCTTGCCCCGCGCTTGGGCAGCATACCCTGTCGCGCCCTGGTGGCGGATGAGAGTCGCGATGCATCCGGACGGCAAGCCGGTCAGCGGATCGCTTGCCAATGCACCGTATGCAGACTCTTCGGCGCCGTCGACCCGCAAGAAGAAAACACGGCTCAGGGGGGCGCGGCTTCGCATCTGTGGATTTATGATGCGGTGGCTCAAACTGACGGTCCAACGACTGTGCGCGACGGCGTCGGCATTGAGCGCCAAACAGGAGCCGCGGCCCGCGCGGAAGCGCTCAAGTACAATCTGGAGGTGCTGCCTGCCGGCGCAGTCTTCACACTACGCCTCAAAGTAGAGGATGCCGATGATGAGGAGCTAGGCCTGCTCGCCGCTTCCCTGGGTGAGTGGCAGGCAGGACGCATGACGCTGGGCGGCCGGGTAAGTCGCGGCATGGGGGCACTCGACGTTAGCGACCTGATGGTGGAAGCGTTGAAGCTGGACGACGCTGCAACCTTGCTCGCCTACTTAAGAGAGCAACCTGGGGCAGGCCTGAAGCAGAACCCGCAATGGCTTAGGACGCACGTTGCGGCGGCCCGTGCGAAGGTGAAACCGCTAGCGGCAGTAAACGAAGCCGTGCGTTCGTACGTTGCCGCGTCCTTCCTGCAACTCGAGCTTGAGCTTCAGGCGGTCGGACCGTTTATTGCGAACAACCCGACTGCCGCCCAGCTGGCCAATGTCGACCATGCCCCCTTGGTCGAAGGCCGGCCTGTATTGCCGGGGGCCAGCCTACGCGGAGTATTACGGTCACACGCCGAACGCATTGCGCGGACTCTGGCTACGAATGCCGCAGCCGACCTGGCGGCCTTCAGACGCACTTGCCCCGCATGCGATCCCGGCGCACGGCGGAGTGAAGCGCCGCTGCGCTCCTGTGATGCGCTCCTCGCAGACGTGCTCAACCCACTGGCAGAGGCGCGATCCGAGCAGCTCTGTCTGGCCTGCCGGCTCTTCGGCAGTGCACGTTGGGGCAGTCGCCTGAGAGTGGAAGACGCACACTTGGCGAAAGATACAACTCCTGTCTACAAGATACAGGACTTTCTGGCCATTGACCGCTTCACCGGCGGGGGGCGCAACAACGCCAAGTTCGATGCTCTCGTCTTGTGGCAGCCGCGCTTCACTGCACGCCTGCGCCTGGAGAATCCGCGAACCTGGGAGTTGGGCTGGCTTGCCTTAACGTTGCGTGACCTGGCAGAAGGCTGGCTCTCGCTCGGCTTTGGAGCGGCTAAAGGGTTCGGCAAGGTCACCGTTCCCAACTGGCGTGTCCAGCTCGGCTTTGTCCAGGCGGCAGACCTGCCCATCACGGTGGCCGAGCTGCAAACGGCAGCAGCCGATACGCCAGTGGCTGGAGGCTCGATCTTCACTGAGATAACTCTAGCCGGTACGGTTGATTTCCCGGGTGCTGGCAGACGAGCGCGCTGGTCCTTGAGCCCGGGCGGTGTTGGCGCAGCGGCCGCGTGGCAGCAGCAGGCGGCCAGATGGGTCGCCGCTTTCAATGCCGCAGTGCAAGGTTTTGATCGCACAGGCGAGGATGTGCCGCTGCTGCCTGCTGCTGATACATACTTTGGGGTGCCTGTCGGCCGGGACCAGCATGTCCTGCCCGAGTTGTATCCCCCCACAAAGGAGGTGCGGATCAATGGCCGCGCATGAGATGCTAGAAACGATCAGAAAACTAGACCTGAACGACGCTGCCCCTCTGGCGCGCCCCAGGATCTGGGGCGGGGAGCTCACAGCTGATGGCGTGATCGCCTTTCTGAAGGCGTGGCAACCGGCCCAGCGTGACTTAGCATGGCGTCTCTGCGAGTGGGTAAGCGATCTGCGGCTGGACTACCAGGCATCGGAGTGGCCCGATTTGCCCGAGTATCTGGAGCTTGTGCACTATTTCGGGGCAGGGGGCGACCTACTGCTGCGGCGCGATAACCACCGTTGGCTATGGCGTTTTGTCGGCCCTGAAGAGGCAGAACTGCCGCAAGGCTTCGTTCTCATTGCTGACGATGTTTCCACTAAGGAACCAGGGCGTGTCTTTGAGGCAGCGGACTATTGGGCCGCGCACCCAGCTCGTGGACTGCAGCAAGAAACGCGTTACGTTCTTTTGTGGGGCAAGAAACAGGGACCGGTCGGGGCCGGTCCCGATGCCATCTTCTGGCAGGAAGACCGGGTGGCGGGAGTGCATCGGCCCCTGCAATATCAGGGCCCCTGGGGCGAACATCGCCCGGATCGGGTGCGAATGCGCTATGCGGCCTTTCTAAAGGATGGCAACGTCGAAGCGGTGTGGTGGCTAGGCCTGGAAGCCGCGCAAGAGGTGAGCCATGAGTGACGAACAAGATGATCTCAAGAAGATGATCAGTGACGCGCTTGAGAGTCGAAAGAAAGAGCGCGACAGTCGGACCGGCAGCCCAGTCGGTCAGCCGGCAAACCGGCCGCTGCAGCGCCAACCCGGGAACCAGCCGGGCCAACGCCCCAATAGAGAGCACCCAGGTGGAGAGGGGCGGCCCGGCGATTTGCGGGTCCCGCAGGGTGTCCGTCCGCCTGCGCAGATAGCGCCGCGAAATCAGGCGCAAACGACCGACAGCGGATACCGCTTCCTGAACCCCTACAACTTTGTGCGTTGGCTCGAACCGCCCGAACGTGCGGTTGGGACAGCGAATGACCTGTTGCTCGATCACTGTCCGCCGCCGCCACACGACCGCTACGTAGGGCTCAGTGGACGCATCACCTGCACGGTGACGGCTGTCACGCCACTGTTCATCTCCGACAGCCACGGGACGCGCGAGGACAAAACACGACCCAAACCGCGCGGGCCGGAAAAGGAGCATCGCACCTACCGCTTCTTTGAATACGCTGGCCAGGCGGCTCTACCGGCCAGCAGCCTGCGCGGGATGGTTCGTTCCGTGTTCGAGACGGCAACCAACTCCTGTTTTGCCGTGTTTGATCCCGCAAGGCGCAGCTATCGTTATGAGGCGACGCGCGCGGCTGCACTGGTGCCTGCCCGAGTCGTAGCAAACCCCAAGGGAGGTTGGCAATTGCAGCTCCTCCCCGGCTTCGCGCCATTGACACCTGGATACCGGCCCAAGGTTCTCTATGCGGCCACGGTTCATCTTTACAATCCCATCCAGGGCCGGCCCATTCGCGCCCCAAAGGTGAACCTGGGTCACCTAAAGCACGGAGCCAAATGCTATGCGCTCGTCGAAAAGGCGGGCCTCTTCACTTATGTCCATGCGGTCGAGCGCAACGCGGCTGCCCTGCCTAAGCCGGTAGGACCAAAAGAAGAGGTCGTTGAGGGCTGGCTTTGCATCAACAATCAGAACATAGAAAACAAACGCAAGGAGCGGCTGTTCTTTGTGGGGCCAGGCATGCCGTCGCCGATGGTGCCCTTGCCGAAGGAAGTGGCCGAACGCTATGAAGATCTCATCCGAGACTATCAGGCACGCCATGAAGATGAAGTGCGAGATCGGCAACAAAACCATCATCCCCTGGAACAACCGAAATGGCAGGCCGACCCACCGGACGCAGGTCTCAGCCGCTACATGTGCGATAAGAGTGACCTGGAGTTGCGCGAGGGCACGTTGGTGTATGCCAGTCTCAACGGTCCCGCATCTTCACCGCGCGTCGAATTCATCGCACCGGCTGCCGTGCCTCGGGTGGCATACTCCCGCACAGCCGGTGAACTGCTGCCTCGGCATCTGCACCCCTGCGGAGATATTGAAGCGCTGTGCCCGGCCTGCCGGACATTCGGTTGGGTGCGCGGCGCGCATGGCGAGAAGCAGGACCTGTCGGACACCGCAATCACGGCGTATGCTGGTCGCGTGCGCTTCTCGCACGGGACATTCACGCCAGATGGCGACCGGGGCACCTTGGGCGGAGAGGAGGGTATTACACTGGCAATCCTTGGTTCGCCAAAATCGACAACTACCCGGTTCTACCTCTTGCCGGACAACCGGGCGCCGCGCGACAACATGGAAGACCAGGAAATCGGCTACGATGGGCACACAGTCCTGCGCGGGCGCAAGGTGTATCGGCACCATGGTGTCGTGAAGCCGGCAGAGTACACGCGGCCGAGCGGGGGAGCAGGGCCGATCAAAGACGATCAGAACCGGACCGTGAAAGGCGTACGCGGACCGGGGAATACATGGGAATTCACGATCGACTTCACGAACCTGGGCCAAGTGGAGTTGGGAGCGCTGCTATGGGCGTTGGAGCTTGAAGACACCCAGCATCACAGGCTGGGGTTCGCTAAGCCGCTGGGTTTCGGTAGTGTGGACATCCGCATCAGTGCGCTCGATCTGCTTGAGCCCGAGGCGCGTTATGGCAGCCTGACCGATGCAGGCTGGCAGGAAGCAACTGATCAAAAACCCGCCCTGCTGGAGGCGTTCCGCGCGGGCATGGGCGCACACTATGGCCGTCCATTCCCACAACTTGAGAATATCCGCGACCTGCTCGCGCTCCTCGGTGAGCCGCCGGATTTGCCGATTCACTATCCACGCACGGATCGCGTGCCATCACCAGAAGGCAAGAACTTCGAGTGGTTCATGGGCAATAAGCGATCTGGCCGGGAGGCAGGCCCGCGCCTTGCTCTGGATCTGGCTGATGAGGACCGCGAAGGCCTGCCGTTGCTGGATAGATTCGGCAAATACAGGTGAACAAACGACAAAGCCGTGGACTCATTTTGACGGTTGAGTCCACGGCGGGATCCCACGGAGGAGCGCATGGCCCTAGAAGCGGCGCTGGTGATGTCGGACCTCATCGATTTGGGATGGGAGTTACGGGATCTTGCTGCTTGCAGCGAAGACTGGCCGATATCTGGCGGTGATTCGAAAGACAGAGAGATCGGCCATAGAATCAATTCGCTGCTGAACTCGATTGCGGAACTGAACTTA
This sequence comes from uncultured Anaerolineales bacterium, assembly GCA_964474695.1. Lineage (GTDB taxonomy): Bacteria > Chloroflexota > Anaerolineae > CG2-30-64-16 > CG2-30-64-16 > DAOUBP01. The sequence goes on from CAYYTK010000045.1 coordinate 24,951, forward strand.
CCAGAAACGCACCATCTATCCGTCGCTTGTCTGAAACGAATCCAGTGGACCCTTGATTTTGCTCCGCCTCCGAACCAAATGCTCGGTCGCCACGCCGATCCTCTACGCCGACAACTTAAGAGTATCAAGGAAAGCCTTGATCAAGAAGCCCGAAGCAGGCAGCTGCTGTGCATGCGACCATTGGACGATGTCGATGTCAACGTGCTTTTGGAGGCCCCACTGCTCGTGTTCGATCTCCCCAACGACCTTACGTGTGACTTACCTCATGAGGTAGTACCGCATCTAGAGGAGGCAGCACGGTGTATTGCTGCTGGTTTCGGTTTAGCGGCGTGTGCTACTGTTTCCGCAGCAACCGAGGCCATCATCAGGCTGTACTATCAGAAGATTACAGACAACGAGCCGAAATATGATAATGGTGATCCAATGACCTGGTTGCAGATGAAGAGTTGTCTCCGTAAGCAAACAGACGCGGGCGCTGTTCATTGTCCTGATGAACTTATCGAACAAATGCAAGTGCTTGGCAAGCTGCGCAACGATATCATGCACGCGAATTCTAATCTGACGATCAATAGCCAGGTTGCTTATGCTATCTGGAAACTGTGCTCAGACTTCGTGCAAACTATGGTCCAGGATCTGAGAAACAATGGATTGCTCCGCGGTGGTGCCATTCCGCTATGAGTTGGCGCGGTGAATCCGCCGCAGCCTGTTAATGGTGACCAACAAAAGCCAGCCCATGCCCACCCAACCCTCCCCCACCTGGCCCCGCCTCCAACCCCACCTCGACCGCCTGGACAAGGCGGCGCTGGTGGGGTTGGTGCGCGACCTGCACGAGTTGAACGCCGACAACCGCACCTTCCTGGCGGCCCGTTACCTGGCCAGAACGCCAAGCGAAACGGCGGCGCCGTACCGCCGGAACGTCAAGCAGGTGTTCAATTCCGACCGAGGCGCGCCAAGCCTGCAACTGGATGCGGCGGCCAAGGCGCTGCGCGATTTCAGGACGCTCTGCGCCGATCCGCTCCAGGTGGTTGACTTCATGCTCTTTTACGTGGAGCAGGGCGTGATCTGCGCCAACAACTACGGCGATGTTGATACGCCGTTCTATGAAGATCTGCTGACGGTCTACGGCAGCGCAGCGGAACTGATCAACCGCCAGGCAGACGTCGTGATCGAGCGGTTCCGCCCGCGCTTCGCCAAGATCGTCCGAGATACGGGCAAGATCGGCTGGGGGTTCCACGAGGGGTTGGAGGATGTCTATTGGGAATTCCTGCCCGAAGCGGACGAGCCAAAATGACGCCGCTTGCCGTATCCATCGCTTTCTGCTATACTGACAATCAGAACATCTGATTATCAGTGTATCAGAAAGGAGCCAGACAATGCAAACCTTCACAATCCAGGTCGCCCAGCGTGGATTGGTGACTTTGCCGAAGGAGGTGCGCCAGGCGCACAACATCCAACCGGGCCAGCAGATGACGCTGCTGGACCTGGACGGCGTGTTCGTGCTCAGCCCGCGGCCATCGCAGGTGGACGCGCTGGCCGACTGCATCGCGGATGAATTGGCGGATCGGGGCGAGACCCTGGAATCCATGCTGCAAACGCTGCGAGAAGTGCGGGCGGAATATGCCTGAACACCGCGTCTTCCTGGACACCAGCGCGGTTTTCGCCGCCGTGCTTTCAGCCGCGGGCGGGGCACGCGCGCTGCTCAAGCTGGGTGAGGGCGGTGCGATCCGCATTTGGGTCGGGCCGACCGTGCTGAGGGAAGCCGACGAGGTCTTTCGGCGCAAGGCGCCCGATCTGCTGCCGCTGTTGGCGGCCCTCCTGCACCGGGCCCAGGTGCAAACCGGGCCGGCAGCCAGCGGTGAGGAACAGACGCGCGCGACAGCAATCGTGAGTTATGCGCCCGATGCCTGCATCGTCGCCGAGGCACTTGCCTGCCGAGCGGATTACCTGGTGACGCATGACCAGGAACACCTGCTGCGCAATCCAAGGCTTGATGTTCTGCCCCTCAAGGTTGGGACCCCTGGCGATTGCCTGGCCTGGCTTCGCCAGCAGTTAATGGCCGGAGGGGAGACCTGATGATCCTCCTCAACTTCACCCACCCCCTCACCGCCGACCACCTGGCCCAGGTCGCAGAACTGACCGGCCAGGCGGTCGACCGCGTGATCGACGCGGAGACGCAGTTCGATGTAGCCGTCTCGTTCGTTATCCAGGTCGGCGACCTGGTGAACAGCATAGGCCTGTCACCGGTCGAGTGGCAGACCGCGCCGATGGTGGTCAACCCGCCCGCGCTGAACGCGATCGCGGTCACGCTGCTGGCCGAGCTGCACGGCCGGATGGGCTACTTCCCGCCGGTCGTCCGGCTGCGGCCGCTCGCCGGCAGCGTGCCACCGCGATTCGAGGTCGCGGAGATCATCGATTTGCAGGCGGTGCGCGCGGCCGCGCGCCGCCACCGGTAAGGTGCGAAAGCATGATCAAGCAACCAACTCGCCAAGGCTCTTTTGCCGATTTTGTCGCCGAACTGATCGGCCAACCCAACCTGCCGCTGGCGCTCGGGGCCTTCCTGATCGGCCTGCTCGGCAATGTGCTGGCGGGCGCGCTGGGAGGTTGGCATCTGTGGTTCATCCCAGGGCACTGGATCATCATCATTGGACTGGGATTGGCTGTGGTGGGGCTTTACTTTCGCTATGTCCGGCGCAAGCGGACCGTAGTCATCGAGATGCAAGAAAGCCAACCCACAGGCAAGGCAGGTGTGATCCTCTTATTGAGCACGCTGAATCCGCCGGCGGGCGGCACAGCCGCAGAGAACCAGCAACGCCGGGCTGAGGTCGAGGCAGTCATCGCGCGCATTCTCAACAGCGCACCAGAAAACCTGACGGCGGCAGACTTCACACTTCTCAACAACACCAACCTGGTACCCGCGCTGCGCGCCTTGGAATGGCATGCTCAAGCCGGCGCCCTGCGCGAGTGCTGGCTGCTGGGCACTCCCGATGAAAGCGGTGCAGACGGTGCCTTGCAGCACGGCTCAGCCTGGCTGGCTCCCGTTCTGCAACGCTGGTTTGAACTGCTCCACCCGGACGTGAAGGTGACCTTCAACCTGGCGGCGCCCGTGCCCCCGCGCTCTTATTTCCAGCTTTGGCAGAAGGTGGATCAGATTTTTGCCCACAGCCCCTATCGGCCGGAGAACATCATCTGCGACATCACCGGCGGCCTCAAGCTGATGAGCGTCGGCGCGGCTTTGGCCTGCCTGGCCCCTGACCGCATGATGCAGTACATGGCCAGTGACCGCGACTGGAAAGGTGAACCGATCGCCAAGGGCAAGATGGAGCCAGTCTTGGTCGACATCACTCCCTACCTGGTGTCGACTGCCGATTTCAAAAGAACACAATAGCCGGCTGATCCGCGCAGCCGGCTGTGGCCACCGTTCGGCGGCAGCGACGCCCTACTCCCGCCAGTCGAGCTCCGTCTCCACCAGCGCCGCTTGCAGGCGACGGATGCGGGCGGGACGGACCTCGACCTGCTCGGGCGCAGGGGCCGGGGCGGGGCCGGCCGATGGAGAAGCTGCCGGGCCGGCCGAGGGGGTGGAGGGGGCAGGGCCGGGGATAGGGCTGGCAGTCTCGCTTGCCGGGGTGCGCGCGCTGATCGAGGCGGGAGCCGGCAGTTGCGTCCGGGCCGCGCGACGGTAGTCAGGCAGCGGCTCGAGGTCGCCGAGGCCGAGCACGCCATCGTCGGGCGAGCAGACGGGGCAAGCGGCCTGGGCGGCGACCTTGTGGGCAGGGCCGCCGACGGAGAGCGGCACGAGCTCAGCCTTGAGCGCGTCGTAGGTCAGGTAGCGGTGCTGCGACTTGAAGACCGCGACCAGGTTGTGGATCTCGGCCGCGGCCAGCGCGGCCACGACGCCGTCCAGGTGCCCGACAGCCGGGGCCGGGGTGTCGGCCACGTAGCCGCGCTGGCGCAGGATGGCGCGTTGGGCCGGCGAGGCCAGTTCCCACCCGGCCGCCTGGGGATCTACGATACCGGCGCATTGCAGGCACCAGCGTCCCAGGTCGGGGATGGCGAACTCGCCGCTGACGTCGGTGACAGGGCGCACGTCGGGCCGGTCCTTGGCCGGTTCACCCACGCTGACGTTGAAGCCGGCGTGGACCAGCGGGATGAGGTACTGCACGGCCAGGC
>CAYYTK010000046.1:0-28840 GCA_964474695.1 uncultured Anaerolineales bacterium
AGGTGCTCCTCACCGCCAAACGCACGTGCCACCGGCACCAGCTCATCCAGGGAGATGAACACCATGACGCCGGCCACGGCCGCCAACACCAGGCTCAGCAACGCGTCAGTCAGGAACGGAAGGAGGATCAAGGCTGCCAGCAAAGCTCTTATCGGCTCGGCTACGCCTGATAGCACAGACCAGACGAACGCCTTGGCGCGGCTGCCGGTGGCCGCATAGACTGGCACGGATATCGCCAACCCCTCCGGGATGTTGTGGATGGCAATGGCCAGCGCAATGGCTGCACCCAGGCGTGGATTGTGCAAGGCTCCAGCAAAGGTAGCGATGCCCTCGGGGAAGTTGTGGATGGTCACCCCCAGGGCGATCAGGACTGCGGTTCTGTAGAGACGAGCCTCTTTCACGCCACCACCGCGACACCGGCGACCGGCGCGCCAACGCTGGCGGGCGTGGCCAGCCTCGGGCGGCCGGGCTTGCCGGTCCTGCTTCTCGGCAATGTAATCATGTGGAATCAGGAGATCGACGGCGAACATGGCAGCCATGCCTATGAAGAACGCCGCGTAGCCCCAGAGGAAACCGACGTTCTCAACGCCTTCGGGAAGCAGCTCGGTGAAAGAGATCAAGACCATGACCCCAGCAGCAAATCCGAGGCTGAAGGACATGGTGCGCGGTCCGGGGTTCCGGGCAAAGAAGCCCAACGTGCTGCCGATGATGGTGGATAGGCCAGCCAGCAGGGGCAGGAGGAGTGCGATGCCAAGGTTTCGCTCCATCTCTCAACTCCTCATACCGGCACGGCGAGGGGGCTTCGATGAATTACCGCTGCCCCTTGCCCGGATGCGTGTCCTCCTCTCGGCATTGGGCACAGCGACCGGTGACGAGGAGGTGGACACCGGTCACTTGCAGCCCTTTCTGCTGGCTCAGTCGCCGAAGCACCTCGACAATCTGAGGCGCATCGAACTCGATTACACGGCCGCATTCGCTGCAGGTGAAGTGGTAGTGTGGTGTCTCTTGGATCGTCTCGAAGTGGGCGTGCCCTTCACCGAACTGGTGTTCCTCCACCAGCCCCATCTCCTTGAGGATCTGCAAGGTGCGATAGACCGTCGCCAGGCTGATGTTGGGCTGCAGCGCCTTGGCCCGATCGTGGAGGCTCTCGGCGTCCAGGTGCTCCTGGCTGTCTTCCAGCACTTGAAGCACCAGGCGCCGTTGGCGGGTGAGCCGGCGGCCGCTCGTGTGGAGTGTCTCACTCAGGCTTTTGTCGCGAATCATACTAGCGTCCTTATCAGTAGTGATTCTCATTTGCAATTATATCACGTTTTGGGTCGGATGTCTAGTACCAATTCATCGTTCATCGCCTGGCCGCCGTATCCTTGCACGCCTTTGGGCTGACCGTCCAATCTGTGCAATGCTGTGTTTGACACCCGAGCGGCAGCCAGGATAGTGAACGGGTATGGGAGTACGGCCTGGCTGCCATCCACGGAGAGGAGCACGTCAAGCGAGCGTTCATCGCTATCGACTGCCAGGCCTGAAGTTGAACTTTGTACAGATCGTAAGATGGCGTATAATACCGGTCAGCGAGGACGCCCTTCTCGAATTCCGCAGGCGGAATCGGGCAAGGCGGCTCAGTTAGACATAACAAACAGGGGAAATGCTCCGGCAAACCGCAGCGCTCACGGTTTTTGTCGAACCGTGATATGGGTGGTGCTTTCCGTGAGGTCGGTGGTTGCGCAAACGACAGCCGGAGCGCTCACGGAAAAACAACCGCGGCGCTCAAGGTTCGTTTGAACCAGCCATCTCACGGATGCCTTTTTTGGGGTAGATGTGAGCGGGATGGTCGCAAAACCCGAACAGTAGTTCGGGTCCGTGAGGTCGAAGGTTCAAATCCTTTCTCCCCGACTTAGACCTACATCAGACCACACGGAAAGGTGATTTGACCAACCGTGAGGTCTCCGGTAGGTCGAGTTGTTAAAGCCCCGCAGAACCTCAGGCCACACGTCCCGCAGAAGTTTCGGTCGCACTTTGGGCAAAAAAACGCAGCCGCCGGTTATCGGTATTCAACCTACTGGTTATCGGTATTGCTGCCCAAAGAGGAGACCACACAATGCGAAAACCTGTCATTACGCTGTCTCAAGCCTGCGACGGCATGATCCGCTCCAAAACCGCTGAGGGCGTCAGCGTCCACACTGTGCGCAATTATCGCACGGCTTTCAAGAAATTTCAAACGTATATCGCCAGTCATCCTGAGCGGAGTGCAGCGGAGTCGAAGGATCCGCCCTTCGCGTCCATCACGCGCGGCCAGCTTGTCGAGTTCTTCGCGTGGCTGCGCGAGGAGTACGTAAGCGAGCCGGACGGCGCCGCGCGGCAAGATCAGGCTGTCGCCCAAGTCCGTGCTCAACATCCATACCGAGCTCTCCGCGTTATGGACCTGGGCCGTGCAGGAGGGGTACGTCAAGGAGAACCCCCTGCGCTCCATCGATCTGCCGGACGCGCAGTCGCCGGTCGTCGAGCTGTTCACCCCACATCGTCTCCATTGGATCCTGGTCCCGCGTCATTCCCGGCGCATCAGTTCATCGGGGTCCGGCGCCTGGAACAGAGCGATCCAGGTTTGCATGCGTTCTTGGGAGATGCGGTACACGCCGGGCGCCGCCTGCGCATTCCGCACTGCCACCCGCCGTAGCAGTTCAGCCTCCGACACGCCCAGGAAATGCACCTCGCTGCCGGCGCCGAGCTGCCGCGCCCGCGCCCGGAAGTCCTCCCGTTCGGCGCGCGACCAGAAGCCGAAATCGAGGATGACGTTAGTTCCTAAGGGCTACCCGCCCTCTGGATATGACAAAGCCCGACCGCACCCGGTCGGGCTTCTTTGCATAGGTAGAGGGAGCAAGAATTCACAGCACTTGGATTTCAGGCGCTGCGGACGTCGTGAGAGTGGCGGACAAGACTCTTGCCAGCTTGTTGCTCGTTGCATTGCTCGTGCTTGTGACGGCCATGCCTGCCTTCGCTGGGGGCGACCAGGTTCGTGGCGATAACGGCCAGGGAGATGTTAATCAGCACCAGGTGATGGACCCGCCACCATTTCAGTCCTGATGTCTGTAACTCTCTTCGGTGAGACACTTGGACTGACCCAGGGTGCGCCGGGGATGATAAGCTCACCTTGCGGGGGGGACCGGGTGCCGTGATCGACGGCCAATCCGGGATGAACGGGCTACCGGTTGCCTGCGCCCGGTGGTTCCTCCTTAAACAGCGCGGACGGACACAGGACTGCTCGTCCGTACTGTTTTTTGGGAAACAGAGATGGGCAGGTGAGCTGTTCACCTGCCCCTGTTCCGCTGCCCAGCGGACCGGTCACCGATAATCAGTGGCGGAATTGCTGAGCGCCCAATTCGTCGTTCGTTCTACCATCGGCCTCCCCGGCGGCCACCCCGACCGCCATTGCCGCCGCCCCGGCTGTTGGCTGCGCCCACGATCTCATCGTAGGCCCCCTGGCTCAGATACTGCGGTGCATAGGTTTCCCCGGTTTGGGCCGTCAGGTTGGACACGAACGCCCGCAGATGATTCTCGGAGCCGGCCAGCAGGCTGTTGTACACCCGCTCGATCGCGGTGTTGTCGGTCTGAGCCAGGCGCTCCTGCAGGTCGAGGATGTCGATCTCCTCGATCGCCGCGCCGACCTTCAGGGCATCGGCCACGGAACGGCTGCCCTGCGCCACCAGCTGGTCGTACAGCGCCTGCAAATCAGCATCCGTAAACTCACCGATGTCGTTGCCGGTGACCGGATCGGCGATATCGTAGCGGTCGAGCAGAGTCGCCACGGCCTCGGTGTGCTGTTGCTCGCTGCGCGAGATGTTGGTGAAGACCCGCAGGCCCCACTTGTCATAAAGCGCCACGTACACATCGTGAGCTAGCTTCTCCTCTTCCCGCATGAACTGCAAGGCGGTCGCCTCTTCCGGGCTGACGGTAGTCGGAGCCGCGACCGCCTGCGCGGCGGTGGTGGCGGTCGGGGTTACGCCAGCCGCACCCGCGACAAAGACGGTCGAAGTCAGGGTGAACAGCGCCAGTGCGCCGATCGCTCCGATGGTTGACAGTTTCTTGAACATTGTGATCCTCCTGTATTTGCTCTCTATGCTCGTCGGGAGCGCAGCCGCTCTCGAACGTTATGCCTGCATCTTACAGGAGGCGTGTGAATATCTGGCGAAGGAATCCTGCGCGATTTGTGAAGAGTGCTGCCCTGCGACACGGCGCCTCGCGTTTGCATCTGCAAAATGAAAAGGAGGCCAAGTCCGACGCATGGGCTTGGCCTCTCAGTAGATCCGATGGACAAAACCAGAACTGGGGGTGAATCCCCGTCACCCCGAACGAGGCGATCGGGCAACTCAGTTGCTTGTACTCGTCACCATACCGCAGGTTTCGGTGTTCAGAGTAGGATCGTATAACCATCCCTCTTTGGTCACGTCCTTCACGCAGAGCTTGTAGACGCCTTTCCCTGTCCAGATTCCGAACGTCGCGATGCCCGTGACGTCCCCGGTGATCGCGGTTTTCTCCAGGACCGTGCCATCGGGAAGTGTCCACTCCGCCGTGACAGTTGCGCCTTCGACTGCCTGGAGTTTGGCGTCGCGGATGTGAACCATGCCAACGATCCAGTCGGTCCCGCCAGAGGAGCGTCCCGTCCAGGCTACGCGGACACGGCTGACCCACATCGTGATCCCGTCGTCCTCGGCCATGACCGGAATGGCGAGCATGGTTCCCAACATAACGGCAAGGATTGCGATGGACAGAAGCTTGGCTTTCATCTGGGGTTCTCCTTTCTTGTGATCTGATTTTGTGGGGAGGCTTCCTTCACATTCATATAAATGCAAAATGGGTCGAAAAGATACGGCCACAGAGACCCGAAAAGTGGCAGCGATGTTTCAAGGCGTAACAGAAACTCGGCTTGTCGTCGAGAGGCTGGGTTCCGTATCGGTGAGGGGCAACCACGAAGTACACCGGTTATTGGGTCTTTGAGTCAGTGCGTCGGAACCACCTCTATCCCCGCACCGGGGGCCACTTCGCCCACGACCCACAAGGACTGGCCGGTCGCAGCGAATGCTGCTGATAGCGTGTCTGCCCGGTTCGGCGCCACGGCCAGCAACAGGCCGCCCGACGTCTCAGGCGTAAAGAGCAACTGCCGCAGCTCATCCTGGATATCGGGCGCAAAGGTCACGTGCCGGCCGAAGCACCCTTCATTACGGCACGTCCCGGCCGGGAAGAGCCATTCGTCCGCGTAGCGGGTCGCGCCGTCGAGGAAGGGCAGCCGGTCAAGGAAGAAGCGCAGCCGAGCCTCGCTGCGTTCGGCCATCTCGCAGGCGTGGCCGAGCAGCGCGAAGCCGGTGATGTCGGTGCAGGCGTGGACGCCGATCTCCTGGGCCAGCCGTGCCGCCTCCCGGTTGAGCCGTTTCATGCTGGCGATCGCCGGGGGCAGGTGGGCCGGGTCGGCGGCATCGCCTTTGGCCGCGGTGGTGATGATGCCCACGCCCAGTGGCTTGGTGAGCGCCAGGAGATCGCCGGGTTGCGCGCCGCCCTTGGTCAGGATGCGATTCGGATGCACCAGGCCCATCACCGCCAGCCCGTACTTCGGCTCGTTGTCGTCCACCGTGTGGCCGCCGGCCAGCGCGCCGCCCGCTTCCAGCACCTTCTCTGCGCCCCCGCGCAGGATCTCGGCGATGATCTCCTCCGGCAGCTTGGGCGGGAAGCCGCAGATGTTCAGCGCCAGCGCGACCTCGCCGCCCATGGCGTAGACGTCGCTCATGGCGTTAGCCGCGGCGATAGCGCCGTAGTCGTAGGGATCATCCACCACCGGCGTGAAGAAATCCAGCGTCTGGATCACGGCCACGTCGTCGGTGATCTTGAAGACTGCGGCGTCATCGCTCACCTGGAGGCCGACCAGGAGCGCGGGGAAGCGATCGGGCTGGAACAGGCCTTGCAAAGGGCGCAGCACGTGCGCCAGGGCCTCGGGGCCCATCTTGGCCGCTCAGCCGGCAGCCGTGGTCAGCGCGGTCAGGCGGATCTCCTCGCGCGTCATAGGCTCACCACCCGTCCTGCACCGAGCAAGGTCTCGGCAATCGTGTACATGTTGGAGATTTCCCCAACTGCGACCTGGTCTTTGATCCCGTAATGCCCCAGGCAGGTGCCGCAGGCCAGGATGCTGATCCCCTGATCGCTCAGCGTTCGCAGGTCGTCCAGCACCGGCGAACCGGCCACTACCAGCTTAACGCCGCTGTTCAGGAAGATGATCGTGTCGGGCAGCGGCTGCACCTCACCCAGGGTGTGGAAGAAGCTGCGCACCAGGATGCGGCCCAGGTCTTCGTCCCCGCGGCCCATGAACTCGCTGGGCACAGTCAGCACCAGCGGCCCGGCAGGAGTCGCGGCCGCCGCGGGGCCGGCCGCCTCGACCGTTGCCGCGCCTTGTTTGCGGATCTCCAGGTAGATGCCGTCGGCCCGCGTCTCGGCTTGCACGGTGCAGCCGGCCTTCTCCGCCATGCGCGTCACATTCTGCTGCGAGGTGGCGTTGTCCACGATAGTCGTGACCGCGTCATGCGCTTGCAGCGCGGTCCGGGTCTTGATGACGGGCTGCGGACAGGCCAGCCCGCGGGCGTCTACAACTGCGTTCATATCACGTTTTCCTCCTGTCAGATTTCCGCGATATCCTGAACCTGGATCTTGGCCGCTGCGACAACCGCGCGCGCGGCTGCGACATCAGCACGCAGGATGCGGATGCACACCCCGCAATCGGAGCTGATCTGGCGTGGGACGGGGATCATTTTGCAGGCGATCCCCTGTTCGGCCAGCAGCTTCTCGATGCGCATGGCGTGGCTGGTAGAGTAAACCAGGATCACAGCGTAGTCTGCGCTGGTCATTGTGCCTCCCGTGCCAAAGCGGCCACCGCGTCCAGCGCGGCCGCAACCTCCCCGGCCGTGTTGAAGGCGCCGAGACCGAAGCGCACGGTCCCGCCGGGAAAGGTGCCCAGCGTGCGGTGCGCGGCCGGCGCACAGTGCAGCCCCACCCGGCATGCGATCTCGTGCTCGTCATCCAGGCGCAGCCCAACCTCGGACGGCTCCAATCCGGCGATGTTGAACGATACCGTGGCGGTCTGGCGCGCCGGATCGCGCGTTCCATAGACCGTGACGCCGGGGATGGTAGCCAGCCCGGCCAACAACCGCCCGGTCAAAGCCACCTCGTGCGCCCGGATGTTTTCGACCCCCTGCGCCAGCAGCCAACGCACGCTGGCCCCCAGCCCGGCCAGCCCCACCGCGTTGGGCGTGCCGCTTTCACACAGATCGGGCAGGAACGCCGGCTGCTCCTCGTGCTCCGAACGGCTGCCGGTGCCCCCGCGCTTCAGCGGCGCCAGGCGGCCGGCATCGACGCGCTCGCCGATCACTAATCCGCCGGTGCCCATCGGCCCATAGAGCGACTTGTGGCCGGTGAACGCCAGCAGGTCAATGGCGTCGGCCTGTACGTCAATGGGGTACGCGCCCGCGGTCTGCGCGGCGTCTACCAGGAACAGGAGGCCGTGCCGCCGTGCGATCTGGCCCACCTCGGCCACGGGGAGGATCGTGCCTACCACGTTGGATGCGTGGTTGAGCGCGATGAGCCGGGTGTCCGGCCGGATGGCGGCTTCGATGTTGGCGGGATCGAGCTCCCCTTGGGGCGAGCAAGGCGCCACGGTCAGCGCCACGCCCGCCCGCACCAGCGCGCGCAGCGGCCGCATCACCGAATTGTGCTCCATGCTGGCGGTGATCACGTGATCGCCGGGCCGCAGCAGCCCGTTCAGCGCCAGGTTGAGCGCCTCGGTTACGTTGGCGCCGAAGACGACCCGCAGTGGGTCCGGCGCCTGGAACAGCTCAGCCACCGCCTCACGGGCGCCATAGACCACGCGCGCCGCCTCGATCGCCAGCCGATGCCCCGAACGCCCTGGGCTGGCGCCGATCGCGGCCAGATAGTGCGTCATGGCTTCGGCCACGCCCGGCGGCTTGGGCCACGAAGTGGCCGCGTTGTCGAAGTAGATCATAGTATCTCCAATTGGAATCGAGGCTTTGGCCGGTCACGCTCCAAGCCGGAACCAACCGGCTGAAGCCTCGATTCCAGAGCAGGAACTGCAAATATCTGCCTGACGAACGGGAGGGCCTCGATTCCAGGACCTGCCCCCACCGCCTACTTGCTCAATGTCAGCCTGAACTCATCCCCCACCTGCGCGACCGTCACCTTGCAGCCGGCCTTCTCGGCCATGCGGCGCACGTTTTCGCGGGAGGTGACGGAGTCCACCAGCACCTCGATAGGAAATTGGCCGGCCTCGATAGCCTTGCGCGCCAGGATCACCGGCTGCGGGCACGACAGGCCTCGTGCATCCACTGTCTTCATTTCTCGCCTCCTTATGCCGTTCGCTCGCGCATGGTCAGGCCGATAACCAGGCAGACGACCAAACCCAGGATCACCGCGCCCATGCCGAAAGGCGTCAGGCCGCCTACCTTTGCGACGCCTTCGACCACCGAATCGGGGCTGCCGGCCAGCGCGAAGTTGTGACTGAAGCCGGCCCCGACGATCATGCCCAACACGAACACCGCCGCGTCGCCGTCCCCTTCACCGGACAGGAACAGCTGGCGTCCCGGACAGCCGCCGGCCAGCGCGAACGCCAGGCCCGCCAGCGTCATGCCCAGGAAGTTCCACAGGTGGCTGCTGTGAGCCACCGGTTGGCCGGTGAAGCCGAAGCGCACCTGGCCGAGGACAAGGTTCATGACGAAGGCTACGACCAACAACGCTATCAGGCCGCTGATCAGATGAAAGTCGCGCATCAGCAGGACGTCACGAATCGCGCCCATGGTGCAGAAGCGGGTGCGCTGGGCCAGGAACCCGATGAGCAGCCCGGCGCCGAGCGCGATCAACAGAGGCGCGTGCAGCGACCCCGGCCCGCTTTTGCTGAAGAAGATCGGGCCATCCTTGCTGAAGGTCGGCTGGAAGACGAGCAGGAGCAGCAGGCCGACCATGAGCAGCGGCATGACCCAGCCCACTGCGGTGTAGGTCTTCTGCGCGCGGCCGAGGCTGTAGCCGGCCTTGAGAAATTGCACGCCGATGGCGATGCCGGTCGCCAGGCCCGCCAGGCCGAGGATGGCGTTCAGGTCGCCGCCGGCCAGGCGCAGGGTGGCGCGCCAGGGGCAGCCCAGGAATGCCAGTGCGCCGATCATGGCAAACATGCCCAGCACGAAGCGCACGATGGGTGCGGAGCCGGCGCGGGCGCGAAACTCGCGGAACGCGTAGGCCGCGACCATCGCGCCCAGCACGAAGCCGATGATTTCGGGGCGGATGTACTGCACGACGGCGGCGCGGTGTAAGCCGAGCGCGCCGGCGATATCCCGCTCGAAGCAGGCCACGCAGATCCCCATGTTCGGGGGATTGCCGAGCTTCTGCAGGAGCGGGGCCAGGACGCCGATGACGGCGCCCGCGAGGATGATGCCCCAACGCGAGGCAAAGAACCGGGTGAGACGTTCAGACATGTTCTCCCTCCTGAATGGTTTCCACGCGGCGCACGCAACTGGCGGGCGTGCGTCACGCCGTGGGCAACAAAGAGCCGTCGCCGGCATACGCGGGCGACGGCTCAGGCGGGAGCTGCCAAGCCAGGTCAGGGCGTGGGCGATGCAAGAGCATCCGCACCGCCGCCGCCCGGCGCATGCCGGTGGACCCGTGATCGCCGAACGGCGATCCGGGCTGCGGGTCAGGTCTGGCGGTGATGCAAGACAAACACTGCTGCGCTCCTGATAGGATGACCGCTGCGATTTGTGAGCAGCATGCTGAGTATAGCATCAGGTTTGTGAAATAACAAACGGACGGTCCCTTGAGGTCTATTCAAAGACCTCGATCTCATCATGCTCCAGCGCGAGCTGATAGATCGGCCCGCGCGCCAGGAACCCCAGGGCATATCCGCTGCCGAGCACCACCAGCAGCCGATCGCCGGCCTGGACAGGCACGCTCACGGGCAGCGCTGCCCGGCCTTCTTGGTCGAACTTGGCGCGACCCGGCACGCGCGGCGCCAGCTGCGTGGGAAGCCGCGCCGCATTGGCGAGGCCAAAACCGCCTAAAGTGCGGCTGCCGTGCAGCAAGAGCGCCTCACTGCCGACTTGGAAGCCGTACCTACGCCAGGCCGCCGGCGGAATCGGCAGGCTAGGCCCAGGGCTGACAACCACCCAGCCGTAAACCCACTTGCCGCCTCTGGCCAAACGTGGCATCGCAGTGTCTCCAGAAAAAAGGGTAGTCTCTACTCTGGCGCTGCCGGATCGTGCTTTTGCGCCACCAGGCCGGCCAGCAGGCTGGTGACCGGCACCGCCAGGATCAGACCCAGGCTGCCGGTCAGCGTACGGACGATCTCCTCGGCGAGGAACTCGCGGTTGAGGGTCTGCCCCAGTGGGACGTTAAGGCCCGCCAGCAGCAGGAAGAGCGGCAAGGACGCGCCGACATAGGCCAGCAGCAGGGTGTTGGTCATCGAGGCGATGTGGTCGCGGCCGATGGCCATGCTATGCCGGAAGAGCTGCGCCCAACCAAGCCGCGGGTTGGCCCGGTGCAGCTCGAAAACCGCCGACGCCTGGTTCACGGCCACGTCGTCGAGCACCCCCACCGCGCCTACCACGATGCCGCCCAGCAGCACCCCGCGTAGGTTGAGCTGGATCGGACCGAGGTGCGCCAGGAACCCCGCTTCCTCGGAGCCGAGGCCCGCCAGGTGTCCCAACCGGGCAAAGAGCACGGCGAGCAGCGCAGTCGTGACTAAGCTGATCGTCAATCCGGCCAGCGCCGTGTGCGTCTTCGGCGTCCAGCCGTAGACCAGGTACAGCGAGGCGATCATCAGCAGCAGCGAGCTGGCCGTGCAGACCAGGAGCGGGTCGTGGCCGGACATGATGCCGGGGATGATGAAGCCGGCGATAGCCAGCACGCTGATGCCCATGCTGACCAGGGCGCGCAGCCCGACCCACCGCCCCACGATCACTGCGGCCGCGGCGAACAACAGCGTCAACCCCAGCAGCGCGGGCCAGCGGACGAAATCGGTGATGTAGGGGCGGGGTGACCCTGCCCCTACCCCCGCTCCAGCATCGTACTCCAAGAGCACGCGGTCACCCGGCCGTACGCGTGTGTCCGCGGTCAGCACGGTCGCCTCGCCGTGCAGCATCTCGATGCGCTGCCCCTTCAGACTGCCACGAGTGATCTGCACCAGGACGCGCTGCACCGGCTGCGTTTGTTCCGCAACGAGCAGCTCCTCTTCGGCCAGCACCTCGACGACGCGGCCTTCGAGCGTCTCGCCGGTTGCCGCAGCACCCGTTTCAGGTGCCGGCGCTTTGAAGAACAGCCAGCTTACGAGCAGCATGGCCGCCACCGCGCCGATGGCCACCCACAACTGCCGGGGCACGGCCTTGACCACTAACTCCACAGGATCGGGAGGCGCCTCAGGCTGCTTGTCGTTCATCGTCTGCCTCACTCACTCTTATCCCGTTTCGCGTGTATGACATGTGCCCGGTCGTGAGCAGCAGCAGCAGCGTCATGATTACTGCGGATGACAGGCACCAGGCGCAGGAGGCGCCGATCACGAACGGCTCCAGGAAGGTCAGATAGATGGAGAAGAGGACGCCGCCGGCCGCCATGGCCCACGCCGCCAGCCCGGCCCAGCGGCCGAGCGGCTCGGCATTGAACCGGTGGATAGCCCACGTCGCCAGGATCGCCAGGTAGCCGATGACTCCCAGCACACCGATGGGGAGCAGGCCGAACAGCCGCGCGTACTCGCTCTGCTGCACCGAGTTGCAGTCCCCCACCGGGCCGCAGACCGCTTGCACTTGTTGGGTTTCCACGTAAGCCAGGTAGCCGGCGACCCCCAGGCCGATGAGACTCAGCAGAGGCACAGCCCAGGCTGCGGGATGGCCGGCGGGCCGGTCAGGCGGGGAAGTGGATACAGATGCACTGAGGCCCCACGCGCGCCATGGGCGCCGGGCGATGACCCAACCCAACGCGGCCACCATGCCGGCCAGAACGACCACTGCTATCCCGTTTCCGATCGGATCCCGGGCAAGGCGGGCGCGGACCCCATCTCCGGCTGCTGGCTCACCGACGATGAGGATGCCGGGGGTGGGCGTGGGGGCAGATGCCGGCTGCGCAACCGTCGGAGCGCTGGTGGGCGCAGGGCGGGGTGCAGCCGTTGGCCCAAGCTGGGCGGCCGGGGCCACGGCTGCGGTCGGCGGGGCCAGGAACGGCCCCGCCAGGACCGGCGTTGCCGTTGGGGGGACCGCGGCCTGGGCAACCATTTCCCCTAGCCCGGGGATATCCGGCCAGTCCACGCCGCCCGCAGCCAGGTGCTGCTCGATCAGCCCCGGCAATTGATTGGGAATATCGGCCGAACCGATCAGGCAGATATCGGCGATCGCCAGCAGCGGCACCCCGCGGTTCTCCGCCGGGATGTTGCACTGATCTGCCGCGGCGTTGAAGAGGGTGCTGCCACTCGCGTCGGCGATGTTGACCCCCATGATTTGCAGCCGGTCGCCGTATTTCTCGAACAGGGGCGGGAGGTCTTGGGTGATGACTTGATGGCAGTGGCCGCAGGAGGGCGAGTAGAAGAGCACGGCCCGCACGACAGGGTCAGCGGCGCGGATGCCGGTTGTCGTTATCAAGAAGGCCACGATGGAGGCGAGCAAGATGCGAGCATACGAATGACGAGACATGCGTCACTCCCCAAACTTGATGATCGTTCCGGCCGGGCCGGCATGCACCCTGTCTGCGCCCAACGCCTGCACCAGGGCCAGGAAGGCCGCTTCGCCGGTGCAGTGGGCGGGATAAACACGCTGCAGCGCGGGCATGGCCGCCAGACGAGCGCTGGCGCGCTGCAAATCCGCCTCCGCCACGCCCGCCAGGTGCAGCCCGCCGGCGATCAGCGCGACCGGCTGCGGGTGGAGGCGTTCGACGTGCGCCAGGGTGTTGAGCAGACCGGCATGGCAGCAGCCGCAGAGCAGCGCCAGGCGGTCATCCACCACGAGCACCAATGCCAGGTCGTCCCGGTAGGCGTCCGCGACCAGCTTGTCGCCCTCGGCCATCAGGAGCGTCTTGCTGCTGCCCTGGAATTCCGGCCGATCGGCGATCGCGCCGGTCGTCCAGACCCCGGGCGCCACCTCCTGCGGCGCATCGTTCAGTCTCAGGTCAAACCGAGCAGCCAACTCCTCCCGGCCCAGGGCGATGCCGATGCGTTTGGGTGGGCCATCCCGTTGGCTGAACCGCGCGCGGAACAGATCGGCGTTGGCAAAGAGCGGGATGCCAGGGCGGAGCTGGGGCAAGAGCGCCGGTAACCCGCCCGTGTGGTCATAGTGCGCGTGGCTGACGGCCAGCGCATCGATAGTCGTTGGATCAATGTCGAGCAGCCTAAGGTTGTGCAGCAGCACCGTCCCGCTCTGGCCGGTGTCAAAGAGCACTCGCTGGCCGGCCGCCTCGACCAGGTAGGCCAGCCCATGCTCGCCCCAGAAGCCGAAGCTGAGCTGAACCGCGTTGTCAACCAGGCAGGTCAGTTTCATGTTTGTTCGTTCTCCGTGGCCGCGGGCGCCGATGTGGTCTTCTGCGTCGGCGCCCGTCCGATCCAGGGCCGCCGTCGTGATCGCTTAGGGTTTCCAGACTTCCCAGACCCGGCCCACCAACGCCGGGCCGGGCTTGAGGGTTACTTGTCCCGGCTCCCAGCCCGATGGCGTCACCTCGCCGGTGGCGACGACGTGCTGGAATGCCTTCACCTGCCGGAGCAATTCCTTGGGGTTCCGGCCCACCTCGGGTGTCAGCACTTCCATGGCGCGGATCACGAAGTCGGGGTCAATGATGAACCGGCCGCGTATGTCCACGCCGGCCGCTTCGTCGTACACGCCGTAGATCGCGCCGACCTTGCCGCCGCCGTCGGACAGCATCGGGAACGGCACACCGCCCGGCAGCATCTTGGACAGCTCGTGTTCCTGCCACATCTTGTGCACAAACCGGCTGTCGGTGCTCATGGCGAGCACGACCACATCCAACGCCTGGAACTCAGGATACAGGGCGGCGGTCGCCGCCAGTTCCGTCGGTCAGACGAAGGTGAAGTCGCCGGGATAGAAGCAAATGACGATCCACTTGCCTTTATAGTTCGAGAGCTTGACGGGCTGGAAGCCCACGCCCTCGACCCATGCCGTAGCTTCGAAATCAATGGCTTCTTTACCAACGCGAGCGAGCATCTTTGGCATCTCCTGGGGTGGTGGGAAAGCCCCTGGGGGCAGGGGCGGCGGTGCGGGCAGGATCGGCCCGCGGGTGGGTTTGACACAACCCTCTTTCAGTTCCGGCATGTTGTCCTCCTGTCTACGGTAGTGTTAGCGCTTCTCCTTGGCGGACGGCGGCCCGGCGTTCGAGAAAGCGATGGTTTGCGTTTGATGCTCAGTTCCTTCTGTAAGGATAACAATCGAGATATGTTCTCATGCGTGTTGGTGTGCCAGCGGGCCGCCCAGCTTGTCGAGCGCCGCGCTGAGTCGAGCATTGGCTTCCTCTAATCCACTGGCTGCAGCCAGCAGCTCGTTTTCGACTTCGGCCGCGCGCGCGGCGTACTCCCTGAACTCCTGGGCGTGCTCGCCGTTGTGCTCAATCCAGTGCGGCAGCAGCATGCGCAGCTTCGCGGTTTCGTCCATGGTCCTCCTCCAGCGGCTCCAGCAGCACGCGATGGGTGATGAAGTCAATGCGCTTGAGACGTCCTTTCACCAGATGCAGCCCCCCGAAGAACATGGCGTAGCGCACGCCCTCCGGAACGGGCTCTAGCCAGATCACATCATGCGCAACTTCCTGGTCGCCCAGGTACACTTTTGCTTGGCACATCTTGACCTCCCTGTGTGTGGTGGGTTCGGTGCATGATAGTATGTCGTTAGCCGCGCCGGCACCCGCCCCCCCCCGAACAGGGCGGCGCATCACAACGCTCCTGCCGGCCGCAGCAGGTATGGCCAGCCTGACGGGCGGTTTTTCCGCTCGATATGAAAGGGACAGAGAACAGCTTGTCCAGGGCTGAGCTGCCGCACGAGGGGCAGGTCACCACGGAGCCGGTCCCCACCAGTTGCTCAAAGGTGGTATGACACTTGTGGCAGCGATACTCGTAGATCGGCATGCTCGCTTCTCCTATCCTCCGGCGCCATCGGCCAGCGCCTCGCGCAGCGTTTCCACCGACAGCTCCGCGCAGTGATGGCTCTTGAAGGGCAGGCCATCCAGCGC
Source organism: uncultured Anaerolineales bacterium (assembly GCA_964474695.1). Taxonomy (GTDB): domain Bacteria; phylum Chloroflexota; class Anaerolineae; order CG2-30-64-16; family CG2-30-64-16; genus DAOUBP01. The sequence goes on from CAYYTK010000046.1 coordinate 15,244, forward strand.
CGCGATCAGCTCTTCTGCGGTGATCGCCGCCGCCTCTGCCACCGTCCGGCCCTGGGCCAGCGTCGTGAGCATGTCGCCGCACGCCATGGTCGAAACGCAGCCGTCCGCCCAGAAGCTGGCCTCGGCGATCCGATCACCGTCCAGCCGGAAATATATCTCCATCACCTCACCGCACCAGCCGACCTTGCTGGCGTACGCGTCGGGCTGCTCCATGCGGCCCGCGTGGGTCGGGTGGCGGCCGTGCTGGATGGCTTTGGCGGAGTAGCGCGCCGGCTGCAACTCAATGACGTGGTGGTGAACAGCGTCGCTGCCTGACCCGGCCACCTCGCCGTGGGTCGCATGACTAATGGCCTCCTCGTAGAGACTAACGGATTGCTCATTCATGCATCGATACCCCTTTCAGTTTTCCGCTGCAGAATCCGACCTCTTGCAACCGGCAGCAGGCGTGTAGGCTTCATCCGCCAACTCGGCGAGCAGCGCGTTCAGTGCGTCGCTGCCCACGTAGTCCTCCACGCGCATCGCCTGGCCCGTCACGCCTGGCGTCTGCTGCACGGCGCGCCGGATCTCGATGGCCAGCGGCACTGCCAGTGGGCACAGGGGTGACGACGGACGGAAGGTGTAGCTGACGCGTCCTTGTTCATCGACTTGAAGGCCCTCGATCAGCCGCATACGGATCACATCCACCCCTGTCTCGGGGTCGATCACGCGGGCCAGTCGCGCCAGGATCGCCTCGCGGAGTTTTTCAGGATCGTTCACGACCGTCCCTCCTTGCCCGCGGGACGGTTCTCGTACCATCCAGCCCGGGCATCGGTCTTGACATCGAAGTCAGGCACATAAGGCTTGATGTCCAGGAGGGGGGTGCCATCCAGTACATCGATGCCCTCCACCTCCAACACTGCGCCGCGACATGCCAGCAGCCGCACCGTGGAAAGGCCGATAGGATTGGGCCGGCACGGATGGCGCGTGGCGAACAGGCCGCGGGCGACATCGTCGAGGAATGGCTTGACCCGCAGGGCATAGCCGTTCGCGCGGTGCAGCGCATAGACCAGGATCACATAGGAGAACGCTTCCAGGTCCTGCAACCCTTCCACATACTCCGGCAGAAGTTCCACCTGCCCCATGGCCTGCGAAAAGGCCGGCTGGATCGGCATTCCTTTGGTCTCGGTGAACGGCGTGTGGATCACGCCGATGGGTCGCATCACGAATTCCGTGTTCATGCTGCTCGCTCGCTGATCCTGGCTGCGATCCGCTGCCAGACAGCAGCCAACGCCTGGCTGGCCGGCGCGTTTGGATTGAACGCCGTGACCGGCCGGCCCTGCACCATCGCTGCGGTCACGGTTGCATCGAAAGGAATGCGGCCGATCACCTCGACGTCGCGCGCGCGGCAATACGTCTCGATCTGTGCCGCGCCTGTGGGGTAGATGTCGGCCTTGTTGATGCAAACCAACGCGGCCACCCGGAAATGCGCGGCGGTCGCCAGCACCCGCTCCATATCGTGAACGCCGGCTGCGGTCGGCTCGGCCACGATGAGGGCCAGGTCGGCGCCCGATACGGCTGAAATGACGGGGCAGCCGATGCCGGGCGGGCCATCCACCAGCACCGCCTCATAGCCCTCGTCCAGCGCCAGCAAGCGCGCCTGCTGCTTGACCAGCGTCACCAGCTTGCCGGAGTTCTCCTGCGCGGGCCGCAGCGCGGCGTGGAACAACGGCCCGTAACGGCCCGCGGACCGAAACCAGTGGCCGGCCAGTTGCGGCGCCATGCGGATGGCCTCCTCCGGGCACTGATAGACGCAGGCCGCGCACCCTTCGCAGGCGATGGGGTCAACGGCGTACGCCGGATCCTCGTCCCCCTGGCCTTCTCTCCCGATATCGGAAGGGGGAGGGGTGATGGCATCAAACCGGCAGACGTCGTAGCATGTTCCGCAGCCCTGACATAACGCTCGGTCAATCACGGCCACCGCGCCGCCGACGAATTCGTGCGCCTCCAACGACTGTGGATTTAGTACCAGCTCCAGGTTGGCCGCGTCGACGTCGGCGTCGGCCAGTACGGTGCGCAGCGGCGGCTTGCCTTCGGCCGCCAGGTGCGCGAACGCAGCCGCGACGCTGGTCTTGCCCGTGCCGCCTTTCCCGCTCAAGATCACTAATTGCTTCATAGCTGATTTCGTCACTTACGAACCGAACTGCAATTCATTCTCGCGCAAGCCGATGCGCCCGAATGAGAGCCTGAACAACAAGTAGTCGGCGGTGTTCCCCAGCAGGTTGCCGACGCGAATCATTCGCAACACGATGTCTATCGCGGCGGTCTTCTCCGCGCCGTAGGTCTCGACCAGCTTCTGCACGGCTTCAGGATCAGGCTTCGCGTCGGTCTCCGCCCAGTGCTGCGCGTACGCCAACGCCAGATATTCATCCGGTGGCGTTTCGGCGGACAGGGAGCCGCTGAGCAGGCCCTGTAACTCGGCCTCTGAGAGGCCGCTTTTCAACGCTTCGCGGGCGTGGTAATAGCTGCAATAACGGCAGCCGTTGACTTCGGTGACCACCATCATCAGCCGCTCACGAAAGGCGGGGGAGATGAGCTCGCGCATGGCCCGGCGGATCAGGCTGCGCTGGCCGCTGATAGTCCTCACATCAGCCCGTAAATCTGCCGGGCGTTGATAAATACGGCGTCTGAAGGTCTTCTTTGGCATACTCTATGCACCGAACTGCTTGACGATCGCTGTAACCAGGGCCCGGAAGCGTGCGTGATATTCCGGCCGGATCTCGATCAGGGTGCGACCTTGTGCGATCCCCTCCGCAATTGCGCGGTCGAAGGGAATACGCAGCAGCACCGGCAGCCTAGCATCCGCGCAGAACGCGCCCACGCTGGCATCGCCGATGCCATCCCGGTTGATCACGACGCCAGCCGCGATGCCCAGCTCGGCCGCCACCTCGGCAGCCAGGCGCAGGTCGTGCAGGCCGAACGGCGTCGGCTCGGTGACGAGCAGCAGATAGTCGGCCCCACGGGCCGTCTCGACCACGGGGCACGCGGTCCCCGGCGACGCATCGAGGATGACGACCTGGCCGGCCGGCCCGCTCGTTGGGATTGCCCAGCGCTTGAGCTGGCGGATGGCCGGCGTCGCTATCGGCTCGCCGACGTCCAGCACCCCGCGTGCGAACCGGATGCCGCGGGCTGCCGGACCTGCTTCCAGGATGCCGATCGCATGCGGCTCCTCGCTGATCGCGCCCTCGGGGCAGACCAGCGTGCAGCTACCGCAGCCGTGGCACAACTGCGAGAAGACCAAAGTCTTTTTGCCCAACACGACGATAGCATGGTACTGGCAGACCTGGGCGCACTTGCCGCAGGCCGTGCACTTGGCCGCATCCACGCGCGGGATTTGGATGGCGACATCCTGGCGCCGCTCAAAGGTTGGCGCCAGGAACAGGTGCGCGTTGGGGCCTTCGACGTCGCAGTCCAGGTAGATCGGCGGGGGAGCCGGTTGGCCCGGCTCCCCTAGCGCCAGGCTGAGCGCCAGGCTGGTGGCGACGGTCGTCTTCCCGGTGCCGCCCTTGCCGCTGGCGACTGCGATTTTCATGGATGAGCCTCGTTGTTATCCGACGCGTAGCGCAAGATGCCATCTTGCGCTACGGTGTCTTCAGCCGCTGTGGCCGCCATGGTGCCCGGCGCCGGTCGGCGCGTGCACTTCGGTAAGCTTACCGGCCGATAGGTTGGCGAAAGCCTCCCAAGCGGTCTTGCTTGGCCCAAGCAGGTACATCTTGATTTCCGCGGCCCCCAGGGCAAGGTAGGCGTTCGGTCCGAAATCGCCGCTGATGACCGCATCCGCGCCCTGCTGGGCCGCAAACTGGGCGGCCTGCGATCCGGCGCCGCCGGCCGCGTTCACGCCCTCGTTTTTGTGAGCCTGCCATTGCAGCGTGTCGGTATCGAACACGATGAAGTAGGCGCCGCGGCCAAAGCGCGGGTCAACCGGCGCTTCGATCTGGGGCGCGGCGGCGGTGATGATGAGTTTCATATTGGATGACCCTTTGTTCCCGCCGTCTTTACGACAGCAATGTCTCGAACTCGTCCTCGTGCTCGATCTCTTCTTCGAGGATGTGGAGGACGAGATTGTACGTGATGGGATCCCTGCTGTGCGTCTTCTCGGCCAATCGGTGATAGACTTCGATGGCATCCCGTTCGGCTGCGATCACTGTCTTGATGATGCCCTCGAAGTCCTTTTCGTTGGCGGGTGGCATCGGATAGCCGGCGTTGCTGGCTGCGACCAGTGTGGCGATATCCACTACTGGCTTTCCTCCCAGGGAGGCGATGCGTTTTGCAAGTTCTTCCTGGTGTTCAAGCTCATCCTTCGAAGTGTCCAGAAGCAGCTCGCTCAGATGACGGGCGGCAGGGCGCCCGGTCACGACCTGGCTCATGTAGTTGTAGGCATAAGCCGCCAGCCATTCATCTGCATAAGCCCGATTGAGGTCAGCGAGAAGATCCTCAACGTCCAATCCTACGATTTCCTTACCTTTGGTGCCCATGATGTTTCCCTCCTGTGTATTTGTTATTCCTTGACCATGCGCGTGCCGCACTGGGGACACGCGAGGTCCATACAGCGTTGGCCGACCTGGTGGGGCTGTTTGTGTCCGCACTTGGGGCAGATGCAGTTGCCGCCGGGGCCGGAGCCGGGTCGCGTGCCGCCCCCGCGCCCCCGGCCGCCACCGCCCTGGCCGCGGCCACCGCCTCCCCCGCGACCGCCGCGGAGTAAACGACTGAACATAATTGACCTCCTTACTTATCAGGGGCGATGCGGCAATCCCAAATGTGTGGGACTTTGTTGCGCCGCCCTATTACTACTCGTCTTATCACTCCGCAGTCCCGGAAGTGCGGCCCGCGATCTCCTCGATCCGTTTCTGGATATCGGCAAGCTGTCCGGCCAGCCAACCGGTCTGCGCTTTCAGCTCTGCGAGTTCCTGCTCGGCGGCAGGCGCAGGCGGGATCGCCTCCGGCCGCGCCCACCGGGGCAGCCCGGTCGCGTAATACATGTTGCGGCGGCCCCTGCCGTTGCCGCGGCCGCCGCCGCGATATCCCAACTGCAAGCCGAGCCTGGGCGCCGGAACGGCGTACCCAGGCCGGTCATAGCCGGCGCACCAGCCGGCCCCGCGGCCGGTCAGCGGGCCGGCCCCCCATGGTCCTGTACGATCTCCTCTTGGCATGGTATTCACCCTCCTTTACCTCACGTTCCCGGCATGACCGGCTTGCGGGCCTCCGGGGTTAGCTCCACCAGCTGCTCCGCGATCGCTTGAAAGCCGTCGCCCGGGTAGTACTCGATCTGGCCCTGGTCGCACAGAGCCGCGATCTTGGGATCAAGCGGCAGGCGGCCCAACAGGGGCACGCTCAGCCAGTCGGCCATGGTCTGCGCCTGGCTGGGGCCGAAGCTCTCGTGCTGCTTGCCCGTGTCCGGACAGGTGAAATAGCTCATGTTCTCCACCAGCCCCAGCAGCGGCACGTCCACCTGTGCCACCATGTGCGCGGCCTTGCGCACCACCATCCGGGACAGGTCTTGCGGCGAGGTCACCAACACCACGCCGCTCATCGGCAGCGACTGCAGCACCGTCAGCGACGCGTCCGATGTGCCCGGCGGCAGGTCCACCACCAGGGTGTCGAGCTCGCCCCACAGCACGTCCGACCAGAACTGGCGGATCGCGCCGCTGATGAGCGGCCCGCGCCAGATCACGGCCTGGTCCTCGCTCTCCAGCAGAAGGTTGATCGACATCACCCGGATGCCGGTGCGCGTCTCCGCAGGCAGGATGGCCAACGGGCTGGCGCCGGGCCGCGCGCCGTTGGGGAAGAACATCTTGGGGATGCTGGGGCCGGTGATGTCGGCGTCCAGCACGCCGACGGCGTAACCGCTCCGCCGCAGACTGACCGCCAGCAGCCCAGCGACCAGCGATTTGCCCACGCCGCCCTTGCCGCTCATCACGGCGATGACATGTTTGACGTGATTCAGCTTTTCCGCCAGGCCCTCCTGCGCCTGGCCGCCGTGCAGCGCAGCCCGCTCATGGTCGGTCATCTCGGCCAGCGTGATCTCGACGGACTGCACGCCGTCCAAGGCAGAGGCCGCCTGCCGCGCGGCCGTCACGATTTGATCCCGCAGCGGGCAGGCCAGGGTGGTCAGGGCCAACGTGAAGGCCACTTTGCCGTCGGCTATCTGCAGGTCGCGCACCATGCCCAGGTCCACGATGCTGCGGCGCAGCTCAGGATCGATCACATGGGCCAGCGCCCTGAGCACTTCTGTTTTTGTCACCATACCTCACCTTTGTCCGCTATCGGCTCTCATGATGTCCGTGATCGTGGCCGTGGCCGTGCGCCACGCTCTCGCTGCAGGGCGCCCAGCCGCCCAGCGCGCCGCTTTGCAGGTGCGCCAGCGCCTGCCGCACCGGGCCGGACGCGCCGGTGACCGGTTGGATGCCGTACTGCTGGAAGAACATCGCCGCGCGGCCGCCCATGCCGCCGGTCAGCATGACGTGGGCACCCTGGCTGTGCACGAACGCCGGCACCTGCCCGGGTTCGTGGTTCGGGAAGAACGGGTTGGCAACCACCTGGACGGCCTGGACGGTTTCGTTTTCCAGGTCAATCAAGGTGAAGAATGGGCAGCGCCCGAAGTGCTCCGCGACCGGCGCGTCGAGGCCGGCGTTCGTCTCTGAAGAAACCGCTATGCGCATGAAAGTCCTCCGTGAGTTGGTAGATTGGTAGATTGGTAAGCTGGTAGATTGGTAAGCCTCGTCTGTCACACCTTTCCGATCAGCGCGATGTATGCCATCAGGCGCGGCCCCAGCGATGCCGGCGGCCAGCGCGTGGCTTCTGTGACGCAACCCGACCGAATGTCACCGATCTACGGTCTGCCGGTTGCACGATCCCGGTTCGAGATGTCCGCCAAGCCGTTAGGACCTCCGGTAACAGCTCGCGCGCCGCCCAGACCAGCGCACCGCCGACCATGGGCCAAAATCGGCCGCGTCGGGGCTCAGCCGACAGCAGCTCTGCACCCGCGCGGTGGGCCAGGCTCGCGGCCTCTGCGGAGGCCATCATACCCGGCGCGGCTGGCGTCAGGCTTGCCTCCGGTCGGATGACCGGGGAGGTCGGGGCGACAGCGTCCACCAGCACGATCGCGCCTTGCGGACACGCTCTGGCGCAGCTTCCGCAATCGATACAGGCTGCATCGTCGATGTGCGCTCGCCCATCCGCCAGCGTGATGGCCCCGGTTGGACACGCCTCCACGCACTCTCCGCAACCCGTGCAAGTGGCTTCATCAACCCGATACATTCCGTTCATGTCTATGTCTCCCCGGCCTGCTTCTCCGGTAGAGCAAGGTCTCGCCTGTTGGCCTGCCGCGTATAGATCGCAATGAACTGGTCGATCTCATCGCGCGTGGTGCGTAGATCGTTGATCCACGCGGCCAGGTATTCCTCGCCGTCGGCCGTCACGGCGTACACGCGGCGCGGCGGTCCGGAGCCGGCCGTGTCCCACTGCGAGCTGACCCATCCTGCGCCCTCCATTTCACGCAGGATACGGTAGACCACGCTGGCATCCACCGTGCCCGGCGTGAAGCCGAACTGGCGCAGTGCGTCCAGCAGGTTGTAGCCGTGAGTCGCGTCCTCGCGCAGCAGCAACAACAGGCATGGCTCCAGGAAACGGCTGATACGTCGCGGACATGCGCCGCCACCGAAGCCATCCCCTCGTCCCCAGCGTCCTCTTGGCATAGTGGTTACCTCCGACATCTCTCAATCCTTCAAAGTTGATAATATCACGATATGTGCGAGATGTCAATAAAGATACTTTTAGAAAATATCTGTTTTTGATTATTAATACTAATATACTTTACAAACTAAACACGGCTCGTAATAGTTTATCTCTGTCGGGTCCAAGCCGGGTTCTGCTGGTCATAACGGCTGTTCAATTGAAATATAAGTAACTTTTATGAGTTAAGCTGATTTACATCATAAGCCGAAATACTTCGTGCTGTGATAATCATCGCGAAACGGCGCACTAACGCCGCGCGCAGAGATATCTTCCAGCGCGCCCTGCCGTCCGCCGCTCAGTCCCCCGGTCTAATCTCAATTCGAGGAGTGAGGTCTATGAAGCGTTTTGTTCTCATCCTGTTGGCTGCCTTCTTGCTGTTGAGCCTGCTGGCTCCCCTGACCCTGGCCCAGACGGCCGACCCGGTCCAGGCAGCCGCCGAGGCGTATTTCGGCGGCGGTGTCAAGAACATAAAGGCTGCCGACCTGTACGCTAATCTGAACGATGGTGATAAGTCCAATGACCCGTATATGGTTGATGTCCGTGCCGCGGCGGATTATGCGAACGGCCACATCCCCGGCGCGGTTAATGTCGCACCGAAGGATCTCTTCACCGCGGCGGGCCTGGCCCAACTGCCCAAGGATAGACCCGTTGTTGTGAACTGCTACGCAGGCCAAACCGCCAGTCAGGTAGCCGCGGCCCTGCGCATGATGGGCTACGATGCCTACAACCTGCTCTACGGCGCCCCGGGTTACGGTGTCAATGACAAGGTGACCTATCCATTCAAGGTCGAGCAGAGCGGCAACTACAAGGTCAGCACCGAGGCCGCGCAACTCGAAGGGACCTTCACAGCCCCCAAGCCTTTGGGCGACACCCCGGAAGCCGCCGCTCAGGCATATTTCGCGGGCGGCACCAAGAATATCAAGGCTGCGGATCTGTTCGCTAACCTGAACGATGGCGATACGGGCAACGACCCGGTCATCCTGGACACCCGCAGCGCCGAGGACTACGCCAAGGGCCATATCCCGGGCGCCGTGAACGTCAACCCCAAGGAGATGTTCAAGGCTGAGAACCTGGCTAAGCTGCCGGCAGACAAGCAGATCGTCGCCTACTGCTACAGCGGCCAGGCTGCCAGCCATGTCACCGCCGGGCTTCGCCTGCTTGGCTACGATGCCTTCAATCTGTCGTTCGGCATGCCCTCCTGGGCCATTGTCGAAGGCGTCTCGACGGGGGTGTGGGATGTGAGCAAGAGCCTGAACCAGCCCCTTGAGGTCACTGCAGCCCCGGCCGCTGCCGCGTCGGCCGCCGCTCCCGCGACCCTGCCGACCACCGGCGGTATCGCGGCGCTGAGCCTGATCCTGGCCGGTCTGGGCCTGACCGGTGCAGGCCTGGCGCTGCGCAAGCGCTAAACAGCGCGTATATACTATAGAAACCAGGTTTCTCGCAGAAACCTGGTTTCTATATTCCCCGAAGGAGCCGAAATGTCCCAACCGACTCGCACGTTGGTCCGGGCTGCTGCGGTCCTCGGCGTTCTACTGCTGAGCGTACTGCTCCTGGCCGCCTGCGGCGGTGGAGCAGCGCCGGCTCCAACCCAGGCGCCGGTCGCAGATACAGCCGCACCACCCACCCAGCCACCGCCCACCCTCGCGCCTACTGAACCGCCAGCGCCCACCGCGACGCTGGCGCCCACCGATACGCCGGAACCGGAGCCGACCGCCACCGAAGCGCCCAGCCCGACCGCGGTCGTCATTGTGGATTCTACCAACTGCATCACCTGCCACACCAGCGAAGAGACCCTCCAGCAGCTTGCCGTGCAAGAAGAGCCTGCGGAGGAGCTCTCGGAAGGGGAAGGCTGAGGGGGCGAAGTGCCTCCGTTGGAGGCATGGGAGAAGGTCTTCGTAGACAACGAGAAGTTCATCAACAAGGATCCCCACGCCAAAGTGGCGACCTGCATTCAGTGCCACGGCGGCATCAGCGGGACTGACGACATGGCGCAGGCGCATGAGGGCGTCGTCGCCGATCCCTCAGCCGATGCCGAGACGGTGGCAAAGCAGTGTGGCACATGCCACGCCGACATCGCCAAGGCGCAGGTCACAAGCCTGCACTACGATTCGCACGGCTATGACACGATTGTTGGCCAACGACTGGGCGACGCGCCCGAATCGCACGCCGCCTGGGAGCAGGCCCGGGCCAACCATTGCAGCTCGTGTCACACCACCTGCGGCCAGTGCCATGTCAGCCAGCCTACCAGCGTTGGCGGCGGACTGATCAGCGGGCATCAGTTCAAGGCCACGCAGGCATTCACCCGCACCTGCACCGGCTGCCACGGCTCGCGCATCAACGCGGAATACACGGGACAGAACGAAGGCATCCCCGCGGATGTGCACTGGACCCAGGCCGGCATGCCCTGCTTCAAGTGCCACAGCGGGGCCGAGCTCCACGGTATGGACGCAGACGGCGCACCCATCGAGCAGACTGCGCGGTACGATGGCGCACCCGCGCCGGCGTGCCTCGATTGCCATCCCGACGTCGCGGCAGGCAAGGGTGAGATCATGCAGCATAACGTCCACGGCGACAAGCTGGCTTGCCAGGTGTGTCACAGCGTGGAGAACAAGAGCTGCTATAGCTGCCACGTGCAGACCAACGATGCAGGAACGCCCTTCTTCAAGATCGAGCCATCGGTCATGACGTTCAAGATCGGGCTGAATCCCCAGAAGAGCGAGGAGCGGCCGTGGGAGTACGTCGTGCTGCGCCACGTGCCCATCGACCCGGACAACTTTGCCTTCTACGGCAAGGATGTGCTGGCGAATTACGACGCGTTGCCGACATGGAAGTACGCTACACCGCATAATATTCAGCGCAACACGCCGCAGACCAAGAGCTGCGATGGCTGCCACACCAACGCCGATCTATTCTTGAACGAAAAAGACCTCAAGCCCTATGAGCTTGAGGCCAACAAGATTGTGATTCCGACCAAGGCGCTGCCCAAGACCGGGCAGTAGATGTCACAGTCCGTAGTCACGTGCCAGGCACCTGCAAAGTGCCTGGCACGTCATCCCCGCGCATCTCAGGACCTGGCGGGCCTGATCACCGCTCCTACCTTCTCCCCTCTCCTGTCGCGACAGGAGAGGGGCCGGGGGTGAGGTTCTCTCACGCCTCCGGCAGCCGGCGGATCGCCTGGTTCGCCGGGTCGAAGGCGAACTCCCAGAATGCCTTCTGCGTGGGCGCATCAGCCCGCAGACGATGGCGCACCATGTAGATCGGGCAGGTGAGCGCCATCCCTTCGATCGGCACCTCGACCACCTTGCTGAGCGCCAATCCGCGCGAAGCCGCCAGCCGTGACACGAAAGCGCAGCCGATTCCCGCCTCGACCGACATCTCGATCGCCTCGGTGTTGGCCAACGTCAGGACGACCTCCAGATCTTCCATTCCCAGCCCGTGCATGGCCAGTCCCGCCGCCGCGATCTGATAAGTCCCCGCCGTGGGCTCGCGCAGGATGAACGGCGTCCCTGTGAGCTCATGGGGCGCGATGGCGCGGCAGGCGGCCCACGGATGATCGGCCGGCGCGATGAGGATGATCCGGTCTTCGAGGAAGCGGCGAAAATCCAACTCGCGGTGATCCAGCTCATTTGAGACCACCGCCACATCCGCGCGCTTGTCCAGCAGCCACTCCAGGGCCGCCCGTCGTGACATCACGCTGATGGTTACCTTCACGGCCGGGTAAGCCTTGCGAAAACCGGCCACCAGGCGCGGCAACACGTACTTGCCCACAGTGGTGCTGCAAGCGATCGACAGGTCACCGATCACCTTACCCTGGACGCCCCACATCGTCTCTTCGATGTCCTTGGCGCTGCGCAGCGTCGCCCGGGCCAGCGGCAGCAGCACTTTCCCGGCCACGCTCAGTGTAACACTGCGCCCCGAGCGCTCGAACAACGTGACCCCCAGTTGCTGCTCCAGGTGGCGGATCTGCAGGCTGACGGCCGGCTGGCTCAGAAAAAGCCGACGCGCCGCAACGGAGAAGCTCTGGGCTTGCGCTGCTTCGACAAAGACCGCTAGTTCGTTCAGGCTAAGCATCGCGGCACACCTTACATTTTCAGGATTGCACTTTTCAGCCGCCTGTCAATTCTCCGTGGCGATCTGGATGATTCTATCGAGCTTCGCGGCCAGCCGTTGGCGTTCGCTGCCAATTCGGCTTGCAGCCATGCCCAGGGTTTCCAGCACACGCAGCATTTTGTCCAGGTGAGCTTCATCGAGTCGGTGAAGCGTTGGCGTTTTGGCGCCGAAGCCAAGATCAGGCTGCAGAAGGCGCAACCATCAGTGACGTCCGTAAGCGGCTGGCCTTGCGGGTCAACGATGAGGAATCTCTCCATGTTGCTTTTGCTTCCGAAGCGATATGAACTACTGCGGAATGTATGGCGCGTCAAAGGTCGGCGCGACGGCCGGTCTATTGTACCGCGAGCGGCTGTTGCGGCCCGCCGCTTGTTGGCGCATTGATCGTGACAAGCTTGCCGGCCTTGAACTGTTCGACGGCTTCTCGCACCGTCTTGCACGTCCCAGACAGGTACATGGGGACGCCGGCCGCTTCCAGCACGATGTAGCAGTTCGGCCCATAGTCGTTGCTGATGGCTGCGCCCACGTGTTGGTGCGTGGCCATCAGGCTGAGCCGTGTGCCGGCCGAGTGGACATTCGGCATCGCCGGGGTGGGCAAAGCCTCCCATTCCAGGGTGGCCGTGTCCACGATGGTGAGATACGCCGCGTGCCAGAAGTGCGGCTCAATCTCGGCATCCAACCCAGGAGCAGTGGTGGTCACAAGCACTTTCATGACATCCTCCAAGGTGACGCGTTTGACGGACCATCGAGGTCACAGCGACTGTGCGCAAGCTTTCGGCACTGATCCAAGCTTACACCCACTAAGGCCCGGCGTCAAGTATATTAGTTGACATCATCCTGCGTGCAGGGTAGAATCATTGATGTATTGATACGTCTCGGTGCTAACTTCTGAAGATCGGCGGCTTGCCTATGTCTGACATCGATTTCTCCCTGGGCTCTCGCGTGCGCGGCCTGCGCAAGGAGCGAGCACTCTCCCAGCGCGAGCTGGCCGACCTGGCGAGCCTCTCGCCCAATGCCATCTCCCTCATCGAGCGGGACGAGATTTCGCCCAGCGTCGCGACTCTGCAGCGGCTGGCCAGCGCGCTGGGCGTGAAGATGAGCTATTTCTTCGAGTCCGCCACCCTGGCCCGGGTCCTGCACGTGCATCCCGGCCAGCGGCCGGTGATCCGGGGCGCCGGGCTGACCATTGAGGGATTGGGCGCACGCCTGGCCGGCCAACAGATGGAGCCGTTCTTCGTCACGCTCGCGTCCCATGCCGACGTGGGCGCGGGTCAGGTCGTGCACGCGGGACACGAGTTCGTCTGTTGTCTGGCGGGCCGGGTGCGCTACGAGATCGATGGTGCAGTCTATGTGCTGGAACCCGGTGACTTCCTCCTGTTCGAGGCCCACCTGCCTCACCGCTGGGGCAACCTGGGTGAAGAGGAGGCCCGTTTGCTGCTTGTGCTGCAGGCGCCGGAAGGCGTGCAGGAGCCGGTGCGGCAGCATTTCTCCAACTATCCTTCGGTGACGCATTTGGGCTGACCAATGCCAGCCAGATGATCCCGTGAGACGCAGGGTGCCAGTTCATTAAGCCTCAATTGCCTTCCTCTGCATCGCCCCAGATCGAAATTCCTCGGAACATCGAATGCCAAGTATGTTAGTTGACAATGTTTAAGAACAGACTATTGTCGGATCTCATAAAGTCGTACCGGGTGCACTTTAACAAAGTCTCATAAAGTCG
>CAYYTK010000047.1:0-28426 GCA_964474695.1 uncultured Anaerolineales bacterium
CACTTGTAACGCAAGCCGCTGGCTTGCGGCCACACCTGTAACGCAAGCCGCTGGCTTGCGGCCACACCTGTAACGCAAGCCGCTGGCTTGCGGCCACACACAATCCGGCGGATTGTGTTACATGGCTGCTGATGGAGAGTACCATGTCGGATGTACTGATAACCCTCTGGAACACCATCCAGGATCGCAAATCGAACCCGACCGCGCAATCCTACACCGCTGCGCTCTTCGCTGCCGGCCTGCCGCGCATGGCCCAGAAGGTCGGCGAGGAGGCGACCGAGACCGTCGTCGCCGCGCTCAGCCAGCCCGACGACCGCGTAATTGCGGAGATGGCCGATCTGGTTTACCATTGTCTGGTGCTGCTGGCGGCTAAGGACCTGGCCTGGACGGATGTCGAGGCTGAGCTGGCCCGGCGGTTCAAAGTCCCGAGCACCGAATAACCCCGCGGAGGCTTCCATGCTTCAAGTCCGCGACGTCACCAAATGGTTTGGCGACGTCAAGGTATTGGATCGCGTCAACTTCACCCTCAATCGGGGCGAGCGCGCCGGGCTGATCGGCCCGAACGGCTGCGGCAAGACGACCCTGCTGCGCATCATCACCGGCGAGCTGGCGGCCGACCGGGGCAACGTCCAGCTCCTGCGCGCCGCGCGCGTCGGCTATCTGCCCCAGGCGCTGGCCTTCGCGCCGGAGGCCACCCTGGCCGACGTGCTGGCCGCGGCCGCGGGGGAGCGGGAGGCCGCCGAGGTGCGGCTGGAGCGCCTGGCCGCGGCCGTGGGCCAGGCCGAGGGGCCGGCCCTGCCAGGGGCGCTGGACGCATACGACCGCGCGCTGGCCGACTTCCAGGCGCTGGGCGGCAGCGCGCGCTACGCCGACGCGGGCGCGGTGCTGGCCGGCCTGGGCATGGCCGACGTGGACCCGGCGCGGCCGGTGGCCACCCTCAGCGGGGGGCAGAAGACGCGGCTGGGGCTGGCGCGGCTGCTGCTGGCCGAGCCCAACCTGCTGCTGCTCGACGAGCCCACCAACCACCTCGATATCGTGGCGCTGGAGTGGCTGGAGGAGTATTTGCGCGAGTACCCCGGCGCCGTGATGATCGTCTCGCATGACCGCGCGTTCCTCGACCGCTCGGTCACGCGCATCCTGGCGTTGGACGACGTCACCCGGAAGCTGCACGAATATGCCGGGGGCTACAGCGACTACGCGCTGGCAGTCGATCGCGACCTGGAGAAACAGTGGGCCACCTATCGCGAGCAGCAGGAGCGCGTCCGCCAGCTCCAAAGCTCGATCCGCCAGCTCAGCGGCCAGGCCAGCCGCATCGAGGGGGAGACAATCGACTTCCACTATCGCCGCATCGCCAAGGACCTGGCCCGGCGCGCGGTGGTGCAGAAGGAACGCCTGGAGCGGCTGCTGGCCAGCGAAGAGATGGTAGACAAGCCGGGCCAGACCTGGAAGATGAAGCTGGAGTTCACCGACGCGCCGCGCAGCGGCCAGGATGTCCTGATGATCCGCGACCTGCGCGCCGGCTACGGCACGCGCATCGTGTTGGACGAGGTCAACCTGCATCTGGGCTTCGGGGAGCGCGCCGTGCTGATCGGCCCAAACGGCGCGGGTAAGACCACCCTTCTCAAGCTCATCACCGGCGGGCTTCGCCCCTGGTCCGGCGAGGTGCGCCTGGGCCGCGGGGTGCGGCTGGGCTACATGGCGCAGGAGCAGGAAACGCTGGCGCCGGCAGCCAGCCCCCTGGCGCTCATCCGGGAGGCCGCGCCGCTGGACGAGACGGAAGCGCGCAGCTTCCTGCACTACTTCCTGTTCACCAAGGATGAGGTCTTCGTGCCGGTAGAGAAGCTGAGCTTCGGCGAGCGGAGCCGGCTGGCGTTAGCGCTGCTGGCGGTGCAGGGGTGCAACTTCCTGCTGTTGGACGAGCCGATCAACCACCTGGACATCCCCTCGCGCGAGCGCTTCGAGCAGGCCATCGCCCGCTTCCAGGGCACCGTGCTGGCCGTGGTGCACGACCGCTACTTCATCGAGCGCATCGCGACCACCATCTGGGCGCTTGAGGCGGGCCAGGTGCGCGTGGTGCGGGCCGGAGACTCAGAGGCGTAACATGCGCCGCAATCGCAAATCTACTGCACCAGCCCCAACGTCGCCAGCCCGCCCAGGGTCACGAACGAATCACTGTACGTGATGACGCGCAGCGTCATATCCAGGTAGGTGTTGCCGCGCAGCCGGCCGGCCCAGGACAACGAATCGCCAAACTTGCGGTACGGATCGCCCGAGACCCCGGCGAACTCCGCACCGTTGTCGGTCTTGCCCTTGAAGCTGATCAGCGTGCCGGGCACCGTCTCACCCTTGCGTACGGTGTAGCTCACCGCGACCTTGTAATCGAAGGCCGGTGCGTCAGGGAAAGTCGCCAGCTCGGCGCGCACGTTGGACACCGTCACCTTGACCGTGCCGACCGTCTGCAAGCGCTGGGCGTTGGCGGCCAGGATGCGCTGGGTCATAGCGACATCGACGCCGGACACCGGCGTCCCGTGCCAGTCCAACGAATCTCCCACCTTCTTAACCGTGTTTCGATCGTTGACCACGACCTCCGCGCCGTCCTCGCTGTACCCCACGTAGCGAATGGTCGATCCGGGGATCGTCTCGCCCATCGCGATGGTCTGTTCCGTGGGCCCGTTGTATGTCAGGCTTCCTTGGCTGGCGCTGCCGCATCCGGCCAGCAGCACCGCCAACAGCAATGCCATGAGAATCCAAGAGCGCTTTACCATGATTGACCTCCCATCAATTCTCGTTACAATGACGCACCCGCAATCAATCTCGTTCCCTATCTAGCGGAGCATCCTGTCTCCTATGGCATCGATCTGCGCCAGCCAGCGGGGCAAGAACACCAGCGTCAGCGCAGCGAACACCCACAGGCCCCCCAGGTAGCCGGCGAACAGCGCCATATTCCCGCCGCCTGCCATCGCGCCCCCCGCAATCCCGACCGCGACGGCGTTCCACGCGCCGTGAAGCACGACCGCCAGCAGGCCGCACACCAGGCCGCTCGACCAGCGGCGCGCGAAGATGATCTCGTGCCAGCCAAGCCCGCCCAACGCGGCGGCTGCGCAGTGTATGGTCGCGGCTGCGCCCCGCATCACCATCGCACCGGCCCAGCTTCCCGGGGAGGCCAGCCCCAGCGCACCGTTCAGCACGCCCTCGACCAGCGCAAAGCCCGCGCCCGCGGCCGCGCCCAGCACGTACGCGTCTGCCCGGCGCAACCGCCGGCCAGACAGCGCCACCAAGGGCACGGCCAGCGCCTTGGCCGCCTCCTCCGTCAATGGCGTCAAGATGCTGGCGAACCCCAACACTGCGGCCACCGCCCAGGGCGAGCGGAGGAACGGCAGCAGTTCCCACAGATCACCGGGCTGTCCCTGCTCCAGCATCGACGCCCACGAACTGAGCTGCTCCAACAGCTCCGGCCGTGCGGCTGCCAGCCAGGCGGAGACGAGCACCACAGCCGCCAGTGCAAACAGCGCCTCGATCACCATCGCAGCCGCAGTCGCGGCCAGGCCGCCCCACGCGAGACTGCCCACCGTGGCGCGCTGCGATAGCGCGGCGCCGCCCGACCGCGCGCTGCTGGCGACGATAGCCAGCACCAGGATGGCGGCCGCAGCGTTGGCCGCGACGTGAAGCGGCGCCATCAGCGGTTCCAAGCCGGCCCGGAACAGGAGATAGCCGGCCCCCAGCACGCCGATGAAGGCCAGCAGCCACCAGCCCCAGCGCGTGGAGCCGAGCGACCGCCCCGGTGCGCCGGAGAGGGCGCGCCATCCGCTCCACGCCAGCGGCAGGCCCAGGCCCAGCGACAGCGCGGCAATCCCGAAGGCGATGGCGCCGGCCGGCAATCCCTCCGCGCCCCCCAAGAGCGCCAACAGGAACATGAGGCCGCCCAGGCCCGTGCCTCCGACCGCAGCGACGATGCCGCCGGCCGTCGCGCTGCCCAAAATGATGCGTCTCACAGCGATTACCCCTTTCCCTTTTTGCTCAGCAGCCTTTGCAGGATCAGCGCGGCCGCGCGTTTATCCAGCGGCTCGTTGAAATTGCCGCATTTCGGACTCTGCACGCAGCTTGGGCAGCCGTCCGCGCACGGGCAACTGCGGATCGCTTCCAACGTCGCGGCCCACAGCTCGGGCAGCAGCTCAAAGCCCTTCTCCGCGATGCCGACGCCGCCCGGGAAACCATCGTAGATGAAGATTTGCGCCGCGTCGGTGTCGGGGTGGCGGGGGGTGCTCAGGCCGCCGATATCCCACCGGTCGCACATGGCGAAGAGCGGCAGGATGCCGATGGCTGCGTGCTCGGCGGCGTGGAGACCACCCAGGAAGTCGAGCCCGTGACGCGCGGTTTCGGCCGGCAGGTCGGCAGGCAGATCCCACCACAACGCCACCGTCTCGAACTCGGTCAGCGGCATCTCCAGCGGCACATCCTCGAGCACCGCTTCGGTGAACTGCTGCAGCCGCCGGTAGCCGATCACCCGGCTGCTGACGCGCACCCGGCCCAGGTAGGCGTTGGTCGACGGCAATTGCCGATGGCGCAGGGAGCGCACGATGCGCACATCGTTAAGCTCGCGCGGCTGGGTGTAGGCGTCGGCAGCGACCGGCTGGACGATGGCGTGGCGCAGGTCCGCGTTATACTCGGTGACCAGGTACGATTCGCCCTGGTGCAGATAAATGGCGCCGGGGTGCACACGCTGCGGCGCGGTGGAGGCGCTCAGCTCCTCGATCAACTTGAACTGGTTGGCCGCGTTCAGCACCGCGAACCGATCCCCCTCCGCATCGCGCAGGCTGACCTCTTGCGCGGGATAGTCGCGGCGCGCGTAGACCCACTTATCGCCGGTGAAGCGGAGCACCTCATCGTTCTCCAGCGCGACCATGGCATCCACGAAGCCGGGGCCGAAGAGGGCCTCGTCGTCCCACCCGCTCCGGTCTTGGAGGCCCGGCGGGTCTTCCTCGCCCACCCGCAGCGGCGCCTCGTGCGCGGCGCAAGGCAGGTGGCGCCGGAGGACATAGACGTTGTCGGGGTCCAGCAGCGCATGCTCATGCGGCCGGCCCAACAGGTCGGCCGGGTGGCGCATGTAGTACTGATCCAGCGGATCGCCCAGCCCGATGAACACCGCCAGCGACGGATCGACGCCGCGGCCCGCGCGGCCCGCCTGCTGCCACAGGCTGGCGATGGTGCCCGGGAAACCCACCAGCAGCGCCGCATCGAGTCCGCCCACGTCGATGCCCAGCTCCAGCGCGCTGGTCGCCGTGACACCGGCCAGGCGGCCCGCGAAGAGCTCCTGCTCGATGCGCCGGCGTTCGTCGGCCAGGTAGCCCGCGCGGTACGCCGCGATGCGCGGCGCCAGCTCGGGCCGCGTCTTCCTGAGTTGCTCCCGCGCATAACGCAGCAGCAGCTCGGCCACCACGCGCGCGCGGGCAAAGGCGATGGTGCGCACCCCCTGGCTCACCAACCGGGCGAACAGCTCGCTGGCCTCGTGATTCGCGCTGCGCCGCGCGGATTTGGTGCGATCCAGGAACGGCGGATTCCACAGCGCAAACGTGCGCGGCCCGTGGGGCGACCCATCGTCGCTCACCACAGCCGCCGTCAGGCCGGTCAGCAGCTCGAAATGCTCGGCCGGGTTCGCGATGGTGGCCGTGGTCGCGATGAAGGTGATGGCGGATAGCTGATGGCTGACCCCTGATGCCTGACCCCTGACGCCTGATCCCGGACCCCTGACGCCTGACCCCTGACCCCTGACCCCTGACCCCTGATCCCTGACCCCTGACCCCTGATATAACGCGCACACCCGCCGCAGCCGCCGGATCACGCACGCCACCTGCGAGCCGAAGACCCCGCGATAGCTGTGCGCCTCATCGATGACGACGTAGGTCAGGTGCCGGAAGAACTCGGCCCACAGCGGGTGATTGGGCAAGATGCCGGTGTGCAGCATATCGAAGTTGGTCAGCAGCACGCGCGCCTGCTTGCGGATGCGGCCGCGGCTGGACTGTGAAGTGTCGCCATCATACGTTGCCGCCAACGGGCTGATGATGCCGGCGCCGGCGCCCCTGGCGAAGGCGTTCCACTTGCCAAGCTGATCCTGCGCCAGCGCCTTGGTGGGGTAGAGGTAGAGCGCCCGAGCCAGCGGATCGCGCGCCAACGCCTCCAACACCGGCGCGTTGAAGCAGAGGGTCTTGCCGCTGGCGGTGGAGGTCGCGACGACGACGTTCTGCCCGGCCAACGCCGCGTTGATCGCCTCGGCCTGGTGCGTGTAGAGCCGATCGGCCCCGGCGGCGCGCAGCGCGGCCTGCACCGGCGGACTGAGCCGCTCGTGTACTGCACCGTAGCGCGCAGGCCGGGCCGGCAACTTCTCCACATGCGCCAGTTGCCCGGCATAGTCCCGCTCACGGCGGAGCGCATCGAGAAAGGCAGTAGGATCGAACGTCACGATGCTATTCTACCATATTTCTCCATCCTCCGGTCGGGCGCCACGAATTCCGAGCCGCATCGTCGATGGCGTCTTGGAGTCGAGGCTTCAGCCGGTCCGGTGCACGGCTCCGAGAAGTCAGAGACCGGCTGAAGCCTCAATTCCGGGTGCATCCGGAATTGAGGGCGGGTTCGGCTTCGCGTTTGCATAGGACTGATGTTATAATCGCGTCCGCCGGACGGTTGCGATCTCAGCAGCGTTCTCCCCGGCGCACATGGAGCCAACGATGAACGCACTCCTTACCAGCGAAATGCTGATCCTCTTTGCCATCCTGGCCATTGGTTCCTGGCTGGGGAGCCTGTCGTACCGCGGCGTCGCGCTAGGCGGTGCTGCGGTCTTCTTCGTGGGGCTGGCGTTTGGCCACTTCGGCAAGACCATTCCCCAGCCGGTGATGGATTTGGGTCTGCTGCTGTTTTTGTATGCCACAGGCCTGCAGGCCGGGCCGCGCTTCTTCCGCACCTTCCGCAAGCAAGGACGCTCGTTTGTCATCGTGTCTGCCGCGGCCATCCTGGCGGCGGGCCTGGCCACCGTCGCGGTCGCCGTGCTGATGAAGATCCCCTTTGCCGTGGCCGCAGGGATGTTCACCGGCGCAGTCACGAATACGCCGTCGTTGGCCGGCGCCATCGAGGCGATGACCCGCATCGATCCGGCGCAGACGGCCAACGTCTCCGTGGGCTACGGCATCGCGTACCCGTTCAGCATCGTCGGCGTCACCTTGCTGGTGGCCTTCCTGCCGAAGCTGCTGCGCCGTGATGTCAAGGCCGCGGAGGCCGAATGGCTGGAAATGCAGCGCGCGGAGCAGCCTGCACTGGCCAAACGGCAGTTCAAGATCACCAATCCCAACCTGGACGGCAAGCGGCTGCCCGAGCTGGACACGCACCGGCTGAGCCAGGCCAACATCTCGCGCGTCCGGCAGGGCCAGGGGGCCGATGCACAGGTGGTCGCGGCCACGCCCGACGTGGTCCTGCACCTGGGCGACGTTGTACTGGTGGTGGGCGCCGAAGAGGAGCTGGAGAAGCTGCGCCTGCTGATCGGCGAAGAGGTGGATGTCCCGATGGAGGCCAACACCCGCGCCATCAGTCGCGACCTGTATGTGACCGAAAGCAAGCTGGCCGGCAAGCGCCTGATGGACCTGCAAATCTGGGCCCGCTACAGCGTCATCATCACGCGCATCCGCCGGCAGGGGCTGGAGATCGCGCCGGTGGGCACCAGCACGCTGGAGCTGGGCGATTCGCTGCGGGTGGTGGGCGATACGCCGGACGTGGCGCAGTTCGCGAAGCTGGTCAGCGGCGACGCGCGGCGGATGGAAGAGACCAACATGGTGCCGTTCCTCATCGGCCTGGTGTTGGGCGTCGCGCTGGGGCTGATCCCGTTCCGCCTGCCGAACGGCATGACCATCAAGCTGGGGGCTGCGGGCGGCGCGTTCCTGGTCAGCTTGCTGCTGGGGCATTTCGGCCGCATCGGGCCGTTCCGCCTGCACGTGCCCGCCGCGGCCGCCAACCTGTCCAAGGAGCTGGGGTTGATGCTGTTCCTGGGGGGCGCAGGGGCCAACGCAGGGACACAGCTCATCAAAGTGATCACGGAACAGGGCGCCGGGCTGTTCGTCGCCGGCGCGATCATCACCGTGCTGGCGGCGCTGGTGACGGTCCTCCTCACGCACTTCGTCCTCAAGATGAATCTGATCACTACGCTGGGCCTGCTCGCCGGTGTGATGACCAATCCGCCGGCGTTGTCAGCAGCCGGCAAGATGACCTCGACCGACGTCCCGGCCGTCACCTACGCCAGCGCCTTTCCGGTGGTGCTCATCTTCAAGATCTTGCTGGCGCAGATCCTTGTGCAGGTGTTGAGGTTGTTCGGATGACTTCGTAGATGTCCACACTCCTTGCCGAGCAGATGTTCATCGTCTTCCTCATCCTGGCCATCGGTTCGTGGCTGGGGCGTCTATCATGGCGCGGCATGTCGCTCGGCAGCTCCGCGGTCTTCTTCGTCGGCCTGGCGTTCGGCCACTTCGGGCAGACCTACCCCAAGCCGATCATGGACCTGGGCGTGCTGCTGTTCCTCTACGCCACGGGCCTGCAGGCGGGGCCGCGCTTCTTCCGCACCTTCCGCAAGCAGGGGGCGCAGTTCGTCATCATCGCCGCGGCCGCGCTCCTGGCCGCAGGCGGCGTCACGTTTGGGCTGGCGGCCCTGCTGGACCTGCCTTATGGGCTGGCCGCCGGCATGTTCACCGGCGCGCTGACCAACACCCCCTCCCTGGCCGCCGCCACCGAGGCGATCGCGCGGATCGATCCGGCGCAGGCAGCCACAGCATCGGTGGGTTACGGCATCGCCTATCCCCTCAGCATCATCGGCTTTCCGCTGCTGATGCAGTTCATACCGCAGTTGCTGCGGCGAGACGTGAAGAAGGCGGAGGCTGAGTGGCTGGCCGCGCAGCAGGCCGAGCAGCCCGCGCTGGCCCGGCGCTGCGTCAAGATCACCAACCCCAAACTGGACGGCAAACGGCTATCTGCGTTGGACACGCACCGGCTGAGCCAGGCCAACATCTCGCGCATCCAGTTGCAGGACCGGGGGGCCGGCGCCCAGGTGGTCGCGGCCACGCCCGACGTGATCCTGCACCTGGGCGACATCCTGCTGGCGGTGGGCGTCGAAGAGGAGCTGGAGAAGCTGGTCCCGCTGATCGGCGAGGAGGTCGAAGCCACGCTCGAAGCCAACACCCACGCCGTCAGCCGTGACCTGTACGTGGCCGAGGCCAGGCTGGCCGGCAAACGCCTGATGGACCTGCACGTCTGGGACCGCTACAACGTCGTCATCACGCGCATCCGCCGGCAGGAGGTGGAACTGACGCCGGTGGGCGCCAGCACGCTGGAGCTGGGCGACACGCTGCGAGTGGTGGGGGATACGCCGGCCGTGGCGCAGTTCGCGAAGCTGGTCAGCGGCGACGCGCGACGGATGGATGAGACCAACATGGTGCCGTTCCTCATCGGCCTGGTGCTGGGCATCGTGCTGGGGTTGATCCCGTTCCGCTTCCCGAACGGCATGACCATCAAGCTGGGCGCGTCCGCCGGCGCGTTCCTGGTCAGCCTGGGGCTGGGGCACTTCGGCCGCCTGGGGCCGTTCCGCCTGTTTGTCCCGTCTGCGGCCGGCAACCTGCTCCGAGAGTTGGGGCTGATACTGTTCCTGGGCGGCGCAGGGGCCAACTCCGGCGCGCAGCTCCAGGCGATCTTCTCAGAACAAGGCCCGGAGCTTTTCCTGGCGGGCCTGGCCATCGCCCTGACCGCCGTGCTGGTGACGGTGCTGCTCAGCCAGGGCATCTACAAGATGAACGTCCTGACAACCATGGGGCTGCTCAGCGGCGTGATGACCAGTTCATCGTCGCTGGCCGTGGCGAATTCGAAGACGACCACCGACCTGCCATCGGTCACCTATGCCAGCTCCCTCCCCGTCGTGCTGATCTTCAAGATCGTGGCCGCGCAAATCCTGGTGCAGGTGCTGCGGTTATTCGGATAACATGAAGAAACCAGGTTTCTGCGAGAAACCTGGTTTCTCTTTCACGGCGATGACCCCTAGACCCGCCGCGCAATCATCGAGAAGGTCATCGGGATGCGCGCCTTCAACTCCGGCCTGAGCAGCGGGAACTCATCCCAAAACTCCTCGCGATGCTCCCCGAAGTGCTCGACGACCAGGCCCGCACCGCGCAACGCCCCGAAGACGGCGGACAGCGGCCAGAGCCGCTCGTACTTGAAGGCAAGCTGTTCTGCGGGCACATCCAGCTCACCGATATAGGTCGACGGCCAGCCCTGCGACGATTCGCTGTGCGCGAAGAAATCGATGTTCGTGGCGACCAAATCCGTGGTGTCCTGCCGGAAAAGCCAGGTCAGCGGGTGACCCTCGAAGACGCTGACGATGCCGCCCGGCTTCAGCAGCCGCGCGATCACTGCGGCCCAGCCGTCCAGGTCGTGCAGCCAGCAGAGCGCGCCGCGGCCCGTGTAGACCAGGTCCGCGCTGCCGTCCAGCTCGTGCGGCGTATCGAGCACGTCGCAGCGATGCCACCGGGCCGGCGCATTCAGCGCCTCGCTGATCCGCCGCGCGTTCGCGATGTGCACATCCGAGATGTCCACGCCGATCACCTGCGCCGCGCCCTCGTTCCACAGCGACAGCGTATCGCGTCCCGACGCGCACTGGAGGTGGATCGCCGTATGGCACCACGCCCGCAGGTCGCCCAGGGCCGCGCGCTCGATGGGGTGCAGGTTGCTCCCACCCGCGCGTAAGAAGGCGATCGTCTCCTCGATCTCCTCCGTATACCGCACCGCGCCCTCATTCCACGCCACCCGGTTCGCCTCATGCCAGGCGCGCACGTCAGGATCAGTCATGTTCGCCTCCAAACGTCATCCGGCGTCACCCACTCACCGTAATAGTGACACAGGGAGGTCCACAGCGCCTGGTCGGGATAGGCGCCGTGGACACTGCCGAGAACGAGGCGAAACGCGTCAACCAGGGGGATGCGCTCGATCTCGTGCAGCACCGCAATCGCCACGCTCGGCGACCGGCTGATTCCTGCGCTGCAAGCGATCAAGACCTTGCGGCCTACCGCTCGCTGCTGGCGGACAAACGCGACTCCGTTTAGCAGGACTTCATCCGGGATGGGCGTGCCGTCGTCGAACGGATCATGGCGCACGGCCATGTCCGAATCGTACACCGGCCATGCCAGGGAGAGGATCGCGCCGATGCCTTCGGCTTGCAGCCGGTCCTGATCATCCAGATCTCGGACCGAGCCCACGTAGAGCCACTCAGTGACTTTGTTCATATGCAGTCGGCCCTTCCCTCTGTGATAACTGTCTCTCGATAGACCCCCATCGCATTCACCGTTCCCTCAAGGCTCCGCTTCGCCCATTCGCTGATTCGCTGATTCGCCGCTTCGCTGATTCGCCGCTTCGCCCATTCGCTGATTCGCTGATTCGCCCATTCGCTGATTCGCCCATTCGCTGATTCCTCACTCCCTCACACACCCGCTCCCCACCCCCACCCACTTATACGTCGTCAGCTCCTCCAGCCCCATCGGACCGCGCGCGTGCAGCTTCTGCGTGCTCACCGCCACCTCCGCGCCCAGGCCGAACTGGCCGCCGTCGGTGAAGCGGGTGCTGGCGTTGACGTACACCGCGGCCGAGTTGACCCGGTCCACAAAGCGGGTCGCGTTGCGCAGGTTCTCGGTGAGGATGCTGTCGGAGTGCTCGGTGCTGTGCTCCTGGATGTGGGCGATCGCCTCGTCGACCCCATCGACCAGCTTCACGCCCAGGACCAGCGCCAGCCACTCGGTGTCGAAGTCGTCCGGGCCCGCGGGCGCGACCTTCGCCGCACCGGCGGCCTGCAGGATGGCCAGCGCGTCGGGCGCCGCGCGCAGCTCCACCCCGCTGGCTGCCAGCCTGCCGGCCATGGCCGGCAGGAACGCCGCCGCGACCGCGCGGTGCACCAGCACGGTGTCGAGCGCGTTGCAGACGCTGGGCCGCTGCACCTTGGCGTTCTCCACGATATCGACCGCGCGCGCCAAATCCGCGCTCTCGTCGACGAAGATGTGGCAGATGCCGATGCCGCCGGTGATCACCGGGATGGTGGCCTGCTCGCGGCACAACCGATGCAGCCCCGCGCCCCCGCGCGGGATGATCATGTCCACGTACTTATCCAGCCGCAGCAGCTCCGTCACCCGGGCCCGGTCCGGGTCCTCGATGACCTGCACGGCGGCATCGGGCAGCCCGGCCTGCGCCAGCGCGACCCGGATCGCCCCCATCAGCGCCAGGTTGCTGCGCAGCGTCTCGGACCCCCCGCGCAGGATGCTGGCGCTGCCGGCCTTGAGGCACAGCGCGGCTACATCGATGGTGACGTTGGGCCGCGCCTCGTAGATCACGCCGATCACGCCGATGGGGATGCGCCGCTTGCACAGCCGCATACCGGCGCCGGAGACCCCGCCGGCGACCGGTAAGACGCGGCCGTCGTACTCCGCGCCGACCGGATCGGGCAGGGTCGCCACGTGCCGGGTGTCGGCCGCGAGCGCGGCGACGCGCTTCTCGTTCAGCAGCAGCCGGTCGAGCAGCGCCTCGCTCAGCCCCCGGCTCCGGCCATCCGCGATGTCGAGGGCATTCGCGGCCAGGATCGCATCCGCCTGCGCTTCCAGCGCGTCCGCGATCGCGAGCAGCGCCGCATTCTTCTGCGCGGTCGATAGGACTGCAAGTTCCCTGCTCGCCGCGCGCGCCGCCCGGCCCATCTGATTTAGATCAGTCATCGTCGCTCCTTTATCCTCACCCCACCCCCTGCCCCCTCCCCTCTCCTGAGCCGCACTACGCTCAGGAGAGGGGAGGGGGTGGCCGTAGGCCGGGGGAGGGGTGAGGACAGGTCACACCAAAATCATATCATTCCGATGCACCGCCACCGGCCCCAGCGTGTAGCCCAGCCGCTCGACAATCTCCTCCGAGTGGTGGCCCCTGATCTGGGCCAGGTCGGCGCTGCCGTAGCGGACGATGCCGCGGGCCAGCGGCTTGCCCTTCGGCCCCACGATCAGCACCGTGTCCCCGCGCTCGAAGCTGCCCTCGACCGCGGTGATGCCGGCCGGCAGCAGGCTGCCCCCGCGCTCGCGCAGCGCGCGCTGCGCGCCCGCGTCCACGATCACGCGGCCGTCCGGTCGGGTGCCCCCGAAGATCCACCGCTTGCGGCTCTCCAGCGGCGCCTCCAGCGCGGGGAAGCGCGTGCCCACCGCCTCGCCGCACGCCGCGTGCAAAATGACATCGGTCGCGCGGCCCGCGGCTACGATCACATCCGCGCCCGCGCGGCGCGCCACGTCGGCCGCCTGCAGCTTGGTGCTCATCCCGCCCACCCCCAGGCCGCTCACGCTGTCCCCCGCAATGGCTTGCAGCGCCTCGTCGATCGTCCGCACCTCCGGGATGAGCTGGGCCTCGGGATGGGTGCGCGGGTCCGCGGTGAAGAGCCCGGGCTGATCGGTCAGCAGCAGCAGGAGATCGGCCTCGGCCAGCACCGCGATCAACGCCGACAGGTTATCGTTGTCGCCGACCTTGATCTCGGCGGTCGCCACCGCGTCGTTCTCGTTGATGATCGGGATGATGCCGTGCTCCAGGAGCGCGGCGAGCATGTCGCGCGCGTTCAGGAACCGGTTGCGGTCCGCGACATCCGCGCGCGTCAGCAGCATCTGGCCGACGTGGAGGCCGTAGATGTCGAACAGGCTCTCCCACACATGCATCAGCCAGCCCTGGCCCACGGCCGCCAGCATCTGTTTGGCCGCCACGGTCGGCGGCAGCGCGGGATGGTCCAGCCGCTCCCGGCCGGCCGCGATCGCGCCGGAGGTGACCACGATCACCTCACAGCCCTGGCGCCGCAGCGCCGCGCACTGCCGCGCGATCTCGACCATGTGGCTGCGGTCGAGCTGCCGCGTGCCGCCCGTGAGCACGCTGGTGCCGAGTTTAACGACGATCCGTTTGTACATGCATCTATCCGTAGGAGATCTCGCGGCAGCGCGGGGTGTTCGGCGGCGAACGCGGCGCCTTTGGCGCCGGGCGTATTGTAACGCACGCGCTGTTGGTGCGCAACCGCGGCGATTTTGGATTTTTGATTTTAGATTGCCGATTGCGCTGATTGCCTGTCATTCTGAGCGCCTACCATCCGCAGATGGCCGCAGCCGCGAAGAATCTCGTGGTGCGTGGTGCGGCGACCTGCTGCCTGGCGGCCTGCGGTCCGATGGCGTTGCGTCGTGCCGGTTTGGGGCGCTTCTTCCCGGTCACAGGCACGGGCATGGCCTTACGCCTGCCCGTGCCTGGATTGTTAAGAAGAGATGCTAACAGCGGCGCTGTACCGATTATCTTGCTGCGCCTTTCAACATACTCACGACATCCGCCTGCCAGTTTCCCGTGAACATATTCCACAACGGAGCGAATGCGTTTTCGTGAAGCCCGTTCTCGCACAAGAAAATCGTTCTGTCTTGAGTTCGGATCTTTATGTAGCTTCCCTGTGCCAGATTTCGGCCCGATTCCGCGCTTATGATCTTGGCAAACGGCACGAGAATGGAGTTAGGGTTCGCCAGGGCTTGCTCCAGCTTTTCCTTGTCTTGATACTTTTTCGCAAGCCATTTTGCGGCATCCATCAGTATGGCTGCCGGATTGTTTACCCACTTATTGACTGTGTATAGGGTCTTGCCTTGTGAAATCAACTCATCGACGATCTTCTTAAAAAGCAGGCCTGCCCCAGGGCCTTGTTTGTCAAGAGTCAGAAAAGCCAAGAACTGAGGATAAACATACACATCGCCGCTGGGAAGCGAATTGAAGAACATAGGCGGGGTCTCTGCGACCGTTGCCAACGCAGCGAATTGTTTGACAGGTTTAACATCGGGAGTATCGGCGATGTAAGACAGATACTCTGCAACATATTCAGACTGATCCATGGTTCATTCTCCTTTCTTGAATAACTGATAAGGGACACGAATGGAAGGCGGAATTGAGCAACCATGGACATTTGACCACTTAACCGTTAAAAAAACGTTACGCGGAGCGTCAGCGCAGGTGAAGACTAAGTTTCACTTGCGCCGTTCTCATTCGCAAATCGCAAATCGGCAGTCGCAAATTCAGTCAATATTGCATCCTTCATCCTTCCGCCTTCCCCAAGAAGGGCAAGGGGTGCAAACAGCGAATGGATGTGGCGGCGCGGCGGCCGTTGCTTGCGTTGGGGTTCTTGCTTGTCGGCTTTCCATGATAACGGGATTGTGGTAAACTTGGGTGACAGGAAACACAATAGATATGGAGTGATGGCGTGCCGGGTCCCACTGAGGCCAAGACTCGTAAGGAGTTGATCGATCCCGCGCTCAAACGCGCGGGCTGGGATGTGTCCGATTCCGCGCGAGTGGGGCTGGAAATCCCCGTCGATGGCTTTGATCCGATGGCCTGGGAGATCCTCCGTCAGAAACTCGCGCAGCTCCGCGCCGACGGCGGCGCGATCTATAACCTGGAGACCCCGAAAGGCGTCAGCGACTACGCCCTCTACCGGCCCAACGGCGAGATCGTGGCCGTGGTCGAGGCCAAGCGCACCAGCACCGATCCCCGCCTGGCCCAGGCGCAGGCCGAGTTCTATGTCTCCGAGATCGCCAAGCGCCAGAGCTTTGCACCGTTCGCGTTTATGACCAACGGCGAACGCACCTATTTCCTCGAAGACCTGACAGGTTTCCGAAACCTGTCAGGTCTGGTCAAGCGCGAGGTGCAGGGTTTCTTCTCACCCGACGACCTGGAGAACCGCCTCTTCCTCCGTCAGAATCGGCTGCCCTTTGCCGTCGTCCCCATCAACACCGCGATCACCGACCGGCCTTACCAACTGGAGGCGATCCGCCGCGTCTGCGAGGCGTTCGACAAAGGCAAGCGGCGCGCGCTGATCGTGATGGCAACCGGCACGGGCAAGACGCGGGTGGCGACGTCGTTGGTGGACGTGCTCCTGCGCTCCAATCAGGCGCGGCGCATCCTGTTTGTGGCCGACCGCGATCCGCTGGTGCAGCAGGCGCTCACCGATGGCTTCAAGAGGTTCCTGCCGGATGAGCCGTGCGCGCGCATCCGTAGCTACAATATCGAAAAGACCAACCGGCTCTACGTGGCCACGCTGCAAACGCTGAGCAACTGCTTCCAGGACTTCACCCCGGGGTTCTTCGACGCCATCTTCTTCGATGAGGTGCACCGCTCGATCTTCAACAAGTGGAACGAGGTGCTGTTCTACTTCGATGCGCGCATGATCGGGCTGACCGCGACCCCCGCGGAGTTTCTGGACCGCAACACCTTCCGCGAGTTCGATTGCGACGCCAACCGCCCCACCTTCCTGTACAGCTATCGGCAGGCCGTAGATGAGAAGTATCTGGTGGATTTTGACCTCTACAGGGCCAATACCCACTTTCAGCGCAAGGGGATTCGCGGGGTCGACCTGACTGAGGAAGAGCGCAACATCCTGATCGAGCAGGGTCTCGACCCGGATGCGCTGGACTACGCCGGCACCGAGATCGAGCGCACCGTCAGCAACCGCGACACCCTCCGCAAGCAGTGGGAAGAGATTTGGGAGCAGTGCATCAAGGACAAGTCGGGACAGTTGCCGGGCAAGACCATCATCTTTGCGATGACGCAGGAGCACGCGCTGCGGCTGGTCGACGCGTTCGAGCAGATGTTCCCGCAGTTCCCCGGCCTGGTGCGGGTCATCACCTACAGGTCCGACTTCAAGGGCACCCTGATCGAGAAGCTCAAGAAGGCCGACCAGCCGCGCATCGCCATCACCGTGGATCTGCTGGAGACCGGCATCGACGTGCCCGAAGTCGTCAACCTGGTCTTTATGCGACCGGTGCATTCGGCCATCAAGCTGTGGCAGATGATCGGCCGCGGGACGCGCAGCCAGGCCGCCTGCACCTATCTCGACCGCCTGCCAGAAGGCGGCAAACGCCGGTTCCTGATCCTGGACTTCTGGGAGAACGATTTCAACAAGGCGCCCGACCCGGCACAGGCGCAAAACCTGCCGGTGTTGGTGAGCCTGTTCAACACGCGGCTGGCGATCATGGAGCACACCCTGGACGACCAGTCGTCCCCCGAGGCAAAACGCACCGTGGCAGACTTGCGCGCCATGGTCGCCCGCATCCCGACCGACTCGCTGCTGGTGAAGCGTGTCTACCCCGAAGTCGAAGCTGCCTGGCGCGATTCGTGGTGGTTCTATCTCAACGCGAACAAGCTGGAGTTCCTGCTGCTGAAGGTGGGGCCGCTGCTGCGCTACGCGGCCGATGTGGATGTGGAGGCTGCGACCTTCACCCACAAGGTCGAGCGGCTGAAGCTGAAGATTCTGGAGGGCGAAGAGACGGCCGCGACCGCGGCCTCCATCGCCGAGGACGTGGGCCGGCTGCCCGAATACGTCTTCGAGAACCCGAGCAGCGCCGCTTTGGCCCGCCTGTGCCTGACGCCGCAAGTGCAGACGGCTGCGACCCCCCAACTGAACGCGGTGATCGACGCCCTGGCCGGTGAGATGCGCAACCGCCGTGCCACCGACAATTTGTTCAAAGTAATCGATTTGCCCGATTACGTCGAGATGCGCGGCTATATCCTGTTGATGGGCGGCACCGAGCGGGTGTACGTCGAAGAATACCGCCGCCGGGTCGAGCAGCGCATCTTGGACCTGGTAGACACGCACCCGACACTGCAAGCCATCGGCCGCGGGGAGCCGGTGAGCGACTTGGCGCTGATCGAGCTGGAGCGGGCCTTGCATCAAGACCTGGGCAGTCCCGGCCTGGAGCTTTCCGAGGAAAACATCCGCAAGGCCTACGCCATGAAGGTCGGCAGCCTGTTGGAGTTCCTGCGCCGGCTGCTGGACCTGGATGGCCTGCCCGACTACCGCGACATCGTGCAGCACCAGTTCAGCGAGTACATCGCCGCGCACCCGTTCGGCGCCGACCAGATCCGGTTCCTGCGCGCGGTGCAAAACGTCTTTCTGCAGAAGCGCCGTTTGCAGCCGGCCGACCTCTACGATCCACCGCTGACCGCGTTCGGACAGGATGCGGTGGAACGCTGGTTCGCGCCGGAGCAGGTGGCGGAGATGCTGGCATTCGCGGAAGGGCTCGCGATATCGTAGGGGCGAGGCATTCCCACATGGATTGTGGATATTCGGCTCACCTCGCCCTGATGCAGGAGTAGGGGCGAGGCATTCCGAGGTGAATTGTGGATATCCGGCTCACCTTGCCCTGATGCAGGAGTAGGGGCGAGGCATTCCCACATGGATTGTGGATATTCGGCTCACCTTGCCCTGATGCAGGATGAGCTGTAAACGGCGGGTCCTGCTGGGAATGCCTCGCCCCTACAGATGATACAAGGTGCAATCAAGTCATGCTCACTGACCCCAAACTGAAATCCGACGTCGACAAGCTGTGGGACAAGCTCTGGACGGGCGGCCTGTCCAACCCGATGGATGCCATCGAGCAGCTTTCCTATCTTATCTTCCTGAAGCGTCTGGACGATCGCGAGAACGCGGCCGAGCGCCAGGCGGGACGCCGCGGGGAGACCTACACGCCGAGCGTGCCGGCCAAGATGCGCTGGGGCTACTGGACGCAGCTCGAAGCAGGCAAGGCGCTGGAGCACCTGCGCGACGAGATCTTTCCCTGGTTCCGCAAGCTGGGCGCGGAGGGCAGCTCCTTCGAGCGCTACATGGGCAACGCCGAGCTCAAGATCAACAAGCCCGCGCTGCTGATCGAGGCGTGCAAGCTGATCGAGGGGCTGCAGATCGCCAGCCAGAACCAGGACGTGCAGGGCGACCTCTACGAGTACCTGCTGGACCGCCTGAACATCGCGGGCCGCAACGGCCAGTTCCGCACCCCGCGTCACATCGTCCGCATGATGGTGCAGATGATCGCGCCCCGGCCGGGCGAGCGGATCGGCGACCTGGCGGGCGGCACCTGCGGCTTCATCGTCAACGCGTACCAGTACATCCTGGAGCAGCACACCGCGCCGGAGATCCTGTCGTACGACGCGGACGGCTGGCCCCACAACCTGGTGGGGGACCGGCTGACCGCGGCGCAGCGGGAGTTCCTGCAGACCAGGGCGTTCCGCGCGTTCGACAACGATTCGGGCATGACCATGCTGCGCATCGGCTCGATGAACCTGATGCTGCACGGCATCGAAGCTCCGCGCTTCTTCTACATGGACACGCTCTCCAAGGCGTATGCCGAGAGCCGCGAGTACGATGTGATCCTGATGAACCCGCCGTTCAAGGGCGCGGTGGATAAGGCCGACGTCAACACGACCCTGCCAAACAACACCACCAAGTCGGAGCTGCTCTTCCTGCACCTGATCCTGCGCGGCCTGGACATGGGCGGCCGTTGCGCGGTGATCGTGCCCGACGGCGTGCTGTTCGGCTCCAGCACCGCGCATGTCGAGATTCGCCGCAAGTTGGTGGAGGAGAACCGGCTGGACGGCATCGTCTCGATGCCAGGCGGCGTGTTCAAGCCGTACGCCGGGGTCTCCACCGCGGTGCTGCTGTTCACGCGCGGGGCCAAGACCGACCGCATCTGGTTCTACGACATGGCGCACGACGGCTTCTCGCTGGACGACAAGCGCCAGCGGACCGCGGAGAACGACATCCCCGACATCCTGGACTGCTGGCGCCATCGCCATGACGCGGCGTTTGAGGCCGAACGAACCGCGCGGCTGGACGCCCTCCGGTCGGAGGTCGCGCCGCTGAAGACTGAGCGGCTGCGGCTGCACGGCGAGATCAACCGGCTGACCTTTGAGAGCGCCATCGCGCCCGAAGACGACGGTGGCGACGGGATACGCGCCGCGCTGGATAAAGCGAAAGCCGACCTGGCCGGCCTCGAAGCTCGCCTCGCGCCGCTCCAATCACAGATCGACCGCTTGAGCCGCCAGTTCTGGGTGACAAAAGCGCAGGTGAAGGGGAACAAGTACGACCTTTCCGCCAGCCGGTATCGGCAGGCGGAGCAGGACGAGGTGTATTACGAGGCGCCGCGGGTGACGTTGGAACGGTTGTTGGAGTTGGAGCGGGTGATGAGCCAGGAAGTAGTGGGTCTGCAAAAGGCGCTTCAATGAGTTTTTCTGTCGTGAGCTTGGGCAGCTTGTGCGATTTCCTTTATGGCGATGGCTTGCCGGAAAGCCAACGGCGGGGCGGCGGGTTCGCTGTTTACGGGTCCAACGGCGTTGTCGGTTGGCATGATCGAGCCATAACGAAGGGACCGACTATCATCATCGGCCGCAAGGGCTCAATTGGCGAGATCCATAGGAGTAATTTACCCTGCTGGCCTATCGACACTACCTACTATATTGAGGCTACCAAGCGACCCTGCGACCTGACTTGGCTTTACTACGCCTTGATTGCTCTTGATCTTACCAAGCTGAACAAATCAGCCGCTGTTCCTGGTCTGAATCGAGACGACGCTTACGAGAAGGAAATCGTCTACCCTCCCCTCCCCGAACAACAGCGCATCGCCGCCATCCTGGCGCGCGCCGACCGCCTGCGCCGGCTTCGCCGCTACGCGCTGGAACTGAGCGAGGGGTATCTGCAGGCGGTGTTTGTGGAGATGTTTGGGGATCCGGTGAGGAATCTGGCCCTAAGACTCGAACCACTTGGGGAGTTATGCATCAAGATCACCGATGGCACCCATGTCACGCCAAAGTACCTGCCTGCTGGTGTACCATTCTTGTCAGTCAAGAACCTGACCAAAGACCCAGGCACAATCGACTTTTCGGATGTCAAGTACATCAGTCGTGACGAGCATGAAAAGATATCAAAGGCGTGTGATGTAAGGCGAGGTGATATTCTGTACACGAAGGTTGGGACGTATGGCATAGCCCAGATCGTAGACACCGATATTGAGTTCAGCATCTTTGTCAGCGTCGCCATGCTGAGGCCAGACAGACATCGAATCGACCCAAAATACCTTGAGGCCGCGCTACGAACAGCATTTATCAAGAGACAAGCTGACTCCTTGGTAAGTGGTATTGGCGTTCCTGACCTTCATCTCCGGGAGATCAAGACGATACAGGTGCCAGTACCGCCTATAACTGATCAGCATCGATTTGTCGAGATCATCCGTAAGCACGAGCGTCTCCGCGCCCAGCAGCGCGAGGCCGCGCGCCAGGCGGAGCAGTTGTTCGGCGCGCTGCTGGACCGGGCGTTTCGGGGGGAGTTGTGAGGATTTGGATCACGGAGGCGCAAAGGTGCGCGAAGAACACGAAATCCAGGGGTTCTTCGTTTCGGGGAGTTGCAGCTATGCCGGCCAACGGGATAAATGACAGTGATCACGGGGAAATCGTGATCTATGAGCCGCCCAGCGGCGCGGTGAAGCTCGACGTACGCTTGAGCGGGGAGACACTCTGGTTGACCCAGGCGCAGATTGCCGAGCTCTTTCAGAAGGAACGCTCATGCCCCCTATCATGATCTTCGGCACCATCTTCATCACCCTGGCGCTGATCTTCTACACCATCGGCGTGTGGAGCGAGCGGATCGCCGGGCGGCTCAAGGGCTGGCACTTAATCTTCTTCTGGCTTGGGCTGGCCTGCGATACCACAGGCACAGCGATCATGCTGGATTATGCCGGCGGTTTGACGGCCGACATGCATGGCGGCACCGGCGTGGCTGCCATCCTGTTGATGATCATCCATGCGATCTGGGCGACGGTCGTGCTGGCGCGCAAGGACGAGCGGGCGATCGTCAACTTCCACAGGTTCAGCATCGTGGTCTGGGCTATCTGGTTGATCCCATACCTCTCCGGCGTCATCATGGGGATGAGGAGGTAGAGGTGGATATGGAGAGAATCATTGAAATCGACGAGACGGTCCGGTTCGAGGTCTCGTTCAGCGTGGTCCATCGGGAAGAAGGCTTCGAGGATGACATCCGCTTCACGATCGCCGATACGGCTTCGCCAGATATGCGGCTCTTTGAGGT
Source organism: uncultured Anaerolineales bacterium (assembly GCA_964474695.1). GTDB lineage: Bacteria > Chloroflexota > Anaerolineae > CG2-30-64-16 > CG2-30-64-16 > DAOUBP01. The sequence continues at coordinate 21,947 of CAYYTK010000047.1, forward strand.
GGATGAGATCAGCATCTTGCTGACGCCGGCGCAGGCGGAGCATCTGGCCGCGGCCCTGTTCGAGGCCGCGCAACGGAGCCGGGCTACGCCATGGTCTGACAATTCGAACTAATCCAGTGTCTGCTGTCAGACATTTGACGGAGTAGTTGTTCGACACGCTGTTGGATCGGGCGTTTCGGGGGGAGTTGTAGGTGCACCAACTGGTGGCCCAGTCGGAATGGAGTCTTTCTCGTGACGCGTAAGGTTGGGGATATTTTGTCACTTCGCCGGTGTGAGGTGCTGGTTGCAGTCATCAACCAGCAGAGTGACTTCGAGATAGTGTCGGAGCAACACTGGTATCGCATCCCGACTGATGTCGCGCGAGGGCAGTGGCGGCCTGAATGGCTGGCACTCTACCAGACAGCCGAATTTGACCGTGGAGGCAAGGCCATCAATTACTACGCACATGTGGAAGATATCCACGTAGTGAGCCGGCAAGACCTGTTTCGCGGCCAGCCGGCCGACGATAAATCGTGGCGCAGTTACTACAAGCTTCAGTTGGGCCCGCTCATCCCCCTGGAGAGGCCCATTCCCCTTGCACGCCCGCGGCCGATCACTTTCATCCCGTCGACGCTGGACAAGCTAATGACAGCCACACAAATCAACGACCTGTGGCATGTGAGTCCGCTGGAAGACCGCCTCTGGCAGGAACTCAAACGCCTGCAAATCAAAGCGGAGCGTCAGTACGATCTCAGGGTGGCAGATGCAGAGTACCGCCTCGACTTCGCCGTATTCTGCAATAAGGGGAACCTGGACATTGAGACCGACGGCAATACCTATCACATCGGCTTGGAAAAGGGCCAACAAGATAACGAGCGCAACAATGCAGTGACAGCCGCAGGGTGGGAAGTGTTGCGTTTCACAACCGCGCACATTCGGGAAGAAATGGCCGAGTACTGCATCCCGACAATCACAAGCACCCTCAATCGGCACGGCGGACTCAAGACTGATGAAAACGTCCAAGACGTCCCGACTCGCAAGTTTCTCAACCTGCCCGAAGGTAGTGCCCAGCAGTTGGGGTTATTCGATTGATCGACCCTTTACAGGCATGCACGCCGCCAACTGTAGGGGCGAGGCAGGCCGTCCACAAGGCAACGCCGACCTGATCGGTGCATATACGGCAATGTCTATCGTAACCCGCAACGCGGGTGGGCCTGCCTCGCCCCCCCTACGGCAACACGCGTCGCGCCGGGGGCCAGGGCGATGCATTCCCAACAGGCCATTTCGGCGCGCGGGATATGCCGTCATTGGCGCCGATTGCGACGGTCAACGTTTTGCCGGGGAATGCATCGCCCCTACAATGTGGACACGCCGCCAACTGTAGGGGCGAGGCATTCCCAGCAGAAATCATCGTTAACAACTCAGCCTGCATCGAGGGTAGCTGGGTCGAATATCCACGATCACTCTGGGAATGCCTCGCCCCCCCGGACAGCCACATCCGGCGCGATGAGGACGAGGGCGATGCATTCCCAGCAGGCCATTTCGTCGTGAAGGATATGCCGTCATTGGCGCCGATCGCGGTGGCCAACGCTTTGCCGGGGAATGCATCGCCCCTACAATGTGGACACGCCGCCAACTGTAGGGGCGAGGCATTCCCAGCAGAAATCATCGTTAACGACTCAGCCTGCATCGAGGGTAACTGGGTCGAATATCCACGATCACTCTGGGAATGCCTCGCCCCCCCTACGGCAACATGCGTCGCGCCGGGGACGAGGGCGATGCATTCCCAACAGGCCATTTCGGCGCGGGGGATCTGCCGCCATTGGCGCCGATCGCGCTGGCCAACGTTTTGCCGGGGAATGCATCGCCCCTACAATGTGGACAACGGGGAAACACCTATGACAACTGATCGGCCGCATGGACACCGTCGATCCATCCGTCTGCCTGGCTACGATTACGCGCAACCCGGCGCGTATTTTGTCACCATCTGCACGCAGGACGGCGAATGCCTGTTCGACGATCCCGTCCTGCGTCGCGTCGCGGAGACGCTATGGCAGCAAATCCCCAGCCATTTCGGCCGGGTTTCGACTGATGCTTCGGTCGTTATGCCCAACCATATGCACGGCATTCTGTTCATATCCGATGTGGATGTAGGGGCGAGGCATTCCTCGCAGGATTCACTGTTAACGACTCAGCCTGCATCGAGGATAACTGGGTCGAATATCCACGATCACTCTGGGAATGCCTCGCCCTCCCCTGCCCCGCACGCCGCGGATGAGGACAAGGGCGATGCATTCCCAACAGGCCATTTCGTCGCGCGGGATCTGCCGTCATTGGCGCCGATCGCGCTGGCCAACGTTGCGCCGGGGAATGCATCGCCCCTACAATCGGGCTCGCACGCCGCGGATGGGAACGAGGGCGATGCATTCCCAGCAGGCCATTTCGGCGCGCGGGATATGCCGTTATTGGCGCCGATCGCGATGACCAACGTTTCGCCGGGGAATGCATCGCCCCTACAATCGGGCGCGCGCGCCGCGGGTGGGGGCGATGCATTCCCAACAGGCCATCTCGTCGCGCGGGATTTGCCGCCATTGGCGCCGATCGCGGTGGCCAACGTTTCGCCGGGGAATGCATCGCCCCTACAATCGGGCGCGCCGTCCGGGTCCTTGGGTGCGATCATCGGCAACTACAAATCCATCACGACCCGGCGCATCAACCGGATACGCAAAACACCCGGCATGACGGTCTGGCAGCGCAACTACTACGAACATGTCATCCGCACTGAGCGGGCCTTGAACGCCATCCGCCAGTACATCCTCGATAATCCGGTGCGCTGGCATCTCGACAGGTACAACACCCTGGCAAGCGGACCTGATCCGATGGCCGCCGAGTTGTGGCGGTTACTCAAAGAGGAAACCCTATGACCCACGCGCCGGTCACTCATCATGATATCGTCTTGGGTCTGCAACAGCTCGGGGTGCGGCGCGGCGCGACGGTCGAGGTCCACAGCTCGCTCAGCGCGTTCGGCTGGGTTGAAGGCGGTGCGCCAACGGTGATCCAGGCCTTGATGGATGCGGTCGGTCCTGATGGCGGCCTGATCATGTCGGCCTACCCCGTCAGTCCGGCGCTGCCCCTGACCGGCGAGGATCGCGCCCGCGGCATCACCTGGAAAGTGCGCATCCTGCCCCCTGACTCGCCGGAACGCACCGGCATGGGCCTGATCGCCGATACCTTTCGGCGGCGGGCTGATGTCGTGTGCGGGAACGATTTCTTTCGCACCTGCGCCTGGGGCCGCGATGCCGAATGGCACTGCGACGGCTATCGCGGCCTGTTGGCGCTTGACGGCTGGTGCCTCTTACTGGGCGTGGGGATCGACCGCTGTTCGAGCATGCACGCCGCGGAAAGCGTCCCCATCCCGAGTGAGATCAGCGCGCGGTGGGCGCTGCCGGAGCATGTTCGCTGCGCCTACGATCCGCAGCTATGGAACGTCGGCTACGGCGGGACCGAGGATGCGTGGTGGAAGGTGTGGCATGAAGCCGACCGGCAGGGGCTGATTCGGCATGGCGCCATCGGGCAGGCAGCGTGTCACTATTTCAAAGCCCGCGCGCTGGTGGCGCTCTACAAGCGCTGGCGTCAAGCGGATCCCTATGGCTTGTATAGCGAGTGAAAGCCGGCGTGTTTGGGCGCGTGACCAAGCATCGCGGCCTCCCGCTCCCCCGAACGCTTGCCGCGGCCAGCCAAGGGTCACGGGTCAGGCGTCAGTGGTCAGGATTGACATCCCCGGAACGCCGGCCTACAATCAGTAATTGAAAATCGAAAATCAAAAATCAAAAATCAAAAACGGCTCAGGAGACGCGCCTGTGAACCGACTCTCGCGCACGAAGCGCTGGCTCTACGGGGCCGGCGACCTCGGCTTCAGCCTGACCACCACCATCATCGCCGCGTACTTCGCCATCTTCCTCACCGATGTCGTGGGGGTCTCCCCGCGGGTGGCAGCGGCCGCGATCTTCGTCGGGCTGACCTGGGACTACTTCAACGACCCGCTCATCGGCTACATCACCGACCGCACGCGCTCGCGCTGGGGCCGGCGGCGGCCCTTCCTGCTGTTCGCCGCTCTGCCGCTCGCCCTGGCGTTCACGCTGATGTGGTGGCGGCCGCCGCTGCAAGGCGACGTCCCGCTGGCGATCTACTACGCGGCCGCGTACGTGCTCTTCGAGACCGCCGCGACCTTTGCCTACATCCCCTACTTCGCGCTGACTCCCGAGCTCACCGCCGACTACGATGAGCGCACCGCGCTGACCGCGACGCGCATGTTCTTTTCGATTGTCGGCAGCCTGATCGCGTTCACCGTGCCGTTGATGATCGTGGGCGGCTTCCGGCCCGAGCACGCGGGCCGCGTGCTGCTGATGGGCGCGGCGTTCGGCCTGGCTTCCGCGCTGCCCCTGTTCCTGGTCTTTGCCAGCGCCCGCGAGCGGCCGGAGCTGATGACGCAGGCCCAGCCGACCGTGGCCGCGTCGGTGCGCGCGGCCCTCCGCAACCGGCCGTTCCTCTTCGGCCTGGGCATCTACCTGTTCACCTGGGTCTCGATGAGCATCGTGCAGGCGATCCTGCTCTTCTTCATCAAGTACGTGGTGCAGCAGGAGGCGCGGAGCGACCTGATCATGGCCACGATCTTCGTGGTGGCGATCGCGGCGCTGCCGCTGTGGCAGTGGACATCGCGGCGGCTGAACAAGCGCTGGGCCTATATCGCGGGCATCGCCTTCTGGGCCGCGGTGCAACTCGTGCTGGCGTCGCTGAGCCCGGCCACCCCCCTGGCGTTTCTCCTGGGGCTGTGCGTGCTGGCGGGGATCGGAGTGTCGGCCGCGCACGTGCTGCCCTGGTCCATCATCCCGGATGCGATCGAGTGGGGCGAATTCCACACCGGCGAGCGCCACGAGGGGATGTTCTACAGCCTGATCACCCTGGCGCAGAAGGTGGCGGCCAGCGCGGCGGTGCCGCTCGCGCTCCTGGTGCTGGACGCGACCGGCTACATCCCGAACAGCGCGGTGCAGCCCGCGGCCGCGGTGACCGGCATCCGCATCGTCGCCGGCCCGATCCCCGCGGTCCTGCTGTGCCTGGGGATCCTGTTCGCGCTGCTTTATCCGCTGGGCCGCGAGGATTACGCGGCCATCGCCGCGCAGGTGGAGGCGCGGCGACGCGAGGACAAGGCCGCCTAAGCGCCAAGGAGTCCCGCATGACCCCCATCGAGATCCGGCCAATCACATCGCAGCGCGAGCGGCGGACCTTCTTGACCTTCCCCTGGCGCATCTACCGGGGCGACCCGCTGTGGGTGCCGCCGCTGCTGCCCGACCGCGCGGCGGCCATCGATCCGCAGCGAGGCGCATTCTTCCACCGCGGGGATGCGGAGTGCTTCCTCGCCTGGCGCGGCCGCGAGCCGGTCGGCGCCATCTGCTGCGCCGAGGATCGGTTTGCCAACGCGTCGCGCGCCTGGCGCGACAGCCTGATCGGTTTCTTCGAGTGCATCGACGATGACGCGGTCGCGGCCGCGCTCTTCGATCACGCGGCCGGCTGGGCCCGGGCGCGCGGCCTGGACACCCTCTACGGCCCGATTAACCTGGATTATGAGGATGCGTACGGCGTGCTGCTGGAGGGGCGGGACCGGCCGCCCGCGATCTTGTGCGGGCACACGCCCCCCTACTACCAGCGCTTCTTTGAGGCGTACGGCTTCGAGCCTGCGCGCGGGCAAAACCTGGCATTTGCCATCGACATCGACCCCGCCGCGCCTCAGCTCCAACGCGCGGCGCGGCTGGCCGAGCGGGTGCGCGCCCGCGGGCGCTTCCGGGTGCGCGGGGCTGACCTGGGGCAGTGGGACGCGGAGATCGACCGCGTGCACGTGCTGTTGAACCGCGCGCTGGCCCATCTGCCCGACTTCGCGCCCTGGGAGCGCGCGACGCTGTCCGCGCAGATGGAGCCGTTCCGCCGGATCGCCGATCCCGAGCTGATCCTCTTCGCCGAGACCTCCGGCGGGGAGGTGGTCGGCTGGCTGCCCGGCATCCCGAACATGAACGAAGTGCTGATCGGCGTGAACGGGCTCCGCTACCCCTGGAACTATCTCCAGTTGCTGCTGCGGATGCGCCGCCGCCCCGCGTGCCTCGCGGTCAAAAGCGTGCTGGTGCCGCCGGAATACTGGGACACCGGCGTGGCGGTGCTGCTGTTCGACGAGCTCGCCCGCCGCGCGGCCGCCAAGGGGTATCGCTGGGCCGACCTCTCCCTCACGTCGGACGACAACCCCCGCACCCCGATCCTCGCCGGCCACATGGGCGCGCAGATCTACAAACGCTACCAGGTCTACCGCAAATGGCTGTCACGGCCGCTGCCGTAACGCAATCCGCCGGATTGCGAGAAGACAATCCAGCGGACTGTCCTAGAGTAACGCAATCCGCCGAATTGCGCTAAGACAATCCAGCGGATTGTCCTACAGTAACGCAATCCGCCGGATTG
>CAYYTK010000048.1:0-25327 GCA_964474695.1 uncultured Anaerolineales bacterium
GAATGACCTGATTTTACCCTATCCTGTCAACCCTCCATTTATGAGTGGATCTCATTGATACTACTTTGACTTCCCTTTCTGTTCGCGGTACAATCAATCCGAACATTTGAGCGATCCAGCATGTAGTAAGCAATACGCAATACGCAATACGCAGTACGCAACATGAGGCCTCCCATGCCAAAACTCAAAACCCGTTACGTCTGCCAGACTTGCGGCAGCGCCCAGCCCAAGTGGATGGGGCAATGCCCCGACTGCGGCGAATGGAACACCCTGGTGGAGATGGTGATCCAGCCGGAGGCGCCCGGCCGGCCCAGCGTTGCACAGTCTGCCGGCGGCCCAGGTCCCCAACCCCTGCCCGACATCCCCGCGGACGGCTACGAGCGCATCCCCGTGCCCATCGGCGAGCTGAGCCGCGTGCTGGGCGGCGGCATCGTGCCCGGCTCCGTGGTGCTCATCAGCGGCGATCCGGGCATCGGCAAGAGCACGCTGTTATTGCAGCTCTGCGACGCGCTGACCAAGGCCGGCGGCCCGATTCTCTACGTCTCGGGCGAGGAGTCCGCCGCGCAGATCAAGCTGCGCGCCGAGCGCATGGGGATCGTGACGCGAGATATCCTGGTGCTGGCCGAGACGCACCTGGAAAGCATCGCGACCCACATCGAGCAGTCCGCGGCCAAACTGGTCGTGGTGGACTCGGTGCAGAGCATCTACTCGGACGCCATTGCTTCCGGCGCGGGCAGCGTGAGCCAGGTGCGCGATTGCTCGGCGCACCTGCTGCGGCTGGCCAAGGCAAGCGGCTTCCCGCTGTTCCTGGTGGGCCACGTGACCAAGGAAGGGGCCATTGCCGGGCCGCGCGTGCTGGAGCACATGGTGGACACCGTGCTGTATCTTGAAGGCGAACGCTTCCACTCCTTCCGGCTGCTCCGATCCGTCAAGAACCGCTTCGGCTCCACCAACGAGGTCGGCGTGTTCGATATGACGGAAAAGGGGCTCACCGAGGTGAAGAATCCGTCGGAGGCGTTTTTGGCCGAGCGCATGCCCAACGCGCCCGGCTCGGCCATCGCGGTCACCATGGAGGGCACGCGGCCGATCCTGGTGGAGGTGCAGGCGCTGACCAGCCCCACCACCTTCGCGCAGCCGCGGCGCACCGCCAACGGCGTCGACTTCAACCGGCTCCTGCTGATCACCGCGGTGCTGAGCAAGCGCGCCCGCGCGCGGCTGGCCGATCAGGACGTGTTTGTCAACGTGGTGGGCGGCCTGCAGGTGGACGAGCCTGCGGCCGATCTGGCCGTAGCCGTCGCCATCGCATCCTCGGCGCGCAACCGGCCCGTGGCCGCCGACCTGGCCCTCGTGGGCGAGGTGGGCCTCAGCGGCGAGCTCCGCAGCGTCGGCCAGCTTCCGCGGCGGCTCAACGAGGCGGCCAAGCTCGGCTTCACGCGCGTGCTGATCCCGCAATCGGTCGCGCGCAAGCTGGAACATCCGCCCGCCGGGCTGGAGGTGCTCGGCGCACGCACCCTGCGCGAGGCGCTGGAGATGGCGTTGGTGGCAGGGGGCGCGGAGGAGCAGGGGGACTGAGGCCACCGACGCCTGGCACTGACGCCTGGCACTGAAGTGTCCAGGCTGGCACACGAAGTGCGTCGAGACGCACTGACGACCGAATGGTCAGTTTCAGTAGATCGCCATAGAAACATCTCGTGCACCCGAATCAAACGGATTTCATTGCATTAACTTACCATCTATGGTAACATACTCGCATGAAATTCACAGGGATGCCTTTGGAACGTTGGAGAATACCGGCGGGAAAATGCAAGTCTTTGTGTCTTGGTGTCTTTGTGGTAAGGAGGATTTCCGATGCCGGATACCACTCTCATTCCCTGGCTTCTCGCCGCCACCACCCCCTCCATCCGCTACCTCACCCTCCGCCGACTGCTCGGCCGGCCGGAGGAGGACCCGGACGTTCAGGCCGCGCGGCGCGAGATGGCCGCCTCTGGCCCGATCCCCGCGCTCCTGTCCCGGCAGACTGAGCGCGGCAACTGGGCCCATGAACGCGGCTACTACACGCCCAAGTACACCAGCACCCACTGGAGCATGACGTTGCTGGTCGAGTTGGCCGCGGATGGGACCGACGCGCGGCTGCGCCGCGGCGCCGAGTTCATGTTGGCCGACACGGAGGCCGCGGCGCGCAAGGAGGGCCACGGCTGGGTCTGCTTCTGGGGCAACCTTCTGCGCTACGCGCTCCACTGCGGGTTCGAGAACGACCCGCGCGTCGCCCGGCTGATCGACCGGGTGGCCCGCGACGCGACCGCTGCCGAGTGGCGCTGCGCCTGGAACAATGAGCTGCCGTGTGCGTGGGGCGCGGCGCGGGCGCTGTGGGGCCTGGCCGCGCTGCCCGCGGAGAGCCGCACGCCGCAAGTGACGGCCGCCATTGCGGGTGGCCTGGCGCTTCTCCTGGAGGGCGGCCAACTGATCGGCGGGCATTACCCCACCCCGGGGAAGCCTCACGAGATATGGTCGCGCCTCAACTTTCCGATCTTCTACCAGGCCGACATCCTCTTCGTGCTGCGCGTGTTGGACGAGCTGGGGGCGCTCTCGCATCCCGGCGCACAGCCCGCGCTGGCCTGGCTGGCCGCGCGACGCCGGCCGGACGGCACATGGCGCGGGGCCAGGCCATTCCGCGCCCACACCTGGCAAGAGATGGGGGATCCTGAAGAGACCGACCGCTGGGTCACGCTGCACGCTGCGACCGTCCTGAACGCTGCCGGCATCTCTTCCGATTAGCATCCCCTTTGTCGCGTCTCATTTCCCGAGCCGCGCGTCACGCGTTCTTCGGCTTCATCGACAGCACGTATAATCCTAACAGCACCGTGAACGCAATGACCAGGCACACCGGGATGACCTCCAGCGAGGTGCGCCGCGCCAGCACGCCGAACAGGCCCGGGATCGCCGCCGCGCCGATGCCGCCCACGCCGACCTGCATGCCGATCGTGTTGGCCGCGTACCGCGCGCCGACCCGTTCGCTGGTCCCCGAAACCATGGCAGGGAAGACGGGCGCGATGGCCAGCCCGACGATAGCCACCCCCAGCAGGCTTGCGACCTCGAAGGGATTCCACCACAGTAGCACGCAGCCGGCAATCGCCGCAAGCAGGCTGACGCGCACCAGGGTGTGAACGCCGACCCGTTTTGCGTACAGGCCGGCGACGATCCGGCCGACGGTGAACATGGCCCAGTAACTGCCGGCCCAGAGGCCCGCTGCCTGGGGCGCGATGGCGCGCGATTCGGTGAGCAGCGAGTAGGTCCAACTGCCCAGGCTCGCCTCCGAACCGACGTACAGGATGAACATCAGGAGGCTCAGCCAGACCGCGGGCTGCCGCAGCGTCTCGGGCATCGGGGTCTTGTAGTCCGTCAGCCGCCGCTCAGGAGCCGGCGCATCGGGCTGCGCTGCCCGGTCATGCGCATCCTTATTCTGCCACATGGGGAGGGTCAGCACGAAGGAGGCTGCCAGCACAAGCTGCGCGGCCCCGACCACGGCATAACCCACCCGCCATTTGTTGAAAAGGTTGAGCCCCACCGTCATGATGATAGGCCCCAGCGTGACGCCGATCCCGTAGCTGGCGTGCAGCCACTGCATCAACCCTTCGCCGAAGTGCGCGGCCACATAGGTGTTCAGCCCGGCATCGATGGCGCCCGCGCCCAACCCCGCCGCCACGCCGAGCGCGACCATCATCCACCAGGCCGGCACGAGAGTGTAGCCGATCAGGCCAGTCCCCGTCAACGCACAACTGAGCGCCAGCACCCTGCCGACCCCCAGCCAGGCGATCAGGCGGCCGCTGGAGAAGCTTGACGTGAGATAGCCCGTCGTCGCGGCGATCAGCAGCATGCCGAGCGAGTCGAGAGGAAGCTTGAAGCCGGCCCGAATCGAAGGCCACGCGACCCCCAGCAGGCCGTCCGGCAGCCCGAGCGAGATGAACGCGATGAAGATCAGCAGGATGAGGCCGAGGCGAGACTTATATCGACGCAGTGTGGATGTCATAACGGTCCTTGGCTTGACTTGGATTTGCCCATGAGATGTCAAAGACGGAGGAGCTCTCACGGAGACGTGCGGCTTCGTTTGGCAGCTTGTGGCCCTCACATTATACTCACCGCCGGCCTTTGCGCCAAAGCACATGCGCCGGAGCGAACACCTTCGCCGGGCGGGACAGATCAGCGCGAGTGTGCTAGAATGGCTTAACTTCAAGTTTGGCAGCCGTTGCGCGGCCGCCGGACCTCCCGTTTCGGAGATGCAACCATGACCGTGACTGCAATCGTCGGCGCCCAGTGGGGCGATGAAGGCAAGGGCCGCATCGTCGATTACCTGGCCCAACGCGCCGATATGGTGATCCGCTTCCAGGGCGGCGACAACGCCGGCCACACCGTGGTCAACGACCGCGGCGACTTCCGGCTGCATCTCGTCCCTTCCGGCATCTTCAACCCGGCCACCCGCTGCATCATCGGCCCGGGCGCGGTGGTCAACCCGGACACGCTGCTGGCGGAGATGGCCGAGCTGGCTGCGGCCGGCGTCGATCTCGCCAACCTGTGGCTGTCGGAACGGGCGCACGTGGTCCTGCCCTACCATCGCCTGTTGGACGGGTTGGAGGAGTCCGCGCGCGGCGGCAAGTCGATCGGCACCACCAAGCGCGGCATCGGCCCGGCCTACGCGGACAAGGCCGCGCGCACCGGCGTGCGCCTGGGCGACCTGTTGCGCCCCGCCTATCTGCGCGAACGCCTGGCGGCCACTCTGCCGCAGAAGAACCTGACCCTGGCGCACTTCGGCCAGCCGCCCCTGGCCCTTGATGACCTGCTGGCCCTGGCCGAGACGTGGTGCAGCGCCCTGGGCAGCCGCATCGTGGATACATTGCCGCTGGTGCAGGCTGCGGTGCGCGGCGGGCAGGCAGTGCTGCTGGAAGGCCAGCTCGGCGTGATGCGCGACCTGGACTGGGGCACCTACCCCTTCGTCACCTCGTCCAGCCCGATCGCGGGCGGCGCGGCCGCGGGCGCCGGGCTGCCCCCTGCGGCCATCACGGAAGTCATCGGCGTCGTCAAGGCCTACTGCACCGCGGTTGGCGCGGGGCCGTTCCCCACGGAGCTGAAAGACGACACCGGCGAGCAACTGCGCACGGTGGGCCAGGAGTACGGCGCCACCACCGGCCGGCCGCGGCGCTGCGGCTGGCTCGACGCGGTCGCGCTGCCCTATGCGGCCTGGCTCAACGGCTTCACCGGCCTGGCGATCACCAAGCTGGATGTGCTGGACGGCCTGCCCGAGCTGAAGATTTGCACCGGCTACCGGCTGGACGGCGAGATCATCGCCCGCGTGCCGGACACCCCCGACATGGAACGCTGCGAGCCTGTCTACGAGGCGTGGCCCGGCTGGAGCGAGCCGACGCGCGCCGCGCGCACTTGGAACGATCTCCCAGCGAAAGCGCAGGCCTATCTCCGCCGCATCGAGGAGCTGGCCGGCGCACCGATCCGCTATGTCTCAGTGGGGCCGGAACGAGAACAGTTGATCGTGATTTGACTTGACCGGTCATCGATCTATGATGTATAATGTAATGTATACCGATGGGAAAGAGGTGGTGCATGGTGCAGATGATTCGTAAACAGGTCTATATCCAGCCCCAACAGCAGAGAATTCTCAAGCGGCTCTCACAGATGCGGGGTCTCAGTGAGGCTGAATTGATCCGGCAAGCCATTGACCGGCAGACCGGCGGCATAGCCGCGCCCTTCATCTCCGATGCGGCGGCGTGGGAGGAAGCGCATGCGTTTATGCTCGCGTTGCGGGATCTCAGCGCGGCAGACCGCCGCCCTCGCGAGTGGCAACGTGAGGATCTTTACGAGGAGCGGATAAGCCGTTATGCCCGCCATTCTGCTTGACACCAACATCCTCGTCTACGCCCATGACAGCGCTGAACCAGCCAAACAAGCGAAGGCGATCGCTGCGCTTGAGTTCTTGCACGTCACGGGCAGCGGCCGCCTGAGCGCCCAGTGTCTGGCTGAGTTCTTCCGTGCCACAACGCGCGCGCCCAAGCCCATCCTGACGCCCACTGAGGCCATGCAGCAGGTCGAACGCTTGGCTCGCGTTTGGCCGGTCTTCGATATCACGCCATTCGTTGTCATCGAGGCAATGCGCGGCGTGCGCGATCATCAATTAGCCTACTGGGATGCGCAAGTCTGGGCCACGGCGCGCCTCAACCAGGTCCCGGTTGTTTTCAGTGAGGACTTCAACACCGGCTCTGTCCTGGAAGGAGTGCGCTTCGTCAATCCATTTGCCGGTGATTTCTCCCTTTCAGCCTGGGGTTGACCTTGAGCACCGAACCCACCTTCAGCTACGACACCTACCTCTCCCCCTTCACGTGGCGCTACGGATCGCCGGAGATGCGCGCACTGTGGAGTGAAACCCGCCGACGGCAGTTGTGGCGGCGCATCTGGGTGGCGCTGGCCGAGGCGCAGCAGGCCGCCGGCTTGGTGACGGCCGAGCAGGTCGCGGATTTGCGCGCACACGCGGATGAGATCGACCTGGCGCGCGCCCAAGCCATCGAGGCGGAGATCCATCACGACCTGATGGCCGAGGTGCGCACATACGCCGAGCAGTGCCCGGTCGGCGGGGGCATCATCCACCTGGGCGCCACCTCGATGGACATCGAGGATAACGCCGACGCGCTCCGCATCCGGGATGCCCTGGATCTGGTCCTGGCGAAGCTGGCCGCGCTGCTGCTCGCTTTTGCGGAGCAGATCGAGCGCTGGGCCGATGCCCCCACCCTGGCCTTCACCCACCTGCAGCCGGCCGAGCCGACCACGGTGGGCTACCGCCTGGCCCAGTACGCGCAAGACCTGCTGGCCGACTACGACGAAATCGCCCGCGTGCGCGCCAACCTCCGCGGCAAAGGCTTCAAAGGCGCGGTAGGCACGTCAGCGTCATACATGCAGTTACTGGACGCTGCCTCGGATACCGACAACAATTACGCAGTACGCAGTACGCAATACGCAAGCGATCCGCAGATCGCCCGCACCACGCACCACGTCACCGCCACCTGGCTTGAGCAGACCATCATGTCCGCCCTCAACCTGGAAGCGTTCCCCGTAGCCACCCAGACCTATCCGCGCAAGCAGGATTACCGCGTCGTGTCCGCGCTGGCCGGGATGGCCGCATCGCTCTACAAGTTCGCGTTCGACCTGCGCGTGCTCCAGTCGCCCCCCATCGGCGAATGGGCCGAACCGTTTGCGGCTCGCCAGGTCGGCTCCAGCGCGATGCCGTTCAAACGCAATCCCATCAACGCGGAAAACATCGACAGCCTGGCGCGCACCCTGGCCACGCTGCCGCGCATCGCCTGGGACAACGCCGCCCACAGCCTGTTGGAGCGCACCCTGGATGACTCGGCCAACCGCCGCAGCCTGCTCCCCGAGGCGTTCCTCACCGCCGACGAGCTGCTGCGCCGCGGGCACAAATTGATCGCCGGCCTGCAGGTGAACCGTGAGGCCAGCACCCGGCTGCTGGATGCCTACGGTCCCTTCGCGGCCACCGAGCGCCTGCTGATGGAGCTGGCGAAGCGCGGGGGCGACCGCCAGGCGCTGCACGAGGTGATCCGCGAGCACGCCCTGGCTGCCTGGGCCGAAGTGCAGGCCGGCCGGCACAACCCACTCATCGAAACGCTCTGCGCGGACTCACGCATCACGCACCACGCACCACGTGATCAGGTGCTCGCCTGGCTCGACGCCGCCGGGTACGTCGGTGATGCGCCGCAGCGTGCCCGGGAGCTGGCCGCTTTGCTGCGGCAGCGGCTCTGCTGCGGCAGCGGCTGTCAGCCGCCTCCCAATGAAGGGTGCGCCCAACCATCTGTGGAGAAATACCATGAAATTACGCCCAAACCCCAGCCTCACCTTCGATGATGTCCTCCTTGTCCCGCGGCGCTCCGGCGTGCGTTCGCGGTCGGAGGTCAGCACCGCGACGCGCCTCTCGCGCAACATCGCCATGAATATCCCCATCGTCAGCGCCAACATGGACACCGTGACCGAGTGGCAGATGGCCGTTGCGATGGCGCGCGCCGGCGGCCTAGGCATCATCCACCGCTTCATGACCGCGGAGCGGGAAGCCGCGGAGGTGCGGCGAGCCAAACGGGTCGAGAGCCACATCGTCGAGCATCCGCAGACGATTGCGCCGGGGGCCACCGTCGACACGGCCCGCGAGTTGATGGCCGGGCACAGCATCGGCGGCCTGGTGGTGGTGGATGAAGCGGGCCGACCGCTGGGCATCTTGACGCGCCGCGATCTGGAGCTGGCGGAAGGCGCCAACCTGGTGCGCCAGCGCATGACTCCGGTCGACCGGCTGATCACCGCGCCCGCGGATACCACACTCGAAGACGCGCGGCGCCTCCTGGGCCAGCACCGCGTGGAGAAGCTGCCCTTGATCGACAGCGATGGGCGGCTGGTCGGGCTGATCACCACCAAAGACATCTTGCGCACACTCGAACATCCCAACGCCACCAAAGATCGCAAGGGCCGCTTGCGCGTGGGCGCGGCGGTAGGGGTGCAGTCCGGCTTCCTGGAGCGCACGGGCCTGCTCCTGGATGCCGGCGCCGACGTGATCGTGGTTGACATCGCCCACGGGCACTCCGAGCACTGCATCGATGCGGTCCGCGCGCTGCGCAAGACCTTCCCCAAAGTGGAGATCATCGCCGGCAACGTGGCGTCGGCCGAAGGCGTCCGCGACCTGATCGAAGCCGGCGCGGATGCCATCAAAGTCGGTGTGGGGCCAGGCTCTATCTGCATCACCCGCATCGTCACCGGCTTCGGCGTGCCCCAGTTGAGCGCGGTCGCCGAATGCGCGGATGCGGCCCGCCCCTACGGCGTGCCCATCATCGCCGACGGCGGCATCCGCACCTCGGGCGACATCGTCAAGGCGCTCGCCGCGGGCGCGGACAGCGTCATGGTCGGCAGTCTGCTCGCCGGCACCGATGAAAGCCCGGGCGTGGTGGTCGTGCGCAACAACCGCCGCGCGAAGGTCAGCCGCGGCATGGCATCGCTGGCCGCCACCATGGATCGGCCGGACCGCCAGGCGAAAAGCGAAGGGGATGATCCGGGCTGGGCGCAGGTCGTCGCGGAAGGCGTGGAAGCTGCGGTGCCCTATCGCGGGCCGGTAGAGGATCTTCTGACGCAGCTTGTGGGCGGCCTGCGCTCCGGGCTGAGTTATGGCGGCGCGACGAGCATCGCCGAGCTGCAGGCCAACGCCGAGTTCGTGCAGATCACCCCGGCCGGCGTCCAGGAGAGCCACCCGCACGACGTGGATGTCTTATAGTTTGACAAAGGGCCACTGCTTGCGGCATAATCACACCGGTAAGACTCACAACCGAATAGCCACGATCACAGGCTGTGACGGAGGAAAGTAAGCGCGGGGATGACCCCAGAGAGGCCGGGCCCCGAACGGGGCTGTAAGCCCGGCTGGCATGAACCGCACCGAAGTTCCCTCCCGAGCCGGACGAGGGAAAACGATTTTAGATTGTTGATTTTAGATTTTCGATTGCCGATTTGAGGTCCCCAGGGGGCAATCCAAAATCGCAAATCAAAAATCAAAAATCGAATAAGTAGTTCGTCCCGGCGACCCACCGTTAGCAGGGTGACCGGTAAGCCCGTTGAGCCGGGCCGCCGGAGATGAGGGCCTTCCCATGCTTCGCAGGGCGGAGTATGCGAGGGAACCAGGGTGGTACCGCGAAGTCGAGCAGCGCACTTCGTCCCTGTTGGGATGTGCGCTGCTTTTTTATTGGCAGGTTGGCAGAGGCGTAGACAGGTGAATCACCGACCTACCAATCTACCAATTTACCGAGCAAGGGGGTAACCATGCACGAAAGCCTTGTCCAACTGCGAAATGATGCCCTCGCCGGTCTGGCCGCGGCGGCCGATGCGGATGCGCTGGAAGCGTGGCGCGTGCGCATCCTGGGCCGCAAGGGCGCGCTGACCGAGGCGATGAAGATGTTGGGCGCGCTGCCCAGGGAGGAGCGTCCGGCCTACGGCGTCGCTGCAAATGAAGTCAAAGCGGCGCTCGAGGCCGCGTTTGAAGCGCGGCAGGAGGCGCTCAAGGCTGATGCGTTGGCCGCCGAGCTGGCCGCGGGCGCGGTCGACGTCACCCTGCCCGGCCGGTCCCCCAGCATCGGCCATCTGCACGTCACCACGCAGAACCTGCGCCAGCTCTATGCGGTGTTCGCGGGGATGGGCTTCGAGGTCTACGACGCGCCGGATGTGGATACGGACGACTACAACTTCGGCCTGCTCAACATCCCGCCCTACCACCCCGCGCGCGATATGTGGGACACCTTCTGGGTCAGCCAGGTGGGGGCGGGTTTACAGACGCGCTTGGGCGCCGATGAGCAGCCCACCCAGAAACCTGCCCCTACCCTGGTGCTGCGCACGCACACCAGCCCGGGCCAGATCTGGGCGATGCGCGAGCGCTGCCCGGAGCCGATCCGCGTCGTGCTGCCCGGCAAATGCTATCGCTACGAGCAGATCACCGTCCGGTCGGAGCACCAGTTCTACCAGATGGAAGGGCTGGCGGTGGGCAAGGGCATCCGCATGACCGACCTGATCGGCACCCTGCGCGAGTTCGCCCGCCAGATGTACGGCCAACAGCGCAAGGTGCGGGTGCGGGGCAGCTACTTCCCCTTCACCGAGCCCAGCATTGAGGTCGACATGGATTGCGTGCTGTGCGAAGGCAAGGGCTGCCCGGTCTGCAAATACACCGGCTGGCTGGAGTGCGCCGGCGCGGGCATGGTGCACCCGGTTGTCCTGCGCAACGGCGGCTACGACCCGGACGTCTACTCCGGCTTCGCGTTCGGCATGGGCGTCGAGCGGCCGACGATGCTGAAATATGGCGTCAACGATATCCGGTATTTCTACGGGAACGATCTGCGATTCTTGGGGCAGTTCGGATGAGGATACAAATATGAAAATACCTCTCAGTTGGCTCAAAGACTACGTCGACATCACCCTGCCCGTGGAAGCGCTGGCGGAGCGGCTGACGCTGGCGGGTTTGGAAGTGGAAGGCATCGAGCGCATCGGCGAATTCTGGGATCGGGACAAGATCTTCGTTGCGCAAATCCTCGACGTGCAGCGCCACCCGGATGCCGAACGACTGACGCTGGTGCGCGTCGACTACGGCGCGGGCGGGCCGATGACCGTGGTGACCGGCGCGCCCAACATGCTCCCCTACATCGGCCAGGACCTCAGCGGCGGGGTGGGACCCAAGGTCGTGTTCGCCATGACCGGCGCGCGGCTGGTGGACGGTCACAGCGAGGAGCGCCGGATCGTCAAGCTCAAGCCCAGCAAGATCCGCGGCATCGTGTCTGAGGGCATGGTCTGCTCGGAGAAGGAGCTGGACCTGAGCGACGCGCACGAGGGCAACCTGGTGCTGCCCGACGACGCGCCGATCGGCGTGCCGCTAATCGATTACCTGGGCGATGCGGTGCTCGAATTCCAGATCAAGGGCGCGTTCGGCCATCTGCAGTGCGTCACCGGCATCGCACGCGAGGCCGCCGCGCTGCTGGGGCAGCCGCTCAAATACCCGGAGGCAGCCAAAGGCCAGGTTTCTGGGAGCAACCTGGTTTCTGATGCGGACTTCACCGGCATCGTGATCGACGCGCCCGACCTGTGCCTGCGCTACTCGGCCGCGCTGATCGAAGGGGTCAAGATCGCGCCGTCGCCGCTGTGGATGCAGCAGCGGCTCCAGCGCGCCGGCATGCGGCCCATCAACAACGTCGTGGACATAACCAACTACGTCATGCTGGAGCTGGGCCAGCCGCTGCACGCGTTCGATTACGATCTGCTGTGCGCACGCGCCCAGAAACCAGGTTTCTCGGAGAAACCTGGTTTCTCTCCGCGACCCACCATCATCATGCGCCGCGCGCATCCGGGCGAGCACCTGACCACGCTGGACGGCGTCGATCGTGCGCTTGACCCCGACATGCTGCTGATCACCGATACCGCGGGCGCCATCGCGGTGGCCGGCGTCATGGGCGGCGCCAACACCGAAGTCAACGATGCCACGGTTAACGTGCTGCTGGAATCGGCCAACTTCAACTTCCTCAGCATCCGCCGCACCTCGCAGATGCTGAAGCTGACCAGCGAGGCCGGCAGCCGCTTCGGCAAACAGGTCGACCCCGAGCTGACCGTGCACGCGCTGGCGCGCGCCTGCCAGCTCCTGGGCGAGCTTGCCGGCGGGACCACCCGGCCGGTCTACGCCGACGCGTACCCCGGCAAGCCGGCAGTCAAGACCATCACCCTCGACCCGGCTTACGTCAACCGCATCCTGGGCGCGCAGATCCCGACCGAGGAAATGGTGCGCATCCTGCGGGCTTTGGAGTTCGAAATAAATGGTAGATCGGTAGATTGGGAAAATGGTAAACTGGGAAACCAGCCTACCAATCCACCAAGTTGCCAATCTACCAATCTCCTGGTCACCGTCCCCAGCCACCGCCTGGACGTCAACATCCCCGCCGACCTGGCCGAGGAGGTTGGGCGCATCTACGGGTATGACCGTTTGACGCCGACGCTGCTGGAAGACGAGCTCCCGCCGCAGCGCCGCAACCTGGCCCTGGAGGGGGAGGAAAAGGTCCGGGACATCCTGGTTGGCGCCGGGCTGGACGAGGTGATCACCTATTCGATGATCGACGTGCGGGACGAGGCGCGGCTCGGTAGGGGCGAGGTCGCCTCGCCCGTCGCCCCGCCCGTCGTCTCTGACAAACCAGGTTTCTCGGAGAAACCTGGTTTGTCAGAGACCCGGCCAGATGACTACGTCACCGTCCTCAACCCGCTGACCGCCGATCGCGCACACCTGCGACGGATGCTGCTGACCGGCCTGATCAACACCGCGCGCGCCAACCTGCGCTTCACCGACCGCGTCGCCATCTTCGAGGTGGGCCGCGTCTTTCACCCGCGGCCGGATGAGCTGCGGCCGGCCGAACCGCGCCGGATCGCCGCGCTGCTGGTCGGCCCGCGCGAGGCCGGCGTATGGCTGGGACATGACGCGTCGCCGCTGGGCTTCTTCGACCTGAAAGGCGTGGCCGAGGAGCTGTTCGCCCGGCTGCGCCTGCCGGAGGTCACGTGGGAACGCGCCGAACGCGCCTACCTCCACCCCGGCCGGGCTGCCCGGCTGCTGTCGGGCGGCGCCGAGCTCGGCCTGTTGGGCGAGCTGCACCCGCTGACGCGCGCCGCGTTCGATCTGCCCGAACAGCCCGTGACCGTGATGGAACTCGATCTGGATGCGCTGCTGGCCGGTTGGGGCGCGTCAGCAACGCATGAAATGGCCGCCATTGCCAGCCAGCCGGCAGTCTACGAAGACCTGGCTGTGGTCGTGGACGAAAGCACGCCCGCGGCCCAGGTGGAGGCCCTGATCCGCCAGAGCGGCGGCAAGCTGCTGGTCGGCATCCGGTTGTTCGACGTCTATCGCGGGGGCCAATTGCCGGCCGGCAAGAAGTCGTTGGCCTACGCGCTCACGTTCCAGGCGCCCGACCGCACCCTGACCGACGAAGACACCAAGAAGGCGCGCGCCAAGATCGTGGCCCGGTTGGAGCGCGAGCTGGGCGCAACCCTGCGCAGCTAACCCATCATACGCGCAACCCTGACTCTCGTGCAGCGTATAACCTCTAGACATGGAAACCCGGTTTCGCGACCTTCGGTCGTTGCAGAAACCGGGTTTCTAGGCCGCACGCTCAACACAAGAGAGGCATCCTCCATGACCGAACAAACCATCCTGATCATCGGCGCCGGCATCGCGGGCCTGTCCGCCGGCTGCTATGCTCAAATGAACGGTTACCGCTCGCAGATCTTCGAGCTGCACTATTTGCCTGGCGGGCTCTGCACGTCGTGGCGCCGCGGCGACTACACATTTGATGGCGGCGTGCGCCTGTTGAGCAGCACGAACCCGGCCACTCCGGGGTCACAGCTCTGGCAGGAGTTGGGCATGCTGGAGGGCCGGCCGATCCACTACTACGATGAGTTCTCGCGCTATGAAGGCGCCGACGGCCGGACCTTCATCCTCTACACCGACATCGACAGGCTGAAGGCGCACATGCTGGCGCTGTCTCCCCAGGACGAGGACCCCATCGACGAGTTCACGGATGCCCTGCGTGCGTTCACCCGCATGAATCTGCCGGTGGACATCACGCCGTCCGATCCGCAAGAGTCGCTGGAAATGGGCCGGAGCATGCTCCCGGTCCTGCTTCCCGCGCTGCGCTGGGCAAAAGTCACCGTCAGTGAATTTGCCTCACGCTTCCGAGACCCACTGCTGCGCGAGGGGCTGCCGCAGTTCTTCCAGTTCTCCCGCCCCGACTTCCCGATGATGCTGATGCTGTCGTCGCTGGCCATGATGAACGATCATGAGGGCGGTTACCCTGCCGGAGGCTCGCTGCGCTTCGCTGAGGACCTTGCGCGGCGCTACGAGGCGCTGGGCGGCCAGATCCACTACAGGGCACGCGTGACCGGGATCGTGCTGGAAGGGGACCGCGCGGTCGCCGTGCGGCTGGAAGATGGCACGGAGCATCGCGGTGATACGATCGTCTCGGCTTGCGATGGCCGGACCACCTTGTTTGACCTGCTGGGCGGCCGCCACGTGGATGAGGCCACGCGCGCCTATTACACGGTCTTACCGACCACGAAATCGCTGATTCAAGTCTCCCTGGGGGTCAACCGGGACTTCTCGGCCGAACCGCCCTCCATCAGCTTCCCGCTAACCACCCCGATCATGCTGGGCAATCTGGCGCACGATCGCCTGGTGCTCAAGCACTACAGCTTTGATCCCACCCTGGCGCCCGCCGGCAAATCGGTCCTCAGCCTCTGGACCGAGGCCGACTATGACTTCTGGCGCCAGCTCCGATCCAATGCGAAGCAGTATCAGGCCGCCAAAGATGAGATTGCAGACAATATCATCGACGTCCTGGACAGCCGCCACCCGGGCCTGCGCGGCCAGGTCGAGGTGGTGGATGTCGCGACGCCGCTCACCTATGAGCGTTACACGGCCAACTGGCGCGGGGCTTTCGCCGGCTGGGCCATGACCACGCGCAAGATGAGCATGATGATGGGCAAAGGGATGCGCAAGACGCTGCCCGGCCTGACCGGTTTCTACATGATCGGGCAGTGGGTGGAACCCGGCGGCAACGTGGAGCTTTCCGCAGGCTCCGGCCGCGATGTGATCAAGGACATCTGCAAGGCGCAAGGCCTTCCCTTCCTGACCAGGAATTCTCAGTGTAGCTGAAGCATCCTGAGCGTGCGATGCTGGCATCGCGTTGTCATGGCCTTTGGGCCACCGTACAGGATGAAAATGCACCAGCGGAGCACCCTGAGCGGAGCACCGGAGTGCGCAGTCGAAGGATGTGACTCAGGATGCCTCCGCTCGCGCCTGCGTTTGGAATGCCTGGAGAACCAACGCCCTTTCTTGACAAGATCCTGCGGCGTCTATATACTTCTACGCCGAATAGTTCTATGTGTTACTAGTTTTGGCGAGGTCGTATGTATCCAGGCGCCGGATCCGAGTGGAACCAGATTCGCAGTCATATCCGCGGGGCGATCCAGACGCTCTTCGGCATCGAGGACTCGAGCGGCATCGAATTGTTTGTCATGCTGCAGCGGGCAGCGCGCATGAGCAGGCTGGTTGATGCACAGATCAGCGGCGAAGCGGGGCTCTCCGGGCCGCGCTGGGGGCTGCTGCTGCAACTGCTCATCGCCGAGGAACGCGGAGAACACGCCGGCCTTACCCCCACCGAGCTCAGCCGTTCGCAGCGCGTCAGCAAGAATACCATCAGTGCGCTGCTGCGGGGCCTGGAAACCCAGGGGCTGATCCAGCGTGTCCTGGATCCTGCGGACCTGCGCGCCTTTCGGATTCAACTCACCCCCGCCGGCCGCGACCACTTGCACAGCGCGACGCCGCGGCGCTTACAAGGCCTCAATCGCCTGCTCTCCGTGCTCACCCCTGAGGAACAGGCGCAACTCACCGCACTGCTCGAAAAGCTGCAAAGCTCCCTGGTAGTGCAATGTCATCGTGAAGAAGGAGACCCTGATGTCCCGGAGTCTCTGAAACAGGAGTGCACCTATCAATGATCCGTTTAGCGAAGTATCTTAAACCCTATCTCCCCATGATCCTGATCGCCATCGTCCTGCTGTTCGTGCAAGCGAACGCTGACCTGGCGCTGCCCGACTATCTCTCCCGCATCGTCAACAACGGGATCCAACAAGGCGGCATCGAGAACGCCGTACCGACCGCCATCCGCGCCGGCCAGATGGACCGGCTGGGCCTCTTCCTCACCGCCGACGAGCAAGCGCGCGTGCTGGCCGCCTACACCCGCGTCGATGCCGCCGCACCGGAGTACGCCCAGACCGTGCAGGCCGTGCCCGGCGCCGCGCAAGAGCCTGTCTACACGCTCAAGACCGTGGGCGCCGGCGAGATCGCCTGGCTCAGCCCGGTGATGGGCAAGGGGCTGCTGGCCGTCTCCGGCATCGAACAGGCGATGGCCGACCCGGACAAGGCCGCCCAGATGGCGAAAGCTTCCGGCCTCGACCTCTCGCGCCTGCCCCCGGGAACCGACCTCTTTGCGCTGCTGAGCAAGCTGCCGGCGAGCCAGCGCCAGCAGATCAGCGCCGCCATGCAGCAGCAGTTTTCTGCGCTGGGCGATAAGGCCATCCAACAGGCGGCCGTGAACGTCGTCAAGGCCGAATACGAAGCCCTGCGCATGGACACAATGGCCCTGGAACGCGCCTACATCCTGCGCACCGGCGCGCTCATGCTGCTCATCACGCTCATCTCGGTGATTTGTACGATCGCCGTCAGCTACCTCTCGGCCCGGTCGGCCGCCGGCCTGGCCCGCGATCTGCGCCGCCTGCTCTTCCAAAGAGTGGAAAGCTTCTCCAGCACCGAGTTCGACCGCTTCTCCACCGCCTCATTGATCACCCGCACCACCAACGACATCACCCAGATCCAGATGGTGGTGATCATGATGATGCGCATGGTTTTCTACGCGCCGATCATGGGCGTAGGCGGCATCATCCGCGCCATCAACAAGGACTCCTCCATGTGGTGGATCATCGCGGTGGCCGTCGCCATGCTGCTCAGCCTGGTGGTGATCGTCTTCTCGCTGTCGCTGCCCAAATTCAAGATCATGCAGGACCTGATCGACCGCCTTAACCTGGTGATGCGCGAGAACCTCTCCGGCATGATGGTCATCCGGGCCTTCAACATGCAGCCCTTCGAGGAGGAACGGTTCGACAAAGCCAACCAGAATTTGACGGGCGTCACCCTGTTCGTCGGCCGCGTGATGGTCACCATGTTCCCCGTCATGATGCTGATCATGAACGGCCTGTCGCTGTTGATCATCTGGATCGGCGCGCACCAGGTGGCGCAGTCGCAGATGCAGGTGGGCGACATGATGGCGTTCATGCAGTACGCCATGCAGATCGTCTTCTCGTTCCTGATGATGTCGTTCATGTTCATCATCCTGCCGCGCGCCTCCGTCTCGGGCGGCCGCATCGCCGACGTGCTGGAGACCGAGCCGGTGATCCGCGACCCGCAGACGCCGGCCCGCTTCCCCGAACCCTTCCGGGGCGTGGTGGAGTTCCGCAATGTCTCCTTCCGCTACCCCGGCGCCGACGAGAACGTGTTGTGCAACATCAACTTCACCGCTCGGCCTGGACAGACCACGGCCCTCATCGGCTCGACCGGCTCCGGCAAATCCACGATCGTCAATCTGGTCCCGCGTTTCTACGATGTGACCGAGGGGCAAATCCTGGTTGATGGCGTTGACATCCGCGATGTGACGCAGCACGACCTGCGCGCCAAAATCGGTTACATCCCGCAGAAGAGCACCCTGTTCTCAGGCACCATCGAGAGCAACCTGCGCTATGCCGACGAGAACGCCAGCCAGGATGTGATCGACCAGGCCGCGGCGATCGCCCAGGTGAGCGAGTTCATTGACTCCAATACCGCCGGCCTGGAGCTGGAGATCGCCCAGGGCGGCGCGAATGTCTCTGGCGGCCAGAAACAGCGCCTCTCGATCGCGCGCGCGCTGGTCAAACGCGCGCCGATCTACATCTTCGACGACAGCTTCTCCGCGCTCGATTTCAAGACCGACGCCGCGCTGCGCCGCGCCCTGAAGGAAAACGCCGCCAACAGCGCCTTGCTGATCGTCACCCAGCGGGTCGCAACGGTCATGGACGCCGAACAAATTGTGGTGTTGGATGAGGGCGAAGTCGCAGGCATCGGCACGCATCCGGAGCTTATGAAGAACTGCGAGACCTACCGTGAGATCGCGCTCTCGCAATTGACGCTGGAGGAGCTATCATGACCATGCAGAGCGGATCTCAAAGACCGACATCCCGCGCCGGCGGCCCTCCTTTCGGCCCCGGCTCCGGCCGCGGCGGCCCCGGCGGGCACGGCCCGATGGGCATGATGCGCCAGGGGGAAAAGGCGCGCGACTTCAAAGGCACCATGCGCCAACTGCTGCGCGAGCTGCGCCCCCACCGCTGGCCGCTCGCCGTGGTGTTCCTGTTCGCCATCGCTTCGACCATCTTCAATATCGTCGGCCCGAAGATCCTCGGCAAGGCGACCACCAAGCTGTTCGAGGGGGTCGTGGCGACGTTCGTCGGAGCGAACGCGTTCGCCGGGACAGGGCAGGGCATCGATTTCGCCTACATCGGGAACATCCTGCTCACCATGGTCGCCCTCTACCTGCTGGCCTCCCTGTTCGCTTTGCTGCAGGGCTGGATCATGGCGGGCGTTTCGGCCCGGGTGACCTACGGCTTCCGCAAGGATATCGCCGACAAAATCAACCGCTTGCCGCTGCGCTATTTCGACGGCACCACCCAGGGCGAGGTGCTCTCGCGCGTGACCAATGACATCGATACGATCAGCCAAACGCTCAACCAGAGCCTGTCGCAGATCATCACCTCCGGCGTCACGGTGGTCGGTGTGCTGGTCATGATGCTGACGATCAGTTGGCAGATGACGCTGGTGACGCTATTGATCATCCCCCTCTCGCTGCTGTTCATCAGCCAAATCGTGAAGCGCTCCCAGAAGTACTTCAAGCAGCAGCAGGACACCCTGGGCCACGTCAACGGGCACGTCGAAGAGATGTACGGCGGCCACCTGGTCATGAAGGCATTCAACGGCGAGGAGAAAAGCGTCAACACGTTCGACGGCTTCAACAGCACCCTGTACAACTCGGCGTGGAAGTCGCAGTTCCTCTCCGGCTTGATGATGCCGGTGATGGGTTTCATCGGCAACCTGGGCTATGTGGCCGTCGCGGTGCTGGGCGGTTACCTGGCTGCGCGCAAGCTGATCACCGTCGGCGACATCCAGGCTTTCATCCAGTACGTGCGCAACTTCACCCAGCCGATCTCGCAGTTGGCGAACGTCTCCAACATCCTGCAGCAGACGGCCGCGGCGGCCGAGCGCGTCTTCGCCTTCCTGGGCGAGGCCGAGGAGACGCCGGACCCGGCCCAACCGGTGCAAGTGGCGCGTGCAGAAGGCCGCGTCGACTTCGAACACGTGCGCTTCGGCTACACCCCCGACAAGGTGATCATCAATGACTTCAACGCCAGCGTCTGCTGCGGCCAGCGCATCGCCATCGTCGGCCCAACCGGCGCAGGCAAGACCACCATGGTCAAGCTGCTGATGCGCTTCTACGATGTGAACGCCGGCTCGATCAAGGTAGACGGGTACGATGTGCGCGAATTCACCCGCGGCGACCTGCGCAAGCAGTTCGGCATGGTGCTGCAGGATACCTGGCTGTACAACGGCACGGTGCTGGAGAATATCCGCTACGGCCGGCCCGACGCGACCGATGCGGAGGTCTACGCCGCCGCCAGGGCCGCCCACGTCGACCACTTCGTGCACACGCTGCCCGATGGCTACAACATGGTGCTGAACGAGGAGGCGAGCAACATCTCGCAGGGGCAGAAGCAGTTGATGACTATCGCGCGCGCGATCCTGGCGGACCCACGGATCCTCATCCTGGATGAGGCGACCAGCTCAGTCGATACGCGCACCGAGGTGCTGATCCAGCGCGCGATGAACACCCTGATGAAGGGGCGCACCAGCTTCATCATCGCCCACCGCCTGTCGACCATCCGCGACGCGGACCTGATCCTGGTGATGCGCGACGGCGACATCGTAGAACAGGGCGACCATGAGAGCCTGCTGCGCGCGGGTGGATTCTACGCCGAGTTGTACAACAGTCAGTTCGAGCGAAAGGGCGTGTCGAACAACTAGCGCCGCTTGGCGGATGAAGGTTTGCAGAAATTCGATGGGATGTGTAGACTCTAGCATATCCTGTGATTTTCCGACCGAGGAGCACACCCATGCGCAGATCCATGCGACGCAGTACGGCCTGGCTCATCCCGCTGCTCCTCCTCAGCACGCTGCTGGCTCCCTGGACTGATGTTGCCTCTGTGCGGGCGGCAGTGCCGCCCGCACGGCCGGCGGCTTCGGCGCCCGCCGTCAGCCTGAGCGCCAGCGTCAGCCCAAGCTCGGTAGGGCCCGGCGCGGTTGTCACCTACAGCGACGTGCTGACGAATTCCGGGGATCAGGCCGGGCTGGGCGTCAGCGTGGCCCACACGCTGCCTTCCGGCTTCACCTACGTCTCCGGCTCAACCCACATCTATCGCGACGGCATCGAGATCAGCAGCGCTAATCCGGCTATCTCAGGCCGCGTCCTCACCTGGAGCGGGCTCAGCGTGCCGGCGCGGCGCGGCGACTCCTTCTACGGCATCAACACCATGGTGCAAGAGCGCTGCAACACCGGCTACAGCCAGTGGCAGCTCGATCACACCCGCAACCTCATGGGCTATGCCGCGTTTGCCAAGCAGCTCTTTTACGGGATCACTGCCGCCACCTCCGGCCCGAACTCCTGTTGGATCGATTTCGTCAATGCCGCGTACGATCGCGGCCTGAAGCCGGTGATCCGCCTGGCGGGGCAGCACGGCGGCTCGTACTGGCTCAAACCGACCCCCAACTGGCCGGGCAATTACACCGACGTTGCCCAGGGCTTCGCGCGCGTCGTGGCGGGCTTGCCGCGACGCAGCGGAAACACGCTGTACATTCAGATCTGGAACGAACCCAACCTGAACCTCGAATGGGGCAACGCCGCCAACGCCACCGAGTACGGCCAGTTCCTCGAACAAACCGCAGGCGCCATCCGCACCATGACCGGCGGCGACGCGCGCATCGTGATCCTGAACGGGCCGCTGTCGCCCGGCGGCGACATCGCACCGACCACGTTCATGCAAAGCATGTTCAACAACGTGCCCAACAGCCGCTGGGCGTTCGACATCTGGGCCGCGCACAGCTATCCCGGCAACTACCCACCCGAGCTCAACATCCATCGCAACCAGGCCGTCAACAACAACGTCACCATCGACAGCTACGTGCCCCAGGTCAAGGTGCTGGCCGCCTACGGGCTCCCCGCCGTGCCGATCTTCCTCAGCGAGACCGGCTATCAGCTCTATTCGCAGTACGACTACCGCTACGCCGCCATCAACGAGACCAACCGGGCGGAATACATGAGCCGCGCGTTCCAGTACTACTGGCGCGCCTGGCCTGAGCTGATGGGGGTGGCCCCTTACGAGCTCTCGGACCCCGGCGGCGCCTGGAGCGTTTGGAATTGGGTGGAAGAAGATAACTCACTGCACGCGCAGTACACCAGCGTCCAGGCGCTGGACAAATCGTACCCCTACGCCTCCAGCCAGTTGACCATCAAGTTCCAGGCCACGGCAGCCGGCGCGGCCGGCGCCTACCCCAGCAGCCTGGCGGTCAGCGCCAGCAACTTCACTGCAGCGCCGCTGAACAATGTGGCGGCCGTCGTCGTCAGCCTGCCCACCCCCACCCGCACGCGCACTCCCAGCCCGACAGCTACGGCCACGGCCACGGCCACGCCATCGTTCACGCCTACGCCATCGTTCACACCCACGCCATCGTTCACGCCCACGCCGTCGGCGACGATCACACCATCGCTGACGCCCACGCCATCGCCCACGATCACACCATCGCTGACGCCGACGCCGTCGGAGACGCCGTCGGTCACGCCGACGCCGTCGGCCATACCGACGGCCACGGCAACCGCCACCGGTGGGCCCACGCCCACCGCGACGGAGGCCGGGCCGGCCTCGCCGTCGCCGACCCCCACCGCCACGGCCACAGGCGAGTCGCCCGCGCTGACGCCGACCCCCACGGCAACGGGCGAGCTGCCCGCGCTGACCCCGACCGCCACCGCCACCGGTGCAGCCTCGCCCACACCCACCGCATCGGCAACCAACGCGCCGCCCACCGACACGCCGTCACCCACCAGCACGCCGACGCCGACAGAAACGCTGGCGCCGACAGGCGTGCTATCGCCCACGCCGACGGGGACGGCAACGCCGTCGCGCACGCCCACCGTCACCGCCACGCCAAGCCGCACCTCGACGCCGACGGTCACTCGCACCGCCACCCCCACGCGCACGCCGACGGCCACGCGCACTGCCACCCCCACGCGCACGCCCACCGCCACCCCGGTGACCCAGCCGTTGGCGACGGTGTGGGTGGGCCAGAACCCGCACGGCCTGGCGGTGGACAGCTACAACAACCTGATCTACGTGGCGAACCACCTGGTGGCGAACGTCTCGGTCATCGACGGCCAGACAGGCGCCGTCTCACGCACCATCAGCCTGGGCAGCGCCAGCGGCGGCAACGGCGCAGCCTATGATCCCGCCGGCCGGCTGCTCTACATCGCCAACAAATTCACCGGCGATGTGAGCCGCGTCTCGGTAGGGAGCACCGGCGAGCCGGCGGCGCTGCCGGTCGGTTCCCAGCCGGATGGCGTGGCGGTCGACCCGGCCACGGGGATCGTCTACGCGGCCAACTTCGGCAGCAACACGATTTCGCTGCTCGACGGCGGCAGCGGCGCGCGGATCGCCGAGGTCCCCAGCGGCGACGAGCCTTCGTTCATCGCGCTGGATCCCGAGCGCGGCCGGTTCTACGTGACCCACCACCAGGACAGCGCCGTCGGCATCTACGATCTGGCCAGCGGCGCACAGCAGGCCGTGCTGCCCACCGGCGGCGGTCCCTACGGCATCGCCATCGACGCGCCGCGCGGCCGCCTCTACACCGCCGACCGAGAAGGCCAGACCGTCACCATCATCGATCTGGCGGCCCTCAGCGTGATCAAACACATGCCGCTGAACTGCACGCCCTACCAGGTGGCCGTCAACCCGGCCAGCGGTCACCTGTTCGTCGTCTGCGCCGACGACCGGCAGATGCACATCTACGACGTGGACACTACGCAGTGGCTCGCCTGGGCGCCGGTCGGCCTGGGCGCGGAGGAAGGGATCGCCGTCGACGTCGCCACCGGCCGGATCTACGTGAGCAACGGCGGCGACGACACCGTGAGCATTTTCCAGGACAGCGGCCCGACGATCCAGCCCACGCCGCCCGCCACCTGGACGCCGACCCGCACCCCAACCGTCACCGTGACGCCCGCGCCGACCCACACCCCCACGGTCACGCCGACGCCGTCGGTCACGCCGACGCCGTCGGTCACGCCGACGGCCACTGCGACCCCCACGCCGACAGCGACGTCGACGCCGTCGGTCACGCCGACGGCTACCGCCACCCTGACGCCGACGCCCTCGGTTACGCCGACGGCCACCGCCACCCCCACCGCCACCCTCACCCCGGTGCTGCCCGGCGCACCGGACGGCTACGAGCCGGACGACCTGCCCCAACAGGCCCATGAGCTGGTGATCGGCGCGGCGCCGCAGGAGCACACCTTCCACCTGCCCGGCGACGTAGACTGGGTCAGGATCGCGGCCGAGGGCGGCAGCACCTACCTGTTCGAGGCGGAGGCGGTGGGCGTCTGGGCCAGGCTGACGCTGTTCGACGCGGACGGTGCGGCGCCCCTGGCAACAGCCTCGCCCGCGGCGAGTGAGCTCGTCCACGCCGCGGCCCCGGCCGGCGGCAATATCACGCGCCTGGCGTGGCGCGCGCCGGCCGCCGGCAGCTACACCCTGCGCGTCGAGGAGCAGCAGGGGCTGGGCGGCGCGGGGGCATACTATATCCTGCGCGGCATCGCCCTGCCCTATGGCGCCTTCCTGCCCCTGATCGTCAGGGAGGCAGCGGCGGCGGCCGTGCTGCCGGTCCCAACACAGGTTGCTGAGCCATCTGCGCCGCAATCCGCGCCGCAATCCGCGCCGCAATCCGCGCCGCCGCTGCCACAACCGCAACCCGCGCCGCTGCCGCAGCCTGCGCCGCTGCCGCAGCCTGCGCCGCTGGCAGGAGCTGCGGCGCCCTCCGTCGTCCACGCCCTGGCCGTCGACCCCGCCACCGGCTACCTTTACCTGGTGGGCGACGCCGCGCTGACCCTCTTCGATCCGGCCGGCGGCCGCGTGCTGGCGCAAACGGCCCTGGACGTGGGGCCGGGCGGCCTGGCGGTGGACCCGGCCGGCGGCCGCGTCTTCGTGGCCAGCCGCCAGCAGCAGGCCGTTCTGGCGCTGAACGCGCAGACGCTGGCCGTGGAAGCGCAGAGCGCCGCGCGCTTCAGCCTGCCGGCCGGCCTGGCCCTGGTCACCGCCGCGGACGGCGCCGCGCGCATCTTTGCCGCCGACACCCTGGCCGGCGTCGTGCGCGTGCTGTCGGCCGACACGCTGCAGACGCTGGCCGAGGTGGCCGTGGGCGCGGGGCCGTATGCCGTGGCCGCGGTCCCGGCGGCGCCCCGCGCAGCAGGCCGCGTCTTCGTCGCGCTGACCGGCGAGGCCGGGGTCGCGGTGCTGGACGCCGAAACCGCTGCGCTGCTGGCGGTGACGCACCTGGATGGCTGGGGCTTCCCGCAGGGGCTGGCCGTCGATGAGGCGCCGGAATACGCCGCGCCGCGGGTCTACGTGATCTACGCGCTGTCCCCGCGCTACCAGCAGATTGCCGTGCTCGACGGCGGCTCCGGGGCGATCGCCGGCCTCATCCCGGCCGCCCTCGACCGCCCGCTGA
Organism: uncultured Anaerolineales bacterium; assembly: GCA_964474695.1. GTDB lineage: Bacteria > Chloroflexota > Anaerolineae > CG2-30-64-16 > CG2-30-64-16 > DAOUBP01. The sequence goes on from CAYYTK010000048.1 coordinate 25,013, forward strand.
CCGCCGCGAAGGCCATCGCCGTCGACCCGGCGCGGCGCCGGTTGTTCGTGGCCGCCGAGGAAGGGGTCTTCGCCTACGACCTGACCCGCGGCCGCTGGACCGCGGCGCCCCTGGCTGCCGGCCGCGGCGCCGCGCCGGTTTTCGGCCTCGCCGTCGACAGCGAACGCGCTGCGATCTACCTGGCCAGCCCGGCCGGCCGCGCGTCCCCCTGGACACAACAGGACATCGCGCGCTAGAAGAAATTTTGCAGGGGTGTTTGACCAGGACTTCCAACTAGGAAATCGGGCGAAAATGGATAGAATGACAGCAATGGTT
>CAYYTK010000049.1:0-23957 GCA_964474695.1 uncultured Anaerolineales bacterium
AGTGGGGTGTTTTGGCCGCCGGCCGGCGGCCAAAACACCCCTTTGAAAGCTATTCAGGGCGAAGTCATTGCGTGGCGGCTGGGTCTACCGGCATCAGTTCGAGGCGGTGGACACCGCTTCAAACAGCTTGCCCGCGATCTCCTCCGTTGGGCCGATGGCCAGCGTCACGGTGTCATCGTCTAGCTGCACGATCCAGTAGACATCCGGGCCTGCGAAGGTGCGCGTGAGGCCATCACCGGTAAGGTCCGCAACCACCTCACTGAAGCCTGTGCGGGTGGCCAATGCGACCCGCACCAACGCCCAAAACTCTTCGGCATCCTCCGCCGTGTCCCAGGCGATGCGCAGCAGCGCCGCGCCCGGGCCTTCCGCGCCTTCCTGCAGCAGCACATAGCTGTCGCCGCCCCAGCCGTCCGCGGCGGCTTCTGCCCCGGCCGGCCCAACCAGCTCGGCGAGGATCAGCTTCCAGGTCAGCTCACCCAGGGTGTTACGCTCGTGGGCCACGCGCCAGCCGCCGCCCAGCGTCTGTGACAGGTCGGGCAGCGGCACGTCGACGGGCTTCTCGCCGGCTCGATAGCGCTCAGGGTGCAGCAACTGCTCGGTGGAAACCGGCGGGTTCTCATACAACTCGTTCACCGCCTCCCAGCCGCCCGTGCTGAAGACCTCAGCAACGAACGCCGCGCCCTGCTCGTAGGGGAAGGACATCCATGCATTCAGCAGCGCGGGGCTGCGCTCCAGCTCCTCCTGGTCGATCTCCGCGGCCGACGCTTCCAGGGTCTGCATCAGCTCCAGCGCAGGCAGCTTCTCGTCCATGAACTGCGCGGTCACCAGGCTCGCATCCCCCTCGATCAGCGCCATGTAGGCGATGCTCTGATCGTCGTTGTCGATCTCGTTCCTGGCTGCGCCGATCGCGAAGACCTGGTCTTGCAGCACGTGGACGTATTCGTGCGCGAGCGTGGTCCGATCGGTGAGGCCGGGCGCCTTATCGGAGACTACGTAAAACGTCTTGTCTTCGTCGTCATAGAAGCCCAGGATCTGCTCGGACTCCAGCGCCACCTCCCGCTCCCACAGGTCCACCTGCGGCTCGAGCGCACCCAGCATCGTCAGCAGCAGGTCGTCATTATGGGCCTCTGTCTTGCCTTCGTCATCGATGGCCTCCTCCAGATACGCGTCCAGCCCTGCCTGATCGAGGCGTTTCGAGGTGAAAGGCTCCTTGGCCTCCAGCTCCCGCAACTCCGTGACTTCGGCCGCGGTGGCCTGCACCAGCTTGTCGGTCATCTCCGGCGAGCGCAGGCCCTCCGCAGGCAAGATGAAGTCGATGGCATCGGCGTAACCCTCCGAGCTCAAATCCCCGCTGAAGTAAAGCCACATGTCATTGAGCGCGATCTCGCTGTCGAAGAGCGGCTTGCCGGCTGCATCCGCGGCGCGCGCGAGCGCACCCCCGTTCACTTCCGGGGTGATGCGCGGGAGGTAGAAGGCTGCCAGGCCCAACAGGCTGGCCGCCGCCTGATAGGTTTCTTCCGGCTCCTCATCTTTGAGGGCTTTGAGCGCGACGGTCAACGTGCGGGTCAGCTCGCCGCTGCTCTCCACCTTCCAGGTCACAGTACGTTCGGCGAGCTGCTTGCCATCTTCCTGCAGAGCCTCCAGCGCCACAGGCTCACGCATCGTCCAGCCTTCTCCGGTTGCCGAAACAAGATACGCGAGGTCCTCGTTGTCGGAGTTGCTGATCTTCTGGTATGTCTCCAGCGACTTGTTGGCCAGGGCGTACTGCTGTGAACGCAGATAAGCCATGCCCAGGTAGAAGTGGCTCAACAAGTCCTCGGGATTTTCGACGAGGTTCGCCTTCAGGGCGGCGATGGCCTCCGGATAGCGGCCATTCAGGTAAAGCGCTGCCCCCCACATCGCCTGGGATTGCGAGTCCTTCGGATCGAGCGTGACCGCCTGCTCGCATGAGGCCGCCATTTCCTCGAATTCATTTATGTACCAGTTGGCGGTGCACAAACCGCGCGGGGCGCTGGCATCGTTGGGATCGAGCGCGGCGGCCAGCGTGTACTCCGCCTCCCCTTTCTCGATCTCGTTCTGACTCATGAAGAGCTCGCCGAGCGCGTTGTGCGCCGCGACCGGCGCGCCCGCGTAGCGGGCCGCGGTCAGGTGCGAGGCAACCGCATCCGACCAGCGCTCCTGTCCGGCCAGGAGCATGCCCTGCAGCCAGTGCGCCTCGCTGGAGTACGGGTTCAGCTTCACGGCCTCGCGCGTCAGCTCCAGGCTGCGCGCCGTGTCACCCAGGCACCACTTGGCCCAGGCGCCCACAAGCCGCAGCGCAGCGACCCGCGGATGGCTGGCGATCAGGTCTTGCGCCATGCTGGCTGCGCTCTCGCAGTCCCCCTGGCGCAGGCGGACGTCGGCCTGGGCGGCCACAGGGCCCCAGGTCCCCGGCTTGAGTTCAGCCGCAGCCTTGAATTTGGCGTTGGCCTTCTCGAACTCCTCTTGCTCCAGGTACAGGTAGCCCCAGCTAATCAGGGGGTCCGCGGCAGATGGCGCGATCTGGGCCGCCTGCGAGATCAACTCCTCGGCCTTCTCATATTCCCGTTTGGCGATCTGCAGGTCGGCCAGGCCGAGCAGCGCCTGCGGATGGTCCGGCGCCAGCGCCAACGCCTTTTCGTATCCTTCGGCCGCGGCCTCCTCGTGCAGCCGCGTGTCGTGCAGATCGGCCAGGTGCACGCGCCACTGAGCAAACTCAGGCTGGAGGCTGATCGCCTTTTCCGCCGCGGCCTGGGCGCGGCCATAGTCGGCCATCCACTCGTACACCACGGCCAGGGAGGTGTAGGCATACGCCGAACCCGGCTCCAGCTTCACGGCCTCAACGGCGGCTTTCAACGCAGCATCGTACTGAGCGTCGGAACAGTACGCGCGCGCCAACGCGGCCTGAGCCGTCGCGTTGGCGGGATCGAGCGCCACCGCCTTCTCGCCTGCCTCGACCGCTGCGGCCACCTGTTCTCTGCGGTAATTGACGTGCGCCAGGACGGCCCAGGCCGCGGCGTCCTCGGGCGCCAACTCCGCGGCCTTCTGGGCGGCCGTGAGCGCCTCCGCCTGCCGGTTCAACTGCCAGCCATAGGCCCAGGCCAGGCCGATGTAGGCAGCCGCATAACCGGGATCCGCGTCGATGGCACGCTGGTAGGCCGCCTCGGCCCCGGCAAAGTCGGAACGCGCCAGCGCGGCCTCCCCTTCGGTCACCCACGCGGCCAGCGGCAGTGGGGTGGGGGTCGCGGTCGGCTCAGGCGTGGGGGTGGCGGTGGGCGTAGCGGTGGGCGGCGGCGGCGTGGGGGTGCCGCAGCCGCTCAACACGACGCTGAGAATCAGGGTGACGATCAGGAAAAACTGGCGGGGCGCGTGGCGTGTCATGGTGTGCTCCTCCGGTGGGTTTGTGCGGTCTGTATAACGATTCTGACAACCGCAATCGCAGCTTCATTATCGCGCCCAGGCAGGCGCGTGTCAAGGGGAAAATGAACCTAAGGCCGGGTGCAAGCGATTGACATGCGCCGGGGAGGACTCTATAATCCGGGAGAGCGCGGCAGCGATGGAACCGCAGCGCGCTGCAGGACGTCCCTGGTATGGAGGCTACCATGAAACACATGCACATGATCACCCGGCTGGCGCTGCTGGCCACAGCGCTGGGGCTGCTGGCGGGCTGCCTGCCGCTGACTGCCACCCCAGCGAACCCTGCGGCCCCCACCGCCGTTCCCAGCGCTACGCCGGCCGCGGAGCCGGCCGCCACGCCCACCGGATCGGGGATGGTGGTCAGCACGAGCGTCGCGGGATCTTCTTCCGGCCCGCTCCCCACGAGCACGGCCGCCGCGCCCCTGCCGCCCGCAACCGCGCCCGCCAATGGGCTGCTCGAAGTGACCGCGGCCGACTACGGCCGCACCAGCGAACTGCGCGTGGGTGAACGCCTCCTGCTGAACCTGGGCGAAGGCGGGGCCTGGGCCGTCGAAATCGCCGACCCGCGGGTCCTGGTCCCGCTGGCGGATGCATCGATCCCCGAGGGCGCGCAAGGGGTATTCGAGGCGCACGCCGCCGGCACGACGGCCCTGACCGCCGTCAACGCGCCGGCCTGCCTGCAAGCGCGGCCCCCGTGCAAGCTCCCCATCCGCACCTTTGAGGTGACCGCGGTGGTGAAATAGAAGCTCACAGTTGGCAACTGCCCCGCACTAACGGCGCAGTTGCCAACTGTGTCCCCCGCCGCTATAATAGCGGCCATCACATGATGGCCGCTATCTCTGCTATCCCCATCTACACCATCGGCTACGGGAGCCGCTCGCTGGACGAGTTCGTGGCCGCGTTACAGGCGCACGGCATCGAGTATGTCATCGATGTCCGTTCTGCGCCCTATTCCCGTTTCAAGCCGGAATTCTCCAAAGAGGCCCTGGCGGCGAGCCTGCGGGAGCGCGGCGTCCGCTACCTCTATCTCGGCGACGCCCTGGGCGGCCAGCCCAAAGATCGCGACTGCTACGAGGATGACAAGGTCGTTTACGCGCGGGTGAAGGAGAAGTCGTTCTACCGCGCCGGGATCGCCCGCGTCCAGGCTGCATTCCGCCAGCAGCGCCGCGTCGCGCTGATGTGCAGCGAGGGCAAACCGGAGTTGTGCCACCGCAGCAAGCTGATCGCGCCGTCACTGATCGAGTTGGGCATCCCGGTGGCCCACATCGATGAGCACGACATCTTGTGTTCGCAGGATGAGATCCTGGCCGACCTGACTGAGGGCCAACTCAGCCTCTTCGGGGAGCACGACTTCACTTCCCGCAAGCGCTATCGCGCGGCCGATCCGGGCCGAAAAGCGGAAGAAGGTGCAACCGACGCGGCCGTCCAGGCGGAGGAGGAAGAGGCAGATGAGTGATCCGAGGTTCGTCACGATCGGCGCCTATGGCTGGGATGCGACCGCATTCTTTGCCGCGCTGACCCAGGCCGGCGTAGACACCTTCTGCGATGTGCGCGCCCGCCGCGGGGTGCGGGGCAGCGCCTATGCCTGGGCCAACAGCCAACGGCTGCAGGCACGCCTGGCTGAGCTGGGCGTTCGCTACCTGCACCTGCCGGACCTGGCACCCAGTGCAGAGACGCGCGCCGCGCAATATGCGGCCGACGCTGCAACCAAGACCCCCAAGCGGCAGCGCGCGACCCTCGGCCCGGCGTTCATCGCCGCATATCGCAGCGAGCGCCTGGATGATTTCGACAGCGCTGCTTTCATCGCCTCACTAGGCGCCGCATCCTTGGGCGTCGAAGCGCACGTCGTGGCCCTCTTCTGCGTGGAAGGCGAGCCGGCGGCCTGCCACCGCTCGCTGCTGGCCGACCGGCTGATTGCCGATCTCGGCGTCGCGGTGATCCACCTGACGCCAGCGCCATCTTCATTCTAGGGTTGCCAACTTTTTGAAAGTTGGCAACCCAAACAAAGGAGCGACGCGCATGAAGGTCCTCATCGTGGCCAAGACAAGGCAGGGCGGCGGCGCATGCATCGGCGGCATTACCTTTGAAGGCCGCAGCGTTCGGCTCATCGCGCCTGATGCAGGCTTCAATGAGCGTGTCGGGCTAGAATACCAGGTGGGCGAGGTGTGGGAGGTTGACGCGTCGCCCGCCAATCAGACGATCCCACCCCACGTCGAAAACATCATCGTCCATGCCAAGAGGCGACTCGGCCCGATGAGTGCGCCGGAGGTGTTCATCGCGGCGCACATGCCGCCTGCCACGGGCGGCATCGAAAGCCTCTACCAGGGCCTGACCCAAACCACGGCCACCGGCGCGCTCTACATCGCCCAACGCACAGGGATCCCTCCCTTCAGCACGATGTTCTGGCGGCCGGACCAGGCACTATGCCGCGACGAGACCGGCAAGCGCATCCGCTACCGCTATCCCTGCCCCGATGGCGGCCGCACCCTCACCTTCGTCGGCTTCCAGGAGCCGGCCGAGACGATCCCGGCCGGAGCGTTGGTGCGCGTCTCGTTGGCACATTGGTGGCGGCCCGACAACGACCCGGAGGCCGAGCTGCGCTGCTTCGTTCAACTCTCCGGTTGGTTCCTGCCCCAAAGCCCGGGCGACACCGCGCAGCCTGCGCGCAGGGCACCGACGTCAGCAAACCAACCGCCGCAAACAGCGCCCACTCCGCCGGCCCACCGATCCGATCCGGCCGCGCGTCCGGTTGAACCCCCAAATGGCCCAACCCTGGCCAAGGCCCAGGCGCTCCTCAAAACGGTTTTCGGCTACGACGCCTTTCGCCCGCTGCAAGCCGAGGTCATCGCCAATGTCCTGGCCGGCCGCGACACCCTGGCCGTGATGCCCACCGGCTCCGGCAAGTCGCTGTGCTATCAACTGCCGGCGCTGCTGTTCGACGGGCTGACCGTGGTGGTCTCACCGCTGATCTCGTTGATGCACGACCAGGTGATGCAGTTGCGCGAAGTGGGCGCACCGGCCGCTTTCCTGAACAGCACCCTGGATCATCCGGCCTACTTGCGCACCGCCGAGCGCGTCCGATCGGGCGAGATCAAGCTGCTGTATACCTCGCCTGAGACGCTGCTGCGGCCCGAGACGCTCGTGCTGTTGGAGCGCGCGGGCGTCGCCTGCCTGACCATCGATGAGGCGCATTGCATCTCGCAGTGGGGACACGATTTCCGGCCGGAGTACCGCCAGCTCCTGCCGGTCCGCCGGCGTTTCCCGGCCGCGGTCTGCGCAGCGTTCACCGCTACGGCCACCCGTCGCGTCCAGGACGATATCCGAGGAATCCTCGGATTCCGAAGCGAGGACATCTTCGTGGCCAGCTACAACCGGGAAAACCTCTTCCTCGAAGTGCAGCCGCGCACGAACGGGTACGAGCAGGTCCGCGCGCTCCTGGAGGCTCACCGAGGTTCTTCGGGGATCATCTATTGCAGCACCCGGCGCCAGGTGGATGCTCTCGCCGCACGGCTGGCGGCGGACGGGTGGCCGGCGCTGCCCTATCATGCCGGGCTGGAAGCGGAGACGCGACGCCATAACCAGGATGAGTTCTCGCGCGATCGCGTTCCGATCATCGTGGCCACGATCGCGTTCGGCATGGGTATCAACAAGTCGAACGTGCGTTTTGTGCTGCACTACAACCTGCCGGAAAGCCTGGAGCATTACTATCAGGAGATTGGCCGCTCGGGCCGCGACGGGCTGCGCGCCGATTGTCTGCTGTTGTTGAGCCGGGCGGATCTGACAATCCGTCACAAACAGATCGACGACGGCGCGGAGTCGGAACGCGCAGGCCGTGAGGCGCGTCTGCAAGCCATGGTGCGCTACGCCGAGTCCACCGCTTGCCGCCGTGGGCCGCTGCTGAGCTACTTCGGCGAGGAGTTCACCGCGGCAACGTGCGGTTTCTGCGATAACTGCCTGTCCGCCGCGGCCGAGACACCGCGCATCGATGTCAGCGAGGACGCCCGCCTCTTTCTGCGCTGCGTCGTCAACACCGACCAGACGTTCGGCCCTGGCCACATCATTAATGTGCTGAGGGGCTCACGGCGGGCCGAAGTGCTGCGCTGGCGGCACGACCAGGCACCGGAATACGGCACGGGCAGCACCCGCTCGGCCGAAGCGTGGCGCGATCTTGCCGACGAGTTCATCCGCCAGGGGCTGGTGACCCAGGACATGGGTCATGGCAACTTGACGCTGACCGAGAAGGGGATCGCTGTGCTGCGCGGTGCGCCGGTGTCCGTTGCCGCCGAGACGCCCCGGCCGGTTGCCGCCGAGGCCTACGATGCGGCGCTCTTCGAGCAGCTTCGCACCCTGCGCCGTAAGCTCGCCGAAGCGGCCAACGTGCCTCCGTTTGTGATCTTCTCCGACCGCTCGCTGGCGGAGATGGCCGCCTGCTACCCACAATCGCCGGGGCGCTTCCTGGCCATCCACGGCGTAGGCGAACGCAAGCTGGCGCAATACGGCGACGCGTTCCTGGATGTGATCCGTGCTTACTGCGGCGAACGCGGACTGCAGGAAAGGCCCGCGGCTGCGCCGGCCCCCGTGCGGCAGCCCGTGCAGCCGCCCGTTGTACGCGGCAGCCGGACCGAGGAGGTCGGAGCGTTGTTCGCCGCGGGCTACACCCTTGAAGAGCTGCAGGCGCTGTACGGCGTGACGCGCGGCACCATCGTGCAGCACCTGGAACGCTGCGTCCAGGCCGGCCAGCGCTTCGACCCCGAACGCATCCGTGCGCTCTCTGCGCTCTCAGCCGGGGAACAGGCACGCGTGCTCGCCGCGCTGGCTGAGCACGGCGCCGCACAGCTCCGACCCGTCTTCGACCTATTCGAGGGCACAATCTCGTATGATGAGCTGCGCATCATGCGATGCTGCATCAGTGAACAGCCCCAAAGCCGGCGACAAAGCGGCTGAGCAACCGTCAAATGAAGAGTGCGTCTCACCAGGTGAAGCCACTACCACACCAGGTGAAGCCACTACCACACCAGGTGAAGCAAAGAAGAACCTCTAAGAACCAAATAAGAAAGAGGATGGGAAGAAGACGGAGACTCCGGCCCAGATCTGGGAAGCTCCACTCGATTCTACCCCAGGCGCGGAATGCAATTCTGTTCGTAGAATAACTTGCATTTATCGCGACAGTATGATAAGATAATATGTGAGCTGGGGGCTTCCGCATCTAGTTTACTGTATAGTGGCTAACAAGGAGGTTGCCATGAAACGGCTGATGTTCCTACTCATCGTCTTGGTGCTGCTCACTGTGACCTTGTCTGCCTGCGTCGGCGTTGTGAACCAGAACCAGGCGAGCAAGTGGTGCAAGGCACACAACGAGTGCGGCCTTACGCACGGCAAATGCGTGAGCTATTTCACCAGCGCATCCAGCATTGCGCAGTTCTGCCAGGAGAATTGGCAGGCGGGCGGGTTCGCGAACCAGGGCGATTGCGTCTCGGCAGTCAACGCCCTGGATGAGTCCTGGCTGCCCTTGGAGTGCTTCGTCGGACAGTGATGTAGTCGAATGACCTGGCCCTCAGCCCAAGGCGGGACGCGCGGCGCCCCGCCTTTTTGATGGGCCCAGGGCTAAAACGCCTTGCGATAGATCGCGCCGCCGAACAGGGGGCGGAAGCCGCAGCGCTCGTAGAGGCGCAGCGCGCCGGAGGTGTTCTGCGTGTCCACGCCGAGCGCGGCCTCGGTCATGCCCTGCGCCTGGAGGATGCGCAGGCTCCGCATGATCAGCGACTCCGCCACCCCGCGGCGCCGCCACGGCCGCCGGACGCTGATGCACTCGGTGTAGCCGCGCAAACGCCCCTGCTTCGCGTTCTCCTGGGGATTGATGAAGCTGCGCACCTGGCCGGCCACCTGGTCGCCGTCCCAGGCGATCTGCCACAGCGCGGTCTGCATCGCGATCGGGTCCTCCAGCCACTCTTCGTACGCGCTGGCAGGTGGGGGTGCATAGCCCCAGTGATCGCGAAACGCTTCGACGTCGGCCGCCCAGATCGCGGGGTACTGGTCGGGCGTGACGGGCCGCACCTCCAGGCCGGGGGGCAGCGGTGCGGCGGGGATCTCGCCGGTCAGCGGCTGCGTCATCTGATACCAGCGCCGCGCGACCGCGTACCCCTCGGCCAGCAGCAGCTCAGCCGTGTCCTGCTCGCTATCGTGAATCTCCGCCTGGAACCAGTGCGGGCCGGGCTCGGTGCATTCGCTCGCCGCCTGGCGCTGCCGTGCCTCCGTCCAGCGCAGGATCAGCCGGCCGATCCCGCGGCGGCGCCAGGCCGGCGCGACGTGCCCATACATCTGATGCAGATAGGCGCCGGCCGCTTCGCGATACCACTCGCCGCGGCCGTAACCGACCGTCTCCCCGGACACCTCGGCGAAGATCATGTCACGGTGCGGGTCGCAATGGTCCAGGTGCGCGAAGATGCGCGCCAGGCTCGCCACCGTCATGGGCCAGTCGTTGCCGTCCACGGGCCGGCACGCGTCGTACACCGCGACCATGAGCGGGAAGTCTTCCGGCCCGCGGTAGCGGCGAAACGTTAAGCCGGGGATTTCCGGCGCGTCGGGCAGCGATAATGCTGAACCCGGTGCTTCCATGCTCATGCGATCCTCCCTGGATACCTGTGTTACGTGTTTGCTCAGTATACACCCATTGTCGCGATCTGAACCCATGCGCCGGCTGGGCGCGCAAGGCTATTCAGTTCTCGTGTGCCTGGCCCCACCCACAGCATTTTCCCTTCTCATCCAAATTCATATACAATACCCCCATCCAAAGAAGGAGACGCCCATGAACAGCCCGACCACCCGCACCCCGCCTGACCGTAAACTCCTGATGCCGATTCTGGCCCGTTACCAGTCGGCCGAGACCCGCACCAGCGTTTGGCAGTTGGTAAACTCCTTCGCGCCCTACGCGTTGCTGTGGGCCCTGATGGTGTTGAGCCTGCGCATCTCCTATCTGTTGACGCTGCTGCTGGCCGTGCCGGCCGCGGGCTTCCTGGTGCGCATCTTCATCATCTTTCACGACTGCTGTCACGGCTCGTTCTTCAAGTCGCGCAAGGCCAACGATGTGGTGGGGATCATCACCGGCCTGCTGACATTCACGCCCTACTACCGCTGGCGGCACGACCATGCGGTGCACCATGCTACGGCCGGCGACCTGGACCGCCGCGGGGTGGGCGACGTGCAAACGCTGACGGTCGGTGAGTTCCTGGCGCTGCCCCGCTTGCAGCGCTTCATCTACAGCTTCTGGCGCCACCCTCTGATCCTGTTGACGATCGGCCCGTTTCTGAGTTTCACGCTCTTCCAACGGTTCGCCAAGCCGAAAGACGACAAGCGCGAACGCATCAGCGTCCATGCGACGAACCTGGCCCTGGCCGGCATCGTGGCCGGCACGATGGCGCTGGTGGGATGGAAAACCTATCTGCTGGTCCAAATCCCGATCACCGTGATCGCGACGGCCGCCGGCGTCTGGCTGTTCTACGTGCAGCACAACTACGAGGGCACCTATTGGGAGCGCCACGAGAAGTGGGACACTCTGACTGCCGCGCTGTATGGCAGCTCGTTCTATCAACTGCCCGCGGTGCTGCAGTGGTTCAGCGGCAACATCGGCTTCCATCACATCCACCACTTAAGCCCGCGCATCCCGAATTACCTGCTGGAGAAGTGCTACCGGGAGAATCCCATCTTCCACGTCAAGCCGCTGACCCTGCGCGGCAGCCTGCGTTCCCTGGGCCTGCGGCTGTGGTCGGAGGAAATCGGGCGGATGGTGGGGCTGGATGCTCTCAAATCCGCGACGCCGCTGACGCGATAGCTCTGTAACGCAATCCGCTGGATTGCGGATGAACAATCCGGCGGATTGCGGCACACGTAACCTAAGCCGCTGGCTTGGGGCGGGATGCAATCGCGGCATATATGCCGTCGCGGATTGCGATACGGGTAACCTAAGCCGCTGGCTTGGGTCGGGACGCAATCGCGGCATATATGCCATTGCGGATTGCGGCACACGTAACCTAAGCCGCTGGCTTGGGGCGGGATGCAATCGCGGCATATATGCCGTCGCGGATTGCGCCACGTGTTGGGTCGGGCCGCAATCGCGGCATATATGCCGTCGCGGATTGCGGCACAGACCGGGCTCAAAGAGGAGCTCCTGATGGCTTACAAGGTCTTTCTGGTCGAAGATGAGATCGTCACCCGCGAGGGAATTCGCGATAACGTCGCCTGGCGGGCCGCGGGGTTCGAGTTCTGCGGCGATGCGCCCGATGGCGAGATGGCCCTGCCGCTGCTGCTGGCGATCAAGCCCCACGTCCTGATCACAGACATCCGGATGCCGTTCATGGACGGCCTGCAGCTCAGCCGGATCGTGCGCGACCGCCTGCCCGCGACCAAGATCATCATCCTCAGCGGCCACGATGAGTTCGAATACGCGCAGCGAGCCATCAAACTCGGCGTGTTCGAGTATCTGCTGAAGCCCGTCTCCTTGCAGGACCTGCATGGTGTGCTGCGAACAGCCGCCGCGGCGCTGGACCAGGAAAACCAGGAACAAGAGGCGCTGAAAAAGCTGCGGGAACAGGTCGAACAAAGCCGGGCCGCGCTGCGGGAACGATTTCTGCTCAAGCTAATTACCGGGGCGGCCTCACCTGCGGAGGTCATCGAGAAAAGCGGGTTGTTGGGCCTCGATCTGATCGCCCGCGATTATCTCGTCGTCGTCATCCGGGTTGAACCCGCCGGCAGCCCGGAGCCATTCGACTATCTCGGTTATCAACGCGTCCAGCAGCTCATCTCGCGCATCGCAGAAAACAACCCGGATGTCTTCCTGCTGCTGAAGGATATCGATGAGCTGGTGCTCCTGTTGAAAGGGAACTCGCCTGAGAACCTGGTCGAGGAGCGCGATCTGCTCCTGGAGCGCGCCAGGCAAGCGGTGGCGCCGACCGGGTTCAGGTTGGCCGACGGGTCCGGCACACCACAGAAACGAATCACCGATATCTGCCGGTCCTTCATGCATGCCATGGACAGCTTGCAGGCGGCCGCATCGGCGGGCACGGCGGACGCCGGCGGACGCAAGGACGTGTTCATATTCGATCGAGCCGATCTTCGCAAGATCGACAGATCAGCCATCGAAGAATTCCTGCGGCAGGGGACCGCAGAGGGCCTGGATGCACTGTGCGAGACCTTCCTGCATCCGCTGGGCGAGAGGGCGCTCAGGTCGTCCGCCGCCAGGAGTTTCGTCTTCACGGATATCGTCCTGGCCACAGCGAGATTTGTGGATGAGCTGGACGGAGACGTTGCCGAACTGCTCCCGGAGCTCGACACCCTTGAAGTGGTTTTGGCCGGCATCGACACCGTCGAGCAGCTTCGCGCAAGCGCCCGTGCGGTCCTGATCCGCGCGCTGATGTTCCGTGACAGCCACGCAGGAAACCAATACGCGGGGATCATCAAGCAGGCCCAGGAATACATCGATCAGCACTACATGGACTCGGAGATGTCGCTCAGCAGCGTGGCGGCGCAGGTCAACCTCAGCGCCTGTCACTTCAGCGCCGTGTTCAGCCAAGAGACCGGCCGCACCTTCAAGGAATATCTGACCGAGGCCCGGATCACAAAGGCCAAAGACCTGCTGCGGACGACGCCGCTGAAAGCATCCGAGATCAGCTACCGGGTCGGCTACAACGACCCACATTATTTCAGCCACGTTTTCCACAAGTCCACGGGCCTGACACCCACGGAGTTCAGATCGCAGGTGGTGTTCGGGGTAAATAGGCCATGAATCTGTCTGTGCGCGCAAAAATCCTGCTTTCGCTGTGTCTCGTGATTTTGATCATGAGCGTAACCAACGTCGTGCTGGTGCTGCAGATGTTGAGCTACAGCCGCCAGTATGACGCGATCATCGCCAACATCACGACCGCGAACAGCATCGGTGGGAACGTCAAGGCTGATATCGATACCGAGATGTGGCGCATTGTGGCCGGCAAGGTTGCGTTCACGGATGGCCGCCAGTACGACATCATCAATGATGTGAACACCAAAGTGCGGCAGATGATAGAGAACACCGACTCACCGCGCGCCAGGATCAAGCTGGAAGGGATCCTGAGGACCATGCTGACGCTCACTTACGAGGTGAATCAGATGGGGCGGCAGATCGCAACAGGCAGCACGACGGCCGAAAATGAGAAGGCCCTGGAAAACATTCGCTTTGTTTCCGGCGTGGTGGAGGAAGTGGTTCAGGATTATGCCCTGTTCGAGGTGCAGCGCACCGGCACGCAATACCAACAGATACGCGACGGGTTCACGCGCTGGGAAATCCTCTATTTTGTGTTGATGTTCGCAGCGATCGTCTTCTCTGTCCTGGCCGCCTGGGGCATCTCCCGGGGCATTTACCTTCCGATCAAAAAGCTGCACGACATGACCTCCACCGTCACCGCGAATGATTTGCAGGCGCTTGTGACCCACGGCAATGTCGATGAAATCACTGAACTGGGCCTGAGCTTCAACATCATGGTGGGTAGAATCAGAGAGCTTCTGGACGCGAAGGTCAAGGAACAGGAAAACCTGAAGAAGGCCGAGCTGAGAGCACTGCAAGCCCAGATCAATCCGCACTTTCTCTATAACACGCTGGACACGATCATCTGGATGACGGAGTCCAAAAAGACCGACCAGGTGATCGAGATCGTCCGAGCGTTGTCCAGCTTCTTTCGCATCAGCCTCAGCAAGGGCCGGGATTGGATCACCATCGGCGAAGAAATCGAGCGGACCAGGAACTATCTGACCATTCAAAAGATGCGTTACCGGGATATCCTGGATTACCGCGTCGAAATGGCCGACAGGGTGGCGGACAACACGGTCCTCAAGCTGATCCTGCAGCCGCTCGTGGAGAATGCGCTGTACCACGGCATCAAGAACAAGCGCCAGGGCGGCACGATCGTGGTGCGCGCGCAACCCTGGCGCGACAGCGAGGTGCTGCTGCAGGTGGAGGACAACGGGATCGGCTTCACGCCGGAGAAGCTGGGCCAGCTTCAGGCGGAGCTGGCCGACCACTCCGGGGAGATCAGGCTGGAGAGCGGGTATGGGATCGGCAACGTCAACAGACGCATCCGCTTGTACTACGGCGAGCCGTACGGGGTGTCCATCAAGAGCGAATACCAGGCCGGGACCTGCGTATCGATCGTGATCCCCGCGCGCCGCGCTGAAGCGGAAGGAAGCAACGAATGAAACAACGAAACAACCCCTTAAGATACTTGATCCTGGCGATGCTGCTGCTCACCGTCACAGGCTGTGGGCGCGATGGCGCCGCTGCGCTGCCGTTGGCAACGGCCGCGCCGGTCCCGGTGACAGCGCAGACTACAACCGCCCTGAAAAAGACCTATGCCGACCTGATTGTCGGGTATGCCCAACTCGGCGCCGAGAGCGAGTGGCGCTCCGCGAACACTATCTCCGTTAAGGAGGCGGCGGAAGCGTTGGGGGTCGAGCTCAAGTTCTCTGACGCGCAACAGAAGCAGGAGAACCAGATCAATGCCATCCGCTCTTTGATCGCCCAGAGAGTGGATGTCATCGGTGTGGCGCCAATCACGGAGACGGGTTGGCAGGAGGTCTTCCAGGAAGCCAAGGACGCGGGCATCCCGATCATCCTGGTGGACCGTCGCGCGGCCGTCTCCCCGGACCTCTACGTGACCCTGATGGGGTCGGACTTCCTCGAAGAGGGTCGTAACGCGGCACGGATCATGGCCAAGCTAACGAACGGCCAGGCCAACATCGTCGAGCTGGTGGGCACGATCGACTCGGCGCCGGCCAACGACCGCTACAAAGGCTTCCGGGAAATCCTGCGAGACTATCCGAACATGCAGATCATCGATTCGCGGTCAGGCGATTTTACCGTTTCCCAGGGCAAGGAAGTAATGCAAGAGTTCCTCAAGGCCCACGGCAAAAGGATCACGGCGGTCTACGCCCACAACGATGATATGGCGTTGGGGGCCATCAAGGCCATCGAAGACTATGGGCTGCGGCCGGGCGTTGATATCAAGATCGTTTCGGTCGATGCGGCACGCGGCGCTTTTGAGGCAATGATTGCCGGTAAACTCAATGCGACTGTCGAGTGCAACCCGCTGCTGGGCCCCAAGTTTCTGGAGCTGGCGCTGAAGGTAGCGAACGGCGAATCCGTTCCCAAGTGGGTGCCCTCCGAGGAAGGCATCTTCTATCCGGACAACGCCGCAGAGATCCTGCCCACCAGGAAGTACTAGAAATCCATCGCAAGAACGTTAACTTCTTCCCAAAAAAACCCACCTGGTGGTCGAGAAAGCGCGCGCCGTCGCGGCATAGTCAGCATGAATCTCACCTTCTTCCCAAAGAAAGCGCATTGACTCCGATGCCGATTAAGGTGTAACGTCATCTCAGGTTATGACGTTTTTCCCCGGGAGAAAAGCGCCGCGCAACCTATTCCAGGTAAGTCAACCCACAAGAAGGAGAGCATCCAATGAAGGCCTCGAAGATCTCGTTTCTGGTCGCGATGATGTTGATCCTCGGTGTCGTGGCAGCTTGCACGACCCCGGCGCCGACCGCAGCACCGACCACGGCACCCGAAGCGGCAGCCCCTGCCGCTTCCGCGGTGAAGACGTACAAAGACATGACGCTGTGCTACCCTCAGCTAGGTGCTGAGAGCGACTGGCGCACTGCTAACTCCGCTTCGTTCAAAGAGACCGCTGAAAAGTTGGGCGTCAAGTTGATCTTCTCCGATGCCCAGCAGAAGCAGGAAAACCAGATCTCCGCCATGCGCTCCTGCATCCAGCAGGGTGTGGATGTCATCGCGCTGCCGCCTGTGGTTGAGACCGGATGGGACGCTGTTCTTCAGGAAGCCAAGGATGCCGGCATCCCGGTCATCGTTGTCGACCGCTCCGTCACCGCAAGCCCCGATCTGTATGCCTCGCACATCGGCTCTGACATGGTCATCGAAGGCAAGCGCGCTGCCGCAGAATTCAACCGCCTGCTCCCCAACGGCGGCAATGTCCTTGAGCTGAGCGGCACCACCGGCTCCGGCGCCGCAGTCGGCCGTGCCAAGGGCTTCCGCGAAGCCCTCAATGCCAACATCAAGATCCTGGACTCCCAGACCGGCAACTTCACCCGTGCCGAGGGCAAGCCCGTCATGGAAGCCTTCTTGAAGAAATACGCCGGCCAGATCCAGGGTGTGTTCTTCCACAATGATGACATGGCCATCGGCGCCGTCGAGGCCATCAAGGCCGCCGGCATCAAGCCGGGCGAGCTCGTCATGGTGTCCGTTGACGGTACGCGTGGCGGCTTCCAGCTAATGATCGACGGCTGGCTGCAGGCTGACGTCGAATGCAACCCGCTGCTGGGCCCGCAGGTCATGGAACTGGGCCTGAAGCTGATGAACGGCGAAACCATCGTCAAGGAAGCACTCACCGACGAGAGCGTCTACTATCCCGAGAATGCCGCGGAACTGCTGCCGAGCCGCAAGTACTAAGCTGCCCTTGCTTCAAGCGTAAGGTCCCGGGACACTTGTGGCATTCACTCGGTTAGTTTATACTGAAGGGGCGGCGTTTACGACGCCGCCCCTTGGCTAATAACCCCCAGTAAAGGGCAGCCCCCATGACAAACACAGATGATTTCGTCTTGACCATGACCGGCATCTCGAAAACCTTCCCGGGTGTCAAAGCCCTGGAAAATGTGGATTTCTCGCTGAAGCGAGGCGAGATCCATGCCCTGGTCGGGGAAAATGGCGCCGGGAAATCAACCCTCATCAAAGCACTAACCGGGGTGGAGCACCCGGACGCAGGCTCCATCGAATTTGACGGAAAAGTGGTGGAGGTTAAATCCCCTCAGCATGCCCAGGAGATTGGGATTTCAACGGTCTACCAGGAAGTCAACCTGTGCACCAACATTTCCGTCGCCGAGAATATCATGCTTGGGCATGAACCCCGTCGTTTCGGCAGCATCCACTGGAGACAACTCAATGCGCAAGCCAGACAGGCGTTGCAGAGACTGTCTGTCGATATCGATGTAACCCAACCCCTCGGCAATTATTCGATTGCTATCCAGCAAATGACGGCCATCGCCCGGTCCCTTGAGATCCTCTCCGCCAAGATCCTGATCCTCGATGAGCCGACGTCCAGTCTTGATGCCAAAGAAACCAATCTGCTCTTTGATGTAATGCGGAAACTCAAAAGCGAAGGGATCGGTATTGTTTTCATCACCCACTTCCTGGATCAGGTCTACCGCGTCGCCGATCGCATCACGGTTCTACGCAACGGTAAGCTTGTGGGCACGTATGATACGGCTTCCCTGCCGCGCGTCGAGCTGGTTGCCAAAATGCTAGGGCGCACCATGACCGATCTGGCCGCCGTATCAAAGGCCAAGGTCATACGCGAACAAGAGGAAAGAGAAGCGCCGCTGCTCGAAGCAAATGGCCTGGGCCGCGCGGGCTCTCTCGAACCGGTCGATGTGGCGCTCAACGCCGGCGAAGTGGTAGGGGTCGCCGGCCTGTTAGGTTCCGGTCGCACCGAATTGGCCAACCTGCTCTTCGGTGTGGACACGCCTGACGCCGGTTCACTCACACTGAAGGGCAAAAAGATCGAGCGTTTCTCGCCTCTGGAATCCCTCCGAAACGGGATCGCCCTGTGCCCTGAAGATCGCAAGGCTGAGGGAATCGTTGGGGATCTGACGATTCGCGAGAATATCATCCTGGCCCTACAGGCGAACAATGGCTGGTTCAAATACCTGAATGCCCAAAAACAGTATGAAATCGCCGATAAATACATCCAGCTTCTGGGGATCAGCACACCTTCGCCGGATCAACTGGTGAAGAACTTGAGCGGTGGAAACCAGCAGAAGGTTATTCTGGCGCGCTGGCTGGCCACGAACCCGCAAGTCTTGATCCTGGATGAACCCACCAAGGGCATCGACGTGGGAGCAAAAGCAGAGATCCAAAAGCTGGTGCTGAACCTGGCTGAAGAAGGCAAGTCGTGTGTGTTCATCTCATCGGAGCTGGAAGAAGTGTTGCGCACCAGCCATCGGATTATTGTCTTGCGGGATCACAAGAAGGCTGCTGAGTACCCCGGCGACGTAAACGATCAGACCATCATTCAGACAATGGCGGGCACTCTATGAAAGATAACACCTCTTTGCTGAAGCGCATCCGTGAGCACCGGTTGTTCTGGCCCCTCGTTGCGCTGGCCTTGATTCTGATTGCCGATGCCATCTTCGCCCCCGGTTTCTTCAAGATCGGCATCCTGGATGGCCATCTCTACGGCAATCTGATCGACGTTGTTAACAATGCCGCCCCTTTGATGCTGGTGGCGATCGGAATGACCCTGGTGATTGCCACGGGCGGCGTCGATCTTTCGGTGGGCGCGGTGATCGCGATCTCAGCCGCCATGGGCGCCGTGCTGATCAATCCGGCCCTGGGCAACAAACTGATCTCCAACGAGATTCTCACGAAAGATATGACGAACACCCCGCTGCCGTTGATCATCCTGGCCGATCTGGCGGCGGGCACGTTATGCGGCTTGTGGAATGGGCTGCTGGTTTCAAGAGGAAAGATCCAGCCGATGGTAGCCACGCTGATCCTGATGGTGGCCGGTCGCGGCATTGCCCAGCTCATCACCAATGGGCAAATCATGACCATCTATTACACCCCCTACTTCTGGTTTGGCAACGGGTTCATATTAGGTTTGCCGGTGTCTATATACATTGTGGCCATTGTGTTTGTCCTGGCCTGGGTGCTGGTTCGCAAGACCTCGATTGGCCTGTTCATCGAATCGGTCGGGATTAACGCCAAATCAAGCTACTACAGCGGCATCAGCGAGAAGAACATCAAGCTGATCGCCTATACCTTTTGCGGCTTTTGCGCTGCCATCGCCGGCCTGATACTCAGTTCCTACGTCCACAGTGCAGACGGGAACAACAACGGCCTCAACTATGAACTGGACGCCATCCTGGCGGTTGTCATCGGCGGCACGCTGATGAGTGGCGGGCGTTTTTCGCTGTTCGCAAGCCTCATCGGCGCCCTGATTATTTGGACCTTCACCATCACCATGTATACCTTCGGAGTGCCGGCTAATGCCTTGTTAGCCGGCAGAGCCGTGCTCGTCCTGGTGGTGATCCTGCTTTACTCCGATTACGCCCGTCGTCTTTTGAATCGCTTGTTTGAACGGAAAGGGCCTCAACATGACGCAACGAATTAAGCCTTTCCTGCTGAAAAACGGCCCCATGCTGACCACGATCGTCATATTTTTCCTGGTCTATTTTGCAGGGACTCGCTTGTATCCGAACATGCAGAAGCCACAGGTGTTCTTCAACCTGTTCATCAACACGGCCAGCCTGATGATCGTTTCCATCGGGATGACTTTTGTGATCCTGACGAAGGGCATCGACTTGTCTGTGGCCGGCATGATCGCGCTGACCTCGGCCGCCTCAGCCGCCCTGCTGGCAAAGGGCACCCATCCTGCCATCGTGATGCCGTTGATGCTGCTGATGGGGATCGCATTTGGGACCACACTGGGCAGCATTATCCATTTCCTGAAAGTGGAACCCTTCATCGTAACCCTGATGGGGCTGTTCTTTGCGCGCGGTATGGCTTACGTCATCACCCTTGAAGGCTTGCCCATCACGAACGAGTTCTATCGCACGTTGGCATTGACAAAAGTGCACATCCCTTTCTTCGAGAAGGCGTATGTGTATATTCCTTCCCTTGTCGGCCCGTTGCTGCTGTTGGTGGTGATCTACCTGTCCTTCTACACACGCTTCGGCCGCACGGTCTATGCCATCGGCAATAACGAACAATCGGCCAGGTTGATGGGTCTGCCGGTCGGGCGCACAAAAATCATCGTATATGCTTTCGGCGGCTTTTGTTCCGCGCTGGCTGGAATCGTCTGGAGTATTTCGCTGCTCTCCGGGTACGGCGGCTACGCTCCCGGAATGGAGCTGGACGCTATCGCCTCGGTGGTGATCGGTGGCACATTGTTGACCGGCGGCGTCGGCAACGTGATCGGCACTCTGTTCGGGGTGCTGATCAATGGCACCATCGTGTCCATCCTGCAGTTCAACGGCACCCTGAGCTCGTGGTGGACCCGCATCGGTGTGGGCCTGCTCACGCTGATCTTCATCGGAATTCAAAGCCTGTTCTATATGAGAAAAAAGCATTCTTGAGGGAGCGTACCGCAATGAAACAACCTGTGTTAGGCGTCATCGTCGGCAACCGGGGATTCTTCCCCGCCCATCTGGCCGATTCCGGCCGCAAAACGATCCTGAAGGTCCTCGAAGAAGAGGGGATCAAAGCGATCTGCCTAACGCCGGAAGAGACCAAATTCGGCAGCATCGTCACGCATGAGGACTCGGAGAAGTGCGCGGACCTGTTCAAGCAGCACCGCGACGAAATCATCGGCGTCCTGATCACGCTGCCGAACTTCGGCGAGGAGAAGGCGCTCGTCAACGCGCTGCGCTGGTCCGGCCTGAACGTGCCGGTGCTGGTGCAGGCCACGCCCGATGACCCGGCCAAGATGACCCAGGCCGACCGCCGCGACTCCTTCTGCGGCAAGATGTCGGCGTGCAACAACCTGCGCCAATACGGCATCCAGTATTCGCTCACTACCCGGCACACCGTCGATCCGACCAGCGAGAGCTTCCGCAGCGACCTGCGCAGCTTCGTAGCGACGTGCCGCGTGGTGGCCGGGCTGCGCAACGCGCGCGTCGGCGTGATCGGCGCGCGGCCGGCCGCGTTCAACACCGTGCGCTTCTCGGAGAAGCTGCTGGAACGCGCCGGCATCTCGGTGGAAACCATCGACCTATCCGAGATCTTCGGCAAGGCGTTGAAGCTCGCGGCGCGCGACCCCAAAGTCGTGGCGATGGTCGACAAGATCCGGGGCTACGTGCCCACCGACAATGCGACGGCCGAGGCCGTGGTGAAGATGGCGCGGATGGCTGTGGTGATCAACGACTGGATGGCCGAAAACCGCCTGTCTGCCAGTGCGCTGCAATGCTGGACCGCAATGGAAGAGTTCTACGGCGTCGTGCCGTGCACCGTGATGTCGATGATGAGCAACGACCTGCTGCCCTCGGCGTGCGAGACCGACATCACCGGCGTGGTGGGGATGTACGCGATGGCGCTGGCCTCGGGCCGGCCCAGCGCGCTGGTGGATTGGAACAACAACTACGGCGAGGACCCGGACAAGTGCGTGCTGTTCCACTGCTCCAACCTGCCCAAGGACGTCTTCAAGGCCGAATCGATCCACCCTGACGATATCCCGGTGATGGACTTCCAGGCGATCATTGCGGGCACCGTGGGCAAGGAAAACACCTTCGGCACGGTGGTGGGCCGCGTCAGGGCTGAACCGTTCACCTACTGCCGCGTCTCCACCGACGACGTCAACGGCATCATCAGCGCCTACGTGGGGGAGGGCGAGATGACCGACGACCCGCTCGCCACCTTCGGCGGCTGGGGCGTGGCGCACATCCCGGACCTCCAGACCCTGCTGCGGTACATCTGCGAGAACGGCTTCGAGCATCACACCGCCATCAACCTGACCCGCTGTGCGGACGCGGTGGAAGAGGCGCTGGGCAAGTATATGGGCTGGGATGTGTATCGGCATTCCTGAGGATTTTCGATTTTCAATTTGCGATTTGCGATTTTGGATTGAAAGAAACCAGGTTTCTCGAACGACCGGCCGGTCGCGAAACCTGGTTTCTTCATGCTATAATAGTCCATCATGAGCACCTTTATCTCCACCGAAACGCTGGTCATCGAGCTCCTGCTGATCGCCTCGCTGGTCGCGATCGCGGTGCGCCGGCTGCGCATTCCCTACACCGTCGCGCTGGTGGTCGTGGGGCTGTTGCTCACCCTGCAGCAGTCGGTGCAGGCCGATCTGAACCCTGAGCTGATCCTGGCCTTGCTGGTGCCGCCGTTGGTGTTTGAGGCCGCGTTCCATGTCAACCTCCGCGAGCTCCGCCGCGACCTGCCCGGCATCCTGCTGTTCGCCATACCGGGGGTGATCATCGCCACGCTGGCAGTGGGTGGGCTGGTCAGTTTAGTCACGCCGTTGAGCCTGCCGCTGGCGTTGGTGTTCGGTGCGCTGATCTCGGCCACCGACCCGGTGGCCGTGGTCGCGCTGTTTCGCGCCCTGGGCGCGCCCAAGCGGCTGGCGCTGCTGATTGAAGGGGAAAGCCTGCTCAACGATGGCACAGCCATCGTGGTCTTCAACCTGGTGTTGGCCGTGGCCCTGGCCGGCAGTTTCAGCCTGCTGGACGGGTTGCTCGATTTTCTGCGGGTCGCGACCGGCGGCATCGTCGTCGGATTCCTGCTCGGCTGGCTGGTGGCGCAGCTTGTTGCCCGCATCGATGACTACCTGATCGAGACCACGCTCACCACGGTCCTGGCGTTCGGGTCCTACCTGATTGCCGAACGCCTGCACTTCAGCGGCGTGCTGGCCGTGGTGGTGGCCGGGCTGATCAACGGCAACATCGGGCCGCAGGGGATGAGCCCCACGACCCGTATCGTGCTGTTCAACTTCTGGGAGTACGTTGCCTTCCTGGCCAACACGTTCGTGTTCCTGCTGATCGGCCTGGAGATCAACATCCCAACGCTGGCCAAGAACTGGCTGCCGATCACCTTCGCGATCCTGGCGGTGCTCATCACCCGGGCAATCGTCACCTACGGGTTGGGCTGGATCAACAACCGGCTGGCAGAACCGATCCCGCAGCGTTGGCTGCATGTGCTGAATTGGGGCGGTCTACGCGGAGCCATTGCGCTGGCGCTGGCGCTCAGCCTGCCCGCAGCGTTGGGGCCGGATCGCGAGCTGATCCGTATCATGGCGTTCGGGGTGGTGCTGTTCACCCTACTGGTGCAGAGCACCACGATGCAGCCCCTGGTCCGCAAGCTGGGCATCGCCATACGCGACCCGCTCCGGGTGGAATATGAGCTGCGCCACGCACGCCTGATGGCTTTTCGCGCGGCCGCTTCGCACCTGGACGAGATGCACCGGGATGGGCTGCTGTCGCAAGGGGCCTGGGAAGCGCTGCGGCCCGCCCTGCTGGCCCGGGTGGAGGATTTCGCCAGCGCGGTGCGCGAGATCCAGGGCACCCATCCCAAACTGACTGCCGCAGAGGTGGACAGTGCGCGGCTGGAGTTGCTGCGCGCACAACGCAGCGCACTGATGCGGCTGCGCCGAGATAGCGTTGTCTCTGAAGAGACATTCGAAAAGCTAACCGCTGAGGTGGATGCGAACCTCGACCGCTGGGAAGACCGCGCCGCGACCGACAAGACGAAGACGTAGTGCGATGGTGCGATGGTGCGATAGTGCGATGGTGCGATAGTATGATAGTGCGATAGTATGATAGTATGATGGTGCGATAGTGCGATAGTATGATAGTATGATAGTATGATGGTGCGATAGTGCGATGATGCGATAGACCGGACCACCGCACTAACGCACTAACGCACTAACACACTAACCCATGTAGCGTCTCGTAAAGTCGTACCTTAACAAGTCTCATAAAGTCGTACCGGTCAT
>CAYYTK010000050.1:0-22106 GCA_964474695.1 uncultured Anaerolineales bacterium
GAGTTGCGTAACCCGCGGATCCCGGCGTTTCAGCCGGTGTAAGCGAAAGTCCTGCCTCTTCTGTATCATCGCGAGTTGGTCAGGAACAGACTGCGCGCGCGGCCGGCGTGCCGATCGCTTCGAGCACGAGGGTTGCGTTGATCTCGGCTTCGCGGTCGCCCGAATCCAGCGCCTTTGCCAGGGCCGGCACCGCCGCATCGCCCAAAATCAACAACCCGTTGCGGGCAGCCATGACTTCGGCGGGGTGATCGCTGTAGAGGCCGCGGACCAGCGCATTGATCGCGGCCTGGCCTCCGATCTTCGCCAACCCCTCCGCGGCAGTTCGGCCCACGAGCACCTCAGGATCGTCTAGGACATGCGCTAACACCGGGATCGCGCGCGAATCGCGTCGCTCCCCGAGCACGAAAGCCGCACGCCAACGGCCGTTCGCGTCTGCGCCCCAGAGGAATGCGCGCAACCGGAGCAGATCGGTGGATGAAGCCAGCTCAACCAATCCCTGCGCGACATACAAACCGACGCGCTCATCCGGGTCTTGGATGTGAGCCAGCAGGGACGACACCGCCTGCGTATCTCTCGCCGCCCGAATCGCCTGTACGCCTGCCGCGCGCACTTGAGGATCAGGGCTATCGAGATCCGGATAGGTACTCTGCACGGGCCGGCGAGGGACGTCGCTGTCCGTGGGCGCCGCCCAGGCAGCAGGGGCCAGGGCGATCAACAACACGATGACCCACAGCAACTGGAGTAGGCGTCGTGCCCGTGCAACCACGGGCGGGGGTGTCTCCATATCTGTCATGATGTCGTCCCTGTCATGTGTGGGCCAGCTTGTGCGCCAGCCAATCACCGATGCCGGAGAGATCCTCCGTCGGCAGGTAGTGCCCGGCGTGGGCATCGAACAACACCCGCACCTGGCCCGGAAATTCGTCGTCGCCTGCCCAGAGCTGCACTGCCACGGCCAGCCTGGGCAGAGCCTGAAATCGAAAGAATGCGTCCGGCGGGGCCAGGCCGCCGGGCGCAGCATCCAGCATCGAGCCGCCCAACGCGGCCGCGGCCCGACAAAAGCCTGCCACATCACTGCCAAATCTCTCAGCCAGCAGGCCCTCGGCATGATTCGCAAACGCCTGCGCGTAGAACAGCCCGTCCGGCAACTGCCGAAACGCCAACCAGTGTTCGGCGGGGGGGATGCCATCCGCCGTGAGCAAGTGGTGCATCAGGACAATTGCCACAGTCACGTGCCCAGGCTTGCCGCTGGCCGGCACAAACACCTCACCGCCCGGGTGTGTCACCAGATGAGGGCGGCCGAAATACGAGACCGGCACGCCCTCTGGCGTCAACACACACCCGGCCAAAGCCGCGCAACGCGCCGGATCGGCCGCAGCCCAGTCAGTCCGGGTGCGGTCGTAGGCGATTTGAAAACGGCGGTTGGGGTCGAGTTGGCTCATTGCCTCGGATTCGTATACTCGTTTCCGATGAGCTCCCGCGCGATGATCATCCGCATGATGTTCATGCCGCCCTCAGCGCCGATGGAGTAGGAACGAACACCGCGGATCCCCATCTCGATCGGGTATTCAGTGGTATACCCCATCGCACCCAGCCAATTGGCAACCTCGTTGAACGTCTCGAACGCCATGATAGGCGCGCGCAGCTTGGCCATGGCGCCGAACAAAGCGACGTCCTTGTGTTTGAACGCACCCTCGGCGTACATTTCATCGGCCATCCAGGCAGCCTTATAGGTGAGCAGCCGGGCCGACTCGATGTCAGTGAAACGCTCGGCAGCCGGGAAGTTGATGCCCTGATAGGCAGCCAGCGGCTTGCCGAACGATTTGCGCTGCCGGATGTACTCCACGCCCAACTGCAACGCGGTCTCGGCCGCGCCCACGCACGTCGCGCCGATGAGCGCACGCGCGTAGGTGTAACCCTCCATAGCGTAATAGAAACCATGCCCCTCCTTGCCGATGCGATAATGATCGGCCAGCGGCATGTTTTCCATGTTGAACCCGCCGGTGGAAATGCCGGTGCGGCCCCAGTTGTGGATTAGCGTCGTGGTCACGTGGGGATTATCTTTAATGGGTACGGCAAAGAAGGAGAAACCCTTGTGGCCCGCGTCGGGATCGGTGCGCACCAGCGTCATGTAAGCGCCGCCCATCCGGAGTGATTCGGTGATGCCACTGATGTAGAGTTTTTCGCCGTTGAGCACCCAATTACCGTCGGCCGTACGCTCGCCGCGCGAACGCGTCACACCTTCGATGTCTGAGCCGCCGCCCGGCTCGGTGGACGCAATGCCCAGGAAATTCTTGCCCGCGGTGACGCCGGGCAGGATCTCTTGCTTAAGGGCTTCGCTGGCATAGCGCTCGAAGACATAACCCCAGCTTGCCTGAACCAGATACATCACCGGCAGCGCCAGGCTGATATCGGCGCGGCCCAATTCCTCTGCGGCAATGGTCGCCATCGTGACGTTCATGCCCTGTCCGCCGTACTTCTCGGACACTGTGGGCGCCCATAGCCCCATGTCCGCCATCCCTTTTAGAATATCCGCCGGGATGTTGTGCGTGCTGTCAATCTCGCGCACGCGCGGCGCGATCTTCTTCTGCGCAAAGTCACGCACCGCCTTGCGCCACATCTGTTGTTCTTCGGTCCAACCAAAATCCATGACTTCCTCCTTGAAGGGATTTATTGAATGGTGGGTTGCCTGATCAACGCCTGCACCAGATCACTGCTGGAAATCACGCCCACCAGCTTGTGTTCCTCGATGACGATAGCGTTTTGGATGCCCACGCGTGCAAACAACTGGCCCACAAAGGGCAGTCGCAGATTAGGGCTAACGACGATCAACGGCTTGACCATGATCTCAGCCACACGCGTACGCGTGGGCGAGAGTGACTTGGCAATCAGCCGATAGACGACTTCCTGAAAAGTCAGGATTCCGTAGGCATCATCCTCGTCAGTCCGGTCCACGATGGCGACCTGGCAGTCATTCCTGAACATGGCGTCGACCGCGTCTTGCACGGTGGCAATGGGCGAGACCAGGACGAAGTTGCGATTCATCACTTCCCGTGCGCGCAAGGAATAGATCTCATGGGTATGCATAGCCAGGCTCCTTTACCTGAAGTGCAGCGCCCGTATCCGTATGCGCCGTTGCGGCATTGTACCACAAGTCAAGCGAATTCCCTACGCACTTTCACCTCCAGCATGGCGCTTCGAACTTCTTGCAGTTCTCTTTCAGCAATGTTATAGTATTCAATAGAATTGAATTTCGCTAGTTTTCTCTCCTAACTAAAAACCTTCTGTCAATGCCGGGGAGCTCGGCCGTTTGCTCCATTACACTGAGTCGAGGAGGTCATCCGTGAAACACCCGCTTTCACTCACCGTAATCACGATCCTGCTCATGCTGTCTTTGGTCCCCCATGCGGTTCTTGCTGAGAATCCCACGCCGGGAACGACGCTTGAACTCTTAAGCCAGCAAACAGACGGCCAACTAAGTGTGGCCAATCACGCTGTCACAGGCAAGGTGCGCTTTATCGGAACGGACCTGAACCACCCCATCCCTCAACCAGCCTCGCTGCCCGACGCGGCAACACCTGAAGATGCCGCCAGGCAGTTCCTCAGCGCCTACGGCGAGCCTTTCGGCCTGGTGGATCAAGCCCAGGAGCTGCAGACGATGAGGGTCACGGAGGCTGATGGCGGACGCTCATTTGTCCGGTTCCAACAGATTTTCGAAGGCGTCCCGGTGCTCGGCGGTGAGTTAGTCGTTCAACTAAACGCTCAGAAGGATGTTCTGTCCATCAATGGCGAAGTGCTGCCAGAGATCAAAGCACTTTCCAGCCCAAGCATTGCACCGGAGGCTGCGGCTGCGACGGCTCTGAATGTCATTGCCAAAGGCGCAGGACTGTCTGCCGCCGATCTACAGGTGACACAGCCCGAGCTATGGTATTACAATCCTCAGTTGCTGGGTGGCCCGGGACTGCCAAACACCAGGCTGGCCTGGCGGATGGAAGTCCAGGCAATCGACTTGCGGCCGGTCAAAGAGCTGGTGCTGGTCGATGCCCAACTCGGCATGGTCATGCTCCATTTCAGCGAGATCGACGCTGCTATGTATCGGAAGATCTACGACAATGCGAACAACCGCTCCGCGGGGCTGCCGGGCACAGGCCCCGTCCGGGTGGAAGGCCAGCCGCCTTCGGCTGTCACCGATGTGAACCTGGCTTATGATTATGCCGGTGATGTGTATAACTTCTATTTGAACACGCATGGCCGGGATAGTCTGGATGGCGCTGGGATGCAGCTCATCTCGACCGTACGCTATTGCGATTCCGATACCTCAACCTCGTGTCCCTACGACAATGCCTTCTGGAACGGCTCGCAGATGGTATATGGCCAGGGTTATGCCGCTGACGATGTCGTAGCGCACGAAATGACTCATGCGGTAACGGATTACGAGTCGCGTCTGTTCTACTACATGCAGTCGGGCGCGATCAACGAATCGTTTTCGGATATCTGGGGTGAATTTGTTGACCTGAGCAATGGTCGCGGCACTGACACCCCCGGGGTTCGCTGGTTGATGGGCGAGGATCTGCCCATCGGAGCGATCCGCAGCATGAGCAATCCACCGGCCTACGGCGACCCGGACCGCGTCGGCAGCAGTAACTATTGGTGCAATACGGGCGATGGCGGTGGGGTCCACATCAACAGCGGTGTATCGAATAAAGCAGCGTTTCTGATCACCGATGGTGGCGTCTTCAATGGAACGACGGTCACCGGACTGGGAATCACCAAGGCGGCCAAGATCTATTACGAGGTGCAAACCAACCTGCTGACTTCGGCCAGTGACTTCGCAGATCTGCATACCGAGCTGTACCAGGCGTGCCTCAATCTGGTTGGCACCAACGGCATCACCGCCAGCGACTGCCTGCAGGTGGCCAACGCAACGGATGCCGTGGAAATGGCCGACCAGCCCGCGAGTTGTGCGGTCAATGAGGCGCCTGTCTGTCCCAGCGGACAAACAGCCATCAACCTGTTCTATGATGACCTGGAAAACCCATCCAGCGGCCGTTGGACCAAAAGCACCTCGGTGGGTTCTAACGTGTGGTACTACCCGCAGAATCCAAACCCGTATTGGGATCCGACCTATGCAACCAGCGGGGTCACCAACTTCTGGGGCTATGACTCCTCATCGAAGACTGATTCCGTCATCCGCATGACCAACGGGGTGTCGTTGCCGACGGGGAGCAACGTGTACATGCGCTTCAACCACGCCTACTCGTTCGAAGCGGGCGGGAGCTCCTACTTCGATGGCGGCGTGGTGGAATACAGCACAAATGGCACTACCTGGACCGATGCTGGTTCGCTGTTCACCCATAACGGCTATCGAGGCACCCTTTCCAGCTCATTCGGCAACCCGCTGGGCGGCCGGCAGGCGTTCAGCAGTCTGACCTGGGGCTACTACTCCAGCCGCCTGCTCCTGAACTCACTGGCCGGGCAGACGGTTCGCTTCCGCTTCCGCATCGGCACGGATACGAGCTATGACGATTACGGCTGGTGGCTCGATGACATCCGTATCTACAGATGCACCAATACCTTGACCAACCAGGTTTTCCTGCCCATGGTCATGCGGGACTGGCCTGCTCTGCCGGCAACCCCTCATCTCAATACAATCAGCAACGACAGCGGCAGCTCCGACTACGATGTCACCTGGGATGCTGCCACCTACGCGACCGGCTACGTGCTTATGGAGAGCTTAAACGTGCCATCGATCAGCAGCGCAAGCCAGGTATATAGCGGCAACGCTACTTCCTGGTCAGCCAGTGGCAAAGCGGCCGGAACTTATTACTACTGGGTGAAGGCAACCAACACCTGGGGCGCAAGCGGTTGGAGCAACATGGAATCGACGGTCGTGCTGTCAAATCCGGTCCAGAATCCTGGTTTTGAGCAGGGTCCTCTCTACTGGACCGAGTACTCCTACCAGGGATGGGATCTCATCATTAATTCGGGCTTTCCCGGTTCTGTGTCGCCGCACACGGGAAGCTGGGCAGTATGGGAGGGCGGCGACTACTACGAGGTTTCCTATATCCAGCAGGCGATTACCATCCCCGGAAGTACGCCCTACCTTGCCTATTGGCACTGGATCGCTTCCTCGGACGCCTGTGGGTACGACTACGGCGGCGTGATCATCAATGGGAGCACGGTGGTGGATAGCTATACCCTGTGCAGCAGCACCAACACCGAGGGCTGGGTGAAGCACGTGGTGAACCTGGGCGCCTACGCCGGACAGACCGTGCAGGTGCAGATTCGTTGCGAAACTGACGGCTCGTACAACAGCAACCTGTTCATCGATGATGTCGCCTTCCAGGCCACCAGCGCCGTCGAGGCGGCGCCCGGGGCGCCCATCTTCACCGAAGACGGGCAAATGAAGTCGACTCGACTCGACCTGGTCCAGGGTGGCCCAGCGTCCAACGCGTCGGAGCGGCTGCTTGGCCTGCCTTTACCAGCGACCAAGTAGTCACTGAACAAAAAAACGGGCGACCGAGACCCTGGGGTCTCGGTCGCCCATTTGTCTCCGGGACTCTCCGCTCCTAACTCTGCGGCAGCATTGCCAAGAGAGAATTGACCTGTTCCATGATCTGCAGGACCTGCGCCGGCGTGCCGGAAGCCTGCGGTACAAAGGTCAAGGTCCTATCCTTCGCGCCGGTCCGCACTGTAAGCTCATAGATGTAGCAATCAGCGCACTTGCCGCCCAAACGGCTTTGGCCGGACAACTCAAAAAAACCCAGCCTCTCGATCTCAGAAACGACCGCCTGAACCTGTTCTGCCGTCACGGTCGCCTCCGGCCCCATACTTGAGGTGATGCGGCCACCGCCATAAACTTCCCACCGGACGATCTTGCCCGCCAATCCGCCGCTGCGCACCAACGTGATCACGACGCCGCCTGGCTGGAACCCTGTCTCTGACTTGGTGTCAGTAGACGCTGAGGGTTCTGTTGTCTCGGCGGGAATGGCAGGCGCCGGAGTGGCCTGCGGTGCAGGCGAAGATGGCACAGATGTGCATGCGCTCACTATGAGCACCACAACGATCAGAAATAGCCTCCACGACATAAGCGCCTCCAGAAGAATCCTTAGTTGGAAGACGTTATGGCGTTCCAGGAAGTTCCGCCCATGAAGAACCCGGATGCATCATAGGACCGGCCTGGGATACAACCCCAGCTCCTTAACGATCTGCGGCACGGCCGCGGGCCAGTTTACGGCCATCACGTGCAGGCCAGCCACACCCTCGATCTCGCGCACCTGGTTCGCAATCTCCAGGCAGATATCCTGCCCTGCCTTGGCCTGATCCTCCTTCGACAGCCCCTCCAGTCGCTTGAGCACCCAATCGGGCACGTCCATGCCCGCGACCTCGTTCTTCATATACTCAGCCACCTTGAGCGAACGCGTGGGACCAACACCCGCGAAGATTGCAACCTTCTCATGCAGGCCAAGATCGACGACGCGCTTCATGAACTCTCGGAACCGGTCCACGTTGAAGATGAGCTGGGTCTGGATGAACTGGGCGCCGGCCACGATCTTCTTGGCCAGCCGGAACGGCCGGTACTCGTACGGCGGCGCAAACGGATTCTCCACCGCGCCGATGAAAAAGTCCGGCGCTTTCTTGGGAATCTGCTTGCCGTTCTCGAATACCTGGTTATCCCGCATCATGCGGGCCATGCGGATCAGGTTCATCGAGTCCAGGTCATACACCGCCTTGCACTGCGGGTGATCGCCCCAGATCGGATGATCGCCTGACAGGCACAGGATGGTGTTGATGCCGAACACGGCGCCGCCGAGCATGTCGCCCTGAATGCCAAGACGATTGCGATCCCGGCAAGTGAACTGGATCACCGGCTCCAGGCCGGCCTGCTTCAGCATGATGCCGACCGCCAGGCTGGAGACGTGCACCATGGCTGACTGGTTGTCGGTGACGTTGTAGGCGTCGCCGTAGCCCTTAAGCGTATTGATTTCGCGCTGGATGGCTTCGACGTTCGGTCCGACTGGGGGCGAGACCTCGACGCAGACGGCAAAGTGACCGGCAGCCAGCACCTTAGCCAGGTTGCTGCTCTGGCCAGTCAGGCCGGTTTGGATGGGCGCGGCCGGCGCCACCGGGGGTGTGGGTGCATTCATCGCGCCGCCTCCTGGCCTTCAGAAACCAGGTTTCTAGGAGAAACCTGGTTTCTATTCATCTCAAGGGCTCCGGGCGGCAGCACCTCATCGGCATAGCGCACGGTGACATCGGTGCCGGTGGGCACCTGATCACGGCCGAGCGAGTAGGTGACCCATGATGCCTGCCCCTCCAGCCGCCAATCGACGGGCGGGTTGAGCCGCAGCAACTCGTGAACATAGGGGGTCTTTTGCGCCCGAGCCACTGCCTGGACCCACACACAGTCGGTCTCCGGCTTCACCTCGCACTTGCCGTTCAGCCTGACTCCCCCACAAGGCCCGTTCCGCAAGTGCTTCGGGCAGTTCATAGGACATGTCATGCCGGTGTAGTGCAATACGCACTGGGCGCAGTTCTGGCAGTTGAAGATCAGATGCTTCGCCAACTCTTCCGGCGGCTTCACGATCTTGGACGATCGCTCCATGCCCACTTTGGCAAACACGGGTTTCATGCGCTTCAGCACCCATGCCGTCGCTTCCCAGAACACGACCAGCGGCATGGGGTGGTCTTGGATGTAGGATCGTAACGACATAGATTCCTCCCGGGATGGAAGACATGAGACGTGAGACGTGAGACGTGATGCGTGAGTGTGTGCGGATTACTGGTCGCCCTCTTCACGTATTCACGTTTCACGCTTCACGTTTCATGCAATCCCATGCTGCAACTTGAACGCGCGCACCGTGTTTGTCAACAACATCGCAACGGTCATGAGTCCCACACCACCCGGCACTGGAGTGATATGGCCCGCCACCTCAACCGCCTCAGCAAAGTTCACATCGCCAACCAGGCGAGATCCGCTCTTCTTCGTCGCGTCCGGAATCCGATTGATGCCGACATCGATCACCGCCGCACCGGGCTTGATCCAGTCGCCCCGCACGTACTCCGGCCGGCCGATGGCTGCCACGATGATGTCGGCGCGGCGCACCTTATCAGGGAGGTCCTTCGTCTTGCTATGACAAGTAGTTACCGTGGCATCGGCATTCTGCAGCAGCGCCGCCACCGGGACGCCGACGATGTTGCTTCGACCGACAACCACCGCATCCTTGCCCGCGATTTCGATGCCTGAGCGAACCAGCAGCTCGATGCAGCCGGCCGGGGTGCAGGGGATGAACTGCGGCGTGCGGCCCTTCATCACAAGCTGGCCAATGTTCATCGGGTGAAAGCCGTCTACGTCCTTGTTGAGGCTGATGAGGTTCAGCACCCGCTCTTCGTCGAGCCCTCTGGGCAGCGGCAACTGCACCAGGATGCCGTTCACCGCCGGGTCCGTGTTCAACGTCCTCACCAGGTCTTCCACCTCGGCCTGAGTGGCGGTGGCAGGCAGCCGATGGGTTATCGAGCCCATGCCGGCCTCTTCACAGGCCTTCCCCTTGGACGCGACGTAACTCTGTGAGGCCGGATTCTCGCCGACCAGCACAACCGCCAGGGTGGGGACCTGCCCCGTCAGCGCCTTCAGTCGCGCCGTCTCCTCTGCTGCCTCACGACGCACTGCTTCTGCGATGATCTTGCCTTCGATCAATTGAGCGGCCATGGATCCTCCGTTATGTCCTTCATCATCCGTCCATGCTCAGACCCGCAGATACGAGTCCGCGTAAATCACCTTGTTGAGCAGAATCTGGACCGTCTTCCAGATGGCAACCTGATCGGGATCGCTCATATCGACCGCATCGGCAGACAGCTCCTCGCCTGCGGCGACCGCATCATGCAGCGCAAGCAGCAGTCGGCCCACAGAAGTGCTGGCGTCGCGCTGTTCGACGATACGTATAAACTCATTCTGTTTGAGGTCCAGAGGATCGGCGATCATTGTGTTCAAGCCTGCACCCATCAGCATAACGCAGTAGGTGCGGTTGATCAGCGGCCGCATCTCGTTGGGCACGGCGTTGGAGACGTTGCTGAGCCCCACTTGCACGCCCGCACCGGTTACTTGCAGGATACGCACCGCCTCGATGCATTCGGGCACGTATTGCTGGCAACCGCTTACCGTAAGCACCAGCGGATCAATGATCAAATCCTCCGGCGGCAGGCCGACTTCTTCACAACGCGGGATCAGGTGCTCCAACGCAATATTGACGCGCTCGTCCGCGCTTACCGGAATACCCTCGGTCTTCATCGTGAGCGCGATCAATTTGGTATTGTACTTCGCAGCCAGCAAAGGCACCTTCTCCAGCCGTTCGGGCTCGGCCGAGGTGGAGTTGATGATGGGCTGGCGCTTGATGATCTCGCAGGCAGCCTCGATCGCGGCCAGGTTGGTGGTGTCCAGGCAGAGGGGAACATCCACCACCTCCTGGACAGCATTCACCATCCAGGGGAGCACCTCGTGACCCAGCTTCTTCTGTGGACCTATGTTCAAATCGATGGCCCATGCGCCGGCTTCGACCTGCCGCACGGCCCAGTCCTGGAAGAATCGCGCATCGCGATTGGCCAACGCTTCTTTGACCCTTGGCGACATGATATGGATGTTTTCGCCGATAATCTTCATTTGGTTCCTCCGTTGGATGAATGACCAACTCTCGGTCGGTGTGTTCAGAAGCCAGGTTTCTGGAACGACCAAAGGTCGCCCTGGCTTCTGAAAATGGTTGCTAGGTGTATTGCAGCGCTTCCTTGGCTTCCTTGCGCACCACGTAGGCGCGATCCCACTCATAGTGCTCATCTTCGCCCAGCAAGCGCCGCAGTTTGGCGGCTAATTCCCACTGCTCGCGCGGGGTCAGATGGCCGTATTGCGCCAGCTTGCCCAGGCTGCGCACTGCTTTGGCGCGAATGCCCGGGCTGGCGTCGGCCAAATTGCGGGTCAGGCGCTCCTGAAACCCCATTCGTATCTCCTCTGGCAACTTGCCGGCCGGAATCGACTCAGCAAACTTGCCGATGGCGCGGGTGGCAGTGTCGCGCATCTCCAAATCCGGCGAACCGGCGGCTTGCAGCGCGAGGGGGGCTGCCTTGACGATTTCCGGCGACTTGATCTTGCCCAAGGCAAACAACAAGAATGCGCGACATGACAGATCAGGGCAGGTGCATTCGAACTCGTTGATCAGCGGATCGATGGCCTTGGCGCCCATTCCTCCCAGTGCTTTGCCGATAGCCATCTGGGCTTTGACATCGCTGGACTCCAGGTCCTGAATAAGAATAGGGATCACCGACTCATCCAACCCCGATGTGATCGCGATCGCCTCCTCTATGACCGGCAGGTGCTCCGGGTGATCCAGCGGGTCGATGTAAAACAGCGGCACGATCAGCTCGCACAGCTTCTGAGCATCTTCCGGGCTGGCAGCAGCTCCTTCAGCTTTTGCCAACGCCAGGCCCTGCTGCAACTCAACTGGATCGTGGCTGGCCAGCAGCTCACTGATTTTGCGATAGATCGTATCTAACATTCCTCCTCCTCGATCAAACCTTATAGAGCCGTTATGAGAACTTTCGCACCGCGAATCTGACGCGCCTTGAGCTCGGTCAAGGCCCGGTTCGCATCTGCCAGTGGATATTCCTGCACCTCCGGCAGGATGGGAATCTCGGCGGCCAATGCAAGAAACTCACTGACGTCCTGCCGCGTGACGTTGGCAACGCTCACGATCTCCCTTTCCTGCCATAAATGCGTCGGATAGTCTACATCTAGCAGATAGCGCTTGTCATGGTCTTCTTTACGAATGGCATTGATCACCAGCCGGCCGCCGGGCGCCAGGTTACGCAAAGCCTCAACCACCGGTTTCCAGACCGGTGTGGTGTCAATGATTGCCTCCAGCGGCGCAGGCGCCGTGTCATCCGTGTTGCCGGCCCAGGCCGCGCCCAGCTCGCGAGCGAATGCCTGCTCAGCCTCAGTGCGCGAAAAAACGAAAACCTGAGTCTGCGGAAAACGATGCCGCACCATCTTCAACACCAGATGCGCCGATGCGCCGAAACCGGTCAAGCCCAGGGTCTGCCCGTCCCGCAACCCGCTCAATCGCAACGAGCGGTAGCCGATGGCGCCGGCGCACAGCAGCGGCGCGGCCTGCACATCGGTGAACGCGTCCGGGATGGGATAGGCAAAACGCTCAGGCACAACCATCAACTCAGCGTAGCCGCCATTCACATCGCGGCCGGTGGCGCGAAACTCGGGGCACAGGTTTTCGCGGCCCGAGCGGCAATACGCGCATGTCCCGCAGGCCGAGTAAATCCACGCCACGCCGACGCGGTCACCTACCCCGTACCGCAATCCGCTGGATTGCGATGCCGCGGCTTGCGTCGAAAGGCCTGGCCCCAACGCGACCACCCGCCCCACGGCCTGGTGCCCCAACACGACCGGCAGAACCGGCGGCGGCGTGCGGCCCTCGATCTCATCCAGCTCGGTGTGACACACCCCGCACGCCGAGACCCGCACCACGATCTCGCCGGGACCCGGGACCGGATCGGGCAGCTCGACGAGTTGTAACGGGCTCGGGTTCTCAGCAATCCGGCAGAGCGCCGGCAGAATCATCGCGCGCATGATTAAGAGAGCAACTTTTCCGCCACCTCTGTGACGGCGCGGCTGATGGCCGCATCGGCGGGCAGCTCGATCAAGGGCCGGCCCTGGCTGTCAAATTCAGCGATAAGCGGGTCATAGGGCAGCGCGGCCAGCAGTGGGATTCCCATCCCCTCGGCCTTGGCCCGCAGCGCCGGCGTCAGATCACCCTGCACACGGTTGATGATGAGGTGGCTGTGACGGACATTGATCTCCAGCTCTTTGCTGAGCGCCACCATCGCTTCGGCCGCCACCATGCCGCGCAGGCTGGCATCGCTGACCAGGAGCAGATGATCCACATCCCGCGTTGTGCGCCGGCTCAGGTGTTCCATGCCGGCCTCATTGTCCATCACCACCCAGTCATAGCCGCTGTTGATTCCGTCCATGATATTGCGCAGCATATGATTGGCCGCGCAGTAGCAGCCCTGCCCTTCTGGCCGGCCCATGGCCAACAGGTCGAAGTCGTCCCCCTCCTCCACAGCCATGCGCACCGCGTAACTGAGAAAGTCCTGCCGGGTCTGGCCTGGTTGCACGCCGGTGCGCGCCTCCTCACGGATGTCGCCGATCGTTTGCGTCAATTGCAGGCCCAAGACAAGGTGCAGATTGCTGCTTGGATCTGCATCGATGGCCAGGATTTTGCCGCCCTTATGCTGGAGCAGATGGCGGATCAACAGCCCGGAGAGGGTGGTCTTGCCGGTGCCCCCCTTGCCGGCGATAGCGATGGTGGTGGTCATCAGAAGATCTCTCCTGGCCGCCTAAGGAAGTTCACCAGGACGATCATGTCCAGCGTTTCGCCGTCCGAGGTCATGAATTGGTCCTTCCAGACGAACTGGCGCTCGAAGCCGAGACGCTCGAATGCATGGATGACCTGGGGGGTGTTCTCGACGACCTCGGCAACAACCTGATGCAGGCCGAGCTTATGCGCGATTTCCAATTGACCCTTGATCAAAGCTGACCCGAGGCCGCGGCGCCGAAACTCGCGCGCCAGGAAGATACGAATCTCGGCTACGTGGCGAGTATAACCGGTGCCCAGGTGCAGAGTCGAGTTGCCCACGATGCGATCGCCAACCACGGCGACGAGCGGAAAAACCTTGGTATAGTCCGGCTTTTCAGCCCAACCGGCCACAACTTCCGGGTTAGTGATTTTGGAGCGGAAGAACTGCGTCTCCGCCGCGCCCAGGTTGGTGAATAACGCGACCAAAGCATCGCGATCTTTCGGCACCAGCGGCCGCACCAACACCCGCAGCCCATCAGGCAGCGTCACCAGGTGCCGGTAGTTGACGAGTTGGTCTATGGACTCGACTGTAGCCATGCGATTCCTCCTTGTTGTCACCTGGCAAGAGCCGCCTTCACCGTCGGAAACTGTGCCAGATCGGTGTGCGGCAAGAACAAAGCCGAGGTGAACGCGTCGTAGAAAGTGTTGTCGGCCGATAGCTCCAGATAGGTCATCATGCTTGCCACTTCGGCCAGGTGGACGCGGGCATCACGACGCAACAACGCCATGTAAGCGCCGCGAATCGATGTATTGCCAAGGAAACGAAACCGATCCCACGGTGAGGCTGCTCCGGGCGGCGCGGGCAAATCAGGGAGCAGGCCGATCTGCACGGCCTTCTCAACGTTGATATACTGGCCGAATGAGCCGCCGATGAGCATTTGCGAGACATCGTCCAACTCGACCCCCACGCTCTGCGCCATCACCGTAAACCCGGCGTAAATGGCAGCCTTCGCGCGCATCAAATTGTCGATATCCACCTTGGTGATGACGATGTCCTGGCCGTGCACGGTCTCCTGGCCCCAGGCCACCACATATTCCGGACCATGCTGTCCGTCTCGGATGCGCGGGGAGCGGCCAAGTTTCAGGTTGCCCGCCTTGTCCACCACGCCGGTGACGAACATCTCGGCAAGCAGCGAGAGCAACCCGGAGCCGCAGATGCCTTTGGGCTTCTCACCTTCCTTGCCGATCACCCGGTAGGTAGGCTCTAACGTATCGGTGTGAACCCACACCTCTTCGATGGCGCCAACGGTCGCGCGCATCCCGTGCTCCACACCAGCGCCCTCAAAAGCCGGCCCGGCCGAGCAAGCGCAAGTCACCAACCAGTCGGCATTACCCAGGACGGTCTCCCCATTGGTTCCCACGTCGATGAACAACGTCAACTCCGCGCTTTCATCCATGCGCGTACTCAGAACTCCTGCGCTGATATCTGCGCCCACGTAACTGGCTACACCCGGCAGGCAATCGACCAGCGCCTGGGGATGCACCGCCAGCCCCAGCTCAGCAGCGCTCAGGGTGGGGACATGGTTGGCAACCGGGATAAACGGCGCCAGGCGGATTTGGTCAGGCGCAATGGCGAGCAAGAGATGAATCATGGTGGGGTTGGCCGCCACCGTGACCTTGAAGACCTCATCGGGCCGCGCGTGCACTTGCGAACAAACAGCGCCCAACAAGCGGTTAATCGTACTGACAACCAACCTCTGCAGCTCGGCCAAATTCTCCGGTTTCTTGGCGTAGATGATCCGGGAAATGACATCCTCGCCGCGAGCGATCTGGGCGTTGTAGTCGCTGGCCTGCGCCACGACATCGCCGCTCTCCAAATCCACCAGCCAAACGGTGACCGTGGTAGTGCCGATATCCACGGCCGCGCCGAAATTACGGTCGGTCTGATCGCCGGGCAGGACCGCCAATACCTGCGCCGGCCCATTCGGCTGGTCCCAACTATCCAGGGCAACGACGGCCGTGACTTCCCACGGCTCATACCGTTGCCTTTCCAATAGCTCCTGCCCTTCGAAGACCTCCGACCGGGCGCTGGTCGCCGCTTCCTGATCCTCGCCGCGCAGCACTCGGCCCAAGCTGCGCAGCGCAGCTATATTAGTTAACGGGTCAGCCACTTCATTGTGAACTAACGCGCGCGTGACGCGCGCCCAATCATCAGTTTGATCAGCGTAATCGGGCGGGTCCAGGCGCAAAAAGTAGCGGCGGATCGGTTGGTGCCGATCGGGGTTATAGTCGAACGGCACCTGCACGCGCGCCGCCATCTTCTGAGTCACCAGGCGGCGCTCGATCGCCTGTTGGGGCGGCACCGTGACCCAGGCATCCCCTTCGATGATCGTCTGGCAGGCGAGGGCGTAGCCGGCCGCCACGTCTTCGGCAGAAAGGCGGATCGTCGAGCGGCGACGGACTGCGGAGCGCGCCTCGTCAACGATGACGGCGCACCGGCCGCAACGTCCCTGTCCGCCGCACGGCTGGTTCAAATCGAGCCCAGCCAGCCGCGCGGCTTCGCCCACCGTTGTCCCGCTGGGAACTGCAACGGCGGCATCACCGGGACTGAAGTGAACGGTATAAGTAGTCATCTCTCGGTTGCGAGCAGAACCGACTTACCCCACATCAAACAGCGCCTCATCCATCAGGAATCCATGGATATCTGCGGCGGCGCGCTTGCCCGCGCCCATCGCACTGATCACGGTGGCCGCGCCGGTCACCACATCGCCGCCGGCCCAGACGCCGGGCTTTTTGGTGCGTCCGGTCGTCTCGTCAGCCACCACCGTGCCGTGCTTGGAGCGGAGGAGGTCCGGCGCCCGGTTGAAGACAATCGGGTTCGGACTGGTGCCCAGCGCGAAGATAACCGTGTCCATCTCCATCTCGAACTCGGACCCCTCGATCGGGATCGGCGAGCGGCGGCCGGACGCGTCCGGCTCACCCAACGCCATCCGGATGCAGCGGATCGCCCGCACCCGGCCCTGTTCGTCGCCCAAGACCGCCACCGGGTTGGTGAGGAAATCGCAGATCACCCCCTCCTCCACGGCATGATGGAACTCCTCCGCGCGGGCGGGCACCTCGTCACGCGAGCGGCGGTAGACGATGTGCACCTCGCCCGGCTGTTGATCCCCGGGCAGCCTCTGCAGGCGCAGGCTGCTGCGCGCGGCATCCATTGCCACGTTGCCCGCGCCAACCACAGCCACCCTATGGCCCACTTTCACCGGCGTATCATACTCCGGGAAGCGATACCCCTTCATCAAATTCACGCGCGTCAGGAATTCATTGGCCGACATGACGCCGTTCAGATTAATGCCTGGGATGCGCATGAAACTCGGCAAACCAGCGCCTGTGCCCATGAATACGGCGTCGTATTCGGTGAGCAGTTCATCCAGGGTATACGTGTTGCCGATCACATGGTCGGTGCGGATCTCGATGCCCAGATAGTTGGCCGCAGTCTGGATTTCAGCCTGGATGATGCTCTTCGGCAAACGAAACTCAGGGATGCCGTAGACTAGCACGCCGCCCGGCACGTGCAACGACTCGAAAACTGTCACCTTGTGGCCCAGCTTCGCCAAGTCGACGGCGCAAGTCAGGCCCGCAGGACCCGACCCGACCACGGCCACCTTGTGACCGGTAGGCGGCGCCGGTGGTTCAGGCTTGAGCTGCTCGCGCAGGGCATAGTCGCCCACGTAACGCTCCAACCGGCCGATGGCGACAGACTGGCCCTTCTTCGTCAAGATACAATTCGCCTCGCACTGCGTCTCCTGCGGACACACGCGGCCGCAGATGGCAGGCAGATTGTTTTTGACCTTCATGGCCTCGACCGCACCGGGCAGATCACCCTCGCGCAGCGCTTTGATGAACTGCGGAATCTGCACGCCTACGGGGCAGCCTTCGACACAATGCGGCTTGGCGCACTGCAGGCAGCGCTCAGCCTCAGATTGGGCGTCTTCCCATCCATAGCCCAGAGCCACTTCCGCGAAGTTCGTCGCCCGCACTTCCGGCTCTTGTGCCGGCATCTCGTGCCGGTTGATTTGCATACGTT
The DNA here is from genome assembly GCA_964474695.1 of uncultured Anaerolineales bacterium. Lineage (GTDB taxonomy): Bacteria > Chloroflexota > Anaerolineae > CG2-30-64-16 > CG2-30-64-16 > DAOUBP01. The sequence continues at coordinate 17,440 of CAYYTK010000050.1, forward strand.
CTTTGTTAGTAAGCAGAGGCATTCCGCTTCTCCCTCTATGGTCGCACTGGCACTTTGTCCAGGTTGCAGACATGATCGCGCGCCTGCTGCCAATAACCGACGGCGGCCTGCTCCTCAGCCCGATAAAACTGCACACGGGAAATCAGGTTGCCCCAATCCACCCGGTGGCCGTCAAACTCCGGGCCGTCCACACACACGAACTTGGCGCCGTCAGTCATCGCCACGCGGCATCCGCCGCACATGCCGGTGCCGTCGAGCATTAGCGAGTTCAGGCTAACGATCGTCGGCACATTGAACGGTTGGGTTGTCGCCGAGACGAACTTCATCATGATCGTCGGACCAATCGCCCAGACCTTAACGATCTCGCCCGGCCGTGCAGCCAACAGCTCCTTAAGCGGCTCGGTGACCAATGCCTTGCGGCCATAGGAGCCATCATCGGTGCAAACGATCAGCTCGTCAGAGACCGCCCGCATCTTGTCTTCCCAGAAGAGCAGCTCCTTGTTGCGCGCGCCCATAATGAGGATGACATGGTTGCCGGCCTTCTTAAGATCACGCGCGATGGGATACATGGGCGCGATGCCGACGCCCCCCGCCACGCAGACAACCGTACCGTAAGGCTCGATTTCGGTGGGGTGCCCCAGCGGCCCGGCTACAGAGTAGAAGCTGTCGCCAACATCCAGGGTGCCCATCTGCATCGTGGACTTACCGACTTCCTGAAAGATCAGTGTAACGGTGCCTGCACCAGGATCGTGATCGGCGATGGTCAAGGGGATGCGCTCGCCATGCTCGTCCGAGATGACGATGACGAACTGCCCTGCTTTGGCATTGTGCGCAACGTGCGGCGCTTCCACCACCATCAATTTGGTCACGTCACTGAGAACCTGTTTTTCCAGAATCTTGTACATTGAAGAGCTTCCTTAAGTAGGTCAATTCAGGTTCAGCTACTTCGAGAATTGCGAAGTAATGCCAACCATTCCTACGATTCTAAACCTGTTCGGACGTTTCCGTAATGATGCATATCATTGATAAAGCGATGACGCGGCCTGGGCAGCGCTTGCGCGTTGAAAACTGGAAACTGGAAAGCCGCAAGAGCAGTTTCCAGCCTCCAGCTCTCAACTTTCAGCGCTCGCATCACCACGCGGTCTTCAAATACCGCGGCAGGTCCACCGCCTCGCGCGGACCCACCTTGATCTGCCAGCCCGGCAGCTCCTCTTCCAACTCGCCCATCAGCACTGCCACGTGCCCCGGAATGACCACCTTACGATGAGCAACCTTCTCGGCGATGCCGGTGTTCTTTACCGTTTTGGCGATCTTCTCAGCATCGAATTTACCGGCCGCCCAGGCGGTCAGCACGCTCATACCTTCCGCGTCCGCCACCAATAGCCATGCGGGCAGCCCACTGGACTCCATCTCATTGGCCACCGCGAAATAGGTGATCGAGAAGTTAGTCGTCACCAACACCGGCGCGTCTGCAGTAGGCTTGTTGATCGGGTACACGCCAGGCTCCACCTGGATCGGCTTTTGCGGGTCGGTGAACAAGTTGGCGCGCAGCACCAGGAGCGGATACACCCTGGCCGGATCGAACTCGCCCAAGACCACAAATCCTGCATACTTGGCCACCTGTTGGCCGGCCAGGAGCATTTCCATCTCAGGATCGAATGCCGCCAGGTAAGGGAACGCGATAGTGGGGTAGCCCAACGGGCGGAAGCTCTTCTTCAGCGCCAGCCGGCGAATCTGGGTGAGCGTTGCCAGTGAGCCGCCAAAACCGCGGACAGCCGGGTCAAGCACCAGATCCTCCACGCCTTGGGCTGCGAGCTTCTCAGTCAGCTCCGCCAGGCCATCCAGGCCCTCAGCCCGGACGACAAGGGGCGCCTTGGCGCCTTTGGCCAGCTTGGCCATCGCCTCCCAATTGCCGGCTGTCGCCGCGCAGAGCAGAGGCGTCACGCCTTCAACCTTGGCCAGGCCCGCCTCCATGAGCGCCGGATCCTCTGTCATCAGGAGCAAGGGCAGGTCACATGCCGCGCGCACGGCTGCTACCGCGGCCGCAAATCTGCCGGCATCGCCGGAGATCGCATCCACAGCCAGGCCATCCAGCCGCAACGCCATGCCAACATAGTCAACCTTGTAGCCATCCACACTCTTGGCCAACGCGGCGATTTCGGCCGCGGAGAGCGTGTCAGGCACGCGCACAAACAAGCCGGCAGGATTGTAAAAAGTCTTCTCATGGCGGAAGAGCACCGTCTCGTTGCCGGCTTTCACCTGGCGGCCGGCGGCCGAGAGTGTGATGAGGCGAATAGGCGGCGCGGCCGCGGCCGAAAGCTTGGCCTTGGCATCCTCGCTGACGTACTTGCAGGCCGACAACTCGGCCTGCTTGGCAGCCAGCTTCATAGCAAACGCCAGGCAGGTGGGGAAGCCGCACTCCTTGCAGTTAGCATGGGCTTTTTCCGCCGGATCCTTGCTGCTGGCGGGGAGCAGTTTGTAGATATCGAGACCGGAAAGGGCCATGTTGTCCTCCAAACCGTATTGCGTGGTGCGTATTGCGTAGTGCGTATTGCGTATTGCGTACTGCATATTGCTTGTTGACCAATGAGAGTACGCAGTACGTAGTACGTAGTACGCTGTACCTACGCCGCCATAAGCTCCGCTATCATCCTCTTGACCCGTGCGACTGCGTCAGGATGCCGCATGACGACAATATCAGCGCCGGATTCCACCAGGGCTGCGGCTGTCACCGCTTCCCAGTTAACCGCCCGCGCACCCCAATCACCCCACGCTGCAGGCACGCCCTCGCCGGCGCGCGCCTCTTTGGTGCGCCAGGCCTCTTCACCGGGAGTCACGATCATCGGCTGTTGGGTCATGCCATCACCCTGCAAGCCCGCCAGGCGCAGGCGCTCCATAACGCTGTAGCCGTACTCGATGCCGTAACCCAACGCACCGGTGGTCGGGTCAGTGATGATCCGCTCTATCGGCATGCCCATGTCATGAACCAGGATCGTGAGCTGCTTGGATAGATTGACGTCCATCGGCGTCTTCGCCGTGACCAGATGGCCGTTGGCCAGCGCCGCAGCAACGATGGTGCGATAGTTCTTGTCTTCGCACGCGCCCAGAACCAACTTCTCGCCGACCCCCTCCTCCGCACAAGCCACCAAAATGTCATTGTCCAGTTCGGCCTGGCCCGGACCCAACACGATCAGGGGCAGGCCGGTGGCTCCCAGTACGACGCGCAGCACCTTACGCGCAACAGCGCCGGTCATGCGCTGGCCGGTCGCATCAGTGGTCGCAAAGCGCAGCGTGATCAGATCGGCTCCTGCTGCCTCAGCGGCTTTGGCCCATGCGGCAGGATCAGTCAGAGCTGTGCCCCAGGCAGCGGTAAGCGGCGCCGGCCACTCGTCGCCCGGATTGTGATCCCAGACCTCGATAGCAACCTGGGGATGATGCGGCGCCGCGCCCTCAAACGCCAGAAACGGCATGGTCGTCTGGCCGCCCAGCGTAACCATTCGACTTCGCGTACCGCCCTCAGCAGCGGTGGCGCCGAGCGTGATTGAGCGGATGCTGCCCGCCCACTTTTCGATTGGGACTTCAACGGCTACGGGCATGAAAAACCTCCTATGCGTGCTGCGTGTTGCGTGTTGCGTATTGCGTGAAGCAGATTAGTAGATCGGTAGATTGGTAAATTGGTAAATTGGTAAATTGGGACGAGTACACCAATCTACCAATCTACCAACTTACCAATCTACCAACTTACCAATCTACCAACTTACCAATCTACCAATCTACCAACTCACCAATCCACCAACCTACCAATACCTCTCTACGTGAATCTGCCCCGGTTCCTTCTTGGTATGCTCTCTAAACCCTGCCTGGCACAGCATCTCGACTGTGCCCTCAATCATGGCCGGGCTACCGCAGAGGAAAAAATGAGTATTCTCGGGCGCCGGCTTCAGGCCCCAGGCGTTTTCGATAAGTCCGGCTTGCCAGAGATCTTGCACATAGCCTGTGGCGCCCGGCCAAGGAGCCGGCTCACCCTGCGGCCGACTGATGACGGGAACATAGCTTAGATTGCGGCACAAATGCTGCAGCGTCATCAGCTCGGAACGGTAACCGAGATCCCATGAATGGCGCGCACCGTGCAGCACGGCGAAATGCCGCGGACCACCGCAGACAAGATGGGTCGTCAGCATGCTCATGTAAGGGGCCAGGCCGGTGCCGGTGGCGATCATCACAACGTTCTGATCGTCGGGCACCTGATCCAGGGTGAACATGCCGGTGATCTTGGGCGAAAGCCACACCCGGTCGCCCATCTTCAGGGAGAATAAACGCGGCGTTAGAGCGCCGGTGGTCACCAGCGCGATGTAGAACTCGACGTACTCGCGCGTCAGTGACGAGGAGGCTACAGAATACGCGCGCCGGATCAACTTGCCGGGATCCAGGGAAACCTCATCCGGTTCGGCGAGGCTACAACGTGGTGTCGAGCCAGGCAACCCCAACACGGCAAACTGGCCGGGAGCAAAGTCCGGCAGCTTCCAGCCCTCGGGCACGATGCGCAGTATAATCAACCACGGTGAAATCTCGGTGCGTAAAGCAACGACGGCATTAAGGGTGGGCTCGGCCAAGGGGGATGCTCCTTTGCAGATCCAACAGACGTGTGATCCGATTATACCCTAGTG
>CAYYTK010000051.1:0-21613 GCA_964474695.1 uncultured Anaerolineales bacterium
GGCACACCCCGGCCGCGCAGGCGGCATTCCACCCGCCCGGGACGCTGCCGTTGGTATTCACATCAAAGAAGCTGTTCACGAACGCGCCGCTGGCGCTCGCATAGGTCGGGTTGTAGCTCACCTTGAACTGGTAGCCGTAGAGGTTCGTGACGGCCGCAAGATCAATGGCGACCGTCGTGGACTCGCCGGTGCAGATCAACCCGTCGGCGGTCGTGGCAGCCAGCGTAGGCGCGTACTCGAACTCGAACGACCCGATGTCGCAGTACGCGCCCTGCGGCCGCGCCATGCCGCGCTGGTCGGTGGAGGGGCAGCCGTTGGGAGCATTGTAGGTCACGCCATCAAGCGCCGGGCTGTCGGAGTCGAGCGGGAAGTAGGCCGGGCTGCCGGTGAGCGCGCCGAGCTGCGGGTCGGTGTTGCTCAGCGAGCCGTTGGCCGAGCCAAAGCCGCAGGTGGCGCCGTCGTCCAGGTTGTTGCCGCCGTTGGTCAACCCGCCAGAGCAGTTCCCGCCAGAGGTGCTGTTGGCCAGGATCGTATTGCGCAGGGTGGTGGCGACGTTGTTGGCGATGCCGCCGCCGGTGGATGCACTGTTGCCGGCAAAGGTGCTGTTTGTCACGGTCAGCGTGTCGTTGTTGGAGATGCCGCCGCCGCTGTTGCTGGCGCTGTTGCCGGAGAAGGTGCTGTTCGTCACGGTCACCGTGCCGTAGTTGCTGTGGATGCCGCCGCCGCTACTGCCGGCGCTGTTCTCAGAGAAGGCGCTCGCCGTCACGGTCAGCGTGCCGTAGTTGCCGATGCCGCCGCCGTAGTTGCCGCTGTTGTCGGAGAAGCTGCTGTTCGTCACAGTCAGCGTGCCATCGTTGTGGATGCCGCCGCTGCCGTAGCCGGCGGTGTTGCCGGAGAGGGTGCTGTTCGTCACGGTCAGCGTGCCTTGGTTGTAGACGCCGCCGCCGTAGTCGCCGTTGGCCTTGCCATCGGCGATGGTGAGCCGGTTCAGCGTGGCGGTGACCCCCGTATTGACGTAGAACACGCGGAAACACGTGGTGCAGCTTGCGCCGGGGCCGCTGACGGTGATGGCCGAGGCCAGCGCCGAACCGTCGATCGTCACATCCCTGGCCAGGGTCAGTGTGGAACCCAGGACGATCGTCCCGCCGGAGAGACCGGCCGCGAAGGTGATGGTGTCGCCGCCGGCAGCGGCGGCGATGGCTTCGCGCAGCGAGCAGTCACCGTCGCTGCAACTGCCGTCGTTGCCGTCGGTGGTGTTATCCACCGTCAGCGCAGCCGCCTGCGCCGTCTGGGGCGGTTGCGCAACCAGCAAGCCCAACACCAGCGTCAGGGCCATCAAGAGGACCGATGCCATGTAAAAACCGTGCCGTTTCATCTTGACCTCCTCGTGAGAATTTGGGGGGTGAGTCGGTTGGGCGGTGTGAGCCGAGCGATGATCCGCTCCAAGCGCAGACCTGCACGCTGCATGCCCTTTTTCTTGGTGAAATCATAGCAAATAAACGTCTTTTAATCGTCTCTTAACCGGCCCCGGCGGGCCAAAAACGGGACGAGTTTTGAAGATTCGTCTTGACCTGCTATACTGATCTGGCTAACCAACGGTCACCCGCTTCCTCCCGGAGGCTGCCTATGTCTGAACGTCTGAGCATATCCCTCTTGGGTGTCCCAACGATCACGCGTCAGGCTGGCGCATGCACAGCCGCCAACCACAAAGTCCTGGCCCTGCTGGCCTACCTCGCTTGCTCCGGCGAAGCCCACAGCCGTGCTGGACTGGCCGAGCTGCTGTGGGATGAGCCTTCGCCTGAGCGTGCGTCCGCCAACCTGCGCCAGGTGCTCTGGCTGCTCAAGCGCGACTACGCTCCCTGGCTCACGATCAGTCGCGAAGCAGCCGGCATGGTGCAGGAAGACAGTTGGTGGCTGGACGTGGCCGAGCTCAGGGCGGCGTTGGCTGAGGCGGGCTGCTCGCGCCAGCAAGGCGGCCGGCTGGGCCGCGGCCAGGCGGCGCGCTTGCAGGAGGCGGTCGCGCGCTACCGGGGCGAATTCATGGCCGGGTTTGGCGTGCACGAGGCGCGGGGCTTCGAAGAATGGCTGTGCCTGCAGCGCGAAGCCCTGCACCGCGATGCGTGCAACGCCTTCGGCCTCCTGGCCGACCACTACCTGGCGCTGCGCGCCTACACGGAGGGGGTCGAGGCCGCGACGCGCCTCGTGGCGCTGGATGAGTTGGATGAAAGCGCCCAACGTCGTCTGATGACCCTGCTGGCGCTGGATGGACAGCCGCAGGCGGCGCTGACCCAGTTTGACGCCTGCGCGCGCCTGCTGGCCGCCGAGCTGGGGGTGAAGCCGAACGCGGAGACCACGGCCCTGGCCAAGCGCATCCGCCGCGGCGGCCTGAAACCGCTGGACATCCTGGCCGACAACCCCTACAAGGGCCTGAAAGCCTTCACCGCCGGCGATGCCAATGACTTTTACGGCCGGGAAGCCTTCTTGGACCGGTTGAGCCACAACCTCAACACCCGGCCCGTGACCGTCATCATCGCCCCCTCCGGTCACGGCAAGTCCTCGATCGTGCAGGCCGGCGTCGCAGCCCTTGTGTGCCAGCGCTCGACCGCCGACGAGCAGCCCGCGCCGGCGGATTGGGTTGTGCTGCGCATGCGGCCCGGCGCCGCGCCGTTCCAGGCGCTGGCGGAGCAACTGCTGATCACGCAGCGCCCGGCGCTCTCCACCCGGCCCTCGCACCTGCAAGCGGAAGCGGCCGAGCTCGCCGCCAGCCTGCACCAAGGCGCATGGGGCGTGGCGGCGGCCGCCGCGCACTACAGCGCCTCGCCGCAGCCGGCCGCGGCCAGGATCCTGCTCATCGTCGACCAGTTCGAAGAACTGTACGGCCAGTGCGACGATCCGGAGCTGCGGCAGCGCTTCATCCAGGCGCTGCTCACCGCCGCCCAGCCGCCGGCGGACGCACGTGTCCCGGCGGACTCGTCCGCGCCTGCCCTCACCCTGCTGCTGGCCCTGCGCGCCGACTTTGCGGCCCCGGCCCTGGCCTGCGGGCCCCTGGGCGAGGCCATCCAGCAGGGCGGCCTCATCCTCAGCCCCATGAGCCGGGAAGAGCTGCGCCGCGCCATCGAGGAACCGGCCCGCAGTCGCGGGGTCAGCTTCGAGGCAGGCCTGGTGGACCGTCTGCTGGAGGACGCCGGCGGCCAGCCCGGCTGCCTGCCCTTGCTGCAGTTCACCCTCACGGAATTATGGCTGCGCCAAGAGCACATGCAGTTGACCCACGCCGGCTATCTTGCCCTGGGCGGCATGGCCGGGGCCTTGCAGACGCATGCCGAGCGTGTGTTCGGCGCTCTGCCGGCGGCGGACCAGGCGCAGGCGCCAGGCATCTTCAGCCGCCTGATGCACGTTGTCGAAGATGCCAGCCCCGCTCGGCGGCTCGCCGTTCGCGCCGAGTTCAGCGACGACGCCTGGCGCCTGGCGCAAATGCTGTCTGACACACGCCTGTTGGTCACAGCCCTGAGCCCTGGCGGCGTCGAGACGGCCGAGCTCGCCCACGAAGCGCTGATCGAGCATTGGCCGCGCCTGCGCGACTGGGCGGCGTCCGATCGCGAGTTCGCCCTGTGGTTGCGGCGCCTGGATGCCGGCCTTGAGCAATGGCAGCGCCGGCGCCGAGATGAGCGGGCGCTGCTGAAGGATTTGGCCCTGGATGAAGCCGTGGCCTGGCGCCAGGACCGCGCGGCCGACCTGAGCGAGGCTGAGAACCAGTTCATCGCGACCAGCGTCGCCCGGCGCCAACGGGAACTGGACGCCGAGGAGGCGGCGCGCCGGCGAGAATTTCAGCAGGCGCAGGCCCTGGCCGCGGCCGAACGCGAGCGGGCCGAGTTGGCTTTGCAGTCGCGCACACGGCTGCGCCGGCTGGCCGCCGGCCTGGGTGTGACGCTGGTGCTGGCCCTGCTGGCTGCCCTGGCGGCGATCGGCGAGGGTCGCCAGGCGAGACAGCAGGCTGCGGCCGCGGTGGTCGAGCGCAGCCGGGCCGAGGCCCAGGCCCGGTTGGCCCTTTCCCGCCAGTTGGGCGCGCAAGCCATCAACTTGACGGATGAGGAGCTGGATACCGCCCTGTTGCTCAGTGTGGAAGCCCTGCAACTCGCCCCTGATCGCGCCGACCGCAACGCGCTGCTGGCGGAGTTGACCCTGCCACCCCTGCTTGCCGGCATCCTCCACGGCCCGGCCGAGCCGCTCCACCACCTGGCTTTCGACCCGCGAGATGCCAGCCTGCTCTCTGCCGGCGAGTCAGGCATGGTCCTGCGCTGGGATCTGACAAGCGGGCGATCCCTCGGCCCGGTTCTGCCGCCCAGCGCCATCAACCCCGCCACCTTCGACGTCGCCACGCTGGCCTTCAGCGCCGATGGTCGCCTGGCGGCCGTGGCCGACGGGCCAGGCTTCAGCGTGTGGGACCTGACCAGGGGTGAAGTGATCTTCTCGCCACCTGCGCAGCAACCAACGGCGATCCACCTGTTGTTCTTCACGGCCGACGGCAGCCGCCTGCTCACCGATGACCAGGAAGGGAACAGCCTGCTGTGGCAGGTGAGTGGCGAGCCCGACGCCGGTGACGGTCCTCTCCTGGTCTGGTCTGCCACCGAGGAACCGGGGGTGGTGCGGGCTCTCAGTCCCGCGGGCGACAAGATCGCCCTGCGCGGGCAGACAGACGACGGACAGCTTGCAGTTCTGCTGTGGGATGTGAAGGCCGGCAGGCCCATCGGCCAGCCTATGCCCGGCCACACAGCCGATATCCACGGCTGGACCTTCAACAACGATGGCAGTCTGCTGGCCACGGCCAGCTTCGACGGCTCAGTGCGGCTATGGGATGCGGTGCGGGGTGCGCCCTTGCTGAAGCCGCTGCTGGCTCACGACGGCCGGGTGCTATCCGTGGCCTTCAGCCCTGACAGCGCAACGTTGGCCTCTGGCGGCACCGATGACCTCATTTACCTCTGGGACACGGCCACGGGTGAGCTCGTTGGTCCAGCGCTGGCCGGTCACGGCAACTGGGTGCGCTCGCTGTTGTTCAGCGCTGACGGGCAGACCCTGGTCTCGGCCGATGCGGACGGCAAGATCCTGGTCTGGGACTTGGGAAAACGTCGCACCCTGTCGGGTCACCGAGAAAGGGTGCGGGGTGTGGCGGCCAGCCCTGACGGCCGTACGCTGATCACTGCTGGCTTCGACAAGGCCATCGGGTTTTGGGATGCGCGCACCGACGAACGGGTGGGCTGGATCCAGGATGCGCATCAACGGTCCATCATCCAGGTGGCGTTGAGCCCCGACGGACGCATGCTCGCCAGCGGTGATGCCGGCGGCGCCGTGATGCTGTGGGATGCCGAGACCCACCAGGCATTGCACCCACCGCTGCTGGGCCACGGCGACGTCGTGATCAGCCTGGCCTTCAGCCCCGACGGCACGCTCCTGGCGTCAGGGGACTTCGGCGGAATGGTAAAGCTGTGGGATACCGGCGCCGGAGTGGCGGTCAGCGATCCGCTGGCGGCCCACGAGGGCTGGGCCTCGAGCCTGGCCTTCAGCCCCGACGGTGCGCTCCTGGCTTCGGGTGGCACTGCGGGGGATATCAGGCTGTGGCGGGTGTTGCTGGATGAGACGAAGGCCAGCGCGCTTCAGCCGCTTGGGGAGCCTTTGATCGGCCACGACAACTGGGTGACCGCCCTGGCCTTCAGCCCCGACGGCACGACCCTGGTCTCGACCAGCAGTGACCGCACCATCCGCATCTGGGATGTCGCGACGGGACAGCCCCGGGGTGAACCCCTCTTGGGACATCAGGCCCAGGTATGGAGCGCACAATTCGATCGGACGTCCGCGGGACGGGTGCTGGTGACGCTGGGGAGCGACGGCAGCGTGCTCAGGTGGGACATGGACAGCCGGGAGTTGCTGGGCCCGCCGCTGCTGACGGGCGCTGAGACCGAGACCATGAGTTTGAGCTCCGACGGCGCCAGCCTGCTCCTGGGCAGCTTCGGCAGCACGGCCTGGCGGTGGGGCGTGGACCAGACTGCCTGGCCTGAGCGAGCCTGCCGCATTGCCAATCGCAACCTGAGCGAGGCGGAGTGGCAGCAGTTCATGGGCGACCGGCCATATCACAAGACCTGTCCCAGTGCGCCGTGACTGGGACGATGGGGCAGGAGAGTCTGAGATGGCCACGCAACCCGTAAGCGCAACCTTTGAGACGATTGCCCCGCCCACCCGGGCCGACTGGCGCGCGTGGCTGGCCGAGCACCACGCCGATTCGCCCGGCGTCTGGCTCATCATCCACAAGAAGCACAGCCCCCAGCCCGGCGTCACCTACGTGGAGGCGGTCGAGGAGGCGCTTTGTTTCGGCTGGATCGACAGCAAGACGATCACGCTGGACGCGACGCGCTTCCGGCAGGTCTTCACCCCGCGCAAGCCGCGGGGCACGTGGGCGAAGAGCAACAAGGAACGCGTGGCGCGGCTGATCGAGCAGGGGCTGATGACGCCCGCCGGCCTCGCGGCGATCGAGCTGGCCGTGGCGAACGGGACCTGGGCGGCCTCGGATGCCAGCGCTGAGCAGATCGAGCCGGACGATTTTGTGCGCGCGCTGACGGCAGGCGACGCAGGTCGCACGCCCGCGGCCGAGCAGCATTGGCGCGGCTTCAGCGCGTCGGTGCGAAAGGGCATCCTGCACTGGATCACCTCGGCGAAGCGGCCCGAGACGCGCGCCCGGCGCATCGCGCGCACGGTGGAGCTGGCCGAGCAGAACATCCGGGTGATGTTCGACCAACCCTGAGCTCTGCGCGGCAGATCTTTTCAACCGGCTTTCAGCGCCTGCGCCAGGTCGGCGATGAGATCATCCGGGTCCTCGATGCCCACGGAGTAGCGGATCAGGCCCTCGGGGATGCCCATCGCCGCGCGCTCGGCGGCGGTGCCTCAAGTTGCATATCGCCCTGGATGTTCGCGGAATGCCCGAGCAAATGGTGATTCCCCATACCTTCGTTGATGTGGGGTAGCTTCTCAAGAAAGGTCAATCGACAATGTCTTTGGTGGTGCAGGCACGCTGGCCGAGGCGCAGTTGCAGGGCCAGGCCGCCTTTCAGCATCCAGCCGTCCGGCCGCACTGCCAGCAGGCGGGCCAGGAAACGATCGAAGGCAACCAGCTTGCGCAGCCGGACCAACGACACCGCGCTCTGGATGCTTTGGTTGAGGAGGCGTGCCTCGAGCGCACGGCGGAAGGCCTGGCCGGTCTGGTAGCTCATGGCTGATTGACCTCGACCAACGCGCGGCGCAGCACCTGCACCAGGCGCGCGCTCCGCTGGGCAGCCTCCGCCAGGAGCTGGTCGGGCGAGGCCAGACCGGCGTGCACCGCCTCACGCGCCGCCTGCATCACGAACTCGTCGGAGAGCCCCCCCAGGGCTACATCGGCGATAGTGCGCGGCACAGTGGTCACCGGCAGTCCTTCGTGCCGGGTGATATCCGCCGGACCGAACTGGTTGGTGTGCAGGCGCAGGCCCGGATGCCGACGCGAAGCGGTGGGCGGCACAGTAACGTGAATCATCTCCGGTAGCACGTCCGAGAGATCGTAGAGCAGCAGCGCGCTCTCGTGGGAGATCACGGAGTCGGGGCCGGTAGTCAGCCAGGCGATCACCAGGTCCTCGTGGCGCGAGTGTGGAAACTGCGCCAGCCGGTACACGCCGTGGCGGATGCGTTGCACGCGCCCCGCGCCAGCAAAGTATGCCAGCCGCCTGCGGTCCACACCGGCGGCGACGGCCTGCGCGGTCGTGAAGTAGCCGGCCTGCCCTTCGGCAATGTCGTAGAGCCTGGCAAGATGGTTAGTCCGGTTCATATGAATTCCTATGTGTAGAATGTCTCAGAAATACGGACATTACGCACATATTATAGCTAGGCTGGTGCATTCGGCAAGTTGGCGCCAGACAATTGAAGTCGGGTCCTCGCTACGCCTGAGGTGGATCGCTGCGGGCAGCACGTCGGATAGATGGTAATCTCAGCCTCGGTGCTGCACCACAGAATCGTCTATACAGATTCTACGCCTGTCCTACTCCATCCGCCGCGGCCGGTACTGGATCGCGGGCGATCTGCGATCGCCATGCGATATGCGCCGGCTGGATGCGCTCGCTCCCCGCCAGATCCGCGATCGTGCGCGCCAGCTTCAGCACGCGATGATGCGTGTACCGGCACTTGCGTGCCAGTACACGTTCGCGCGCTCAGGTTCATCGCCCGGCCTCAGCCGCTGCATGGCCGCGCCGAGGAGTTGGCGTCCGGTCTCGTCCACCGGGCAGTAGTCGCGCACCTGGGTCGGGCCCATGTCCGCGTTGGTGGTCAGGCCGGCGGTGGGGGCGGGTTTTGCGCCGCCGGTTGCGGATGTGGCCCCCGCGGGCAAACCCGCCCCTACCGCGGTCGCGAACCGCGCGGTCTGCCGCGCCCGCGCCGCCTCCACCCGCGCCCGGATCGCGGCCGACGGCTCCCCGCGGCGCTCGTCCGAGAGCTTCTGGAACGGCACGCGCGGCACTTCCACGTGGATATCCATCCGGTCGAGCAGCGGGCCGGAGAGGCGCTTCTGGTAGCGGGAGATGAGCATGGGGCTGCACGTGCAGTTGTGTTCGGGATCGCCGAAATATCCGCAGGGACATGGATTTTGAGCCCCGACCAGCATGAAATTGGCCGGGAAGGTCAAACTGCCCTGCGCGCGGCTGATGGTGACCACCTTGTCCTCCAGCGGCTGCCGCAGCACCTTTAGTTTGTGCTGGCCGAACTCCGCCATCTCGTCGGCTGAACTACGTTCAGCTTGGAACAGCACCCCGCGGTGCGCTCAGCTGAGCCGCAGCTCAGCCGCTGATCTCCCCCGGCCGCGGCCACTGGCCCCCGCCCACCAGCCCTGCGTTCGAGATGGTATGGTGCGGCGCGCGGAAGGGGCGATGACGGATCAGCGGCACGTCGCCGGGCAGCATGCCGGCAACGGAGTAGATGCGCGTGACGTCCAGAGCCTCGGATGGCGTCATGCGCGGCAGGATCGAGGGCATGGAGCGCGCGAGGAGCGTCTTGCCGGAGCCGGGCGGGCCGGACATAGGCTAAACCGCAGTGCGACATCGCACTGCGGTTTAGCACGACGTTATGCCTCCGGCGGCCGCGACTTCCAGGGCCCTTTTTACATGCTCCTGTCCATAGATGCCTACATAACTATGCCAGTTACCCATTTACTATCATCCGTTCCTGGAATGACCATTAGTAGTGTGTTCAGCAGATCAAGTGAGTGCCTGGGTAATATCCCTCTAGATGCAGGAGCCCAACCCAATCCGTTTCCAGGACCGCAGAATACCGATTCCGGCGGCAATGGGCACCTTCCGAATTATACCATAGCGTCGTGGGCAGGGATGAACACCCTAACGTGTGAATCCAAAGGAAACACACAACTGTTTTTCGCTTCATACATACAGGGGATGAGTTCATACCCCCAAGGGATGCGAACTTCTCCCCTGTACCCGGTGGCGCGGGAAAGGTGGCGGGCGTAGTCCCATGAGCCAATGGAGGACTTGCAGAGCGTCTTTCAAGATATCTATCTTTATGCCTGCACAGTTGTTCCAGTTGTTGGTTTGCTGTTACAAGGTTCTGAAGCAATCACAGGCGATCTTCGATGGACTCGCCAAGCCAAAGGCCACACTACTGATCTCGGTGAATTCGATAATCTTAAATTTTCTCATTTTGCTCATGTTGAGATCTTGACAAGTCACTGTGTGTGTGATAGTATGTAATACGAATTAGTAAAACGAATTACCATTCATAATGGAGCAATTGAGGCTGGTCCATGACACCACAGAAGCACCGAGTTCCAACCATGAGAGACGTCGCTCGCGTCGCTGGCGTGTCGCAGACCACCGTCTCCTTTGTGCTGAACAACAAGCCTGGTGTAGTGATTCCCGATGAGACCAGGGCCAGGATCGAGGAAGCCGTGGAACAGTTGGGATACCGCCCCAACGTTGCTGCACAGACTCTGCGCACAAACAGGACCAACCTCATCGGCCTGATCAGCGATGTGATCACCACGACGCCGTATGCCGGTCAGATCATCGAGGGCGCACAGGATGCGGCCTGGGCTCATGGCAGACTATTGCTGCTGATGAACACGGGTGGCAACGAGGCGGTCGAAAAGGCGGCGATCGGCATGCTGCTGGAGCGTCAGGTCGAAGGCATCATCTATGCGACGATGTACCACCGGCCTGTGAACCCGCCACAGGATCTGCGCAGTGTGCCGACTGTGTTGCTCGATTGCTTCGTCCCGGACCGTTCGCTGCCCTCGGTGGTGCCGGATGAGGTTCTGGGCGGGCGCACCGCCGTCGAATATTTACTGAGCCAGGGCCACCGCTGCATCGGGTTCATCAACAATGTGGATCCCATTCCGGCCACGGCGGGTCGACTGGTGGGCTACCGTCAGGCACTGGCCGCGTACGGGATAGCCTTTGATGAGGGCTTGGTGACCTGCGCTGAGTCTGAAGCCAGCGGCGGCTACCGCGGCGTCATGAAGTTGATGGAACGGCATGACCGGCCGACGGGCCTTTTCTGCTTCAATGACCGGATGGCAATGGGCGCATATGACGCACTGCGCAAGCTTGGCCTCGCGATCCCCGAGGACGTCTCCATCATGGGCTTCGACAACGAGCAGATCATCGCTGCTAACTTGTATCCGCCCCTCTCCACGATACAATTGCCACACTACGAGATGGGGGAGTGGGCCGTCAATTACCTTGTCGAACACGATGCGATGCCGGTAGGCGCTGCGCCGATCCAGCACGAGATCGCCTGTCCGCTGGTGAAGCGGACCTAGCTCTACCGACTTAGTCCTGTACTTCTGGAGACCGGTGATGTACAGGACCGACAAGTGTATTACTAATACGTATTAGTAATACGAATAACTCGACCAAGACTCAAGAGGTCAAGAAACATGACTTTACCCGTAGCAAGTTATGGTCATTGGGCGCCATTGCAGGCCGAAGACCCTACTGCATGTCTAACGGAGGCGCCGCCGAGCGCTCTGCCCAGCGAAGCCGATTTGGCGCGGGCGGCCCATGAGGTGACGCGCCTGGCTGTGGCCTATCTTCGGGAAAACTACGCCGCCGAACAATTGTCACGCCGCCAGATCGCTTCGCACATCGCAGTTTGCGAGCGCCACCTGACGTACATCTTCCGGCGCGATCTGGGCATCACCCCGTGGGAATACCTGACCCGCTTCCGTATCGAGCAGGCCATGCGGTTGCTGCATGTCACGGATCTCACGGCCACGGAAATCGCTGGCCGGGTGGGCTACAACGACAGCGGCTATTTCTGCCGCGTGTTCCACCGGGAAACCGGTCATAGCCCGTGCATCTTCCGGCGCCAGGTGCAACAGGCGCGAGAATCCTAACAAGCCTTCCCGGCTTGTGCCGAATTCCATGTAGTTGCTTCCTTTTGTGCAAGACTGCCGGGTGCGCGTCCGATATAATTCGAAAAAAGCAATTCCGCGCACTGCCGATCAACCATAAGGACCTTCAAATGCCAAAACAGACGAAACCCAATCCGACGTTGCTTGATGTGGCCAACCTGGCTGGGGTCTCGCGGACCACCGTTTCCCTCGTGATCAGTGACAATCCTCATATCTCCGATGAAACCAAGAAGCGGGTCATGGCGGCGATGGCCGAAGTAGGCTACAACCCGAACTCGGCCGCCAAGAGGATTCAGACCGTGCGATCCGGCAACTTTGGGTTCGTGTCCGATGAGATCATCACTACGCCGTATGCGGTGAAGATCTTCGAGGGCGCTCAGGATGCCGCCTGGAAACTGGGCAAGGTTCTGCTCTTAGCCAACACCAAGAATGACCCGACCTTGCAGGCAGCCGCGTTCGACATGATGCTGGAACGCCAAGTTGACGGCATCATCTACGCAACCATGTATCACCGCCCCGTGACCCCGCCTGACTTATTGTGGGAGATCCCATCAGTATTGCTCGATTGCTTTGTGGCCGATCGCTCATTGCCTTCGGTTGTCCCGGATGAGGTCGGCGGGGGCTACAATGCCACCAAGATTCTGCTGGAAAAGGGGCACAAGCGGGTGGGCTTTCTCAACAATGTTGACCCCATCCCCGCGACCGCCGCCCGCCTGCAGGGCTATTTGGCTGCTTTGGCGGCGCACGGCATCGCCTTCGACCCGGCGCTGGTGGTCTCTGATAACTCGGATCCCGATGGCGGCCAGCGCGCGGCGCAGACAGTCATGCAGGTGCCGAACCCGCCGACCGCGCTGTTTTGTTTCAATGACCGCATGGCGATGGGTGCGTACTATGCATTGCGCAAGCTCAATCTCACCGTGCCTGGCGACGTGGCGGTGATCGGATTTGATAATCAGGAGATCATCGCCGCGCATCTTAGCCCCGGCCTTTCCACCATGGAGTTGCCGCATTACGCAATGGGCCAGTGGGCCATCAACTACCTGCTGACGCACCTTGATCGGGAAGATGAGAGCCAGCCAATTCAGCATATGATCGAATGTCCTTATATTGAGCGGTCCTCCGTTTGATCCGCACCTGCCGCTTCGACAACCTGAGGAGGTGATCACACTCACACATCTGTCAAACGAACCCAAACACAGCTTCAAGAGTCATGGAAGAACCACATACCAAATCTGGAGGAAGAATGAAGAAGTCCTTTCGCATGATGCAGTTCGTCCTGCTGATTGCCATGATCGTCTCTTTGGTCGGCTGCGGTAGTTCCGCAACGCCGGCCCCACAGGCTCCCGCGGCCACCCAACCCCCAGCGGCCGCCCAGCCTGCCGCAACCACAGCGGCTCAGCCCGCCGCGGCCCCGGCCGAAGCTAAATCGGCCCGCGGCTTCATCGAACCGCCCTTCCTGGCCGAGCGCGTCGCGGCTGGCAAGCTGCCTCCGATCGACCAACGCCTGCCTGAAGAGACCTTTGTGGTCGGCCCCGGCGTGCTGTTGCAAGAAGAGTACGGCGCCTGGGAAAACGGCCAATACGGCGGCGACATCAATATCGCTGCATCCTGGGGCTCGGGTTTCCTGAATATCGGTCAAGCTTCGACCATCTTGCGCTCCCCCAGCCAGACGACCAAGGCCTCTTTGCCCAATGTTGTCGGCTCGCTGAAGATTTCAGATGATTACACCACCTATACCTTCGGCCTGCGCAAGGGCTTGCGCTGGTCGGATGGCGAGCCGCTGACCACCGAGGACATCCGCTTTGCCTTCGAGGATATCTATGCCGACCCGGATGTGCTGCGCGGCTTCCCCTCTGAGCTGAATACCCAGGGCAGCGCCGCCAATGGGGCTGCTGAGCTGAAGATCATCGACGAGTACAACTTTGAGTTGAAGTTCAGCAAGCCCTATGGCGCGTTCGTCGCCGCCCTCAACTCCTGGATTCCGAACTACGACTTCATGTTCAAGCCGGCGCACTACTTGAAGAAGTTCCATGCGAAGTATGCTGATCCGGCCGAGCTTGAGAAACTGCTCAAGGAAGCGAATGAAACCAGTTGGGTCAACTTGCTCAATTCCAAGGACGTCGCGCATTGGGATTGCGGTGAGATTCGCGCCCTGGGCCAACCCACGTTGAACGCCTGGGTGCTCACCGAAGCAACCCAAGATCGCCGTGTCTTCGAGCGCAACCCCTACTTCTGGCATGTTGACTCCAACGGCCGCCAGCTACCCTATGTCGACCGCGTGGTCAACAACCTCGCCATCGACAGCGCGGCCACACTCAACGCCGTCATGGCCGGCAAGGTCACGCTCGCGGGCGGCAACAATGTCTCGCTCAGCGATATGCCGGTTCTGGTGCAGACTGCAACTCAGTTCAACCGCAAGATCTTCACCACCGGTTCCTTCAACTATCCGACCATGCTCTTCCTCAACCTCGATTATGAGTATGACAAGGAAGCCAGCGTCTGGCAGAAGCTGATCACAGATCCCGAACGCCGCTTCGGGCAGGCGATCGCTGCTGCGATGGATCCGAATGAGGTTAACAAGACCATCTTCTTTGGCAAGTTCGGCCAGCCCTTCATGAATGCCACGGGGCCCGATCTGGAGAAGGCCAATAGCCTGCTGGACGCGCTGGGCCTTGACAAGCGCGGCAGCGATGGCCTCCGCCTGGGGCCGGATGGGCAGCCCTTCATCTTCCGCATCACCTTCAATACGGAAGCGCCCGAAACCGCGCCGATTGCCGAACTGCTGAAGGAACAGATTCAGAAATCCGGCCTGCATGTCGAGCTCGAAGTGGTCGATATCACGCTGTGGGATCAGCGCCGGAGCGCCAACGAGATTATGGCCTCCTTGAAATGGAATGATGGCGAGGCCTGGGCTACGGGTATCTCCGAAGATTACCTGCCCAACCATAAAGGTCCCTGGTCCCCGATGACCTGGTTGTACTACAGCACCGGCGGCAAAGAGGGCCGCCAGCCGCCAGCGTACATCCAGGAGTTCTACGATCTGCACACAGCCCGCAAGGCGTACCCGCCCGAGTCAGACAAGGGTATGGAAATCTACAACAAGCTGTACCAGTGGATGTCGGACAACTATGTGATGATCCCAGTGGTCGGGCACCAGGCCAAACCTAATTCGGTGGATGCCCGGATGCGGAATCTCCCGAATGATGGTTCTCCCTTTGACCTCGACGTTTACATCAACGCCGAAGGGTACTGGTTTGCTGAGAAATAGGTAACGCCGTCCGCTTTCAGGTCCGGCTCGCGCCGCGAGCCGGACCTGAAAGCGGCGCAATCCACAGCGACCCTCGTCCACGCGCTCGCCAACGAGCCGAAAGGAACGGCCATGCTTAAATTCTTAGTGCGTCGCTTGGGTGTCCTCATCCCATTGCTGATTCTTGTCTCGATCGTTTCCTTCGTCATCATTCAGTTGCCGCCTGGCGACTATGTTGACAGCTACATACGGAATCTTGAGTTGCAGGGCGGGTCCCTGAATGACGCTCAGAAACTTGCGCTTCAACGGCAGTATGGATTGGATAAGCCCTTGGTCGCGCAGTACGGCGTGTGGATCTCCAAGATCGTCCTGCACGGCGATTTCGGCAATTCATTCCGGTACCAACGACCGGTCGCCGACCTGTTGGGGGAGCGCGTGCCGCGCACGATCGCATTGTCTTTGGCGTCCATTGCGCTGACCTGGGTCATCGCGATTCCCATCGGCATTCTCTCTGCGTTGAAGAAGTACACCGTGTGGGACTATTTCTTCACCTTTCTGAGCTTCTTGGGACTTTCGATCCCGGCGTTCCTGCTGGCGCTGGTGCTCATGTATGCCGTCTTCTCCCGGACAGGATATCTGGTGACCGGGCTGTTCTCAGATGAGTTCCGTAACGCGGCCTGGTCCATGGCCAAGTTCGTAGACATGCTGAAGAACATCTGGCTGCCGCTGGTTGTTTTGGCAGTGACCGGCGCGGCGGGACTCATCCGCATCCTGCGCGCTACACTGCTCGATGAATTGAAGAAGCAGTATGTCACGACCGCGCGGGCTAAGGGCCTGCCCGAATGGCGGGTGATTTTGCTGTATCCCATTCGCATCGCCATTAATCCAATTATCAGCACTATCGGCTGGATGCTGCCTGGCGTCGTCGGTGGCGAGCTGGTCGTATCCAAAGTGTTGAACATACCGACGGTTGGCCCCATGATCCTGGATGCCACTTTGGGACAGGATATGTACCTGGCCGGCGCGTTCGTGTTGATCCTGTGCTCGCTGACCATTCTCGGCACGTTGATATCCGATATTCTTCTGGCGTGGGCCGACCCACGCATTCGCTTCGAATAAGCAACCCGGCGAAAGGGTGCAAACATGCAAACAACAATCACGAACAGTGCATCAGGAGCGTCAGAACACTATGTAAATCGCCGGTCCGGCGAGCTGCTGCGGCGTTACCGGGGGACCCGCGCACGGCGCCAGAAGGTCGCCGAGCAGTTGCTGGAGGCGTCGCAGTATGGGCTGATGCTGGCCAAGTTCAAAAAGCACCGCCTGGCCCTGATTAGTTTCTGGGTGCTGGCTAGCATCTATCTGATGGCCATCTTGGCGAACTTTGTGGCCCCCTACAGCCCGGTCACGCGCTTCGGCGATCTGGTCTACGCCAGTCCGACCAAGATTCACATCCGCGACGCGGAAGGGGCTTTCCACCTGCCGTTTGTGTACGGGCGGACCAGCCAACTCGATGAGGCGACGTATACTTATACGTTCGTAGACGACACCAGCATGCGTTACCCCGTGCGCCTCTTCACTAAAGGTGAGCCGTACAAGCTGTGGGGGGTGATTTCCTCTGACGTGCATCTGATCGGAGTTGGTTCTGAGCAGCCCTTGATGTTGATGGGCAGCGATCAGCTTGGGCGCGACCTGTTTTCGCGAATCGTGCACGCCGCGCGGGTGTCGCTCTTCATCGGTTTCGGCGGCGTGCTTGTCAGCTTTTTCCTGGGCATCCTGCTCGGCGGCATCTCCGGGTTCTTCGGCGGGACGATCGATCTCATCATCCAGCGGGTGATTGAGTTCTTCATGAGCATTCCGCAGATCCCTTTGTGGATGGGCCTTTCCGCGGCGATCCCGGAGAGTTGGACCGGCATTCAAACCTTCCTCGCCATCACCATTATCCTGTCGCTGGTCGGCTGGACGGGGCTGGCGCGCGTGGTGCGCGGGAAGATCATCTCGCTGCGGGAAGAGGACTATGTCACCGCGGCCAAGATCTCGTCGGCCGGCAACCTGGCGATCATCTTCAGACACCTGCTGCCCGGCTTCATGAGCTATCTCATCGTGCACATCACCATCGCCATACCGGGCATGATCCTGGGCGAGACCACCCTGAGCTTTCTGGGCTTGGGCATCAACCCGCCCGACGTGAGCTGGGGCTCGCTGCTCCAGCAAGCCCAGGATGTGACCGTGATCGCCTTCTACCCGTGGCTGCTGTATCCCTGCGCTGCGATTATCCTGGCTGTGATCCTGTTCAACTTCATTGGCGATGGCCTGCGCGACGCAGCGGATCCCTACACACGCTGATGGCCGGCCTGTCATGAGTGGCCGAATGGTTTGATCTGTGATGCACAAACGTTTCGTGCTTCTTTTGCTGGTGCTCCTGTTTGCTGCAGGATGTCAGAGACCGATGAATGATTCTCAGACGGCGCTTGCGCCTCAGAATAGCCCGGAATCGCGGCCTGCCGATCCCAGCGCCGCCACAACGCCGCGGCCGGTGGAACCCCAAGCCGCGGCAACCGCGCGGCCAACGCCGGGACCAAAGACCCCGGTAGACTATCTGGCGACGTCCGAGGCACGGGACGCATACGAATATCCCATCTCGGAAGCATCGCGTTACCAGCAGGTATATCGTCCCCAGTTTCATTTCTCACCTGCCAAAGGTTGGCTGGGCGACCCGGATGGGATGATCCGCTTCAACAACCTCTATCACGTCTTCTGGTGGGGCCATGCCGAATCGAAGGATTTGGTGCATTGGAACGAGCGCCTGCAGCCAATGATCGGCGATGACGGCTCCTTCGTGTACTATTCCGGCTCAGTGGTCGTAGACGCGCACAACACCAGCGGACTGGCGGTGAATCCCGGCCGACCGCCGATGATCGCGATCTACACCATGCACGATAAATCCTCGGGTGAGGAGACGCAGGGCCTCTCAATCAGTTATGACTCGCTCAGCTTCGTGTACTACGATCAGAATCCGGTGCTCGACTCCGAGCGGCCCGCGTTCCGCGATCCGCAGGTGTTCTACCATGCGGAAACCGGCCGGTGGATCATGATCATTGCGCTCTCCGATGATCGCAAGGTCAGCTTCTATGCGTCGCAGGACCTCAAGCATTGGGAGCATCTGAGCGATTTTGGCCCAGTCGGGGCGCAGTCGCAGGTCTGGGAGGTGCCTGACATCTTCCAGTTGAGCGTGGATGGTGACCCGGCTCAGAAAAAGTGGGTTCTGCTGTGCGGGATGGGACCCAACCGGGAACAGTATTTTATCGGAGACTTTGACGGCGAGAAATTCACGCTGGACCCGGCCTTGAATGGCTTTCTCCTGCGCGGCGAGGGCTTGCCGGGCGCGGTGTTCGCAGACTTTGAGAGCGGCCTGCCGGAAGACTGGACGCGTGAAGGGGACGAGGTCGCCATCGGCAACGGTGAGAATCTCGGCTTCTACAAAACCTCAGGTTTCCTGGGCGCTAACTTCCTGAGCACTTACACACCTGGATCAAAGACCGGCGACCGGGGACGGGCGACCGTCACATCGCCTGAGTTTATCCTCAGCGCGCGGTTCATCAACTTTCTGATCTCAGGCGGCGCCCACGGCAGCGACGGCAGTGCCAGGCTGGTCGTGGATGGTGCAGTGGTTCGTCGCGCCAGCGGCGACGGCTCCGATATCATGAAGTGGGTGAGCTGGGATGTGACCGAACTGGCGGGCAAGAAGGCGCAGATTCAGATCGTCGATCAGCGCACTGCTTCCGATCTCGGGCATGTCAGCGTGGATCACTTCTTATTCTCGGATACGCCGATGGTGAGCGGCCGCGAGCACGCCAACTGGCTCGACCACGGCGCGGATTACTACGCCGTGCGCACCTACCGCGATTACGACAACGCCGAAGATCGCGTGGTCACGATGGGCTGGCTGGGCAACTGGGAGTACGCCAACGATGTACCCACCTCTTGGGGCAAAGGCGCGCTGGCGCTGCCCCGCGAGATCAACCTTGAGTCGTATGCCGGCGGGCTGCGCATCGTCCAGCGGCCCATCCCTGCGCTGGAAGGGTTGCGCCGGGAACCGCTCACCATGACGAGTCAACCGGTGAATGGAACTGCGCCGCTCGCGGCGTTCCAACCGACACGCAACACCTATGAGCTTGATGCGGTCTTTGAAGTAACTGATCCTGCCGCACGGTTCGGTATCAGGACCATGGCGCACGGAGATTATGGGGTGAGCGTCGGGTATGACGTGAGCACGTCCACCCTGTACCTCGACCGCATGCATTCGGAGAACGCCGGGTTCAACAGCCGCTTTGCCAAGTACATGGTCGCGCCACTGGATGCCCAGGATGGGAAGATCCGGCTCCACATCTTTGTCGACCAGTCATCCATTGAAGTGTTCGCTAACGATGGTGTGGTAACCATGTCCGCGCTGACGTTTCCCAACGCCGATAGTCTAGGCATTGAATTGTTCTCGGAAGGTGGCGGGACCAATTTACAGAGTCTCAGGGCGTGGGAGCTGGATTCCATCTGGGATGTGCCCGCCGAGTAAAGGGCCGCACAATCACGAGAACGAAGGATACGCACCTATGAATCAACTAGAAATCCGAAACCTGAAAACCTACTTCTTCCTCGATGAAGGCATTGTGAAGGCGGTAGATGGCGTAGACCTTACGGTCGGGGACCAGGAGACGATCGGCATTATCGGTGAGTCCGGTTGCGGAAAAAGCGTGATGTCCCAATCGATCATGCGCCTGGTGCAGCCGCCGGGCGAGGTTGTCAAGGGAACGGCGCTGCTCCATCGCAAGAATGGGAGCACCATCGATGTTTTCGCCCTGGCGCCCAACGCGCCGGAACTGCGCGCCATCCGGGGCAACGAAATCGCTATGATCTTCCAGGAGCCGATGACCGCCTTTTCACCCGTCTATACCATCGGTCACCAGATCAGCGAGATGGTGGCGTTGCACACGCAGCTCGACCAGAAGAAGAATCGCGAGCACGTGATCGGGTTGCTCAACCGGGTAGGCATCTCGAACCCGAGCCAGCGCTATGACGAATATCCGCATCAGCTTTCCGGCGGCATGCGCCAGAGGGCCATGATCGCCATGGCCCTGAGCTGCAGCCCAAAAATCATCCTGGCTGATGAGCCGACCACGGCATTGGATGTGACCATCCAGGCACAGATCTTGGATCTGATGCGAGAGCTGCAACACGAAGTGGGCATGTCGATCATCTATATCACCCACAATATGGCGGTAATCGCTGAAACGGTTGAGCGGGTGTATGTGATGTATCTGGGCCAGGTGGTGGAAAGCACCACCACGCAACGGCTGTTCGCCAACCCGCTGCACCCCTACACCCAGCAGTTACTGCGCTCGATTCCCAAGCCCGGCCAGAAAGTGGATAAGCTCGAAGTGATCAGCGGGACGGTGCCGACCCCGATTGACCGCCCCAGGCAATGTGGCTTCGCCACCCGCTGCCCGAGCGCCATGTCCGGCCTGTGCGACAAGTCGATGCCGGCACAAGTCGAAAAGGAAGAAGGCCATTTCGTGCGCTGCTTCCTCTATAGCCAACAAACGGAGCCAGAAGATGAGTGGACAAACATCTAACCCGACTACCGATCAGCGGATTCTTGCCGTGCATGATCTGGCCAAGTACTTCCCCATCACAAAGGGCCTGATGAAGCGCGTGTCCGGCAACGTGCGCGCCGTCGATAATGTGGACCTGTATGTCAACGCCGGCGAGACGCTGTCGATAGTAGGCGAATCCGGCTCAGGCAAAACGACGTTGGGCCGCTGCATCGTACGAGCCATCGAACCGACACGCGGGCAGGTGCAACTGCGGGCGGACGACCAGTGGATCGATCTGACCGCGTTAAAGGGTGAGGAACTGCGGGCCGCCAGACGTCACTTCCACATGATCTTCCAGGACCCGTACGCCTCGCTTGACCCGCGTATGACCGTTCTCGACATTGTCAAAGAGCCGCTTGTTTACAACAAGATCGCCAGGGGCGCAGAGGTGCGCGAACGGGTCATCGAGACGCTCAAGCTGGTCGGACTGGAAGAACGGCACCTCCGCCGCTATCCGCATGCCTTTAGCGGCGGCCAGCGCCAGCGGATCGGCATTGCCCGGTCGCTGGTATGCCGCCCGAAGCTGATCGTCTGCGACGAGTCGGTGTCTGCACTGGATGTGTCGATTCAGGCGCAGATTCTCAACCTGCTCAAAGAGCTCCAGCAAGAAATGAACCTCTCCTACATCTTTATTGCCCATGACTTGGCAGTGGTGGAGCATCTCTCCGATCGAGTGGCGGTCATGTACGTGGGCAAGATCGTCGAGCTGTCCAAGTCGGCTGAGGTGTTCAGCCGGCCGCGTCATCCCTATACCGAAGCGCTGTTGTCCGCAGTACCCCTGCCGGACCCGACCCGTAAGTCAGCGCGCATGATCCTGGAGGGCGAAGTCGCGAACCCGGCCCATCCGCCGAGCGGCTGCTACTTTCACCCGCGCTGCGCCTATGCGACCTCAGAATGCAAGACCGCAACGCCGCAATGGCGCGAGATCTCGCCGGAGCATTTTGTTTCCTGCCATCACGCCGATCAACTCCAGTTGAAGGGAATGATGTAACTCATCGGCCAGTGTGTGCCAGGCGCTTGCGCGAGCGCCTGGCCCGTTCGCGTGTGAAAATTGAATCCGACAACTAAAGGAGCAGTTCCCTGTATGTCCTCACATGACAGCCAGCATCGTCCGCAGTATCATTTCTCTCCGCCTGCCAATTGGTTGAACGATCCGAACGGCTTCGTATACTACCAGGGCGAATACCATCTTTTTTACCAGCATAATCCCGGGGGCTCACTGCCGAATTTCGGGCAGATGCATTGGGGGCATGCCGTCAGCCGCGATCTGGTAAGCTGGCAGCACCTACCG
>CAYYTK010000052.1:0-21496 GCA_964474695.1 uncultured Anaerolineales bacterium
ACTGCCGTAACGCAATCCGCCGGATTGCGCTAAGACAATCCAGCGGATTGTCCTACAGTAACGCAATCCGCCGGATTGCGCTAAGACAATCCAGCAGATTGTCCTACTGCCGTAACGCAATCCGCCGGATTGCGCTAAGACAATCCAGCGGATTGTCCTACAGCTCGCAATACCGCTCGATGCGCTGCCCGATCACGGCCAGGCTGTCCTCCCAGAACTTGCGCTGGCGGATGTCGATGCCGAAGCGGGCGGCCAGGTCCGCTGCCGTGCCCTCGCCCGTGGAGGCCAACAGATCCACGTAATCCGGCACAAACGCCGCGCCGCGCTGCCGATAGACGGCGTACAACCCGGCGCCGAACAGCAGGCCGAACGCGTACGGGAAATTATAGAACGGCCGCGCGGCTTCATAATAGTGCGGCTTCCAGGCCCACATGTACGGATGCAGCGCGCGCGCGTCCAGCCCATCGCCGTAGGTGGCTCGCTGCGCCCGTTCCATGATCTCGCACAGGTCATCGGCCGACAGCTCGGCCTCCGCGCGGCGCTCGAAGACCTCCTTCTCAAACAGATAGCGCGAATAGATATCCACGATCACCTGCGTGTCGCCGATCAGGATCGTCTCCAGGATCGCCAGCTCCTCCGCCGGGTCGGTCGTTTGGCCCAGCACGGCCTGCATCACGATCGTCTCGCACATGATGGACGCGGTTTCGGCCAGCGTCATGGGCGTCCTGCTCTGCAGCGGGGTCTTGCCGGCCGCGAAACGGCACTGGTTATGGAAGGCGTGGCCCAGCTCGTGCGCCACGGTGGAGACCTGATCCAGCGAGCCGTCGAAGTTGCACAGCACGCGTGACTCCCGGACGGCGTCGACTTCCATGCAGAACGCGCCCCCCTGCTTCCCTTCCCGCTGCGCCGCGTCGATCCAGCGGTGGTCGAACGCACGCTGCGCGAGCGCGGCCAGGTCAGGGCTGAAGGTGGCGAAGTTCGTCAGGATGAACTCACGCGCCTGATCCCAGTGATAGGTGCTGCCGGCCTTGCCGGTGGGCGCGAAGAGGTCCCACCAGGCCAACTGCTCCTTGCCGAGCCGCCGCGCCTTCGCCTTGAGGTATCTGCGGAAAAGGGGGAACGCGTCGGTCATCGCGGCCAGCATCGCCTCCAGGGTGGCCCGGTCGATGCGCGAGAGATCGATCGCCGGGTGCAGCGCATCCGTGCGGCCGCGATGGCGGTTCAGGGTGTTAGTCTCCCCTTTGACGCCGTTCATGCAGGCGGCCAGCGGCTCGCGCGCCGATGCCAGCAGCGCCAGCTCCGCTTCGTAGGCGCGGCGGCGCACGCTCTCGTCGGGGTGCGAGTGCAGGTTGATGAGCGCGGGCAGCGGCAGGCGCTTCACTTCGCCATCCAGCTCGAAATCGGCCGCAAGCTGCGACGTCACGGTGCCCTGCAGCTTGTCCCACGCGTTTGCGCCGCTCAGGCTGAGCTCCGCCGCCAGCATCTCCTCGGCGCTGCTCATCAGATACCTGCTCTGCTCTGCCGTCTCGCGCAGCATGAACGCGTGCGCCCGCGCGGTCTCGTCCGCGGCGATCACCGCCTCCAGCACGGCCGCGAGGCCCCCGACCCACACCTGGAAGCGCGTCCTCAACGTGCTGCGCCGCACGTCGACCAGCTCCAACTCCGAGAGGCGCCGCCGGGCGGCCATATCCCGGGAGTTGGTGGAGACGAAGGACGCGATGTAGGGGTGCAGCGTGCCGGCCAGCGTGCCGGCGCGGTTGAAGCGATCGATCGCCTCCCCCACCAGCCGCGCCAGCTCGGGGATCGGCGTGGCCGCATCGGTGGCAGCGACGCTGTCCGCAAAAAACGCCTCCAGGTCGGTGAGCTGCCGGCTGAAATCGGCCAGCGCGGCCGTGAATTCCGGCGAATCAAGGCCGGGATAGACGTTAGAGAGATCCCATCGGGGTGGTGTTCGAGTCATGATTTATCTCCTACTGAGTTATGATATCCGCGCGCGTCCGCGTCCTACCCTGCCACGGACCCCGGCGCCTCAAAACCCTCATCCCTGAGCCACGCATCCAGCCGATCCAACAGCCGCGCGATGCGGCCGGGCAGGCGCGCCGTATCGACGGCGGCCGTCTCCAGGATGGCCGCGATGTCCGCCTCCATCTCGACCGGGAGGCGCGCGCAGTTGCGGACCGCATGCTCGACGAGGCGTTTCTCGCCGGGGTGCAGTTGACGATTGACCGCGAAGATGATATCGAAGTAGCTGGCGAACAGTGCAGCCAGGCGGTGGTTGATGCTGATCAGGTCGCGACGATGCACCGCCTTCTCGATCTGGTGAGCGTAAGCCGGGATGATGCCGCGCAGAACCGGATGGTTGAGGGCAACAATGTTCCGCCTCAGCGCCTCGGGATAGGCGGCCCGGCAGCGCTCCTGGAGTGCTGCATACCAACCACTGCGATCGTAGAACACGATCGACTGCCGGATGGTGTGCCAGAAGCAGGTCGTGTAACCCTGGCTGGCCTGATGCTTGTCGATCACGCGGTCGATCTGTTCTTCCATCCAGGCTGCGTCGAAGTAGGGAACGTCGACCTCGATCCCCGTGGGCGCATGCAGCCACTCGTCGCCCGGACCCCAGTAATCCAGGCCAAGATCCGCCTGAGACGCGCCCCCGGACCGCTCGACGATGGCGCGTCGCGCTGCCAGGGGAACCATCCCGCGCGTGTAGACGTATAGGTCTATGTCCGATGCCGTATCCGATGCGGCTGCCGCTTGGCCGCGCGATCCGCCGAGCGCGACCGCTTCGACTTCCGGCAGCTCGGCAAAGAAACCGGCGATTTGTTCGGCGAGATGGAGATAGGCTGAGGTGTGTGGCGACATAGCCGGGACATTATCGCACCTCGCCCAAGGCGCGTCAAAAGAGGGGTGTCATGAAACGACTCATCGGCGGGACGCTGCTGGTCGCACTGTTCGCCGCCGGCGCGGCTGCGGCCATCTGGGGCTGGATCCAGTGGCGCTACGATAAACTGGTGCTGACCGACCCGGACAGCGCGCCGGCGCGGTCGGTCGCCATCGTGTTCGGCGCGGGCGTCCGGTCGGACGGCGTGCTGACCCCCATGCTGGCCGACCGGATGGACACCGCCATCATGCTCTACCGGGCGGGCAAGGTGCGCAAGCTGCTGGTCAGCGGCGACAACCGCTTCGTGGACTACAACGAGCCGGGCGCGATGTACGATTACGCGGCGGCGCGCGGCGTGCCCGCGGCCGATGTCGTGCGCGACTACGCGGGCCGGCGCACCTACGACACCTGCTACCGGGCCGGGGCCATCTTCGGCGTGCAGGATGCGCTCCTGGTGACGCAGCGCTTCCACCTGCCGCGCGCCCTCTTCACCTGCCGCAACCTCGGCATCGACGCGCTCGGCGTCTCGGCCGACCGCCGCGTCTACTGGTCGAACACCTACTACCGCTTCCGCGACGCCTTCGCCACCCTGCGCGCCTGGGCCGACGTGAAGCTGCTCAAGCCGCTGCCGGTGCTGGGGCCACAAGAAGATATGGGCCTGGAAAGCTGAACTGATCGCAAAACGAAATCCGCGCTCTCAGGCGGTCTGCAACCGCCCTCGAGCGCGGATTTTACTTCCCCCAAGGAATCGTGTCGTTACGCCGCCGGGAGCGCGCCCAGCAGCTTGCCGATCCGCTCGTTCAAATTCGCATCCAGCGCGCTGGGATGGATCGCGGAGATCGGCCCCTCGTGCGGCCGGCTGCCCGCGATGACCGTCACGTGCTCCACCGGGAACAGGCCCATGGTCTGCGCGAACGGCTCGATCATGGCGCCGAACTTTTCGATCATGTACGCGGCAATACCCTGATCGCCGCCGCTCTGTACGATGCTCACGGTGCGAGCCATCTGGGTCAACTCAGCCTGGGCCTGGCCGCGGATGCCCGCCACCTCGGCCAGGGCGTTTTCGATCCTCTTCTGCTTGGCGGCCTGCGCGGGCACCAGGGTGTCGGCCTGAAACCGGGCTTTCACCATTTCGATGCGCTGCTTTTCGGCCTCGATCTGGGCGCGCACGCCGGCTACTTCAGACTCCGCGTTGCGGGTGGCTTCCTGTACGCCCACGGCCCCGCGCTGTCGTTCCTGGGCAAGCTGCACTTTGGTCTGGGCCTCGATGTTCTGGCGTTCGTTCTCCAGCTCGCGCACCGTGACCTCGGCGCGACGCTCCTCTTCCTGCTCTTTCGCGGTGGCGCGCGCCATCGCCTTGGCTTCGCGCGATTGCGTCTCCGCGTTAGCCGTTTGCACCCGTTTCAGCAGCGCAATATACAGGTCAGGCTCCTTGACGCCTTCCAGCCGGTGATCGTCCACGTCCGCGATGTTCATGGTGGTGATCTCCAGGCCGATCCCTTCCAGGTCCGACTTGCAGACGCGAATCATGTTCTGGATCAGGCGATCTTTATGGCTCATCACCTCTTCAGGGGTCATCGCGGCGATGGAGTCGCGCAGGTGGCCCTCGATGATGGAGGTGGCGATGGCCTGCAGCTCCTTCCAGTCGTCCGTCATGTGCAAGATGCGCTTCACCGCGTTGATCATGCCGCGTTCCGATTTTGCCACGGCGAAGCTGACGGTGGCTTTCACGGTGAGGGGCACAATCCCTTTCGCGATCGCCGATTCCACCACAACCGTGGTGGTCTGCGGCGTCAAATCCATGGTGGAGAAGCGGTTGATCAACGGCAGCACGAACACCCGGCCGCCCCGATAGGTGCGGAAGCCATCCCCTTTGCCGTGCACCACGGCCAACCGGCTGGGCGGCACCAGTTTCATCTTCAAGATGACCTGGAGCACCAGGGTGAAGACGATCAGGATTCCCAAGGTGACGAGGAATGCGAACATGTTACACCTCCGTCCCTGCCGGCGCCGGGCCGGCTGCCGGGGCCAGGAACTGCCGGATATCCACGCCGAAGCCGGCCTGGAATTGCTGCAAGAAGTGCACCATGGCGGCCGGGCCACGGTTCACGGCGTTGTTGAACCCATCCCGCTCATCCAACACCAGGAGCTGGTCCACCTTCAGCTCGCCGGCATAGAGCTGATACGCCTCGAACAGCTTGGGCAACTGCGAGACGAAGAGCGCGATCCGGCCGGCATCCCCTGCCTCCAGCAGCAGCTTCACCTTCTGTTCCAACAGATCGTTGTGCGCCTGCTGCACGATTCCCACCGCTTCGGCTGCGCCCTCGGCCGCGATCTCGGCGGCCTGGCGCTGCGTCTCCGCTGCGATGGTAACTTCCGACTGGTTCTTCAGCTTCTGCAGGTCGATCTTGGTCTCTTCAACCTGGCGCTGGCCCTGGCTACTGGCCTGGGCAATGGCGCTGTCCGCTTCCAGCTTGGCCCGGTGCACCTCGGCCTCGCACTGCCGGCGGTAGAGCTCAACCTCCTGCCGGGCGGCCAGGATGCGCTCGTTGGCGTGGTTCTCGGCCACCAACATGCGCCGCTTGGCATCCGATTCGGCGCGCTCCGCGCGGGCCCGCAGCCGGGCTTCTTCGATCTCCACCTGTTGGCGCTTGTACGACAGCGTCTTGTTGGCCAGGTTGGCGATGTAGTTGGACGTGTCCCAGATGCGCTGGAGCGAGATCGAGACCACCTCCATGCCGAAAGCGCTCAGATCCTCCTGGCAGTCCTCCAACAGGAACTTGCGGAAGATGGCGCGCTCCCCTTCGGCGTCTGTGACCGGCAGCGTTGCGCCGGCAGCGGGCTGGATCATGCCACTGATCGGCTCGCCGTTCCCGCTCACCGCGCCGGCGGCGAAGCCCGCGGACGGCTCCGCAGTGTTGTCGATCACCCCCTCCGCGCTCTCCACCATGCCGATGGCTTGCAGCGGCGTCGTCTTGTTCAGCGCGGCCCGGAAGTTGCCGATCATGGTCTGCTTAATCTGTTCCTGGATCTGCGCCCGCGACTTTCCGAGCAACTGCTGCACTGCGCTGTATAACAACGTCTCGTTCATGTCCTCGATACAAACGCAGGCGGTCGCGTCCGCGCCCACGCTGATGCCGTTTGCCGAGTTGACCCCTTCGATGCGCACATTGATGGGCAGGATCGTCAGATCAACGGTGTGCGCAGTCTGCAAGAAGGGGATGACCAGGGTCCAACCGCCTTTCTGGATACGGAAGCCGTACTTGCGGCCGTCCACCTCGGTCTCCACGCCGCCCGTTACCACCATGATGTGGTTGGACGGGCAGACCCGGATCAGCGACCGCAGGAGGGCGAGGACAGCCAGGAAAAACAATAAGGCGATCACTCCCCCCAGCAGGCCGCCTGCCATATTGGAGATGCCTAACATGCTGTGAGCTCCTTTCGCGATTGACTAGCGCACATAGACGCATTCGTCGGTCACGCGCACGATGCGGACCGGCGTCCCTTTGGCGAACTGCTTGCCGGGTTCCGCAGCCAGGGCGAACCGGTC
The DNA here is from genome assembly GCA_964474695.1 of uncultured Anaerolineales bacterium. Classification (GTDB taxonomy): domain Bacteria; phylum Chloroflexota; class Anaerolineae; order CG2-30-64-16; family CG2-30-64-16; genus DAOUBP01. The sequence goes on from CAYYTK010000052.1 coordinate 6,432, forward strand.
GGTGACGTTCAAGCCGCTCTTGATGCGCACCTTGCCCATGGTGTCGTAATCCAGAGGAACCACCACGGTCGCCTCTGCGGTCAGCAGCTCCTCACGGGCGATTTGGGAATCGGTGTCGCGGCGTTGGAACCGGAAGAAGGCCTGGGCCAGGAATACCGCGGCCAGGCCCACAGGCGTCGCCAGCGCAAGGCTGAGCAGAGGGCTCCAGCCGGACGCCATGCCCACCCAGCCGGTGGGGCCAAATCCTAAGCAAAAGTAAACCAACAACCGCAGATAGGCCAACACCGACAGAATGGGGATCGCGTGGCCGGCATCCGCGTGCGCGTGCTCGTGGCCTGCGTCGTGGCCGCTGTCAGGGCCGCCGTCGTGGCCGTCACCGGCATGATCCAGGGCCGCGGCCATGTCGCCATCAATGTGGCCCGCGTCCACCTGGTGGCCGCCCAACACCCCAAACAGGTCCAGCAGCACAACGCCCGCGGCGAACACTGTCGCGGCAATGAAAAGCTGGCGCGCCACCTGGGCGTTGAAGATTTCGACCGCCAGCGCGATCGCAACCAGGCCCAGCAAAAGGCCCAGCACGATGAAAAACACGATTCGCGTTCGACTCATATCTCGCCTCCTTGCGCAGGCATATTCTATCACAGTCTACCGGAGAATGAGCGAGATGGCTTGACGGCAGTGCGACAAGGGGCTGACAGAAGGGCGAGTGGTGAGTTCAGATGGCGGTTCTTAACTCCGGCGCCGGGTTACCACGGCTCGAACGGCCGCCACTCCCCGGTCAGCGGCGCGGCGAGATCGAGCTCCCCCGTGCGCGGGGTGCGATACACCATCACCAGCTCGTCCTCGCCGGCCGTGGCCTCCACCACGCTGTCCCGCTCGATCAGCAGCGGCCCGCGCCAGCGCTCCCACCCGAGCCGCTCATACCATTCGGGCACGGCGGGCGACAGCGCACCCAGGTCGAAGCCGGCGATCGCCTGCTGCACGCAGCGCATCACCGCTCGTCTATGAAGCGAATTGTGGGGATTGCGCTGCTGGCCGCCGTGTTCGCTGCCGGCGCGGTCGCGGCCATCTGGGGCTGGATCCAGTGGCGCTACGATAAACTGGTGCTGACCGACCCGGACAGCGCGCCGGCGCGGTCGGTCGCCATCGTGTTCGGCGCGGGCGTCCGGTCGGACGGCGTGCTGACCCCCATGCTGGCCGACCGGATGGACACCGCCATCATGCTCTACCGGGCGGGCAAGGTGCGCAAGCTGCTGGTCAGCGGCGACAACCGCTTCGTGGACTACAACGAGCCGGGCGCGATGTACGATTACGCGGCGGCGCGCGGCGTGCCCGCGGCCGATGTCGTGCGCGACTACGCGGGCCGGCGCACCTACGACACCTGCTACCGGGCCGGGGCCATCTTCGGCGTGCAGGATGCGCTCCTGGTGACGCAGCGCTTCCACCTGCCGCGCGCCCTCTTCACCTGCCGCAACCTCGGCATCGACGCGCTCGGCGTCTCGGCCGACCGCCGCGTCTACTGGTCTAACACCTACTACCGCTTCCGCGACGCCTTCGCCACCCTGCGCGCCTGGGCCGATGTGAAACTGCTCAAGCCGCTGCCGGTGCTGGGGGAGCCTATCGACATCGGTCTCTGATGTGGGGAGAATGTCTACACAAAAGCGCTATGGGGACGTTCCCGGTCCTGCAACACCGCCACGATGTCATTGTACCGGGTCAATGGGTGCGTGCAGTGAGCGATACATTCGGTGATATGCATTCGTTCCAATACCTGCTGCCGGCGCTCGCCGGCCCAGATATCGGACAACGTGACGCCGCACTCATAATCCACCCGGCCGAAACTCCACTTGTCGAGAAAGCGAAGATTACAACAGCCGTACACCTGTCCGTCAGCGGCGATCACCGCCAGCAGCGGCGAGGCCCAACACCGGCCGAGGCGATGCTCAATAGGTAAATCGGCTGCCAATTGCAGATCGCGACGGCCAGAGGACGCCAGACCGGAGGAGCCTGCGGCTGCTTTGCCGCCGCGTTCGGCATCCCCCACCCAAGCGCCCACCAGCACGTCCATGGCGCCCCGGTAAGCTCTGGCGGCGGCCGCCAATGCCTGCCGCAGTTCGTCTGCCTGGGCGGGAGTCATCGTAGCCGCGCGGCCGACCTCCTCGAAAAACGGCGGCCGGATCAGGACGTAGTCCACGCCCAACCGGTCTCCCAAAGAGATCGCCTCTGAAACCACCGGCAACAGCGAGTAGTCCATCGCGAAGCTGAGGCCGATGATCGGATGGCGCGCCGTGCGCAGAGACACCAGCCGCGCCACGCCCGCTACGATCTCCGCAAAGTCGGCGCTGCCGTGGATGCGCTGATGCGTTTCCGGCGTCGGGCCGTCCACGGAGACTCGCACGTAACTGGCGCAAGCCGCCAACGCCTCGGCCAGCCCCGGCCTGAGCAAGCGGCTGCCGTTCGTAACTACGCCGACCTCGAAGCCGGAGCCACGCGCCTGTTGCACCAGCTCCGGGAAATCGGGATGCAGGGTCGGCTCGCCGCCGCCCTTGAAGACGATCCCCTGAACCCCGAAGCCGCTGACCCGGAACGCCGCCAGCTCCGCCAGGAGCCGCCGCAGGAAGTCGCGGCTCGCGGTCACCGGCCGGTGGGACGGATCCACGCACCAGGAGCAGTGATGGTTGCAGTAGGCGACAGGATCGACCTCCACCGTCACCGGCGCGACGTCCCGACCGGCGGCCAGCGCGGCCAGCCGATCGGCATGATGCCAGATTTTGAGTGGATTGAACTCGCGAAAACGCAGGTCAGAGGGCACGCGACTATTCTCCATTTGTTGAGCGCAGCATCGATGCATCGCGAACAGGCGCGGCTTCGTGCATCTCCGTTTGCTGCCTGACATGCCTGATAAGCGCTGTAGATGAATACTCCGTCGATGGGTCAGACCTCATCGCTTGACCAGCCAGGAAAATCGCCTCGCCGCCCAGGCTTGCGACCAGCTCCGCTTCGGCCTGCACCACGCCGCGTGATCGATCGCGCGCGCTCTTGACAAAATAGTCAGGGCAGAAAGCGAGCAGAGCGGGTAAGCAGTTCAACTCAATGTGCTTCCTGGGGAGCAGCGGCTCAAAGATGCTCCCCGTGACGTGAACCAGCAGGCGATCTGTCCGTGCTCGTTGCTCGATCAGCCAATGCACCAGGGCGGCATCTACGATGCCTATACGTCCTTGGGCGAGCAAAAGAAAGTCAAGGTCAGCAGCCATGATCTTAGTTGTTTTGCGGAGAAGGTCTCACAGGTTTTAGCTCCCACTTCCCCCTCCCGTCGCTCGACAGTTCCATCTTGAATGTCACTTTCTCCGCATCCCACATGGATTCAAATTCATTTTTCATTCTACTGAACCATGGTTCGTCCCGGTTAGCAATCAGGCGAAATGTCGGGCGAGTGCTAGGAGCAGACGGAAACGTCGCAAGCTCAACATAGATTTTCGAGATCAGGACTATTCTTGATAGCGTTCCAGATTTTAGTGACCATGTTTTAGCCCCTCGTCTGATGTATGGTTTGAGCTAGTAGGTCCACAAAGCAATACGGATCGAACGCGTCCGGCTGCCCGCTCTGGAAATACCCCATAATCGGGCACGAGCCGACGCAGCGAACGCCGTAATGGTCGCAGCTATGGCAGCGCGGATTCTTATAGGTGTCCAGTGAGCGGAACACGGCCCAGCGATTGGAATCTCGCCAAATGGTCCGGATCGATTCCTGTCGCAAGTTGCCCGCCACGAACAACCGGCGGCCCTCGACATCGGGGCTGTCGGGGAAAGAGGCCGGACTGTACGAACAGCCGTAAATGTCGCCGGTGGGACCGATGACGGCCGCTTCGATGCCGGCCGCGCACGAGCGTTTCTTGGCAACCAACAGATCGTGACTGGTGGTCGCTTCCGGATCGAGCAGATCCAGCGTGGTGATGAACTGCACCCGAAACCTGCGCCGTAGTCCGTCGAGCCGCCGGATGAAATCGTAGAAATCGGCCTGGGTGAACATGGCATCACGCAAGGTCTGCACCGAGCGGCCATACGGCCGCAGGGGGATCAGGTTCAGCGTCTCGACGCCATACCGGTCGGCAAGCATGGCCAGGTGCTCCAGGTCAGCCACGTTGTGGCGCGCCACGACGGTGTTGAGCCGCGCGCGAATCCCACGTTCAGCCAGGTCAGCCAGGGTGCGCTCGACCTGCCGGTAAGTGCCGGCCCCGCGCACGCCGTCGTTGATCTCCTCGGCGCCGTCCAGGCTGACGATGAACCAATCCGCCCCAACATCGTAAAGCCACGACCGTTTTTCTTCGCTGTAGACGCCGTTGGTGCCCAGACTGACGTAGAAACCGAGGTCACGGGCATGGGTAACGATCGTGTGGAAGTCGGGATGCTCGGTCGGCTCCCCGCCGGTGAAACGAATCTCGAACGTGCCCAGGGCGTTCAACTGATGCAGGAGGTCCAGGATTTCGCCGGTGCTCAGTTCGTCGCTCAGCGGGCGATGGCTGGCGTTGAAGCAGGTGCGACAGGCCAGGTTGCAGCGGCGGGTCAGCTCGAAGTAAATCCGAGCGGGCGCGGCCAGGCAGTCGTCCGGCAATGCAGCCGGGCCTTCAGGCAGCAGAATAACCTGGAGCGACCGTAGGCCCGGTTCCATCGTCAGTCCCAGCCCTTCCAACGTTTGCCACCAGCGCCAGCCTCCTGCTGTGTCCGCGCCGAAATGCCGGGCGATGCCCGCCTGCGGCCAATCCGCCGGTGCGTGGCCGATCGAATGGAGCTCAGCCAGCAGATCGAAGGCAGGCTGCGACAGTTGAGTTGCTGAACCTCGCCGGCGATCCAGGAGATAGCCGCCCTGTCGTTCCTGCCGCAGTTTGTAGCTGATCACAGTCAGCCCTCCTCTGCTGTCACCTTAAGTCAGATGAAGAGACATATTCGATGAAACAGGTGGGGTCATGAGCCTCCAGCCGCCCCGCAGCGAAATACGACATGGCCGGGCATCCGCCCACACATGTCTGTCCATAGGCAAAGCAGGCCTGGCAGCGCGCGTCCCGTTCCAGGGTGCGAAACGGCCCGAAGACAGCCGATTCCTGCCACAGGGTCAACAACGGCGCCTGGCTGATGTGGCCTGCGGCAAACTCGCGCTCGGCTGTCACCAGGAAGGCGCAGGGGTACACGAAGCCATCATAGTTGATGTTCATCATCGTGCGGCCGGCCGCGCAGCAAGCTCGCGCCGGTTGCAGCGGCGCGGGAGCGGCAACTGAGCGCAGGATGTCGAAGTCGGTGAGGATGCGGATCTTCGGATAGACGTCGCGCAGATGAGTGATCGTTTTGACTGCCTGATAGAGCGTTCCGGGGCTCAGGATATTGCCCCTCATGCCATCTCGCGCGCGACCGATCGGCCGGAGCGGCGAGAATTTGACATCAGCGCCGAGGTCGGCGGCCAGGGCGATCAGCCCCGGCACGTCGGCCGCATTCAGGCTGCTGAGATGGGTCGCCAGGGTCACCGCAGAACCCTGGCTGCGCAGCCAGTGCACAGTGTCCAACACCTGCGCAAAGACACCTTCGCCGCGGATGGCGTCGTTGGCCGCCTGCAACCCGTCCAGGCTGACCAGGAAGCTGGCTATCGGCAGGCCCTCGATCCGCCGCCGCTGTGCGGAGGTGAAACACCCGTTGGTGTTGAGCGACACCTGCAGGCCCCGCTCGACCGCGGCAGCGATGACCGCCGGAAAATCGCGATGCAGAGTCGGCTCACCGCCGCTGATACGCAGGTTGGACAGGCCCATCGCCTGGCACTGATCGAACACACTCACCAGTTCGGCCAGCGTCAGCTCGGAGACGGCCCCTTCGCCGGAGCGATTGAAGCAATGCTGGCAGGCCAGGTTGCAGCGGTTGGTGATTTCGATGCCGACCGACCGCGGCATCGGTGTGAAATAGGGCTCGGTCACGGCTCCCCTCAGCAGGTGTCAGCGAGCGGCTGCTCCTTTAGCCGGCGGAGCAGAGTCTCGTACGAATTAGCGCCCCAGGCGCTGCCCACCCAGTCGGTACACCGGCTGCAGCAGCGCAGATCGTAACGGCCGGCCAGATGTGCGGCGCGCGCCTGCACATAGCCCGCTGACTGCCAGGCGCCGGCAAGGGTCATCCCTGGCGTCATCAGATCGGCAACGACCTCGCTCTCGTCTTCATCCCACGAGTTGAAGCAAAACAGGATCTTGCCGGTGGGCCCGATGGTGAGCCGGGTCCACAACTGAGGGCAGGGCTGGCGTTGGCCGACGAACTCTGCGGCCTCGCGAGCGATGCGGCCGCCCCAACTGTGATAGGGACGCAAAATTACTTCGTCTACGCGCCCCGTCCAGAACTGTCGGTGGGCGGCTTTGTCGGGCTGGAACCCTGGCTGATCCACGGCCGAAACAACAACCCGTGTCGCCTGGCCCAGTTCGTCGCGCAGCCGGACAAAGCGAAGCACGTTTTCAACGACCCGCTCGAACTGGCCATTCCGCATCAGGGCTTCGTAGGTTTCGGTATGCCCGTGGATGCTGAACTCGATCACATCCAGCCCTGCGGCAAGAGTGCGACGGGCCAAATCTTCGTCCATAGAGATGCCGTTAGTAAAAGTTTGTATGGTGGCGACGCCGGCGGCCTTGGCGAAGGCAATCATATCTACGAAACGCGGGTGAAGAGTTGGCTCGCCTCGGGCATGCATGCGGAGGAAGGACTCCGGGTGCTGGCCTGTTTCCAGTGCGGCCTTTTGGAAGACCTCCCACGTCATGAATTGCCGTCGTTCGCCATCCGCCTGCCAGGAGGCCCGCGCGTCGGCATCCCCGCGGTCCAGCCGGCCAACCGGACAAGAGATGCAGCCGCTGTCACAGATATAATGACATAGGGTTAGTTGCACACAGGAGGGGAAGGCTGCCGCTGCCGCACTCGGAAAACCATAGGCGGTTGGAGACTGTTGATTCATGAAGGCCTCTTTCTGATCTGAGCAGCTACTTGTACAGCTTCGAGTCACCCGACCAAGTCATGGCCGGCTCCAGGCGCTCGATCATGTAGCGCCGCATGTCGGCAATGACCGATTCATCAAGCTCGGCGGTGCGGAACACGAAACCGGTGCCGCGTTCGCGGCGCACTTGAAAGTACTGCGAGAAGTCGGGGTTAATAGCCGTGATACCGAACGCGGCCGGGTCCTGGTAAAGCGGCGTGCCGGGATAAGGGATCAACGGATAGATGCTGAACTCGTCCGGCCGGCATTCCAACATCAGGTCGACCGTTTCTTCCACCGTCTTCCACGTTTCACCGGGAAAACCTACAATCAGATAGACACGCACGACCAACCCCGATGCATGTGCGTTGGCGATGCCTCGTCGGATGTCATCCACGGTCTGCTGTTTGTCCATCTTTTCGAGGATCACCGACGAGCCAGATTCTACACCGAAAGCGATGTGACGGCAACCACCTGCTACGAGAAGATCGCTCATTTGCCGGCTGCATCGATCCACCCGACCGAAACAGCGATAGATAATCCCTTCGGACTGCAGTAAAGGCGTCAACTCGCGGAGGCGTGGAAGGTTCAGGGTGAAGATATCGTCTTGGAAGCGGAATGATGTGACGTCGTAGGTTGTCTTGAGATGTCGGATTTCGCCTGCGACATTGGCGGCCGATCGAAAACGCACGCGGCGATTTCCCCCCATGATGATGCTGTTGCAAAAGACGCAGCGATGAGGACAACCTCGCGAGGAAAGGATGCTGAGGCTGGGAGCGCCCTGCACCACACGATGATAGGAAGTGAGGTCAATCAGGCTGTAGTCCGGGAAGGGCAAACTGTCGAGATCTGCCACAGGCAATCCGACGAGGATGCGCGGTGGCGCTTCGCCGCGGGCCAGGGTCTGCATCACACTCAGCATGGCCGCTTCACCTTCGCCGATGACGACAGTGTCGAAGTGTTCGGCTACCTGTTCCGGCAGCGCTGAGGCATGTGGGCCCCCGGCAACCATGTAAGCTTCCGGGTTGATCTGTCCCGCTATTTGCGCGATCTGTAAGGTTCGCCGGTATGTTGTCGTGTAAGTTGAGAAGCCATACACATCGGCCCAGGGGATGGCCTGTGACCATCCTTCCGAAGGAACTGAGGCAAGGTCCACAATGCGTGCGTTGTAGCTGTGGCGCCGGAGCCAGGTGGCCAGGTAAAGCAGCCCCAGGTTCGGTTCCAGGCGATCGTCCTCTAGCTCGTAGCACGGTGTGTGGATGAAAACTACTGTCCGAGGTTCCATGTTTCACATGCCCTACTTGAAACGGAAAGCGATTTACCACGGCTCGAACGGCCGCCACTCCCCGGTCAGCGGCGCGGCGAGATCGAGCTCCCCCGTGCGCGGGGTGCGATACACCATCACCAGCTCGTCCTCGCCGGCCGTGGCCTCCACCACGCTGTCCCGCTCGATCAGCAGCGGCCCGCGCCAGCGCTCCCACCCGAGCCGCTCATACCATTCGGGCACGGCGGGCGACAGCGCACCCAGGTCGAAGCCGGCGATCGCCTGCTGCACGCAGCGCATCACCGCGGAGCCGTAGCCGAGACCCCGGCAGTCCGGCCGGGTTGCCACCCCCTCGATGTAGGCCGCATTCAGCCACGGCCCGCCGCCGGCACGCATCCGCCGCTCCAGCCACAACGCGTGGCTCGCCAGGCGGCCATCCGCGTAGCCCAACACGTGCACCCGGACCAGGGGCAGGTCCATGTAGGTGCGATAGTCGAGATGAAACGCCTCCGAGCACAGGCTGATCACTTCCTCGAGCTGCGCCGGCGCGATGTGATCGGAGGAGACCGTCAAGAGTTGAAACGCCATCTGCTGCCAGCCGCCAAAGAGGCTACAACGTGCTCGGGCCCAGATGGGCCGTCACATACCAATTGTGGGGCATCGTCATCAGCGTGACGGGAATCGTCGGAAACGGCCAACGGCCATAGTTAGCGTTCTCGGCCCCGGGCTGGCTGAGGGCAGCGGTCCAGCCGCGTGCCGCCAGGAAGCCCACCGGATCATCCAGCGTGCCGATCCACGGCGCGCCGAGCTGTGCCTGCATCTCGACCCACGGCCGCGTGAGCGGAGAGGTCAGCACCAGGCTGTTGACGATGTCGCATCCCAGACGGCTCCCAGCCGCGGCCAGGCTTGTGACCTGATCCAGCACGCGCGTGATGCTGGGGCTTGAGATGTAGAAGAGAAACCCCTCAAGCAGCCAGACGGCAGGGAGCTGCGGACGGAACCCGCTGCGGACGAGCGCGTCTTCCCAGGGCAGGGTCAGATCCACCTCGATCGTCTGCCGCTCGCAGCGCGGCAGCGCGCCCGCAGCCCGCAGAATCCGCTCCTTGTAGCGCAGCACCGAGGGTTGATCGATCTCAAAGAGCCGGGTCCCCTCCGGCCAACTGAGCCGATACGCGCGCGTGTCCAGCCCCGCGGCCATGATCACGACCTGCCGGAGCTCATGTTGGTGCGTGACATCGAGCAAGTAATCGTCGAAGAAACGGGTGCGGATGACCATGGGCGCCACGTTGCCATCCGAGCGCCCCTGAATCCAGGCCTGGCCCGCCTCTCCCGCCAGGGCCGCGGCCCAGGGATCGTCGAACAGCTTATCCTCGCGCGCGCTCTCCCGCGCCCGCACGCTGGCCGTCCAACGGGCAGTCAGCCCCAGAAGATCCTCAGTGGTCGGCGGTGTCGACATGATTTATCCTTCCCAGGCATTGATCAACCAGATCACGGCGTCGCACGCATGCGAGAGCAGCCGGGGATCGACGATGGCGGGCGTATCCCGCTCCGTGTGGATGAGCGGGGTGGTCTCTCCAGCCGGATCGAGTGCCGTGACGGCGATGGCCGGCGTCCCGGCAAAAACGAACATCGCGTGATCGCTGGCGTACCACTCTCCGCCCAGCGCGGCCTGGTCGCTGCCTTCGATGATCCGGGCCGCGACCGCCCGCTGCGCGTCCGTGAAGTTATAGAACGAAAACGCGTTCTGCGCGCCGCCGTAGCCGGGCGCATCCAGGTTGATCGCCAGGCGGACGCCGCCGGCCCCTTCGCACGCCGCCAGGTAGCGCAGTTGGCCCGGCACGGCATAGTTCTCCTCGCCGTTGAACGGGACAATGTCGATGCCATAGTCGTCCCGCACCTCCGCGATCCGCTGCGCCAGCTCCAGCAGCACCGCCACCCCCGCGGTGTTGTCGAGCGCGCCCGGCGTGCCGTGCTTCGTGTCCATGTGCGCGCAAACGACGATGCGCTCCCCTCGTTTCCCCAGCCGTCTGCCGATCAGTTGCCGGCTCGGGCGCGCTTCCAGGGCGGAAGCAATCGTAACGTTGCCCATAGCGCCATCCTGGCAGGCGGTCAGCATCCCGCGCTCCCCGGTGTAGCCCGATGGGATGCGGAAGTTGCCGTCCTCGAACATGGGAAACGGATTCAGCCCCGACATCGGATCCTGCCCCGTGATCGCAATGGCCGCCCGCGGCGCGCCCGCCTCCAGCGCGTCGATGATGCGCTTGTGCTCCTCCGGATAATAGAACGGGAAATCCTTCGGCATCAGCGCCTCGGCCGCCAGAGCGCCGTGCAACAGGAGGATCGCGTCCTTCATGTCAGCCGAAACCAGCTCCTCGACGGTCCGGATCTTGAGAACGCGGCCTGCCCCTGACACAGGCGGCGAAAACGGCCCGGTCAGGAGGGGGAACACCTTGCCATCGATCTGCAGCGATGAGGCGCCAGAAGTCCAGAAGGCGCAATCGAACGGCAGGGAGATGGCCTCCAACCCGGCGTCCCGGAAGGCGCCTTCGATGAAAGACAATAGCCCCGCGTTGGCGTCGCTGCCCAACGGGCGGCAGGGGTATGAGCGAATGATATCTTGAAACACAGGGTTTTGTTTCACAGAGCCTCCAGATCGTGATAGAATGGAGACAACGGCGAGAAGCCACGATGCAAAAAAGAATCGATCGGCTGAATTATAAGTGCGGGGTGAAGGCTAGTCAAACCCCATGAACTTCGCCTTATTCGGCATGCCGATTTCCCTTGCAAACCACGCCACAGCCATGTATACTTGAGACGAGATCGGACTCAGGAGCGTGATCGTGATGGAAATGACATTTGAACAGGTGCTCAAGGCTGCGCTAACGTTGCGCCCGGAGCAAAAAGCGGCCCTGGTCAACACGCTTCAGGCGACGCCGAGTCTCTCTGGCGCCCCGACGCGCGCCCAGTTGATCGCCGAGTTGAATGAACTGCGCGCTGCCGGAGCATTTGAACACGTTCGCAGCCTGCGCAACCAATATCCCGCCCCGGCGCTGAAACACATCAGCGACGCACAACTGCTGGCCGCCATCCACGAGACCGCCAACGAATGGCAAGCTGATATCGATGAGCTACCAGATCATGGCAATTGAATCCTTATATGTGGTTGATACCAACGCCCTGATCTGGCATCTCAGCAACGACCGGAAGCTTGGCCTTCGAGCCCGAGAGATCTTTGCTGCGGCTGAACGCGGCGAAACGCGCTTGGTGATTTCAGCAGTGGTTATGGCAGAGCTCTACTACGCTGATCAGAAGTTCGGCCTGTTTGCTGACTTTGCTGCTCTGTTTCGTCGTCTGCAGTTAGCGCCCCATTTCCGTTTTATGCCATTTGAAGCCGAGCATGTACTGAGCTTCGATGAAGACCAAGATGTCCCAGAGATGCACGATCGGATCATTTCCGGTCTTGCCCGACGGCTTGGGGTACCGTTGATCACCTCGGATCCAAAGATTGTTCAAGCGGCAGTGGCGTCTGTCGTTTGGTAAAAAATGACCCTCCTTACGTTTAGATAGTTCCACCCGATCCTTTCCAGTTTACCCAAAGGAGACCACCTATGCCACTCCCCACCCGCGCCGAAGCCTGGGATATCGTCTGCGAATGGATCACATCCGACAGCCTGCGCAAACACGCGCTGGCCGTCGAAGCCGCGGTGGCCGCGTATGCGCGGCATTTCGGCGAGGACGAGGAGTTCTGGGGCGTCACGGCCCTGCTGCACGACCTGGACTTCGAGCGCTTCCCCGATATGGACGACCAGGTGAACGGCCACCCGCGCACGGCCCTGCGCATGTTCCGGGAATGGGGCTATCCCGACGCGTTGATCCAGGCCGTGGCCGGCCACGCGCCGTACCTGGGGATCCCACGCACGACGAAGCTGGATTCCGTTCTGTGGGCTTCCGACGAGCTGACCGGCCTGATCATGGCCGTGGCGTATGTGCGGCCCAGCAAGGACATCCGCGACGTCGAGGTCAGCTCGGTGAAGAAGAAGTGGAAGGACAAGCTCTTCGCGGCCGCGGTCAGCCGCGCGGATATCGAGGCGGGCGCGGCCGAGCTGGGCATCGAGCTGTGGGAACACGTACGCATCGTGCTCGAGGGCATGAAGCTGGTCGCCGCCGACCTGGGGCTGGATGGCCGCCTGGCGCAGCCGGCAGGCTAAGGGAGCATCCTGAGCGGAGTTCCGCCCGCACCCTGAGCGAAACGGAGTGCAGCCGAAGGGCGGGCGGAACGCAGTCGAAGGGAGCATCCTGAGCGGAGGCGCCGGGCCACTGCCCGGCGTCCGCAGTCGAAGGATGCTCCGCTCAGACAACGGAGATGACGATGTCAAAGAGTAAACTGGCGTTCGTGCTGGGCGGCGGCGGCGCGCGGGGCGCGCTGCAGGTCGGTGCGCTGCGCGCCCTGCTTGAAGCCGACATCCACCCCGACCTGGCCGTCGGCACCTCCATCGGCGCGCTGAACGCCGCGTTCCTGGGCCTCCACGGCTTCAACAGCGAAACCCTCGACGGGCTGGTAGACACCTGGCGCGCCGCGGCCACCGCGGACCTGCTGCCCGCCAACTATGTGTGGCTCACGATGCGCACCGTCTTCGGCCGCGGCGGCGTGCACATGGAGAACCGCATCCTGCCCTTCCTGGCCGAACACGGCCTCGGGCCGGATCTGCGCTTCAGCGATCTGCACGGCGTACCGGTGCGCCTGGTCGCGGCCGATCTCAATCAGTCGCAGCCCAAGGTCTACGGCACGGACCCCGCCGGCCAGGTGCTGGAAGGGGTGCTGGCCTCGGCCGCCCTCCCGCCCTGGATCCACCCGCTGACGCAGCAGGATCACCTGCTGCTGGACGGCGGCTTCGTCAGCAACGTGCCCATCGAAGCCGCGCTGGCCGAGGCGCCCTCCGCCATCATCGCCCTGGACGTCGGAGATCCCCGCAGTTCCTTCGGCATCGAGACCCCCAGCTTCGGCGTCTGGTTCGACAAGCTCGGCAACACCCTGATGCAGCGGCAGCTTGACCTGGAGCTGGCGCTGGCGGCCGCGCGCAGGGTGCCGGTGCACGTTCTCCGGCTGCGCTTCGCGCACGTCGTGGCCATCTGGGACTTCACCCACACCGAAGAGCTAATGGCCGCGGGCTACGCGGTGGCCAAGGCCGAGATCGCCGACTGGCCGTCGCGCAAGCGCTCGCGCCTGCGCCGCCTGTTGCCGTGAACGGGGCCAAACCATCAGGACAGGAGTTCCGAATCTAGCCGAGCATCCTGAGCGGAGTTCCGGCCAGCAGTTCGGCCGGAACGCAGTCGAAGGATGCAGCCCTTCCCGATGGCCGCTCCGGCGCCCTTCGACTGCGTGGCCGGAACCGCGGCCACTCCGCTCAGGGTGCCTGCGCTGGCGGGTGCATTTGGAATGCCTGGCGATCAGGCGATCAGGGTTGCGCGGCTCTGGCGCGACGTTTATAATCCACTATAACCATGTCTCGCTTCTTCGATCGCCGGCTGCTGCAGGCAGCGCGTTCCCAACGCCTTTTGCTTGGCCTGACCGTCGCGCTCGGCGTGCTGGGGGGCGCGGCCGCGGTGGGCCAGGCCTGGGCGTTGAGCCGGGCCGTCGACGGTGCGTTCCTCCGCGGGTGGGACCTGGCCGGAGCGCGGCCGTGGCTGATCGCGCTGGCCGGGCTGGCAGCCTTGCGCGGCCTGGCCATCTGGGCCGGCGAGGTGACGGCCAACCGCGCGGCCTTGCGCGTCAAGACCGACCTGCGCTCGCGCTTGATGGCGCACATCCTGGCGCTGGGCCCGGCCTACACCCGCGGCCAGCGCACCGGCGAGCTGACCAACACTGCGGTTGAAGGGGTCGAGGCGCTGGATGCCTACTTCAGCCAATACCTGCCGCAAGTGGCGCTGGCCGCCATCGTCCCGCTCGCGTTCCTGGCCTTCGTCTTTCCCAACGATCCGCTTTCGGGCGTGGTGCTCCTGCTCACCGCGCCGCTGATCCCCCTGTTCATGATCCTGATCGGCAGCCTGGCCGACGCGCTGACCCAGCGCCAATGGGCCGCGCTCAGCCACATGAGCGCGCACTTCCTGGATGTGCTGCAAGGGCTGACCACCCTCAAGCTGTTCGGCCGCAGCCGCGAGCAGATCGCGCTCATCCGGCAGATCACCGACCGGCACCGCGATGCCACCCTGCAGGTGCTGCGCGTGGCGTTTCTGTCCGCGCTGGTGCTGGAAATGGTGGGCACCCTCAGCACGGCCATCGTCGCAGTGGAGATCGGCCTGCGCTTGTTGTACGGCAAGATGGTGTTTCGCGACGCGTTCTTCGTGCTGATCCTGGCGCCTGAGTTCTATCTGCCGCTGCGCCTGCTGGGCACGCGGTTCCATGCCGGCATCGCGGGCGTCGCGGCCGCGCGCCGCATCTTCGAGGTGCTGGAGACCCCCCTCCCCGCGTCTCCCCCTCCCCCCGTCCCCGCGTCTCCCATGCTCCCGCGCGCCGTGTCCTTCGCGGACGTCCACTACACCTACCCCGGCCGCGACGTCCCCGCGTTGAACGGCGTCAGCTTCGACATCGGACCCGGCGAAAAGGTGGCGTTGGTGGGCCCCAGCGGCGCAGGCAAGAGCACGATCGCGCAGCTCCTCCTCGGCTTCATCCGCCCCACCTCCGGCGAAATCACGCTTGCTGAGGCGCCCACCCCCCAACCACCGACCTCCGATTCGCGCTCCGCAATTCGCAATTCGCAATTCGCAATTCGTGATTCGCCATTCGCAATTCGTGATTCGCCATTCGCAATTCGT
>CAYYTK010000053.1:0-20321 GCA_964474695.1 uncultured Anaerolineales bacterium
CCCAGGCACAGCGAGCGGTTAGGTCGGGCCGAATCGCGACCGAGCGATTGAAACAATGTCCTCGGCCATCAGCAGGCCGGGGTGGATGCCCGTTAGGTCGGGCCGAATCGCGACCGAGCGATTGAAACACCGAACTCAGATATCCGCCATGCACGATCAACTCGTTAGGTCGGGCCGAATCGCGACCGAGCGATTGAAACACCGATCTCCTGTGCCTCGCCGCAGTCCACATTGTACGTTAGGTCGGGCCGAATCGCGACCGAGCGATTGAAACTTCCAGGTCTATGACCGCGCCAACGGCAAGTCCAGGTTAGGTCGGGCCGAATCGCGACCGAGCGATTGAAACACTTAAATGATAATCTAGACGAGGTTGGCAATAGCGTTAGGTCGGGCCGAATCGCGACCGAGCGATTGAAACAAGCCGTACTCCCGGATGATGCCCTTCATGCGCGCCGTTAGGTCGGGCCGAATCGCGACCGAGCGATTGAAACCGCTATCAATACATCGCCACCACGCAGGAGGAGAGTTAGTTAGGTCGGGCCGAATCGCGACCGAGCGATTGAAACAGACCACCTCCCGACCAGTCGGGTATGCCGTTCAGTTAGGTCGGGCCGAATCGCGACCGAGCGATTGAAACTTGCGTAGACTGATTTCCACGTCCCTCCGAACTCCGTTAGGTCGGGCCGAATCGCGACCGAGCGATTGAAACATCAGGCTCCCCACGGACCGCACCTGGAGTTCGGCAGTTAGGTCGGGCCGAATCGCGACCGAGCGATTGAAACTGCCCGAGATCACAGTTGTCGAGCTGCGCAGCAACTTGCGCAAAGTTAGGTCGGGCCGAATCGCGACCGAGCGATTGAAACTGCTGGTTCGAGTATGCGGTGTGGGGCGTGGCCAGGCGTTAGGTCGGGCCGAATCGCGACCGAGCGATTGAAACACGTGCATTGCCGGAATGTGAGCTGAATTTCGAGATGTTAGGTCGGGCCGAATCGCGACCGAGCGATTGAAACCCTTGCCGCAGGCCGGACACGGCACGTTCAGGTAGGTTAGGTCGGGCCGAATCGCGACCGAGCGATTGAAACAACTCCAAATACGCGATCCCCTCAGTGCTCATCGTCGTTAGGTCGGGCCGAATCGCGACCGAGCGATTGAAACCGGATGCGCGGCGCGGCGCTCGGCCTGTAACCGTGGTTAGGTCGGGCCGAATCGCGACCGAGCGATTGAAACCGCTGTAGGCGACACCATCAAGAGCAAAGACGCCCGTTAGGTCGGGCCGAATCGCGACCGAGCGATTGAAACTCTCACAGCGCATCTATGGCGCACAAGTTGCGCTCGTTAGGTCGGGCCGAATCGCGACCGAGCGATTGAAACTTGCCCAAGCCGGTGGCCATCACGACCAGCTCGTCGTTAGGTCGGGCCGAATCGCGACCGAGCGATTGAAACACATAATTCGGTCGCGGCGCGCTGGAGGACGGCCTCGTTAGGTCGGGCCGAATCGCGACCGAGCGATTGAAACCCGCCACTTGCTCGCGCGTCGCGCGCAGCTCCGCAGTTAGGTCGGGCCGAATCGCGACCGAGCGATTGAAACTACGTTTGTACCGTGTCCTCGGCACCCAGCGCCGGCGTTAGGTCGGGCCGAATCGCGACCGAGCGATTGAAACCGGCGCGCGGTGGGCGCGCAAGATGAGGCGCTGTTGTTAGGTCGGGCCGAATCGCGACCGAGCGATTGAAACAAACTATGGCGGGCTCTTTAAGCGGGCCGGCCCCGGTGTTAGGTCGGGCCGAATCGCGACCGAGCGATTGAAACATCCTCGGTGTTCCCTTCGATGCGCGTGTCCGAATGGTTAGGTCGGGCCGAATCGCGACCGAGCGATTGAAACAGCTACCCCACGCCCGCCGGCCAACGGCAAACGACAGTTAGGTCGGGCCGAATCGCGACCGAGCGATTGAAACGCCGGTGCCCACCGTGAACAACCCGGTGCCCGCACCGTTAGGTCGGGCCGAATCGCGACCGAGCGATTGAAACAGACCGCGCCGGCGTATAATACCGCACCGTCCCCGCCGTTAGGTCGGGCCGAATCGCGACCGAGCGATTGAAACGATGGCCCACAGCAGCCAGGCGCCATTGCCGCTGTGTTAGGTCGGGCCGAATCGCGACCGAGCGATTGAAACGTCGAGGATCGTTGCCCCGCTGTGTGCGGCCCCGCAGTTAGGTCGGGCCGAATCGCGACCGAGCGATTGAAACACGTCAATCGTATTGGTGTAGTACTGGCTTGGCTCGTTAGGTCGGGCCGAATCGCGACCGAGCGATTGAAACAGTGGGACAAGACCGGCCACCAGACGATGGTGGGTGTTAGGTCGGGCCGAATCGCGACCGAGCGATTGAAACAGCCACGCCCGCCTCGGAGAGTGGCACCGGGGAATTGTTAGGTCGGGCCGAATCGCGACCGAGCGATTGAAACATCGTATTGCTCCCATAGACCGTCTGCACTGAGGCCGTTAGGTCGGGCCGAATCGCGACCGAGCGATTGAAACACCGCTGAGACCTGGGGTGTGCAGCTTGCCATCAGGGTTAGGTCGGGCCGAATCGCGACCGAGCGATTGAAACATCTTCGTGAAACGGACACTGGGTCAATGCCCAGCGGTTAGGTCGGGCCGAATCGCGACCGAGCGATTGAAACTCACGCATTATACACCGAGCCGGCGCCCCGAGCTGCCGTTAGGTCGGGCCGAATCGCGACCGAGCGATTGAAACATGATTCTCTCCAACGAGCGGTTGGCCCTGGCCGCGTTAGGTCGGACTGAATCGCGACCAAGCGATTGAAACCTCATGATCGCCAGGTCGAAGCGCTCGGTGATCTGGGTTAGGTTGGGCTGAATCGCGACCGAGCGACTAAACTTGGACCTGTGGCGGAAGTCGCTGGAAGTGGTGGGATAGGGCTGCAAAGGATCTGGAGGGGCGGGGTTGGCCGTTGACGCGTGCTGCGCGCTGGCAAACAGCTGGCACAGGACCGGCCCGACTGCTCTACCGGCCGTCCTGACCTTGCGCGGCCCGTGAAGCGGAGTCAGGAGGCAACATGATCACTAATATGCTCGGATTCCTGATCCTACTTGGAAGCACACTGTTCCCGGCACCACAGCTAACCCATGCGCCGGGGCAGTTAGCAGCCGCTGAACAGGTGCTGCGCAGCGCTTCGATTGGCGTCACCGCGGAGACCACCGGCTATCAGACAGCTACCCCCAGCATCCTCTATGTCGCTTCCGGGGCCCCTGGTCCAGTCCATGACGGTCTCTCCTGGAAAACAGCATACATCAACATTCAGGATGCCTTGGCAAGCGCCAACAGCGGAACCGAAGTCTGGGTGGCGCGGGGAGTCTACTACCCCGATGCAGGCGTCGGACAGGCCAAGGGCGATCCAGGAGCCACTTTCCGTCTGCTAGACGGTGTCGCGTTGTATGGCGGTTTCGCCGGCGCCGAGACACGGCGCGCGCAACGCGATTGGGTGGCCAACCTGACCGTGCTGAGTGGCGACATCGACACGAATGACTTGAGCGAGTCTTCCGGCATCGTGCCCACTGCCGTCAGCCTCCAAGGCACGAACGCCTACAACGTGGTCACGGCGCAGGGGGTGTCTGCCTCGGCGGTGCTCGATGGCTTTGTGGTCACGGCCGGCCGAGCTACAGGCTCCCGCCATCCCGAAGCCTACGGTGGCGGCATCACCATCTACGACAAGAGCTCGGTGACCCTGGCCAACATCACGTTGGTTGGCAATACAGCGGCAGCCGGGACGAGCAACGGACTGTATTGGAGTGCGGATAGCAGCCCCTATTTGACCAACGTCACCTTAGGAAAACCGCAGGCTGCTCTGATAGAGATGGGTGCTGGCTCCGGTCCGCTTGCTGACACGAACACCGCACCACAGCCCACTGACCGCCTGGCTGACGCTGTTGACTACTACGGCCGCTCGGTTCAGGTGCTCCGGCTGCTCGGTCAAGAAAAAATCTCGGAGACTGGCCGCAACAAGGTGGGCGACAGCGCGATCTATCATGCGCCAGGGGTGCTCGTCGATCGGAACTCACCCTCCGACAGACTGTATGTCTATGTCGTCGATAGCGGCAATAACCGGATCCTGGGTTTCAACCTGGCCTGCGCGGGGGGCGGCGCCTGCACGCTGGACGAAAGCGGCCGTCCCAGCCTGGTCTTCGGGCAACCTGACATGTCCCTGGCGTCGTGCAATGGTGATAATAACCTTGGGTTTAACAAGGCGCCATCAGCACAGAGTCTCTGTTTGCTGGGCTATCCACTTGCCAACAACACGGCTGAGTCGTGGCTGCGGATCAATCTGGATGTTGACCGGTACGGAAACCTGTATGTGCCGGACGTCTGGAATAACCGAGTCCTGCGCTTCAACCAGCCGTTCAGCGCTGATCACACTGGCGGCAAAGGGGATGCCATCGCCGATGCTGTCTGGGGCCAGGCGGATGCCAACACTAACGGAAGAAACAGAGGCGCCAACTATGGGCCGCCCAACGCTCCCGATAACCATTCCCTGTGGATTAGCTTCGGGAGTGGGTACTTTGACCACGTGTCGTCGCGCGGCGTCTCCGTTGACTATGGCGGTAATCTATGGGTGGCGGACACTTTCAACAGCCGGGTTCTGCGCTTCCCGGCCGGGTCCCCAAACGCCGATCTGGTGCTTGGTCAGCCTAGTTTTGCAGCCTCAGGCTGTGTGGCAAACGGACCCCTGAACCGGATGTGCACGCCGACCCTGGCCAAGGTGCATCCGACAACCGGCGATTTGTATGTCCTGGATGAGTACCCGGCGCCCTTCATGGCGCGCATCCTGGTATTTCGACCGCCTTTCACGAACGGCATGACGGCATACAAGGTGCTCCGCGCGAATCAGGATGGACCGTTCACCAACTGGGGAGCCTGGGACGGCACAGGAGCGTACCGTTTTCAATCTACCGGCTTTGTTTTCAACACCTACAAGGAAGGCGCTTATGCTGCAGGTGAGATCTGGGTCAACGAGCATTCGGCCAATCGAACCCTGCTCATCGATCTGGATGGCGACATCGTCGAAGTCATTGGAGCACAGAACCAGTATTTGCGAGGCGGCGACAGCGTCTATTACCCTGCCTGCGGATCGATCTACGAAGGAAACAGGCTCTTCTGGCCTGGGGGGTCCATCGGTTTCGACAACGCCAACAACATCTATCTGGCAGACGAGTTCTTCTCTACGGTGTATCGTTACGCGTTGCCATATGAGACGCGCCAGGTCGGCGCTGTGACCTGCTTACCGGATGCGAACGGGGTTCTGTTTGCCAAGGGACCGAATCAAAGATCCACCGATAGATTGGGGGAATCCGTCGGGTTAGCGGTGTGGCAGAACCAGTTGATCGTGCGCGATGAGCATCTCAGCACCAAAGTCTGGAATGACTATTCGCTCAAGCCTTTCGGAGCGAATTCGTCCCACTTCTTACCCGGCGGCTTTCCGGGCAGAAACTGGCTCAGCGCCGGCATCGATGACAGCGACCGGCTCTGGGTGGCAGGCGAGCATCTCCAGATCAGGATCTACCAGCTGCCCTTTTCGTCAAGCGCGCAGACCCCCATCGCTGATTTCGTAAAGTTGTATTGGTCCGATACCGGAGCGGAGATCACGCGCCCGGGCGGAGGCGGATACGTGCAGCTCGGGGCGATGGCCTTCAGTCCCACCGAGCACGCCATGTACATCGTCGATTCATCCGGCACCCGGATCTTCCGCGTCAAGAACTATGACAGCTTTGCGAGTCGCCTGCTCGTGGACATGGTCATTGGCCAGAACAACAAGACAGAGCTGCGCTGTAATCACGGCCTGAGCACGCCCAATGCCGGCACGCTATGCAATGCCACCCAGATCAAGTTCGACCGGCTGGGCAACTTGTTCGTCGTCGATAACGCCTATGAATGTTCAGGGAATCAGCGCATGGTTGTGTTTATGGCGGATGATCTGGCGGCAGCGACCGCCCTGTTCCCCAATCTGCAGGCCAAGAGGGTCTTCAATGCTCCCAGTCTGAACGAGGTCGGCAACTGCGCCTATTGGACTGTGGATCAACCCGGTTCTCCAATCAGTCTCGCTTTCAACAGCCTGAATCAAATGGTTGTTGGCAATGACGGCTACTATGGGGATTCGGCTCAGCGGCAACTGAAGCAATTGTGGTTCTACAGCAATCCACTGACGAAGCAGTTGCCGGATGCCTCGATTGCTCTCTACATGGGTACGCCAGGGGATCTGGCTTTTGATGCCGATGATAACCTGCTCATTCAAGATCACACTTGGTACAAGGTTTGGATGATCAACTTGGGCTGCGATCCGACCTGGTTGTCGCTTCTCCCCGGAACGACCAGTCCAAGCTTACCAGCGTGCATTATACGGACGATCCACCACGTGTATCTGCCGCTGCTTCTGCGTTGATACGCGAGGTTCGGATCCTGAACACTCTGGAGAGGCAGAGAGATAGACATGCCGAAGACCCCGCACCGCCTGGGGCTGCATGCAACCGCCAACGGAGCGCCTCAGCGGCCGGCCGATCGGCGCAAAGAGAGTATAGCACCGTCACTTGGCGAAAGCGAATTGCCTGGCCAGCGATTACCTTCGGCTTTCCGGTTGAGTTGCGCTCCCCGATCATGTTCAGGAGCAGCGCCGCCCTCGGGTTTGCCTTTCTGTGATCTTCGTGTTATATTATATCGTGTACGATATAATCATTACCGATACAAGGAGGGTGTGGATGAACACGAAGGACACGAAGCGTCAGCCTGAAAGGCCGGGCGGCATACGGCCGATAGCTCGCTTCCTGCAAACGCTCTTGCGCCTCCTGTTGGGCGCCTTCCTGGTCTTCACCGGGACCAGCCATCTCATGGTGGCCCGCGCGGAGTTCCTGGCCCAGGTGCCGACCTGGCTGCCGGTGAACGGCGACCTGGTTGTGGTTCTTTCCGGGATCGCCGAGATCGCGCTGGGGTTGGCCTTGATCTTCCTGGTCCGGCAGCGCGTGCTGGTCGGCCTGGCCGTCGCCGCGTTCTTCGTGCTAATCTTCCCGGGCAACATCTCGCAGTACGTCAACCGCATCGACGCGTTCGGGCTGAACACCGATCAGGCCCGCTTCACCCGACTGTTCTTCCAGCCGGTGCTGGTGCTCTGGGCGCTGTGGGCCACCGGCGCCTGGCGGGCGCTGTGCACCAGAAAGGCACAGTCGTCATAATCCAGGGGATCGTATGGCTTACGAACAACTGAAGTTGGCGAACCAGCTGTGTTTCCCGATCTATGCCGCGTCCCGGCTGATCATCCGGGAATACCAGCCGCACCTGGCCAAGCTGGGGATCACCTACGCGCAATATCTGGTGCTCATGGTGCTGTGGGAAACGGATGGCCTGGCCGTAAGCGAAATCACGCGCCGGCTGATCCTGAACACCAATACGATCACCCCGATCCTGAAGCGGCTGGAGGCGCAGGGCCTCATCACGCGGCAGCGCTCCGGTGCAGATGAGCGCAAGGTCATCATCAGCCTTACCCCCCGGGGGCAGCAGCTCCAGGCTGAAGCCGCGGCCATCCCGGCCCAACTGGCGGCCGGCCTGGTTTCGGAAGACATCCAAGCGGCAGATCTGAAAAAGCTGAAAGACCAGCTTGACGTCGTCATCCACACGCTCCTGGAGAAGACCGGAGCCGTGGATTCGGGTGAGCCACGATGAGCCGCCTGAATCCCGCCAAACTGTATGTGAGCTGGCGCCAGGGTGTGCTGGCGCAGGGGCCGATCTCGCCCCGGCGCTACACCTTGACGCATTCCGACGCCACCGGCGATCTGTACCTGACCATCGGCGCCGATTACGATCGGGGCCAGGTCAGCGGGCTGTACACGCGCCTGATGCGCGACGAAGTGCTGGCGGAATGGGTGACCGGTGCGGCCGGGCCGGAGCTGCACGTCTATTGCCACGTCAGCGGCGGCCTGGTGTTCGGTAGCGCCGCCATGCGGGACGCCATCTTCCGCCGCGAGCTGCCGCTGGTGTTTGAGGCGTTTCGCTACGGCGATCGTGCGCTCTGCGCCGCGCAGCGCCAGCTCGACCGCAGCCCAGTGATCGTGCATTTCCGGTCCCACCGGGCGCGCTACGACCGCGTGGAGGCGTGGGGCGTCCTCGCGGATTATCGTACGGAGGAATAGAGTCTATGCGCACCGTGAAGCGCGTTTTGTTCGGATTGTTGCTCGTGCTCCTGCTCGTGTTCGCCGGCTTCACCACCTGGGCCTACACGCCGTTGGGGCCGCTGCCTGAGGCGGTCGCGGCGCTGGCGTCTGATGCCGCGGTGCAGGTCACGACCGCGCCGTGGCTGACCTTCACGCCTGCGAGGGTGCAGCCGGCGACCGGCTTCATCTTCTACCCCGGCGGCCGCGTGGATGCGCGCAGTTATGCGCCGGCTGCCCGCGCCATCGCCGCGCCGGGCTACCTGGTCGTCATTGTGCCCGTGCCGCTCAACCTGGCGGTGTTTAACCCGAACGCGGCGGCGGCCGTCATTGCCGCCCATACTGAGATCGCGCGTTGGGCGATCGGCGGCCACAGCCTGGGCGGCGCAATGGCCGCCAGCTTCGCCGACACTCACCCTGAGGCTGTGCAGGGGCTGGTGCTGTGGGCGGCCTATCCGGCCGGCAGCAACAGCCTGGCAGGGCGTGAGTTAGCAGTGGTCTCCAGCTATGGCGACGCGGACGGCCTGGCAACCGGCGACCAGATCTCCGCCTCCCGGTCGCTGCTGCCGGCCGACTCGCAGTTCGTGCCGATTGAGGGCGGCAACCACGCCCAGATGGGGTGGTACGGCCTGCAGGGCGGCGACGTCGGCGCCAGGATCAGCCGCGCGGCGCAGCAAGAGCAGGTGGTGGAGGCGACGGTTGCCTTGCTGGCGCGGCTGGGCGATTAGCGATCTGCCGGTTGTGGGGAGTGGGGATAGTACAGTAAAAAGGAGTGGTATGACATGAGGCTATTGGTGTTCGGGGCGACAGGGGGGACCGGACGAGCCTTGCTGGATCAGGGGCTGGCGCAGGGCCATGAGGTGACGGCGTTCGTGCGGAACCCTGCCGCGCTGGCGGCGCGGGCTGGGCTCACAATCGTCGCGGGCGATGTGACGGATGCGGCGGCCGTCAGTCGCGCCGTGGCCGGTCAGGAGGCTGTCCTGTCGGCGCTGGGGCCGCGCGGCGGAGGATATGGCGTGCTGCCGGGCGGCGTGCAGAACATCGTCACCGCGATGCGCCAGGCCGGGGTCCGGCGGCTGATCCACGTGTCTTCGTTCGGGGTCGGCGACAGCCTGGCGCAGATGGGGTGGGCGGCGCGGCAGATCGTTGTGCCGCTGTTCCTGCGCAAGGCGCTGGACGAGAAGGCGATCGAGGAGGGGATCATCCGCGCGAGCGACCTCGACTGGGTCATTGCCCGGCCGGGCGGACTGGAGGACGGGCCACGGACCGGCGTCTACCGCTGCATCACCGACCCGCGCGCGAAGGTTGGCCAGCCGCGCATTGCGCGCGCGGATGTGGCCGACTTCATGCTGCAGAACCTGGTGGATGAACGTTTCGTGCGCCGCGCGGTCGGTTTGACTTACTAGCGCCTGCGACCTGCCGCAGGCAACCATCGAGTGTTAAAGTGAGCGCGCTGGAGATCTGCTTCGCCGGCCTGGTGGCGGCCCTGGGCCTGATGACCTTGTTATGGCTGGCCAGCCTGGCGCTGCGGAACGCCAGCATCGTGGATATCTTCTGGGGCGCGGGCTTCATCATGCTGGGCTGGCTCTACTTCGTGCTCGCGCCGCAGGGCCTGCCGGCCAGCAAGCTGCTCGGCGCGCTCCTCGTTACCGTCTGGGGGCTGCGCCTTTCGCTCTACATCTTCGCGCGCAACCGGGGCAAGGGGGAGGACTTCCGCTACGCCGCCATGCGCCAGGCGGGCGGCACCAGCTGGTGGTGGCAGAGCTACTTCAAGGTGTTCGCACTGCAGGGGGTCCTGATGTGGCTGATTTCCGCGCCGCTCCTGGCTGCGCAGATCGGCACGGCCAACAGCCTGACGATCCTCGCTGGCGCGCCATGCATGGCGGCGGGCGTGCTCGTCTGGGCTGGCGGTTTCTTCTTCGAGGCGGTCGGCGACTGGCAGCTTGCTCGCTTCAGGGCCGATCCGGCCAACAAGGGCCGGGTGATGAACCGGGGCGTGTGGCGCTACACGCGCCATCCCAACTATTTCGGTGACGCCGCGCAGTGGTGGGGCTTCTTCCTGATCGCGCTGGCGGCTGGCGGCTGGCTGACGGTCTTCAGCCCGCTCCTGATGACCTTCCTGCTAGTGCGCGTTTCGGGCAAGACGCTCCTCGAGAAAAGTATGGCGCAGCGCCACGGCTATCGTGAATACATCGAGGGTACCAGTGGCTTCGTGCCCTGGTTTCCGCGCCGGCGGTAAGTGTGGATGCTCCACAGACTAACAGACTCAAGAGGCCGCGCTATCCGATGCCGGACTTCGTGCGAGAGACGCTCGAAGGACTTGGAGTATGAGCAGGATGCCGGAGTTTGCGTTTCTGGACCCCGGCCCGCTGGTCGACGGCAACCTGGCGCTGGTGCTGGTCGAGCAGCACCCCGCCGACCCGGCCAAAAATCGGGCGCCGGCCTACAGCTTTCGCATGCAGCTTCCCGGCGTTGAGGAGGCGGGACGCATCAATCTGCGCATCGGGGACCAGGAAGCGCTGGTGCGTTATGACGGCTATTTCGGGTATGGGGTGAATCCGGAGCACCGTGGCCACCACTACGCGGCTCGCGCGGTGCGTTTGCTGCTGCCCTTCGCGCGGCGGCACGGCCTGGCGACCGTCTGGATCACCTGCAACCCGGACAACTGGGCCGCGCGGCGCACCTGCGAGCTGGCCGGCGCGGAGCTGGTCGAGATCGCGGATCTGCCCGCGGATAATGACATGTATCAGCGCGGCGAGCGCCGGAAGTGCCGCTATCGGCTTGACTGCGCAGCAGGCTGAACGCGTATCGGCTCCGAGCGTCCTGAGCGGAGACCCGCAGCGATTTGCGGGCTGCAGGCGAAGGGTGCGCGGCAGCAACCGGCGATACGCCCGCTGGAACGGTAGAGGGGCTAAGCCAGCGCTTGCGGTGGTGTCAGCGTTCGGTGGCCGCGCTGCTGGCCCGGATGCCGGCGAGCAGCCCCTGGCATGGGGTTCTTCTGTATTTACAACTTGATACCTGACCGAATTACCCATGCTATACGCATGGATCATCATAAAGATCAGGTATAATGCAGATCAGACCGTCGTTCGTTGGTCGCGAACCCGCGCTGCAACTGCTGGATCGCCTTTGGGCGCGACCGGACGCCACGCTCCTGATCCCCTACGGCCGGCGCGGTGGGCGACGAATTTGGTTCTACATCGTGAGACTGGCCGAATGTAAGGTTAAGGTGTGGCCCATCCGTGGGCCTGACGCGAAGTTGCAGCCGAAGGAACACAAGCGGTGGGATGATACGCTTGGAGGAAGCCGCAGCGTATGCGGAGCCCCGCGACCAGAGGCGGCCAACCCCATGCGCACCAAGCTAAGCTTCAAAGCGGCGGTTGGAACCCGGGAATTGAAACAGGGAAGGTTACTCAGGGCTCAAGGCAAGTAGCGGGGCCTCTTTCAGCTTCAGACAGGCGGTTTTTCGCCCCTGAGTCTGGACTTTGAGGGTCCGTACGTATTGCGCACGCAGAGGAACGCTGGTATAATTCCCATGAGCAGATTCTAAGAAGCTCCTTATGGGGATCGTTCATAGGAGGGCCGATGGCGCGTTTTGTGGACCGAGAGCGGGAGTTCCGAGAGTTGGATGAGATCCAGAGCGAGCGGGGGGCGCACCTGGTGATCGTCTACGGTCGGCGGCGCGTGGGCAAGACGACGCTGTTGCTGGAGTGGCTGCATCATACAGGCCTGCCGTGCTTATACTGGGTGGCGCGGCGCGAGACCCCCGATGCCTGCCGGCAAAACCTGGCGCGGGCCCTGTGGCAGTGGGCTTACCCGGACGAGCAGAATCCAGAGCCGCCGCGCTTCGAACTGTGGTCGCAACTGTTTGAGCAGATGGCGCGCATGCTCGGCGACCACCCCGTGATCCTGCTCTTCGATGAGTTCCCCTATGCGCTCGAGTCCGACCCGGCGTTTGCCTCCAATTTACAGGCCGCGTGGGATCACTTGCTGAAGGAGAAGCCGGTTACTTTGATCCTGGCCGGCTCGCACATCGGCATGATGGTGGAGCAGCTCAGCTACCACGCCCCGCTCTACGGTCGGATCACGGCCCAACTGCCGGTAGACCCGCTGCCCTTCGCCACGCTGGCCGAGTTTCTCCCGCATTATCCCGCGGCCGAGCGCGTGGCCACTTACGCCGTGTTGGGCGGCGTGCCCGCCTACCTGGAACGTTTCGACGACACCCAGAGCTTGAGCGCCAACATGCGGCGCCACCTCTTCCGGCGGGCGGGGATGTTTCGCAGCGAGCCGGCCATCTTAATCAGCGACCTGGTGCGCGAGACGCGCACGTACGAGGCCGTGCTGCGGGCTGTGGCCACCAGCAATCACACGCCAGCCGAGATCGCCGCCGTCTCTGGTCTGACTTCCTCCAACCTACCGCCATACCTGACGCGCTTGCGCGACCTGGGCCTCATCGAGCGGCGCCTGCCGGCCACGATCCCGCCCGACCAGCGCCGCACCACCACCCGCAGCCGCTATCACCTGCGCGATCCTTACTTACGGTTCTACTTCCGCTTCATCGAACCGAACCTGGACCTGGTAGAGCAGGAGCTGGCTGACGTCCTGTGGGAGCGTATCGGCGACCAGTTCCGAGCCTTTGTCGGGCTGACCGCGTTCGAAGATCTGTGCCGCGAATGGACGCTGGTTCAGGCGCGCGCCGGCCGGCTGCCGCTGAGGCCTGAGTTGGTCGGCAGCCACTGGTCGGCCGACGCACAGATAGATGTGGTTGCCATCAACTGGCAGGAGCGGGATATCCTGCTTGGCGAGTGCAAGTGGGGCGCCGAGCCGGTGGATCGGGCCGTGGTGCGCGAGCTGATCGAGAAGGCGCCGAAGGTGGCGCCGGGCCCGGAGTGGCGCGTCCATTACGCCTATTTCACCCGCGCCGGCTTCACCGATGCCGCCCGTGTCGAGGCAGAGACGGTTGGCGGGCTGCTGGTGGACCTGGCCAGGCTAGACGTTGATCTGCGAGCTGCCTTGCCTTCGTGACGAGGTAGAACAGATCTTACCTCGGGTTGGCATTTCTCTGCGCCGAAACGCTTGCAGTACGTCAGGTATATGTGATATAATTTTCAGCAGGTCAGGTTCTTTTGCTATTATGGCATTGCCGGGTCGCTGGTGCTAGGAGTGTGCTCCGGTGTCGACAGCAGCCTATGCCGACTTCGATCTCCTCGTCGATCGCGGCTCGCCGCCTACCGGCTACCGCGCCCGGGTCATCCAGTCGCCGGCCGGCGAGGCTGTCACTGACTTCACGCTGCCCTTTTCCTCTGCAGAGCTGGCCGACTTCCTACAGGGCATCGACCAGGCAGAACCGCGCCGACGCGCAGCATCGGCTGAGGCCGGCCCCACGCTCGACCCCCGCACCTTCGGGACACGTCTCTATGACGCCGTTTTCGCCGGGCCAGTCGGCCTCTGCCTGCGCCGCAGCCTCGACGAGGTGGCGCGCCGCGGCGTCGGCTTACGCCTACGCCTGCGCCTGGCTGCCGGCGCCCTTGATCTGGCTGAATTGCCCTGGGAGTTCTTGTTCGCTCGAGATCTAGGCCGCTTCCTCGCCCTGTCCGACCTGACCCCGCTTGTCCGCTACAGCGAACTGGATCGCCCCAGCCAACCTCTGCGCGCGCAGCTGCCCCTGACCGTCCTGGCCATCTGCGCCAGCCCCAGCGACCTCGCGCCTCTGGCCGTGGGGCGCGAGTGGCAGAACTTACAGGACGCACTGGCTCCATTGATCCAACGTGGCGCGCTCGTCCTGGAGCGGTTGCCCGCGGCCACGCTGCCGGCCTTGCAGGAGCGGCTGCGCCGCGGACCGGTCGACCTGCTCCATTTCGTCGGCCACGGCTTCTTCGATCGCCAGTCCAACACCGGCGGGCTGGTCTTCGAGAACGCGCGCGGGCGCACCGAGGTCGTCACCGCCGAGACCCTGGGTGTGCTGCTTCACGACCATGAGGCGCTGCGCCTGATCTTCCTGAACGCCTGTCAGACCGCGGAGGCCGGGCCGCGCGATCCCTTTGCCGGGGTCGCGCAACGCCTGGTGCAGCAGGGCGCGCCGGCCGTGCTGGCCATGCAATTCCCTGTCAGCGACGACGCGGCCGCCGCCCTGGCGCAGACCTTCTACCAGGCCCTGGCCGACGGCCTGCCAGCCGACGCCGCGCTCAGCCAGGCGCGCAAGGCCATCGCCGCCCAGGGCAACGCGCAGGAATGGGCCACGCCGGTGCTGTTCAGCCGAGCGGACGACAACCGGTTATTCGATCTGCTGGACGCGCTGCCCGCGCCGGCCTGTCCTTACCCGGGTATGGTGCCATTTCGGGTTGAGGACGCGCGCTTCTTCTATGGCCGTGAGCAGGAGATCGAGCAGGTGCAGCGGCATCTGCGCCAGCAGCGGCTGCTGTTCGTCATCGGGCCATCCGGGTCCGGCAAGTCGTCGCTGCTGGCGGCCGGCGTGCTGCCCCGGCTGGCAGGTTCGGCGTACTTCCCGCCCGGCTACTGGCTGGTGCGTACGCTCCGGCCGGGCGGTCATCCGCTGGCGGCGCTGGCGGCCGCACTGGCGGGCGACTTAAGCCGGCCGGCCGAGGCCGTCGCCCAACTGCTGGCAGCCAACGCCCCGGCCCAGCGCTTGCTGCTGGTGATCGATCAATTCGAAGAAATCTTCAGCCTGGCCGAGGCCGAGCAACGCCAGGCGTTCATGGCGTGCTTCCAGGCATTGCGCGGGGTGGAGCAGTGTGCGCTGGTGGCCGCCATGCGGGCCGACTTCTATCCCGAGCTGATGAACTCCGAATTGTGGCCGGTGGACGCCAGCCAGCGCCTTGAGATTGCGGCCCTGCGCGGGGATGCCCTGCGCCGGGCGATCCGCCAACCGGCCGATGAGGTTGAGGTAGAAGTTGAGGACGCGTTGATCGAGCGGCTGCTCGCCGACGCGGCGGGCGAGCCGGGCGCCTTGCCCATGCTGCAGGAGACGCTGCAACTGCTCTGGGCGCGCATGCGCCGGCGGCGCCTTACGCCGGAAGACTATGACCAATTGGGGGATGGTCAGCGCAGCGGCCTGGCTGTAGCGATCGCCACCAAGGCCGACGCCACGCTGGCTGAGCTCGCGCCGGACGAACAGGGGGTGGCCCGGCGCATCTTCCTGCGGCTGATCCAGTTTGGCCAGGGGCGCCTTGATACGCGGCGGCAATTGCCTGAGGCCGAGCTGCGCAGTGCCAGCCGCGATCCGGCGCTCTGCGCGCGGGTCCTGAAGCAATTGGCCGGCAACCGCCTCCTCACCCTGAGCGGCGGGGAGGGCGGCGCGGAGCGCTTGGTCGATATCGCGCACGAGCGGCTGATCACCGAGTGGCCGCGGCTGGGCGAGTGGGTGAAGCAGCACAAGGCAGCCGAATTGGTGCGACGGCGGCTGGAAGACAAGGCGCAGGAGTGGGTGCGGCTGGGACGGGGCGAAGGCGGGCTGCTGGACAAGGCGGAGCTGGCCGAGGCCGGCGACTGGCTGGCAGGTGCAGGCGCGGCCGAGCTGGGCGCCAGCGCAGATTTGCTGGCGTTGATGGCGAACAGCCGCAAGGCGATCAATCCCGGATGGAGTCGGTGGGGCACTCTCGGGCTGGCGGTGGGCGTCCTGTCAGCAGCCTCCCTACTGAGCGGATTGTACGTTGTCTTGAGATTTAGCAGGGTGTTGGAGAGCATCCAAATCGTTGGCCTGCTGTTCATGGCGATCCTTAGCGGGCTGGGAGTCATTGCTTTCTTAGCTGCGCGGCGTGCAGATCATTATGTTCTACAACGATTTTCGCATGAAGTAGTAACCCGGCGATCAATCCAGGCAGCCATTGGCGGTTTACTGATCGCAACAGCAACTCTATGGGTGTCTTTTGCATCGCACCAGTTACGTATTGAGAAGTTATGTGCTGACCTGGGCTTTGTAGGCGATGCCCTAAACCCTAATGTGGCTCTCACATATGAGAATCTCGCAGATAAGGATGTTGAGTTTTTTCGCCAACGGCTGATTGAGGTCTCCGATTTGAGAACACCAAATGTCAGAGCTGTTTCTGCTGCCGATGCGCAGACATGTCGGAGATTTCTGGATTTTCACATCCAACTTAGAGCGGCACGCGCCGTTGATCAACAAAATCCGGCGTATTTCGCCGTGGTTCTCACTTCTGACTCGGTTCAGGCTGCCACTGAACGCGAAGAAAGCTCCGGGAACTGCAGCGCCCTGGAGTTCTTAGCATCCAAAGTCGCGGTTGCCGTGGGTTTTTCTTCGGCGATCATTGCAGAAAGCGATACGGCAGAGAGCGATACCAATCTGCTGGATTGTGGGGCATATCGGAAGAATCGCGATGGCTATAAATATCTGAGACAGCGCCGGTATGACGATGCCGAAAGCATGTTCAAGGCGGCGCTTGAAGTTGAACCTCAGTACGCGTACGCCCATGCCAATCTCGGACAGGTCTATGATGAGACTGGACGGTTTGCGGATGCGATTCTCGAATACCAAGAGGCGCTTAGGATCATGCCGGCGTCCAAGCTCTTTTTGAAGGGTTTGGCCATTGCATGCTATGACGCCGGGGACTATTCTTGCGCAGAGCAGGCAACTCTAGCACTGATCGACACCCAGCGTGACCTACCAGTATCAACAGAGCTGATCGACTACGAACATCAGTTGTCCGTCATTTATCGAGAGTGGAGCCGTCAGGATAAGACGCTATACGTGGTCGCAGCAGATGTGCTTGACCTGATCGATGGCCTGATCCCATACCTGCAGGAGGTTGATCAGCAGCGGTATCACCAACAGGTCGCTGAAAAGAACCGAGGCATCCTGGCATATTATCAGCATGACTACCGGACGGCCGCACAGTGGCTTACTGGTGTAAATCTCGAAGGCTTCCAGCACCGGGAACAGGTTTTGTATTACCTTGCTATGATTGCCGAGGAGCAAGGATTGCTCGCCGACGCATGCACCTACTGGAAGCAGTTCGTTGTGCTTGAACCTGATGAACCTGTTCGATATGAGGCAAGAAGGAGGAGAGAAGATGGCAATGCTCATCTGCAAGCGCTGAACTGCCGTTAAGACTCAACCGAGAAAACCTGACTTGCGAAATGACGGCTCACGCCGCTATGGGGAAAAGGAGGCCTGCTGTGGATAGGACAATCAAATTTGGAGAAGTCAAGAAGTGCCCCGCCTACGTCACAAACGTGAGATGTTCGTATCAATCTTGTCTCAAAAGAAGACGAAAGGGGGGATGCCGGTATCCCCAAGCACCGAGCAAAGGGGTGATGAGGACAGACAACCGGGGCTGGATCATCACACGTGAGACCGAAACCACCGGTTCAAACCCTATCAAGGATCTACCCGAAGACATCGTCCTGACATATGAAAGATTACTCACAGCAGAAGGAACAGACGCTGAGATTTTGCTTACGTGGGCAGAAGCCCTGAACAAGTACGATTTCTGGCAGGATGCCCAGAGCACGGTCGCGGATATCCTTGAAGCTAACGAGGATCCTGCCCTCGAATTGCGGGCAGCCCAGATTTGGGCCGTTGCCCTGGAACACCTGGGCGATCCGCGGGTCGAGGCTGCCAAAGATCTGGTGGCGAATCTGCAGGAGATCTCCCGGATCACCGAGGAGTTCGGCGCAAATGGCACTGCTATCCTGGGTGCGCTGCGGAACGCCGTACCCAAACTCAAAGCACCCATCTGCTTTGATCCGGGTCAGATTCCCTCATGGGATCCTGTGTGGAACGCCAGGCCGACAGCAACGGCTCAGCTGGGGACATTGGTGCAATGCATCTCCGCTGCGTCTCAGCTCAGGCAGCAGCTTATGCCCAACCTGGGCGAGTGATCTAGCTGCAAGGCAGTGGTAGTCGCGCCTGTCCACGGTCTTGCGGACGCCCATGGCATTGAAATCGGTCACACCACTGTCCGGCGGACAGCCACACAACGCATGCGCTGCCGGGGATGGTTGATCATGATCAACGACCTGGATAGTACCTTACGCACCTTGCTGAGACGAGAGCTGCCCCCGTCACTGGCGAGCCAGGTGGCGATCAGCTTCGATCCGCCGGACGACCAGTTCCCGCCGCAGGGGGTCACGCTGCCGGCCATTGATCTGTTCCTGTACGATGTGCAGGAGAATCACGATCTGCGCAGCAACGAGTGGTCGATGAGCCGGGACAGCAGCAGCGTCGCGCAACGGAGTCTGCCGCTGGTGCGCGTCGACTGTTCCTATCTCATCACTGCCTGGCCGAGCAAGAGCACGCCGACACCCGCCGAGGACGAGCATCGCCTGCTGGGCGAGGCCATCATGGCGCTGCTGCGCTACCCGAGCCTGCCCGATGGGGTGCTGCAAGGGCGGTTGCGCGACCAGGAGCTGCCCCCGCCCACCGCCGCCTTGTAGCCGGGCCATCTCCAGAGCCTGGGCGAGTTCTGGCTGGCGCTGGGCGGCAAGCCGAAGGCCGCGCTGAACTATACGGTGACCATCGCGGTGCAGCCTTTCGAGGCCGTCGAGGCGCCGCTGGTTGTGGCTGCTGATGCCGAGTTGAAACCCGCTCGGGGGTGAAGAGCAGTATCATGGAAACAAAGAGGCGTTGAGGTTGGCGGTGTCGATCGTGGTGGCTTCCGCGAGTGTTCCGGCCTCGATTTCAGCAATTGTGGCAGCCTTAACAGCACCGCGGTTGTGCCATAAGGTGAGCGCAGGCGCCTCGTTTAGTGCTGGCATCTGAGTGCGCCCGCTTATCACCTCCACCCCGCCGGGGACCTGCCAGCGCCCAGCGGCGTGTACGCCTGGTTCACGAGAGGAGGCGCCGATGTTCCGCTTACGCTCCGTCTTGCTGGTCTGCGCCAGCCTGTTAGCGCTGGCCGCGCCCTTGGGCCTCGCGGCCGGCCAGGCCGCGCCCCCGTCGCCCGCCCGGCTGGCCATGGACCCGCCGACTCAGGCCGAACTGGATGCCCTGGCGCGCGCGCCCGCGGCCACGCCGCCCCTGATCCGCGGCACGGTCTTCTACGACCAGGACGGCGACGGCAGCGCGGAAAGCCCGCAGTGCGACCGCGGGCAGCGCGACCTGACCGTGACCCTCTACCAGGACGCCGGCGTTGTCGGCGTCTACGAACCCGGCGTTGACCTCCTGGTCGGCACGACCGCCTCCGACATCATCGGCAAGTATCTCTTCGAGGCCCTCGCGCCGAGCAACTACCTGGTCCTGCTCGACATGGCCGATCCCGACCTGCCGGCCGGCTGCGTGGCGACCACGGCCAACCCGGTTGCGGTGGCGCTGGCGGCCGGCCAGTCGAAGACCGCGGACCTGGGCGTGCGCGTCCGGGAGACTGCGGCCGGGCGTGAGGTGGTGCTGTCGGAGATCGCCTGGGCCGGCACCTCGGTCACGGCTCTGACCGCGGCCGCGTTCGATCCCGAGGCGACCAGCGACGAGTGGCTGGAGCTGCGCAACACCACCGGCCGCACCATCGACCTGACCGGCTGGACCCTCAAAGCCGCGGATGGCACACCGAACATCAGCCTGCGCGGCCGCATCCCGCCCTATGGCTACTATCTGCTGGAACGCACGGACGACGGCAGCGCGCCCGCGGCCACGGCCGACCAGATCTACACCGGCGCGCTCAGCAACACCGGCGAGGACCTGACCTTGAGCGACGGTGTGACCACCATCGACCGGGTGGACGCCTGGTACGCCGGCAGCAACACGACTTTCAAAACCATGCTGCGCGTCAACGTGACCTTACCGGGTACGGACCCGGCCGCCTGGGCGGATGGGCCGGCCGACGGCGACCCGCAGGACAGCCTGCTGGATGCCGACGGCGACACCTATTTCTACTCGCCCAACCCCGCGCAGGCCAGCCTGTCCCTGGACTGCAACGACACCAACGTCACCATCCACCCGGGCGCGCCCGAAACCCTGGACCAGGTCGATCAGGACTGCGACTACCAGGTGGACGAAGGTCTCACGTTGGAGCCCTTCGCCCGCGCCGTGTACTTCACCGACGCCAGCGACGCGCGCGGCCCGACCGAGACCGTCGGCGCAGCGGACGCCGCGCTGCAGGCGCTGCTCGACGGCGCGACCACGTCCATCGACGCCGCGA
>CAYYTK010000054.1:0-9567 GCA_964474695.1 uncultured Anaerolineales bacterium
AGGGTGGGGAATCTCAAACCAGCATTTTCGGGGATTTTATCACCAGCATTGACACTGGAACGGCTCGATGCGTTCACCGGGCCACTCCATGTGCGCCCGGTACCCCCGCTGAAACGCAGCAAGCAGCTCGGAGTAGCGCTGCTCCCCCGTGACTTCCAACAGATCGAGCATGGCCATGGCGATATCGTGGCTGCGGTACCCCCAGACTGTATCTTCGAAGTCAAACGGATGCAGCACACCCCGATGGAGCTTGATGTTGTCATGCCACAGGTCGCAGTGAATGACGCGAAGGTCGCCGCGGTCAACCGTCGCGTAGGCCAATTCCACGTGGCGGTGCATGCGTTCCAACAGGTCGCGCGCGCGGGGAGCTAACGCGGCCACGCCCTCACGCAGAGACGCTGCGGGCTGAAGCGGCGCCCCGCTTGCTGAGGGCTCATCAGCTACAATCAGGTTCTCTTCACCCCTGGACAGCCAGTGCTCGAAGCGCCGGGTGGTGAATCCGGCGGGCGGAACCCATGAAGCTCCGTGATGGTGAAGCTCAGCGAACAGGGCGCCCATTTTCTCCAGGTTGCGGGCTGTGAGATAGCGCCCAAGCAGGCGGCCCGGCACCCAAGACATCAGGGTCGCACACCAGATCTGTGGAATGCCGGGGCGGGAAAGCGGCAGCACAAACTCACCTGATCTGGCCGGCACGACGCGTGGCGCAGCAACGGTGGTATCGCGGCCGAGTGCGTCAAGCCACAACGCCTCCGACCGGAGATCCTCGTACGTGCGCCAGCCGGGAGCCGCCAGCCGAAGCATGAAGCGCTCACCGGATGCCGTAGTGACCCGGTAAAGGAGATTAGTGCTGAAGCTGTGGTAGGCGATCTTCGGGTCTTTGAGATCGTAACTGGCCAGCGCAGCGCCGGCCAGTTCGCGCAGCCGGCGCAATTTGCCGGCAGAAGACAAATCGTTGTACGTTTTCATGTGCCTGCCAGTTCGCTATTCAGAATGAAATCAGTGCGATGCCCCGTTGCGCGGACGCCCGTGGTTCTCTCAAGCGTGGCGCATTGTAACCCAGAAAACCGAAGGGGTCTACTCAGCAGGCAGGAACCCCAAGTGTAGGCGCGGGCGAGGGCGCCCTTCGACTGTGGCTCGGCCAAAAACCGGCCGAGCCGCCGCTCAGCGTGCCTTCGCTGGCGCTGATCCACGCTTTGTCTAGGCCCGCACATGTGGCATAATCATCCCATGCCGGATGCCGAGCGCTACCTGGTCGCAGACGAGCTGGCCATCCAGTGGCGCACCGACGCGACCTGCTGGCTGGATGTCGCCGAATTCGAGAGCCATGTGCGACAGGCCGGGTCAGCCGCCGGCGCCGATGACCGGGTGCTGGAGCAGTTGGTGACCCTGTACGAAGGCTGCCGTGACTATCGCCAGGCGCTCGGCCACGCCCAGGCGCTGCTGCGGCACGATCCGCTGCACGAACCGGCCTATGCCCACGTGATGCGCCTCAACGCGCTGAGCGACGATCGCGCCTCCGCCCTGAACCTGGCCGAGGTAGTTGCGGCCTGCGGCCGGCCGTGCCGCTACGACATCCTGTGCGAGACCCCAGGCGACAGCTACGACTTCAGCCATGAAAAACTACGCGAGGTATGCTATCATAGCATGAGCGCGGCACACCGCCGCTGGGTGCAGCAGCGCCTGGACGAGGCGTCGCCGAGTGGCGCTCGCGCAGCTTAGCACACACTCAACAAGCTTCGCTGCTGTGGGCCTCTTTCATACGCAGACTACGGAGGATACGGAGATGGCACGCGACTTTGAAGAAGATACAAAGAGCAGCTATGCTTTGCTCACTGGCCTGTTCAATCTTGTTCTCGCGTTATTCTGTTGGCGTAAGCGACCCGAACAGCTCGGCCGGAAGGACTGGAGCCTGCTGGTCCTGGCTACTTTCAGGATGTCGCGGCTCGTCGCCTACGACAACGTCATGCAGACATATCGCTCTCCGGTGGTGGAGACTGTGCCGCACGATAGCGGAGCAGGTGAGACGACCCAGGCTAAGGCCGGGACGACCGGGACCAAGCGGGCGCTTGGCGAGATGATCTCCTGCCCCATCTGTAATGGCACCTGGATTGCCGCCGGTCTGGTGTACGGCCTACACCTCGCTCCGCGTTTCACCCGCACGCTCATGACCATCATGTCGGCGACCGGCGCGGTGGAAATCATGCAGGCTGCTTTCGAGGCGCTGCAATGGAACGGTGAGCTGGCCCGCCACAGGACCGGCGAGCAGATGCGAATCAACCGGCAGCACCAACAGACGAATGTCCCTGACCGCCCAAGCCCAGATCAGTGAAGCATGGGGTGACAGTTCCTCGCCCTCGTGGATACTCCTGGATCGAAACGCCGCTGGACACTGCGGCATCCCGTGAACGATGGATTGCACGTATGCACCGTCATTGAGACGGGCGAGCCTG
Organism: uncultured Anaerolineales bacterium; assembly: GCA_964474695.1. Classification (GTDB taxonomy): domain Bacteria; phylum Chloroflexota; class Anaerolineae; order CG2-30-64-16; family CG2-30-64-16; genus DAOUBP01. Next base: position 2,451 of record CAYYTK010000054.1, read on the forward strand.
CCGCGCCGGCGCCCAACATCTGCCCCGCGACGTTGGGCGCCTGGACGGTTCACATAGTTGCCCCAGCACCTCGCAGCCGCCTCCCGGACCGCAAAGACCTTGCAGCGCCGACTTCTATGCCAGCCCTGGCGCAGATTTCAGGTGTGCGCGTAGGGAGACGCTCTGCCGGCGTTCATCCGATATAGGTCAGGTGCAGGTTCGCCTCACCGGGCAGGGTCTTGTGATGCACTTTGCGGCCGGCTTTTTCCATTGCATCGATGATCGGTGCGGGCTTGAAGTCGGTGGTCAGCAGGACGAATGCGCCGGCGGGCAAGCCCGCCAGGAGCTCGTTGACCCGCTGCACCGGCACTGTGCCGTCCCGCAGCAGCGCGACCCCATCGACCACGTGCGCCGGCGCGCCCGCGATCCATTCCGGGTCATCGGCCGCGCGCGGGGCGGCACAAAGGTTTGGACCGGTCCGGCCGGCCGCTCATCCAGGCCGGCCGCGCGGCGCAAGATGGGATTGCGCAGGTTCTTGAAGGGGGGAGCGACCGCGATGATGCGCTCTTCCAGTTGGGGATGAGCCTTCAGGACATCTGCCATCCGAGAGTTGAACGTTCACAGTTGCCGAAACCGAGAACCCTGTCAGGCGCCCAGCTTCACTGCCACACGGTGCGACGCACCGGGCGTCAGCCGCTCGACGGCGCCCCGGCTGATGCATGCCGCAGCCCCATCGCGTGTAACCGGCACGACCGCGCCGTCGATCGTCACCTCGCGGATGCCGTACTCCCCGGCATCCAGGCGCGCCGGGTTCTGATAGATCACTTCAAGGTCGCGACCCGCGAACTGCGTCCGAACCGCAGCCTGCCCGCGCGCGTCGAACTGCGCGGCCACCAGCTTCGGCTCCAGGCAGAGGTCGCCCAACCGGCCCTTGACCCCGAAAACCTCGACCAGCAGCGTCAGCAGATACCAGCTCGCCGAACCGGTGAGCCAGGGGTACAAGCCGCGGCCCCGCTCACTGATGTATTCCGGCAAGCCGGGGTACATGCGGGCAACCTGGAAGTCCTGGCAATGCTCGTAGATGCCGACCAGCGCCTTGTGGCCCTCCTTGATCAGGCCGCGGCGGTAGAGCGCGTTGGCATACATCACCGCCATGTGGCTGAACATGGCGCCGTTCTCCTTGTGGCCGAACGCAAACCCAAAGCAGCGCCCCATGTCCAGTTGCACGCCCCCAAAGTCTGTGTTGAGCCGGTAGCCGCCCATCCGTGACTCGTAAAGGTAATGATCGGCCGCGGCCACGATCTCCGCAGCCTGGGCATCCGTCGCGATGCCGCTCATCAGCGTGAAGACCTGCCCGGTCAGCGTCATGCGGACGCCCTGCGGGCCCTTCGACTGCGCTCCTTCGACTCTGGACTGCGGCCCTCCGCTCAGGATGCTGCGCTCAGGGTAATCCCCCTCGACGCGGCTGCCGTTGTTGTCGTAGTAACCATTGAACCAGCCGCGGCCTTCCCGATCCACGACCCATTCCCGGCTGCGGATGTGACCGTACAGCCAATCGCCCTTGGCCGCCAGATCGCGGGCCAGGTCGGCCAGGCTGACCTTCACCTTCGCGCCGGACACGGTATGCCGGCACGTGGCAAAGTACTCCGCCAGACGGCGCTGCTTCGCGGCGGGATCCTCGTAGTCCACCGGGTGGTTCAGCGTATCCAGCAGCCAGACCAGCTCCGCGGCCAGCTCGACTTCGGTGAGGCCCAAGCGCGCCAATGACAACACCAGCCCGCTCAGGTCGGCCAGGTTGCTGGCGTAGAGTGCGGTGAACGCCACGCTCTCCCCGCGCTCGCGGGCCATATCCATGCCATCGTTCCAGTCTGCACCTTCCAGCAGGATATTGTTGCCGGCTGCGCCCACGTGGAAGAAGGCAGTGAGGTGCTGCACCAGGAGATGCTCCAGGATCGAGCCGCGGTAGACATCGCCCTCGGCGGGGCCGTCGCCCCCGGCCGTCCGCAGCTCAGTGCCCTGCTCCGGCGTCCACTCCTGATCCCTGGCCTTGCAGCGGCTGATGTGCTGGTCCTTGAAGTAGGCCGCGGGTTGGAGCAGGAACCCCAGGTCGCCGCTCTGGTCCAGGTAGAGCCGGGTGGTGAGATAGGGCCAGGCGCCGTGATCCATCCAGACGCGCGGGATGTTGTTGCGGTCGGCCACGAATTCGCCGGGACGCGCGCCGATGATGGTCGCATTGCTGCCGTCGATGCGCACCCCAGCAAAACTACTGAGGAGCAGATCGCGCACCGGCTCCGGTTCCATCACCAGCAGCGCCAGGCAGTCCTGCCACAGGTCGCGCCAGCCGCGGCCGCCGCGGCCGTAATCGTGGTAGGGCAGGTATGAATTGCCGAACAGCCGGCGGAGGGTCGGCTGGATCGCCACCCACTTCAGCCAGCCGTCGAAACGCGGATCGGCGGAGCGGAACGCCAGCGGCGCGATCCGCGCCTGCCATTGTGCCTTGGTGCGGTCGAGGCATTCGGCCACGCGGGTTGCGCTGCCGTAACGTTGAACCAGATGATCCAGTGGGCCTATGCCATCGGCCGCCGGCAGGTCTGCCGCCGGCATGTCTGCCGCCACGGCCAGGATCAGCACGTACGACCGCGCCTCCCCAGGCGCCAGCGTGACATCGGCGAAGCGCAGCGCGCCCATCGCCTCGTAGCCGTCCACCGCCGTCCCGGCCGGCTGGCCCGGCATATCGGGCTGCAGCGCCGCCAGCGGCCACTCCAGGGTCCCCCCTTCGCCGATCCAATCCTCGACCACGGGATAGAAGCTGACCGGTGGCGCGCCATTCCCCTCCGCGCCCAGCACCGCATAAGCCACGGTGTTGAGCCGGTGGCCGCGCTCGTCGAACGAGAGGGTGGGACAGACGATCACGCCGTGCTGCGACGTGCGGATGCGTTGCAGCAGCGAGGTGACGTGCCGGTGGTCGCGCAGGTTGTCGGCCGAACGGCCATAGATCGGGATCGCCGCGGTCGGGGTAAAGCTCAGCGGCCGATCGCTGATGTTCGTCAGTGTGACCTGCATCAGCTCCACGGTGTCCCCGGCCGAGCCGTCGACGCCCGCGGGCACGAAGTTGAGCGTCTCGGCGCGCAGGCCCAGCCGCCGATTCTCGCGCGTCACCTTGTGCCACAACAGCCCGGCCTCCAGCGTCACCGTCTCAGGCGAATCGGCCGCGAACGTGCGCGCGATCTGCGGCGCCGAGGCGCCGGTAGCCGACCACGGCCCGTAGCCGGCCAACGTGACCCAGAAATTGCGCGCCGAGCGAGTGTTGTGCAGGTCCTCAACAGAGACCGGCAGCGTCAAAAAGGTGTTTTGCCCGGTTTTGACGTCGCCGTTCAAGGTCGGTGTCACCGCCGACATCATGCCGGCTTCATTGACCAACGGGAAGTAAAGATAGTTGGTCTTGTGAGGCGTTTCCAGGCGAAAGGCGCCATCGTCGCCGGTGAATTGCCAGCTCTCTATCGGGTTTTCGTTCATAGGTCTCCCTCGTCTTTCCCTATCCGGGAAGGTTCACTCCAGGCAGAGCTCGATACGCTTGATCGCGCCACTGCGGACCATCGCGGCGTAGGGTGCGGGGATCACGTCGCCCGGCAAGCTGATGCGGCGACCTGCCGATTGATCGTCTGCGGGCAGTTCCAACGTCGTCGCAGTGACCCGGGCATACTCTGACCCGGACGCGCAGCGGCGGCAGGTGACCGTGCAGTTCCCCAGGAATGTGAAGGTGAGCGTGCCATCGTCACGGAAGAGCCAGGCCGGCAAGGTGGGCTTGAAGGCCAGGCAGAGCTCGCCATCCTGCATGAAAAAGGGCTGCGGCCCGACCATCATCAACGACCACATGTTCAAGAACTCCGCGGTGGCGCCTGTCAGCCGCGCGACGAAGCCGCGGCCGTGCAGCGAGGCGTCCGGGTGCGCGCTGCTGACGATGAATGAAGAATTCTCCAGCGGGCTGCGGCCGTAGACCTGCGGATCGAGGAACGGCGCCAGGCCCCGGCGCATGTCGGCGAAGAATTCCTCATTCAGCCCTGCCCGCAGCACCCCCAGGAGGTACTTGTAGGCCAGGTGGAGAAAGACCGACTCGTTCTCCAGCCAGCCCGGCGTGAAGGCCCGCAGCCGGCCGATCTCATGCGAGCAGGCAGCCAACGACGCGTTGGTCTTGTACATGCCGAGCTTGGCGTCGAAGAGCGGGCTGGCCTTGACATGGTTGTAGAGCGCGCGGGCGCGCTGGAGATTGAGAGGCTCGTCTGGAATAGAGGCTTTAGCCGGTTCCTCTCCCTCAACAATCAGACCGGCTGACGGCATGAATGCCGCAGCCTCTACTCCGGAAGGCGCGTGAGCATACGAGCGCAGCGCGTGCATCGGACCTTCCAGGAAGGGCGGCAGGAACTGCTGCTCGAAGCGCTTCACGCGCACGAAGGCCCTGCCGTGAGGGTCGCTTAACGGCTGGCCGGCCGCGTCTGCGATCACCTCGTAATCCCGGGCTTCGTAGGTGAAGTAGGTGGGCGGGATGCCGCCGGTCAGGGCTTCCGCCTTGGCGATCCCCTCCGCCACTTTGTCGCGGAAGATGCGCAGAATCTGCGCCAGGACAGGGAGTTCGATGCTCTCCGTGCGCCCATCAAAGCCGAGGCGGACGCGGTCCCGATAGGCTTCGCGCGCGCTCGCGACGGCATCCCAATAGCGGTGGTCGCGGCCGTCATCGAATGCGGCGTAAAACGCGGTGAGTTGCGCCACCACCTGCTGCAGTAAATCAGCCAGCTCCACCGGCAAAGCCACCGCGGCGCCGGCAGCGCCTGCCAGGGCGTCCAGCAGAAAATCGAGCAGCCGCTCCAACTCGTACGTTTCGGACAGCGATGAGCCGAACAACCCGGGCAAACCGTTAAGCGCATCGCACCAACCCGGTTTGCCCGCCTCCATCTCGATCCCCATGCCTGCCGGGTCAAGCGTAGCAAATTTGAGCAGCGCCAGGCCGGTCAGCTTGGCAAAGACGGTGCTGTGGAAGATCGCGCCCTGGCCGTGCGCGGCGCGCGCCAGGTGGCGCGGCGCTGGTCCATCGGCAAGCCGGTGGGCCAGCGCTTCATCTTCCAAAACCGCGCCGTACTGCCGCACCTTGCCGGCCTCGACCAGCACCGACTTGCGATTGCGCGGCTGTACGAATGCCGCGCCTTGATAGTAGGGGACGGTCTTGACGAACAGCAGCTCATCTTTGCGGTCGGGATAGATCGCGAGGTACGAATCCAACAGGTCGAGGTTGTAAAACCAATGGTCCACCCAGTAGCCTTCGCCAAACTCCGCCGCGAATTCCCAGTCGGCCTGGGCCACAACCACCCCCACGAAAGCCTCCGGCGACACGGCCAGGCGCAGGTTCTGCCGCGCGACCGCGGCCAGCAGTTGGCCGATCGTGGACGCGCGGTCCAACAACGGTCGCAAGCTGTCGGGCCGATCGACCAGATCGAGCACGGTCGCTTGCCGCTCAGGCGGGATCGTGAAGCGGCTGCCATAGACCGTCAGCGGGTTGTAGCCATCAGCCTGGATCAGCCCCAGGAAGGCCAGCACCTCTGAATCGCCGACCGCGGGATTGAGCAGCACATCGCAACGCCGGTTCTGGTTGACGTCCCGATAGCTGGCGTTTCCCTGCGAATAGTGTTCGGCCGGCAGGTAAAACGCGTTGTAGTCGCGCTCCAGGTCGCCGTGCCTGCGGCCGTAGATGTGATACACCTGCCCGTTGAGGTGCACCGGCCAGCCCCCGCGCAGGATATTATCCAGCAGGGCCTGCCGGCAGTAGGCGTCGAACCTGGGATCGCTGCTCTGCGTCGCAATGGGGTCGGTGAGCGCAACGGCCAACGCCTGCGCTTCCCGGCGCTTGGCCGCGATGACGTCGGGCTGCGCCAGCCGCGCCCGGCAGCGATTGATCACCTCAACCGCGCTGACGTGGCCAATGATCGCAAACAGATCCAGGCTTTCGCCGGGCGCCAGATGCGCGGCCGCGCCGGCCATGCCGCACGGCGTCCGCCCCACCGCGATCTGAGGCTCGGCCAGCAGCTCGGCCAGCGGCCGGGCCAGGAAGCGGTCGGGATAACTCAGGGCGGTATTCTCCCCAAAAATGACGGTCGGGTCAATGATTGTCGGGAGTAGGGGCGCACCCTCGCGGTCGCCCTGGCGGGCAGGTGCAAGACCTGCCCCTACCTCGGAACATCGAGAAAAATCTGCGAATGCCAGGTAGAAGTGCCCCGCCTCAATCGCCTTCACTTCGGCCGAGTCTCCGATGCTGGCCTGCACCCGGTAGAAGGGGAGGCCGGCATCCAGGTTGAAGACTCCCATCCAAGCTTCGGCCGTGCGGCTGATCGCCTTCAGCATGCCGTTGTCGATGCCGAAGGGGATGATCAGGGGCAGGCCGTCCAGCAGCTCGATCTCCAGGGGACGTGCGGCAATGTTTTTGACCGTCACCTGGCGCACCAGCCCGGCAAAGCTTTCTCCCGGCAGAATAAAGTAGCGGGTGTTGACCTGCAGGCCAAGTGCGGAGCTTGCCTCTTCGAGCTCCAGCTCGTTGGCGGCAATGCACATGCGACGGGGGACGGCCGGCGCCACAGCCGAGAACGGCTCGTAGTACCGCTCATCGCCGGCCGTGCGCGCCGATGGCGACGTCGCCTTAATGAACGTACGGAAGCCAGTGTAAGGCGTCATCTGATACGCCTTATTCGCCGGCTGGAACTCCATGATCGGGTTGTCTTTACTCTCCACGCCGAAGCTGGCGATCGCCTGGCCGCGGTTCACGTAGAACGCCCACAGCGGGATGCCCAACGGTCCGGCGATGCCTGGCAAGAAGCTGGCGAACGGCGGCAGCGCGTCGTAGTCCTCGATGACAAAACGACTCAGAGAGTCGAAGTGATATTGGGTCATATACGAGTTCCCCTCCACTAATGGGCTGAGCTTCGGTGCGCCGGGCCTGGGCGGCTGGGATAACAAACCGCCCAAACCCGGCTGACTGCTCTGAGAGAATGTTTGCTGCCGGATAGCAGCGCGTGGGTCAGAGCCGGCTAAGACCCAAAAGCGAAGTCATCGAAGTAGTAGGTGGACGGCCCGCCGATCTGTGCGCCGGTCTTGC
>CAYYTK010000054.1:9667-18092 GCA_964474695.1 uncultured Anaerolineales bacterium
GCGAAGTCATCGAAGTAGTAGGTGGACGGCCCGCCGATCTGTGCGCCGGTCTTGCCGAAGTTCGGGAACACCGACATCCGGGTGTAGCTGGTCGCCAGGTTCAGCGCCGGGGTGCCGGCCGCCGGGTTGGCGAAGTCGAAGGTCAGCGTCTCCCAGGCGTTCGCCACCGTGGTCGTTGCTTCCGTCTCGCAGCTCTTGCTGCCGTCCGCAGCATCCTCCACCTTCAGCCGGATTTGGACCCCCACCGTCGGGGACCACACGCGCACGGTGATGGTCTTGGCTGTCGCCGTGAACGGGATCGGAGCGATCGAGTTGTTCGGCGCTGTGCTCACCGTCACCCCGGCCCACAGCTCGGCCGTCGCTGACTTGGTGACCTCCGCCACCTGGTTCGCGCCGCCCGCCGGATCGGCTACCACGCTCGCCGCCTCAGCCCCGCCGAAGCCCGTCAGCGTGTACGTCACCGCCGGATCGTCGAACGTGATCGGCAGCCCGGGAAGCACCGTGCCGGCCATGGCGAAGTCATCGAAGTAGTAGGTGGACGGCCCGCCGATCTGTGCGCCGGTCTTGCCGAAGTTCGGGAACACCGACATCCGGGTGTAGCTGGTCGCCAGGTTCAGCGCCGGGGTGCCGGCCGCCGGGTTGGCGAAGTCGAAGGTCAGCGTCTCCCAGGCGTTCGCCACCGTGGTCGTTGCTTCCGTCTCGCAGCTCTTGCTGCCGTCCGCAGCATCCTCCACCTTCAGCCGGATTTGGACCCCCACCGTCGGGGACCACACGCGCACGGTGATGGTCTTGGCTGTCGCCGTGAACGGGATCGGAGCGATCGAGTTGTTCGGCGCTGTGCTCACCGTCACCCCGGCCCACAGCTCGGCCGTCGCTGACTTGGTGACCTCCGCCACCTGGTTCGCGCCGCCCGCCGGATCGGCTACTACGCTCGCCGCCTCAGCCCCGCCGAAGCCCGTCAGCGTATACGTCACCGCCGGGTCGTCAAACGTGATCGGCAGCCCGGGAAGCACGACGGTGGTGGTGTTATAGGCCTGGTCGAGAGAAGCCGCTTCGGTGTTGGCGTTGTAGGCGGCATCGTAGAACTTGCCCGCGGCGACGCTGACCGTCATCGTGCCGGCTGCGTTGGCAGGCGGTGTCACAACCAGGGTCGCCAGCACACCGCTGACGCGCGTGAACGCGCCGGCTGTGCCGCCCGTGACAACGATATCGTCGGCGGTGAAGCTCGTGCCGACGTCTTCGCTGAAGGTGAATGAGAACGTGACGGGGCCTGTCGCCGTCTCGCCGGCCGCGCTGCTGGTGATGGCGACCGTCGGCGGAGTGGCGTCGTCGTAAGTCAGGCGGATTTGGTCGAGCAGCACCGGTTCGGGCATACCGCCCGGAACCAGAAAGCTCATGCTCTGGATCTTCGCCAGATCCGGCATCGCGCCGTCAGCGCCCAGGAAGGCGGTGAACGGGATCGTCACCTTCTGCCAGCCCGCGAACGAATCGATGAACGAAGCTGTATACTTGGTCAGGATCGGCGCGGCCTGATAGAGACGCACGTAGTCCACCAGGGTCTGCTGCGGGAAGACGGTGTCGGAGCCGACTGCGCCGCCGAAATTACCGCCGACCGCCACGTTCAGCAGCATGTAGAACGGGTGGTTGTAGACCCACTGCTTGCCTGCCAGGAACGGATCGGCCGGGGTCGCTGTGAAGAAGGGGGCGCCATCCAAGAACCAGGTGATCTTATCCGGCTGCCATTCCACTGCGTAGGTATGAAACTCGTCCGCGACCGGCACGCCCAGGTCAACGACCTTGCCGTAGCTGTTGCCGCCCGAATAGCCGGGGCCGTGCAGCGTACCGAATATTTCGTTGGGCAGGCGGGCGACGTGCTCCATGATGTCGATCTCGCCGGTCATCGGCCAGCCGACCCGGTCGATGTCCGTGCCGAGCATCCAGAACGCCGGCCACAGCCCGGCGCCAACCGGCACCTTGACGCGCGCCTCGACCCGGCCGTAGGCGACCTCAAACCGGTTCTTGGTCAGCAACCGCGTCGAGGTGTACTTGCACGGGCCGTAGTAGCACTGCAGCGATCCATCGGCCGCCTTAGTGGTGATCACCAGATGGCCCTGGCCATCGGTGACAGCGTTGGCGCCGCCGGGGGTGTAGTACTGCAGCTCGTCGTTGCCCCAGCCGGGGATGCCGTAGACGGTGCCATCGCCGACCTCGTTGCCCCAGAACCTCGGGTTCGGAGCGGCGCCCAGCGCGGTGTTGAACTCGTCGCGCCAGACCAGCTTCCACTGCGACGGCTTGCTGGTGTTGGCCTTGTTGTTGGTGAGCGTCACCTGGACGCTCTTGCCGCTGTTCTGGCCGTAATACCAGAAGTCCAGGCCGGTGGAGTTGCTCCAGTTTTGGCTGATCGGGAAAGTTCGGCCAACCTGGTACGCGGCCTGGCGGATCCGCTGGGAGGCCCTCAGCACGTGCTCGTAGGCGTCCTGGCCAGGCAGCGCCAGTTCATCGCCGGCCGGAATCTCCGGGTTGGACAAGGCAGCCAGCGGGTGCGTTGACCAAAGGTATGGATAGGTCTCGAAATCATCGAGCAGCGGCGGGTAGTACAGCTCGTTGTCGAGGATGTTCACCCGGGCCAGGGGCGGCATGCCCAGCGCCAGGCCGCCGGTCGGGTTGGACAGCTCAACCTGCACGCCGCGCTCGCCCTGGAACTTGGCGTTATCTATCGTTTGGACAGTGAACGACTGTTCGGTGACGTTGGCCGGGAAGGTCAGCGTGCCCGAGGTCGGCGCATAATCGCGGTCGGGGACCGCAAGGCCGAAGGTTGTCGCATAATCCACCGTCACCGTATCAGCGGAGGGCTTGCTGAGCTTGGCCGTGACCGTGACTGCGTCACCTTCGGTGGCCGGATAGTTCAGCGTGTTGAAGCCGACGGTCAACGGCTTGATCGGTGCGACGCCGTAGACCAAGACATCGTCCAGGTAATAACTCTTCGCGCCGCCCGTGCCCAGCGTACCGAAGCCCCAGCCGTGCACCTCGGCCAGGCCGAAGCCATCGTTGGGCGCACCGTTGCCGATTTCCTTGCGGGTCATGCTGGCGAACGGGATCTCGATCAGCTTCCAGCCGACGAAATCGTCCTTGAAGGCGCGCGTCCAGCGCTCGGCATCGTCCCTGGTCGAGCCCGGGTTACGGTTGTCGAGCACATCCATGAACAGGTCGGTGCCGGCGCCCGTGCCGTAGAGGTAGAAGGAGATGCCTTCATAGGCGCTCCAGTCCTGACTGACCCAAGCCGTGGCCCCGGCGTTCTCGAAGGCATGGGTGACACCGGCCCACGCCACAACATTGAGATCCAGCTTCAGAACGTGGTTCCCAACGCTGTGGCCCGGCACCGATGGCGCCGGGTCCGCATCCGTGGTCGAAATTGCGGCGGTGCTGTTCGGGTCAGCGAAGGTATTGAACCCGATGGGGACCGCACCATCCTGCCCGGCCGGCAGCCCAGACTCGAAATCGTCCACCAGGGGCAGCCCGGCAACCGCCGCGGGTTGCTGTATCGCGGGCTCCATGACACGCGCCTGTGCCTGCGGCGCATAGGGGAAGGACACCCCAGCGAGGAATAGCCCTACTACCATAAGCACATTGAAAGCCAGAGAGCGTGGTCTCATCTGCGAACTCCTTCTCCGGCCAGGCCGGAAATAAGCATCGTAGGGTTGCCAACTTTTACGCAAAGCTGGCAACCCCTGACTGAGCCGGATCAGATCGCGTCCAGCGTCTTCTCGGTCTGGGGATCGAACAGGTGCATGTTGTCCATGTTGAGCACCAGGTCCAGCGACTCCCCAATGTGCGCGGTCGTGCGCGGATCGACGCGGGCGATGAACTGCTTCTTGCCGGTCAACAGGTACAGGTAGATTTCGTTGCCCATCAACTCGGTGACGTCCACCTCGGCTGTGATCGGCGCAGGGGTGATGCCGGGCGCCTGGAACTGCTTGGGCGAGATGTCCTCGGGCCGGATGCCGAACACGACCTTCTGGCCTTTCGCCGGCAGATACTGGGCCTTCTTGTTCTCCGGCACCGGCAGCTTGAACGTCCCGCCGTCCACGAACAGCTTGCCGTCCTGCTCCACCAACGTTGCCTCGAAGAAGTTCATGGATGGGCTGCCGATGAAGCCCGCGACAAAGATGTTGCCCGGATGGTTGTACAGATTCTGCGGCGAGTCGATCTGCTGCAGCAAGCCATCCTTCATGACCGCGATGCGGCTGGCCATCGTCATCGCTTCCACCTGGTCGTGGGTCACGTAGATGAACGTCGTGCCCAGGCGCTGCCACAGCTTGCTGATGTTGGCGCGCGTCTCGACGCGCAGCTTCGCATCCAGGTTCGAGAGCGGTTCGTCGAAGAGGAAGACCTTGGGGCTGCGCACGATGGCGCGGCCGACGGCCACACGCTGGCGCTGGCCGCCGGAGAGGGCCTTCGGCTTGCGGTCCAGGTACTGGGTGATGCCCAGAATCTCAGCGGCTTCCTTGACTTTCTTGTCGATCTCCGCCTTGGGGGTCTTGCGCAGCTTCAGGCCGAACGCCATGTTGTCGTACACGCTCATGTGCGGGTACAGCGCATAACTCTGGAACACCATCGCAATATCGCGATCCTTGGGCGGCACGTCGTTGACCACGCGATCACCGATCTTGATCTGACCTTCGGAGATCTCTTCCAGGCCCGCCAACATGCGCAGGCTGGTGCTCTTGCCGCAGCCCGACGGGCCGACGAAGACGATGAATTCCTTGTCCGCGATCTCGATGTTCAGATCCCGGACGGCGACCACATCGCCGTAGCGCTTGTAGATGTGTTCAAAGGATACACTGGCCATGGAATACTGTCCTCCTTACTGATTTGGATTTCCGATTACGGATTGGCCGTTTGAAATACCCGGACGTAGTCCACCTGCAATTGCGAGGGGAAGGCGGTGTCCAGGCCGATCATGCCGCCCAGCGTGCCCCCGATCGCCAGGTTCAAGATGATGAAGAAGGGCCGGTCAAAGGGCCACTCGCGGTCACCCACGTCGGCGCGCGTCAGCGTGAAGTACTCGGCGCCGTCGTAGAACCACTTGATCTGACCGGCCTGCCATTCGATGGCGTAGGTGTGAAAGTCGTCGGCGATGTCGTACGTCTGCCGGTTCCACCGGCTCAGCCCCAGCGCGCCGGAGTAGCCTGGCCCATGCGCGGTGCCCATGATCAAATCCGGCTCGCGCCCCACATATTCCATTATATCAATTTCGCCGCAATCGGGCCAGTTTGAGCCGTCAAAGCTGGCGCCGAGCATCCAAAACGCCGGCCACAAACCCACACCCTTCGGCACTTTGACGCGCGCCTCGATCCGGCCATACTGGAATTCCCGCAAGCCCTGGGACTTCAGCCGGGCCGAGGTGTAGTAGGAGCCTTCGTACTTCTCCTGGCGGGCCTCGATGATCAGCAGGCCCTTTTCCGGGCGGGCGTTCTCGGGCCGCGCGGTGTAGAACTGCGCTTCGCCGTTGCCCCAACCGCCGCCGCCGAGATCATAGGTCCAGTTGGCCTTGTTAATCGCTTTACTATCGAATTCATCATGCCAGACCAACTTCATGCCCGGCGGCGTGGGGATAGACGGCGCGGCTGCGCAGCCCGTCAGCAAGCTCGCCAAGACGAACAACAGCAGGACTGAGTGAAAGATCTTCTTCATTTAGGCATCGTCCGTTCTGAGCGGCTGCGCTCCGTCGGCATCACAACAGGCGAGTCGGTCATCGCTGATAGACGCGCACATAGTCTACCAACATGAACTGCGGGAAGACCGTGGTGTCATCCGGATAGCCGGGCCAGTAGCCGCCCACTGCAAGATTCAAGATGAGGAAGAAGGGGTGGTCGAACACCCAGGGACCTGGGACATCTTCCGGGGTCCGGGTCTTGAAGAGGTCGCCGTCCACGTACCATCGAATCTGGCCCGGTTCCCACTCGAGGGCAAAGATGTGGTAATCGTCCGCGAAGCGGCCCTCGGCCAGCATGTAGTCGGCCCATACGCCATCATCGCCGGAGTAACCCGGCCCGTGGATCGTGCCCCGGATGGTGTCCGGCGTCCGGCCGACGTTCTCCATGATGTCTATCTCGCCGCATTCCGGCCAACCCTTGTTCGAGACATCGACCCCCAACAACCAAAACGCCGGCCACATACCCTGCCCAAACGAGATCTTGGCCCGAGCCTCAAAGCGCCCATAGGTCCAATTGTGCAGGCCGGCGGTTGCGAGGCGACCGGAAGTGTAGCCGTATCCCGCGTACGCCTCTTTCCGGGCTTCGATCACCAGCTTGCCGTCTTCGAGCCGTATGTTTTCGGACCGATCGGTGTAGATCTCCAGCTCGCTGTTGCTGCCGCCCGTGTACTCCTGAGCAGGCCGCCACCGGCTGCGGTCGATTACCGCGCCATCAAACTCGTCGCTCCACACGAGCCGCCAGGGTTGCGAAACCATTGCAAGTCTCCCTCGGGACAGATCGGCTGACAAGAAGCCATCCAGTACGCCGGCCCGGGGCCGGCGCACTGAATGGTTGAATTGCGGCAGCAGGCTTAGCCTTTGACAGCTCCCGCCGTCAGTCCGGATACAATGTAGCGCTGCAAGACCAGGAAGATGATCACCATGGGCAGCGTCATGATCAACACCGCGGCCGCCAGGGTGGGCCAGTTGCTGCCGTAGACGCCCTGGAACACGATCATACCGCGCGTGATCGGATAGTAGTCCTTGTTGGTCAGATAGATGGTCGGCAGGATCAGCTCGTTCCAGATGCCGATGGCATGGAGCACCGCCACGGTGGCAATGGCCGGCTGGATCAGCGGGAAGACCACGGTGGTGACGAAGCGGAAGTAGCCGCAGCCATCAATCGCGGCCGCCTCGTCCAGCTCCTTGGGCAGGGTCTTGATGTAGTTCACCAGGATCACGATCCCGATGGGGTTCACCAGGAACAACAAGATGTAGCCGACCGGGTTGTTGTAAAGCCCCAGGCTGAGCATCAACTGGAACTGCGGGATGAGCGCAACGGGCAGGAACAGGGCAATCACAAACATGGTGAGCAGCCATTTCGCGCCTTTGACATAGCCGCGCGAGATCGGGAAGGCCACAAACACCGCGGTGGCGATGTAGATTGCCGTCGCAGAGACGGCATAGATCACCGTGTTCGTCAGGTAGCGCGGGAAGTTCGCCTTGGTCCACGCCTCTGAGAAGTTCTTGAAGTTCAGTACTGTGGGCAGTGAGGTCGCGTTCTTCATGAATTCCGGCATCGTCTTCAGAGAAGTGATGACCAGCATGAGCAGGGGGGCCAGGTAGATGATGGCGAAGAGTATCAGAATCGCATACGAGCCGATGCGCCCCCAGTTAGTCGGCTTGGCTGTAAGCTGCTTCTTCGCACTCGGGCTGGATGCCACAGCGGTTGTCATCCCATAATCCTCTCTTCCCTGCGGCGCAGGAGCGTCTGCACGGTCATGCCGATGATCAGCACCAGTATGAACAGCACGATGGACGCGGCCGCGGCATAGCCCTGCCGGAACGCGCTGGTGACGCTGCCGGAGGTCTGCCCGAAGCCTTGCGCGAAGATCAGGTAGCCCAGGACCTGGGTGCCGTTCCGGTAACCGAGAAGCACCAGGAACAGTTGCCAGGCCTGCAGCGACCCAATGATGTTCAGCAGCAGGTTGGTGTTGGCGACGGGCGTCAGCAAGGGCCAGACGACATTCTTGAAGACATCCAAAGAGCCAGCGCCGTCGATCTTGGCCGCTTCGTACAGCTCGCTGGGGATGGTCTGCAGGCCAGAGATGAAGATCATCATCGTGGTGCCCATGTTTGCCCAGATTTGCACGACGATGACCCAGGCGAAGGCCTGGGCAGCTTGTCCACCCAGGAACTCCGACTTCATGCCGAACACCTCCAGGAACTTGGACATCGGGCCGCCCAGGGGGTAGAGGAAGAGTGACCAGATCAGGCCCTGGATCACGGCGCCCAGGATCACGGGCATGAAGTAGAGAGTGCGGAAGAAGTTGACGCCGCGCAACTTCTGGTTGACCAGCAGCGCAATCAGCAGGCCGATTCCGAACTGGAGCGTGGTCACGAAGAAGCAGAAGATGAGCGTGCGCCAGAGCGCGTCGTAGTTATCCCGCGACGCCTGACCCATGAAGAGGAACTCTTTGTAGTTGGCCAGCCCGACCCAGTTGATATTCGCCCCACGGATGCCGGTGGCGTCGGTAAACGAATAGATGCTGGTGGCGATCGAGGGGCCCAGGCTAATCAGCAGGTAAATGAAGATGCCTGGCAGGAGCAGCAGGTAAGGCGTCCACCTGGCCCTGCCGCGACCGAAGTGATAGTTCACCATAACATGCCTCCATCTAGCGTAAGTTTTGTGCAACCAGAGGCCGAATCGTAGAAATCGGCCTCAAATCC
>CAYYTK010000055.1:0-17362 GCA_964474695.1 uncultured Anaerolineales bacterium
TTCCACCTGAGACAATCACGGCCGCGCTGGCCGGGGTGCAGCCGGCCCTCGGCCACCCGCTGACCGCGGCCGAGTTGGGCCGCCGGTTGGCCCCCCATCGCCGCGGCCGGTACCCGGGCCGCGCGTTCACGCGCGCGGCGATCTCCCTGTACCGGCGCCACCCGGAGCAGCAGTCGCCCGACTTCGTCGCCGCGTTCCGCTCGTGGTCCGCGGCCGAGACGCTGCGCCAGGCCCGGCTCCGGGTGCGGTTCGCCGGCCTGACCGTGGATGAGCTACTGAGCGAAGGCGGCTACGTGCAGCAGCTCGGCGCCGATCCCGTGCGCGCCATCATTGCCGTCGGCCAGTTGCCGCCGCAGACGCTGCTCCGCGTGGACGAGCGGGCCGCAGTGGTCGAGTGCACGGCCGCGCTCGGCGTGTGCGCCTGCGGCCAGCAGTTCGTCAAGCGCAGCTGGAACCAACGCCGGTGCGCGGCCTGTCGCGCCGCAAGCCGCCGGCGCGGGGCCAGGGCGGGTTGACCAGGCGGCCTCTCAGGGTGCTGGCAGGACGTGTACACGTCGCCGCGCGCGGTTAAGAGCCACCGCCAACGTATGAACGTCGCCAAGCGCGGCGTGGGCTGCCTGCATGTATAAACATCACCTCAAGGCCGATGTATGAACATGCGAAGATGCCACTGCGTGCCGCGTAGCACGCTGATGTTTGAACATCCCGCCGATGTATGAACAACACGAAGAGCGTCGAATGGCCCCCGTGGTCCATGTTCATACATCGCCGTGAATCTCGAAAGGAACCCTTGTGATGGCTGAACCAAGCGTTGTCACGGTGCGCACCCTGCTGACGCACTTCCGATCCACCTTACAGACCGCGCGCCAGACAGGCGAGCCGGTCATCATTGCGCTGCGCCGCCGCACGCCAGCCGGAGTGCTGCTGGGGTACGAGACCTGGCAGGCGCTGCAGGCGGGACCGCCCGGCCAGGCCGGCACATCCGCCCTGCAGGCGGAGCTGGCTGCTGAAAGGCAACGGGGCGCGCGCCTGGCCGCCGACCTGGCGGCTGCGCGCCAGCGCGTGGCCGAGCTAGAGGCACAGTTGGCCAGGCCGCAGCCGTCCGCCGAGGCGGGCGCAACCTGGAGCGTAAGGCCGGCGTCCGCAGCACCGGCCAGTTCACCCGAGACGGGCCTGTCATGGGGCAGTACGGCGGCGCCAACACCGCCTCCGCCGCCAGCCACATCCGGGTGGGGCCAGTCGTGAGCGGCAGCGCCGCGGGCCATAAAGGGATGCGAAATATCATGCCCGGTAAATGGCAGCCATTAATCGGCCTGGCGTCGCGCGCCCACAAATGGCCCTGCGCCGCCCACAAAATGGCCCTTAAGGCCCACACCCTCTTAATTATGGGGCTGTTTTGTGTGCGCAGCAGATCGGGCATGGGGAGATCGCGGCTCGGCTGCGCAGGCCATCACGCCTCTATTCACCGCGGCGAAGCCCTGACTTTCTCTCTCTGGCGGATCAGCGGGGCGGTGAATGGAGGCTGGCCGCCAGACGCGACCAGACCCCGCCTCATGGACGGGGCCTGGCCTCACAGTTGCGGTCACCCTGCGCTGATGGAACGTTGGGACGTAAGCCCAGGGGGTTCAAGCTGGCGGGTATGCGCAGCACACCAACGCAGTACGTCGGCGGGGACACCCCTAACGCAATCAGTGCGGCCAGCATAGCATGGAGTGGGATCGTGAGCAAATCCAAACTGGTCACCACCAACAAGATCGAGGAGCTGGTGCAGCGGGCCAACCGGGTCTACGCGGCGCGCCTGCGCTATGACCGGGGCCGGGCCGCCGAATGGCGCGG
This sequence comes from uncultured Anaerolineales bacterium, assembly GCA_964474695.1. GTDB lineage: Bacteria > Chloroflexota > Anaerolineae > CG2-30-64-16 > CG2-30-64-16 > DAOUBP01. The sequence continues at coordinate 1,837 of CAYYTK010000055.1, forward strand.
CGCGCGAAACGGCGCCGTCGGCGGCCTGCACAGTATCGTCAAGCCGTCGGCGCGGCCATACGCCGGCCTCGTCCTGGCCGACCTCGCCGGCGACCTGCTTGCCCAGCTCCAGGCGGCCTATCAGGAATTGATTGACGTCGAGGCCTGGTACACAGGAGTGGCGGCGCGCGGGCGCCAGGCGGCCGAGGAAGCGGCCCGCCTGCGGGACCAGCTGGCCGACCTGCAAGAGCGCAACCAGCAGGCCGCGGCCCAAGTGGCCGAGCTGCGCCGGCAGCTTGAGCAGGCCCGGGCCGACCTGGCCCGCCGGTCCGCCGCGACCTCGCTGGTGCTGCCCCCGCAGAAGATCACGGTGGAGTCGGGCATCCAGCGCGCGGTCTTGCGCCTGGTGGCGGTCGAGGGTCTCGGCCGCGTCTGGCGCATCGTCGAGCGCGTGATAGCGGACGGCCTGACGGGCACCCCCAACACGGCGCGCAATGCTGTCGCCCGGCTGGCCGAGCGCGGCTTGCTGGCCGACTACGAACAGCACGGCAAGCCGATCGGCTGGGCCTACAAGGCGGGCGGCACGCGGCGGCTGGTGCAGTTGACGCCCACGGGCCGGCAGTGGTGCCAGGCCGCGTTCGGCCGGGAGCCGGTCTTGTCGGAGATCGCGGCCGCCGCGCGGCGGCACAAGTCGGTCAGTCACGGCGTGGCGATCTTGGAGGCGGCGCAACTCCTGGCCGCGGCCGGCTACGCGGTGAACGACGATCCGCAAGCGTTGCTGGCAGACGACACCGCACCCTGGCACGCCCGCGCAGAGCCGGACCTGGCAATCAACCTGAAAGGCGAATGGTGGCCGGTGGAGGTTCAGCGTGAAACCTCAACGCGCACGCTGGACAAGTGGCGCAAGACCCTGGAACTGACCGGCCGGCTGGCGCTGGTGCTCTACCACGAGGAGGCGCGCAAGAAGCAGGCAGGGATCCTGACCGCCGCGCGCTTCCGGCTGCCCAAAGGAGTGATCTGGCTCAGCAGCCTGGAGCAGATGGAACGCGGCGCCTGGGACTGGCAGGAGATCACGACAACCGGGTCATGACCGCAGCGAGCCGGGGATAGGTGCACTGTTCACCGGGCGGATGGTGAGCGAAGGTAGGATGGTCATGGCTTTGCGGCGGTGAGTGGAGGCTGCACGGCTGGTATGCGCACGGCTGCCACGGCAGTTCGGTACCGGAGACTCTTCACTACTATGCCGGGTAGACGCCAGCACAGCGCAACGGCATTTGCTGTGTCAACAGAATATAGGCTATAATCTCGTTCGACAATGCACAAAGCCGGCCAGCTCGCAACTGACCGGCTTCGAACCCGTCTCCTGTATGCCCAGGGATCGGGCGTTGCAGCCTTCACGACGAAGTGCTGTGGTGACATACGGCTTTGCAGACTGCGCCGCCGCATGTCGTCAGTATAGCACGGTTGTTCAGAGCGTCAAATGAGGCCGCGGCCCTTTCTCCCAGGGGCTGCGGTCTTTTGTTGTATTCGGGGCCCGCGTCTATCGGAGCGCTATGGAAGCCAACCATCTCAATTGGATCACCAACTTCATCTGGGGTATCGCCGACGACGTGCTGCGCGACCTGTACGTGCGCGGCAAGTACCGGGATGTCATCCTGCCCATGACGGTGTTGCGCCGGCTGGATGCGGTGCTGGAGCCGAGCAAGCCGGCAGTGTTGGCCATGAAGGCCGCGCTGGACAGCGCCGGGATCACCAACCAGGATCGGGCGCTGCGCCAGGCGGCGGGCCAGGTCTTCTATAACGCCTCGCCGTTCACGCTGCGCGACCTCAAATCGCGCGCCAGCCAGCAGCAGCTCAAGGCCGACTTCGAGGCATATCTCGACGGCTTCTCGCCCAACGTCCAGGAAATCCTCGACAACTTCGAGTTTCGCAACCAGATCCCGCGGCTCTCCAAGGCCGATGCGTTGGGCACACTGATCGAAAAACTCCTCTCCCCGGATATCAACCTGAGCCCCCATCCGGTGCTGCACGGCGACGGCTCGGTGAAGCAGCCCGGCCTGGACAACCACGCGATGGGCACGATCTTCGAGGAGCTGGTGCGCCGTTTCAACGAGGAGAACAACGAGGAGGCCGGCGAGCACTGGACGCCGCGCGACGCAGTCAAGCTGATGGCGAAGCTGGTCTTCCTGCCCGTCGCCGACCTGATCGAATCGGGCACCTATCTGCTCTATGACGGCGCCTGCGGCACATTGGGCATGTTGACCGTGGGCGAGGAAACATTGCAGGACCTGGCTTGGGCGCGGGGCAAGCAGGTCTCGATCCACCTGTACGGCCAGGAGATCAACGCCGAGACGTATGCCATCGCCAAGGCCGATCTGCTGCTGAAAGGCGAGGGTGAGGCCGCGGACAACCTGGTGGGCGGGCCGGAGCACTCGACCCTGGCGAATGACGCGTTTCCGGCCCACGAGTTCGACTTCATGCTGTCCAACCCGCCCTACGGCAAGAGCTGGAAAAGCGACCTGGAGCGCATGGGCGGCAAGGATGGCCTCAAGGACCCGCGCTTCGTGATCGAGCACGCTGGCGACCCGGAATACTCGCTCGTCACTCGGTCTTCTGATGGCCAGCTACTTTTCCTGGTCAACATGCTGAGCAAGATGAAGCAGGGCACGAAGCTGGGCAGCCGGATCGCCGAGGTGCACAACGGCTCGTCGCTCTTCACCGGCGACGCGGGCCAGGGCGAGAGCAACATCCGCCGCTGGATCGTCGAGAACGACTGGCTGGAAGCGATCGTCGCGCTGCCGCTGAACATGTTCTACAACACCGGCATCGCCACCTACATCTGGGTGCTGACCAACCGCAAGCCGGCGCACCGCCGGGGTCAGGTGCAGCTCATCGACGCCACGGGCTGGTACAGGCCGCTGCGCAAGAACCTGGGCATGAAGAACTGCGAGTTGTCCGAGGAGGATATCGAGCGCATCTGCGCGACCTTCCTGGCGTTCGCGGAGACCGAGCAGTCCAAGATCTTCCCCAACGCGGCGTTCGGCTACTGGAAGGTTACGGTGGAGCGGCCGCTTCGGCTGACTGTCGACCTGGCGGTTAGCCGGCGCACGGCCTTCCGCGCCGCCTGCGCCGAGGCCGGCGAGGAGCCGCTGGCGGACCTGGTAGACCGCCTGGCCGTGAGGCTTGGCCCGGGCCCGCACACCGACTACAACGCCTTCCTGGCCCAGGTCGAGGCCGACGCGGAGCGCCACGGCGTGAAGCTGACCGCCAGACGGCTGAAGCTGCTCCAGACCAGCCTCGCCAAGCGCTCTGAGACAGCCGCACCGGTCGTCAAGAAGATCCATAAGCCCGGCAAGGGCGGCAGCGGAGCTACCGTTCAGGCGGATCCGCTGCGTGGGCGGTACCTCACCCCCGACCCCTCTCCTGTGAGGAGAGGGGAGGCTGTTGTGGAATATGAGCCGGACCCTGACCTGCGCGACACCGAGCAGATCCCGCTGCTCGAACCGGGCGGCATCGAGGCGTTCCTGCGCCGCGAGGTGCTGCCCTATGCGCCGGACGCCTGGTACGACCCCGAAAGCGTCAAGATCGGCTATGAGATCAGTTTCACGCGCTACTTCTACAAGCCGCAACCGCTGCGCACGCTGGCCGAGATTCGCGCGGAAATCCTGGCCGTGGAGCAGGAGACCGAAGGATTACTGGAAGTGATCATCGGGGGTGATCTGCAATGAGTGCCGTACCACCCTTGTCGGAAGGCCAGATCGCGGCGTTAGCCAAGGTGCTAGGCGAATGCGGCACCGGCTCAGATATTACTCATGCTCTGAGCGAAAGAGGACTGGTTGACCAATCTGGCGAGTCCACGAAGTGGCGCCGCCTCCATTGGGTCTTCCTTCAATCCCAGAAGCAATATCAGTGTGCGAACCACGTCCTCGACTTCATCAAGTCTTTCATGGCTCCTGTGCGTTTCCTTGGACGGAGCGCGGACTTCGAGGAGCGGCGGCAGGAAGTCAATACGATATTGGCCTTCTCTGGCTTAGAGCTCGGGCCTGACGGAGAATTCCGGCAGTGTGGGACGACAAGAACACTTCCCGAGGCCGAGCGACGCCTGCAGATGCTTCAGGCCAAATTCCACGGTCGAAGCATGCACCCTGAGGTTCTGAAATACTGTCGCGCAGAGTTGCTGCAGGACAACTACTTTCACGCGGTCTTTGAAGCCAGCAAGGGGCTGGCCCAGCGAATCCGCGAGCTATCAGGGATTCATGAGGATGGCGCCAAGCTTGTTGATCAGGTTTTTGCGATTGACCGCCCGATCCTTGCCGTCAACACGTTGCGAACCGAGACCGAGAAATCCGAGCACAAAGGCTTTGCGGCCCTGCTCAAAGGATGTTTTGCGGCTGTGCGGAATCCTCTGGCACACGAACCGAGGATTCTATGGGAAGGCGAGGATGATGCGGCGGATTATCTCTCTCTGATTTCCCTCCTGCACAGAAAGCTGGATAGCTGTGTGCGTACGGGCTTTTGAGGGGCCGCCAGATGGTGGATGAGCCAAAACCCTATCCTGCCTATAAGCACTCCGGCGTGCCGTGGCTGCGGGAGGTGCCCGCGCACTGGGAACTTGTGCGTGCGAAGTGGCTGTTCCGCAAGATGGAGCGCCCTGTCCGTGACGATGATCAAGTGGTGACTTGTTTTCGCGATGGCACCGTGACGCTTCGCAAGAACCGGCGCACACGGGGGTTTACCGAGTCGCTGAAGGAGATTGGTTATCAGGGCATCCGCAGCGGCGACCTCGTCATCCACGCCATGGATGCCTTTGCCGGTGCTGTAGGGGTAGCTGACTCAGACGGGAAAGGTACTCCGGTCTATTCCGTCTGCGAGCCAAAGCCAGGCGTCAACGCATATTTCTACGCATTGCTTGTCCGGGAGATGGCACGCAGCCAGTGGATCGTTGCTCTTGCCAAAGGGATTCGCGAGCGATCAACGGACTTTCGATTTGATGGCTTCGCCTCACAGGTAGTTCCGCTTCCTTCGCCCGATGAACAGACCGTCATCGTCCGCTACCTCGACTACGTGGACCGCCGCATCCGGCGCTACATCCGCGCCAAGCAGCGACTGGTTGCGCTGCTGAACGAACAGAAGCAGGCCATCATCCAGCAGGCGGTGACGCGCGGTCTCGATCCAAACGTGCGGCTTAAGCCGTCGGGGGTGGAGTGGCTAGGGGATGTGCCGGAACACTGGGAGGTTCTACGCTCTAAATACCTATTTCGGGAGATAGACACGCGTTCAGTGAGTGGGGAGGAAACGCGTCTGTCGATGAGTCAGAAGTTTGGTCTCATCCCAAGCGCAGAAATCGAGGAGAGACGGCTGCTCTCTGAGTCGTCTGTTGGCGGCAAACTATGTGAGAAGGGCGATCTTGTTCTAAACAGATTGAAGGCCCACCTGGGTGTTTTCGCCCTTGCCCCGCAGCAAGGAATCGTCAGCCCTGACTACACGGTCTTGCGGCCGTCATGCGAGATGGAGCCTCGATACTTTGAAGCCATCTATCGAACTCCCGCATGTCGGGTCGAGCTTCGGCAAAGAGCCAAGGGCATCGTGCAGGGCTTCTGGCGGCTATACACAGACGATTTTTACGATATTCGATTGCCCGTTCCGCCTATTTGGGAACAGCGCGCGATCTTGACACGGTTGGATAATGAGTTGTACACGCTCACTCACTCCATCGATCACGCTCAACGCGAAATCGCCTTCCTTCGCGAATACCGCACCCGCCTGATCGCGGACGTGGTTACCGGCAAGCTCGACGTGCGCACTGCGGCGGCCGCGCTGCCGGAGGAGGCCGAGGCGCCGGTCGAGGCCCTCGAAGAAAGTCCGGAGCCGGATGCCGATCTCGATGCTGCGGTCGACGGCGAATCTGATGGTATAATCTTCGTTGACACCTAAACCTGGAGGATTTTCCATGTTGACTGATCATCCCCCCACATGCGCTGAAGATCGGCGATTGCTCCATGAGATCACATTGCGCGGGCTGCTCTCATTCGGGCCAGACACGCCCGCTCTGCCGCTGTCGAATCTCAACCTTCTGGTAGGTCCAAATGGATCGGGTAAGTCGAACCTGATCGAAGCGTTGGCTTTGCTGCGCGCCGCGCCCGGCGATCTGCGCACCGTTGTCCGGCGCGGGGGTGGCGTCAGCGAGTGGATCTGGAAAGGGAATTCCAAGGGAGCGGCATCAATCTCCGCTGTACTCTGTTATCCTGATGGCCTTCTCCCCCTACGCCATGTATTGGTCTTTCGCGAGGAGAACCAGGCGTTTCGACTCGATGATGAGTATATTGAAAATGAACGACCGCACTCTGGCCACTCGCAGCCCTATTTCTACTATCGCTACCAGCAGGGTCATCCCGTAATCACAATCAAGGGCGACGAGCGACGGCTAACTCGAGACTATGTTGAGCCTGACCAGTCTATTTTGGCCCAACGTCGAGACCCTGAAAGCTATCCTGTGATATCGTATCTGGCTGATGCATACGCCAACGTCCGCATCTACCGCGAGTGGGCATTTGGCCGCAACGCGGTATTCCGTGAGCCCCAAAAGGCCGACATGCGCAACGACCGATTGGAAGAGGACTTCTCCAATCTGGGGCTATTCTTAAACCGGCTAAGCCGATTCCCCAAGGCTAAGAACGCGATCCTCGCCGGTCTGCGCGACTTCTACGAAAACTTCAGCGATTTTGACGTGATCATCGAGGGCGGCACCGTGCAGGTCTTTTTCACCGAAAAGGAGTTCCCGATTCCCGCAGTCCGGCTCTCCGATGGCACGGTGCGCTACCTTTGTTTGCTCGCGATCCTTTGCGATCCCAATCCTCCGTCGTTGATCTGCATCGAAGAACCGGAGCTTGGGCTGCACCCTGATGTCCTGCCCAAGCTGGCAGACTTGTTAGTCAGCGCATCGGAGCGCACCCAACTGGTCGTGACGACTCACTCAGACATCCTTGTGGATGCCATGACCGAACGTCCGCAGACGGTTGTGGTGTGCGAGAACCACGATGGTCGCACCGTGATGGAGCGCCTCAACCCAGAGAAGCTATCCGGTTGGCTCGAGAAATACCGGCTTGGGGATCTCTGGACCCGCGGCGAGCTAGGAGGGACGCGCTGGTGAAAGTCAAAATCTATATCGAAGGCGGCGGTGACAGTAAATCACAGCACGTGCAATGCCGCGAAGGCTTTCGCAAGCTTTTTGAGAACGCCGGTTTCGCAGGTCGGATGCCGCGGACAGTAGCGGGTGGGGGACGCGGAAGCACGTTTGAGGCGTTCAAGACAGCCGTGGCGATCGGCAGCCAGGATACTGTGCCGATGTTGCTGGTGGATAGCGAAGATCCGGTCGCTGCACCGACGGTATGGGAACACCTTCAGGCCAGAGATGGATGGGAACGCCCCGCTGATGTCACCGATGATCAGGCCCAATTGATGGTGACCTGCATGGAGACCTGGATCATGGCGGACAGGCCAGCCCTGAATCGGGCTTTCGGCTCGTCCCTCCAAACAAGTGCACTCCTGCCGTTGGCAGCCCTGGAGACGCGCCCTCGCGACGCAGTGCAGGACACATTGGTGCATGCAACCCGCGATTGTGGCCGCGATAAGGCTTACAACAAAGGGCGACGATCCTTTCAGGTGCTGGCTTATTTGAATCCGGAGACACTCAAGCAGCGCCTGCCCTACTTCCGGCGACTTGTTGAGACGCTCGATCGACTCCTTCAATAGGACATTCATGACTACCGACATCACCGAAAAAGGCTTCGAATCGTTGATCGTCGCGGCGATGGCCGGCAAGCCCGCCGAGCCATCTGCGCCGGGGGTGGCCGCGCCCAGCGTGCTCTACGGCGGTGCGGGTTGGCTGTTGGGCGACTGGCACGACTACGACCGCGAGTACGCGGTGGACCTGGTGCAGCTCACCATCTTCCTGCAGGTCACCCAGCCCAAGGCGGCCGCAGCGCTCGACCTGGCCGAAGACGGTCCGACGCGGCGCAAGTTCCTGGCCCGGCTGCAAGGAGAAATCTCGAAGCGCGGGACGATTGACGTGCTGCGCAAGGGGCTCAAGCACGGGCCGCTTCAGTTCGATCTCTTTTACGGCACGCCGTCCCCCGGCAACAGCGCGGCCGCCGAACGGTACGCGCAAAACCGGTTCAGCGTCACCCGGCAGCTGCGCTACAGCCGCGACGGGACGGCGCTGGCGCTCGACCTGTGCCTGTTCATCAACGGCCTGCCGGTCGCGACCTTCGAGCTGAAGAACAACCTGACCAAGCAGACGGTGGCCGACGCCGTGGAGCAGTACAAGCGCGACCGCGATCCGCGCGAGCGGCTCTTTGAATTCGGCCGCTGCGTTGTTCACTTTGCGGTGGATGACCAGGAAGTGCGCTTCTGCACGCACCTGAAAGGCAATGTCTCGTGGTTTCTGCCCTTCAACCAGGGCTGGCACGACGGCGCGGGCAACCCGCCCAACCCGGACGGCCTCAAGACAGACTATCTGTGGAAGCGCGTCCTGACCCCGGCCGGCCTCACGAACATCCTGGAGAACTACGCCCAGGTGATCGAGTATAAGGACGAGAAGACGGGCAAGAAGCGGTGGGCGCAGATCTGGCCGCGCTATCATCAACTCGACGTGGTGCGCAAGCTGCTGGCGGATGCAGCCGAGCGCGGCGTCGGCCAGCGTTACCTGGTCCAGCACTCGGCCGGCAGCGGCAAGTCGAACTCCATCGCCTGGCTGGCGCAGCAGTTGATCGGGCTACGGCCGGCCGCGGCGAAAGAAACCGGGTTTCTGGATGTCCCACCCATCTTCGACTCGATCATCGTCGTCACCGATCGCCGCATCTTGGACCAGCAAATCCGGGACACCATCAAGCAGTTCGCCCAGGTGAGTGCCACGGTGGGCCACGCCGAGCGTTCGGGCGATCTGCGCGGCTTCATCGAGAGCGGCAAGAAGATCATCATCTCCACGGTGCAGAAGTTTCCCTTCATTCTGGACGAGATCGGCACGGAGCACCGCGGCCGCCGCTTCGCCATCATCGTGGACGAGGCGCACTCCAGCCAGGGCGGGCGCACCTCGGCGGCCATGAGCATGGCGCTCTCGCAGGCCGGCGCCGAGGAAGATGACGAGACGGTCGAGGACACGATCAACCGCATCATGGAGGCGCGGCGGCTGCTGCCCAACGCCAGCTACTTCGCCTTCACGGCCACGCCCAAGAACAAGACGCTGGAGATCTTCGGCGCGCCGTACACCGAGGGCGGCGTGGTCAGGCACCGGCCCTTTCACTCCTACACCATGAAGCAGGCCATTCAGGAAGGGTTCATCCTGGACGTGCTGGCGCACTACACGCCGGTCGCCAGCTATTACCGGCTGGTCAAGAAGATCGCGGGTGACCCGGAATTCGACACCAAGCGCGCCCAGAAGAAGCTGCGCCGCTATGTGGAGGGCCACGAGTACGCCATCCGCCTCAAGGCTGAGATCATGGTGGATCACTTCCATGACCAGGTGCTGGCGCTGCACAAGATCGGCGGCCAGGCGCGCGCGATGGTGGTGACCAGCGGCATCCAGCCGGCCATCCAGTACTACCACGCCATTCGTGAGTATTTGCAGGAGCGCAAGAGCCCCTACCGGGCCATCGTTGCGTTCTCCGGCGAACACGAGTACGGCGGCGCCAAGATGACCGAGGCCTCGCTCAACGGCTTCCCGTCCAGCCAGATTGCGGATCGCATCCAGGAGGATCCGTACCGCATCCTGGTGTGCGCCGACAAGTTCCAGACCGGCTACGACGAGCCGCTGCTGCACACCATGTATGTGGACAAGGTGCTCTCCGGCGTCAAGGCGGTGCAGACGCTCTCCCGTCTGAACCGGGCGCATCCGCAAAAGCACGATGTCTTCGTACTGGACTTCATGAACGACACGGCGGCCATCGAGGCAGCCTTCGCCGACTATTACCGGACCACGATCCTCAGCGAGGAGACCGACCCCAACAAGCTGCACGACCTGCAGGCCGACCTGGCCGGCTATCAGGTATACACGCCGGAGCAGGTGGACACGTTGGCGGAGCTGTATCTGGGCGGCGCGGATCGCGACCGGCTGGACCCCATCCTGGACGCCTGCGTGGCGGTCTACAAGGAGCTGGATGAAGATGGGCAGGTGGACTTCAAGGGCAAGGCCAAGGCGTTTACGCGCACCTACACCTTCCTGGCGGCCATCCTGCCTTACACCAGCGCCGAATGGGAACGGCTCTCGATCTTCCTGAACTTCCTGGCGCCCAAGCTGCCCGCGCCGGTGGAACAGGACCTGGCCAAGGGCATCCTGGAAGCGATCGACATGGACAGCTACCGGGCCGAAAAACAGGCGACCATGTGCATTGCGCTGCCCGATGCGGACGCCGAGATCGGGCCGGTGCCCACTGCTGGCGGTGGCCGCGCGGTCGAACCGGAGCTGGACCGGCTGTCCAACATCCTGCGGGAGTTCAACGACCTGTTCGGGAACATCGGCTGGCGCGACACCGACCGCGTGCGGCGGATGATTACGGAGGAGATCCCGCAAAAGGTGGCCGCCGACACGGCCTACACCAATGCCCGCGCCCATTCCGACCGGCAGAACGCGCGCATCGAGCACGACAGAGCGTTGTGGCGTGTGCTGGTGGAGCTGATGCAGGACGATACGGAGCTGTTCAAGCAATTCAGCGATAATGAGTCGTTCCGTAAGTGGTTGGCGGATAGGGTGTTTGCGCTGACGTATGAATGAGGGGCGGATGGGCTAAAGGTTCCAGGTTGAAGGGTGCAAGTCGGAAACGTGAAATGTGAGGCGCGGGACAGGGCACAGGTTCCTGACGCCGGTTTCTTGACTCCAGGCGAGGGGGCGTTGATGGCGAATGAGGATGTAGCAGGAACCGGCCTTCGGCGGATACTTCACGCGGCGGTTGGTGTTGGAGGCGTGGGATTGGTTGGAGCCATCGCGATAACATGATCCAGTTGCAGGGAAAATCCCACAGTTGACCCTGTTTCGGAGGAACAGAACATGGACAAGAAACGACGGGCCAAGTATCAGATCGCAGTCTATGGGATCGTAGGTGCGCTCGGCATCATACTCGTATTCATGAGCCTAGTCTTCAAGTGGCTAGATGTCTGGCAGTCCATCTGGATCAACCTCGGAACAGGGCTAATCGGAGTCGGCATTCTCTTCTTCCTGGTTGACCGCTTCTTCCTGGCGGACGAGTGGGGATTATCGGACAGGGTTGATCAGCTTGTCAAACGGCTTGAGGTGTCGGACCGCCCTTCTGCCGACGCATTCTTTGAGACGACTGTTGACCTCGATGCATACTTCAAAACAGCCGTCGAGATGGATCTCTGCGGTGTAACCCTAACCAGCACCATCAACAAGCACTTTGGCACGATCCGAGATCGCCTGCTGAACGGCGCGTCCATCAAGCTGCTTCTTGCCAATCCAGACTCACTTGCCCTGGAAATGTCTGCCCAGCGAAGTGATGTGCCTGATGACGTAGATGTCTTCGCCAAACGGCTCGCTTCATCCTTCAAGGACATCGGATATCTCTTCAAAGCGAATGCCGATGACCCAAAAGGTAGACTCACTGTGCGCTTGCTGCCTTATGCGCCGTCATTCGGCATCCTGAAGTTCAAGTCGGACAAAGGCGAGCAGAATCTGGTGATCGAGATCTATGCACATCGTGGGGCTCATCGGTCGGCGCCCATGTTCACGCTCAGGCCCGAGCGCGACAAACGATGGTATGAGTACTTCGACAGCCAATTCAAACAGATGTGGGAACCAGCACCGCTCTGGGATCCTCAAACTGGCAAAGAAGACATGGAACAGCTTTTTCAGCACAGGATCGGCCACGCTCGTGCCAGCAGCTTTCTTTCTTTCCAGCGTTATCTTCCAGATCACCTACTTGCCAGCGCTCATATGATCTGTATGTCAGGCTTTACGCTGTCCAGGACAACGCGCGAGTACCTACGCGCCCTAGAGCCCAGTCTGACGGCCAAAGGCGATGTTCGGATTATGATTCTGGAGGCGACGGACGCACTGCTAGATCAATGCGTAAAGCGAAGCGGGGGCCAGACCACACCTGAGCATTGGCGAAAACGGCTGGATAGCACCGAATCTCTCTTGGACGTCGTCGCAAAGACTCCAGGGGTCACAGGCACCCTGAGTTTGGGGCACTTGCCCTACATTCCGTCCTACGGAATCATCATGGTTGACCCGGATACGCAGCATGGCGTGATCGTCGTCGAGTTGTATCATCACCGCTCGTGGGAAGATAACCCCACCTTCGAATTGCGGGCTGACAGGGATGGTGACTGGTACAAGTTTTTCCGAAGGCAATTTGACCTGATGTGGGAAAGCTGCCGCGCCGAAACACTGCCACGGCAATAGGGGGGCGGAACATGGATACTCTGGCTGGGTGGGTCGAAGCTCTCGGCACGTGGGCCCAGGTAATCTTGGTGATGGTATCTTTTGGGTTTGTTTGGTATCAGATCCGGGAGGTAAGAAGAAGCCTCGAAAGTTCTGCTTCCTCCAGCATTTATCAGATGATGATAGACATCGACAAGTTCTTTGTTGAGAAACCGCACTTACGAGGTTACTTCTATCGCGATGAGAGGATCGAACAGTCGGATACCAAGACAAAAGATGAGGTATGCGCAGCGGCAGAGATGATTACGGATTGGTTCTACCACGCCTATCAGCAACGATCAAGTATGCCACCGGAGATTCTACAGGGCTATAGAAACTACATGCAATCGCTGTATGCAAACAGCGCGGCTCTCCGAGAGTATGTCACTGAACACCATGATTGGTATCCGGCAGGCTTCATCAAATCAATTCCTGGACACCTGGAAGCGGTGACCGCTGCAAGCGACAGTATCAAGCAGACCGCTGACGAGTGACAGAGCGCACTCAATGTAGAGATACACATGCTTGACGAACGCATCAAGAACGACCTGATTGAACAGCACCAGGCCATGCGCAGACGCGCTCTGATAGAGACGGCCAAGGGGAGCAGCCGTCCAAAGCATCGAGAGCTTCTTCGGTGTTGCGCAGGATCTGGCCAAAGAGATCATAGGACAGGACATCTATCGGTATTGTGAACAGATAAACGACGTAAGCAGGTTCAACTTTCGTTTGGCTCCCAAATAGCAGCTAGCTCAGGAGTACCTCTAGTGATCGCGTTAAAATGCCCATCTTGCGGTGCCAGTCTCGAAATCCCAACATCTCTGTCGGTCGCTCATTGTATGCATTGTGGCACAAAGGTGATCCTGCCCAAGCAGGATAGTCTCCAGAATGAGCAGCGACTCAGCCACCTACGCGAGCTGTGCGCGGTGGCCTTCGAGGCTGGCAACTACAAGGAGGTCTTGCAGTACTGCAATGGCATTCTGGAGCTTGTGCCTGGCGACGGTATGGTGTGGATTGACAAGGCCATCGCCGTATTCTATCTGGAAACCGCGGCGAAAGACACCTTCAGGGAAGCGCTTGAGTATCTTTCGAAGGCCGAATCCCTGAATGTTGATAGGGATTACTTGGCCAAAGTTCGCGCCCAACTTATACGTGATCAGGTAGCGTGGTATTGCCAACTGGGAGAGGATCAGTTCAAGTTCGCTGAGAAAGTATTTGACATCTATTTCCGATCGCCCTCCGGTGGCTTCTGGGACATGGCGGCGGACTATTATGAGGCAAGAGAAAAAAGCGGTCCGGAGTACATAAAGGCGATGAGTCTATTCCTACAAGCCGCTGCACTTGCTCCAGATGAAGATGTCGTACTGCAAAATATCAGGCACATAGCCAAGACAGCACACTGGATTTCATGGTCTGAGGCGGTCCAGGAAAGCCTGTATCAGTTGGAACGGAACCAACGCAGGACAAAACTAGAAAACGAATATATGTCGACTTTGCAGGAGCTTGAGAGGGCCAAATCCGACTTAGCGAGCCTAAGTCGCAAGAGCGGCATGTTCCTGGATATGCGAAAAAGGGCAGCAGAAGCCAGAATTCAGTCGCTGGAACAAAAAGTTGACTGGCTCAGTGAAGAACTGCGCTCTTTGACAACGTAGAACCGCGGCGGAGGGCGCGGGGCCGGATGACGACGGTCTCGACGAGATCGAAATCGGGGCCATTCGACAAAACCACTTAGCCTCATTTTTGAAGAACGTCACATAACAAGGAAGAAGAGACCTGAAAGCGTTGCCGTCTGTACGGCAATGGCGTTGAGTGGAAGAGTATCTTCCTGAGAGTCTCTGAGCGATAAGAAGACATGCATGCCGACCGATACCTACCGCACCTTCGCCGCACTTGCGGCTAGTGAGCGCCAGGGCATCGACTACCGCATCATCACCCACCCGTGCCCCTCTCCCATCGCCGTGATCGCGCCGCACGGCGGCGGCATCGAACCGGGCACGTCCGAGCTGGCGCGGGCGGTTGCCGGCGAGGAGTTCAGCCTGTACTGCTTCGAGGGCCGCAAGACGGACGGTAACGAGGCGCTGCACATCACCAGCACATGCTTCGATGAGCCTCAGTGCCTGGCCATCGTCGCCGCCAGCGACATCGTCCTTGCGCTGCATGGCTCCGCTGAGCAGGAAGAGATCGTTCACGTCGGCGGCCGCGACGCGCAGCTCGCAAGAAGGCTGTGCGAGTCGCTCAACGCAGCAGGCTTCGCGGCCCAACTGGACCACACCGCCGATCACCCGGGCCGCCTCGCGGCCAACATCTGCAACCGGGGCCGCTCCGGCCGGGGCTGCCAGTTGGAGCTCAGCAACGGCCTCCGGCTCACGCTGTTCGAAGGGCTGAAGCGACGGCAACGGGAGCACACAACAGCGCAATTCGAGGCTCTCGTTGCAGCGGTCAGGACACTGCTCCTGGGATCATCAAGATGAGCAAGGAAGGACGCATGACCCAAGTCCAACGCACGCTGGCCTACCTCTGGTCAGTCGAGCCGGCTGGCGCCACAAACGCCGATCTCGCGCGTCATCTTGGAACCAGTCACCAGACCGTCTACATGCTGACCCAAGATCTACTACGCCGGGGCTTGATCCGTGGCGAGTCGCAGGGCCGCACGTGGCGCTTTCACGCCCGGCAAGCTCCGGGGGGGCACACCCACACGCAGGCGATGACTGTGGCGCAAAGCGACCGGCCTGACACGCCTGCCGAGACCAACTATCCTCACGTCGCCCACTGGGTGCACGATTGCGGCTGGATCGAGATCGGGCAGGATGACTACAGCCATTCGATGGTGCGGGCACTGGACATCGGCGGCCTGATCTGGGAAGGTAAAGCCAGCTACGCCACCCTGGACGACGCGCTGCGAGACCTGGATCAGGCGCTGGCGGCCTGGTTCAAGGCCGAGATGCGGGAGTGAGAGGGAGCGCAATGGACGAGAAGCGGCTCGAAGCATTACTTGAACAGGCAACCGTAGACTGTTATGATGAGGAAGAGGAGTTCAGCGGGGTGCTCTGCACGCTAGACGTATCTTCTCAATAATCCGGGGCGAGTGAATTGTGCCCCGTGTCAAGGACGATG
>CAYYTK010000056.1:0-13914 GCA_964474695.1 uncultured Anaerolineales bacterium
GCGCCAAGACGCAGCGATTCCAGCGCAGTTGGCTGGACTTCGTGGTCGCCGAGGAAAACGGCAAGCCGGTGGCGCGGAGCATCGGCAGGTTCTACTATGCGGCGATCGTAGTCAACGCGATGCTCTCGGTGATCATCAGCCAGGTGTTGCCGCTGGCATGACAGGAGGCGCCCCATGCGCGATCGCTTCCTCAAGCAGACGAAACGTGAGTACAGCCCCAATCAACGGCTGGCCCTGCTGGCGGCCGCCGGCGTGCTGTTCCTGGTCATCCTGCCGTGGGCCCTCATCCGCCTGGGCGGCCGGCTGGACCGCGTGCTGGATTGGCCAGCGCTGCTCCACCCACCGGCCAATGCGATCCTCGGTGGGCTCATGATCCTGACGGGTTGGCCGTTCGCCCTGTGGTCGATCTACGTCCAGTTCACCCTGGGGCGCGGCACGCCGGTGCCCGTGATGGCGACCCAGAAGTTAATCGTTCGTCCACCCTACTCCTACTGCCGCAATCCGATGGCCCTCGGCACGATTATCGCCTACCTGGGCGTGAGCGTGATCGCCGGGTCGCCGGGCGCCGCGCTGCTGGTGCTCCTGGGCGCGGCTGTGCTGTTGACCTACATCAAGGTCGTGGAGGAACGGGAGATGGTCGCGCGCTTCGGCGAGGAGTACCTGGTGTATCGCCGCCGCGTGCCGTTCATCATTCCCAGGCTGCGCACGGGAAGCGGTACATGAAGCGATTGTCGAGGTTCGTGGGCCTGGTGCTTGCGCTCACGCTGTTGATGTACAGCGTCTGGTTCGTGAGCGCTCATCTGCTACCGGAGGGTCTGCTGCGACCTTTTTTCACGGCGCGTTTCTCGACTACGGTGGGCCAGTTCACTTTCTGGAAGGTGTTCCTGGCGAACCTGGTGGCAGGCTTCCTTGGGGTGCAGCTCATGAATCTATTCCGGGTGGGCAGGCACGCCGGCGGCCTGTGTGTCCTACCGGTCTTCTGGCTGATCTATGGACTGCTGCTGGGCACGAACTCGTTCGTGTTTGCCGGCACGCCCGTGCCCCTCTCGCTAGAGGTGCTCTGGACGCGCACGGGCTTCAGCGAGCTGCTGGCGTACACGCTGGGCTATGAGGCCTCGCGCGGGTGGGCCGTCTGGACGCAGGCCGGCTTGTGGTCGGCGCCGCGGCGCATCACCGACCGGCACAAGCCCACCGCCGAGGATCTGGCGTATTGGCTCGCGGGCCTGCTCTTGCTGGTCGTAGCAGTCGCCCGGGAGGTTGGCGGCTGAAGGCACGGAACACACAATGGGAAGGCCGCTATGGCCGGGGTCCGCAGACTGTGGCTGCGCCGACCCGCGGTGACGGAGAAAGAAGTAAACGATGTCCTGGCAAACCCAACTCAAAGCCGACCCCCTCCCCTGGCTCCTGGATGAGAGCACACCCGGCGTGCGTTACCTGGCGCTGCGCGACCTGTGCGATCTGCCGTCCGACGATCCGCAGCTTGCGGCCGCGCGCCGCACGGCCCACAGCGCCGGGCCGATCGCAACTATCCTCGATCAGATGGACGCAGCCGGCTTTTGGGTGAAGCCCGGCCCCGGCTACCTGCCCACGTATCGCGCCACCGTCTGGTCGGTGATCCTGCTGGCGCAACTGGGCGCCGCGATTGGCGAAGACGAGCGCGTCGGCCGGGCGTGCGGCTATCTCCTGGCTCATGCGCTGACTCAGGGCGGCCAGTTCTCGATGTCGGGCGCGCCTTCCGGCACGGTCGACTGCCTGCAGGGCCAGTTGTGCTGGGCCTTGCTCGAGCTGGGCTGCCGGGATCCCCGCCTGGAGAAGGCGTTCGACTGGCTGGCGCGCAGTGTCACCGGCGAGGGCGTCGCCCCGCGCGCAGATCGCCATGCGGCCGTCCGCTACTACGCGGGCAAGTGCGGGCCGGATTTCGCGTGCGGGGCCAACAACAAGTTGCCGTGCGCCTGGGGTGCGGTCAAGGTGCTGCTGGCGCTGGGCCGCTGGCCGGCCGACCGTCGGACACCCATCATGGAATGTGCGATCGCGCACGGCGTTGCCTTTCTGCTAGGCACAGATCCCGCACTGGCTGAGTATCCCAACGGCTACAACGACAAGCCGAGCAGCAACTGGTGGAAGTTCGGCTTCCCCGTCTTCTACGTCACTGACCTGTTACAGAACGTCGAGGCGCTGGTTGCGCTCGGCCACAGCCGCAATCCCCGCCTGGCAGCCGCGCTCGACCTGATCCGGGGGAGGCAAGACGCGGCCGGTCGCTGGCTGTTAGAATACGATTACACCGGCAAGACGTGGGTTGACTTCGGGCCGAAAAAGCAGCCCAACCCGTGGGTCACGCTGCGGGCCTTGCGAGTGCTAAAGGCAGTGGCGTGAGCAAGGGTGATAAGGAGGAAGCTATGTCTGTCTTGGATCGTATCGCCGCCGCACAGGGCCGCCGCGACGAGGCGCCCAACCAGGAGCTGGCGCGCGACCTGGCCGAGCAGGAGGACCGCGCCAGCATCCGCGAGCTGGCCGCCAACCTGGACCACGCCGACCCGAACGTGCGGAGCGACTGTCTGAAGACGCTGTACGAGGTCGGCTACCTCAAGCCCGAGCTGGTAGCCGAGTACGCCGGCGAGTTCGTCCGGCTCTTGGCTGACCGCCATAACCGCATGGTCTGGGGCGCGATGCTGGCGCTGAGCACGATTGCGCCGCTGCGCGCCGATGATCTGTATCAGCAGCGCCATCGCATCCAGGATGCGATGGCTGAGGGGTCTGTGATCACGGTGGACAACGGCGTCAAGACCCTGGCCGCGGTCGCGGCGGCGAAAGATGCCTACCGGGCCGAGCTGCTCCCCGCCCTGTTCCACCACCTGCAGACCTGCCGGCCCAAAGATGTGCCCCAGCACGCCGAAGCGATCGTGCGAGCCGTCGATGCCGCACACACGGAGGCGTTTGTCGCGGTGGTGGAGCGGCGCCTGGGCAACATGTCAGCCAGCCAGGCGACCAGGGTGAAGCGGGTGATCGCAAAGGCCTGTCAGTCGGCGAGGGAAACGGGAGGATAAGCATGCAATGGCGCATCAAGCACATCTTCAACTTCCCGCCGGATAAGCCGTGGGCACGCGGCTACGTCAACTTCGGCTTCCACAGCCGGAGCGGCGCACAATACTTTCTCCACTACAATGAGCACTGGCTGGGCCGCCTGACTGCCGAGGATGAGTGGCTTTGGACAGCCGGTGCGGTGGACAAGGGCCTGAGCCGCCTGCACATTCCCTTCGGCATCAAACACCCCCACTACATCACAGAGCTGCCAGACGGCTCGCTGCTGGTGTCGAGCAACGGCACCAACGAGATCTACCGCATCCGGCCCGACCAGGCAGCGGCCGAGCTCTTCGCCGATACCGGTCGGCTCGGCTTCCGGGACATCGGCAACTGCGTCTATGATGGCCGGGGCAGCGTGTGGGCGCACGAGATCGAAGGCTGCCGGGTCTGGCAGCTCGACCTCGCCGGCCGGCCCCTGGCTGTCCTGGGCCGCGGCGAGCCTGGCTTCCAGCGTGAGACCGTGCCGTTCGCAGCGGCCCGCTTCAACTGGATCTACGACCTGCGCCTGGGACCGGACGGCGACCTCTACGTCCTGGACAGCAAGAACTACTGCGTGCGGCGGGTCGAGGTTGGCCGGGGCGTGGTATCGCTGGTCGCCGGGACCGGCGCGCCTGGCCCGGCGCTGGATCACATCCCGGCGCTGACGGCCACCTTCGGCAGCGACCCGAGCGCACGCTTCGACGGCCCTTTTGCCCTTTCGTTGGACGAGGCGGGCAACATTTTCGTCGGCGATACCTATAACCATGTGGTGCGCATGATAGATCGGGCCACCGGGATCATCTCGACCATCGCCGGGCAGGTCGCAGCCGAGCCGGGCGTGCGCAACAACCCGGCCGAGACCGACCCGCTCAAGCTCAATCTGCCGCTGATCTGCAGCATGGACACCTACGACGGCTGTCTGTTCATCCCGGATTGGAGCGACGACCTGGTCGTATTGGAGAAGGGGTGAGATCCATGTCCGCCGCGGACAAAGCAGCAGGGCTCGCGCTGGCTGGCGTCACGGCGTCCGCCTACCTGATCTGGATTCGCCCCTGGCAGTTGCGCTGGGGCGCGACGGATGCAGAGGTCGCGCGACCCATGCCGGGCGATGAGCTCGTCGCCCGGCCGCACTTCAATGCCACCCGGGCCATCACCGTGCAGGCCGGCCCGGAGCACATCTGGCCCTGGCTGCTGCAGATGGGCATCGGCCGCGGCGGCTGGTACAGCTACGACCTGCTGGACAACCTGGGACGCCCCAGCGCGCGCCGCATCCTGCCCGAGTATCAGGAGCCGCGGGCCGGCGCGCTGGTGCCGATGAGTCCGGTGGGCCAGTTCGGCGTCTACGTCCGCGCGTTCGAGCCGCGCCGGTGGCTGCTGTGGGATGATAACGGACAGGGCAAGATGACGTGGGTCTGGGGGTTATATCCGGTGGACGAGAAGACCACGCGCCTAATCTCCCGCGTCCGGATGCATTATGACTGGTTGTCACCAACGATTCTCTTCAACTTGTTGCTGGACGTAGGCGACATCGTCATGATGCGCAAGTGCCTGCTCGGCATCAGGGAGCGCGCTGAGGCGCTGGCCCGAGATTAGGAGGAGATGCGCCATGAAAATCCTGGTTTGTGGATCAGGCCCCCTGGGCAGCCTGTTCGCGGCGCGGCTGCACCAGGGCGGGCACGAGGTAACGCTACTCGCGCGCGGCGGTCGCCTGGCCGACCTGCGACAGCACGGCATCGTGCTGCACGACGTGCAAACGGACGCGTGGACGACGGACCACGTGACCCTGATCGAGCAGCTCGCGCCCGATGACCCCTACGACCTGGCGCTGGTCATCATGCGCAAGAACCAGGCGCTGGCGTTCCTTCCCACGCTGGCGGCCAATCGGTGCATCCCGCACGTCCTGTTTCTGATGAACAACGCGGCCGGGCCGGACGCGCTGGCCCAGGCGGTGGGCCGCGAGCGGGTGCTGATCGGCTTCCCCTCCTCGGCCGGCTACCGGGACGGGCACGTGATGCACGTTCTGACCGGCCAGCCCGGCGACGAGATGGAGATGCCCATCGGCGAGATAGATGGCCGCGACACAGATCGAGTCCACCAGGTGGCGGCCGCGCTGGCGCGCATGCCCGGCTTCGAGGTTGAGGTGCGGCCCGACATGGACGCCTGGCTGAAATATCACGTGGCGCTGCTCATGCCATCGCTGGCCGCAGCGTTCTACGGGTGCGGCCAGGATCGCATCCGCCTGGCCGGCACGCGCGACGCCCTGGTGCTGGCCTTGCGCGCGGTGCGAGAGGGCTTTCGGGTCTTGCAGGCCTTGGGTTACCCGATCACGCCGAAGGAGATGCGCCTTTTCGCGTGGGCGCCGGAGCCGCTGCTGGTGGCGGTCTTCCGACGCCGGCTGCGCCATCCGCTGGTCGAGGTGGCGCTGGCCCGGCATGCGGCCGCGGCCCGTGATGAGGTCCAGCACCTGGCAGAGGAGTTCCTGGAGCTGGCTCGGCTGACCACCGTGCCCACGCCGGCGATCGGCCGGCTGTACGCGCACTTCGATCCGGCCGCGCCGCTGATCCCGGCGGGCAGCGCCGAAATCCCGCTCGACTGGCGCGCGGTGCGGATCGGCCTGGCCGTGGCCGGCGCCCTGGTCGGCGTGGCCGTTAGTGGCTGGCTCATCAGGAGCAGGCAGGGGGCGAGACGTGGGTGACAGGGGATCCGCTTCGACGCAACCGCCCATGTCCATGCATGAAAGTGGACGTACTGAGCCGGCTTCCACACCTCAGCGCGCGGGCGTGCGGCCGCGCCTGTTGGCCTTTGCACTGGACTACCTCGTGATCGCCGCCTACGCGCTTGCGCTGGTCGCAGTGACCTTACTGGCCGCCAATCCGCTGCGCGGCCTGCTGACCGTTCTCCTGGCAACGCCGGCCTCCCGCGATGCCGTGGCATTCGTGACCGTCATTCTGCCCGTCATCCTTTACTTTGCCCTGCAGGAAGGTTCGGCCCGGCAAGGCACGTGGGGCAAACGCAAGCTGGGGCTGCGCGTGACCGGGTTGGACGGCGGGCCATTACCGTTGGGCCGCGCGCTCCTCCGCTCGGCTGTGAAATTCCTGCCGTGGCAGATCGCCCACACCTGCCTGTTTCACATCCCCGGTTGGCCGCTGGCGCCAGCTGCGCCGCCAGGCTGGGTCAATGTGGGCTTCACCCTGGTGTGGCTGCTGGTGATCACTTATCTGGCGATGTTAGGATTCAGCAAGTCCCACCGAACGCTTTATGATCGGTTGGCCGGCTCGCAGGTGTTGGTCAAGGTCCAGCAAGCAGATAACCCATTACACGAAGGGAGGTTGTGATCATGAAACCGATCTATTGGATCCCCCTCCTGGCGTTGCTCGGCGGCACGGCCAGGGCCGTCGGCTATGCCGTCTTCCGAGCCACCGGCTGGCTGGGCGCGACGACCGGCGTGATTGCCGGCGCCCTGATCGGCGTGCTGCTCTACAGCCGCGGCCGCAAGGGCCGCGGGCCGGCAGGATAAGGGAAGGTCGGTGGGCGCACCGCGCTCCTGAGTTCCTGGAGGCTCAATGAACGCGCCAAACACATCCGCAAGCACAGCCAGGCCGGCCGGGCGTCTTGTGGCCGCGCAGCTGCTCCAGACGCTGGTGACGTTTCTCGTCATCGGCGGCGTCCTGTTTCTCGCGGCCGGCCGCCTGGATTGGCCGGCGGCGTGGGCCTTCCTGATCGTTTACTTCCTGATCGCGCTCGTCACCGCCGTCTGGATGCTGCGCACGAACCCGGAACTGACCCAGGAACGGGCCAGGCCGGGCCGCAACGCCAAGTCGTGGGACAACCTGCTGGTGGGACTCAACCTGCTGCTGACCCTGGCGTTGTTCGCCGTGATCGGCCTGGACGCCGGGCGCTACGGCTGGTCGGAGGTCCCGCCCGGGGTGCGCGCCCTGGGCTTGCTGGGGTTCATCCCGGCCTTCGGCCTGCCGCTGTCGGCTGCGCGGGTGAACACCTACCTATCGAGCCGGGTGCGGATCCAGGAGGAGCGGGGCCATGTGGTGGTTGCGTCAGGGCCCTACCGGTATGTGCGGCACCCCATGTATGCCGGCATGATCTGGTATGATGTGAGCGTACCGCTGCTGCTAGGTTCCTGGTGGGGACTGGCAGTGGGAGCCGCCATGATCGCAGCCGTCATCCTGCGCACCGCGTTGGAGGACCGGACGCTTCAGCGGGAGTTGCCGGGGTATGAAGCGTACAGCCGGCAGGTGCGCTATCGGCTGCTGCCGGGAGCGTGGTAGTCGCATTTCAGGGCGAGATGAAGCGGGAGTGAAAGATAGGCCGGGGGCCGCCCCAGGGAGGGTGGAGCATGTGGGCTACGATTGCGTTTCTCGTTGGGGTCGCCTGTGCCGGCATCGTGCTCGCGGTCTCCCGCTCGCGTGTACCCCGCTCCACCGGCGGATCAGCACAACCGTCGGCGCTCGGCTGGCTAACTCTGGCGAGCGGAAGCACAGCCGCCGCGGCTTTCGCAGTTGGGGTGTTCACGGACGCGGAGCCGGGAGGCTACCTGGCTTCCATCGCGTGCGCGGCCGCGGCGGTGATCATCGGCGTCGGGGCCGTGCTGCGCGGCGACCGCCGTTGGCCGACCTGGGTTGGCCTGGCCGCCGGCGTGATTCCGGCCGTATTTTGGATCGCATTCGCAGTCGGGAACATACTTGGCCTCGGCAGTTAAGCAAAGATCCAAAGAAGTAGGGATGTGAATACCAACAACTCGGCATATCAAGACCGCACCGGTTGGTTCAAGGTCAGCGGGGTCCTTCTCCTGGTGAGTGGCATCGCCGTTGGCATTTTGGGCCCGCTTGAGATGTATTGCTTCTACCTCTTCTCGGAGGGCGGCCGCTTTCACTACCCAGGGTTTGGGTTCGGCTCTTTTATGTTCGGCAACATCGCGGCCCAGATCGCAGGTTACTATCTGATCGCAGCCCTGCTCATCCCCCTGGGCTACGGACACTTGAAGATGCGGCGCTGGGTCAGGCCGCTCACTCTGGCCCTGCTGGGGGCCTGGCTGGTCGTCGGCGCGCCGTTGAGCGTTGTGGCCTCCTTCATCCTGGTCGCCTCCAAAGACCTGGCGCTGCCGGCAGTCCTGATGGTGCTGGTCTTGCTCGGTCTGTCCTATCTGGTGGCGCCGGGGCTGCTGATCCGGTTCTACCGCGGCCAAAATGCCAGGCAGACGTTGGCGGCCCAAGATCCCCGGATGTATTGGATTGAGGCCCTGCCCACGCCCATCCTGGTGTTGAGCGCTTTGTATGCGTTCTACATCATCATGCTCCACATCCTTATCTTGTTCAATGGCATGTACCCGGTGTTCGGCGTCTTCCGGCACGGGCTGCAAGGGATTGTCCTGCTCGATCTCACCAGCGCAGGCCTGGCGTGCATCACTTGGGGTACGTTGCAGCGACGGCCCTGGGCGTGGTGGGGGTCTGTGATCCTGTTGGGCTTGTTCACGTGCTCGACCGGCTCACCTTCTGCCGGTCGAGCTACCCGGCCATGCTGGCGGGGCTGGCATTTCCGCCGCGGGAGCTGGAATTCCTGGGCAACGTGCCGGCGCAGGGTTACCATTTCGCGCTCCTGGTCGGGCTGCCGCTCCTGATCACCTGGGGTGTGGCGCTGCTGTCGAAACACCATTTCCGACATGAGTGAGGAGAGATATGAGCAATCAACAACGGACCATCACACTACGTCTGATCCTCCAAATGCTGTTGGTCATCGTCGTCGCGCCACTCCTGCCGCTGCTGATCGCTGGGCGCTGGGGCTGGTGGGAGGCCTGGGCTTACGCTATCATCAGCATCGCTGGGTTTGTCATCAGCCGCGTGCTGGCCGGCCGGCGGCATCCGGACCTGATCGCCGAACGCGCCCGGCACATGCAGCAAGCGAACATCAAGCCGTGGGACAAGCGCCTGGCCGTGTGGCTCATGCTCGGCGGCATCCTGGTCCTGTTGATCGCCGGGCTGGACGCGCGGTTCGGTTGGTCGCCTGCGTTCGGTTGGCCGGCCAAGCTCCTGGCGCTGGTCATGATCGTGGTGGGCTATGTCTTGAGTTCCTATGCCCTGATCGAAAACCGCTTCTTCGCCAGCACGGTGCGCATCCAAGCCGAGCGCGGGCATCATGTCGTATCGAGCGGCCCCTACCGCTGGGTGCGGCATCCCGGCTATGCCGGGGGACTGCTGACCTACCTGGCCACGCCGCTCCTGCTGGATGCACCGTGGGCGTTCGTACCGACGGTGTTCGTCGTGGCGCTCACGATCATCCGCACCGCGTTGGAAGACAAGACCTTGCAGGAGGAATTGGAAGGATATCGCGCGTATGCCGAGCGGGTGCGTTATCGTCTATTGCCCGGAGTGTGGTGACGCGGGGTTGGGAAGGTTTAAGATGAGCGTGACAGCCGATCGGGATGACGACCTCGTCTACACTGAGAGGATCTCCTCGGCCGGGACGGAAGCGCTCTTCCTGGCGCTCACGGCCCTCTTCGCCTGGCTGTCAGTCCGGCGCGTGAAAGCCAAGCGCCGGGACTTCCTCGCGACTGTGTTCGGCTGCTTTTTCGCTGTCTTCCTGTTCTACTCCGTGAACTACAGGGCACTCATCATCCGCCTCACGCCGGAGGCCCTGAAGCTGAAAGTTGAATTTCCTGGAGCATCCCAGGATCGTGATTGCGCTGAAGAGGCAAGCAGGGCCTGTGCGAGACATCTCCTTTTCGACGCGCCGGCCGGATGATGTCCTGCGGCTCATCCGAGAAGCCGCGGCCGCACAAGGATCGACCCAACCCGGCGCCTCCCTCAGTGCCTGACTGTCTGGAGTACCTGTAGCTGCCCCAAGATCGATTCCTGCGCAGATCGAGAAGAGGAGCTGACCCGATGGAGTCCAAGGACAGACTGAAAGGTAAAATCGCCGTGGTCGCCGGCGCCACGCGCGGGGCTGGCCGCGGCATCGCGTGCATGCTCGGCGAAGCCGGCGCCACCGTGTATTGCACGGGCCGGAGCCTGCGCGGGAAGCCAGCCACGAAGGATCGGCCGGAAACCATCGAGGAGACAGCCGAGATGGCGACGGCACGCGGCGGCCAGGGGATCTTTGTCCAGGTCGACCACACCGACAAGGAGCAGGTCAAGGCGCTGTTCGAGCGGGTGAAGCAAGAGCAGAACGGCCGGTTGGATATTCTCGTCAACGATATGACCGGCGACGCACACATGGAGTTCAAGCCATTCGTGGATCACTCACTTGAGAAAGGCCTCAAGGTGCTCGAAAACGGCTCGCTCTCGCACATCATCACCAGCTATTACGGCATTCCGCTCCTGATCGCCAACCGGGGCGGCCTGGTGGTCGAGGTCACCGACGGCGTCAGCTATGAGCTGCGTGAGTTCAACTTTTACTACGACTTGGAGAAAGCCATCAACATCCGTCTGGCGCAATCGCTGGCGCAGCAACTGCGCCCGCACAAGATCGCCGTCGTGGCGTCGACGCCCGGCTTCCTGCGTTCCGAGGAGATGCTGGCGCATTTCGGCGTGACGGAGCAGAACTGGCGCGACGGGATCAAGCAGGACAGGTACTTCGCCTATTCGGAAACGCCGTTCTACATCGGCAAAGCGGTGGTGGCGCTGGCTTGCGACAAGAAGTTGATGCAGAAAAGCGGTCAGGCGCTGGTGTCGGGCAGGCTGGCCCGCGAGTACGGGTTCACGGATGTCGACGGCTCGCAGCCGATCTGGCACTACTGAACATGATCCCGGAAGCGCTCCAATGCGTACGCAACACGATTTCCATCAACTCCCGCAGCCGATTTTCGACGCTTTCGATGAATTCCGGCGCCTGATTTTTCCAGTTTGGGTTGGGGTCGTTCAAGATGAATTTGGCAGCACGGTCCTGGTTATCTTGATGACCACCGGTGCAGTAGGGTCGGGGCAGCGTACAAACTCGGTCGTCACTCCTTCGGGATCAATGACTTTTTCGTAGGGAGTACCGCGATATCTCCAGGGCAGCGTCCCTCCATTTTCGAGGGCGCGCAACATGCCTGTCATGCTGTCCACCAGCCAGGGGCACAATTTCCCCAGGTCATCCGGGTAACGGAATAACTGCCCGGCTTGATAGCTCCCATACATCCAGGCGCAAATCCCCTCCCTGGCAAAATCCGGATGCGATCCCTCCGTGTGGAACTCCCCGGCGTTGCCCTCGAAGATTTCCAGTTCGATCTGATACTCTTTCATGAGATTCTCCCATTGGCGAAGTCATGTGTTTTTCGATATCTGGCCGACATCTTCAGGCAAGTGGATGGCAAACCGGCAGCGGTCGGCGCCCGCCAGCACCGATTCGAGCACGTCCACTCGGATCCTCTGGCCCAGCGCGGCTTCCCAGGGCTTCTTGTGGAACCCGGCGCTGCAATTGCAGAAGATGGGCGCGACTTCCTCGCCGCTGCGAATGGCTTCACGCGCCCACGGGCAGTGGCAGTAGGTGTAGCGCCTCAGCGTCGGGTCGGTCTCGGCCAGGTACTCCTTGGTCAGGAAGGGGATCTTGGTCTCGTAGACCACGTTGCCGGCCCGCACCCCGCCGCCGATCTCCGGCTCCTTCCGCACGAAGGCCAGCACCTCGGCGGTGACTTCCTGCGCAAAGAAGAGGCGTCCCTCGCGCTGGCACGCCTCTAATTGCGCGACAAACCCCTGCTTCTTACGGGCGATGTATTCGTCCACGTCCTGGCACGACAGGTACAGCTCGCGTTCTTTGGCGTAGGATTCATCCGGCAGATCGCGCAGGCTGTCGCCGATGAGCGCTCGACACGCTTCTGCGCCGAGCGCCTGCTCCAGGCGCGCGATGACCGGCTGCATGGTGCGCGGCTTGTCGGGCGTCGGCAGGCCGAAGGGCGCCAGCCCGATCCCGGCGAAGACTTCGTCCCGCAGCGCCTCCCCGTAGCGTTCCGCCACCCGTCTGTACAGATTCTCCTGCGCCTCACCGCCATCCAGCACTTCGAGGAAGGCCACGAACACGGCGTTGTTCTTGATGAACAGCCCGTAGCGCGCCAGGGTGAGGAAGTTCTCCTCGCTGTTTTGCCCTTCGGCGATGAGGATTTTCGAGAACGCCCAGGCCGTTGCGGTGGAGAAGCCGCCAGTCTGTTCGGCAAACTGATCGAAGCGTTCCGCCAGTTCCAGCGCGGCTTCCATCTTTTCGGCGGGCACTTTGCGCCCTTCCAGCATGGTGCGAAAGCCTTGTTTGTCCATGTATCTCTCCTCCGTTAGCTTCTCGCGTTGGTCGGCTTGCGACCAACGAAGATCTCACAATCCCCGGGCGGGACCTCGCTGTGAACGAAGGGCACAGCGCTGGCTTCGAACCCGGCCTTGGTCATCCACCGAAGCCATTGGTCACGGCTGAACAGGCCGCAGCGATGCTGGTCGAGGATGCAGCGCACTGCGCCGTCTCCTTCGCGCAGCAGGTACGCCATGACATACAAGTAGGTGCCGTCTGGATCTGGCTCCAGCGTCCAATCCAGGTAGCGCAGGGAGCGCTCCCCGCGATCATGGCCGCCATGGCCGGTTGCGGTCTTGAAATTCTCCCGGATGTGATCAGGGGCGAATAGCACTGCACCGCCGGGATGGCAGTGGATGTAAGCAGTTTGCATGGCCTGCCGCAGATCGGCCTCGGTGGTCATGTACACGATCGCATCGTGGATGAATACCAGGTCGAACTGGCGTCCCAGCCTGACCTGGCGCATATCTCCCTGGATGTGTTCGCATTCGGGATTAAGCGCCTGGCTGACTTTCAACATCCCCGGCGCAAGATCCACCAGCGTCACCTGGAAATGGCTTTTGAGGTGCGAGGCGTTGTTCCCGCCCCCGGAACCCAGCTCGAGCAGCGTCACGGGTTCGAAGGAACACCCCGCTCGCAAAGCTTTCTCGTAAAATGCGGCCTCCTCGGCATAATCTTCGGGCGCCGATAGAACCGGCCACCAATCAGCCAGTTCGAGATAGAGTTTGGGGAGGTGTTCGATGGAGAAATTCATGGGGTGCTGTTCCTTTCATGGGCGCGGTTGATACCCAGGCGCGCCGTATTCTGTCCGCTGACGCGCAGGACGAAGCGTTCTCCACCTACCGTAACCCGATAATTGCGGTTGGTCAGGCCGGCGATTGGCTCAACCTGAATATCTCGCATGCCTTGCCAGATCGGCATGCGGGCGATGATTTCGTATGCGGTTTCCATTTTGTTCACTGGATGGTGTTCACACCCTTGCGATACCAGGTATCTACGCTGAAGGTTTTGTAACCCAGGCGCTCGTACAGGAGAAATGCGGCGCTCTCGTTCTCGGCGTCCACACCCAACTCCGCCTCGATTGCGCCCTGCTCTTTCAGCACCTGCAGGCTGCGAGCAATCAGCGCGCTGGCGAGGCCGCGCCCACGCCACTGCGGCCGCACGTAGATGTGCTCGGTGTAGCCATGCTGGCCGTGCTGCTTTTCGTCGTCCTCCTCGCCCATGTGCGCCAGCACCATCCCGGCCAGTTGATCGCCAGCCCAGGCCACCTGCCAGAAACGCGGGGCGTTCTCCGGGTTGGCAAGCCAGGCGGGATATCTCTCGTCCAGCCAATCTTCGGCCACATTTTCGAACAGTCCGGCGTTCATCTCCTTCTGCGCCTCCCAGATGCTGCGCATATGTTCCGGCAGCACGGGCCGGAGCTCCAGCCCGGCCGGCATGGGTTTGTCGGGCGCATCACCGAGAGCGTATAGCATGTTGTTGAAACGCCGCACCACCTGGTAGCCCGATTTCTCCAAAGCGACTTTCCAGTCCCGCTGATGATCCGATGCCCAGGCCTGGAAGTACTGCTCCGAGACGGGCGCATGCCCG
>CAYYTK010000057.1:0-13170 GCA_964474695.1 uncultured Anaerolineales bacterium
ATGCACACGGCGAAGGGGGACAGGTATGTTCGACACACCATCGGGGAGGTATGCGCAATGCAGAACGCCGAAACTGTATTGGGTGTCATCCAGACGAAGGGGAAAGAAGGTCAACCCCTGGAACGGTTGTACAGACAGCTCTTCAACCTGGACCTGTACAAGGCGGCTTACAGCCAGATCTACGCCAACAAAGGGGCCACCACGCCGGGCATTGACGGCACGACCCTGGACGGTTCGTCTGTCAGACGGTGGGAGCGGATCATCGGGCAACTGCGCGACGAGACGTTCCGATGGCAGGCCGTGCGGAGAGTCTACATCCCCAAGAAGAACGGGGGACGTCGACCGCTGGGGATACCTGGCGGGAACGACAAGATGCTCCAAGCGGTGCTGAAACTCCTGTTGGAGGCGTATTACGAACCACGGTTCAGTGACCGAAGCCACGGCTTTCGTCCTGGCCGGGGTTGCCAGACGGCGTTGGTGCAAGTCTCTCAGCGCCATCGGGACACCAGTTGGTTCATCGAGGGTGACATCAAGGGTTTCTTTGACAATATCGACCATGACCGACTGATCGGTATTCTGAGCAAAGACATCCAGGATGGCAGGTTCCTCAATCTGATCAAGCGACTGCTGGAAGCAGGCTATATGGAGGACTGGCAGTGGCAGCGGACGTACAGCGGCGCCCCGCAAGGGGGCATCATCAGCCCGCTGTTGTCCAACATCTACCTCAATGTGTTCGACCAATGGGTCGAGGCAGAACTGCTGCCCTTGTATAACCGGAGACGCTCAAGCGAGCGAAGACGCCCGGATAACCCACTCTATCGGCAGTACTCGCAGAAACGCGGGCGTGCCAAAAAGGCGGGGGATGTGGCGGCTTACAAGCGATACGGCAAGCTGATGAAATCAATACCGAGCGTCATCGATGATGACAGCTACCGGAAACTTGAGTACGTCAGATATGCCGATGACTTCCTCCTCAGCTTCGCCGGCCCGAAGCACGAAGCGGAGGAGATTCGGGAACGCATCAGAGCCTTCTTGGAGCAAGAGCTAGGACTCGAACTCTCCATCGAGAAGACCCTGATCACCAATACCAGAACCGAAAAGGCCCGCTTTCTGGGCTACGAACTGCGTGTCATGCTCAGCCAGGATCGGCGCACCGTCAACGGCAAGATGTGGTTCGGCGTACCGAAGGAAGTCATTAATGCGGTCAAAGGGAAGTACATGCGTAACGGGAAAGCGGTGCACCGCAACGAATGGATATTGAGCAGCGATTACGACATCGTCGCCAACTTCCAGGCGGAGTACCGGGGACTGGTGCAGTACTACATCATGGCCCACAATATCGCCAGCTTGAGCGAAGTGGAGTGGGTGACGGTAACGTCCCTGCTCAAGACGCTGGCGGCCAAGCACAAGGCGACCGTCAACAACATGGCCAGAAAACATCGAAGCACACTGGTCGTGGACGGTAGACGCTACCGCGTGTTCAAGGTCACAGTTGAGCGTGCGGGCAAGCAGCCGCTGGTGGCGCACTTTGGGGCGAATCCCCTCAAGAGAAACCCGCGACCCGCGGAAATCGTGGACAATCCGCCCAGAATCAGCACATGCAGGAGTGACCTGCTCAAGCGGATGCTGGCGGAGGAATGCGAGATGTGCGGGAGCAAGGGTTGCATCCAGGTTCATCATGTGCGGAAGCTGAAAGACCTGAACCAGCCAGGCCGCAAGGCGAAACCGGCTTGGGTTGCGCGGATGGCAGCGTTTCGCAGAAAGACGCTGATGGTGTGCGAGGAATGCCACGCAGCCATCCACGCAGGCAGGCACAGGAGCGAATGGGATGACTGGAAACAACATACTGGAGAGCCGGATGACGGGAAACTGTCACGTCCGGTTCGGAGGGGGGCAGGCGGAAAAGTGCCAGTCAATGGTAACTCGCCGGTTGCCTACCCTACCTACTTTCGACCTTCAACCTTCAACTTTCAACCCGAAATCGGGAGTTTGACATGAACACGCAGAAGCGGCCTTCGCTCATCGTCGCGTGCGCGATGTTGTTGCTCGGCGCGCGGGTGGCGCTGGCTCAAGGGCCGGCGGTGGACTGGTGGGTCATCAGTGGCGGGGGTGCGCCGTCCAGCGGCACAGGCGTGACGTTGAACGACACGGCCGTATCATTGAACGCCACAGACGTGTCGCTCAATGATACGGTTGGCCAGCCGGTGATCGGAGTGGCGACCGGCAGCGGGGACCTCGCGCTCAGCGCCGGCTACTGGGCGAACTGCGCGGCCGCGGCGGCCGCGCTGCCGGTCGTGACGGTGGCGCGCAGCGGCGCGGACGTCGTGCTAACCTGGGGCGATGACCCGAACAGCGCCCAGTACCAGGTCTTCATCTCGACCGATCCCTACTTCGACCCGGCCGCGGTGACGCCGATCGTCACCACCGCCGCGACCTACACCGACGCGGGCGCGGCCGCCAGCCTGGTGAACCACTTCTACATCGTCCGCGGCCTGAACGCCTGCGGTGCGGCCTCGGCCGACTCGGCGCGGACGGGGGAGTTTACGTTCGGCTTGACGCCGGGGAGTTAGCAGCACCAGCGGAGCTTGATCCGCAGCGAGCAGGTCTCGCACGGCACCGTCGACCTGACGGAGGAATCGCACGATCCGCTCCTTGGCCTGTTCACCGGCCTCGCTCTGTCCGTGCACGGTCACGGCTTGTCCAGCCGATCCGCCGCTATCGTATGGTACCGGAGATACTTCTCAGGGTCGTCTGGTGCGAGAACCCCGAGGCTGCCTTTCAGATTTAGCTGGTTCACATTATGACGGGTTGCCTCCAGCAGCCGGACTTCATTCAGGCTCAGGGCCAGGATGTAGCAGTGACCGTTGCCCAGGAACAGAGGGGGTCTCGGCGGCAGCAGCAAGGCGCCCAGCGGCAAGTTCGCACTTGAGCACCTTGGGCAGCCAGGCGTACCATTCGGCGGCCCGCACGACGTCCTCCAGCGGCACGTTCTCGTGCAGCGTGTGTGCCGTCTTTTCGTCGCCGGGACCCAGGCCGATGGCCGGAATCCCCGCCTTGCCGGCCCAATAGGTGCCATTGGTCGAAAAATCCCAGGTTCCCAGCGGCCTTTCCTCGCCCCACAACTCCTGGATGGCTTGCTGCCCGGCCTGCACCAGGGGATGGGTATCGGCCAGCAGCCAGGCTGGGTAGTACTTGCTCACCGGAAAGATAAACCCGGTGTAGGAAGGCTCATCGTAGAACAACTCTTCGACGGCGATCTCGTCTTCGAGGTAGGTCGGGATGAGCCCTCTGATCTGCGCAAGGACCTCGTCGCGCGGCTCGTTTGACGTGATGCGGCGATCAATGAAGATCGTGAACTCGTCCGGCACGGCATTGAGCGACGCCGTGCGCGCCGAGACATCGGTCACAGCGATGGACGGATGGCCCTGGATGGGATGGTGGCCCATGCCAAAACGCATCCGGCGATCGAGTTCGCGCACCTGCTGAATGATCCCTATCATCTTGTACACCGCATTGTCGCCCAGGTAGTGCGAGGCCGCATGCGCTGACCGGCCCGTTGCCGTCACCTTGAGTTCGATGCGGCCCTTGTGCCCCCGGTGGACCTGCATCCTGGTCGGCTCACCGATAACCACGCAGTCGGGCCGCACCCGGGGGTCGGCTTCGATGAAGGCGTTGGGCGCGAGGCCGTCGCACCACTCCTCCATGTTGCCGAAGTAGTAGACCGTATAGCCGTCCAGCAGGCCCAGGTCCCTGGCGATGGCCAGCCCGTGCACCATGCCGGGGGTGCTGCCCTTCTCATCGCAGGCGCCGCGCGCGTACAAGAGGCCATCCTCCACCTTGCCCTCGAATGGATCCCACGGCCAGTCGTCGCGGTTGCCGATCCCGACCGTGTCGATGTGCGAGTCGTAAACGATCACCGTCGGCCCATCGCCGATGCGGCCCAGGGTGTTGCCCATCCTGTCGAACCGCACCTCGTCGTAGCCCAGTTTCCGCATCTCGGCCTGGATGCGCTCACCCACCGGCCCGATCTGGGAGTTCATCGAGGGGATCGCGCAGATATCGCGCATGAACTGGATGATCTCTTCTCGGCGTTCACGAACGCGGCGCTGGACTTCGTTGACCATATCCATCAGGTTTCCTCCACCCCAGGATCCCGTTGTCTTGACGGCTTTGCACCTCGACCACACATAAAACGCGACCCTGCTTTGTGCCGGCCCGCCTCACTGCAGGTTGACGCCGCTCTTCTCCTCCACGCGACCTTTCGTGCGCAATTCTGCTCGCAGGCGGTCGACTTCATTCACCAGCAGGGTAACGTCGGCACGATCGAACCGGCGCCAGTCGGAATACATCAACGCTGCACGAATCTCGGCCAGCCGCTGCTCGGTCAGTTGGTGGTTGTCCATGGTTGCTCCTCTTGGTTGTAATATGCAGGTCCTTGCGGAATCAATATCAGGCTGGTGTTCCCAGCTCGGCACATTCCTGAATCCCGAAACTCACAGGGGCATCAGTGTCCATAGTCTCTGCGTAGGACGCCGGTCCTGTCCTAATCGGGGCAAGCTGGGCAATGGCCGCCTTGAGCAACTGCGCCGAGCGATGCAGGCCGCTGATCTCCTCGGGATTCAGGCACAGCGGCAGAACCGCTGCCAGGCCGCCGCGGTTGACAACGACCGGCAGGCTCAAGCATACGTCGTTGAGCCCATACGCATCGTCTTGGAGGACCGTGGATACCAGCAGCACGGCGTTCTGATCCTGTAGGACCGCCTCAACGATGCGCGCCAGGCTCGCCGCCACGCCGTAGTAGGTGGCGCCCTTGCGTTTGATGACCTGGCGGCCGGCATCCATGGTGTCGCGGAAGAGCAGGTCCATCTCGCTCCGCTCATAGCCTTGCCCCCGGGCGCCGGCGAAACCCGGCAGCCGCATGCCCAGCATATTGGCCAGCGACCAGACCGGAACGGCGCTCTCGCCGTGCTCGCCGATCACCAATGCCTCAACCGCACGTGGATCGCAGTCGAAGTGGCGGCTCAGCCGGTGGCGCAGCCGCGCCGCGTCCAGGATGGTGCCCGAGCCGAGGACCCGGTGCGTCGGGTACCCGGAAAGCTTCCAGGCGGCGTAGGTCAGCACGTCCACCGGGTTGGTGGCGACCAGCAGGATGCCATCCGGGTTGTGGCGGGCGATTTCCGGCACAACCTGGCGGAAGAGCGCGCCGTTCTTGCGCAGCAGATCCAGGCGTGTCTCGCCGGGTTTGCGCCCCGCACCGGCTGCCAGGATCGTGATGGCGGCGCCGACGCAATCGGCGTACTCGCCCGCGCGAATCACGGCCGGTCCGGTGAAAAGCGAGGCATGGTTCAGGTCCATGGCCTCACCTTCCGCCTTTTCGCGGTCGGCGTCGATCAGCACCAATTCGCTCGTCAATCCGCGAAGCAGCAACGTATACGCACATGTCGCGCCGACCTTGCCGGCGCCGACGATTGCGATCCGGTTTCCACCTTCGCTTGCGGTCAACTTGTCCCCCTGCGCGACCGGCGCCACTCTTGCACTGAGGCCGGCGGCAAACCGCAGCTTACGCCAGGTAAATGAAGTGGGCATGAAGCTCGCGTGACGATCCCATTAAGTCGGCCAGGAAACGACAGGTATGGGAAGGCGAGAGAGGAGGGATGGAGCTCACGGCCGCCGGTCGCGGCGCCGCCGGTCACGGCGCTCTGTAGGTCGGGAAGTCACCGCGGCGACCCGCCGCTCGGCCAGTCAGGAGCAGAAGAGATCAGCCTGCCTGAAACACCGGCAGGGCCACGGTGAATGTGGTCCCCACACCCGACTCACTCTGCACGCGCACCTGGCCGCCGTGCGCTTCGGCTACCTGCTTGACGATGGGCAGGCCCAGGCCGGTGCTGCTCTCATTGCGCGAGCGCGCCCGGTCCACCCGGTAGTAGCGTTCGAAGATGTGGGGCACATGCTCGGCCGGGATGCTGATCCCGGTGTCGGCCACGGCCAACTCCGCAACCTGCCCATGATTGCGCAGACAGAGGCGTACGCTGCCGCCGGGATTGGTATAGCGGAGCGCGTTGTCGACCAGGTTCCAGAGCATCTGGCTCAAGCGATAGCGGTCGCCCAGCACCATCGTCGGCTCATTGCATTCGAGGACGAGTTGATGACGCCCGGCATCCAAAGTACAGGCGCGCTGCCAGACTTCGGCCACGACCTCATTCAACGCGACGGGCGCCGAATCCATGCGCTCGTGGGCGTCCTGTTCGGCCAGGAATAACAGATCCCCGACCAGGTGGGCCATGCGCTCGGCCTCCTCGCTTGCCTCGGCCGCGCTGGCCCGGCGGTCCTCGGCCGGCAGATCCATTTGCAGCAGGTCCAGGTTGCCGCGGATCACCATCAGCGGCCCGCGCAACTCGTGCGACGCATCGGCCAAGAACTGCCGCTGCCGGCGAACGGTCTGTTCCAGGCGTTCCAGCATCTCGTTGAGCGTGGACGCCAACTCATGCAGCTCATCGCGGGCCGGCGGCACGGCCACCCGTTCACCGACATGGCCGGTGGCCGCGATGCGCTTGGCCACGCGCGTCACCTCGACGATCGGCCGGAGCGCCTGCGCCGTCAGCCACCGGCTGCTGACCAGCGCGATCAACATCGCGGCGAGAGCTGCAAGGCCCAGGATCCCGGCAGCTTGCGGCAGCGTCTCGTCAACCAGGTGCAGCAACCGACCCACCAGCACCAGCAGGGCGCCGATGAGAAGGGTTGCCATAAACTGGAACAAACTGAACCACAACCCCAGGCGTAGCCGCACGTTCAAGCGCCGGAAAGCAGAGAATGGCATGATTTTCGCCTCAGGCATCCTCGCGCAGGCTGTAGCCGATGCCGCGCACCGATTGGATCAGCCGCGGCTCACCCGCTGCTTGCAGCTTGTCGCGCAAACGCATCACGTGGACGTCAATGACGTTGGAGCCGCCCAGGAAGTCAGAGCCCCAGACACCGTCGAAGATCTGATCGCGCGAGAGCACCTGGCGCGGGTGGCGCAGGAAATACTCCAGCAGATCAAACTCCTTCGTCGTCAGCTCGATCGGCCGCTCGCCGCGCCGCACCTCACGCGTGAGCAGATCCAGCCTCAGGTCGGCAAAGCTCAGGCTTTCCGCTTCTGCGGGCCGGGCGCGCCGGAGCAACGCCCGGATACGCGCCAGCAGCTCGTCAAACGCGAAAGGCTTAACCAGATAGTCATCCGCGCCGGCGTCCAGGCCCGCTACCCGATCGGGCACACGATCCCTTGCCGTCAGCATGAGGACGGGGAGGTTTGGCTCGCCGGCCCGCAGGCGGCGGCACACCTCGATGCCGTCGATGCCGGGCAGCATGACGTCGAGCACGACCAGATCCGGCAAATGGGCGCGCGCCATCACCAGGGCCTGCTCCCCATCAGGGGCCAGGTCCACGGTGTATCCGGCGAAGGCCAGGCCACGGCGCATGAGGCTGAGCACCTTCGCATCGTCGTCGACAACCAGGATCCGTGGAGCGGGCATTTCACAGCCTTCCTTCGCATGTTCTGTTTTTCTCATTATACCACCCGCGCCATCTCGAACGAAAACAGTCACGGCTCTGTCATGGTCTCTTCACCGTAGTTTCATCCCCATGACTGATGATAATACCATGGACAGCCATCCGCCACCGATCATCGTCGTTTCTGGCGGCATGGGCGCCAGCGGCGAACTGCTCGTGCGCACGGCCCTGGCGCAATTCCGCCGCGCCGTGCCCGTGGAGATCATGCCGCACGTGTTCGCGCGTGCGGACCTGGAGCGCGCCGTCGAGCAGGCAGCCGTTGCCGGGGGCATCATCGTCCACACGCTTGTGGACGGCAATCTGCGCTCCCTGCTGAGCGAGATGGCGCTGGCGCGAGCCGTACCGGCCATCGATCTCATGGGGCCGCTGCTCGAGCTCGTCATGGCCGCACTCGGCGAGCAGCCCGCCGGGCGACCGGGGCTGTACCGGCAGCAGCGCGAAGCCTATTTCGAGAGAGTGGCTGCCATCGAGTTCAGTGTCGCGCACGATGATGGCTTGCGCATTGAGGACCTGCCCCAGGCGGAGATCGTATTGGTCGGGGTCTCCCGCACGGGCAAGACCCCACTGAGCATGTATCTGTCCATCATGGGCTGGAAGGTCGCCAACGTGCCACTGATCCGAGAAGTGCCGCCGCCCCCTGCTTTGCTGGAGATCGATCGCCGCCGCGTTGTCGGGCTGACCATCGAGCCGGGCCAACTCATCGCGTATCGCAAGTGGCGCCAGGCGCGCCTTGGCGCCGGCACAACGGGGGCCTACTCAGACCCAGGCGCCATCTACGAGGAAGTGGAGGCGGCGCGGCATTTCTGCCGGCGCAGCGGCTTCGCGATTGTGGACGTCACCGACAAACCGATCGAGTCGAGCGCCGAAGAGGTGATCGCTGCTGTCACCCAACGGCTGAGAACGCAACAGCAGATAGGTTGACACATCATGGATGGTAGTGTCAGGATAGAGGAGGTGTTGTCATGTACCGTACACTGCTCGTTCCACTGGATGGCTCGGCATTCAGCGTGCGGGCGCTGCCGACGGCCACGACCCTGGCGCGTCACCTGGGGGTAAAGCTGATCTTGATGCGCGCCGTCCTCGCCCCGGTTGCCCCAGGGGAGGATCCTGTTGCGGCCCGGATCCAGGCGGTAGATGAGGTGCAGACTTACTTGTCTGGCCTGGCAGCCTCGTACGCCGAGCAGGGTCTCAATGTCGAAATCTCCTTGCCTTATGGTGATGCTGCGGAACTGATCTTGGAGGGAATCAGCCTGCACGCTGCCGACCTGGTGGTCATGTGCACCCACGGCCGATCGGGCCTGGGACGCTGGCTCTACGGCTCGGTCGCCGAGAAGGTGCTGGCCCAAAGCCCGACGCCGGTTCTCCTCATCCGCCCCACCGGCGAAGCCTCACGATTTGAGCTGCAACCGGAACAAGCATCGCTGCTGGTCCCGCTGGACGGCTCTGCCTTTGCGGAAACCGCGCTGCCTCACGCTGCAGCCCTGGCGCGCGCCTTCGGCGGGACGATCCTGCTGCTGCGGGTGGTAGAACCACCGCTGGCAGCCTACGAAGGTTCATATCGAGAAGCGGCGTCATACCTGGAAGAGGTGGCACAACGCCTGCGCGCCACTGGCTTGTCCGTGCAGACGTACGTTCGTAGGGGGGCGCCCGCCGACATCATCGCGTACTGGGGCGAGGAGACGAAAGCAGACCTGATCGTCATGGCAACCCGCGGTCGAACAGGAATCGCACGAGTGCTGCTCGGCAGCGTGGCGTTGGAGGTGGTGCGTCGCAGCCCCTGGCCCATCATGCTTGTTCGGCCTGCCGAATAGCCGACGGCGGCGAGCCAGACAAAGCGCCTTTGACATCGCAGTCGTGATCTGCTTCGCGCAAGTGACCTGGCCATATCGACCTCGAGACGGCGGACGCCGTCCGGAGATTCCAGAGGTTGACGTCTATCACCCGGTGTAGACCGGCGATTCTGGCGCAAGGCAGGAGATGAGAAGCAAGTCCGCAGCAGCCGGCCAGCTATGACCGAGGACCGCCACAACGGGCCTATGGCAACCGTGACCGCAAGTTGCGAAAGCATTGGCGATAGTGCCAGGAGACAGGAGGTGCGATCATGTACAGCACACTGCTCGTGCCATTGGATGGTTCGGCATTCAGCGAACGCGCTCTGCCGGTAGCCACGACGCTGGCGCGGCGTTTGGGGGCTCGCGTAATCTTGGTGCGCGTCGCCGTCGCCTCGGCCCTACCAGGAGCAAATCTTGCTCAGGCACAGATCGAAGCCGTAAGGGAGGCGCAGGCGTACTTGGAGGCGCTGGCATCCGGCATGTTTGAGCAAGGCTTGAACGTCGAGATTGCCGTACCCTACGGTGATGCTGCGGAGTCGATCCTATTGGAAGTCAGCCTTTACGGCGCCGACCTGGTGGTCATGTGCACCCACGGCCGATCGGGCCTGGGACGCTGGATCTACGGCTCGGTCGCCGAGAAGGTGCTGGCCCAAAGCCCGGCGCCGGTTCTCCTTATCCGCCCCATTGGCGATATCCAGACACCGCTGCCGGAGCTATCCCAGGCGTCAGTGCTCGTTCCACTCGATGGTTCATCCTTTGCAGAGGCAGCGTTGCTTCACGCCGTGGCCCTGGCAAGGGCGTTGGACGGAATACTCCTGCTGTTGCGCGTTATTGAACAGCCCACGATAGCGCTCTCTTACCCGGAAGTGCACGCCATGCAGCAGTCCTCGGCGGAGTTGCGCCAAGAGGCCGAGTCATATTTGCAGGGGGTGGCGGAATATCTACAGAGCGAGGACTTGTTGGTGCATACGGTTGTGAGGGAAGGGTGGCCTGCCGACACGATCGCGTACCAGGGCGCTGCGCTGCGCCCGAGTCTCATCGTCATGGCAACCCATGGCCGCTCTGGGATCGCACGCCTGCTGCTCGGCAGCGTGGCGTTGGAGGTCGTGCGCCGCAGCCCGCTGCCCATTCTGCTCGTCCGGCCCGACGAAC
Organism: uncultured Anaerolineales bacterium; assembly: GCA_964474695.1. Classification (GTDB taxonomy): domain Bacteria; phylum Chloroflexota; class Anaerolineae; order CG2-30-64-16; family CG2-30-64-16; genus DAOUBP01. The sequence continues at coordinate 10,533 of CAYYTK010000057.1, forward strand.
AGCCGAATAAGTTGAGCCAACCGGATGTCGTGGCTGACACCGCAATGGCCGTGCCGGAACAGTCGGCGCGTCAGTGACCGAATATGAGACAAACTTGTTTCCAGATGGAGGCTAAGTTCCTGCCTTCACCTGGTCAGACCAGTCTATCCAGCTCATCATATCGCTGAACGACCGCCCCCAACAGCGCCTGGCGTAACGCCGCGCCGGTCAGGCCGCGCTCACTGAGCTTGTGCATCTGGCGGGCCAGCTCATCGTCGTGCAGCACGGCCATCAACCAGCGCTCCAAATCCCCGCGCTCCAGATGGTATTGCAGCGACACGACAGGCACATCGCGGATCGCCTCTCGGAACTCCCACAGGTTGGCGGCGGTGCGGCCCAACCCGCGGCCTTCACCGTCGCAGAAGTAGAACCGTTTCGGGACGGGTAAATCGGCGCGCAGATACTTGTGCAGGTGGCGGACGTGCGGCATTGTGCGTTGGCCGACGCGGAACCTAACGACTTCGTTGGCCGGGGGCAGCCACCCATTGATCGCCCCAAAGGCCAGGTAGGCCTGGCCTTTGGCCAGGGTGGGCAACTGCTCCAAGGCGGCTGGGCCTCCTTCGTAGTGGCTCAACCGCGGGCGCAGGCGGTCGATCTCACGCGCCAGGTTCAGACGCGTGATCAGCCAGTGATCGAGCGCCGCCAGCAGGTCCGGGGCCATCTGGCTGGGACGATAAGCGACGACACAGAAACCACCCCAAGTCATGCCCTCTAGCAACAGGCCGGTCAGCTCGCTGCCTTCCTGGGGGCAGAAGTTCTGAGTCTCGTCCACCAAGACCCAATGCGGCCGGCCGCGTCGGGCGCGCAGACCGCGCAGACCGCGCAGGAATTCCACGAGATAAGCAGCTCGCTCCGCAGCAGCATACATCGAAAGATCCAATACCAGGCTGACATCGTGCCATTCGCCGAAGCTGATCACGTCGGACACGGCCGGCAACGGCTTTCCCGGCCCGCCGAGCAGCAGCGTCTGCGGCGAAGCTCCGAGGCTACGATAGTCCCCCTCAGGGTCGATAATACACACCTGATAGCCTTGCGTCAGCAGACCTTCCGCGATCAGGCCGGCGAGCCAGGACTTACCGCTGGCGCTGGCCCCGAAGATGCCCAGGTTGCTTTCCGCCAGGACAGAAGGCTCCAATTGCACCGGCGCGCCGCCCAGGCGCTGCCCCAACGTCAGCTGGCGTTCAGGTCGCGGCCGGCGAACGGGGAACCGCCCTTCCAGCAGACCGGTGATGAGAGCTTGCACGCCAGTGGCGTCAGGTTGTTCCAGCACCACATCGGCAACCTCCTTAAGTGACGGCCGGGCATTGGCCACGGCAACGGCCAGCTCGGCCGCTTCGAACAGGCTGCGATCGTTTTCGCCGTCGCCGCAGGCTACCACGTTGTGGGGGGAATATCCCAGCTCGCGCAAGGCATAGAGCAGCCCGGCTCCTTTCGTGGCGCCGACCGGCAGCACCATCAACGCATCCAGGTTGTACTCTACCGTGACCCCGCTGCGGGTTTCGCGCAGAGTCTTCAGGACAGTCTCATCATGGGGCCGCCAGGTGGCGGCAATGGCCATCCCGCGCTCCAGTGGGACCTTCAGGGCGTCCAACCTTTGCAGCAACTCGGGATCCACGCGCCCGAAGGGGAGACTGACTACATCGCGCCGGGGAAAGTAGACCACGGCGCCGTTTTCGGCCACGATCGATTCAAAGAACTCGACATAGGGGCCTTCGGCCACAATGCTATCCAGGGTGCGGCCGGTGACCAGGATCAAGATGAAGTTCCTCATTCTGGCTCTTTGCAGAGTTGTCCACATCTCCGGCGTCAGTTGGGGAGAGACCTGACCCGATTCAACCAGGGTGCCGTCCAGGTCGCACGCCATCACAATCAGATGCGCCGTTTTTCGTTCTTCGAAACCGGCTGCTATCTCGCCTGTAGTTCGCGCGGCTGTCTGCAGCGCACTCGGCGGCGGTTGGGCAGGAGGTTCCTTCAGAAGTTGCTCGACGCGCTGGATGAGGTCACCCAGGCGGAAGGGCTTGGGGAGGTAGACGCCCGCCGACTGCCGCACCTTCGCCTCGACTTCAGGAGAGCCGTAGGCGGTAATCAGCATGCGGCGGGTCTCTGGCCTGATCCGTTGGGCGCGATCGAGCAACTCCAGGCCATCCATCCCCGGCAGGCGCACGTCGGAGATCAGAAGGTCGAAGGACGCTTCGTGCAGCCGCCGCAGGGCTTCTTCGGCCGACTGACAGACCTCCACCTGATAGGCGCCGTCGTGATGAAACCCCAGAGCACGGCTCAATGCCTTGGCGATGCCCAGCGAGTCTTCGACCAGCAGAATGCGGACGGACGGATCTTGGTTGACCATGCTCTGCATCCTCAGCGGCGCCTCATGCGCTGGCTCCCGCGGAAGCGGATAGCGTTGCCAGGGGCAGTGCGAGGGTGAATGCCACTCCCTGTCCACCTGCCAGGTTCTCCGCACACAGGGTTCCGCCGTGCTGCTGCATGATATTGTGCGCGACAAAAAGCCCCAGGCCCGTGCCTCTGCTTTTGGTGGTGAAGAGCTTCATTACCCGACACGGGTAGGTATCTTAACAAACGGTCGAAACGACTGCGACAA
>CAYYTK010000058.1:0-11709 GCA_964474695.1 uncultured Anaerolineales bacterium
GCGACCGGCGCGGGCGTGCTGTGGCTGGAAGAGGTGCAGATCGCGGGCAAGCGCGGCCTGCACGTCGCCGCGTTCGTGCAGGGCGCGCGCGGGTTCATCGGCAGCCGGTTGTAGGAGGACAGTTGCTGGCCGCGTGCTGGAATGGAGGCTTCAGCCGGTCTCCGGGCCGGCGGCGCCAACCGGCCAAAGCCTCAATTCCGGAAATGTTCGGGATGTCCGAGCCCGGATAGGGCTATTTGCCAAAATCGGGCAGCTTGAGTATACTTGATCCAAGTGACGGGGCGTAGCGCAGCCAGGTAGCGCACTTGAATGGGGTTCAAGTGGTCGGAGGTTCAAATCCTCTCGCCCCGACCAGTCCAGCCGGGGGTGGGATATGTCCCACCCCTTCATTTGTTAATTGCCGCGCCAGTGGTGGGCGTGCGATGGATAATGGGAACGCTTCTCTTCTGAGTGGACGCTTGCGCGATGTCGCGCTGGGCATGCCGATCACGGCGGATCTCAGCCGCTCCGATATCATCCTGCTGCGCCCGATTAACAGCGGGCAGATGCAGGTGGTGGCGCAGGCTCAGCCGCATTCGATCTCTCCCTTGTACGACGAGGACCTGGTCGGCCAGGTATTGGCCAGTGCAGATACCGCGGGGATTTTGGAGGCCTGGCGCCGGCGCCGGCGCACGCGCGTGGCGCGCGAGCGGGGCGGCATTGCCCCTACGGTGCAGGATATCTGGCCGGTGATGGATGAGGCCGGTCGGATGATCGGGCTGTTGGCCCTGGAGACGAGCCTGATCCAGTTGGAGCGCCACCGCCAGCGCCACATCACGTTTCGCCGCTCGGTGGATTGGGCGAAGGCGATGTGCGCCAACGGCGAGCTGGCGGCCACCAGCAACTTCTCACCCTTCAAAGAGATGGACGGGGTGATGTTGGTGGATGCACAGCGCCGCATCACCTATCTCAGCGGGATCGGCAACAACCTCTATCGCCGGCTGGGCTACATGGAGGACCTGCGCGGCCGCCGCCTGTCCTATCTCCAAACCGTGGACGATGAGATGGCGCTGGAGGCGCTCGATACGCATACGCCGATCGAGCGCGAGGTGGTCCAGGGCTCTCATATTTGGGTTCGCAAGGTGCTGCCGATCTGGCCGCCCGCCACGGTGCGTGGCTCCTTCCAGCGCCTTTTTGTCGGCCGCGGCGATGCCGGCGGCGCGCTGATCTTGATCCACGATGCAACCGAGGAGCACCGCAAGCGGCAGGAGCTCCAGGTCAAGACGACCATGATCCAGGAAGTGCATCACCGGGTCAAGAACAACTTGCAGACCATTGCCGCGGTGCTGCGCATGCAGGTGCGGCGGGCGCCGGCCGAGGCCACCCGGCAGGCGCTGAACGAAGCCATCACGCGCATCTTGAGCGTCGCGGTGATTCATGAGTTCCTGTCGCTGGATGAGCGGCAGGCGATCAACGTGCGTGACGTGTGCCAGCGGATCGTGGCGCAGGCGCGGCAGACGCTGCTGCCTGGCAAGCAGATCGCTTTCACCATTGATGGCCCCGCCGTGTATCTGCCGAGCCAACAGGCGACGGCCTGCGCGTTGGTGGTCAACGAGCTGATCCAGAACGCACTGGAGCACGGCTACGCAGACCGGAGCAGCGGGACCATCCAGGTCGGGTTGAACGATCTGGGCGATCGCATCCGGTTGGAGATTTGCGACGACGGCCAGCTCCTGGCGGATGACTTCGATCTGGCGAGTCCCACCAGCCTGGGGCTGCAAATCGTCAGCAGCCTGGTGACCGGGGACTTGCATGGCGATGTGACGCTGGCAAACCAGGAGCGCGGGGTCGTTGCCACCGTGACTTTTCCGAAGGTTCTATTGGGCAAACGCTAACTCTGGTCAAGAGGGACAGGAGGACTTTTCTTATGGAACGTACACGAGTGATTATCGCGGACGATGAATCTCTCATCCGCATGGATTTGCGCGAGATGCTCACCAACCTGGGGTACCTGGTGGTGGGAGAAGTGGCTGACGGCAAGAGCGCGGTGAACCAGGCGCGCGAGCTGCGGCCGGATGTGGTCATCATGGACATCAAGATGCCGGATATGGATGGCATCGAGGCGGCCGGCATCCTGACGCAGGAGCGCGTCGCGCCGGTGGTGTTGTTGAGCGCGTACAGCCAGCGCGAGCTGGTGCAGCGCGCCCGCGAGGCCGGCGTCATCGCTTATCTGGTCAAGCCGTATCGTGAGGAGGAGCTCACGCCTGCCATCGAGATCGCACTCGCGCGCTTCGATGAGTTCCAGGTCCTCCAGAAGCAGGTCATCGATCTGGCGGAGGCGCTGGAGACGCGCAAGTTGGTGGACCGGGCCAAGGGCATTCTGATGGACAAGCAGGGCCTGACCGAGGCCGAGGCGTTCCGCAAGATTCAGAAGATGAGCATGGACAACCGGAAGGCCATGAAAGAGGTGGCTGACGCCATCATCCTGGCGCACCAGGTCGGCCAGGGTTGATGGGGGCGGGCCTGGCCGCAGCCCCGGCCCCGCGGCCCAAGAAGGTCGTGGTGCTGGGCGCCGGCATGGTGGGCGGTGCGCTGGCGGCCGACCTGTGCCGCGAGGCGCAGGTGACGGCGGTGGACGCGAGTCCTGACCGCCTGGCCGCGCTGGCCGCGGGGCATCCGCTGGCCACACGTGTGGCTGATCTGCGCGACCCGGCGGCGGTGGCCGCGGCGGTGGCCGGGGCCGATCTGGCAATCGGCGCGGTGCCCGGCTTCATGGGGTTCGCCACGCTGCGCGCGGTCATCGAGGCCGGGATCAACGCGGTCGATATCTCCTTCTTCGACGAGGATCCGTTCGAGCTGGATGCGCTGGCCCGGGCCAGGGGCGTCACGGCGGTCACGGATGCCGGGGTGGCCCCGGGGCTGAGCAACCTGGTGTTGGGCTACGAGGCCGCGCGGATGGCGGTGGACTCCTTCCGCTGCCTGGTGGGCGGGCTGCCGGTGCGCCGGGGTTGGCCGTGGCAGTACAAGGCGCCCTTCTCGCCGGTGGACGTGCTGGAAGAGTACACCCGGCCGGCGCGACTGATGGAGCACGCCGCGCTCGTGGTCAAGCCGGCCCTCTCGGACCCGGAGCTGGTCGAGATCGACCCCATCGGCACGCTGGAAGCGTTCAACACCGACGGCCTGCGCACCCTGCTGCGCACGATGTCGTCGGTCCCCTACATGGCTGAGAAGACGCTGCGCTACCCCGGCCACATCGAGTATGTGCGCGTGTTGCGCGAGAGCGGTTTCCTGGGCACGGAGGCGGTGCAGGCCGGCGGCTGCCTGGTGCGGCCCATCGACCTGACCGCGGCGCTGCTCTTTCCGCGCTGGCGGTTGGACCCTGGCGAGCCGGAGTTTACGGCCCTGGAAATCACCATCCGCGGCATGGCGGACGGCCGGCCGTGCACGGCGGCCTATCGCCTGTTCGATCAGACCGATGCCGCGGGCGTCTCGTCTATGGCGCGCACCACCGGCTACACCTGCACGGCGATCGCCAGGTTAGTGCTGGACGGCACGTTTGCCCGCGCCGGTGTTTGTCCCCCCGAGTTTGTCGGCGCCGCGGCCGGCTGCTTCGAGCGCGTGACGGCGGATCTGGCGGCGCGCGGGGTGAACTTGCGAATCGAGCGCTGCTGAGATGAAACTGCCGGCCAGGGGATCGGTCCTCTTCACCACCAGTATCGCTTCTTTCTCCACCGCCTTTATGGGTTCCGCGCTCAACGTCTCGCTGCCGGTCATCGGCAAAGAACTCGGCATGGATGCGGTGGCGCTGGGCTGGGTCGCGACGTCGTTCAGCCTGGCGGTCGCGATCTGCCTGGTGCCTTTCGGCCGCGCCGCGGATATCCACGGCCGCCGTCGCGTCTTCACGATCGGCGTCGCGGCTTTCGCGCTCATGTCGCTGTTGAGCGGCCTGGCGGCCTCAGGCAGCATGTTGATCGCGTTCCGGACCCTGCAGGGGGCCGGCGCGGCGTTGATGTTCGCCACTAGCTCGGCGCTGCTGAGCTCCGCGTACCCGGCCAACGAGCGGGGCCGGGTGCTGGGCATCAACGTCGCGTTCGTGTACGCCGGTCTGTCGCTCGGCCCGTTTCTCGGCGGCATCCTCACGCAGAATCTCGGCTGGCGCAGCGTTTTCGCCTTCGGCGTGCTGTTGGGCCTGGTGGCCCTGGGCGTCGCGTTGCAGACCAAGGCAGAGTGGGCTGAGGCGCGCGGGGAGCGCTTCGACTGGGTCGGGTCGCTGATCTACGGGGTCTCGATCGCGGCCACGATGTACGGCCTTTCCCTGCTGCCGGATGTCAAGGGCGCAGGCGCCATCGCCGCGGGCCTGGTCGGCCTCGCCGGTTTCGCCGCCTGGGTGAACCGGGCGACTGCGCCGGTCCTGAACCTGGGCCTCTTTCGCGGCAATCGCGGCTTCACGTTCTCCAGCCTCGCGGCGCTGATCAACTACATGGCGACGACCTCCGTCACGTTTCTGCTGAGCCTCTACCTGCAATATATCAAGGGATTGACCCCGCAGGCGGCCGGGGTGCTCCTGATCGTCCAGCCGACAGTGATGGCGCTCTTCTCGCCGGTGGCCGGGCGGCTGTCCGACCGGCTGGAGGCGCGGATCGTCTCGTCCGCGGGCATGGCGCTGACCGCGGGCGGGCTGCTGATGCTGGTTTTCCTGGGCAACGGCACGCCGTTCGCCTACATCGTCGCTGCCTTGCTGCTGCTGGGCATGGGGTTCGGCCTGTTCTCATCCCCCAACATGAACGCCATCATGGGGTCGGCCGAGAGGCGGCTCTACGGAGTCGCTTCGGCCATCGTCGCCACGATGCGGTCGTTGGGCCAGATGCTGGGCCTGGGCATCACGCTGTTGATCTTCTCGGTCATCATCGGCCGCGTCCAGATCACCCCGCAGCACTACGGCGCTTTCCTCAGCAGCACCCGCCTGGCGTTTGCCATCTCGTCGGCGCTGTGCGTGTTGGGCATTTTCGCGTCGCTGGCCCGGGGCCGCGTGCTTGAGCCGGCGGCCGAATGAGTCGGCGGCGAATGAGCCGGCGCTGATTTCTGCCGTTCCAACAGGAGGAGCTATGACCGACGTACCCGTTCACGCACTGCCGGTCGATCAGGCATTGCAGGAGCTGGAGACGCACCTGCACAAGGGGCTGACCAGCGAAGAAGCGCGCGCGCGGCTGGAACGCTACGGGCCGAACGAGTTGCAGGAAAGGCCCCGGCCGGGCTTCTTCAAGCTGCTGTTGGATCAATTCAACAACTTCCTGATCATCATCCTGATCGCCGCCGCGGTGATCTCGCTGCTGCTCGGCGAGGTGGTCGATGCCCTCGCGATCCTGGCCATCGTGGTGCTGAATGCCACGCTCGGCGTGGTCCAGGAGTCGAAGGCGGAGCAGGCGCTGGCTGCGCTCAAGAAGATGGCCGCGCCCAACGCCCAGGTCATCCGGGACGGCCAGCAGTTGACGGTCGCCGCGCGCGAGCTGGTGGTCGGCGACATCGTGCTGCTGGAGGCCGGCAACTACGTGCCGGCCGACCTGCGCCTGATCGAAAGCTTTAATCTGAAGGCGGAGGAGGCCTCGCTCACCGGTGAGTCGGTGCCGGTGAACAAGGATGCCCGGGTGGTGCTCGATTCCGACATCCCCCTGGGCGACCGCAAGAACTCGGCGTTCATGTCCACCCTGGTCACCTACGGCCGCGGGGTGGGCATGGTCACCTCCACGGGCATGCGCACGCAGATCGGCCAGATCGCGGAGATGCTCCAGTCCTACACGGAGGAGCAGACCCCGCTGCAAGAGAAGCTGGAACAGCTCGGCAAGACGCTGGGCATTGTGTCGCTGGCCATCTGCGGCTTCATCTTCCTGTACGGCGTCGTGCGCGACACGCATCCCGGCATCGTTTTTCAGGAGGGGCTGGCCGCTTACCTGGCCGCGCACGAGCACGATCTCGTGGGCCTGTTCATGACGGCGGTCAGCCTGGCCATCGCGGCCGTGCCCGAGGGCCTGCCCGCGGTCGTCACGATCTGCCTGGCGCTCGGCATGCAGCGCATGGTCCAGCGGCACGCGTTGATCCGCAAGCTGCCGGCGGTGGAGACGTTGGGCTGCGCCACGGTGATCTGCTCCGACAAGACCGGCACCCTGACGCAGAACCAGATGACGGTGGTGGCCGGCTGGGCCGGCGGGTATGACTTCGAGGTGACCGGCGAAGGCTACAACCCTGAAGGCGTGTTCCTGCGCGCCGGAGCGCCGTTTGGCGCGGCCGACGATACGGCCATGTGGCTGCTGCTGCACGGGGCGCTGTTGTGCAACGATGCGAAGCTCGAGCTGAGCGGCGAGGAGGGCGGCCAGCGCACCTGGCGCATGGTGGGCGATCCCACCGAGGGCGCCCTGGTGGTGGCGGCAGCCAAGGGGGGCCTCTGGCGCGCGGAGGTGGAGCAGAACCACCCGCGCGTGGCCGAAATCCCGTTCGATTCCGACCGCAAGGCGATGACCACGCTGCACGATGCCGGCGAGCTGGCCGCGCCGATCGCCATGATGAAGTCCTATCCCGGTTCCGTGCTGCCCCAGGAGCCCAAACTCGTCTTGGGGTTTGTCAAGGGCGCACCGGACATCCTGCTGGGCTACTGCGACAACATCGTGTTGGGCGGTAAGATCGTGCCGTTGACCCCGGAGATGCGCCTGACGATCCTGGCAGCCAACACGAAGATGGCGCAAGCGGCGCTGCGCGTGATGGGCATCGCGGGGCGGTCGTTGGATAGCCTCCCGGATGAGCCGGCGCCGGAGACGGTGGAACGCCACCTGACCTTCCTGGGCCTGATGGGCATGATCGATCCGGCCCGGCCCGAGGTGAAGACCGCCGTGGAGATCGGCAAGCAGGCGGGCCTGAAGAGCATCATGATCACCGGCGACTACAAGGACACGGCCCAGGCCATCGCCGGCCAGATCGGCATGCTCACCCCGAACGGCCGCGTGCTCACCGGCGCGGAGATCGACGCGCTGAGCGATGACGAGCTTGATGACGTGGTGCTGCACCTGGACACGTGCGCGCGCAGCTCGCCGCAGCATAAGATGCGCATCGTGGACGCGCTCAAGCGCCGCGGCCACATCGTGGCGATGACGGGGGACGGCGTGAACGACGCGCCCGCGCTGAAGCGCGCGAACATCGGCGTGGCGATGGGCATCACCGGCACCGACGTGACCAAGGAAACCGCGGACATGGTGCTGACCGACGATAACTACGCCAGCATCGTCTCGGCCATCGAAGAAGGCCGCATCATCTACTCCAACATCCGCAAGTTCGTGTTCTATCTGATCTCGTGCAACATCGGCGAGATCCTGATCATCTTTCTGGCGATGCTGGTCGGCCTGCCGATCCCGCTGCGGCCCATCCAACTGCTGTGGCTGAACCTGGTGACCGACGGCGCGCCCGCGCTGGCACTGGGCCTGGAGAAGGGGGATCCCGACATCATGCAGCGGCCGCCGCGACCCACGAAGGAAGCGATCATCAACCGTGAGATGCTGCTCGGCGTGGTGGTTCAGGCCGTCGTGATGACGTCTGCGGTGTTGGCTGCGTACCTGATCGCGGGTGCGCGTCCGGGCGCGGGTGCGAATGCTCCGATGCTGGCCAAGTGGCAGACCGTGGCGTTCGCGACGCTGGTGATGTCCGAGCTGCTACGGGCGTACACGGCACGCTCGGAGCGCTACGCGCTGCTTAAAATCGGCGTGTTCGGCAACAAGTGGATGCAGTACGCGGTCGGCGCGTCGCTCGTGCTGCTGCTGCTGGTGATCTACGTGCCGTTTCTGCAGAAGGTTTTCGGCACGGTGGCCTTGAACCTCAGCGACTGGCTGATGATGCTGCCGTTCATCCTGCTGGCCTCGGTGGCGGCCGAGCTGACCAAGGCCTATTTGCGCGGGCGGGCAAAGGCGGTTGCCGTCGGGTGAAACCGGCGTCTGCTACGGCGAAGTGCGCCGAGGCGCACTGCAGCCGGATGGGGAGGTTGTGATTAACCTGCCTCGGCAGGTTTTGGCGTGTACCAGCCTGCCGGTTTCAACCGCAGGCGTCTCTGCCGCGCGCGCGCCATTGATGAAGACGGAGGTCCGCATCTGAGGATGCGAGCCTCCGCGATGTGCGATATCTATTGGCGCGGACTCTACCCCGTCACCGTCCAGTCCCCCGACTTACTCGCCGTCTTGGCCTTGGCCTTGGCCTTGGCGGTCGTCTTCGCCTTCGTCGTGCTCTTCGGCTTGGTGGTCGTGCTTTTCGCCTTGGTGGTCGACTTTGCCTTGGTGGTGCTCTTCGGCTTGGCCTTGGTCGTGCTCTTCGCCTTCGTTGTGCTCTTGGCTTTGGTGGTCGATTTCGCCTTGGTGGTGCTCTTCGGCTTCGCTTTCGTCGCGCTCTTCGCCTTCGTCGTGCTTTTCGCCTTGGTGGTTGTCTTGGCTTTCGCCCTCGGTTTCGCCGTCTTCTTGCCGGCCAGCAACGCCAGGATCGCTTCGATCGCCTTGATGGCTTGCGGCAGGTCGATCCCGGTCTTGGCAGATAGTTCCTGGGGCAGGCCGGTGGCCTGCAGCGCGCCCGCGTCCACCGCGCCCTGGCTGCGCAGGCGCTCCAACAATCCGGCCAGAGAGGAGGTCTCCTCACCGACCGCTCCGGCCGCGAAGCCGCCCGCAGCCTGGCCGTCTGCCGGTGTAGCAGCGCCGGCTTTTGCCGCCTGGCTTCCTGCCAACAGCTTGCCCATAATCAACGCGATGGCGCTCTGCGCCAGTCCCGCCGACAGACCGGTCTGCTCAGCGATGCTGCCCTTCTTCGCTGAATCCGGGCTGCCCATGATAGCCTGCAAAAGAGCATCGATACTCACGGCCTCACTCCTGTCATTCGTAATGCGACCACAAACGGATCACCTTAACGATCTTTTCCTCTTCCAGCACCTGGTATACCAGCCTGTGTTGGATGTTGATCCTTCTTGAATAAGCGCCCGTCAAATCACCGACCAGCTTCTCGTAGGGTGGCGGCGTTTGGAAGGGATTCTCTGCGAGTAGCTCCAACAGCGCAACGGCCTTGTCTTTGAGACCCGCTGCCGCCAGCCTTTGAGCATCCTTCTGCGCCTGGCAGGTGTAAACCAGGCGCCACTTCACCATTCCAGTTTCTCCGCGCATTCGGCAACCGGCGTCTTCAGCCCCTCGACGATCGATTCGCGCATCCCTGGGATCGAAACCAGGTACAGCGTCTCTTGCACCGCCCGCCAATCTTCTTCTGACACCAGGACTGCGTTGTGGCGCTTGCCCGCGATCAACACCGGTTCGTGAGAATGGGCCGTTTCATCGATCAACTGGTACAGGTTCGCGCGCGCCTCGCTCACCTTCAGTACTGTCATAGTGACCTCCGTGTTGGTGCGTCATGAGTGACACACCAGGGATATCGCGTCAATGGTACGCGATTCCGTACGTTTTGTCAAGCGCGCGTTCCCAACCCGATCCGCACGAACAACCACGGCCAGAGAGCGATGGCCCACAGCATCGCCAGCCCGTAGCGCACCATCCGCAGCGCCAGCCCCAGCACCAGCGGCTCCTGCGGGAAGACCATACGCAGCCCCAGCCAGATCGCGGCCAGGCCGATGACGCCGACGACGTAGCGCAGGGTCCGCTGCCACCACGGCCCCGCTACGCTGAAGCCGACGGTGCGCGTTTCCAGCACCAGCCCGATCCACAACCCGAACGCCAGCCCCGCGATGGTGCCGCCGTCAGAGAGCGCCGAGCCCCACGCCTCGGTGTACAGCTCGCCAAACATCTGCCCGGTGCCGAAGGGGATCGACAGGAGCAGGCCGGTGATGCCGAGCATAGCAGCCGCGGTGATCAAGGCCAGCAGGATGTGAACGCCCAGCGAAAGCCGCTTGAGCCGCGGCAGCAGCACCGGCTTCAGCCCGTTATAGAGCGCCAGCAGCGCCAGCCCCACGGCCGCGCCCCACAGGATATCGCCGGGGAAGTGGACGCCGAGATAGACGCGCGACAGCGCGACGCACACGATCAGCAGCGCCATCCCCATGATCCAAAGCCATTTGTTGCGCCGGCCCGCCCCGAACCAGCCCACCTGACCGAACAGCGCCGCGCTGCTCTGCGCGTGGCCGCTGGGGGTCGAGAAGCTGGCCGCCTCGCTCAGGCCCAGGCTGGCGTTCTCCCAGAACGGCCGGCTGTGCTTGAAGAACGACTTCAGCGCGGTGTTGGTGAAGCTGGAGAGCACCAGCATGATCCCCAGGTCCTGGCCCAGCCCCTTGTGCAGGCACCAGTACACCAGCGGGATGGCGAGCAGGTAGAACTGCTCATCGCCGAGGAAGGTGAAGGCCTCCATCGGCAGCTTCAGCCAGCCGCCCAGCGCCTGCAGGGCCTGCACGCCGTCCAGCGCCCACAGCCGGCCGCCGAAGATCAGGGTGAGCGCGAAGGCTGCAAGCAGAGCGGCGATTGCGATGATGCCCAGGGTCGAGATCTTCTTCACAGAGGTTCTCCAGGAAATGAATGAGCCGGCTTCAGCGGTATTCGTCAAGCTGATCGGCCGTTGACGGCTGCATCACGGGCGGTCGCACATCGGGGACGTCAAGTGCCATTTGGCGCAGCAGTTCGGTGTGCCAGGCCTCACCTCCCATGACGCCGCCATCAAGCTCCTGGGCAATCAACTCAAAGACCCGTTCCAGGCCGGAGTAAAAACTGTGCAGGTTAAGCGCGACTGAATTTAGATACGCATCTTGGTCAACGGTGGCGGCGCGGGCCATCTGCCAGTGTCGCTGGACGGCTGCTTGGGTGTACTCGATTTCACCGAGTTCAAGTTCGATTCGTCGGGATAGCACCTGGTAGCGCGCGATCACAGGGCAACTCCTTGTTCGATCTCAGTGCGAAGTTGAGCAGGCGCAGACTCTATGGCGATTAGGTCGATCTCAAATCCCGCGCCCAGCCGATCCAGCGTACACCAGGCGCGCCAGAAGGCATCTGGAGGAATTCCTTCAGCCGCCAGATCAATGTCTGAGTGAGTTTCGAACCAAGCGCCATGAGCCAGGGAGCCGAAGACAACCACGCGCGTCGCGCCGAATTCTTCCTTCGGAACGTGCGCGGCTTGCCGCGCCGCCATCCAGGCAGCCTCTCGACGCCGTTCAGTTTCAGCGTCGAAGGCGCGCTGGCGGGCACGGGCAGTGCTCCGATACTTGGTCATGAGTTCCGGGGTGATCGCGTCCAGCAAAGTCTCGTCTCCTTGAGCGTCTTTACACCTGCATTCGGCATCAGACGAAAGGTGCAACATTCGCCGGTTTCGATGGCGCCATTATAACGCGCACAAGCCAGTAAGTCAACCGGATTTTTCGCGCCAAAAACACAGCACACGGTAGATACCCGGCAGCAGGCATAGGCGCGACAGGTGTCGCAAACCTGTCAGGCCTTACTTACCCGGCTCTTCGGTGTTACTGTCCCAGCGTCTCCCGGAAGAACCCCACCAGCCGCTGCTCGAACTCCTGCGTATGCACGGCCGGCGTGGTCATGTGTTCCCCACCTTCGGGGAACCAGGTGGTCACTTTCACCCCGGCGGCTTGTGCGGCCGCGGCCAACTGCACACTCTGGTGGTAGTCGATGCGGGTGTCGCCTTGCGCAGCCATGATAAACACCGGCCGGCCCGCATCCGCGCGGACCGCCTCCATCGGGCTTCGGGCGAACAGGTTCTCCCCGGTGATCA
>CAYYTK010000059.1:0-11500 GCA_964474695.1 uncultured Anaerolineales bacterium
TTGCGCCACACCGTACCGCAATCCGCTGGATTGCGGCTCACCACCTGCGCAATCTAGCAGATTGCGCCACACCGTACCGCAATCCGCTGGATTGCGGCTCACCACCTGCGCAATCTAGCAGATTGCGCCACACCGTACCGCAATCCGCTGGATTGCGGCTCACCACCTGCGCAATCTGGCAGATTGCGCCACACCGTACCGCAATCCGTCAGGCCCTATTGTCCCTCACTTACCGGACGAGGCAGCAGATTCAGTGCGTTGCGCTTTCCCGTCATCGCCAGCACCTGGACTCGGCCGACGACGGTCTTGGTCAGCCGCGCCCGGACCAACAGCCGTTGCAGCAGCGGCTCCGGGTCGGGTTCCATCTGGCGAATCATCAGCTCCAGTGCTGCCCGTTTTTCGGCTTCGTCTTCCAGCAGACTGACTTCGCCGCTGAAGTGCACCGAGCGGTAGGCGTGGTCACATTTGCCCGTGATGTAGCCGCGGTCCTCGATCACCTGCCCCCACACGCGCGGGTTGGCGCGCATGAATGCCAGCTTCTTGCCTTCTTCTGCGCCGTGAAAATAGAAGCAGAGGCGCTGGGGGTCGAAGCCGTAATTCAGCGTGACCAGGTACGGCTCGCCGTCCTTCACCAGCGCCAATGTCATCAGCCGCTGCCCCGTGATGATCTCCGTCAGCTCAGCGCGATCGGTGAACATCTTCTCAGGGTGGTGGAAATGATATTCAGCCATCTACCCTACGAGTTTGGCGTTCAGCTTGATCTCCGGGCCGGCCAGCGCCTTGGACACGGGGCAGCCCTTCTTGGCGGCTTCGGCCAGTTCCTGGAAGGTTTCTTCGCTGCACCCAGGCACCTCGGCCTCGGAATCCAGCTCGATCAGCGTGATTGTCGGCCCGGCCCCCAGGTGGACGGTGGCGGTGGTGCGGATGGTGGGCACGAAGCCCTTGTTGCTCAGCAGGGCGGAAAGGAACATCGAGTAGCAGCCCGCATGCGCTGCGCCGATCAACTCCTCCGGGTTGGTGCCCGGTCCCGACTCAAAGCGCGAGGCAAAGGTGAACGGTCCTTCGTATGCACCGCTGCCCAATTTCATGGCGCCGGCGCCTTCCTTCAGAGTGCCCTTCCATTCCGCAGATGAAGCTCGAGTTGTCATGGTGTCTCCTTTGGATGTGCGATTGATTTACTACGATTATGATTATAACATTAGATATATTATACGACAAATGGGCTCAAGAACAGCGCGCACGCGGGCGATGGCACCGCGATGCTGTGTCCCGTGGGCGTGAGGCGGCCGGTGTCGGCATCGATGTGAAAGGTGACCAGCGAGTCGCTGTCCTGGTTGGCCGCTATCAGCAGACGGCCATCAGGGCTGAGCGCGAAGTGACGCGGGGTGAGGCCGCGAGTCAGCTCGTGCCCGATCAGTGCCAGCCCGCCGTCCGGCGCAACCGCCAGGATCGCGATGCTGTCATGGCCGCGGATCGAGGCATAGGCGAAGCGCCCGGCCGGGGCGATCGCGATTTCGGCGGCGCTGAGATTCTTCGGGCTGCCGCCCTCAGAATGACAGGGTGGAACCTGCGGGCCGCTGCCCTCGGAATGAGGGGGCAGCAGCGAGACCCAGTCGCGCTCGGCCAGTGCACCCGAGGCGGGGTCGAACGCCAGCACCGAGACCGTGACGTCGAGCTCGTTGATGCAGTAGATCCAGCGGCCGCTCGGATGCTGCGCCAGGTGGCGCGGCCCCGCACTGGGGTGGATCACGGCCCAGGGCGGGTCGTTCGGCGTCAGGATGCCCCGCTCCGCGTCGAAACGGTAGACGCATACTTTGTCGATGCCGAGATCGGGGACGAGCAGATAGCGGCCTGTCAGGTCGAAGTAAACGCCGTGCGGGTGCGGTCCTTGTTGGCGCGCCGGGTCGGGACCGGCGCCGGTGTGGGCCACCAGTTGGATGATGGATCCCACTCGGCCGTCACTACCGATCGGCAGCACGGTCACATTGCCGCCGTTGTAGTTGGCAGTCAGCACGTATTTCCCTGTCGCATCGATCGCGACATGGCACGACGCCTGGCCGGCGGTGGGCTGCCAGTTCAGCGGCAACAACGCACCGCCGCCCGGCCCGGCATCGATGGCGAACGCGTGGAGCGCGCCGCCGGGCTGGTCCGCCGCCACGTTGTCCACCTCGCTGACCGCGTAAAGCAGGGAGTGCTCCGGGTTCGCGGCCAGGAATGCAGCGTTGGTCATGCGGGCGGCGATGCCGTCGAAGGCCAGCGCGCCGGTGTCCGCGTCGAGCCGCAGGCGGTAGATCCCTTCCCCGCGGCCGTCCACATGCGGCATCCGTCGCGTGTAGGCGCCTACATAAACCGTGAGTTTGGACATGTTTTTTCGCTCTACTGCAGCCGATACACGCGCGCCTCGTAGGGGCGTAGAACCAGCCGGCGGATGTCGTTGGCCGGATCGACCGCGTAGTTGCTGATCAGCAGATCTTTGCCGCCGAAGGACACTGAGCCGGGCAGCTCGAACACGGGCATCTCAGCACTGAAGTTCAAGATCACCAGCAGCCGGTCGTTATCCAGTGTGCGTGTGAATGCGTAGATTCGCGGATGGTCGGGCAGGAGCAGGTCATACCTGCCGTAAACGACCACCGGGTTGTCCTTGCGCAGGCGGATCAACCGCTGGTAGAAGTGGAACACCGAGTTCGGGTCCGCACGCGCTTGCTCGGCATTAAGCGTTGTGTAGTTAGGGTTGACCTTGATCCACGGCGTGCCGGTCGTGAAACCGGCGTTTTCGCCGGCATCCCACTGCATCGGGGTCCGAGCATTGTCGCGACCTTTAGCGTGAATCGAGTTCATGATGTCCGCCGGATTCCTGCCTTGCAGCTCGACAGCTTCCCGATACATGTTGAGAGTCTCAATGTCACGATACTCATCGATGTTTGTGAAGCGCACGTTCGTCATGCCCAGCTCTTCGCCCTGGTAGACGTAAGGCGTGCCCTGCTGCAGGTGCAGGAAGGCGCCGAGCATCTTGGCCGATTCTACCCGATAGGCGCCGTCATCGCCGAAGCGTGAGACCGGCCGCGGCTGGTCGTGGTTAGACAGGTACAGGCTGTTCCAGCCCTTGCCCGCCAGATCGACCTGCCAGCGTGACATTGTCTGCTTCAGATCGCGCAGGTCGAGCGGCTTCAGCGCCCACTTTCCGAATGGGTCACCCGGCATGGAATCGAGGTCCATGTGCTCGAACTGGAACAGCATGTTGAGCGCACCGGTTTCCTCGTTCGTGATCTCGATCCCCTGGCTGGTTGTGACGCCCGGCGTCTCACCCACGGTGATGCAGTCGTAATGCGACAGCACCTCGCGACGCATTTCGCGCAGGAATTCCAGCAGCCGCGGGCCGTTGGCGTAGTGAATGAAACCCGACTGCAGAAACCCTTCATGCAGCACCGGCCCGTCGGGCAGGCCAGGGGTCTTGGAGATCAGGTTGATCACATCCATGCGGAAGCCGTCGATGCCCTTCGTGAACCAGAAGTGCATCATGTCGTAGACCTCGGCGCGGACCTTGGGGTTCTCCCAGTTCAGATCGGGCTGCTTTTTTGAGAACAGGTGCAGGTAATACTCGCCGGTGGCCTCATTGTACTGCCAGGTCGAGCCGCTGAAAAAGGACTCCCAGTTATTAGGCTCGCGGCCGTCCACCGGATCGCGCCAGATGTAGAAGTCGTGATACGGGTTATCCCTGGACTGGCGGGCTTCCCGGAACCAGGCGTGCTCGTCTGAGGTATGGTTGACCACCAGATCCATCATCAGCTTGATGCCGCGCTGGTGCATTCCGGTCAGCATCTCGTCGAAGTCGGCCATCGTGCCGAACTCATCCATGATGGCCCGGTAGTCGCTGATGTCATAGCCGTTGTCGTCGTTGGGCGATTTGTAGACGGGCGAGAGCCAGACGACATCGATGCCGAGCTCCTGGAGATAGTCGAGCTTGCTGATGATCCCGCGCAGGTCGCCGACGCCGTCGCCGTTGCCGTCACAGAAGCTGCGAGGGTAGATCTGATAGACGACGCTTTCCTTCCACCAGGCCTTATTCATGAAAGTGACTCCTCTAGATTCAGGATGAGCTCTTCGAGCGGTTTGCGCTGCCGGGGGGCCAGTTCTCGCGTTCTGAACGGCTCAGGCAGTTGCCCAGGGTCGCCCAGGTAGCCGATCGCGATCATGGTGACCGGTTCGAGCTCCGCCGGCAGGGCGAAGTGCTGTCGCGCCTTGTCGGCCGAGAACCCGCCCATGCTGTGCACGTAAAGATCGAGCGCGGTTGCCTGGGCCGTGAGGTTGCCGATGGCCAGCCCCAGATCATGCCATGCCCATTTGTACGGCCGGCCGGTTTTCTCGGAGTGCGTCCTCACCAGCGTCAGAAACAGCGCCGGCGCGGAGGCCGCCCATACCTGGTTGCTTTCGTCCAGGCAGTCGAGCAGCTTGCGGTAGCGTTCCTGCTGCATCTTGGTGGCATAGATGAAGCGCCAGGGCTGGCTGTTGTTGGCCGATGCAGCCCAGCGCGCGGCTTCCAGCAGCGTCATGACGGTTTCCTCATCGACTGGCTGCGACGAAAACGCCCGCGGACTCCAGCGCCGGCGGATCAACTCGTGAACGTCATGTGAGAATTCCGGTTGCGGTTTCATAGGGCGGCTCCTGCTTACCTGTTCGTGCAATACACTGCGGAAGTACGCATCTCTATTCCTGGCAGCACGGGCAGAAATAGCACGCGCCGCCGAGATATTGGATCTTCTCGATCGCGGTCCCACAGGTGGAACATGGCTGCCCCGCGGCTTTGCTGTCCAGCAGCCGGATGTAGCCGCCGGGCCGGCCGAAGAGATCGTTCTCGTCGTTGCGGCCGCCGGCGGCGATGGCCTCGGCCACGGTCAGCTCGATGGCGTCATACAGCTTGCGCCGCTCCTTGCCGCCCAGCTCGCTGATCGGCCGCCTGGGGTGCAGGCCGGCGCGGAACAAGATATCCTGGCTGATGGCGTTCCCCAGGCCGGGGATGAGCTGATCCTGCGTCAGGAGGCCCTTCACGCTGCGTCTCTCGCCGGCCATGAGCGAATCGATGAGATCGGAGAAGTACGCAAAGGTGAACGCAGGCTCGGTCGGGGTGGGCCGCATCTCCTTGACGTACTGCCGCTCCAACTCCCAGCCTGCCGCGTACAGCTCCATCGCGCCCCACATCTGGGTCATGGCGGTGAGTGCTGATCCATCGGTGAACGCCAGCCACAGGTGGTATTTGTCGGGCAGCTTCGAGCCGGCCGGGTGATAGAGGAGTCTGCCCCCGCACTCCCCGAACAACAGGACGTAACCGGGATCGAGCGGGATGAACAGCCACTTCCCGCGCGCGTGCGCCGCGCCGACCGTTTTGCCCTCGGTCAGCGCCACAAATTCGTCGGGGGTCCGGTTGTACCAGACGAACTTGTGGGGCGAGTTGCCCAGGCTGCCGCGCCGGACCGTCTTGCCGGTCAGCGTCGCGTTGATCTGGCCGGCCAGGGTGATGAATTCAGGCAGCTCGAACATTGTTGTTGACTCCTGATACTCGCATTTTCCGCCTTGTGACGAGTTTAGTCTGAAACGCCCAATGCGCCAACTCTCACCAGCAACTCCAAATGTGGGTAAAAGCGGAGGCATCCTGATCCTTCGACTGCGCTCAGGAGAGTTCCGCCCGCAGGATGGGCGGAACGCAGTCGAAGGAGGACGAAGCGGGCATTGTGGGCCGCACCCCCGGCCTTGGCGGGGGCCGCATCCTTCGACTACACTCCGCACCGCCAGCGAACTGCTGCTGGCGGTGCTCCGTTCCGCTCAGGATGCTCCGTCGCACTAGGAATTCCTGAAATCTCACTCAGGGATGTAGGGCGCCAGGGTATCGATGTCACCGACGAACTCAGGCAGGCCCGTATGCCCCAGCAGTTGCCGGATCGCCTGGTTCTCCCCGTTGTGATACCAGTAGTGGTAGATCGTGCGCATGAGCACCGTCCCGAAGCGCAGCGCCTTGGGCGCTCCGGGGATGATCAAGGGCCGGAACAGCGCCTCGGTGGTGAGCGCATCGAGCCAGGGATCGGCCGCCTGGGTGATCGCCTCCCACGCAGCCCACATCTCGGTCAGCGCCGGGGTGCTGGCCGGCGCGCCGTAAGCAAACTGCTCGTTGATCTCAGGCAGCAGCAGGTAACCCTGGCCGTGCCAGAGCCAATAGCGCTGCTCCTGCCAGGCCAGGTGGCCGACGTTCCAGGCGATGCAGTTCATGGGCATGAAACGGCGCCGCGCCTCGTCGTCGGTCACACCCGCGAGGCCGCGCCGGAATTCGCTGCGCGTGAAACGCAATTGCAACACCAGGGGATGTGTCATTGGTTCACTCCTTCGGTGTACCGGTGACCTTGCTGCGGCGTTCCAGGAGGAGCGTATCACGCCAGATGCCGTTCATCCGGCCGATACGCTCCCGATAGCCGACCTCGCGAAACCCGCATGCCTTGTGGAGCGCAAGGCTGGCGGTGTTCTCGCGGAAAATGCTTGCCTGTAAGGTCCAGAATCCCGCCCGCTCCGATTCGGCAACGAGCGCCCGGAGCAGCGCCTTCCCGATCCCGCTCCCGCGCGCCCGGGCCGCGACGTAGACGCTGACCTCGGCCACTCCGGCGTAGACATCCCTGCTGGACACGGGGCTGAGCGCGGCCCAGCCGACCACGCAGTCGTTCTGCCTGGCAACCAGACGCGCCTCACCCAGGTGGCGCCTGTCCCACTCCTCCCAACCTGGAACAACGATTTCGAAGGTGGCGTTGCCCGTCGCGATGCCGTCGCGATAGATCGCCTGAACCGCGTCCCAATCCGCATCGCTCATATGCGTCACGATGAGATTCATCTTTGTTGCTTGCTTCCGATACAATTCTAGCACATTCGCACGCCGGAGACAACCTCCTTTTTGACCTTCAACCTTTGACTTTCAACCCTCACGTTCTTCCCGCTTCTCGCGCGCGGCTTGTCACAGGCGCGGCGGTGTGCTAGAATCGGTGACATCGCAGATTGAGATCAAGGAGCGCCGCCTTCATAGCCCGCACCCGCAAGAGCACGCCGGCCTGCGCGCCAAAGAGTCCGATCCAAAGGAGAAGACGATGAATTACCGCAAGATTCCACGTTGTGGCTTCGAGGTCAGCGAGATCGGCCTGGGGTGTGAGCACCTCGAAGGCAAAGACAAGGCCCTGGTGGAGGAGGTGGTCGGCACAGCCCTGGAGGGTGGAGTCAACATCCTGGATGTGTTCATGCCGGGGCCGGAAGTGCGCACGCTGATCGGGGATGCCGTCCGGCATGTGCGCGGGGACATCTACCTGCAAGGACATATCGGCGCCACGCTGGAGGGCGGCCAGTACAAGCGCACGCGCAATGTGGCGAAGTGCGATGAGTTTGTCCGGGATTTCCTGACGCGTTTCCACACCGAGACCATCGACATCGGTGTGATCCACTTTGTCGACACCCTGGCAGATTGGCGCGCCATTGAGACGCAGGGCCTGCTCGAATACGCGCTGCGGCTCAAGCAAAAGGGCATCATTCGGGCCCTCGGCCTCAGCTCGCACGAGCCGCACACCGCCCTGACCGCCGTGCAGAGCGGGTATATCGATGTGCTGATGTTCTCGATCAACCCGTCTTTCGACCTGCTGCCCGAACAAATCGAGGTTGACGCCCTGTTCGAGCGCAAAACCTATGAGCAGGGTGCATCCGCCGGGCTCAACCCGGTGCGCCAGCAGCTCTATGAAACCTGCGCCCAACGCGGGGTGGGGATCACGGTGATGAAGACCCTCTCCGCGGGGCAATTGCTGGACGCTAACACCTCGCCGTTGGGTGCGCCGCTGACAGTGGCCCAATGCATCCATTACGCCCTTACCCGCCCCGGCGTCGTCAGCACACTGATCGGGTGCGTTTCTGCCGGGCAGGTGCGGCAGGCCCTCGCCTACGAGACCCTGCCGCTGCACGAAAAGGACTATACCGCCGTGCTGGCCGCGTCCCAACGCTACACGGCAACCGGTGCGTGCATGTACTGCAACCACTGCCTGCCCTGCCCGCAGCAGATTGATATCGCCGCGGTGCACAAGTACTACGATCTCGCCAGGAACCTGGCTGAGATGCCCGCTACGCTCCGCGAGCACTACCTGGCGCTTTCCGCTCGCGCCTCCGATTGCATCGCGTGCGGCGACTGCGAAGAACGCTGTCCGTTTGGCGTCGAGGTCATCGAGAACATGGTCAAGGCGGCCGACTTATTCGGCGCGTGAACCGTTGATCTCTCACGAAGGCGCCAGGCCGCACAGGGTCTTTGGCGCCTTCACGTTTTCACGTTTTCACGTCCTCACGTTTCACGTCTTCACGCCCTGCACCACGCCGGCAGCCAATCCCCATGCGCCGCGATCAAATCATCCACCAGCGCCCAGATCTGATCCAGGTCCAGCTCGGCCGCGGTGTGGGGATCAAGCATGGCCGCGTGGTAGATGTGCTCTCGTTTGCCGGTGAGCGCGGCCTCCACGGTCAGCGCCTGGACGTTGACGTTGGTCTGCATGAGCGCGGCGAGCTGCGGCGGCAGGCTGCCGATGCGGGTCGGCTGGATGCCGTTTTTGTCCACCAGGCACGGCACCTCCACGCAGCAGCCGTGGGGCAGGTTGTCGATCAGGCCGTAGTTGGGCACGTTGCCGTAGATCACGCGCGGGCTGCCGGTCTCCATGCTGTGGATGATGCCGGAACCGTACTCGTGCGACCGCGCGACCGCATCGAGGCCACCCAGGCTCGCGGCGACACCCGCGATCTCCTGTTCGGTCGCGCCCGCGGCGGCCAGTTTGGCGGCCAGGGCCTGCACGTCCACCGCGGCGCCTGGGTGCTCCAATACAACCTGCGCGGCCTCCCATCCCGCGATCTGCACTTCGCAGCGGCGGATGTACTCATCCAGCGGCACATTGAACCGTTCGATCAGGTCCGGGCGATCGCGCTTGATGAACCACGGCACGTATTCGGCGAAGTGCTCGCTCGATTCGGTGACGAAGTAGCCCAGGCGGGCCAGCATCTCGTAACGCACCCGGTTCCAGTCCGGCACGCGGCCCTCGGCCCGCACCTGGTGGAGCCGCGGGTAGAGATCCGCGACCCCTTCGGCGGTCCGGTGCTCGAACTTGAGGTAGAAAGCCATGTGGTTGATGCCCGCGGCGATGTAGTTGATCTCATCGATCGGCACCCCGATATCCTGGCTGAGCTGCTCGGCCGTGCCTTGCACGCTGTGGCACAAGCCCACGGTCTTGATCTTGGTCGCCCGATTGATGGCCCAGGTGTTGATCGCCATTGGGTTGACGTAATTTAGCAGTGTGGCGTCCGGGCACAGCTCGGCCATGTCGCGGCAGAGATCCAGCAGGACTGGGACGGTGCGCAGGCCGCGCATGATGCCGCCGATGCCCAGGGTGTCGGCGATGGTCTGACGCAGGCCGTATTTCTTCGGGATCTCGAAGTCGACGACGGTGCCCGGCTTGTAGCCGGCGATCTGGAACATCGTGATGGCGTAATCTGCGCCGTCCAGCGCCGCGCGGCGGTCCAGCGTCGCCTCGATGATCGGTCGGGCGCCCACCGCCTGAGCCAGGAGGTGGGCAACTTCCTGCGTGGTGCGCAGGCGTTCCTCGTCGATGTCGTGCAGGCTGATGGTGGCGTTTGCCAACTCAGGGAAGCTGAGGATATCGCCCAACAGGTTCTTGGCAAATACCGTGCTGCCTGCGCCGATGAAGGTGATCTTGGGCATAGGAGTCCTTTCGGTGTAGGATGGGGCGTGTTGCGTACTGCGTGCTGCGTACTGCGTACTGCGTACTGCCGATTCGCCATTCGCTGATTCGCTGATTCGCTGATTCGCCGATTCGCCATTCGCCGATTCGCCGATTCGCCGATTCGCCATTCGCTGTTTAGCACAGTCGCTATCCGTTGTCAAAAAGGGGGTGCAGATCGTGAAAGCTGTTCGTTTGACCGCCATCGGGCAACCGTTGGAGCTGCAGGAGATCCAGGCGCCGGTGGCAGGGGTGGGGGAGGTTCTGGTGCGCATTAAGGCCGCGGGCATCTGCCATTCGGACGCGCACTATCGAGCGGGCGTGTCGTCCACCGGTCCGCTGCCGCAGACGCTGGGGCACGAGATCGCGGGGGTGGTGGAGGCGGTTGGCCCAGGGGTGGCGCGCGTCAAGCCCGGCGACCGCGTGTGCCTGCATTACCTGGTGACGTGCGGGCAGTGCGAGCACTGCAACCGCGGCCAGGAGCAGTTCTGTGTTCACGGTCAGATGCTGGGCAAACACCGCGACGGCGGCTATGCTGAGACTATCGCCGTGCCGGAGCGCGGGGTCGTGAGTCTGCCTGATGAAATCCCGTTTGAGCAGGCCGCGGTCATGATGTGCTCGTCGTCTACCTCGTTTCACGCGCTGCGCAAGGGGCGGCTGCGGGCAGGAGAGGCGGTCGCGATCTTCGGCGCGGGCGGCCTGGGCATGTCGGCCATTCAGTTGGCGCGGGGATTGGGCGCGTTGGCGGTGTACGCGGTGGATATCAACGCGGAGAAGCTGGCGCTGGCCGAGCGGTTCGGCGCGACGCCGGTGAACGCTTCCCGTGTCGACCCGGTGGCCGAGATCAAACGCCTGACCGGCGGCCGCGGGGTTGACGTGGCGCTGGAGCTGATCGGCCTCCCCGTGACGATGCGCCAGGCTGTGCAGTCACTGGGCATCCAGGGCCGGGCAGTGGTGGCCGGCATCGCCGATCGGCCATTCGAGGTGGATTCGTATCGAGAGCTGCTGGGTAATGAGGCTGAGATCATCGGGTGCTCGGATCATCTCCTCCAGGAGTTTCCCCTGCTGATCGAGTTTGCGCGGCGGAAGGTCCTGGATCTTTCGCACGTGGTGACGCGCACGGTGCCGCTGGCGGCGGAGCCGATTAACGAAACGCTGGATGCGCTGCAACGCTTTGCCGGCGAGGTGCGGACGGTGATCGTGCCGTAAGTGAGGGAAAAAGAAACCCGGTTTCTGCAGCGACCATCAGGTCACGAAACCGGGTTTCTGCTGGGCCGTAGCTGCGCCGGTTGTTACTGCGCGGGCTGGTGGCAGGCCGTGCAGCTATCGACCGTGAAGCTGGCGTGATTCGCCGGGAACGGTTTCACCTTATCCAAGCCGTGGCACACAGTGCAATCCTGGTATGCAGCGCCTACCAGGGGATGCCGGACCGCTGGGCCGGCGCTTGCCTGGGTCGCACCGCCGCTGGCGGCGGCCGGCTGATGGCAGGTGGTGCAGCTATCGGCCGCGAAGCTGGCGTGATTTGCCGGGAACGGCTTCATCTTGTCCGCGCCGTGGCAGGTGGTGCAATCCTTGTACGCGTCCCCTTCGATGGGGTGCGGGATCGCTTTGGCAGCGCCCGCCGAGGATGCGCCACTGCTGGCTGCGGCCGGCTGATGGCAGGTGGTGCAGCTATCGGCCGCGAAGCTGGCGTGATTTGCCGGGAACGGCTTCAT
>CAYYTK010000060.1:0-10263 GCA_964474695.1 uncultured Anaerolineales bacterium
CGATCGCCAGGGGCAGGACGAAGCCATCGTTGTAGTCGGTGTGCTCGCCGATCAGATTAACCCGGCCGGGAGCGCGCACCAGGATGGCTGGCGCACGGTCATAGCCCGCCTCGAAGGCCTGAGTGACTTTGTCTTGCATGTTCATGGGACCGTCCCCTTGTAATGCACTTCCGGCGCCTCGCGCAGCCGCGCGGCGGCCTGCTCCGCAGTGATGTCGCGTTGGGCCTCCGCCAACATCTCGTAGCCCACCATGAACTTCTTCACCGTGGCCGAACGCAGCAGTGGCGGGTAGAAATGTGCGTGGAGCTGCCAGTGACTGAAGTCGCCATCCTGCCAGGGTGCGCCGTGCCAGCCCATCGAGTAGGGGAAGGAGGTCTCGAAAACGTTGTCGTAGCGCGTCAGCAGCCGCTTGAGGATGTCCGCCAGCGCGTCACGCTGGCCCGCGTCCAGGTCGGGCAGGCGCAGCACGTGCTCGCGCGGCAGCAGCAAGATCTCGAACGGCCAAACGGCCCAATAGGGCACGACGGCGGCCCATGCGTCGTTAGCCACTACAAGGCGGTCGCCCGCGGTCATCTCGCGCTCGAGGTAGTCCAGCAGGAGGGGGCGGCCGTGCTCCGTGGCATAGCTGCGCTGCTGGCGCTCCTCCTTGGCCGGCTCATTGGGCACGGCGTCCAGCGCCCAGACCTGCCCATGCGGATGGGGATTCGAGCAGCCCATGACGACGCCCTTGTTCTCGAACACTTGCACCCAACGGTATGTCTGTCCCAGCTCGGCGGTCTGCGCTGACCAGACATCCACTACCGCCCGAATCTGCTCGACCGGCATTTCCGGAAACGTCAGATCGTGGCGCGGGGAGAAGCAGATCACTCTGCAGGCGCCCGGCACGGGCACGGTCCGGAAGATGGGATCGTCGGGCGGGCTGGCCGCCGCGTCGGGCATCAGCGCGGCGAAGTCGTTGGTGAAGACGAAGATGCTGTCATAAGCGGGGTTGCGCGCGCCGCCCGCGCGACCGTTGCCGGGGCACAGGTAGCAGGTGGGATCGTAAGCGGGGCGCTGCTCGCCGGGCAGGCGCTCGACCTGGCCCTGCCAGGGGCGCTGCATGCGATGGGGCGACACCAGCACCCATTCGCCCGTCAGTGGATTGTAGCGGCGATGGACGTGCTTGGTCGGGATGAACGCTTCCATGCTTCACACCTTCTTCAGATAGAGCGTGCGGCTGTAGCTGGTCCCGCCCCAAGCATCACCTGGGATACCGGTCAGCATCAATTCAAAGCCGCTGGCGCGATAGACCTCTGTTTCCCAATCGCTGACTGCATAGATGGCGGAAGGATCAAGGCCGCGCAGGGGGGCGGGCGGTCGTGTCAAACCCAGTTGATGAGACATCACGGCCACCGAGTAGACCGCCTCGCTGCAATCCGGGGAGACATACTCGATGATCGACGTGCCGTACTCTTCCAGCCGTTGCAGGCGATGGAGCCGGCCGCCCTGGACCACGTGACGGAAACGCTTGTAGAAGGCGATATAGCCGGCGTACTCGGCCAGCTCGGCGTCATCCAGCTCGTTGAGGTTCGAGCCGATGCCCAGGCCGCCGCGCATCGCTACGTCAAAGCGCAGGCTGAGCGGGCTGATCAGGCCGGTCTGGTGATTGCGCGCGTGCGTGACCCACGCCTCCATAACCCGCGCGGGATAGACGAGGCTACACCCCTCCTGGATGCGAATGCGGTCGAATGCGTCGGTGTTATCGCTGGTCCATACCTGGTCGGTGCGGCCCAGGATGCCCAGGTCCACGCGGCCGCCGCCGCTGGCGCAGCTTTCGATCTGGAGGCGGGGGAACGCTTTGCGCAGCCGATCCATGATCTCATAGACCCCGGCCGTGTGGGCGCGCCAGATGGCCTGGCCCGCGACTGAGCCCGGCTCGCTGGCATAGCGGTTCATGTCCCACTTGATGAAGTCAATGGCGTAGCGCGCCAGTAGCTCGTGCAGCACCGCGTGAATGTGTTCGATTACCTCGCGGCGACCGAAATCCAACAGCAGTTGATAGCGCGACTCGGTGCGCGGCCGGTCGTGGAAGTGCAGCACCCAGTCGGGGTGCGCCCGGTAGAGGTCCGAGTCAGGGTTAACCATCTCCGGCTCCACCCACAGGCCGAACTGCATCCCCAGGCCGTGCACTTCAGTGATCAGCGGCTCCAGGCCTTCGGGGAAGACCGCAGGACTGACCGTCCAGTCGCCCAGGCCGGCGTGATCGTCGCGGCGGCCGCCGAACCAGCCGTCATCCATACAGAACAGCTCCACGCCCATCGCCGCGGCTTTGCGCGCGAGCGCGGTCTGGCCTGCCAGGCTCAGGTTGAAGTAGGTGGCCTCCCAACTGTTGTAGAGCACGGGCCGGAAAGCAGGGCCATCGGCCGGACAGGGTATGACTCGCTCCAGGGCGAACGCGTGCAGTCGCCGGCTGGCGCCGCCCCAGCCTTCCGCGCACATGCCGATGACGATCGCCGGTGTAACGTGCCGTTCGCCGGGCGCCAGGGTCAAGCCGAAGTCGAAGGGGTTGTAACCGGCCTGGCAGCGCACATCCAGGGTGAATAATTGGTTGAACGCGATGCGCCATGCGCCGCTGTAGGCCAGCGCACTGAAGTATACCTCGCCCGTCTCCTCCCAGGCCTGGCCCGGCCGGTTCAGCATGAAGAAAGGGTTAGTATGGTGGCCGGTCTGGACCGAACGCTGCTCGATGCTCCGGGTCCCCATGGGCAGGCGCTCGCGGGTTGTGGTGAACTCGCGCGCCCACCAGCCGGCTACGGAGGTCAGCTCCGTCGTGCCGTTTGGGAAATGCAGCGTGGCGAAGGCCAGTGCTTCGACCGCCACAGGCGCCGGGCCGGTGTTGCGCACCTCGACCCAGCGCTCGATGATATCGTGCTCCGGCGTGAGGCGGTAGCACAGCGTCGCCTCGAAGGGCTGGACCGGGTCTACCAGACGCACGCGCAACGTCTCGCGCGGGCCGGCCAGCGCGGTGGGTTGGCCGTGGACCGGCGTGAGGCCGGGCTGCGCATCTGTGACGACCTCATGGCCGGCATAGCGCAGCCGTACATCGCGCATCGGCAGTCCTTGCGCCTGCCCCTGCCCGGCCGCCGGCGACCGAAAGCTGACCTTCAGCGCGACCTCCTGCTGGGCATTATCGCAGAAGGTGCTTAATTCGAAACGCCGGGTCAGCGGCAGCTCGTCGGCGCGGGGCAGACTATCGAATCCGGGTCCGCTGAGCACAGCGTCCGCAGGTGCGCCGGCCGGCCGCGCGGCCCAGGCCAGGTGCAGCAGCCGGCCTTCATCATCGGCGCGGAAGGCATAGATGCTGGTCGCGAGGACGAGGTTGAAGGTTCCGGTGGTTGGGTCGAAGTGGATCATAGCACCTACTTGTGGAATTGAAGAGGTAAACATGCCGGGTGTCACAAGGTATTATCAAACAACACCCAATACTGCCTATATATAGTTGTTCGCCGCCCCGAGACGAGGCGGCGAACGTTGGATTGTTGCTATACCACGCGCTTGCGCGCGTTGTGGCTTACTTGAAGAGAGCGTTGACCTCGGCGTTGGCGGCTGGCAGCGCGTCCGCGGCCTTGGCCTGGCCCAGCATGATGCTCTGCATCACTGGCGACATGATCGACGAGATCTCAGCCGCGTGATCGGTCACCGGGAAGAGGAAGGTGCCGTTCGGCTCCAGCGCCTGCACAGTGAAGGCGGAAACGTCGACGCCCTTGGCTGCGTAGGCCGCCACGGCCTTCTCGACGCCAGACTGCTGGGCAGGGAAGACGACGCCGGCGTCACCGACGACGTTGGCGCAGTCGGCCGAGGCCAGGTATTTCACCCACTGCCAGGCCTCTTCGGGATGCTTGGTGCCAA
The DNA here is from genome assembly GCA_964474695.1 of uncultured Anaerolineales bacterium. Lineage (GTDB taxonomy): Bacteria > Chloroflexota > Anaerolineae > CG2-30-64-16 > CG2-30-64-16 > DAOUBP01. The sequence goes on from CAYYTK010000060.1 coordinate 3,889, forward strand.
CCCAGATGGAGTCCGCCAGACCGTTGAACATGCTCTTGCGGCCCTCGGGCCCCTGGGGCAGCCGCGCGAAACCGAAGGGGAAGGTCGCGTTGTTGACGAAATCGCCGATCATCCACGAGCCGTTGGAGTGCAGCGCGCCCTGGCCGGCGTTAAAGGCCGTCGAGCCGCCCAGGCTGGTGACCAGTTCCAGCGGCATCATCTTGCCGGCAGCCATCATGTCGGCATACCACTGGATCGTCTGAATGAAGCGCGGGTCATCGTAGTGATACTGCGTGGCATAAAGTCCGTCGATGTGCTTCCAGCCGGTGGTGTTGGTGAGCCAGCTCCACTCGGTCTGGCCGTAGCCTTCGCCCGCACCGTTGACGATCAATCCGTACTGCTTGACCTTGGTCTTGTCGAAGGCGGGATCCAAGGCGTTCTTGCCGTTCTCGTCCACTGTCAGCTTGGCCATGAGCTGGCCGAAGGTGCCGCCGTCTTCCAGGTTCCAGGTGGCGTTGTTCAGTTCGTCCACGGTGACGCCGGCTGCTTCCAGTGCGGTCTTGTTGTATACGATCGCGATCGTGTCCCAGTCCTTGGGCAGGCCGAAGCGCTTGCCATCGCGGCCCCACAGGTCGGCCAGGCCGCTCAGATAGACGCTGACATCCACGCCGTCGCGCTTGACATACGGCTCAATGTCAACCAACTGTCCCTTGGCCGCGAATTCGGGGTACTTGGCCAGGTGGTCGGTAAAGACATCCGGTGCATTGCCGGCCACCATTCCGGTCTGGATGCCGTTCCAATAGTCGTTCCACCCCTGTTGGGTGATCTCGATCTTGATCTTGGGGTTCTTGGCCATGAAATTATTGGCGCACGTCTGGTAAGCAGGAAGCTGGTTGGCATCCCACAGCCAGTACGCGAGGGTGACGGCCTCTCCACTGGCAGCAGGCGCCGCGGCAGCAGGGGCTTCGGCGGCAGGCGCCGCGGCAGCAGGGGCTTCGGCGGCTGGCGCTTGAGCAGCGGGGGCCGGCGCGGGCGTGGCGCCGCCGCCACAGGCGGCCAGCAGCACGCTGAGCACGGTCAACAGGCTGACGATCAACAAAAAGCGACGGTTCATGGTTTCCTTTCCTCCTGAGATAGGTGAATGGTTGGCCTTATTGGTGTACCAAAAAGGCTGCTTCACAGGTTGCATCGTTGAAATCCAGTTTACAGTTCAGTGCATCGGCGCCTCCGCATGCGGTGGTAAGAAACCAGGTGCGAATCAGACCTTGAAGGTCTCCTGGCTGCATGTATCATTTGAAGCCCGTGAACTGGATCGAATCCAGGATCTTGCGCCCCATGAAGATGAAGAGCAAGAATGTCGGGATGATCGCCAGGGTGGTGCCGGCCATCAGGCCGGTCCAGTCGGGCGCGCCCTGTGGCGTCTGCGTCCGGAAGACGCCCAGCGCCACCGTCAACACCCGCACCGTCTCCTTGTTGCCGACGATGAGGGGCCAGAGATAGTTGTTCCAGGCGTTGATGAAGGTAATGACGGCCAACGTCGTCAGCGCCGGCACGGTCATGGGCACGACGATCCGGTAGAACACCACCGGGATATCGCAGCCGTCGATCAACGCGGCCTCTTCCACTTCCCGGTTGACGCCCAGGAAGAATTGGCGCAGGAAGAAGACCGCGAACGGAGTCATCAGCAATGCCGGCAGGATGATCCCGAGATAGGTATCGAGCAGTTTCAGTTGGCGCACCAGGATGAAGTTGGGGATGGTCATCACGATGCCCGGCACCATCAGCGCTGCGATGTACAGGCCGAAGATTTGGTTGCGGCCGGGGAAATTCAGGCGAGCAAACGCATAGGCGGCCATCGCGCTGAAGGTGACCTGTCCTGCCACCACCAGCACCGATACGATGATCGAGTTGCCCAGCGAGCGCAAGAAGTTGATGGACTGCCCGGTGCCGCCCAGCGCGACCGCGGCTTCCGCCGACAACTGGCCTAGGACGCGCTGGAAGTTGATCAGCGTCGTCTGCACCGGCAGCAGCGACTCGGTGTTCAAGTACAGCGCCTTCGGATAGGTCAGCGCTGTGCGCAGCATCCACCAGAAGGGGAACAGGGTGATGAACAGGATGATCGCCATGCCGGTCCAGGCCAGGATCCTGCCCCAGGGGATGGGCCGTCGCGGAACGTTTATCGTTTGATTAGGGGTAGTCATATGGATGCCTCTTCTCGCGATCACATGTCGGATTCGCCGGCGCGCATCAGCCGCATCTGCACAAGGCTGACGATGATCAACATCAGGAACAACACCATGGAGATCGCAGTGGCATACCCCATGTTGAAGCGGGAGAATGCCTGCTCGTAGATGTACCAGTTCATCACCTTGGTGGCGTTCACCGGGCCGCCCTTGGTAGTGATGGCGATGGTGTCGAAGATTTGGAACGATCCGATGACGGAGGTGACCATGACGAAAACCAGCACCGGGCGCAGCAGCGGCACTGTGACCCTTCGAAACATCTGAAGTTCCGAGGCGCCGTCGATCGCCGCCGCTTCATACACGGAGCTCGGGATCGACTGGAGCCCGGCAAAGAGCAGCAGGGCCGTGTAGCCGACGTACTGCCAGATGTTGATCAGGGCGATCGAGGGCATGGCGAGCGAGGGGAGATTCAGAAACGGGACTACATTCATCCCCAACGATTTCAGCGCCACATTGAGGATGCCGATGTTGGGGTCCATCAGCCACAGCCAGAGCAGGCCAACGACCACCCCCGGCATCAGCCAGGGGACAATGAGGATTGACCGGATGAGGATGGATTTGGTCAATCGGGACATCATGACCGCAATGATCGTGGCCAGGACGGTCTGCAAGGGGATGTTCAGCAGGACGTAGTAGAACGTGACCTTGAGCGCGTTCAGGAAGTTGGGGTCCTTCACAAGCTTCAGGTAGTTTTCCAGGCCGATTACCTTGGCCGGGGTCAGGAGATCCCAATCTGTGAAGCTGATGAACACGCCGCGCACGGCAGGGACAGCATAGAAGGCGATGAAGCCGATCAGACTGGGCAGGATCAACAGGAACGCCCACACCATTTCGGCTGTTCTCCACCGTCTTTTCGGCTCGGTTTGTAACGCGAGTTTCGGGATGCTGGCTGACTGAACACTCATACGCTGTCTCCTCTCTGAGCTAGCCTCGCAGGATCTGATCGAGGGTGGTCCGTAGAGTCACGGGTAGGACTGGTTTAATAAGGTAGGCGGCTGCTCCCAGGTTGATGCCGCGCCGGCGTTCATCCAGGGCGCTGCACAGGATGATCGGCAGGGGGGAATTCAATTGCAGGCGGCGCATTTCAGCCATCAAACGCCAACCCGCGCCATTCGCAAGGGCCGGCTCCAGGATGACGGCCCGGATGTTTTCGGTGCGCAGGATCTGCAATGCTTCAGCTTCGTCCTGGCAAGTGAACACACGATAGTGTCGCCTCAGCTCTCGAGCATAAAGCTCCTGCGTGACAGCATCTGCTTCGAGCAACAGGATGGACACCGGGGCGTCTATCATAGGCGACTCACGTTCCAATCACAAGGCGACGTGATCCAGGACCATAGAAGTATACGTGAATCGACGTGCGGCTGTCCAGTACAAAAAAGTAAGGGTTTTGGAGAATTATGAACAGTATCAGCGAGCCTGACGCCGAAACGAGAGCGGGGTGCGGCCGGTCTCCTGGTGAAAAACGCGGGTGAAGTAGGCCGCGTCGTTGTAGCCGATCCGGTGGCCGATCTCAGTGATCGTCAGGTTGGTGACGCGCAGCAGTTCCTTGGCGCGCTCGATGCGGAAGCGCGTGAGGTACTCCCACGGCGCAATGCCCAGGTCGCGGCGAAAGACGCGCGTGAGGTAACTTTCGCTCGCGGCGACATGGGTCGCAATGCGGCTCCTCGATAGGGATTCGTCGGCATGATTCTGCCGAAGGTAGGTTATCGTCTGCCTCGTCAAGTCATTGACCTGGGACGGCAGGTCGGCCTCCGCGGGCAAGACGCTCGGCGGAGCCTCCAGCGGTCGCTCAGCGCGATTTTCAGGCTCGGGCAGCGGCAGGTAGAGGTGAAATACGGCGCCGGCGCCGGGCAGGCTCGAAAACGTGATGTTGCCGCCATGCAGCTTGACCAGTTCATGGGTCACGCGCAGGCCCAGCCCCAGTCCTTCCGTGGGCCGTCGCATCCGCTCCGCGGCCAGGAAGGCGCGGAAGATATGCTGCTGTTGTCTCAGGGGGATGCCGCAGCCCGTGTCGTCCACCCACAGGTGTAAATGGGTGCGCGTGGGCAGCGCGCCCAGGGTGACGTGACCGGCCTCGGTAAATTTGTGCGCGTTGCTCAACAGGTTGAGCAGTACCTGCCTCAGGCGCGCAGGATCGGCGTGTATCTCCGGCAGTGCTTCGGGCAGCTCCAGGCGCCATTCGACTTCGGCACGCGCTGGCAGGCTGCCCGCCATCCCCCAGAAGACATCCGTCAAGAACGTGTTGGTCGCGATCGGTTCCGGCAGAATTTCCAGGTCATTCGTCTCGGCGCGGGATAGGTCCAACAGGTCGTTGATCAGCCGGCCCAGGTGCTCGCTGCCCTGGTAAAGGTGGCGCAGGTCGCGCAGCAGCTCCGGTGGCAGGTCGATGCCGTAGGGATTGGGCACCGCCAGTGCGGCGCTGCTGTAGCCCTGGATGATGTTGAGCGGCGTGCGCAGCTCGTGGCTGACGTTAGCCAGCAGGCGATCCTTGAGCTGTCTGGCTCGGGCTGCGGCTTCTTGTGCGGCGATTGCTTCGCCGTACAGCTCAGCGTTGCGCACCGCGATGCCCAACTGGTCGCCCAGCACCTGCAAGCCGGTCAGATCCAGGTGGCTGTGCTGCGTGGAGTGGCCGCTCTGCAGGTCCAACACGCCCAGCACTTGCTGTCCGAAGCGTATCGGCAAGATGACGCGCGAGCGACAGCCGGGCAGCCGGGGATCCGGCAGAACGCGGTGGCTGCGCTGCATGTCGGGGATGAAGGTGGGCAGGTTGCGCTGTAGTGTCTCGCCCAGCAGACCAGAATCGGCCAGTGGGATGCGCAGATGGCTCGACGCCGGTTCTCCCGGCGCATCCAGGATGAGCAGTTTCTCGTCCTCATCCAATAGATAGACCAGAACCTTGTCATAGCCGTAGTTGGTGCGGATGATCTCCGCAATGTTGTGGCTGAGCTGCTGCCTGTCCAGGATCGATCCCACCCGCTGGCTGATCGCCAGGCTGGTCTCCAGTTGTTTCATCCGCTGCGCTTCCTGTTTGCGGCTGAAACCGACCAGCCGGTTGGGTACGGTAGCGGAAGTGATAAGTTGCTTCGCCGCAACCTCTGCGACATTCTCGCGTGTGACCAAACGCGGCTTGTAGCTGAAGTGCAGTGGCAACTGCCGGCCGGCGGCCGCCTGGCAGGCAAGATCGATCAATTGATGGCCAAGCTCCGCAGCCGGCGTCTCGACTGTAGCTGCCATTGCACCTTCGCTGATCGCGGCCAGCGCCAGAGGGTCGCCGTTGATGCCGACGACCACCGTTGCGTCCGTGGCCAGGCCGGCTGCCCGCGCCGCATCGCGGCCGGCCAGCGCAAGCGAATCGGAAAGGCCGAAGATGCCATCGAACGACGTCGTGTGCCTCTGCAACGCCTGACTCAGTATCTCGTAGGCCAGCTGATAATCCCAGGGTGCAGGCAGATGGACCAAACTGATCCCTGGGTGGCGACCAAAAATGCTCTGGCATCCGTCCAACCGGCTTTCACCCCGGTCGAAACCCTCGCACAAGCCACCTGCGATGAGGACGCATCCCTGGCCGCCCAGCCGTTCAGCCAGGTGGGCCGCGCCGGTCGCAGCCACCTCAGAGAGGCCGCTCGGCGAAACCGCCCGGGGGTGGCGCAGATCAATCTCGGTAGCCAGGATAAGGGGCACACCAGCATCGAGGATCAAGTGCGCCAGCGCATCATCCACTCCACCAGCGACAAGCGCGTCGAGGTTTTGTGCCAGCAGCTCTTCCAGTATCTCGATCCGTTCGTCGGCCGCGAGGGGCGTCAGGTCTGATTCCAGAGCAATCAGGTTGACATCGAGTTGCGCAGCGCGCTGGTAGACTGCCTCGCGCATCAGAACCCAGAACGGGTCGCCGGAAGCCAGCTGCAAACCGATACGGTATGTCTGTGCCATATCATCCTACCTCCAGCTTCAGCGTCACGATCTGGAACGGCCGCAACGCCAGTTCCATGCCGCCATCCAGCCAGGACACGGATGCCACGTCTTCTTCCAGCAGGTTGGAGACCGCCGCGGCGCGCACCGGCAGCGAGCTGGACAGGCGGGCGCGGACGCGTGTGCCGCGGGCTTCATACAACCGTACGATCAGCGCGTCGGAATCTTCGGCTTTCTTGATCCA
>CAYYTK010000061.1:0-9926 GCA_964474695.1 uncultured Anaerolineales bacterium
ACCGCCAGGCCACCCGCGCCGCCGGCCGCCTGGCCTGGTTGCTGCGCTGGCTGGATAACCGCACGGTGCGGCTGGACAGCACGGACATCGGTAGTTACTGCTGGCAGGAAGGGGCTGATGGCGCTTGGTCGGAGATCCCCTGCCCGCCGGCGATGACCGTCCAGGAAGGTGCGCTGCTGCGCCTGGACGACGGCTGGGAGGTGGGCTTGCAGATGATCTACCGGGGCAGCTACACCGATGCGACAGGCCGAGAGCGTCGTGGCCTGCTGGCCCGGATCAGCGTCTGGGATGGCCAGGCGCTGCAGGCCAAGACCCTGGTGGTGCACGAGGGGAGCGAGTTTGCGGTCGGCGGCCGTTATCTGGTGGTGGCGATCGCGCCGGGGCGTGCGGCCAGGCTGCCTGGAACCGCTGGTGGCGCTGTGACGATTGAGTGCCTGCCGTGACCCTGCTATGCTGCTGGCGCGTCAGGAACATTGGCTGCTGATGAACGATTTCCGCCTGCCGATTATGGTGGCGTCCGTTTTGGCCGGGGCTGGGACACTGCTGCTGTGTCTGGCGGCGCTTGACCTGGCCCGCGCGCTGGGCCTCCGCCTGTGGCTGCTGGTGTCACCCCGCGCGGCGCGCCAGGCGCGTTTTCGCGCTGCGCTGGGGGGCTATCAAGCGCGCGCCCGCAAACGAGTCCGGAGGAAAAGTGAACCTGCTCGACCTGGTGCGTGATCCGCTGTTTCGTTCGGTGCTGATGGTCATCTGGCTGCTGCCCTGCGCTCTGCAGGACTACCGGACGCGGCGCGTCTCCAACTGGCTGACCGTGCCGCAGTTCTGCTTGGCCTGGCCGGTCGCGCTCCTCACCGATCACCTGGCATTGACGTTTGCGGTGTTTATCGGCGTCTACGTCGCCACAAAGCTTGAGCCGCGCGCCGGCGCGGCGGACGGCAAGGTGATGGTAGGGCTGGCCGCCTTTGCGCCGCTGGCGCTGGGAATGGGGGTGCTGTTGGAAGTTGCGGTCTTCATCACGCGGCGGTTGCGCGGCCAACGCGATACCCCCATCCCTGGTGCGCTGTGGCTCTACCTTGGCAGCGTGTTGAGCGTCGCGGCCTGGGTCGTTCTCGCCGTCCTGGGTATCGGTCACTTCTGCTGCCATCTCACGCCCGCTCTCCGTGCTGGCGGTGCAAGTCATCCTCTGTTTGGAATCGCGGTTTGGTTTGGTGTGTCAATACCGGTATAATGCTCGCGCGCGCTGATGACAGGCTCATCCCTGCTTTGTGGATGCTCAGTCCTGGCGTGCGCCTTGTCCGATTCGTTACTTCCGCCGCATCCGAGAGCATCGAGCGCCTGACATTGCGCTGCTCGTCTCGGCCGGCCAGGGGGCAGCGGCGTCTCATTGGCATGGACCACCCACCTGGTAGGTTTGGCGATCCGCTGCGGCCGCCCTTGAGGCCAAGGAGTAAAAGCCCATGAAGACAACGACGCGCATCTGCGCTCTGCGGTTGATGCACCGGGGCTCCATGCTGCTGCTGATCACGGCCATCGTGATCGCTGGCTGCGGCGGCAAGGCGACCCCCACCCCCGCGCCTACCTCTGCGGCGCTCTCCACGGCGGAACCTACGAGAGCGCCGACAGCGGCGCCTACAACGGCGCCAACTGCCGCCCCCACCGCGCCGGCTGTTTTCGGAAACGCCATCGCCATCTTCACAGGAGGCTCCCTCATCGTGCCCGAGGGCGCGCTGCCGCAGGACGCGCAGGTGAGGGCGCTGGCCACCCAGATGCCGCCGCTGCCCGACGACGTGAAGCCTGTGGGTGATGCGTTTTCCCTCACGGCGAGCGCGCAGCCGTCGCAGCCCGTCATCCTGCGGCTGCCCATCCCTGCAGGCGCGGCAGACCCGGCCAGCCTGGTTGTCATCCGCGTCGAGTCCGACGGCGCGGCCACGTTCCTGATGACCGAGGTGGATGGCAGTGAGCTCGTGGCCGCGACGCCGGGGTTCTCCACCTTCGCCATCGGTGAACTTCTGCCCGATCAGCAAGTGAGGCTGGCCGGAGATGCCGACATGATTCCCGGCGAGCGGGAGGTGTTCTGCCCACGGTTCGAGACGAACCTGATCGTGCGGGACGCGCAGTGGCGCGTATCGGGCAATTTCACCCTGGTCTTCGAAAGCGCGACCTCGGCCATCGTGCAGGCTGGCGGCGAGCCTGGGTACGGCATGCTGAACTACGAATTCGTGGACCTGACGCATGGCCGCCGGTGGGTTGGCTCTCGCGTTCTTTCCAGTTATTCAGGCGCAGGTAAGTTCAAGGTAAGTCTGATCACGCGGACTCCCCTGGCATACGCGGGCGAAGACGTCCTGTTCACCGCCTCGGCCTACGGTGAGTACGAAGGGCCGATCACATGGAACTGGGATTTCGGCAACGGAACGACAGGGGAGAAAACAACTGATGCGGCCGTCAGGAACCTGGAGCTGCCGCTTACGCGTTATGAAGCCATGCAGGAGCAGCCGCTGCGCAGGGCCACCCTCACTGCCCGCGATGCGAAGAACCGCGAAGCCAAGGCGGGCATCAGCGTTTTGGTGCGGGAGCGCGCGTTCGAGGTCGTCCTCGAAGGGCCGCAGGTGCTTACATGGCAGGCAGGTGGCGTTTCCGCGGCCTACGCGGCCGCGGTTTCCGGCGGACAAGGCCAGGCTCAGTACACCTGGCGGCTGCTGGCCGGCGTTCCATCCATCGTGCCCTACGGCGAGGCGGCAGAGCAGAGCTTCACATTCCCGGAGCCAGGCGACTACCGGCTGGAGGTTGCCGCAGCGGACGAAGCAACGGCGGAGACCCGCGCCTTCCTTCCCATCCGCATCCGGGGCGGCGAGGGACTGGGTGCGCGTATCCTGGACCTGCCGGCGACCGCACGCCCAGGCGACACGGTCGCCTTCAACGTGCAGGTCCGCGGCGGCGTGCTGGTGGTGGCGGGCAAGAAGGACGGCTACACCGTCGTTGCGAACTGGAGCGACGGCGGCCAGCCGAGCAGGGAAAAGGGCGCGGGCGCGGATCGCACGCCCGATCAGGGAGCGGTGGTCTCGCTGTCTCACGCGTGGACCGAGCCCAAGACCTACAAGGTGATCGTGATGGCATGGGACGCTGCGGGCCGCATGTCGGTGGCTGTGCGCGACATCACCATCACCGATGCCGCACCCGCGACATTGCCCAGCGCCCCGAAGGCGAACACGCCGCCGGCGGCCGAGGACATCGCCACCTCCACGAAAGCCGGGGCGGCCGTGGCGATCACCCTGAAGGGATCGGATGCGGATGGCGACAAGTTGACTTACACCTTCGCGCGGCCGGCCAACGGCGCAGTGACCGGGACGGCGCCGTTCCTGACCTACACGCCGAAGGCGGGGTTCTCGGGCACCGACACCTTCACCTACAAGGTCAGGGATGGGCAGGCGGAAAGTCGGACGGCCACGGTGACGATCACCGTAGAAGGCCTGCAGTGGGTCAGGGTCGGCGCGCCGCTCATCAACGCCAGCGATCCCAAGGCGCCGCTAGAGTACTACGGCGGCGGCCAGACCCCTGGCTACTTCGAGGAGGAGCGTTTCACGGGGAAGTACGAGATCTACCGCCTGAGCGAGACGCTCATCGCCAAGGACGACCGTGAGGTGGATCGCGGGAAGGAGTTTTGGAATGTCACGTACGAGTCCAGGTTCGACGCGCCTCCGAAAGTGCTGGCGCCGGGGCAGGTGCTAACGCTCACGGTCAAGATGTCGACATCCGGTAGCGTGGCAGAAGGCACGCCGCCAGGGGTGACTTTCCAGTTCGGCGCAGACAAGGCGCATGGGAATATCATCCAGCCGTCTCAGCCCCTGGGCTATAACCCGTGGCTCAAGGAGTATTCCGGCGTGGATTCCGGATCCTGGACGCTCACCGTGCCCAACGGCCGGCCCGGCGACACGTTCCAGGTCTGGGCCGGCTGGTGGAACTGCGCGATGTGCAACGTGACGTGGACCTACCGGTATGGGGGCGAGTAAGGCGCCGGCGCGCTGCCTGTCCCTCGACGGCGCGCCGGGCGATGAGGCCGGCATCCACCGCCTCCGGCGGCGATGTCTTCAATCGTATGTGGAATGTCTTTCCTCGTCGTTAGGATTGTTCATTTCATGATCTCCCAGCTTCGGCTGTCATTGGCTGGTCTTCATTGCAGCGGCTGAAGTGCAGCAACAAGCCCACCAGCGCGAACCCGTCTGTGATCTCCCGCCGGGCCAGCAGATCGCGGATCTCGTCTCGGCTGTGCCAGCGGATACTGCGCACCTCGTCGAGATCGACTTCGCCCGTCTTCTCGCCCGCCCGACAGACCACGACACTTGCCACCTGATTCGAGATGCCATTCAACGGATGATAGACGTAGATTTCCTCATGGTCTGAGGTTTCATAGCCGGTTTCTTCGAGCACTTCGCGCCGGGCCGCCGCCAGCGCGGTTTCGCCGGGCTCGACGCCGCCGGCCGGCAGTTCCCAGGTCGTTGTGCCCGTCGGATAGCGCGCCACACGCTCCAGGAGGATGCGTTGCTCGCGATCCTGCACGATCACCACGACGGCGCGGCCTAAATCAAGGACATGGTATTGTTCCAGGATACGACCGGTCGGGAGCGCCACCCGATCACGGTAGAGATTCACCCACGGGCTTTCGTAGAGCACCGTGCGGGCCAGCCGCACCGGCGCCCTGTCGTCCGGATCGTTCATGCAGCCTCCCATGTCGATTCAGTGGATGCCGCTATCTCAGGCTCTGTCTTCCCACCTTGGCAGTCAGCGCCGAGGGGGGTCTGGCAGCCCACAATTGCCGGCGCCTCGTGCACGAGATCATCATTCTCCAGGGCGGCCACCATGAAGAGGGCGAAGTCCACGCGACGGGTCAGGTTGCTCGCGAGGATGGGATCGCCGACGTGCCGACTCCACAGGGGCAAGCCCTGGCTCTCACCCTCCTCGATGTCGCTGCCCCGCACGACCGTCCACCGGGTGTCGCTGGCAAAGACCCGCCGGCACGCTTCTACTTGGTCGTCGATATCCACCAGGCGGGTCAGCCGCCCCAGCCAGCGGGCAAGCTTTTCTTCTTTCTTGAAGGATGGCGGGTACACATCCTGGCCGTCGCGAGTGATGTGCCAGCCGCAGGAGAAGATCAGGCGCGCGCCCGGACGAGCATAGTCGAGCACGGCCTGGGCCGTTCCCGACGCGTAGTGGTTCGCGCCCCAAGGGACCAGCACCGTGAGCACGCCATCGCATCCAGCGACAGCCTCCGTGATGACCGCACGGTCGTTCGTAAAGCCAGGCATGACGGTGATGCGCCCCCTGAACGCGTCGAGCTTCCCGACGCTGCGCTCCCGACAGACGCCAACCACCTCGTAACCCCGGTCCAGCGCGTGTTGCACCATGTACTGGCCGAGCTTGCCGGACGCCCCGACAATGCACACCCTCGTCATTTTTGACCTCCATTGGCAGTCACGCACAGCGGTCGGGTTTCCCTGCGTAGCAGATCTCCGGGCAGGCGTACAGGCCGCGCGCGTGCCAGACCGTTTCACTCAAACTTCTCAAGATGCGAAAGCCCGAGCTCCCTACATAGGCGTTGCGTATCTGCGAGATGCTCTGCGGTGGGGCGGGCATACTCTAGACACCAGAGCAACTGGTAGAGGGCGCGCCGTTCTCTGTACGGCGGCGCGATGGGACAGATCGCCTCATACGGCCCCCAGAATTCAGCGCGGGTCATACCCCTCCACAACTCAAGCCGCGCCAGGTCCGTCTCGTGATGGCCGGCCCAGGCCTTGTCGAAGTCCAGAATCGTCGCCAGGCGCCACCGCCCCCGGTCGCGCCGGAAAAGGATGTTGTGCTTGTGCAGATCTTCGTGACAGAGGCTGGCCCCACGCACGTCCAGGAAGAGCGGTCGCTGTCTCTCCAACGCCGAGAAGAACAGCTCACGCAGGCGCGCGTTCCTGATGATCGCCTGCGCATGTTCCTGCAGCGCCGCCGGGTATGGCTCATCTCCCTGAACACTGCCATCGGCCGTGAGTTCGCCAAAGGCGGGGAAATGAATCATGTGCAGTTGTGCGACCGCGCTGCCGATCTGCCGGTAGGCGTCGGACAACTCTGCCCCGGTCATCTGTCGCCGCGCGGCAGCCCACTCCTGTCCCGGAATGTGCGTCTTGATGAAGTAGCGCCAGGGCCAGACCCGGCAGGACGTGTCGACGGCCAGCGTCTCGGGCATGGGGATGGTCGTCTGCGTCGCCACCAGGCGCTGGAGCAGGGCGGTGCGTTCGAAGGCGGCAGCCAGTGGCGCGGTGGGCGCAGCCAGTTTCGCCACCACCTTCATGGCTGGGCGGCGGAGTTGGAGGAGCAGAACCAGAGTGTCGTATTGCTGGTTGCCGATCTTGCAGCCGGCCAACTCGACCCCGGCGCCCAACGTCTGTTTCAGCAGTTGCAGCAACAGGTCATGTGGGACGGCGGTTCCCGTCAGCGTTGATCCGCTGCTCATGGCGCGACCGTGATGACAACGTTCCCCACCTTGTGCCCGCCTTCGACGTACCGGTGCGCCTCGGCGATCTGCTCTAGCGGATAACGCCTGTCGATGACCGCTCTCACTTCTCCTGCCTCAACCAGTTCCCTGAGAGTGGTCAAGTCCTCAGGTGCGATCTTGGCCGACCCCGTGACGGACAGGTAGCCCCCGTCGCCGCTGAGTGCGGCTCGGCACCGCGATGGCGAAGCCTTACCGACCGCATCGAAGATGAGATCGTAGGCGTCTCCGCTGCGGGTGAAATCCTCCTGGGTGTAGTCGATGACGCGATCGGTGCCCAGTGAGCGCACCAGCGCCAGGTTGGCGGTGCTGCAGACCCCGGCGACCTCCGCGCCGAAGTGCCTGGCGAGCTGCACCGCATAGGTCCCCACGCTGCCGGAAGCGCCATAGACCAGCACCTTGCGCCGCCTCTGGATCTCGCCCTTGCGCAGGAACCCCAGCGCCGTGAGCCCTCCGGCGGGGACGGCGGCCGCCTCCTCGTAGCTCATGTTGGTCGGTTTCATGGCCACCAGGCCTTGATTCACCGTGCCGGCCTCCGGCAGGCAGCGGTACTCAGCATAGGCGCCGAAGCGAAAACCGGTGAACGCGAAGACGGGGTCGCCTGGCCGGTAGCGGCTGACCTGGCTGCCGATCGCTTCCACTTCGCCGGCCAGCTCGAAGCCCAGGATGGTTACCCGGCCTGGCCGCAGCAGGCCGTTGAAGAGCCGTGCCGCAAACGGGTCAGGCTTGCGCATGCGCACGTCGCCTGCCGACACCGTGGTGGCGCGCACGCGCACCAGTATCTCGTTCTCCCTGGGTGCAGGCTTCGGTGCGTCCACGACTTGCAGCACATCCGGTGGGCCATATCTGGTATAGACTGCTGCTTTCACGGGTGACCTCCGACCTCGAAGCGGTCAGTGCGCATCTGACTGCAAGAGCGGCCGGATCCTGGCCGCGATCTCGTTCATCCGCTCTTCGCCGACGCGTTCTGTTTCCGAGACGTCCAGATAGGCGAATACCCTGGTGCTGCGATACGCTTCGGGCTGATCGGCCATCCGCGGCACGATGTGGAAATGCACGTGCGGATGCTCGGCCGCCTCCGCAAACTGGATCACATACGTCTTGAGGCAGCCCGTCACGTCCCGCAAGGCCACCGAGACCCGGCGCAGCAAAACGCCCAGCTCAGCCGCCTCGTCCGGCGTCAGATCGTGGAGCGCCTCGATGTGCCGGCGTGCCACGAGCACCAGCCAACCGGGCAGGGCGGTGTCGTAGCTGTGCACGATGTCCCAGTACTGGGTGCGCTGGATGCAGTCCCACGGTGGGGCCGCGCCGGCATCCCGCCTCGCGATCAACTGACACGTCATGCAGTGTTCCATGGCTGATGGTTCCATGAAGCTATCCGTTAGTCGCAGTTCGGGATTCGCAATACGTCACACCGGTAGATGTCGGCCCCCAACCCGACCGCGAGCAGCACGAATACGACCAGCAGGAACGCGGCCACCAAGGCATTCAGAAGGTAGAAGCGCCGCCTGCCATCGGCGCCTCGCGTCAACAGCGGACGCACCGCGATGAACGCGCCGGCGGGCAGGCACCCCAGCACGAGGCCCAGGAGCACGTACTCGAACGGACTGGTCTGCGGGCCGGGCCTGATGAACGAGAAGAACGGCTCGATCCTGTGGCTCACCAGCGCGTTGGCCGCGACGAACGGCGCCATGAAAAGCCCACCGATCAGCGCCGCAGCTTTGTGATTCATCCTGCGCATCATCGCACGTCACGCCTCGCCCGGCCGATGCATTCCATCAGTGACCGCAAGGAGCCGTCCCGATCCAGAAGCACCCTTGCGCCGTCCTCGATGACCTCGGCCGTGCCGCGATCGGGCGGCAGCGCAGCCCAAGCGGGACTTGTGAGTCCGAATTCCACCTCAGGCCCGTACAGGTAGAACACCCGCAGCGACTGCACCATACCCCAGTCTTCGCTGGCGGTGCGCGCGACTGCTCCGAACGTCTCGGTCCAGGCGGCGTCCTTGAGGTAGCGAGCGGGGTCGACGCAGAGCAGCACCAGGTCGATGTCAGAGTCTGCATGCGCGCTGCCACGGGCATGTGAACCCACAAGCGCGACGGCCCGGATATCGCTTTGCCGTCCCGCCCAGGCCACCACCTGAGCGATCAGCGCCTCCGCTGTCATGTGCCAGGCCCCTCCTCTGGTCACCTTGGGTTCCACTGCGTGAGTCGGCTATGCGACGGCGCACGATGCGGGAGAATAGATCAGCGCCAGCCGGCCTCAGGCGCTGGCCCCGGCCAGAACACCGTTGATCATGTTCACGACGGCGTCCGGATCAGCCAGCTCAACGATCAGTCTCTGGTATCTCTCATGCTTCAGCTCGAGCATGATGGTGTGTTCGGGGCGGCGCACATACCAAAACATAACGCTATTCGCTCGCCTTCACCCAGTATGGATAGTGCTCGCCTCGCATGTACCGGCTGATATACTCTGCCGCCGGATGGTGCACCCGCAGCAACTCTGCAACCACCGCTGCGCGGTCATATGCCACTTGCCGGTGTTGCAAGCAATGGGCGGCCTCGTCGGCCTCCAAGATCATGTAGCTCGCTCGCAAGTCCGGCGGAAACGGGTTGCTCACGCTGCCGACATTCACCAGGTGCACGCCAGCCACCCTGCGCTCCATCGGCCAGTGGGTATGCCCGACCAGCACCAAATCGGCTTCGCATTCCGCTACAAGCGAGCTCAACGCCGCTTGACTTACACCCGGATGCACGCTTGGCCCATCGTCATGCCCGGGCGAAGCATGTACACGCAGCACCCGCGTACCATCCGGCAGCGCCATGCGGCTTTCCAATGGCAGTCCGGCCAACCAGTCGACCCAGCCCGCCCCGGTGACCATACCTTGCGTCCAGGCAAAGCTGTTGGCGACCTCCAGACAGGCTAGCCACAATTCCGGATTGGCTTGGCATTGTTCAGGGGTCGGAGCAGGGCGCTCTCCGGTTACCAGGAAGCGATCGGTATTGCCCCGGATCACATGAGCTGCGGGCAGCGCGGCAACCCTTTCCAGCACGCCGACCGGATCGCCGCCTATGGCAGCCAGATCACCTAGAACCCAATAGGCGTCAACTCCTCCCTGAGCCCGGATATCTTCCAGCACTGCATCGAGTGCGATTGAATTGCCGTGGATGTCGGACAGGATTGCGATGCGCATGGCGTAGCCGTTACACCCCCGTTCGTCACTGACCGCTGGCGTTCACCTGGTGGCGCAGAACGTAGGCCATGAGCAGGCCCATACACGCGGCCCCCAGCAGCACTGAGAGGCCTGCCTGTGGCCACGTCAGCTGGCCGGCGGAGAGAAACCTCGCGTACGCGTAGATCGCCAGCGGGATGTAGATCAACGCGCTCGAAATGACGCCGG
>CAYYTK010000062.1:0-9795 GCA_964474695.1 uncultured Anaerolineales bacterium
TCCGCGCGGACCGCCTCCATCGGGCTTCGGGCGAACAGGTTCTCCCCGGTGATCAGGCCGCCCATGACGAGCGCGGAGAACGAGAGGAAGGTCGGGTAGCCGTTGCGCTTCAGCTCGGCCTGGATGATCTGCTGCAAGTCGCCGAAGGTTCCTTGCAGGAAGAGCGCAGCCATGCGCGGCTCCTCGGCGAACGCGTAATTGGCCATCGCGCCGCCCAGGGAGTTGGCGAAGACGCCGACCTTGGCGGGCGCGAACCCCTTGTCGTTGACCAGCCAATCCCAGGCGCCCAGGATGTCCAGGTACTCGTCGTTGCCGATGGTGGAGCGGAGGTCATCGAAGGTGGATTCGCCGGTGTCGCGCACATCGATCATCAACACGTTGAAGCCGTTGTGCCACAACATCCCGGCAGGCGTCAGGACCGAGATGGAGTTCTTGCACCCGCCCAGGCCGTCCACCACGATCACGGCGGGCGTGGTTGGGCTGGCCGGCTGGGCCGGGATCCACCACCCCGCCACCTGGATCTTGCCATCGCGGGAGGGGAACTTCACCGATTCGTACGGCGACATCAAGTACGGCGTAACGTCGAAGCCGGCCGGCCAGCCTTCTTCTACTGCAAATTGGGCCACAACGAAGTTGTCGGGCCGGTTAGCCTGGTGCTTGTCGCACGAGCCGGTGACGTTCCCCAGCTTGTCGAAGATCACGTACCCGATCCCGAAGTACGCGACGACGAGCAGGACGACGAGTGCGATGCCAAGCAGGACTTTGGTTCGCTTTTTCACGGTGGCCTCCTCTTGAATGATGTTGCTTGTGTCGGCGCTGCGGTGAGCGCCTTTGGTATCTCAGCCGTGGTTTCGGTTTTGTTTCAGGACATAATATAGCATATCGCGGCCCAGGCGCCAGACGTGTCCCGCGGCATGGGGCAGGGTGATGGCCCGCCACAGGGTGCGTCCCAGCCGGTCGGGGGCATAATAAAACTGGCGCAGGAACTCGCTGTGTTTGCGCAGCAGCGTCTGCTGCGTCATGCCGTGGGGCACGAAGACCGGGCTGCGATAGTTGAACTTCGCCCAATCCACACGATCGAGCGTGCCGTAGTCGTCGACGTGCTCGTACTGGTAGCTGCCCGGCATGGGCGTGTTCAGGGTCACGATTACCTCGTCGAGCTCCAGCGACCTGGCGAACGCTATGGTCTTGTCGATGCTGGCCTCGGTCTCCCGCGGGTGGCCGACGATGAAGAAGCCCTTGGTGCGCATGCCCAAACTGTGACTGAACTGCACTGCCCGTTTGACGTCGGACAGGGCGATGCGCTTGCGAATCTCCTGCAAGATCGTTTCGTCCCCGCTTTCGATGCCAAAGGAGATGAACCAACAGCCGTTCGCGCGCATGAAGCGCAACAGCTCCTCATCCACGGTGTCGACGCGTGACATGCAGGTCCAGGGGAAGTGCAGCCCGCGCGCGCCGGTGGCGGCGAAGATCTCATAGAGGCGCTTAGGCTGAACCGTGAAGGTGTCGTCGACGAACGCGATCTCACGAACTCCGCGGCGGAGCAGCAGCTCGATCTCATCGGCGATGTTGGCCGCGCTGCGCAGGCGCACCTTGCGGCCGAAGGTCGTGGCCTCGCAGAAGGTGCAACTGTTGGGGCAGCCGCGCGAGGTGATGATGTTGGCCACCGGCCGCTGCGTGTAGTTGAAAGGCGGCGGGGAGTAGGCCATCAGGTCCGGGATCAGGTCGTAAGCCGGAAAGGGCAACGCGTCCAGGTCCTCGATGTAGGGCCGCCGCGGGTTGACGACGATCTCATCCCCGCGGCGCCAAATGAGGCCGCGCACCGCGGCGGCTGCTCCCCCTTGCGCCAGCATGGCCAGCAACTCGACCAGCGTCTCCTCCCCCTCGTTGCGCACGGCGAAATCGAACGCGGCATGCTGCAGCGGCTGCGCCGGCTGCGATGAGACGTGCGGGCCGCCGATCACCGTGATGGTGTCGGGCGCGGCCTGCTTGGCCAGGGCGGCCAGCTCCACAGCCCGGTGAAAGGCAACCGTCGTGCTCGAAATGCCCAGGACGTTGAAGCCGCCGCGGCGCAGATGCGCCACCACGGCGTCGGCGCCGATGCCGCGCGCTTCAGCATCGATCGCGTCGACCTCGTAGCCGTGCCCGGCCGCGTAAGCTGCCAGATAAAAAAGCCCCAGGGGGATCTGCTTGCCTCCGAAGATGTCCTGGATGCCGCCGTAACGCTCCCGTTGGGTCATGGGCGGATAGACCAGCAGCAGCTTGGGTTTCATGGTTTCAACCGTCCTTCAGGGTTTCTCGGAAGAATCCCACCAGGCGCCTCTCGAATTCCTCAGGGTACACGGCCGGGGTGTGCAGATGCTTGCTCTGTTCCGGGAACCACGCCTGCACCTTGACCCCGGCGGCCAACGCGGCGCCGGCAAGCTCGAGACTCTGGTGGAAGTCGACGCGGCGGTCGGCCTGGCTGTGCACAATATAGACCGGCCGGCCGCTGGCCGCGCGGATCGCGCTGAAGGGATCGTGCGCTGTCAAGTCCTCGCCGCTCATCAGCCGGTACAGCTCGGTTGCCGGCCGGGCCAGGAAAGCCAGCAGCCCGTGGGCCGCGAGCTGATCGGCCAGGACCTCCTCCGGGTCGACGCACGTGGATTCCAGGAAGAGCGCGGCGATGCGCGGCTCCTCCTGGAAGGCATAGAGCGCGGTAGTTGCGCCCAACGAGACGCCAAAGAGGCCGACCTGCTCCGGCGCATAGCCTTTTGCAGCCGCCAGCCAGTCCAGCGCGCCCAGCACGTCCAGCGACTCATCATTGCCGATGGAGGTCCAGCCATCCTCCAGATCGGAATCCCCCACATCGCGCACGTCGATCAGCAGCACGTTGAAGCCATTGCGCCAGAGCATTCCCGCGGGGATCAGCACATCGATCGCGTTCTTGCACCCCGCGAGGCCGTGGACCAGGATCACGACCGGGGCGGCCGGCCGCGCCTCGGCCCACCAGCCGGTGATGCGGATGCCCGCCTGCCGGCTGGGGAAGCGGACCGTTTCGTAGGGCGAGATGGCGTAGCGCGCCAGATCGATCGGCGGCCAGTAGGCATCGAACACGATTTTGTCGGGCCGATTCACGCTGTGCTTGCCGCACGAACCGCGCACGTTGCCGGCGAAAAGAACGCAGGAGGTGCCGATTCCGAAGTAGAACGCAACCAGCAAGGCCGCGACGCCGCACAGGACATTGTGGGTGCTATATTTGCCTTTCTTCACTGCACCGCCATTTTTTCAGTGGGTTGACACTGGTGGTATTGCGACTGGTCAGCGACGGCAAAGGCTACAGCCAGGCTTTGTTGACAGCACCAGTATACCACAAAATACTGTAAATGTTGCCGGTGAGTTTTGGCGAGTTTTGCGGATTATTAGGTGAAGAGGGGCAAAAAAGTCGTTCGCAGGCATCCCGCCTGCGGACGACACGCGTACCGTGAGTTCAGGAGCGTTCAGCCAGGTATTCCATCGCTGCTTCAGCGATCAAGCCGGAGCGCGTCGCACCGTGCTGCGCAGCGTAGCTGTCCATCTGCGCCAACAGCCGCTCGGGCAGCGTGATGTTGACGCGTTTGGTCTTTCCCGAAAGGCGAGCCGTATCGACCGCCACGAATGCCCATATGCCGTCGGCATAGTCAGGGTTGCCTCGATGCTGGTCGACGCTCTGTGGCAGCGGAATCGGCTCACCATCCAGCATAAGGGCCTCGAGATGGCATTCAATCGCTTCGCCTGCCTGCTGCAAAGCCTCATCCAGCGTCTCACCCGCGCTGTAGCATCCTGGCAGGTCAGGAACGGTGATGCCGTAATCGCTGTCCGGGTCCTTGTGAATGACAACAGGGTATCGCATAGTTATTTCTCCTGCCACTTCCAGCCTGCTTGTTTGAAGATACTGCGGACGGTCCCAAGCGGCAAATCCCTCTTGGGATGCGGCACAGTGACACGACCAGGCTTAGTTGGGTGCTTGTAGTGATGGTGACTACCTCGAATGTGCACGAGCACCCAACCATCTTCGATCAACCTGGCAATGATTTCCCGGCTGTTCATAGGAGAATTATACACACGATACACACTCCGTCAAGTTGGGTGATCATGAGCCAAAGAATTCCAGAGATATTTGGAATCGAGGCCTTAGCCGGTCTCACACGCGATCCCGAGGGGCCAGAAACCGGCTGAAGCCTCCATTCCGGCGCGGCGCTACTCGCTCGCTGTCGTCTCCTGGGCGGCCGCCTGGGCTGCGTTTCCCCGCCAATGCGCCCGCTCCGCCTTGTCCGGGAAGCGCGGGAGCAGGGTGGCGGCGTCGGGCAGGGCCACCTTGTCGCCGGGGGCCAGGTCGGCCTTGTTGTCCCGCTCCACCAGCGGTTTGGCCGGCAGGTTGAAGATGCTGATCTCGTCGCCGGGTTTGGCGCAGCGGCTTTGCACGTAGGCCAGCCCCAGGATGATGCCATCCACGTCCACCGCGGCGCTGGTGACCCAGCCGACGGCCTGGCCCTTCTTGTTCACCACCGGGTCGCCGGTCTTGGGCATGCGCACGCCCTTGTCGTTCATGCGGAAGCGGGCCACCTCCATCGTGCGGCCCTTCTCCGCCTCGAGGTAGGGCTGGCGGCCGATGAAGAACGGCTTGTGCAGCTTGACGTAGGCGGCGAAGCGCGCGCCCGCGGGCGAGATGCCGAAGTGGCCCTCCAGCTCATGGCCGTAGAGCGGCAGGCCCGCCTCGGTGCGCGTGCTGTCGCGCGCGGCCAGGCCGGTCGGCTGCAGGCCGAACGGCTTGCCCGCCTCCAGCAGCGCCTCCCAGAACGCGACCGCCCGGTCCGGGTGCACGAAGAGCTCATAGCCGATCTCCTCGCCGCAGTAGCCGGTGCGCGCGATGACCAGGTCGAACCCGCCCAGCACGCACTCGGTGACGCCGGTCTTGCGCACGCGGGCCAACTGTGTTTTGAGCCGCGGGTCATCGGTCAGGCTCTGCAGGATCTTGAGGGACGCCGGGCCTTGCAGCGCCAGGTCGATGCGCATGTCGGGCCCGCAGGCGGGGTCCTTCAGGTTCCGTAGGGTCGCGGGCCGCAACACCCGCAGGTCGGGCCGCTCCCGGTCGATGAGCACCTGGCCGTCGTTGACCGCGTTCAGCCAGGCCCAGTCCTTGTCCGCGTTGGAGGCGTTGACCACGATCTGGAACAGCTCTTTGCCGCGGCGGTAGACCAGCAGGTCATCGATCACCTTGCCGCCCGCGTCCAGCAGGTAGGCGTAGAAGCTCTCGCCGGGCGCGTACCAGCGGACGTAGTTGGTCAGCACCAGGTCGAGGAACGCCTCGGCGTGGGGACCGCTGGCCTCGAAGACCCCCATATGCGACACGTCGAACAGCCCGGCCGCCTTGCGCACCGCGTTGTGCTCGTCGAGCACGCCCGTGTACCACACCGGCATCTCCCACCCCGCGAACGGGACGATGTGCCGGGTGTGGGCCTTGTGCCATTCGTAGAGCGGCGTGCGTTTCAGCGGCGCGTTCTCCGGCTCATGCCAGGCGAATTCGGCCAGCTCCGGCCTGGTGCGGACCTCGGCCAGCGCCTGCTGGCCGACGAAGTACGGCTTGGCTAGCTCGAAGCGTTCCGGGTGGGCGCGATACGCGTCGAGGGCGGTGCTGCCTGGAATCGAGCCTTCAGGCGGTTGGCTGCTTGATCCCAAAGACGGCCCGTATGCCGCCGCCTCAAGGTCAGGTTCGAGCGCCAGCGGGAGACCGGCTAAAGCCTCGATTCCAGGAACCTGCGCGGGGGGGAGTTCTTCCACCACCAGCGGCCCTTCCACCTTGGCGAACAGGTCGGCGCGGTCGAAGAGGATATAGCCATCCCCCAGGCCGCGCAGCCACGTCTTGACCCGGTGCTGCCGGCCGGGCGTGGTGCGCAGGACGAAGCGGTCGCGGCCCCATTCGTCTTGCGCCAGGCGCAGGAGCGCGACCTCGGCCATCACGCGGCCGTCGGGGTCGAGCATGAACGCCAACTGTTGTTCTTCCGGCCGGAGCGCAGCCACATCGCTGGTGACGATCTGCGCCAGGCCGGGGACCGCGCGCTCGCCGGAAATGAGCAGGACTTGTGGCGGGAGAGCTCCAACCCCCCAAGTTATCGGCTTGGCCGGAGGCTCATAGAAATGCGGATAGCCGCTGTTCCCTCTTTCCGGATCCGCGGCGCCCCTGGCAGCCAACGCATCCACTTCGGCTTTGATCTCCTCGAAGATGGCTAGATCGATCTTGCCGCGCGGCAGCTCACCGGACAGCCCCATGTAGCTGAACGGCTGGATGCTGGTGACGGTCTTGTGGATCAGGCCGGCCACCTGGTCGATCTCGGCCGGGCCGAAGCCGCGCTGCGTGAGCCAGGGGGTGCCCAGGCGGATGCCCATGCCCAGCGCGGTCAGGGTGTCGCCGGGGATGGTGTTCTTGTTGGCGACGATGCCGACCATGTCGAGGATGCGCACCGCGGGTTCCCCGCGTAGGGGCGGGGTTTCCCCGCCCCGGCCCGGGCGGGGCGACCCCGCCCCTACAGGCCGGACGCTGTTCAGGTCCAACATGCAGAAATGCGTGTCGGTGCCGCCATAGGCCAGCTTGAGGCCGCGCTTCTGCAGGCCCGCGGCCAGCGCCGCGGCATTCTCCTTGATCTGCCACATCATGCGCTTGAACGGCTCGCTGCCGGCGATCTTGAACGCCACGGCCATCGCGGCGAACTTCTGAGTGTGCGGGCCGCCCTGCTCCCCGGGGAAGACCGCGTTGTCGATGCGGTGGGCCAACTCCTCGTCGGTCGTCATGATGATCGCGCCGCGCGGGCCGCACAGGGTCTTGTGGGTGGTGCAGGTGACCACGTCGGCGATGCCGATGGGGTTCGGGAACGCGCCGACCGTTGCCATGCCGGCCGCGTGGCTGATGTCGGCCAGCAGCACCGCGCCCACCTCGTCGGCGATCGCGCGGAACGCGGCCCAATCGGGCGCCCAGGTGTAGGAGGTGAAGCCGGCGATGATCATCTTGGGCCGGCTGCCCCGCGCCAGGTCGCGAATCTCGTCGTAGTCCAGCTTGCCGGTGCTCTTGCTCACGCCGTAGCTGACGACGTGGTAGCGCTTGCCCGAGAAGTTGAACTGGCTGCCGTGGGTCAGGTGGCCGCCCTGGAACAGGTCCATGCCCATGACGGTGTCGCCCGCTTCGACTACGCTGTCGTACACCGCCAGGTTGGCTGCCGCGCCGGAGAGGGGTTGGACATTGACATAAATATCGTGGTGATCGACGCGCTCGTTGGCGAAGATCATGGCAGCGCGGCGCTGCGCCAGCGTTTCCACGAAATGCACGTAGTCCACGCCCTTGTAGAAACGGCGGTCGGCGTAGCGGCGGTAGTAGGCGAGCTGGTGTGCGGTGTCGAGGAGCAGCTCCTCGTCGTCGCGCGTCATGCGCAGGGGGGGATAGCCTTCCGCGTAGACGTTGTTGAAGACGGAGCCGAGGGCCTGGCGGACGGCCAGGGGTGCTATCGACTCGGAGGGGATCATGATGAGCTTGCGGGCCTGGCGTTCCTCTTCGAAGCCGATGATGGCGTCAGTGTCGGGGTCGATCAAGCCGAGGTCAGCGCCCAGGAAGGTGGACCAGTAGTCTTGGTTGGGCATATCAAACACTCCTTTATGGGATTGTTGCCACGATCGCACCGGGCCGTATTGTAGCACCGTGCACGGCAACTCGCCAAGCGCCGCCAATGACATCTCCGGATTGGAGGCTTTAGCCGGTGGGCGCTGCCGGCCGAGAGACCGGCTGAAGCCTCGATTCCAGTGTGCGACGAGAGATCATCTTTTTGCATCCGCGGGGATTTATAGTATAATGTTCTTTCGAAGAGTCAGTCGCGGCAGAGCAGGCGCCAAGGCTGACTCTTTTGTGATCTTTTGATTCGGGCAGTCGATTCGGGAAAGGCCGGGGAGAGGTATGCAGACTCAGCGCCAGGATATTCGCAACATCGCCATCATCGCGCACGTGGACCACGGCAAGACTACGCTGGTGGACGCCATGCTCAGGCAGTCGCGCGTCTTTCGCGACAACCAACATGTCCCCGACCGAGTGATGGATTCCAACGACCTGGAGCGCGAGCGCGGCATCACGATCCTCGCCAAGAACACCGCCGTGCGCTACGGCGGCATCAAGATCAACATCGTTGACACGCCCGGCCACGCCGATTTCGGCGGCGAGGTGGAGCGCGTCCTGAACATGGTGGATGGCGTGCTGCTGCTGGTGGATGCGGCCGAGGGGCCGATGCCGCAGACCCGCTTCGTGCTGCGCAAGGCGCTGGAACTGGGGCACCGCGCCATCGTGGTGATCAACAAGGTGGATCGCACGCACGCGCGGCCGTCTTGGGCGGTCGATGCCACCTTCGACCTCTTCATCGAGCTGGGCGCCACTGAGCAGCAGGCCGAGTTTCCTGTCGTTTACACCATTGCCACCGCGGGCCAGGCCGGCGCGGACCCCGACGACCTGCAGAACAGCCTGAAGGTGTTGTTCGACGCGATCGTGGAGACGCTGCCCCCGCCAACCGTGGACCCGGACGCGCCCGCGCAGCTTTTGGTGACCAACCTGCAATACGACGACTACAAGGGTAAGATTGTGTTGGGCCGCCTCTCGGCCGGCACGCTGCGCCGGGGACAGCCGGTGGCGCGCATCGACCGCGAGGGCCGGATTTCCCAGGAGAAGATCGCGCAGGTCTTCGTGCACGAGGGCCTGGAGCGCGTCGAGCAGAGCGAGGTGACGGCGGGCGAGATCATCGTCCTGACCGGCATCCCCGAGGTCAACATCGGTGAAACGATCGCGGATGCGGCAGATCCCCGGCCGCTGCCCCTCATCACGGTGGAAGAGCCCACCGTCCGTATGACTTTTGGCGTCAACACGTCGCCCCTGGCCGGCCGTGATGGGACATGGGTCACCAGCCGCAAGCTGAAGGAGCGTCTGGAGCGCGAGCTGGAGCGCGACGTGGCGCTGCGCGTGGCCGCCACCGACGCGGCCGACACCTTCCTGGTGAGCGGCCGCGGTGAGCTGCACCTGGCAATCCTGATTGAAACGATGCGCCGCGAGGGTTACGAGTTCCAGGTCAGCGCGCCCGAAGTGATCCTTCGCGATGACCCGGACACGGGCGAGAAGCTGGAGCCGGTGGAGGAGGTCTACGTCGAGGTCCCTGAGGCGTACAGCGGCGTCGTGGTGGAGATGCTGGGGCAGCGCAAGGGCCAGATGACCAACCTGCGCCAGGAAGAAAACGGCACCGTGTATTACACCTACCTGGTGCCGACCCGGGGCTTGTTGGGCTTCCGCCAGTCCTTCCTGACCGCCACGCGCGGCACGGGGATCGTCCACAGCATCTTCTACGGCTACGAGCCGTACTTCGGGCCGATCAAGAGCCGGACGACCGGTTCTTTGGTGGCCTGGGAGGCCGGCATGAGCACCGCCTACGCGTTGTTCAATGCGCAGGAGCGCGGCAAGATGTTCCTGGGGCCCGGCGTGGAGATCTACGAAGGGATGATCGTGGGGCGGCGTCCGACCGAGGAAGACCTGACCCTGAGCGTCACCAAGAAGAAGCATCTGACCAATCACCGCTCCTCCACCGGTGATGAGCTGGTGCACCTCGAGGCGCCGATCATCATGTCGCTGGACGACGCGCTGGAGTACATCGCCGAAGATGAGCTGGTGGAGGTCACGCCCAAGACCTTCCGCCTGCGCAAGCGGATCCTCGATTCCGAGGAACGGCGGAAGTCCCTGAAGACGCGCAGCGGCAACGGGAA
>CAYYTK010000063.1:0-3950 GCA_964474695.1 uncultured Anaerolineales bacterium
TAGCTTTCAAAGGGGTGTTTTGGCCGCCGGCCGGCGGCCAAAACACCCCACTTAATTAAGAGCACCCCTTCCCGCCCAGCGGGCGGGAAGGGGCAGGGGGATGGGTGGGACGCACCTCTATCGGGACAACTGAATGACCCTGGGCCTGCCCTGCAGAAGCCTTGACAGTCGCGCCAACCTGCGCTATAGTATGTTTATGACGCACTGCGTCATGAAGAAATGGGTCAGGTGCATGAAAGCGGTGCAAGCCAGGAGGTGCAGAATGGCTGAGGAAATCAAGGACGCTGTGCCAGAGGCCGCCCCAGACAAGATGGCGGCGGATCCCCTGGTCTCGGAGATCAAAGAAACGGTGCAGGATGTGATCGAGCAGGTGGAGAAGCTGCCGGGGGCCAAGAAGGTGCTGGACGCGGCCCGCGAGGTGGCGGAGGAAGTCGAGAAGAGCCCCACCGCCGCCAAGGTGAGGGCGCGTGTCAGAAGCAAGGCCGAAAGCATCGAGAAGAACCCGCTGTTGGCCGCAGCGCATCGGGTGCTGCTCGCGGGCATCGGCGTCGTCGGGTTGGCGCAGGATGAAATCGAGGATTTCGTGGCCCGGCTGGTCGAGCGCGGCGAGATCGCCGAAGCCGATGGCAAGAAGATGCTGAAGGATGTGCTCGAAAGGCGGAAAGCTGTTCTGTCCAGATCCGCTAAGCTGGCGGAATTCCCGGACCGCGCGGCGGATGAGCTGGAGCGGCGCATCGAGGAAGTGATGGCCCGGATGAATATCCCCTCCAAGGATGAGATCACGACCTTAAGCGCCAAGATCACTGCGCTGACGAAGAAGGTTGAAGAGCTGAAGAAGCAGGATTAGGCGTGTTGCTCATCAAGCGTTACCCGAACCGCAAGCTCTACGATACCGAGGCCAGGCAGTACATCGCGCTTGAGCGCGTTGCCGGCCTGATCCGCGACGGCATCGAGGTCCGGGTGCAGGATCACGCCACCGGCGAAGACCTCACCACGCTGATCCTGACGCAGATCATCGTCGAGCAAGAGAAGCGGCAGGCCGGTTTTTTGCCGCCGGCGGTGCTCACCGGCCTGGTGCAGGCCGGGGGCCATACGTTGGCCGCGCTGCGGCGGGGCCTTGCCGCGCCGTTGGACCTGGTGCGCCAGGTGGACGAGGAGATCGCGCGGCGCGTTGATCGGTTGGTCGATCTCGGCGAACTGACGGAAGAGGAGGGGGGACGGTTGGCGAGCCGATTGCAGGCGCTCGGGCCGGCCGGCAGCCCAGGCGAGTTGCCAGGCCTGGCCGCCATCGAACGCGCGCTGGCTGGCCGCGGCCTTCCCACCCGCGCCGAGGTGCAGGCGCTGACGGAGTTGGTGGACGCGCTCAGCGCGGAGGTCGAGGCCTTGCAGTAGGGCAGCGCCTTGCGCCTGCCCCCTTGATCCTCCCCCTCTCCTGCGCCGCAGTGCAGGAGAGGGGGCAGGGGGTGAGGACCTACGTAATCAATTCCGCCGGCAGATGCGTGACGCGATTCTGGTAGCGCAGGCTGACCTGGCCATCGGCGCGGAAGCGCACCCGCGTGATGCCGGTGTTATCGTGGTGAAAAAAGAGGCGCGCGGTGGTCGGCACGCTGAAGAGCGCGCCCAGCAGCAGGGAGCTGAATCCCCCGTGCGTGACCATCAGAATGCGATCGTCCGGGTCCACCCAGGCGCGCAGTTGGGCGGCCACCCGTTCCGCGCGCACCCGCGCCAACTCCCAGCTCTCGAAGCCGCAGACGGGGTCGTACCAGCCTGCTTCGGTGACGCCACGCGGCAGGCGCGTGGCGGGGAAGCGCGCGGCGATCTGGCCGCGCGTCATGCCCGGGTAGCCGACGATGCCGGCCGGCGCGCCGTGGTCCAGCCACATGCCGCCGTGCTCGTGCACCTCCACCCACACCTCGGGGTCCAGCCCCAACGCCCGGCCGATGGGAGCCGCGGTCTCCAGGGCGCGCTGCATCGCGCTGACATAGATGCGTTTGGCGCCGAAGTGAGCGCCGTTCCCGCCGTTTTGCGACTCAGACTCGCAGGGCGCGGTGCCGCAGTCGCTGCTGCGAGCCAGATAGCCCGCCACCAGCTCAGCCTGCCGCCGGCCGATCGCGGTCAGCGGCGGGTCGACCACGCGCAGACGTTCATCGGACAGGGTATTGTTGGTCGATTGGGCGTGACGAATGATGAAGAGTTCCACAGGGCCATTATACCATAGCGATGCAGAAACCAGGTTTCTCGCAGAAACCTGGTTTCTACATCACGCCAAGTCGCGCCGGATTTTGACGTAACTCTCATAGCGCATGGCCGAGATGCGCCTCCGGCGCACCGCGGCCTTAACCGCGCAGCCCGGCTCGCGCGTGTGCGAGCAGTTCGCGAACTCGCACGGGCCGGCCGCGGCGAACTCGTCGTAGAAGCGGGGCAACTCGGCCGGCTTCAGGCCGGCCAGCCCGAACTCCCGGATGCCGGGCGTGTCGGCCACGAAGCCGCCCGCGGCCAGCGGGTGGAGCGTGACCTGCGTCGTGGTATGCCGGCCCTCATGCTTCCGTTCGCTGACTTCACTGACGCGCAGGTTCAGCCCCGGTTCGACCGCGCGCAGCAGGGAGGACTTGCCCACCCCCGACAGCCCGGCCAGCGCGGTCGTCTTGCCGGCCAGGACCCCGCGCAGCTCGTCAAGTCCGCAGCCGGATATCGCGCTGGTCAGGATGACGCGGTGGCCCGCGGCCCGGTACGCGGCGGCAGTGCTGTAGAGCATTTCTGTGGCGGAGTTCGCATCCTCAGATGCGAACTCCGCATCCTCAGATGCGAACCCCGCCGCCAGGTCGATCTTGTTGATCACGATCACCGGGGTCAGGTTGTGGCGCTGCGCCGCGATCAGGTAGCGGTCCATCAGCTCAGGCCAGAACGCCGGCTCGCGCCAGGCCGCGACGATCAGCACCTGGTCGACGTTGGCGACGATCACCTGCTGCTTGTAGACATTGAACGGGTCGGGCCGGGCCAGCGCGCTGCGCCGGGGCTGGATCGCCTCGACCATGCCATCACGATGGCCGCCGCCGTTCCCGTTATGCGAGATTGTCACCCGATCACCCACAGCGACCATGTTGCTGTAGCCGCTGTGCGGCACTCGCAGCGCGCTGCGCAGGTGGCACAGGTAGGTCTGCCCGCCGGCCTGCACACTGCACAGCCCCGAGCTGATCTCGACGACCGTGCCTTCGGCCTGCGTCCATCCCGTGGTGCGGTTGCCCGCCGGCGCGGGTTCGGCCAGCCCGAAGCCTTCATGCAGTGGCGAGCGGATCACCTTCGCCTGGCGCCATTCGGTCTCGCCCTTGGGCATGACGCGCTCGCGATCCGTGATATCCAGGTCATCGTAGCCGTCCGGGTCTTCGGCGAAGATATCGGTCCAGCCCTTCTGCCGCACCCGCTCTTCCCTGGACGGTTTCTTGGTTTGTTTGCGGATCTCCCGCAGGGCAGCATCCTCATGGACGTGCTGCCACATCTTTTCTTCTCGAGTAGGCAAGGGTAATCTCTCCATCTGGTGAGCTTAAATAGTAAGGCCATGAGCTGCGCGATCGCGTCGCCGCTCATGGCCTCGAAGCCGGATGGAGGTGTCCTCCGGAGTTCGCATCCTCAGATGCGAACCTCAGGCTGCCGCGGATGGGCGAGCGAGATTTGCGCAGACCGCAACGGTTTGCGTGGGTGCTTCGATATGGGCCATCACGTTCGCCCTCCTTTCATGAAATGAATCGCGCCGCAGCGCTGAAGTTACGGCTACTATACTGCGAAGTGGCTGGAGTTGTCAAATCCTGTGCCGCAATCCGCTGGATTGCGACTAGCCTCGTAACGCAATCCGCTGGATTGCGACCAGCCTCGTAACGCAATCCGCCGGATTGCGACTAGCCTCGTAACGCAATCCGCTGGATTGCGACTAGCCTCGTAACGCAATCCGCTGG
>CAYYTK010000063.1:4050-9619 GCA_964474695.1 uncultured Anaerolineales bacterium
GTAACGCAATCCGCCGGATTGCGACTAGCCTCGTAACGCAATCCGCTGGATTGCGTTACAGGAGTTCCACATGTAGCCGCCAGCGAAGGCATCCTGAGCGGAGTTCCGGCCCGCACCCTGAGCGGAACGGGGTGCAGCCGAAGGGTGGCCGGAACGCAGTCGAAGGAAGCCGGAGCGGGTCCATAAGACCGCACCCCCGGCCTTGCCGGGGGCCGCATCCTTCGACTCCGCAGCGAAAAAGACCGCTGCTCCGCTCAGGACGCTCCCTGACATTTGGAACTGCGGATTGCGACCAGCCAAAGTCTGGCCTTTAGCCCCAGTTGTGCTACACTTACACTGGTGGGGTCAAACTGGTCTGCGAGGGTTCTCCGATCCTGGCCGAGCTGGCCGCCCTGGAGGCGCAAGGTGTGCACCTCGTGATCTGCAAGACCTGCCTGGACTACTTTGGGTTGGCCGATCGCGTGCGGGTCGGCGTTGTCGGCGGCATGACCGACATCATCACGGCCATGTGGATGGCCGATAGCGTGATCGAGCTCTAGAAAGGGGTTCTCTCGCCAATGACTGCTGCACCTTCTCTGCCGCGCTCCCTGGGCGACGGCCTGGTCTTGCGCCGGTCGACCCCGGCCGATGCCGATGCCCTGGCCGAGTTCAACAAGATGATCCATCGCGACCCCGGCGTGGTCGAGCCGGACGAGGGGGTCGCGGCCTGGACGCGCGATTTGTTGCGGGGGGATCATCCCACCTTCGCCGCCGATGATTTTGCGATTGTTGAGGAGCAGGCCACCGGCAAGATCGTTTCCTGCGTGAACCTGATCTCGCAGACCTGGTCCTACGCTGGCATCCCGTTCAAGGTGGGCCGGCCTGAGCTGGTGGGCACGGATCCGGCCTACCGCAAGCGCGGGCTGATCCGGGCGCAGTTCGACGTGGTTCACGCGTGGAGCGCCGAGCGCGGGGAGCTGGTCCAGGCCATTACCGGCATCCCGTATTTTTACCGCCAGTTCGGCTACGAGATGACGATGGCGCTAGGCGGCGGCCGCGCAGCCGCGGCCGCCCTCATCTCCCCGCTGAAAGAGGGCGAGGCCGAGCCGTATCGTCTGCGGCCGGTCGTGGAGGCGGACGTAGCGTTCGTGATGGCCGTCGATCGTGAGGCGGCGCGGCGGTCGCTCGTGTCCTGCGTGCGCGATGAGACCTTGTGGCGCTACGAGCTGTTCGGCAAGAGCGCGCTGAACGTGAACCGGTTGGTGTGGCACGTGATCGAGACCGCGGCCGGCTCGCCGGCCGGCGTCATGGGGGTCTCACCGATGCTGTGGGGCTCGACATTCGGGATCCAGAGCCTGGAGTTTGCGCCGGGCGTCTCCTGGCTGGCCGCAGCGCCCAGCATCCTGCGGGGCGCGTACACTATCGGCGAAGCGATGGCTGCGAGTGAGGGGAAGACGCTGAAGAAAGTATCTTTCCACCTGGGCGGCGGGCATCCCTTCTATACGGTGGCGCGCGATCGGCTGCCTGAGGAGCGCCCCAGCTATGCGTGGTACCTGCGCGTGCCCGACCTCTCAGCCTTCATGCGCCTCATCGCGCCGGCCCTGGAGGAGCGCCTCGCGCGGTCGATGGCTGTGGGCCACACGGGCGAGCTTGCGCTGAGCTTCTATCGCGACGGGCTGCGGCTGGTCTTCGAGGCCGGGCGCATTGCTGCGGTCGAGCCGTGGACCCCCAGCCATAACGAACAGGGGTCAGCCGGGTTTGCGGGCCTTACGTTCCTGCAACTGCTGTTCGGGCATCGTTCACTGGCTGATCTGCGGAAGGTCTTCGCCGATTGCTGGGCGGACAACGACGATGCGCGGGTCCTTCTGGATATCTTGTTCCCGGTGCAGGCATCGCATTTCTGGCCGCTGGCGTAACACGTAGGGGCGAGGCATTCCTTCACGACGCGCCACTGCAGCAGGTATCTCGTGCGACGCGTGGCCTTCGTTACGACAAATCAATCTTGGAATGCCTCGCCCCTACATAACCGCCTGCAAAATCCACAAGGCCGCCATCCCCGCGGCGATGGTGAGCAGCGCGTTCCTGGTCCGCCAGGCCACCAGCGCGGCGATCACCCCGGCTAACAGCCGGACGTTGCCGAAGGACAGGTCCAACGCCCCGTCGCGGCGCAAGATCTCCGGGAGGATGATCGCCGAGAGCACCGCGGGCGGCACGAAGCGCAGCCCGGCCCGGAGCACCGGCGGCAGCGTCACCCGGCCCCAGGTCACGATCAGCGAAAGGCGGATGGCATAGGTGATCACGCCGCCGGCGATCAGGGTCAGCCAGAGCACGGTGGGTGACATATGTTAGTTTTCCCCTGCCGGCGGATAGAATGACGGATCAACGGGATGAATCGAATCCTGTTCGCTTGATTCGGTCAACTGCGTTGATTCGGTCAATCCGGCCGATTCGTTGTTATATCCTCCTCGCCGCCTCTCCTTGCCGTCCAGCCACACACCCACCGCAATCCCAACCAGCGCGGCGGCCACCAGGCCGGTCTTGTACGGCCAGCCAGCGCCGATTACCCCGACCACCCCGGCCGACAGCGCGGCGGCTACGGCCGGCCGGTCGACCAGGGCCGGGATCACCAGTGCGATGAACGTAAGCGGCAGCGTGAACTCCAGCGACCAGCTCGGCGGCACCTGTGCGCCCAGGAAGATGCCGATCGCCGTGCTGGCCTGCCAGCAGCTCCACAACGCCAGCCCCGCGCCCAGGAAATACCAATGGCGTTTGTCTGGCTCGGTCAAAGACCGGCCAGAGCTAAGGTCCTCAGCCTTAACCTCAGCCTCAACCTTAACCTCAACCTTAGCCTCAACCTTCCTCCGTTGGTATCGGGTAATGGCGACGGCGTAGGCCTCGTCGGTGAGCAGGTAGGCCAGGAGCCACTTCCAACGACGCGATAACCCATGGATGTAGGGCGCGACTGATGCGCTGTAGAGCATGTGGCGCAGGTTCACCACCAGCACGGTCAGCAGAAGCACCGCGGCGGGCGTGCCCGCGCCGATCAGTTGGGTGAGGATGAACTGGGCCGAGCCGGCAAAGATGATGGCAGACATTGCCTGGGCCGCGGCGTTTGGCAGCCCCGCGCCTACTGCGAGCGCGCCGTAGATCATCCCGAAAGGCGCGACACCCAATAGGATCGGCAGCCCATCACGGATGCCGGCGAGGAATTCTGAGCGGGAGCCAGACATTATTTAAGCGCAAACCCCTGCGCTTCCAGCACCGCGCGCAAGTCTGTGCGCACTGCCTGCGAAACGCGCCGCGCCGAGTGCTCGGTCCAGCCGTAGTCTTCGACCTCGTCCGGCTTGCCCGGCACAGGCGCCTGGCGGCCGCCGTAAATGCCGGTGGCGGCCATGGCCCGATCGTAGGCGGCCAGCTCAGCGTCCTGGTCCGGGTCGTAACGCTCCCAATGCAGCACGGAGGACAGGGGCAACCGGGGGCGGATGGGCGGCTCAATCGCGGGCCAGCCAAGCGTCATGCCGGTGACCGGGAAGGTCAGGCGGGGCAGGTCGAGCAGCTCGATCACCCCGGCCAGGTTGTTGCGGATGCTGCCGATATAGCAGATGCCCAGCCCCAATGACTCGGCGGCGAGCGCGGCGGTCTGCGCGGCAATGACGGCATCGACTGCCGCGATCAGAAAGTTCTCGACGTAGCTCGCCTCTTGCGTATAGCCCCGCAGCTCGCACGCGCGGTCGAGCCGGGCCAGGTCCGCGCACCAGACCAGGACCACCGGCGCCTGGGCGATGTGCTCCTGGCCTCCGCTCAGCTCGGCCAGCCGGCGCCGCGTCGCCGCATCGGTCACGGCCACGACGCTGTAGGCCTGCAGGTTCGATGAGGTGGAGGTGCGCTGCGCCGCTGCGACGATCGTTTCGACGGTTTCAGCGGCCACCGAGTCGGGCTTATAGTGCCGCACGGAGCCGTGGCGGTGGATGAGTTCGATGGTGGGAGTGAAGGGAACCATCATGCTGGTGTAGACGCAGGAGCCACAGGCTGAGGCAACGGACCACGCGTCTCGATGCGTTCCAGTTCGTTTCTCTCGGATTGCTGCGCATGATACAGGTCCCAACGCAACTGCAGATTGAGCCAGAAGTCCGCAGACATGCCGAAGAACTTCGCCAGGCGCAATGCCGTGCTGGGCGTCACTCCGCGACGGCCGTGGACAATCTCGTTGACCCGCTGATACGGCACGTGAATCGCGTTTGCCAGTTCCTGCTGGGTGATGCCCATCGGAGTCAGAAACTCCTCCAAGAGCATCTCGCCAGGATGGGTCGGCTGGCGATGAGTTGGAATACGCACCATGTTGCTCACCTCGTGGCTATGCCTTGTGATAATCCGCTATCTCGACTTCGTCCGGCCCAGCTTTCGTCCACACGAAACAGATACGATACTGATCGTTGATCCGAATGCTATGCTGGCCTTCTCGGTTGCCTGCAAGAGCCTCCAGTCGATTGCCTGGCGGGACGCGCAATTCGTCCAACGATCCGACGGAATCGAGCAGATCTAGCTTGCGAGCGGCGATCTTCCAGAGTGACTGCGGGCAAATCCTGCGCGCAGCCGGCGTATTCTCGCCATTGAAGATATCTTCGACGCCCGTAGCCTTGAACGAGTGAATCATAGCTAATCACATGATAGCACGGAAGTCATGCTATTGCAAATCGGGATGCACAGAATCGTCTGCGGGGTGCACGCGCAAGCTCGGTCAATCCGGCAGATTCGCTGTAATCTCTCGCGCCCGCGGCCGCCAGCGCGTATCCGCGAGCAGGTTCTCGGCCATTTCGGGGTGCAATTGAGGGATAACGACCGCGTGGATGAGGGACCCGGAGCCCGCGATGGCATCCGTGCCGATGCGGACCGCGGCCTCCACGTCGGCCACCAGCCCGTCGAAGAGGACCAGGCCGCGGCCGCCCAGGCCGTCTGCCAGGCGCACTTCGAGCAGGTTGACCTGCGCTCCTTTGATGCCGGCGTCGGCAGCAGCGATGGCCGCAGCCACCGTGCGGGTCTCCACCACACCTAAACTAGCCAGCGGCCGCGGGCGACGCTGGGCCGCCAGCGCGTCAACGACGTGGGGGTGTACGCCGGGCAGGTAGACGTGGTCGAGCACCGCGCTCGCGCCGGTCGCCAGCCCCGCGGCCAACGACTCCTCCACATCGGCCACCTCGCCCGAGACGAGCACCAGGTACTTGCCCGTGTGCACCGTGCCCGCGATGATCCGGGCGACAGGCGCCTTCTTAGCCATCGCATCCCCAGCCTCGATGCCGGCAGCGATGGAGTCGAATTCGATGAGAGCGAGAGCGGGTTGCATGCGCTAGATACTCGAAGCTGGGTCGTGCTGCGTACTACATACTGCGTATTGCGTATTGTGGAGCAATTGTTGGGCAAAGACGGAATACGTTGTACGCAGTACGCAATACTCAGACAATTCTAAAATGGTCCACCATCGTGCACCGTCGCACGCGCGTAAACGTCAGCGCGTTGGTCAGGCCTTCCCCGGTCGGGCTGGCGATGGAGAAGCTGGTGTAGCCTTCGCCGCCGTAGCCCAGGCCGGCCAGGT
>CAYYTK010000064.1:0-9314 GCA_964474695.1 uncultured Anaerolineales bacterium
AGGTGATCGGGCCGGGTGGCCGCACTTTCCTGGAAGTAGACCGGGTTGTTGAGCGAGAAATGGCAGTCGGTGCACTTGACCTGGCGCGCGGCGTGGATGTCCCAGGCGCGGCTGAGATCGGCCTTGCCGGCCAGGTTGACGCCGGAGTCCGTGATGCGCTGCCCCGAGATGATCTGGCCGGTGGTCAGGGTGGCGTTGAGTTGGGTTGCGGTGGTGTTCCACGCGGAGGTGACTGCATCAGCCAGCGATAACGGCGTATTGGTGTCAGTGTGCACCAGCCCGTGGCATTGGCCGCAGTTGGCGTTGCTGGGATCTTGCACGGTCACGAACTCGGGCTTGAGCAGGCCCTCGGCATCGAAAGCGTCGGCGTTCCATTGGTAGGGGCGACCCTCACGATCGCCCCCCTCGCCGTCCGCCTCCACCAGGCCGGCGCCCAGCAGGGTGGCGGTGTTGGCCCAGCCGAACTTCCCGCTCTGCAAGGCGGCGATGCGGGCATCGTTGTCGGGGTTGGGCAGGTGGCACAGGAAGCAGTTCATCTCCACCTCACCCGAGGCAGCCCAGTCCCAAGCGGTGGCCTGGCCCTCAGAATCCAGCACCGCGGTCTCCGGGTTGCTGGCATCCGCCGGCAGATCGGTGAGCAGGCCGCCACCACGGGCATAGAGCGCAGGCCCGCCGCCGACGTGGCGATCGCCGAAGCGCATCACCCAGTCGGGCGTGCCCAGGTCGAAAAGGGCATCGGCCGCGGAGCGCCCGACGGCGTCGCCGGTAGAGGAGAGGTAGCGGTAGCGCAGCGCGTCCCAATCACCGAACGCGCCGGAGCTCAGGTCCCAGGTGTGATCGGTCGTAGTTGTCACGCCCTCCTGTCCTATCTCATCCCAGCCCAGGGAGGCGTGGTAGCTGTGCGACTGGATGAACGCCGTGTCGTGGCAGGCGCCGCAGGTCTTGAGTGTGGAGACCGGCCGGCCCGAGACCAGGACGTTGACCTCGTCGGCGTCAAGCAGAGCAAACTGCGGATGTAGCGGTGCAGCCGCTTGCGCCGGCCGCTGAGCCGGCTGAGCGGCCGCACCGGCCAGGCTCATCCCGGTCACAAGCAGGAGCACGGCCAGAAGGACGGATGTACGGGTGCGATGTGATGTGTTCATGCTGCTCCTACTTCGCCTGTGTTCGGCTGCCCCATTCGATGGGGTCGCCGTCGTAGCCCAGGGCGCGCCAATCCATGCGGCCCTCGGCGCCGTGGCACGCCTCACATTGCAGCGCGTTCGTGGCGGGCTGCACCATGTGCGTGGACGGCCAGTACATCCAGGTCTCGACGAAGTCATATTGGCCGGAGAAGGGAATCCCTGCATCCTGTGCGCCCAGCGCCAACCCTGAAGGCCAGTCGAAGGTGGTCCAGTAGCCGTTCTCGCCGGCCGTGCGCGGGGCCAGCAGGATTTTGTTGACGGTGTCGTAGGGCTGCCTGGCGATGTGCATCTTGAACGGATAGATCTTGGCGTCGGGGTCGGTGATATCGCCGGCCGGCTCGTTGATCAGCACGGGTTGGGTGGGATCGATCACGTCGCCCAGGAGATAGCGATAGGCATTGCTGCCGTTGAACCAGCGGTAGGTGGGGGTGACGTCCGTTTCGTAGCGGAAATCTCCCTTGATTTTCAAATAGGTGTAGTGGTCCTCGGGCTTATCCTGCCCGGAGGTGGACCAATCCCAGGTCATCTTGGTGGGGTTTTTGAGCGCCACCGCGGGGATGTGGCAGGTCTGGCATGCCACGCTCACGGTATGGGCGTTGATGCGCTGATCCTCGTGCGGCGCGTCTACGTGGCAATCCGCGCACTGCACCTGTTCCTCCGCGGCGATGGTGAGGTTGTCGACCAGCATACGGCCCTTGATCAGGTGGTCAGTGGCGGGGTGGCAGTCGATGCACTGCAAATCTAGCCCGCCCATGTGCACGTCCAGGCTTTCGGCCGGGAAGTTGAGGCTGGTGTCCAGATCGCCATGCTTGACGTTGTTGCCGCCGCCCCCGTCGTAATGGCAGAAGCCGCAGTTCTGGCGCGTCGGCCGCCCCACGCTCTGCGCCGCAACCGCGAGGTCAACCTCCTCCAAGGGGTAGCCATAATCGCCCTTGCCGTAGAGGGAACGGTCGGCGTGGCATACCAGGCAGTCGACGTTGAACGGGTTGGTGAAGTCGAACGCATCATCCTCCCAACCGTAGCCGGCGTGGCAGCTCATGCACTTGTTCTCGTTGCCCTGCGCGCTGATGCAGAAGTTGTTGATCTGGTTCTTTTTGCCGATGGTGACCGTTTCTCCGCGCCAGGCGGCCAGCACCGATGCGCTTTCCCATGTCCAGTGGGTGGTGGCCATGAACTCGGCCGCCGCATCAGGATGACACGTCAGGCAGGCCTGGGTCACCTCCGGCCCGCTGGCGTACGGCCCCTGCAGCAGATGCACGTGGTCAGTCTCGGGCACGCGCGTCGGCACCTTCGCCGCAGGGTTATCCAGGGCTTCGGTGCTCTCCGGCTGCAGCAGGATCAGTGGGACGAGGATCACGGCCAGGATCGCGACCAGGCCGATGAGCCAGGTGGCATTCTTCTTCAGCAAAGCAGGCATGCGCATGACGGACTCCTGGACAAATAAAAGGTTGACATCGTCAATATGGACTGGTTCTCAACAAAAAGGCCGGTGCGGACGGCCCATCCCTTCCGTCCGCACCGTACTGAGGAGGAACCACCAGGCGCCGGCGGTCTGAAACCCATCTGTCCCGAATCGGCTGCGGATCACTGCGCCTGGCCATCACCCTAAGGTGAGCATGTTTATCAAAGAGCCGGCTGTCTGTTGCTGGCGCGCAAGCGCGTCAGCAACAGGCGTTCGGCAATCAGCGTCGAGATGACATCTGCGATGCGCTGAATCACGTCCAAAACCCTCGTTCGGTCCGCACTTGACAGCACGTGGACCGCGTGCACGTGTTGCGCCAACTGGCCGGGCTCCATCCTGACCTCGCCCGCCAACGCGTTGATCCTCGCGCCAGACGGCGGCCACATGTCCGGTGCAACGCAACCAGCCACCAGCATGCCCGCCAGGCGGTTCTCCACCCTGATGAAGGCCCGCGCACAGAGGGGGCCAAACTGACTTTTCACGAATTGCGGCTTCAAGGGCAGAGCAGCCGCAAGTTGCGGCCAGGTCGCGTCGCACAAGGCGCCGAGACCTTCGTCCCGCATCAAGGTCTGATAGTAGCCGCACACATTGCTGGGTGCAGTGACCGGACGGCCCTGCATGTCTGTCACCACAAGCATGACGCTCAACAATTCGGCGAACACATCCTGCAACTGCTGGACGCCGGCCGATGAAACGTGGGCAAAGAATGGCGGCGCATCATCCTTGTCAGTTGCCAAGCCAGCCGCGTCTGACGCGACGTTCTGCTGCGGCAAGGACTCAACCGCCGCACCCGTGAAGCGCCATTGCTTGCCGACGCGGATCGCGGGCAGTTGGCCGCTTGCCACCAGGCGGTAGATCGTCGTGCGGTCAACGTGCAGCAATGCCTGCACCTGTCGCGTGGTTAGCAGTTCTGTCATGGCTCAGTCCGCGCTCCGCCCAACACAGGAGCATCCTGCCGGCAGAAAGTTAGCCCAGGTGTATCACCGACGGGAAGTCGGAGAAGTGCCGCCGGGCCGGCTCCTGGACACCGTCCGGCGCCTGCAGCACCAGCACTAACTGGGCTGGCTCGTCGCCGGGGTTGCCCCAGCGGTGCGGCAGGTTTGCTTCGAACAGCAGGAAATCGCCAGGCTCCAGCGCATACTCGGCCCCATCGATCTCGTATTGCACCCGGCCCGCCAGACAGCAGACGAACTCGTGCCCGGTATGCACCACCTGTCCAGCACCCATGTCAGCATGGGGGGCCAGCGTGACGAAGAATGGTTCGATCTGTTGGTCAGCCAGGCGCGCTCCCAACCCCTCGATGGTCAACCCTGTGCCGTGGATCGCGGGTCGCTGGTCGGGGCGGAAGTGCAGGATGTGGGCCACGGTCGGGCTTTCAAAGAAGTAGCTCATTTTGACACCCAGCGCTGAGGCCAGGCGCTGCAATGTCGCGACGCTGGGCGAGATCTCGTCCCGTTCGATCAGGGAGATGGCGTTCGGGGAAAGACTGGCCAGTTCGGCGAGCTCACGCTGCGATAGTGCGCGCTCTTTACGCAGGCCGCGCAACCGGGCGCCCAGGGATGAATCAGTGTCGGACATGGACAACCTGCCAATTCTGAGAGGTCAAATTTGAACATAAAAGCACAATGGTGATTGTACACGGTTTCTTTGGCCTGTCAACTAACATACTTGACAAGGCGCCGTGATAGGTGTAACCTCTGGATCAGAGTAGAGAGACCGCGCGCATTAGCTCTGTCCGGCGAGCAGCGGAACACATCAGCGAGGAGGCTGCCATGAAAGTGCTTGTGACCACCGTCGCCCCTGGCCTGGACGCCGAGATCGAGCCGCGCTTCTGGCACGCGGCGTATCTCACCATCGTGGATACCGCCACCCTGCGGTGTGAATCGGTCCCTACGCCGGCAATGCCGAACGTGCACTCAGCCGGCACAAGGCTCAGCTTGCTGGCAACGCATCAAGAGATCGGCGCAACGATCAGCAACGACTACGGTCCGAACTGCTATATTGTGCTTGACGCAGCCGGCGTTCCAATGTACCTGTCCGGCGCATGCCGGACTGCGCGAGAAGCGGTCGAGCAGTTCAACGCCGGCAAGCTTGTGGCCATCCATGCAGCCACCAGCGCCGGGCCACAAGAGCCGGCCACGATGCAGTAGGACCGCCTACGGCACGACAAAGCCATCTGCACCCTGGATGAGCTTGCACCACAGAGCAAGCTAGCACACCCTCAAGACGAATTTGTCCTCTCTGTCAAGTATATTGTTACTACCACCCCAATACTAACCAATACCACACAATTGTCTTATTGACATTCTGCACATATCATAGTATCATCAATTCCGAGGGACTGGAAGGGATCGGAGGCAAACCTATGCCAAGAGGACGTTGGGGACGAGGGGGTGGCTTTGGCGGCGGCGCGTGCCCGCGGCGCATCGCACGCTTCCTGGAGCCATGCCTGTTATTGTTGCTGCGTGGGGACGCAAGCCACGGCTACAACCTGCTGGAAGCGCTACGCCAGTTTGGCTTCGCGCCGGGCACGGTGGATGCCAGCGTGGTCTACCGCATCCTGCGCGAGATGGAGGAGGCCGGCTGGGTCAGCTCGCAGTGGGATACGGCCGGCTCCGGGGCCCCGCGGCGCGTTTACAGCGTGACGCCGGATGGCGAAGAGTACCTGGCCGCGTGGATTGCTGATCTGCGTAGCACGCGCGACGAGATCGACCAGTTCATCGAGGCCTACACACGGCAGGCAAGCGGGCCAAGGCACGCCTTGCCGCCCAAGGAGGTCGGGGAGGCCTAAGCATGTACCAGTTGTACCGGGTCGATGAAGCACTCTGCACCGGCTGCGGTGCGTGCGTGGACGCGTGTCCGGCCGAGGCTATCGCGCTGGTGGATGGACGAGCGCGCATCGACGACGCGGCCTGTATCGATTGTGGCAGTTGCGCCGGAGCGTGTCCGCAGGGCGCGATCATGCTGGCAGATGCTGCCGGCCCGGCCTACCCGGTCATCCAGCCTCAAGCAAGCCTGACGGTGGTCGCACCGGTGAAGACTTCCACCGAGGTCGCGAGCCTTGTCCACCGGCCGAACGTCGAAGCGCCTGTCCTGAGCGAAGTCGCAAGGCTACCGGCCGAGCCGCAGCGCAGCCGGTTCTGGCCGCTGATTGGCGGCGCACTGACCTGGGCGGCGCGCGAGCTGCTGCCGGAGGTCCTTGCCGCCTGGCGGACATCGCGCGCCGGGGTTGTCCGGCCAATAAGCAGTAAATCAGTAGCATCGGGCCAGGTTGCATCAAAGCAGCTACGCGCTGGCCGCCGGCATCGCTGGGGCCGGGCCTGACAAGGCGATCCATTATCGAGGGCGCCAATCTACCAATTTGCCAAGCTACCAAGCACCAATCTACCAACACACGGAGGATTTTTCATGCGCATCGCAGTTTCCACAGAAACCAACGCCGGCCTGGACGCACCGGTCGCGGGCCACTTCGGGCGCTGCCCGTTCTTCACCTTGATCGATCTGGAAGGGGAGCAGATCCGGGCCGTCCAGGTGGTCGCCAACCCGTACTTCCCCAACCACGAACCGGGGCAGGTGCCGGGATTCATCCATGCTCAGGACGCGCATGTGATGTTGACGGGCGGCATGGGGGGTCGGGCAGTCGCGTTCTTCGAACAGTACGGCATCCGGCCGGTGACGGGCGCAGCGGGCACGGTGCGCCAGGCGCTGGACTGCTTCCAGCGCGGCGATTTGAGCGGCTGGGCGCCGTGCAGCGAGAGCGTGGCGCACGGCCACGATCACCGCCACGGCGGGGGCAGATAAGCATCATGAGCGCTTCGCACAAGATCGTCATCATCGGCGGGGTGGCGTGTGGCTGCAAGGCCGCGGCCAGGGCACGCCGGTTGGATCCCCAAGCGGAGATTACCATCGTCGAGCAGGGCAGTGTCCTCTCTTACGCAGGTTGTGGACTGCCCTACTACATCCAGGGCAAGGTCAATGAGCTCCGCGACCTGACATCGACACCCGTCGGTGTGCCGCGTAATCCCAACTTCTTCCGCACCGTGAAGGGCATTCGCGCCCTGCTCAACACGCGCGCCACGCGCATCGATCGCACCGCCAAGACCGTAGAAGTCATCCAGCTCGACACAGGCGTTAGGGAGACGCTGCCGTATGACCAGTTGGTCCTGGCCATGGGCGGTCGTTCTGTCGT
Source organism: uncultured Anaerolineales bacterium (assembly GCA_964474695.1). Taxonomy (GTDB): domain Bacteria; phylum Chloroflexota; class Anaerolineae; order CG2-30-64-16; family CG2-30-64-16; genus DAOUBP01. The sequence continues at coordinate 6,833 of CAYYTK010000064.1, forward strand.
GCCGCCCATCGAGGGCACGCGGCTGGATTACGTCTTCAGCCTGCGCGAGCTCCGCAACGCCTCCGCCATCCGCGATGCGCTGTCTGCCGGCCACGTCCAGAAAGCCGTCATCGTCGGCGGCGGACTGATCGGCCTGGAGATGTCCGAGGCGCTGCGCACGCGCGGCCTGGACGTCACCGTCGTCGAGCTGCTGCCGCACGTGCTGCTCGGCCAGTTGGATGCCGAGATCGCGATGCTCCTGGAGCAATACCTGACCGGGCAGGGGATCCATCTCGTCCTTGGCGAAAAAGTGGTCTCGCTGCAAGGCGATTCAGGCAGCGTCGAACGCGTCGTGACCGACATGCGGACGCTGGAAGCCCAACTGGTCCTGATTGCCGTGGGTGTCCGGCCCAATGCGCAGCTCGCGCTCGACGCCGGGCTAGAAATCGGCCCGCACGGCGGCATCGTGGTGGACGAGCACATGCGAACCAGCGATCCCGACATCTACGCGGGCGGTGACTGCGTCGAGAGCCGGCACCTGGTCACCGGCGACTGGGTCTATGTACCGCTAGGCTCAACTGCGAACAAACATGGCCGGGTCATCGGTAATAACCTGGCCGGCGGTGAAGATCGCTTCCCGGGCGTCCTGGGCACATCCATCGTCAAGGTGTTCGGTTACACCGTGGCGCGCACCGGGCTGACCGAGCAGCAGGCGCGCGAGCTCGGCTACGAGGCCGTCAGTTGCTTGATCCCCGGTGCAGACCGGCCACACTATTACCCCGGCGCGCAGCAAATCATCGTGAAGCTCATCGCCGACGCCAAGACCCGCAAGGTGCTGGGCAGCCAGATCATCGGGCCGGGCGAGGCAGCCAAGCGCATCGACATACTGGCGACCGCGCTGGGCCTGGGCGCCACCATCGACCAGGTCGCGAACCTGGACCTGGCATACGCGCCCCCGTATTCCGAGGCCCTCGACAACGTCATCCACGCTGCCAACGTCCTGCGCAACATCCTGGACGGCGTCACGCGCAAGGTGACCGCGGCCGAGGTCAAGGCCCGCCTGGACAGCGGCGAGGACTTCGTGCTGTTGGACGTGCGCTCGCCGCAGGAATACGAAGCAGTGCGCATCGATGACCCGCGCGTGAAGTTGCTGCCGCTGGGCAAGGTGCGCAGCAGCCTGGCATCCTTGCCGAAAGACAAGCCGATCATCACCTTCTGCAAAGTGAGCCTGCGCGGCTACGAAGCCCAACGCATCCTCAGCGGCGCCGGCTTCCCCGACGTGGCTTTCATGGAAGGCGGCCTCGCGACCTGGCCCTACGAGCTCAAAAAGGCCGGGGTGCAGCCAGCAAGCAGCCCGGATAAGATGTGAGGACAGATAGCATGAGCAAGGACAAAGGCACCTCAAACGTCATGACGCCGTCGGAACAGGAAGTACTACGCGCCCTGGCCCACGTGGTCGATCCCGAGCTGCGGCGCAGCATCGTCGAGCTGGGCATGGTGCGGGATCTGCAGCTAAACGCCGCTGGCGAGGTGACATTCACGCTGGCCCTGACCACTCTGGCCTGCCCACTGCGAGATCAGATCGTGACGGCCGCGCGGCAGGCCGTCCTCGCCCTGGACGGCGTCCAGTCCGTCGAGATCGCGCTGGGCGAGATGACTGCGCAGGAGCGGGCCGCGCTGCATGGCGGCCAGGCCCAGGAAGGCCTGGCGGAAAAGCTCAACGACGTTAAGCACGTCATCGCGGTGATGAGCGGCAAGGGCGGGGTCGGTAAATCGTTAGTGGCGGGGCTGCTGGCAGTCATGCTGCGCCGCAGCGGCCACGCGGTGGGCGTGCTGGACGCTGACATCACCGGCCCCAGCATCCCCAAGATGTTTTTTCCGAACGGCGCGCGGCCCGGCGCCAGCCCGCTTGCCATCCTGCCCGCGGAGACGCGCACCGGCATCCGGGTGATGTCGATCAACCTGCTGCTGGAGAGCGAAGACCAGGCCGTGATCTGGCGCGGACCGCTGATCAGCGGCGCGATCCGCCAGTTCTGGTCTGACGTGCTGTGGGGCGAGCTCGATTACCTGGTGGTGGACCTGCCGCCGGGCACGTCGGATGCTTCGCTGACGGTGCTGCAGTTGCTGCCCATGAGCGGCGTGGTGCTGGTGACCTCACCGCAAGACCTGTCCCGGATGGTGGTGCGCAAGGCCGCACACATGGTGGCGCAGGTGGACGTGCCGCTCCTGGGGCTGGTGGAGAACATGAGTTACTTCGTGTGCCCGGACACGGGCAAGCAGCACGAGATCTTCGGCCCCAGCCAAGCCCAGAACATGGCCGACTGGCTGGGCGTGCCCCTGTTGGGCCGCCTGCCTATTGACCCCAAGATCGCTGCGTTGTGCGACCAGGGCCAGATCGAGTACTACCTGGGCGACGTTTTCCAAGCGATCGCCGAGCAGCTTGTGGAGCTGGCCCCGGAGGCCGGCAAGCCGGTAATGCCGGGGACGTGATGCGTGGTGCGTG
>CAYYTK010000065.1:0-7594 GCA_964474695.1 uncultured Anaerolineales bacterium
TGCACCACGCCGCTGCGGGTCAGGAAGGTGCCGATGAGGGTCAGCTCCCAGGTCAGCCAGATCAGCACGATGTTCCAGACCTTGAGCATGCCGCGGCGCTCCTGGATCATGATGCTGTGCACGAATGCCGTGCCGGTGAGCCAGGGCAGGAAGGAGGCGTTTTCCACCGGGTCCCAGGCCCAGTAGCCGCCCCAGCCCAGCTCGATGTAGGCCCACTGCGACCCCAGCAGGATGCCCACTGATAGGAACAGCCACGGAACCAGCATCCACTTGCGGATCATCTTGATCCATGTATTGCCGAGTTGGCCGGTGATCAACGCGGCCACCGCGAAGGCGAACGGCACCGTCATCCCCACAAAGCCCAGGTAAAGCGCCACCGGGTGGATCACCATCCAATAGTTCTGGAGCTGCGGGTTCAGGCCCTGGCCATCGCCGGGGATGATGGCGGAAGCGCCTGCGGGGGCGAAGACCGCGGTGACGATGTCGCCGGCCGCCGTGCGCCAGATGCGAACGAAGGGGTTCTCGGCAAAGACCACCAGCGATAGGAAGAAGGCGGTGTTCAGCAGCAGCACGGCGTTGACATACGGCTTCAGGCTGGGCTGTTGTTTGCGGAAGAACCACAGCGCCGCCACTGAGAACGCGCAGGAGACGAGCGTCCAGAACAGCAGCGAGCCGGCCTGCCCGCCCCACAGCGCCGAGAACTTGTAGAGGGTCGGCAGGTTGCGCTCGGTGTACGAGTAGACATATTCCAGGTTGAACTCGCTGGTGAGGAGCGCGCGCAGCAGCAAGCCCGCGGCGAGCAGCACCAGCCCTCCGACCGCATAGGTGGCGTTGCGGCCGCTGGCGACCAGCGCCGGTAGGTCGCGCCGCGCGCCCACGATCGAAACCACGAACCCGTAGACAGCCAGCAGCAGCGCCAGCACGAGTGCGATGTATCCAAGATCGGTCATGTAGTTAGCTCCAGACTAGGTGTTGCGTGTTGCGTATTGCGTACTGTGTGTTGCAGGCGATCTGCGGATCGCTGGCGAATTGCGTTCGCAGATGTCTGCCGTCCCGGTCACGCACCACGCACCACGTTCTACCTCGGCATAATCTCCGCGATCCGCTCTTCCAGCTCCTCAGCGACCAGCGGGCCGGTCTTGCGGCAGCCGACGATGTTGCCTTCGGGATCGATGAAGAAGGTCTCCGGCACGCCGCGGATGGTGTAGCGCTTGGAGATCTTGCTGGCCAGGTCCGCCCCGTTGGGGAAGGTGATGTCGAACTTGGCCAGGTAGCGCTTCGCCGCGGGATCCTGGTCGAGGTAATCCACGCCGACGAAGACGATGCCCTGGTCCTTGTATTTGCGCCAGGCGGCTTCCAGGTCCGCGGCTTCCTGCTCGCATGGCCCGCACCAACTGGCCCAGAAATTGAGCACCACCCCTTTGCCGCGCAGGTCGGCCAGGCTCATCGTCTCGCTCGACCAGCCGCCGGTGTAGTCCGGGAACAGGGTCAGCGCGAAGTCGGGCGCGGCCTCATCGCACAGGCTCTTCTGCGGCGGCTTGATCAGCATCACTAGCAGCAGCCCGCCGATGAACAGGATGCCGATGCCCAGGAGGATGGCCCACCCGGGCAGGTTGCGCTTCGCTTGGGTCTCCACAATGTCCGTATTCTCAGTCATAGCGTCTTCCGTTCTCAGTAAGCTACCTTGCCGATTCCCTCATTCGCTGATTCGCCGATTCGCCGATTCGCTGATTCGCTGATTCATTGATTCGTTCACTCGCCGCCCTGCTCCCGCATCTCCCGCTCGATGCGCGCCAGGTAATCGTCCCCCGCGGGGCTGCCGGCGGGCGCGGCCGCTGCCGGTTGGGGCGCGGGCTTGCGCCGCCGCCAGGCCGCGATCAGATAGGCCAGCCAGCCCAGGCCGACGACCGCGGCTAAGATGGGGAAGATCCAGGCGATCAGGTTGAAGCCTTCGCGTGACGGCTGGCCCAGCACGACGTCGCCGTACTGCTCGACGAAATAGGCCTTGATCCGCTCCTTGCTTTCGCCCGCCATCAGCTTCTCGGCGATGACCTCGCGCATCTGCTCGCACGCCTTCAGCTCGCAGTTGTCGAGCCGCACGCCGTTGCACAGCGGGCACCACAGCTCGCGCGCGATCGCGTTGACCTCATTGGGGGTGGGTGTTTGCGCCAGGACAGGTGACGCCAGGAGCGCCAGCACCGCGAGCGCGACGAATAGCCCTGTAGCACGTTTCATAGGTGTGTCTGCCTCCATCTTCAACTGCGCCGCGGCGCGCCGCACTGCGAGCAGAAGCGGTCCTCGGGCCGGTGCGGGTGCCCGCATTGAGGGCAGAACTCGGCCGCGCCCGCGGTTGCAGGCCGTTTGGCCGGTGCGCCGGACCTGGCCGGAGCGCCGGCTGCGGCCGCCGGCCGCTGGCCGCGGCGCGTCAGCAGCCAGTAGATCCCCCAACCGGCCAGCATCGCGGCCCCCAGGCCGACGAGCACCCAGGGCAGCCAGTCGCCGATGCCCGCGCGCGCCGCCGGTTCGGCGACCGCCTGTCCGGCGGCAGGGGTCCCCGCGGGGTTGGGCACGGCTAACTGCGGGTTGGTGAGGTTGTCGTCGGCCTTGGTGTAGCGCAGCGTGATCGGCAGCACGGCGCCTGCGGCCAGGTCGGTGCGACTGAAGGTGAAGTAGGTCAGGCCGTCATCGCGGGTTGCGCTGCCAGCGGCCGCGGGATCAAGCGTGAAATCGGTGGCGCGGGCCGGCTGCTGCGCGGTGACCGACAGTGCTTCGATGGCATAGGGCGCCTGGAACGGATAGACGATCTCGCGCTGGCTGCCGGTGGCCGCGCGATCGAGGTAGTACTCGACGTGGAACGCTGCAACCGGCAACTGTTTGAAGGTCAGCGTGCTGCCGCTGACTTCGGCGTCCGCTACCAGCAAGTTGCCCGAAGCATCGGGATAGGCGGCCTGCACGTTGCGCGCGCCGGCTGGCAGTGGGACGCTGATATCGCGCGGGAAGCCGGTCTGGTCCGCGAAGCTGCCTGCGAAGATCACCAGCAGGCCCGGGTCATCGTACTCGGGCCAGAGGAGCAAGGAGGCGGTTTTGAGGGTCGGGGCGGCGTCCTGGGCCAGCAGGGGCCACGCACCCAGCAGCAAGCAGAGCGCGCAGGCCAGGAACGCTGCCTTGCGCCCGATAGACCGGTAACGATTCATGCGGTAGCATCTCCAGCACAGGGTAAGTCGAATGGATATTATAGCACACAACAGCTTGGGGGCAAAGGCAGGGCTATCGCGTGATATCATCTAGTAAATCATATATTATAACGATTGCAGTTGACAAATTGTGCGTAACTAGTGTATCATCTGCTACGAACGATCACTGGTCGCTGGCTTTTCGTAACCGTGACGCGTTGCGACCGAATCCTGGGGCACAAGCGAGGTATCAAGTATGCGGTGGCCTTCATCTTCCTCTCATCGCCGGGCCGGCGGCCGGCTGTTGTCGGGCCGGCGCACGGCCCTGTTCGTTGCGCTGCTTTTGTTCTCGCTGATCACGACGAATCTGCTCGCCGTATCCCCGGCCGCGGCTGCCCCGGCCGAGGACCAGACCGTCTACGTGGTGCGCGCCGGCGATACGTTGGCGCGCATCGCCGCGCGTTACGGGGTGTCGATCTCGGCGATCGTGAATGCCAACGGCATCACGAACCCTAATCACATCTACGTCGGCCAGCGGCTGATCATTCCCGGCGCAGGCGGCTCATCCTCAGGGACGACCCCGTCCCCGGCCACGGGCAGCATCTACATTGTGCAGCCCGGCGACACCCTCACCAAGATCGCTGCCCGCTACCACACGACCGTGGCCGCGCTGCTGGCTGCCAACGGGTTGACGAATCCCGACCGGATTTGGATCGGTCAGCGGCTGCGCATCGGCAGCGCCAGCAGCGGCGGCAGCGCGCCGCCCGCCACGGGCGGCGGCGGGCAGCGGTGGATCGATGTCAATTTGAGCGCCCAGACGCTTACGGCCTATCAGGGGGATACGCCGGTCTTTTCGGCGTCGATCAGCGGCGGGCTGCCGGGGACCCCCACGGTTGTGGGGCGTTTTGCGATCTATACGAAGCTGACTTCCACCCGCATGACCGGGCCGGGGTATGATCTGCCCAATGTGCCCTACACCATGTATTTCTATCGGGGCTACGCGATCCACGGCACCTATTGGCACAACAACTTCGGCTACCCGATGAGCCACGGCTGCGTTAACATGCGGACGCAGGACGCCGCGTGGGTGTTCAATTGGGCCAGCATCGGCACGCCGGTGGTGACGCACTACTGAAAATAAAGAAACCCGGTTTCTCCGAGAAACCGGGTTTCTTGCTGTGCCTTATCTGCGCGCCAGGCGCGGGTCCTCCGCCAGGAGCCGCTCCAGCCCTTCCGTCAGCGCCACCTTCGGCCGGTACCCCAGCAGGCGCTGGGCCACGCTCACATCCGCCACCAGCCGCGCAATGCCGCCGCCTTCTTCCGGGTTGTAGATCACTTCGGGCTGGCGTTGGGTCACCTGTCCCAGGGTGGCGATCAGCCTTTGGATGCTGGTCTCCTGGCCTGAACCGATGTTAATGACCTGGCGGTCGACGCCCGGCGCGGTGGCGGCCGCGACAAGCGCGGCGACCACATCGTCGATGTAAACGAAATCGCGGGTCTGTTGGCCGTTGCCGTGCACCACCACCGAGGCGCGGTTCAGCACGTTGCGGGCGAAGTGGGGCACCACCGGCGCGTGCACCGGCGGGATGCGCTGGCCTGGGCCGTAGGCGTTGAAGATGCGCAGCGCGACTGTCTCGATGCCGTTCAACGCGCCGAGGGCGAACACGTAATGCTCCGCCGCCAGCTTGCTGACGGCATAGGGGACTTCGGGGTGCGGCCAGGCGGTCTCGCGCACGGGCTGCTGCGGCTGGGGGCCGTACACCGTGGCCGAGGAGGCGAGCACGATCCGCTTGACCCCGGCGTCGCGCGTGGCCTCGGCCAGGCTCACCGTGCCGCCGACGTTGACATCGTTGTACTCGCGCGGATACAGCACCGATTCCTGGACCGAAACCCGCGCGGCCAGGTGGAAGACGCAATCCACGCGCTGCAGCAGCGTCCATAACTTGGGCCGGTCGCGCACATCGCCGCGCGTAAACAGGATATTATCGTTAAGTCGGGTGGGATCCCCGGCGCTCAAGTCATCCAGGACGCGCACGTGATGGCCGTCACTGACCAGGCGGTTTGCCAGTGCTGTCCCGATGAATCCGGCGCCGCCGGTGATCAAGAAAAGCATTCCATGTGCTCCTCATTAAGCAGTACTGCTTGAGAGTATATCATGGCCGCGGACGCATGCCAAAGGTATGGGGTCCCGCTGTTTGCGTCTTCGCAGTGGGGGGCGGTATAATCGCGGTCTAATCTGCGCTGGAGAGAGCCATCATGCTGAAATCGATCAACTGCGGAGAATTGCGTGCGGCCCACACGGGCCAAACGGTAACCCTGGCCGGGTGGGTGCATCGCCGCCGCGACCACGGCGCGCTGCTGTTCCTGGACCTGCGCGACCGCTCAGGCATCGTGCAGGTGACTTGCGACGCGCAGGCTGCCCCGGCCGCCTATGCCGTGCTGGACGCCGCGCGGAGCGAGTACGTCATCCAGGTGACCGGGACCGTGCGGCCGCGGCCCGCGGGCTTGACCAACCCCAATCTGCCCACCGGGGAGATCGAGGTCATTGCGACCGGCGCCCAGATCCTCAACGAGGCGCGCACGACGCCGTTCTACATCAACGAGGACGCCGACGTGGATGAGGCGCTGCGGTTGAAGTATCGCTACCTCGATTTGCGCCGCCCGGCCATGCAGCGGAACATCTTGCTGCGCCATCACACCGTGAAGCTGATCCGCGACTACATGACGGAGCACGGGTTCATCGAGATCGAGACGCCGATGCTCATCAAGACCACGCCGGAGGGTGCGCGCGATTACGTGGTGCCCAGCCGCGTCCACCCGGGCGAGTTCTACGCCCTGCCGCAGTCCCCCCAGCAGCTCAAGCAGCTCCTGATGGTGGCCGGTTATGAGCGCTATTTCCAGATCGCGCGCTGCTTCCGCGACGAGGACCTGCGCGCGGACCGGCAGCCCGAGTTCACGCAGCTTGACGTGGAGATGTCCTTCGTCGAGCGCGAGGATGTGATGGCGGTGATCGAGCCGCTGTACACCAGGATCGTCGAAACGTTGGGCAGCAAGCCGATCCTGCAGAAGCCGTTCCCGGTGTTGACCTACGCCGAGGCGATGGATAAGTACGGCTCGGATAAGCCCGACCTGCGCTTCGGCATGCAGTTCGTGGACCTGAGCGATCTGCTGGCCGGCAGCGCGTTCCAGGTCTTTGCCGCCGCGATCGCTGCGGGCGGGCAGGTGAAGGCGATCGTGGCCCCGGCCGCGGCCGGCTTCAGCCGCAAGCAGCTTGATGACCTGGCCGAGGCCGCCAGACGCCAGGGCGCTAAGGGCCTGGCTTGGATCGCGTGCCGCGACGGCGGCGTCAAGTCTTCGGCCAAGGCGTTGACCGAGGCGGAGCTGGCGGCGATCACCGCGCGCACCGGCGCCGCGGACGGCGACCTGATCCTGATCATCGCGGACAGCCAGCGCGGCGTGGTGGCGAAGAGCCTGGGCGACCTGCGCTTGCAGCTCGGGCAGCAGCTCGGCCTGGTGCGGGCCGATGTCCATGCGCTGTGTTGGGTGGTGGAATTCCCCCTGCTGGAATGGAGCGCGGAAGAGGGGCGCTGGACCGCCATGCATCACCCGTTCACGTCGGCCCTGGATCAGGATTGGGACCTGCTGGAGAGCGATCCCGGCCGCGTGCGGGCCAAGGCGTATGACCTCGTGATGGATGGCTGGGAAGTGGGCGGCGGCAGCATTCGGATCCACCGCCGCGAGCGGCAGCAAGCCATGTTCCGCGCCCTGGGCATCGGCCCGGCGGAGGCCGAGGAGAAGTTCGGCCACCTGCTGGAGGCGTTCGAGTACGGCGCGCCGCCCCACGGCGGCCTGGCCACCGGCATCGATCGCACCGTCGCCATCCTGGCCGGCACCCCCAGCATCCGGGATGTGATCGCGTTCCCGAAAACCGCGTCGGCCACCGATATGATGTTCCGCTCGCCGTCGAAGATCGGCGCGGCCCAGTTGCGCGAGCTGCACCTGGCCGTCGTTGAGTAGGGGCGAGGCACTCCTGGGTTGTTCTGCGCTGCTGAGTCGTAGCGCATCAGGCGCTGGCCTGTGGGTTTGAAGGCTGTGGATGGAGTGCCTCGCCCCTATCCTGAGGTTTGCACCCTGAAAAGAGTTGTGCTAGGATAGCGGCGTAGGACCCTGCCGTGCTCGTGATGTTCCAACAACGTTTTGAGCCAACATGAATACTAAGGGCGTTGGACATCCCGGCCGGCGATGCAATAGCTGCGCATGCCGCTTCGTGCGACATGCGTCTTAGCAAAGCAGGACTGACCGGCAAGGCGCCCACCTGCGTAAGCAGGTTCAAAACAGTCGAGCACACGGCACAGCGGGGAACTCGGCATTGTAACGGCCACTTGAGTTTGTTCAAGTGGCCGTCTTGCGTTTTGCAGACC
>CAYYTK010000066.1:0-5131 GCA_964474695.1 uncultured Anaerolineales bacterium
GAGGCTCTGACACTATATCGACGCCTGATGTCCGAACTCATGTCCGGACATCAGGGCTTGCTCTTGCCAGCCTATGGGGCCGGTGCTATAATGCTGCAAACTTCACCAGATAGGAAGACCCGTGAGCGATTCGCAAACTCCGACCCCTGAGCCGGACATCGACTTTCCCCCGCAGACGACCGAGCCGCGGCCTCCACTTCTGGCCGTGGTCTGGGAACTCGTGGAAGTGCTGGCGCTGGCCATCCTGATGGTCATGCTGATCCGCACCTTCATCCAGAACTACCGCATCGATGGCACCAGCATGGAGCCCAACTTTCACAACGGCCAGTTCCTGATCGTCAACCGCTGGTCCTATTGCCCCGGCATCCACGTGGATGTGCCGATCGTCAACGTTGAGCTGTGGAGCAAGACGTGGTGCGTGCGCGAGCCGCGGCGCGGCGACGTTGTCATCTTCGAGTATCCGCGCGACCCCAGCCGCGATTTCATCAAGCGGGTCATCGGCCTGCCTGGTGAAACCGTGGAGGTGCGCGAGGGCAAAATCTATGTCAACGGCGCAATCGTGCCGGAACCGTTCGGCCCGAATCCCGGCAGCCACACCTCCGCGCCCATCACGCTCGGCCCGGATGAGGTCTTCGTGATGGGCGATAACCGCAACAACTCCAGCGACTCGCATTTGTGGGGCCCCTTGTCGGAGGATAAGATCATCGGCAAGGCGCTCGTTTCATACTGGCCGCCGCGCTACTGGTCGCTGGTGCCGCGCTACGATCTGACCGATCTCAGCGCCGCCGGCACACAATGAGTCAGGAGCCTGCCCATGTCTCCAACTGAAAATGAGGTCCGCGAAGCCGTGCAGCGTGTGTTGAACCGCTTGCTGGCAGCGCCGGATGCCACCGGAACGCCGGGTCAAGGCGCTCGACCCGGCGGCGCTGCCACGCCCCAAAGCCAGGGGCGTCCCCTGATCGATGAAACGGTTGTGCGCGGTCTGGCGCCGGGCTCCAAGCTGCACGTGCCGCCGGATGCGCTGGTGACGCCCCTGGCGCGCGAGGCTGCCCGCGAGCGAAACGTCACGCTGATCGAGGGCGACCCGGCGCTGCCCGCGGCGCTGGCGCAGAGCAACAGCCCCGCCGCGCAGCGCGTGGCCCTCGGCGCGGACCACGCCGGCTTCAGCTTGAAAGAGGCGCTGAAGCCGTATCTACAGAGCCTGGGCTACGAGCCGATCGATTGCGGCACCCACAGCGCAGATTCGGTGGACTATCCCGACATCGCCTACGCGGTGGCGCGGCTGGTCGCCGACGGCCAGTGCGCCAATGGGATCATGATCGACGGCGTCGGCATCGGCTCCTGCATGGCCGCGAACAAGGTGCCGGGCGTACGTGCGGCGCTCTGCTACGATCACGCCACCGCGACCAACAGCCGGGAGCACAACCACGCCAACGTCCTCACCCTGGGCGCGGGCCTGATCGGGCTCAACCTGGCCAAGCAGATCGTGCAAACCTGGCTGGCCACCCCTTACGGCCCGGGCCGGCACGCCAAACGGGTCGACAAGATCATGGCGATCGAAAAACGCTTTCTACGGTAAGGTGTTCCATGCCAAACAATCTCGGTCCCTACACCATCGACCAGTTGGTCGAAATCATCACCCGTGAGGTGCTGGCCGCGTATCCTGCCGGCGGTGAAAAGCTGCCTTGCGCCATCTGCGGCGATCAGGCTTGCGACGGCCAGTGCGTGCAAACCAACCCCGACGGTGCACGGCAGGTCGTCGGCGCGGGCGCGGACCGGCTTACCACGCGGCTGGGGGTGAAGAGCATCTCGGCCGACATGGCCAAGATGATCGACCACACGCTGCTTAAGCCGCAAGCTACCGAAGAGGAAGTCCGCCAGCTCTGCGCGGAGGCGCGGCAATTCAGCTTTGCCTCGGTCTGCATCAACCCGGCCTGGGTGCCGCTGTGCGCGCAACTGCTGCGCGGCAGCCCGGTGAAGGTGTGCACCGTGATCGGGTTCCCGCTGGGCGCCACCCTCCCCGAAGTCAAGGCCTTCGAGGCGCAGCGCTGTGCGCACCTGGGCGCCACCGAGTTGGACATGGTGATCAACATCGGCGCGCTCAAGTCACAGCAATACGGCATCGTCGAGGATGACGTCGCCGCGGTGGTGAACGCGGCGCACCCCTTGAACGCTGTCGTGAAGGTGATCATCGAGGCCGCCTACCTGACCGACGAGGAGAAGGTTGAGGCGTGCGTGCTCAGCAAGGCTGCCGGCGCCGACTATGTCAAGACATCGACCGGCTTCGGACCGAGCGGCGCCACCATCCAGGATGTGGCCCTGATGCGCCGTGTCGTGGGCCCTGAAATGGGCGTGAAGGCCGCGGGGGGCGTCAGGACGGCGGAGGAAGCGAAGGCCATGATCGCGGCCGGTGCGACGCGCATCGGCGCCAGCGCCAGCATCCGCATCATCGGCGAGATCAAGGGCGATGTGAAGCCGGGCGCACCGGAGCCGGGAGGCAAGTCAGGCGGCGGTTACGGATGATGCTGCGGCATACATGCCGGCGGCATACATGCCGGCCAAGAGGCAACTGAACATGTCACAACGCGAGTTCCTGATCGTCCTGGCTCACGCCCACGTCTGCGGCGCCTGCCGAGATAAGCTGCTGACCAGGCCGGAAGCCGTTTTCGCCGGCCGCGCCTTGACCCAAGATGAGAAGCAAAGGCTGACCAACCTGCAATTCGCGGATTTCATCACGCCCGAGAAGCTGGCGCGTGCCGCGGGCAGCGAGCCAGCCGAGCTGGATGCGTTCCGCGATCAACCGATCGTCAGGCTGCGGCATCTTTGACAACAGAAACCAGGTTTCTTCGAGGAACCTGATTTCTTTGGTTTCGAAAACACAGCATGGAGAGTAAGATGGCCGTCGATTTGCGCTCTTACGTGTTCCTGGACAGCCTCCAGCCGCAGCATGCGGCCTTCCTGGGCACCGTGGCCAAGGGTTTCCTGCCGCTGCCCGGTGACGCCTCGTTGTGGGTGGAAATCTCGCCCGGCATCGAGATCAACCGCATCACCGACGTCGCATTGAAGGCGACACGCGTCCGCCCCGGCATGCAGATCGTCGAGCGCCTCTATGGCATTCTGGAGGTCCACTCGGAGAGCCAGGCCGAGGTGCGCGCGGCAGGCGCAGCAATCCTGCAGGCGCTGGGCGTGCGAGAAGAAGAACGCCGCAAACCGCGCGTCATCTCCAGCCAGATCATCCGCGCCATTGACGCGCACCAGGTGCAGCTCATCAACCGCATGCGCCACGGCCACATGCTGCTGGCCGGCCAGACGCTTTACGTGCTGGAGGTGGAGCCGGCCGGCTACGCGGCTTTGGCAGCCAACGAAGCTGAAAAGGCGGCGGAGATCAATATCCTGGAAGTGGTTGCGTTCGGCTCCTTTGGCCGCGTCTACCTGGGCGGTGAGGAGCGGGACATCATGGCGGGCTATGGCGCCGCGCTGGCCGCCATCGAAGGGGTCAGCGGACGGGAAGAAGCGCAGGGTAAGCGGGAGTAGAACGTACTGCGTACTGCGTATTGCGTACTGCGTACTGCGTATTGCGTACTGCGTATTGCGTATTGCGTATTTGTCGGTCATCAATACATCGTTCCAGCATACTTGCGTTACATTATGCCGGACCGGTGCTTTGAACCACTGCATACAGTAGTGCATGGTCATATGCGCCCCTATTCGTGGTCACGAGGTACGCAGACCCGGAACGATGTAATGATGGTTGTTAGCATTAGGCCCATCAATCCAGCGGACCGATGTATTGATGGGTGACACGCAGTACGCAGTACGTAGTACGCAGTATGTGACAGACCACAAGCCATACCTTTACAAGGAGACACCCTGATGGCAGAAGCACTGGGCATGATCGAGACAAAGGGATTCGCGGCGATGGTGGAAGCCTCGGACGCGATGGTGAAGGCCGCCAAGGTTGAGCTGGTCGGCTACGAGAAGATCGGCGGCGGGTACGTTACCGCCATCGTGCGCGGCGACGTTGCTGCGGTCAAGGCCGCGCTGGAAGCTGGCGCGCGGGGGGCTGAGAAGGTCGGCGAGGTCGTCTCGGTGCATGTGATCCCGCGGCCGCACGAAAACGTCGACCGGGCGCTGCCGCTGGGACGCCAAACGCAGGAGTGATGCCGCTTCGGGATGTCAGGGCTGTGAGTTGAGCCGCGGAAAGTGAACATCGTTCCAGGGCTTCGTCGTCTCCCTTACTTGCATGGCGTGAACTCCTACTTATGGCGGCCAGGAGAGAGCACGCACGTTGAGGACGGACCCATCCTGTTTGACTGCGGCCATCCCTGGTCTGGAAGGGAGATCTCTGCCAGCCTGGCGGCCCTGGAATGCCGGCCCGCAGATATCCGCACCATCGCGGTCACGCACGCTGACTTCGATCACGTCGGACGGCTGGCAGCCTTGGCGACCGCCAGTCACGCCGATATCGTGGCTCATGTCGCGGAGGCGCCGCTCTTGAGAAGCAACCGGTGGCGCACCCTCCCCGGAGGGGACACGTTCCTGGACCCGGTCATTCTGGCCACCGGGGTGCTCTACCGCTTGTGGCCCCCGCAGCCGACCGAGGTCACCCGGCCGGTGGGGGACGGCGAGGAGATCGGCAGCGGTTGGATCGCGGTGCACACACCGGGACACACGCCCGGCCACACGGCCTATTTCCATCCCCAGACGCGCACCCTGATCGCTGGGGATGCGTTGGGGAGCGTGCGCAAGGGCTGCATGCGTGTCCCGAAGCGCGCCTATGCGGCAGACTGGGATGCCGCCCTGGCCTCCGTGCGCAAGTTGGCTGCGCTGGAACCTGAGGTCATCTGCTTCGGGCATGGGCCGGAATCATACGGTGCGGCGGCGATGTTGAGAAGTCTCGCTGAAACGCTTTAGTTGAGCCGGCGGTCTGTAAAACAATCCGCTGGATTGTTTGGCCGGCATCCGCAATCCAGCGGATTGCGCCACAGGGTTTGGCCGGCATCCGCAATCCAGCGGATTGCGCCACAGGGTTTGGCCGGCATCTGCAATCCAGCGGATTGCGCCACAGGGTTTGGCCGGCATCCGCAATCCAGCGGATTGCGCCACAGGGTTTGGCCGGCATCTGCAATCC
>CAYYTK010000067.1:0-2030 GCA_964474695.1 uncultured Anaerolineales bacterium
AGGCAATGTGATGAAGTTCAACCTGAACAAGGTTGAGCCGCTGGAGGCCGAGATCCGGGCCTTTATTCAAGCCGCCCTGCACGGTACGCCTCCGGCCGTGACCGGCATGGATGCACTTTACACCCTGGCCCTGGTGCAAATGCTGTTGGCCTCTGCAGAACAGGATCAAGTGCAGAGGGTGCGTGAACAGATCGAGGCGCGCGGCTGGGCGCCGATGATGCAGAAGTAGACATGGGTACGATTGAGCACGCGGATGCGGAACCGGGACCACCGCGCAGTGTCGAGCGGGAGCCGGGGGAGGCCGAAACGTCAGTCTCAGCCTCCCTCCGGTCGCCCGTCTTGATGCGCGATGTTGTGGCGCCTGCGTTGGGCATGTACGCGGGCCAGCTCACCGCGGGGTACGCGCCTCGGTTATGGATTTGGGGCCTGGCGGTGATGGGAAGCAGCCTGCTGTTGCTGGCGCTGCGCTTCCACCTGCGCCGCCCCAGCGTCCTCCTGGATGCCCTGCAAATCTGCATCGGCCTTCTGATCGGTTTGCCGCTGGCCCTCAATATCGCGAATCTGAAGGGACTGGCCTCGCCGTGGTCCATGATCCTGCTGTGGGTTCTAGGCTGTACGGTGGTAATCCTGTCGGTCTCGCATTTCAAGCCGCAGCCCATCCGCCTTGGCCTGTCGGGGCGCCGCCGCTTGGACCGCTGGGATGCCCTGATCATCGTGCTGCTGATCGCTGGCGCGCTGGCCTTGCGGCTGCCCAGTCTGGAGACGATCCCCTGGGGTTTCGATCCGGACGAAGGCACGCTGGCGCAGTTCCCGGTGCACGCGGCGATGGGATTGGCGCGCGACCCCTTTACGGCCGGTTGGGCGACGCATCCCACCCTCCAGTTCTTTTTGAACAGCTTGTGGCTGCCGATTGCTGGCCGGTCGTTTCTGGCCATGCGGCTGCCGTCGGTCTTTATGGGGACGCTGGCGGTGGTCGCGATCTACCTGTTCGCACGCGTGGCGTTTGGGCGCCGGATTGCCATCCTGGCGGGCCTGCTGGCCGTGAGCTCGGATGTAGCCGTGCACTTCAGCCGGCTGGGAGTCAATAACGTCTCCGATGTGCTTTTCATGGCTTGGACGTTGGCGGGGTTATGGGCCGCAGGCTCCACCGGCCATCCGCTGGCTTACGCAGCCGCGGGGGTGGGCTTGGGCCTGGGCCAGTACTATTACTTCGGCGCGCGCGCCATCCCGTTCATCGTGGTTGCCCAGGTCCTGGTGTGGCTGCTGGCAGATTGGCGGGGCGTGTTGCGCGCCTGGTATCTGCTGTTAGGCGCGTTGTTGGTGACCCTGGTCGTGATGGAACCGCTGCTCGGCGATTGGTTCAGGATCCCTGCGGGCTTTGTCCAGCATTTAGACTTGACGATCCCGTTCTCCAGTTCGGTTGAGGAAGTGGCCGCGCGCTTCGGAGAGACGCCGGCGCAAATGTGGTGGCGGCATGCCCGTGACAGTTTGCTGTTTCTCGTGGTCTTGCCAGACCGCGGCACCTTCTATAATCCTAAGCAGGCGATGTTGAATCCGCTGCACGTACCGTTTTTCTTAGTAGGTCTGTTGGTGCTCTTCAGTCGGTTCAAGCGGCCCATCAGCCAGGGGATGCTGGCCTGGCTGGCGATCAATCTGGCCCTCGGATCATTTCTTCTGACCGTGCCGGCTGCATTTCATCGGGCGCTGGGCATCGTGCCGCTGCTCATTACGACCACCGCGGTTGGCGTCGATGCGGCCAGCCAGGCCCTGGCGGAGGCCTTACGCCGGGTCAAGGCGAAGGCCCGGCTCAGGCAGACCATTGCTCTGGCGCTGACCTTGATCTTGTGCGCGGCCACCATCTATTACTATTTCGGCGTGTACACTGTGCGAGAGTCGTTCAAGTCGCCGAACCAGGAGGCCGTGACGATCGCCGCGCTGGAGTACGAAGTGGCGGAAGGGCAGGGACTCTTCCTGATGTGTACGGCTGACACCGTGAACGCGGAGGGTGTCGTGGGCCATCCGCCCATCCA
>CAYYTK010000067.1:2040-2770 GCA_964474695.1 uncultured Anaerolineales bacterium
GCATGGGGCGCGTTCAAGGGCTGCGCGCCGGGGATTCTGGCGCAGATCGGTGATCAGCGACCTGTCTATTTCTACTTTCTGACCGACCGCTACGAGGATATTCCCGGCATCACGGCTGCATATCCGGGCGGGACGATCCACGAATACTATCGGCGGTCTGACCAAATGCACATCATGACGCGCTATGCTGTGCCGTGATTTTGCGGCTTAAATGCCGATTGAAGCTGAGAATACCATGACGACAAACGTTGATACCCCTTTTTCCAGACCTGACCGACTACGAAAAGTGGCCGACAGAGTGATCAAATGGCTGGCCACCGATGCTGCCGCGCGTTGGCTGCTGGCTTTGATTGTGTTAGCTGGTGCTTATTTGCGCTTGAGCCACATCAACTGGGACATGGGCACGCATGTTCATCCCGATGAGAACTTTTTGACCATGGTGACCAGCTCAATGCACCTGCCGGACGGCTTTAAGCAGTTCTTCGATAGCACCACATCGCCGATGAATCCCTACAATCTGGGGTACGGACTCTTCGTTTATGGTTCGCTGCCCATCTTCATCGTGCGAGTGCTGGCGGAACTCGCCAACCACCTTAACCAGACCCTTCATTTTTGGACCCTGGGGCAGGGCATTCCGGTCGATATGTCCGCTTACGGTGCGGTGTACATGGTCGGCCGCGTTTTTTCTGCGCTGTTCGAGGTCGGCAGCATCGGGCTTGTTTTTGTCCTG